>NZ_JBEXNA010000002.1:0-504363 GCF_040610875.1 Kribbella sp. NPDC003505 | reverse complement strand
CGGCACCTCGGGCACGGCAGGCACCTCGAGTACGACGGGACCCTCAGGTACAGCAGGACCCTCAGGTACAGCAGGTCTGCACGGCAGGCACCTCGAGTACGACGGGACCCTCAGGTACAGCAGGTCTGCCGGCACCTCGGGCACGGCAGGCACCTCGAGTACGACGGGACCCTCAGGTACAGCAGGACCCTCAGGTACAGCAGGTCTGCACGGCAGGCACCTCGGGTACGGCGGGACTGTGGCACGTCGGGTATGGCGGGACTGTGGCACGTCGGGTATGGCGGTGTCGGTTTGGCTGGGTCATAGGACGGGCTACGTGCTGCCGGGGGCGTTGGAAGGATTCGGCTCCCCTGATCTGCTGCAGCACAACAGCCTCCTGCCTGCATGCCTGCGGGTAGGAGGTTGTTGTGTTGTCCGGCGTCGACCGGTATCAGCCCACGGCTGCAAAGGCGGCCGCTTGCTCGAGTGCAGCCTGGCCGGCCCGCCATCGCGAGCGACCGTCAATGGTCTCCTCGCGGTCGGGTGGCTCGGTGTCCGGCGGCGCTGCACGTCCGGGTGGCTGGGCGTGTGGCGGTGCGGTGCGTCGCACTGTGGCGGGGGCTGGTCCGGGTTCGGCCCAGCTGGGGCGGGCGACGCGGACGATGCCGTCGAGGACGGTGAGGTGCCAGCGGCCTCTGTGCAGGTCGGTGTGGTGCCGGCGGCACAGCAGAGCCAGGTTCGAGACCTTGGTGTCGCCGCCGTCGATCCAGGAGACCAGGTGATGGGCGTCGCACATCACCGGCGGCGCCCCACAGACCACACAGCCACGGTCACGCGCCTCCAGGGCGCGGCGCATCGCCTTGGTGACCAGGCGTTCGCGGCGGCCGACGTCGAGGGGTTCGGAGTTCGAGCCGAGCACCAGTGGGATGATGTTCGCGTCGCAGGCCAGCCGCCGGATCGTGGCGGCTGATAGCCCGCCGCTGTAGACGGTGCGCCCGATCGCGTCCGCGGTGGCGGCTTTGAGGTCGTCGAAGTCGATCGTGACGGTGATGTTGGCCTTGGCGCCGTGCCCGGCGACCTGACCACCCGTGTCCGCGGCGCTGGCTGGGCCCGCGCTATCGGCGGCGGGTCCGGCGGTGTCCCATGCGGCGGCGGCGATGCTCAAGGCGGTGGACAGGGCGTCGGCCTGGCGCTTGTCGCGTGGGCGCGGGTCGTGTTCGCCGTCGACGGTCTTGTGCGGGCGGGCCCCGGCATGCACGACCGCCCGCAGCAGTTCGGCGTTCTCGTTGGCCAGGAAGCCCTTGAACTTCACGCCGTTGTCCGCGGCCGACAGCGTCAAGGACTCCCGTTCATACGCCTTGTGTTCCTCGGGTTCGGGGCCGTCGGAGTCCAGCAGGTCGGCGATCTCCTTCGCGGCCGTGCGCAGTTCGCCGGGCGACAGGTGACCGGCGAGCCCGACCAGTTGCTCCGCGGCCGCGTCGAGGTGCTCCACCGGGACCCGTGAGCGGACCCGGTCCAGCCCGAACACGATCGCGGCCGCCTGCGCCGGACGCACCAACCACCCACCGTCCCCGGATCCGCTGTCGCCCGGTCCGCCCTCTTCGGGTCCGCTGTCGTCGGCGGTGTCGGTGGTTGCGGAGGAGGCCGTGCGGTCGAGAGCGGCCGCCACGGCCGGGTACTGCGGGGCGGCCTGGGCCAGCCGCAGGGTGCGGCGGGCGGCCGGGGCGTCCAGCCGGTACCGGAACCGCAGCAGCTCGGCAGTGTCGCGGGCGCCGAGCTCAGCGGCGTACCCGGTGGACTCGATCGCGGCGATCACGCTCAGCCGGTACGCCTCCCGGCGGGCCAGCTCGGCCTCCACCTCGTCGAGAGTGGACAGCAGTTCGCTGCCACTCATCGACCACACCGGCCGCTCGCCCAGAAGCTCCATGGCATTGACTCTAGACGGCGCCACCGACAGTTTCCGAGCGAGAATCCCCTTATTTTGTGGGCTTTTCGTGGGCCCACACCAGCAAACACCATTCGCCGTACGACTGCACCCGCTCGGCCCGGACCTGTTTACGAAAGTGACTGGTGTGGTTGTGCGGCGTGGAGTTCGGGCCTGGGTGTGGCCTCCGCGGTAGGGGTTGCTCGACGGTGTGCGGTGCCGGGGTCGGCTGCTCCTGACACGAGGTGCCGATTGGTACGGTCCGTGGCGGCGGGCCTGTGCGTTGTTCGCGTGCTGGCAGTTGCTCGGCGTGTGGGACGAACTCGGGCCGGTGGCAAGGTCGGCTGGCAGGTCTCGGTGGACTCCACTACCGCCCGGGCCCATGTGCATGCCGCAGGTGCCCGCCGCGACAGCACCCACCGCGTGCCCGACGACCACGCGCTGGGGCGATCGCGCGGTGGCTGGTCAACCAAGATCCACTTGGTCTGCGAACGCGACCGGCAGGCGCTGCCACGCCCGGCCAGGCCGGCGACTCACGCGCCAACCGCACCACCTGGCGCGCCGAGGCACGTCGCGACCCGCTACGAACCCGCCGTCCGCTTCGCCGCCACCGCACGCACCGCCACCATCGACCGCTGGCTCGTCGGCGTACCAGGTGTAGGTCGACCGCCTTTCTCTTCCCGCCGGCAGGTCAGCCTTTGAACTTCTTGGCTGCGGCCGCTAGTTGGGCGGGGGTCATGCCGGTGTCCTTCTGGAGGGCTGACTCGCCCTGGGCCGAGAGGTCGACGTACAGGGTGGCCAGTTTCTTTTCGCCGAGTTTGTCGGCGAGGTATTCGACGATCCACCAGCTGGTGCCGTAGGCCAGGTCTGCGTCGCCGTCGAAGGTCGCGGTGCTGGGGAGGGACTTGAGCTTCGGCAGGTACGCCGTGCGGACGCGTTTGCGGTACGGGTCGACGGACCAGTGCGGGTCGTCCTCGATCGAGCGGCAGCGGACGTACTCCGCCAGTCCCTCGACCGCCCAGATCGGCGTGTTCATCCCCAGCGTCGCCGTCGCAACGTGCGTCATCTCGTGCACGAGCAGGTCCTTGTCGAGCCGCTTGCGCAGCGCTGGGTTCACCACGATCCGGCTGCCGATCGGCCGCCCGACGGGCTTGCCCATCTGCTCGCCCTCGAACAGCGTGACGGCCTTCGCGGCGATCGTCCAGCCGTCGCCTCTGCCGGCCGTCCAGAGCGTCGACATCACCCGCACCTGCGGCATCGCGACGACCAGCACGGCGCCGTTCCACGGTCGTTTCCAATGCCTGCGGACCGACTTCACGGCCTGATCCGCGGCCGACGCGACCTTCTTGCCGAGCGCCGCCTCGCGCTTGTCGACGACTACGACGACCTTGCCCCGCCGGACCAGCTGGACCTCCTCGAAGTCCCACGGCTGCCGGTGCCCGGCCTCGGTCAGGGTCTCGTCGAACCCGGTGTCGTCGACCAGCACCCAGGTCCCGCGGCGCGGCACGAACGTGTACCCGAGGTCGGTCTGCACCGGCCGCGGGTCCAGCCCGCCGATCTGGTACCGCATCATCACCCGCGTCGAGAACGCCGTCACCCCGAACTTGTCGACCAGCGCCGGCGAGTCCTGGAACGCGTCCGCGGTGAAGTACTGCAGCGTCGCGAACCCGAACTTCCGCAGGTTCGTGAACAGCATCCGCTGCCGGGCGACGAGCTCGGCCTGCTTCGGGTCCACCGCGGCCAGGAACCCTTTCAGGTCGCCCTTCCGCACGGCGACGGCCCGCCGGGCCAGCACGGCGTCGACCGCCTTCTTCCGCGCCGCCTGCTCGGTCGCGCTCAGCTCTCCCGGCGTCTTGCTCGGGGTGCCGGTCTTCGCCAGGACCGCGGTGGCCGGTACGCCGCCGTCCAGCGCCCGGACGGCAACGACCGCGCCGGACGCGGTCAGCGCCAGCGCGGCAACGCCCGCGAACAGGCGTTTCGGGTGTTTCATCGGTGCCCCCTCGGACAGTCGGCTGATCCTAGCCGACTGTCCGAGGGAGTTGTTCAGGCTTTCTGCACCTGACCGGTGCGCTGCTCCAGCCCGACCCGGCTCTTGCGATAGCCGTAGACGGCGTACACCACGAAGCCGAGCACCATCCAGATCGCGAACCGCAGCCAGGTCTCCAGCGACAGGTTCAGCATCAGGTAGAAGCAGATCAGCGCCGCGAGGATCGGGATCACCGGGTTGCCCGGCACCCGGAACGAGCGCTCGATGTCGGGGCGGCTCTTGCGCAGCAGCGGCACCGCGATCGACACCAGGGTGAACGCGGCCAGCGTGCCGATGTTCACCATCTCCTCGAGCTTGCCGATCGGGGTCACGCCGGCGACGATCGCGACGACCACGCCGATGCCGATCGTCAGGCGGTACGGCGTACCCCACTTGGCGTGCGTCTTGCCGAGCTGCCGGGGCATCAGGTGGTCGCGGCTCATCGCGAACACGACCCGCGCGGCGCCGATCATCAAGGTCAGCACGACGGTGGTCAGACCGGCCACCGCACCGGCCGAGATCAGCGTCGCGAAACCGCCCCGGCCGACGGACCGGAACGCCTCGGCCAGTGCGGCCTCACCGCTGATGTCGGTGTACTTCACCATGCCGGTGATCACGATGCAGACCAGCACGTACAGCACCGTGCAGATGGCCAGCGACCCGATGATGCCGCGGGGCAGGTCGCGCTGCGGGTTCCGCGCCTCCTCGGCGGTGGTCGCGACCACGTCGAACCCGATGAACGCGAAGAACACCAGCGACGCGCCCGACACCAGGCCCATCACGCCGAACGTCGACGGCGTGAACCCGAACAGCGCCTGGAACAGCGGCGTCGTGATCGTGACGTCGCCGCTCTCGGCCGGCACGCTCGGCGGGATGAACGGCGACAGGTTCGAGCCCTTGATGTAGAACAGGCCGGCGACGATCACGAACAGCACCACGAACAGCTTGATCGCGACGAGCACCAGGTTGACCCGCAGCGACTCCTTGATACCGATCGTCGCGAGTGTCGCCAGCACCAGGACCAGCAGCATCGCGAGCACGTTGACGTTGCTGTCCGGCCCGATCGACGACGGCCAGCCCAGTCCGATCTGGTCCAGGAACAAGGCAGCGTACGTCGACCAGCCCTGCGCCACGACGCTTGCCCCGAGCATCAACTCGAGCAGCAGGTCCCAGCCGATGATCCAGGCGAAGATCTCACCGAGGGAGAAGTACGAGAACGTGTACGCCGACCCCGACACCGGGACGGTCGACGAGAACTCGGCGTAGCACAACGCGGCCAGTGCGCAGCAGACGGCGGCCAGCACGAAGGACAGTGCGATGCCCGGTCCGGCGTACAGCTTGGCCGCGCGGCCGGTCAGGGTGAAGATGCCGGCACCGATGATGACACCGATACCGAAGACGGTCAGGTCGACCGCGGTGAGGCGTTTCTTGAGCTGGTACTCCGGTTCGTCGGTGTCGGCGATCGACTGCTCGATCGTCTTCTTCCGCACAAGACTCATCTGGCGCCTCCTCGAGGTGGACGGAACCCTTCGAGCCTGTACCTCTGACCGGGTGAGGTCAAACCGCCACTCAGCGTTGCGGCACGTATGTTGTCAGCGACGTCCACAACGTCGCCTCGGTGAGCCCCGTACGGCTCAGCAGGATGCGGTCGCGGGCGGCCTGGTCGGTGCCGTTGCGGGCCATGTCCTCGTACAGTTCCTCGACCTTGCCGAGACCGATCCGGCGCACCAGGTACCGGACCGCCAGCCAGCTCACGCCGTACACGTCGGCGGAGTTCTGGTAGAAGCCGGCGTCGCTGGGCAGCGAGCTCAGCTGCGGCACCGCCTCGTCGACGACCTCCTGCTCCCACTTGCCGACCTCGCCTGCTCCGCTGACCGCCTCGATACCGCTCCAGGACACGTACTCCGCGGCGCCTTCGGCCAGCCACAGCGGTTCGTACCCGCCGAGGTCCGCGGTCGCGACGTGGGTGATCTCGTGCGACAGCAGGATCTCGTCGACCCGGTCGCGCTCGTTCGGGTTGACCACGATGTACCCGCCGGCGACCGTACCGTCGGCCGTCTCCTGGCCGGGCAGCGACGAGAACGTCGTCCCGGTGCTGGCCGCGGACTCGATGTCCTCGTCGGCGAACCTGGCGTCGCGGACCTCGGTCTCGTCGAGCGCGATCACGAACACCGACCCGCTCCACCGCAGCGGCCAGTACGCCGCGACCTCGGCGAGGCCCTCGGTCGCCTCGGCGACGATCGCCCGGCCGCGCGCCGTGTCGCCCTTCTCGACGACGACCAGGACGCGCGGCCCGCGCTGCACCTCGATCCGGCCGAGATCCCAGGCCTCCCGGTGCGCGCCCGGCCCGAGGTCGGAGTCCAGTTCGTCGTCGGCGGTGATCAGCCAGCGGCCGCCGCGGGCGACGAAGGTGTAGCCGAGCTCGGTCGTCACCGGCGTGAAGTCGACCTTCTGGATCTGGTACCGCATCAGGACCCGGACCAGGTACGTCGTCCTGCCGTGGGCCTTGAGCACCGCCGGGTTGAACCGCTCCTCGGCCTGGCTGTAGCCGATCTCGGTGAAGCCCATCTCGACCAGGTTCGCGAACAGGATCTTCTGCTCGGCGCGGAGCTTTTTGTTCGCCGGGTCCACGTCGGCCAGGAACAACGCCTCGTTGCCGGTCTGCACGGCCTGCGCGCGGCGCAGCAGCACGGTGTCGACGGCGACCCGGCGGGCGGCGACGGCCGCGGCGATCCGGGACGGCTTGGTGCCCGTCGCCGGCGGCGGAGCCGGGGTTGCGGTGCGGGTGGCGGCCACCCGCTCGCGGGCGTCCTGCTCGCGCTGTTCAACGGTGTACACGACGCCGCCCGACACCAGGGCAACCGCCACCAGCAGACCCAGCCAGCGGCGGGGTCCCGGCGGACCGGACTTGGGCGTCGTCGCACTCACTTCGGGTCGTTCCCTCCGAGTACCCGGGTGGTCGCAGCCGGGCCACCCTACTCGACGCCCGGCGGTTACGCTGCCGCGGCAGCCTTCAAGGCGCGGAAAAGTCCGGCTTCCGTCATCCCGACGTGCTCGAGCATGATCCGGTCGCGCTCCTGCTGGCTCGACCCGAGCGCGGCCAGCTCGCGGTACAGCGTGCCGACCTCGACCCCGCCGAACCGCGTGAACAGGTAGTCGAGCGCCAGCCAGGACAACGGGTAGGAGCTGTCGGCGCGGGCGAAGAACGTGTCGTCGGTGGGCAGGCTCTTCGCCTTCGCGAGGTACTTCGTCCGCACGTCCAGCCGGTATTGCGTGATCGCCAGCGGTTTCTGCCCGTCCATCGGCAGGAACTCGACGTACGTCGCGGCGCCTTCGACCATCCAGCGCGGGGCGTACGGGCCGTACGGCGCGGTGGCGACGTGGGTGAACTCGTGGGCCAGCGTGCGGGCGTCGACCTTGGCGCGGTTGTGCGGGTTCACCACGACGTACGAGTCGGTCCGCTGCCCCTCGCCGGTGACCTCACCGGGCAGCGTGCGGTACACCCAGGTCGCCATCGCGAGCGCGTCCTCGGCGTTCTTCGGCTGCGTGTAGTCGGCACCCCGGACGATCTTGTCGTCGAGCGCGATCACCACGCCGGAGCCGTTCCAGCCGCCGGGCCAGTTCTTCGAGACCGCCTGCACCGCGCTGCCCGACATCGCGGCCAGCTTGTCCGCGAGGGCCTCCTGACCCTGCTCGACGACGACGAGAACGCGCGGCTCACGCTTGACCAGGATCGGGCCGAAGTCCCAGGCCTCCTGGTGCGAGCCGCGCGGCAAACGCTTGTCCAGATCCGAGTCGGAGACGAGCACCCAGGCGCCGTTCGCGCGCTGGGTGAACGTGTAGCCCAGCATCGCGCGCACCGGGACCAGGTCGATGGCGCGGATCTGGTAGGTCATCGCGACGGCGACCAGGTACGTCGACGGGCCGTACTTCTGGGCGATCGTGTCGTCGTACTGCTGGGCCAGCTGTTGGTAGGCGAGCTTCGCGAAGCCGAACTGGCGAAGGTTCGTGAACAGCGTCCGCTGGCGCGCGACCAGCCGCTTGTCGCCGGCGTCGACGTCGGCGACGAACGCCTGCTCGTTGCCGGTCAGCACAGCCTGCGCACGGCGCTTCAGGACCGCGTCGACGGCCGCCGCCCGCGCGGCCTGGTCGACCGTCGGCGTGCTCGTGGCCGGGCCTGCGACACGATCGCCGGCCTGGCTCGACCGATGCAGGGCGAGGCCGCCGGCCACCGCAATCGCCACCAGGACGAGCGACAGCAGCAGCGGCCAGACCCGCGATCGCCGGCGCGCGGCAGCGTGTCTGCTGTGCCGCCCTGGCTCGGCCATGGGCCGTTAGGCGTTACCCGGACGGCCGCCGGCCGGATCCGGCTCGTTGAGAGCGTGGCCGTGCTGCCGCGTGAGCTGCTCGGTGATCTCCCGCGCCACCTCCTGGCCGGTCAGCCCGATCTCCTGCAGGACCGCGGCCCGCTTGGCGTGGTCGAGGAACTGCTGCGGGATGCCGAAGTCGCGCAGCGGGGTCTGCACTCCCCCGTCACGCAAGGCCTGGGCGATCATCGTGCCGCAGCCGCCGGCGCGGCCGTTGTCCTCGATCGTGGCGACCAGCTCGAACTCCCCGGCCAGCTCGATCAGCTCGGGCGGCACCGGCTTGACCCAGCGCGGGTCGACCACGGTGACGCCGAATCCGTGCGCCTCGAGCCGCTGCGCCACGTCCATCGCGGTCGCGGCCATGGCGCCGATCCCGACGAGCAGCACGTCCTTGCCTGTGCGCCGCAGGACGTCGAGCCGGCCGATCCGGTCGATCGCCTCGATGTCCGGGAACACCTCGCCCTTCGCATACCGCAGGACGGTCGGGGCGTCGTCGACGTCGACGGCCTCGTTGAGGAGCTCCTGGACGCGCTTGCCGTCGCGCGGCGCGGCGAGCCGCAGGCCGGGCACGACCTGCAGGATCGACATGTCCCACATGCCGTTGTGGCTCGCCCCGTCGTCACCGGTGACACCGGCGCGGTCGAGCACGAACGTGACACCGCACTTGTGCAGCGCGACGTCGAGCAGGAGCTGGTCGAACGCCCGGTTGAGGAACGTGGCGTACAGGCCGACGACCGGGTGCATGCCGCCCATCGCCAGACCGGCCGCGCTGGTCACCGCGTGCTGCTCGGCGATGCCGACGTCGAAGGTGCGGTCCGGGAACTCGTCGGCGAACGCGGCCAGGCCGGTCGGGTGCAGCATCGCGGCCGTGATCGCGACCACGTCCGGGCGGCGGTGGCCGATCTTCACCAGCTCGTCGGAGAAGACGTCCGTCCAGCCGCGCGGCTTGTTCGCCGGGCGGATCTGGTGGAAGTTGTCCTCCTCGTCCTGCTCGGCGGCGGCGTAGCCGTAGCCCTTCTTGGTGACCGCGTGCACGATCACCGGGCCGCCGAAGGACTTGGCGTTGCGCAGCGCGTCCTCGAGGGCCTGCCGGTCGTGGCCGTCGACGGGGCCGACGTACTTCAGGCCGAGGTCCTCGAACATGCCCTGCGGGGCGAGCATGTCCTTCAGCCCCTTCTTGACGCCGTGCAGCACCTCGTACATCGGCGGGCCGACGTAGGGCGTGCGGCCGAGGTTCTTCTTGATCAGGTCGAGGATCTTCTCGTACCGCGGGTTGGTGCGCAGGCTGGTCAGGTGCGTCGCCAGGCCGCCGACGGTCGGGCTGTACGAGCGGCCGTTGTCGTTGACGATGACGACCAGCTTCAGGTCCTTGGCGGCGGCGATGTTGTTCAGCGCCTCCCAGGCCATCCCGCCGGTCAGGCCGCCGTCGCCGATCAGCGCGACGACGTGCCGGTCCTCCTTGCGCAGGCGGTACGCCTTGGCGAGCCCGTCGGCGTACGACAGCGCGGTCGAGGCGTGGCTGTTCTCGACGACGTCGTGCTCGGACTCGGCGTGGCTCGGGTACCCGGACAGGCCGCCTTGCTGACGGAGCGTGCCGAACTCGCCGGCGCGGCCGGTGAGCAGCTTGTGCACATACGTCTGATGGCCGGTGTCGTAGACCAGGCGGTCGCGTGGCGAGTCGAACACGCGGTGCATCGCGAGCGTGATCTCGACCATGCCGAGGTTCGGGCCGAGGTGACCGCCGGTCCGGGACACGGTCTCGACCAGCACGTCCCTGATCTCCGCCGCCAGATCAGTCAACTGCTGATCGGTCAGCTTCCTCAGGTCGGCCGGCCCTCCCAGAGTCTCCAGCACGCGCATCGAGCTCCTCCCGCGGGTCGTCCTCGAATACTTGAGTCTATGCATCCCACGCCCGGAATCCGAACTCGGCAACGGCCTTCCGGGCAGTCCCGGGCAATCTCACATTCCAGGACGCCGCCCGGGTGCGCCTGGTTCGAACGTGTGGCTCGTCTCACCTAGGGTGATCGCGTGGAGATGGTGACGACGTTGTTCCGGAAGTACGACGGGCAGCCGCATCGTCTGGTCGAGGCGATCCGGCTCGGCGAGGACCAGTACGGCCTGTGGGTCGGCTCGGTCCCCGGGACGCAGGGCCAGCGCGCCGACGGCAGCTGGCAGACGATCGACCATCACCGGGTCCGCCTGTTCCCGCACGGTCAGTGGTGGAGCGCCCTGTTCAACGACACGCCGCACCAGACCGCGATCTACTGCGACATCACCATGCCGCCCGAGTTCGGCGTCGACTCGGTCACCGCCGTCGACCTGGACCTCGACATCCGCCTGCTCCGCGACGGCACCGTCCGCGTGATGGACGAGGACGAGTTCCGCGACCACCAGATCCGCTACAACTACCCGCCCCAGGTGATCGCCACCGCCCAGGCCACCTGCAACCACCTGGCCGCGACCATCACCAGCACAGAACCCTTCTTGACCGCCTACAAGCCCTACCTGGAGCAGGTCCGCGCGCTGTCGGCAGGCTGAGGCTGTTGAGGTGACCGACCCTCAGGGCTAGGCCCCCCTGAGCCCGTGAGGGCCGATCACGATGACGACCTAGGGCCGGCATCCCACCATGCTCGGTCGCTGTCGGCGACGGGTCCACCGCTGACAGCAAAATTGCAGGAAGTTGCAGTGCTGCTGGGCGCGGCAGCGGGCTCGCGGATGAATATGCTGCGGCGGTGGGGATCACGGTGACGATCATTGACGTGTCGGGGGCGGGGCGGGTCGGGGCGAAAACCCTGCTGGAGGGGATCTCGAGCCGGACGACGCTGCGCGATCTCGTGCGGACGCGGGTCCGGGAGGAGGTGGCGCGCTTCAATACCGCGCCGCAGCCGATCTTCCGGGGACTGGTGATGCCGGAGGGCGGGTCGCCGGCCGAGGACGGGTTCCGGTTGCCTCGACAGCGGCAGCTCGACTGGGAGCGGCAGGCAGATCGGGCGATCGAGGCGTTCGGGCGGAACGGGTTCTTCGTACTCGTGGACGACCGGCAGGTGACCGAGCTCGACGAGCAGCTCGAGCTGACGGCGGATTCGGACATCCGTTTCGTCCGCCTGGTTCAGCTGGTCGGTGGCTGAGCGTGGCAGGCGAGACCGAGGCCGCAGCGCTCGTGGCCGCTGCGCTGCGGGCGCTGGGCAGCCGGTCATGGACGAGTGACGGCGACGTCCGCGCGCTGCCGCAGGTCCAGACGATCCTGCAGGCCCCGGAGACACTGCGGCGGGAGTGCATCCTGACCATCCCGGACCGCATCGACAGTCATCACTGCGCCCAGCTCATGTCGGTGATCGCACGCAGGCGCGTCCGGTTGTCGGCGGAGCACATCGAGCGGTTGCTGGACCTGCGGCCCGGCGAGCGCGAGCAGCCCGAAGCCTGGTGGAGCAGCTGGGCGCTGCGCGGGGTGAGTCGTCAGATCGAGCAGGCGTACGCCGAGCTGTCCGGCGCGGAGCAGGAGCGGTTGAAGCCGCTGCTCGCGCTCGCGGCCGACGAGGTCCAGGACGCCCCGACCGCGACCAGGTTGAGGAAGCTGGCGGGATCTGACGAGGGTCTCCGCGTCGATCTGATCGACGACGGCGACGACGCAGGCCCTCGGCTGCGCATCGCGTTCGAAACGGCGGACGGGCCGCTCGAAGCGCTGGACGCGGCGATCGACCTCCTCGCGGCGTATCCCGACAGCGGACGCCCGTCCAAGAAGTGGCTCGCCGAGGCCGCGCGGGTGATCGGCCGGCTGGCTGGGCCCGCGCGTCTGGTCAGCGCGCTCCTCGATGCGGCGCTCGACGCGGACGACGCCGAGCATTACAAGTACGTCAACAGCGGCAACGAGTCCTTCCTCTGCGGGGCTGTCGCGCTCGCGGGGCTCCTGCAAGACCCGGCACTCCTGCCGCGGCTGCGGCGGCTCGCGCTCAAGACGGTGACCGTCATCGGGGGTCAGTTCGGCCATCCCCGCAGCCTCCGGCTCGCCAACGCCTCGGCGCAGGCGATGGCCGACATCGCCGCGCCGGCGTCCATCACCGAGCTGCTCGCACTCGAACGCTCCGTACGGCACGGGACCCTGCTGAAGCAGATCCGCAAGGCCGTCGACGCGCTGGCCTCGGCGCAGGGCATGACCCGCGACCAGCTTCTGGAACGCGCCGTCGAGACCCATGACCTCGACAGCGACGGCAAGCACCGCACGAAGTTGTCGCGAGGCTTCGCCGAGGTCGTCGTCGACGGAAGTACGGCGTCGCTCGTGTACGTCGACGAGAACGACAAGCCCCGCAAGTCCGTACCCCCGGACGTGAAGCTGGCCAGCGGCGACAAGCTCGCAGCGATCCGCGACCAGCTCAAGGCGATCCGGAAGACGATCGCCGGCGAGCGTGTACGGCTGGACGGCCTGATGGCGGCCGACCGCTCCTGGCCGCTCGACGACTGGCGCAGCTGGTACCTGGACCACCCGGTCACCGGTCGGCTGACACGCACGCTGGTCTGGGTCTTCAGCACGCCGCAAGGGCCGAGCGTCGTCGGCGTTCCGCTCGACGGCGCGACAGCGGTCACCAGCGCGGGTCAGCAGGTCGAGATCCCCCGGCAGGCAGAGGTACGCCTCTGGCACCCGATCCACGCGTCCGCGGACGACGTACGCGCGTGGCGACGGCGGCTGCTCGAGCAGCAGGTCGTCCAGCCGTTCAAGCAGGCGTTTCGCGAGCTGTACGTGCTCACGCCGGCCGAGGAACAGACGCGCGTGTACTCGAACCGCTTCGCCGGGCATGTCTTCGGACAGGTCCAGGCTCGCGCGTTGATGAAGGGGCGCGGATGGTCCCCGGTCGCGGTCGCGTGGTGGGACGACGGCATCGACAACGGCGTGGCCCGGCGGACGTTCGACGCGGCGGGGATCCGCGCCGAGTTCTACTTCGACCCGATCCACGACCTGCAGCCGGCCGCGACCGACCTCTACCCGTACTGCACCAGCGACCAGGTGCGGTTCGTGGACGTCCGCAGTGACGAGTCGGTCGAGCTGGCCCAGGTTCCGCCGCTCGTCCTCACCGAGGCGCTGCGCGACGTCGACCTGTTCGTCGGGGTCACCTCGATCGGCGCCGATCCGCAGTGGCTCGACCGCGGTACCGAGCGCCGCTTCGACACCTACTGGCACACGTACGGCTTCGGTGAGCTGTCCGCGGCGGGCGAGATCCGGCGCGAGGTGCTCGAGCAGCTCGTGCCGCGCCTCGCGATCGCCGACCGGTGCTGGTTCGAGGACCGCTACCTGATCGTGCGCGGCGACCTCCGCACGTACCGGATCCATCTGGGCAGCGGCAACATCCTGATGGCGCCGAACGACCAGTACCTGTGCATCGTGGCCGCCCGCGACGGCCAGGCGCAGAAGCTGTTCCTGCCGTTCGACGACGACCCCGTCCTCAGCCTGGTGCTCAGCAAGGCGTTCCTGCTCGCGAACGACTCCGCGATCACGGACCCCACGATCACCGCCCAGATCAACCGCCGCTGACCCGGCGGCCGATAGGTTGGGCGTCATGCGTGATGTTCGGGTGGTCTATCGCAAGTACGACGAGAAGCTGCACTGGCATCAGTGGATGCGCTATCTGGGCGAGGACGAGTACGGCGTGTGGCTCGGCGCGCCGGCCGGGTCGGTGTCGCAGCGCGGCGACGAGCCGGTGGTGACCCAGGAGCAGGCGCACGTGCAGCTCTTCCCGCGGGACCAGTGGTTCACCGCGATCTTCAACGACGAGCCGCGATACACCGAGATCTACGCCGACATCACCACGCCGGTCGAGTTCTCCGGCGACGTGGTGACGATGATCGACCTCGACCTGGACGTGATCAAGCGCCGCGACGGGACCGTGTTCATCGACGACGAGGACGAGTTCGCCGAGCACCAGGTCAAGTACGCGTACCCGGCGGACGTGATCGCGACCGCCCGCCAGACCTGTGACTGGCTGGTGCGAGCGGTCGCGACCGAGGAGCCGTTCCTCACCGTCTACAAGACGCACCTCGACAAGATCAGGTAGTTCCCGTTCAGGTGCTGCTGTGCTACCGGGCCGCGTGAACGCTGAGGGTGCCGTTCTTGAGCATCATCACGCCGGGGAGCGGGCCGCGCTGGCCGGCGTACATGTCGGCGATCGGGGCGACGGTCAGGTACAGGTTCTGTCCGGCCGGTACGTCGACGGCGACGGCGGGGAGTTCGATCGTGCGTCGGACGCCGCGCGCGGTGGCCTTCTCGCGGAGCGGCATGGTGTTGTTCTGGACGACCTTCGCGGTGAGCGGGCTCGTGCCGACGCTGAGGGCGAAGTACGCCACCGACCGCGGGATCACCGTATAGACGTCCGCGGTCAGCGTGGGCGTGCCGGCGATCGTGATCGGGCCCTTCGCGATCGGCAGGTTGACGGGGAGCCCGGCGCCGGTCGGCGCGACGATCTTGCCGAGCTCGTAGCGCTTGTCGAGGGTCAAATTCCGTTGTGTGAGGCAACGGCCATCGGCGGTCGACAAGTGGTACGCCCCGAAGCCGGTCAGCCCGGTCGCCTGGTGCAGGAGCCGCAGCCGCATGAAGCGGATCGAGAGGTTCGAGAAGGACGGCGATCCGAGCGCGACCGAGCACGGGTCGCCGGCCGTCGCGTAGCCGGGCGGTACGACGCTGGGCAGCGTGTGGCCGCCGTTGTACCCGACGAAGATCGACCGGGCCCGGGCGCGAGCGGTCAGCGCGTGGTCGAAGTTCGCGAGGCCCTGGTTGAGATTGAACAGGTTGTCGGAGATGCCCTGGCCGAACAGCACCGGGACGTCGAGCTTGCGCCCCTGGCGCACGTGCCAGGCCGGTCCGTTGTGCGCGAAGAACGCGTCGAGATCACGTCCGGCCCGGCCCGCCGGCCACGCGCCGGTCGCGATCAGCGCCACGAACGCCTTCGACACCGCCGGCGGCAGATGCGTCCCGCCGCCCGCGAACAGGATCGACAGCCACATCGTCCGGGCGGCCTCCTGCGGCGCGAGGCTCTGCTTGAGGTCCCACCAGGTGATCTCCGGTGCGAGCGCGTCGAAGCGGGTCCGGCCGCGGTCGCGAAGCTCGGTGAAGGCGCCGGCGAACTGGTAGCCGCCGCCGTACGACCCGCCGATGGCACCGATCAGCGGGTCGCCGGGACCCTGCTTCGTCACCCAGCCCAGTCCCGCGACGAGGTCGACGAGCTTGACCACGTCGCGCCCCTCGTAGTCCGGGTTCATCACATGAGCGACGCCGGTGCTCTGGCCGAAGCTGCGCTGGTCGAAACTCAGGACGCCGAAGCCCGCGTCGAGCCACGCCTTGAACGCGGCCGGGTCCGTGGTGCGGCTGCCACCCCAACCGTGGCTGTGGAAGATCAGCGGCACGGTGTGCTGCGCCGAGGCGGTGGCCGGCTTGAACAGCGAGTAACAGATCCGCACGGGCGTCGTCGTACCGGGCTCCGGGACCGACTCCACACATCCGTTGCTGACCGTGTCGGCCGCCGCGGCGGGAACGACCGAGGAGCACAGCAGCGCGACCACTCCGACCAGCCACAGCAGACGACGCATCAGTCACTCCCGGTGATCGACGGATCTCGCTTCGCACACGCTAGAGGACCGGCTGGGACCTGACCAGTCCCCGGCCTCAGCCGTGGGCGAACCGGTGGACGGAAACTGGGTGGAATCGGCCGCGCGCTGCGACACTGTGCGCGTGCATATCGCGATCGAGGTCGTGGCCCTCGTCGCCGTCGTCGCGGCCGGCGCCGCGTTGGCGCGGCGGCTAGGGATCTCGGCCCCTCTGTTGCTGGTAGTCGTCGGGATCGCCGCGTCGTACCTGCCGTTCATCCCCCGCGTCGAGCTCGAGCCCGAGGTCGTCCTGGTGGGATTCCTGCCGCCGTTGCTCTACTCGGCCGCGATCAAGACCAGCCTGGTCGACTTCACCAAGCACCGGCGGTCGATCGGGCTGCTGTCGGTCGGCCTGGTCGCGTTCACCGCGCTGGGTGTCGGCATGGTCGCCTGGTGGCTGCTCGGCTGGGTCGCGGAGTCGATCGGTCAGGAGCCGCTGCCGTTCTGGGCCGCGTTCGCGATCGGCGCCGTCGTCGCGCCGCCCGATGCGGTCGCCGCGACCGCGATCGCGAAACGGGTCGGCCTGCCCCGGCGCGTCGTCACGATCCTCGAGGGCGAGAGCCTGATGAACGACGCCACCGCGCTGGTGTGCCTGCGCACCGCGATCGCGGCCGCGCTGGTCGCGCCGACCGTGTGGGACGTCAGCCTGGACTTCCTGCGCGCGGCCGGCGGCGGTGTGCTGATCGGCATCGCGGTGGCGTTCGTGCTCGCCAAGGTCCGGCGCCGGTTCACCGATCCGGTGCTGGACACCACGCTCAGCCTGACCGCGCCGTTCATCGCCTACATCGCCGCGGAGAACCACTACGTGCACGCGTCCGGCGTCCTCGCGGTCGTCGTCACCGGCCTGCTGCTCGGCCACAAGGCGCCGATCATCCAGTCGGCCAAGTCGCGGATGTCGGAGCGGACCAACTGGCGGACCTTCCAGTTCCTGCTGGAGAACACGGTCTTCCTGCTGATCGGGCTGCAGACCCGGTGGATCCTCGACGACCTGACCGAGAGCCCGCTGCCGACGTGGCTGATCGCGACGACGACGATCGCCGTCTTCGTCGCCGTGGTGCTGCTGCGGCCGATCTGGATCATCCCGACGACGCTGCTGTCGCGGCGCTTCCTCGGACCGTCCCGCCCGGGACCTGTGTCGCGCAACGCGCTGATCGTGGTGTCGTGGGCGGGGATGCGCGGCGTGGTCACGCTGGCCGCGGTCTTCACGCTGCCCGAGAGCACGCCGCACCGGGAAGTGCTCGTGTTCATCGCCCTGGCCGTCACCGCGGGCACACTGCTGGTGCAGGGCTCGACGCTCCCCTGGCTGGTACGCCGCCTGCGTCTGCCCGGCCCGGACCCGGCGGAGGACGCGTTGCAGGAGGCCGCCGTACTGCAGGGCGCTCATCGGGCCGCGATCGAAAGGCTCGACGAGATCTCGAGGCCCACCGACCCACCCTCGGTCCTCGACGTGCTGCGACAGCGGGGCGAGGCGCGCGCACAGGCCGCGTGGGAGCGGCTCGGCCGGCCGGAGACCGAGTACGAGACGCCCAGCGAGGCATACCGGCGGCTGCGGATCGAGATGCTGCAGGCCGAACGCGCGCACATCCTGAAGGTCCGCGACGCCGGACTGGTCGCGGACGAGGTGCTGCAGCGGGCGCAGAACGTGCTCGACATCGAGGAGTCGATCCTGGATCGCGACGAGGACGACGACGTCGGAGGGCGGTCCGAGGACCTGAAGCCGAAGACGACACCGGGTGGGGCGTGTGAGCACCTGGAGCAGGCGCCGGTCGTGGTCACTCCGAACACCCCCGACGGCTGCGAGGAGTGCCTGGCCGAGGGCAGCTCGTGGGTCCACCTTCGGCTCTGCCTGGGCTGCGGTCATGTCGGGTGCTGCGACTCGTCGGTGATGAAGCACGCCGGCAAGCACCACGAGGAGACCGCGCACCCGGTGATGCGCAGCTTCGAGCCGGGCGAGACCTGGCGCTGGTGCTTCGTCGACGAGAAGCTAGGTTGACCAGATGGCGGACTGTCTTTTCTGCTCCATCATCGCCGGTACGACACCGGCGCAGATCGTGCTCGACACGCCGGACGTCGTCGGCTTCCTCGACATCCGGCCGGTGTTCAAGGGGCACACGCTGATCGTGCCGCGGGCGCATGTGCCGACGATGGTGGAGATGACCGACGAGGTGATGATCCCGCTGTTCGGCGCGGCCCGATCGGTCGCGAGCGCCGTACGGACCGCGTTCGACGCGCAGGGCTCGTTCGTTGCCGTGAACAACGTCGTGTCCCAGTCCGTGCCGCACCTGCACGTCCACGTCGTACCACGCACCAAGGGCGACGGTTTGCGCGGCTTCTTCTGGCCCCGCACCAAGTACGCCGACACCGCCGAAGCCGAGGAGTACGCCGGCAAACTCCGCGCCGCCCTTGGCGACTGACCGGCTCGGCTTTCTCGGTCCACTCGATGCCGTGAGCGTCAGCCGGGGATGCGTTTCTCGTACTCCACCTGGGGCAGCGGGTTGCCGTCGCCGAAGTCGCGGGTCCGGGTGGCGCCGGTCTCGGTGAAGCCGCACTTGCGGTAGAACCGGCGGGACTGCGGGGTGTCGCGAAGGGTCCAGAGATGGACGTGGCCGCGGAGCTCTCGCAGGGTGGCTTCCATCAGCGCGGCCGACACGCCGCTCCCCCAGCCGTCGGGATGCGTGTAGAAGCTGTGAATCTCCGCGAACCCGGGCCGGCTCCCGGACGCGCCCGCCCACGACATCGCCAGCGGCCGCTGGCCGACGAACCCGAGCATGACGAGCCCGTCCCCCTGCTCGAGCCGTGCGTGCCACCTGGTCAGCCGGCTCTCGACCCCTTCCCGCGCGACGTCCTCGGAGAACAGCGGCGCGTAGGCGGCGCCCCACGACGCGGCATGAATCTCGCCGACAGCCGCCCCGTCGGCCGCCGTCGCACGGCGCGCGGAGAAGGCTCCCGCCGCCGGGTCGGGGCGGTCCGTGGACTGGTGGGTCGGGGCTCCCCCAACTCCGTCCGCGGATTGATCGGCCGGGTCGCCTCCAGCTCCCTCAGTGGACCGGTCGGTCAAGGCGCTCCTCCAGCTTCGTCAGCGCGCGCTCGACGGCGGCGCGCACAGTCTGATCGGGGTCGTCGGCCAACCGCCGGATCGCCTCCGCGTGCTCGAACTCCCCCGCCGCACCGACCGCGCGAACCACGGCCGCCCGCACGCGCGGCAGCTCGTGGCCCAGATCCGGCAGCAGCGCGTCGACCAGCTGGCCGAGCTCGCGCTGCGCGGTGATCTTGGCGACATGCTCCCGCACCCGCCAGGCCGGATCATCCGCCGCTCGGCGGAGCACGTCGACGACGTCGTCCCGCCAGACGTACAAGAACACGCGGGCGGCCCAGACCCGGATCCAGTAGTAGTTCACCGGATCAACAGGCGACTTCCACCCGCCCGGGTTGTCCGACCCCGTGATCGCCACCAGCTTCGGCAGCTCAGCCCCGTACGCCGCCTCCCCCGAGATCTCCCCGCCGAGAAACGCGACACACCAGTCGGTCACGGCGTCCTCGCCGTACGCCGCACACGCGGCCCGCACGACGTCCCGCGGCGACTCCCTCTCGCTCATCCCCCCAGTCAACCCCACGGCTCCGACAGTTCCCGGCCGCCGAGTCGTGGATCTCGGCTCTGAAGATCAGCCTCGATCCACGACTCGCGCTGCACCGCACGAACCATTCGCCACGACTCGGCGACCGGCCGGGAGTGCTCAGCCCGCGATCAGCGAGCGCAGCACGTACTGGAGGATGCCGCCGTTGCGGTAGTAGTCGGCCTCGCCTGGGGTGTCGATGCGGACCACCGCGTCGAACTCCTTGACCGCCCCGTCGGGCGACGTGGCCTTGACGTGCACCGTGCGCGGGATGGCGCCGTCGTTCAGCGCGGTGACGCCGGTGATGTCGAAGGTCTCTTCACCGGTCAGGCCGAGCGACTCGGCGTTCTCGCCCTCCGGGTACTGCAGCGGGAGGACGCCCATGCCGATCAGGTTCGACCGGTGGATGCGCTCGAACGACTCGGTGATGACGGCCTTCGCGCCGAGCAGCGCCGTGCCTTTCGCGGCCCAGTCCCGCGACGAGCCCGACCCGTACTCCTTGCCGGCCAGGATCACCAGCGGGGTGCTCTGCTCCGCGTACGCCTGCGCGGCGTCGTAGATCGTGGTGACCGGCGCGTCGTCCTTGGTGAAGTCGCGGGTGAAGCCGCCCTCGGTGCCCGGTGCGATCTGGTTGCGCAGCCGGATGTTCGCGAACGTGCCGCGGATCATCACCTCGTGGTTGCCCCGGCGGGAACCGTAGGAGTTGAAGTCCTTGCGGTCCACACCGTGCTCGGCCAGGTACTTGCCGGCCGGGCTGTCGGCCTTGATCGAGCCGGCCGGGGAGATGTGGTCGGTGGTGACCGAGTCGCCCAACTTGGCCAGCACGCGGGCGCCGGCGATGTCGGTGACCGGCGACGGGTCCTTCGCCATGCCCTCGAAGTACGGAGGCTTGCACACGTAGGTCGACTCGGCGTCCCACGCGAACGTCTTGCCCTCCGGCGTCGGCAGCGATTGCCAGCGCTCGTCACCGGCGAACACGTCGGCGTAGTCCTTCGCGAACATCTCCTTGTTGATCGAGTTCGCGATGGTGGCCTCGACCTCGTCGGCGCTCGGCCAGATGTCGGACAGGAACACGTCGTTGCCGTCGGTGTCCTTGCCCAGGGCGTCGGTCTCGAAGTCGAAGTCCATCGTCCCGGCGAGCGCGTAGGCGATCACCAGCGGCGGGCTGGCCAGGTAGTTCATCTTCACGTCCGGGTTGATCCGGCCCTCGAAGTTCCGGTTGCCGGACAGCACGCTCACCACCGCGAGGTCGGCTTCCTGGACGCCGGCCGAGATCGCCTCGGGCAGCGGGCCCGAGTTCCCGATGCAGGTGGTGCAGCCGTAGCCGACCAGGTGGAAGCCGAGCTTCTCCAGGTACGGCGTGACGCCGGCCTTCTCGTAGTAGTCGGTGACGACCTTCGACCCGGGCGCGAGTGAGGTCTTCACCCACGGCTTGGACGCGAGACCCTTGTCGACCGCGTTCTTCGCGAGCAGCGCCGCCGCGAGCATGACCGACGGGTTCGACGTGTTGGTGCAGGAGGTGATCGAGGCGATCACGACGTGGCCGTGGTCGAGCTCGATCTCCTGACCCTCCAGCGACACCTTCGTCTTCTTCGACGGGCGGTCCTTGGAGACGTGGACCTCGTGCGGGCTGTCGTCGACGTTGCCGTGGCCGTTCGGCGCGTCGCTGGCCGGGAAGCTGCCGGTCTCGGACGGGTCGACGTCCTTCTCCTCGGCGGCGTAGTCCGGCAGCACGCCGCGGAACGACTCCTTGGCCTTGCTCAGCTCGATCCGGTCCTGCGGCCGCTTCGGCCCGGCGATCGACGGTACGACGGTCGACAGGTCGAGCTCGAGGTACTCGGAGAACCGCGGCTCGACGGCCGGGTTGTGCCAGAGGCCCTGCTCCTTCGCATACGCCTCGACCAGCGCGACGTCGTCGTCCGAGCGGCCGGTCAGCCGCAGGTAGTCCAGCGTGACGTCGTCGATCGGGAAGATCGCGCAGGTGGAGCCGAACTCCGGGCTCATGTTGCCGATCGTGGCGCGGTTCGCCAGCGGGACCGCCGCGACGCCGTCGCCGTAGAACTCGACGAACTTGCCGACCACACCGTGCTTGCGCAGCATCTGGGTGATCGTCAGCACGACGTCGGTCGCGGTCGCACCGGCCGGGACCGCACCGGTGAGCCTGAAGCCGACCACCTTCGGGATCAGCATCGACACCGGCTGGCCGAGCATCGCGGCCTCGGCCTCGATCCCGCCGACGCCCCAGCCGAGCACGCCGAGACCGTTCACCATCGTGGTGTGGCTGTCGGTGCCGACGCAGGTGTCCGGGTACGCCTGGCCGTTGCGGACCATCACGGTGCGGGCCAGGTGCTCGATGTTCACCTGGTGCACGATGCCGGTGCCCGGCGGCACGACCTTGAACTCGTCGAACGCGGTCTGGCCCCAGCGCAGGAACTGGTACCGCTCGCGGTTCCGCCCGTACTCGAACTCGACGTTGCGCTCGAACGCGTCCGGCGTGCCGAACACGTCGATGATGACCGAGTGGTCGATGACCAGCTCGGCCGGCGCCAGCGGGTTGATCTTGGTCGGGTCACCGCCCAGCTCGCCGACCGCCTCGCGCATCGTGGCCAGGTCGACCACGCACGGGACGCCGGTGAAGTCCTGCATGATCACCCGCGCCGGGGTGAACTGGATCTCGGTGTCCGGGGCCGCGTTCTGGTCCCAGTTGCCGAGCTTGCTGATGTGCTCGGCGGTGATGTTCGCGCCGTCCTCGGTGCGCAGCAGGTTCTCCAGCAGGACCTTCAGCGAGTACGGCAGCGTGTCCGCACCCTCGATGCCCGCCAACCTGAAGATCTCGTACGACTGTCCGTTGACCTCGAGTGCACCTTTGGCACCGAAGCTGTCGACGCTCGCCATCAACCCGCTCCTCTTGTCCGCTCCGTGTCCGCTGCGCCCCATCCTGCCGAGCGCGTTGACCGGCGGCGAGGTCAGGTTCGCCTAACCTCGCGCCGCAAACTCTCTCGACATCAAGATACACGACATCGAGTCAACTTTTCCCGCGATCAGGAAACCTGTGGAAGAACCTCCGCCGCGATCAGGTCGAGGTGATCGAGGTCCTGCAGGTCCATGATCTGCACGTACTGGCGCTGCGATCCGACCGCTGCGAACTGCCCCAGCCGGTCCACGACCTCGGCCGGCGTGCCCGCGATGCTGTTCGCCTTCAAGTCCTCGACATCGCGGCCGATCGCCTCCGCCCGCTGCTTGACCTGGGCGTCGTCCTTGCCGACCACCACGGTGTGCGCGGTGGACAGCGCGAGCGTCTTCGGGTCACGTCCCTGCGCGACGCAGGCGGCCTGCACCCGCTGGAAGAGCGTCTCGGTGACGTCGACACCGCGGAACCCGGCGTTGAACTCGGCCGCGTACTTCGCGGCCAGCTCCGGCGTCCGCTTCTTGCCCGCGCCGCCGACGATGATCGGCGGGTGCGGCTGCTGCACCGGCTTCGGCAGCGCCGGCGAGTCGCTGATCCGGTAGTGCTCGCCCTGGAAGTCGTACGTCTCCCCCACGGGCGTGTCCCACAGGCCGGTGATCAGCTCCAGCTGCTCGGACAGGATGTCGAAGCGGCCGGGGGTGTCGGGAAAGTCGAGGCCGTACGCCTTGTGCTCGGCCTCGTACCAGCCGGCGCCCAGGCCGAGCTCCGCGCGGCCGCCGCTCATCTGGTCGACCTGCGCGACCGAGATCGCAAGCACGCCGGGGTTGCGGAACGTGGCCGAGCTGACCAGCGTGCCGAGCTTGATCCGCTGCGTCTCACGGGCCAGGCCGGCCAGCGTGATCCACGAGTCGGTCGGGCCCGGGAGGCCGTCGTTGTCGCCCATGACGAGGTAGTGGTCGGAGCGGAAGAAGGCGTCGAAGCCGTTCTCCTCCGTCTTGCGGGCGACCGCGAGAAGGTCGTCGTACGAGGCGCCCTGCTGAGGTTCGGTGAAGATCCTGAGAAGCATGGCGCCCACGCTATCTCGCGCTGGTGTACAGCTTCTCCAGGTACGACGGCTGCCACTCGGGACCGCGGTCGTACAACCGGCGGACCAGCCCGTCGACGTCGAGCCGCTCCTCCACCGGGTTGTCCCACCAGTCGGGCACCTGGTCGTACCAGCGGTCGATCCGCAGCGTCCGCCCGGCCGCGTCGATCCGCGCGAACAGCCACCCGCCCTGCTCGCTGCGCGCCTCCGTCAGCCACAGGTCGGCGAGCAGGCCGCTGAGCTTGTCCGCCGCGAACTCCGGGTCGTCGACCTCCGGCGGCTCCAGGTCGAACCGATACGACGGCGCGCCCGGATCGAGCACCTGCACCTGGATCGTGAACCCCGACGGCACGATCGCCGTCCGCGCCCGGCACCAGTCGTGCAACGCCCGCACCGCCTCCGACTCCTCCGGCCGCGGCCGCGGTCGCTCCACCTCGGCCCGCATCGCCTCCTCGATCGATCCGGCCACCGGCACCACCCGCGGCCCGCCACCCCCGATCAGCCCAAGCCCGGGCACCACCATCGCGACCGCGTCCCGGCGGTCCGTCGCGGCGTCGTCCGGCGCATCGTCGAAACTGACCGCAGGGATCACACCGGTCGGCTCGTCGTCGTCGACGACGGGCATGCTCCCCGTAGGCGTATCGTCGTCCAACTCGCCAATGGCCGCGTCCCAACCACTCGCACGCCGAGCAGCCTCAGATTGCTCTGCGCCGGCCTCGGTCCAGTACCCCGAATCCCCGGGCTGACCGCGCCGCCCGTCGCCATCCGGTTGCGCCATCGCGCCCCGGTCGGCGTGCGGTCCTGCCCAGGACTGCGAGGCCCGGCCGCGAGCAAGGTAGGGCTCGGGCTCAGCTTGGGGCTCGGGCTCGGGTTGGGGTTCTGGATTGGGTTGGGCGTCTGGATCGGGCTCGGGTTCTAGCTCGGGTTCTGGCTCAGGGTGGGGTTCTGGCTCGGGTTGGGGCTCCGGCATGGGTTGGGGCTCAGGCTCGGGCTCCGGCATGGGGACCGGCTCGGGCTCCGGGTACGGCTGGGGGAACGGCTGCGGCTCCGGCTCGGGCAGTGGCTCCGGGCTGGGTTCGGGCTCCGGGTCCGGGATCGGCGTCGGCTCGGGCGCCGGGCCGGGGGTCGGCTCCGGCGTCGGGCCTGGGATCGGCTCCGGCGTCGGGTACGGCTGCGGGCCGGGGCCCGGGGTGGGCTCGGGTGTCGGGCCCGGGTACGGCTGGGGAGTCGGCTCGGGTGCCGGGCCTGGCTCCGGCGTGGGCGGGGTGGGCTGGGGCCAGGGAGCGGGGTGTGGTTCGGGCTGGGGCCACGGTTCGGGGTGTGGTTGCGGCCAGGGCTGCGGTTGGGGGTGAGGCTCCACCTGACCTTCAACCTCTGCCGCACGAGACCGCCCGAAGACCTCGTCCTCGTCGTCGAACTCCTCGTACCGCTCATCACGCCTCGCCGCGTCACCCGGCCCGTCGACGATCCGCAGACCGTCAGCCCGCACGTCGCCAGTCCAGGCCCCCTCGCCGGCAGACCCCGCCATCCGTACGCCGGCCCGCGCATCCTCGCCCGGCCCGTCACCGGCCAACGCCCGCCCGCCGGACGCCCCCGCCTCACCCGGCACGTCAGAGGTCCGCAGACCGTCAGCCGGTACATCGCCGGTCGGGCCAAACGGCCGTACGCCGCCGCCGGCGCGCGCATCCTCGCCCGGCCCGTCACCGGTTGACGCCCGTACGCCGGAAGCTCCCGCGTCACCCGGTGCGTCGTCGGTCGGCGCAGACGCTCGTACGTCCGAGGTCCGCGCAGGCTCACCCCGGACCTCAGTCGACGCTCCCTCGCGTGGCGGCTCGCCCGTCGGCGTGTGCGTCTGTACGTCGGCAGCCTGGGTGATCTCACCTGGTGCGTCGGAGGTCCGCGCTTCCCGGCTCGGCACCTCGCCGGTCGGCGCGAAGGCCCGTACGTCGGAGGTCGGCGCGGCCTCAGCCGGTACGTCGGACGCCGGCTCGGACGCCGCGCCCAGCGGCGTACGTGCGCGTGCGTCGCTGGCCCGTGCGTCGGGCGCATACGTCTGTACGTCGGTTGCGGGCGGGGCCGCCGGCGGGGCGGCGGTGGTTGACGCCTGCACCTCGGAGGCCGGTGCGGGCGAGCTTGGGTCTGTGTCGTCGAGGATTGCGGGGATCTCGGCGGTCTGGTCGTCCGCGTCTGCGAGATCCGAATGGTCTGGCGTCGGGTCGGGGTCGGCGTGTGCGACCGGGGCGAACGGCGACGGCCCCGTGAAGGAGGCCAACTCCTCCTCGTCAGCCGCTGCCTCGTCGTACGCGCGGGCTGCGTCATCGCGAACGTGAGCCGTCTCGTGCGCCAGCCCAGCACCGTCGCCGGCAGGACCTGCCTCGTCGTGCGCCAGCCCTGCGTGGTCGTAGGTCGGCCCAGCGTGGTCGCGGGTCGAACCGGCCTGGTCGCGGGCAGGACCAACGTGGTCGTGGACAGGGTTGCGGATGGCGGCTTCGTATGGCTGGGGGGTGTGGGCCGTGGTCTCTTGCGGCGGGGTGGTGTCGTGGGTGCGCTCGACTGCCGGGGTCTCGTCTGCGGGGAGGTCGAGGACCGCTTCGATCTCGGCGGTCGGTGCGTCGTCGTCCTCGAGGTCTGCGTTCGGGGCGAACGGCGAACCGGCAGGCGCCGCGCCTGGTGCCCCGTCGGTCGTAAAAGGCGAACCTGCCGCGCCTGGCGCGAACGGCGACTCGGGACGAGCTGCCTCCCGAACATCCTGCGCGAACGGCGAGTCCGGGTGGGCTGCCTCGCCAGCGCCCTGCGCGGAGGGGGAATTGGTGGGCTCGGGAGTGGGGGCTTCTACCCATTGGCCGTTGACCCAGCCGGGGCCGGTCCACTGGGGCTCGGCTTCGGGGAAGGGGGTGTACTCGCTGGTTGCGTCCTGGTCGGACCAGGACTGTTGTTCGGCGGTCTCGAAGTCCTGGTCGGCGGGAGCGGCCGCGGCGGGGGCGTCGGCGAAGAGGCTGTTGTAGAAGTCGTCGCCTTCGTACATCCCGCCGCCGACGCGCGGCGGCTCGGAGGACGGGAGGTTCGGGTTGTAGGCCGGTGCCGGAAGACCCGGTCCGGACACGTTCTCGGGGAGGTACGTGCCGGGCGCGGCGAGATCAGGCTCGGGTCGCTCGTACTCAGGCTCCTCGGCGGTCTTCCGGCGCCGCAGCCAGCCCTGCTTCCGGGATCCGCCGGTGTCGTCGGGCTCGCCGGGTGGCTGCGGTGGCGGGTCGGCGATCGGCTGGCCGGTGAAGGGGCTGATGCCGGGCGGCACGACGTACGACTCCTCGTCGTCGGCCTGCGGGTCGTCTCCGATCACGGCATCTTCAACGACCGACACCTCGGCGGTGTCAGGGTCCGCGGCGAAACTTGCCGGTTCTGCAACGTTGCGGGTGAAGTCCTCCGCGGCGACGACGCCGGCGGGCAGGTCGGGCTGCAGCGGGGACCGCGGGTCGATGGCGAAATGGCCGAAGTACACCGCGAGGGCCGGCGCCGAGACCCCGGGGCCGGCCGCGGCCCGGATCAGCTCCACGCCGAACGGGCGGAGCTCGTCGAGGCCGCCGAGGTAGTCGCACCACTCCGCGACCCACTCGGCCATCACGTCCGCGGTGGCCTCGTCCGAGGTGATCCACTGCCCGATCGGCCCGAACCCGTCCTCGGCCGGCTGCCACGGATCGCCGGGGTACGACGCGCGCGCCCAGCTCCCGTTGAACGCGCCGTACACGAACCCGAGCTCGCCGGCACTCTGCCGCTGCCGCACCTCGGGCTGCCCGATCCAGTCCGGAGAGCCGGCCAGCAGGTCCTCGCCCGCGGTCCGGCTGTGCTGCGTGTGGAACCCCCACAGCACCGCCCGACCGTCCTCGAGCCGCACCATCCGCAGCACGGACGCGGTCTCGTCCTGATGGTGGTACCCGTCGGCGTCCGCATACCACCGGCGGTCGAAGCCCGTGGCGTGGGCGACCGCGGCGAGCGCGGTCCAGCGGGCGCGCAACTCCTCCGGGTCGTCCAGGTCAACGAGCGGCATCAGGTCTCCAAGCGCAGGTGGAATCCAGGCCCAGACGCTACCCGAGCCCTCCCCCACTGGCCACTTAACTGTCCACAGGTTCGAGGATGGCTACGCACTCGATGTGGTGGGTCATGCCGAACAGGTCGAAGGCGCGCAGCGAGGCGATCCCGTACCCGAGCCGCCCGAACGTCTTCAGGTCCCGGGCCAGCGCCGCGGGATCGCACGCGACGTACGCCACCCGGCGCGGCCCGAGCGCCGCGATCCGCCGTACGACGTCCTTGCCGGCGCCGGTGCGCGGCGGGTCGAGGACGACGAGGTCCACGTGTTCGAGGCCCTGACCGGCGGCCGAGTTCAGCACCCGGTCGACGTCGCCGTTCTCCAGCGTCACGCCGTCCAGGTCGTGCAGGTTCCGCCGGGCGTTCCGTACGGCGTCCTTGTCACCCTCAATCGCTAGCACCGGACATCCCGCCTCGGCCAGGAAGGCCGCGAACAGCCCGGCACCTGAGTACAGGTCCAGCGCGGTCTCTCCGGCGACAGGCTCCAGCCCACTCAGTACGGCGTCCAGCAGCATCTCCGGCGCGGCCGGGTGGACCTGCCAGAACCCACCGGCCTCCACCAGGAACCGCCTGTCGCGTACAACCTCAACGAGCCGCTCCCCCGGGTCCTTGTCGGTCTGTACGGCGGTCTTGCCCTCCGACGACACCACGGCCTGCACAGACGTCACGCCCGGCCACCGTGAGCCAAGGACGTCCGGGGTCCCCGGATGTGCGATCAGGCACCGGTCGATAGGCACCAGGTCATGGGAGCGGTGCGCGTACATGCCGGGCCGGCCGTCCACCACGGCGTACCGCATCCGGGTGCGCCAACCCAGCCCGTCGTCGCCCGGAGACTCCATCACGATGGTCCGCTCGATCCCGCCGATCCGGCGGAGGGTGTCCGACACGACGGTGGCCTTCAGCCGCCGCTGCTCGACGATGTTGGCGTGCTGGAAGTCACAGCCGCCGCAGCGCCCCGGCCCGGCATACGGGCACGGCGGCTCGATCCGCTGCGGGGACGCCGTCAGCACCTGCACCGCGTCGGCCCGCAGGTACTTCGCCGTCTGCTCGGTGATCCGGGCGTGCACCAGCTCCCCCGGCAGCGCGTGCCGGACGAAGACCACCTGCCCCTCGTGCCGGGCGACGCAGTGTCCCCCGTGCGCGACTGGCCCTACCTCCAGCTCGACTACCGCCCCGACCAGACTGTCCTCGTCTGTCATGAGCTACCGCCCCACGATCCGCCGAGCGGCAGCGAGGCATTCAATACGGTCACCGATCTCCTGACGTCTTTCGGGCCCCGCGCCGTACCTGGCCGGCCACCCGTTCCACCCGTTCCTGCCGCTCCTCGGCCCCCTGCGACGAAAGCAGCTGATAAGGAACGGACGTAACCATGACACCAGGTGTGAACAAGAGCCGCCCCTTGAGCCGCAGTGCGCTCTGGTTGTGCAGGATGTGCTCCCACCAGTGCCCGACGACATACTCCGGGATGTAGACCATCACCACGTCCCGCGGCGACTGCCGCCGGATGTCGCGCACGTACTGCAGGATCGGCCGGGTGATCTCCCGGTACGGCGACGCGAGCCGCTTGAGCGGGATCGGGATGCCGCGGGCCTCCCACTCGGCCTGCAGCGCGTCCGCCTCCTCCCGGTCGACGTCGACGGTGACCGCCTCGAGCTGGTACGGCCGGGCCGCCTTGGCGAAGGCCAGGGCCCGCAGAGTCGGCTTGTGCAGCTTGGAGACCAGGACGATCGAGTGCACCCGCGACGGCAGCATCAACGGCTCGTCGCCCTCGGCGGCCATCTGCTTGCGGACGGTGTCGTAGTGCCGGTGGATGCCCTTCATCAGCACGAACAGCACCGCCATCGCGATGATCGCGATGTACGCGCCGAGCAGGAACTTCGTGATCAGCACGATGATCAGCACGATGCCGGTCAGCGTCAGGCCGATCGCGTTGATCACCCGGGACCGCTTCATCCGGGCCCGCTTGCCCGGGTCCTCCTCGGTGCGCAGCAGCCGGGTCCAGTGCCGGACCATGCCGGTCTGGCTGACCGTGAAGGACACGAACACGCCGACGATGTACAGCTGGATCAGCCGGGTGACCTCGGCGTTGAACGCGACGATCAGCACGATCGCGAAACCCGCCAGGATGATGATGCCGTTGCTGAACGCGAGCCGGTCGCCGCGGGTGTGCAGCTGGCGCGGCAGGTAGCCGTCCCGGGCCAGGATCGAGCCCAGCACCGGGAAGCCGTTGAAGGCGGTGTTCGCGGCGAGCACCAGGATCACGCCGGTGGCGGCGGCGACCAGGTAGAAGCCAGGCGAGAAGTGGTCGAAGATGCCCTTGGCGAGCTGGCCGATCACCGGGTCCTGGTGGTACCCCTCGCCGACCGGCTCGCCGTCGCGCAACAGCTGGGTGGCCGGATCCTCGGCGAACCGCACCTTCATCACATTGGCCAGCGCGACCACGCTGACCACCATCGCGATCGAGATCGACCCGAGCAGGGCCAGCGTGGTCGCCGCGTTCCGGCTCTTGGGCTTCTTGAACGCCGGTACGCCGTTGCTGATCGCCTCGACGCCGGTCAGCGCCGCACACCCGGACGAGAACGCCCGGAGGATCAGGAAAGCCATCGCCAGACCGCTCGCGCCGTGCGCGAACTGGTCCTCGGCGGCGATGTCGAGCGTCGAACTGCCGGCGTCGGGCAGGGTGCCGAACAGCAGCCGGCCGAAGCCCCAGGCGGCCATCCCGAGGATGGTGAACATGAAGATGTACGTCGGGATCGCGAACGCGGCCCCCGACTCGCGGACCCCGCGCAGGTTCATCGTGGTGAGGAACAGCACCGCGATCACGGCCGCGGTCGCCTGATGACCCTCGAGTGCCGGGATCGCCGAGGCGGCGTACTGCGCGGCCGACGAGATCGACACCGCGACGGTCAGGACGTAGTCCACCATCAGGGCGCTCGCGACCGTCAGTCCCGCGGTCGGCCCGAGGTTCACGTTGGCGACCTCGTAGTCGCCGCCGCCGGACGGGTAGGCGTGCACGTTCTGCCGGTAGGACAGCACGACGACCACCAGCACCACCGCGACGGCCAGCGAGATCTTCCAGGAGATCGTCAGCGCGGCCAGGCCGGCGATCGACAGGGTCAGGAAGATCTCGTCGGGCGCGTACGCGACCGACGACAGCGCGTCGCTCGCGAAAACGGGCAGGGCGATGCGCTTCGGCAGCAGGGTCTCGCCCAATTGGGTGCTGCGCAGTTTGCGACCGAGCAGCAGCCGTTTGCCGATATCGCCTAGAGCGGGAGTCACACCGGTGATGTTAGAGGGGGTCGCGGTCCGTAGAGTCACAGGGCGGCAGAGGGTGGCCGGTCCGTGATGTCAGCCGAGGTCCCGGTCCGGTGTAGCGTCTATCCCTGCCGAACGAGCCAGTAGGCCCCTGAAGGGGCGAGGAGTGATCAGGCAGTGCACGTCGTCATCATGGGCTGCGGCCGCGTCGGGTCGACGCTCGCGCGCGGTCTGGAGAAGCGGAGCCACACGGTCGCGATCATCGACCAGTCGGCCGACGCGTTCCGCCGGCTGAGCCCCAACTTCACCGGCCGGACGATCGTCGGCATGGGGTTCGACCGGGAGATCCTGATCGAGGCCGGGATCGAGGACGCCGAGGCGTTCGCGGCGGTCTCGAACGGTGACAACTCGAACATCCTCGCCGCCCGGGTGGCCCGCGAGACGTTCGGGATCGGCAACGTGGTGGCGCGCATCTACGACCCGGGCCGCGCCGAGGTCTACCAGCGGCTCGGCATCCCCACGGTCGGCACGGTCCGCTGGACCGTCGACCAGATGATGCGCCGGCTGCTGCCCGAGGGCTCCGAGCCGGAGTGGCGGGACCCGTCCGGGACGGTCCGGCTGGCCGAGGTGCACGTGCACGCGGACTGGATCGGCCGCGCCGCGTTCGACATCGAGAAGGCCACCGGCGCCCGGGTCGCGTTCCTGACCCGGCTCGGCGAGGGACTCCTGCCCCGGGCCGACACGGTCATCCAGGAGGGTGATCTGGTCCACGTGGTGATGCTCGAGCGGGACGCCGCCGCGATCGAGTCCCAACTCGGCACCAAGCCTGAGGAGCTGTGATGCGGGTAGCCATCGCCGGTGCCGGCAACGTCGGTCGTTCGATCGCCGGCGAACTGCTGGAGAACGGTCACGAGGTGCTGCTGATCGACAAGGACCCCCGCGCGATCAAGGCCGAGTCCGTACCGCGCGCCGAGTGGCTGCTCGCCGACGCCTGCGAACTGTCGTCGCTCGAGGAGGCCGCGCTGCAGCGGTGCCAGGTGGCGATCGCCAGCACGGGTGACGACAAGGTCAACCTCGTCGTCTCGCTGCTCGCCAAGACCGAGTTCGGCGTCCCGCGGACCGTTGCCCGGGTCAACCACCCGCGCAACGAGTGGATGTTCAACGAGGCCTGGGGCGTGGACGTGTCGGTGTCCACGCCGCGGATCATGTCGGCGCTGGTCGAGGAGGCGGTGTCGGTCGGCGACCTGGTCCGGCTGTTCACCTTCCGCCAGGGCGACGCGAACCTGGTCGAGCTCACCCTGCCCGAGGACTCCCCGATGATCGGTCAGCGGGTCGGCGACGTCGACTGGCCGCTCGACACGGCGCTGGTCGTGATCCTGCGCGAGGGCCGCGTGCTGCGTCCGGACCCCGAAGGAACGCTCGAGCTCAACGACGAGCTGCTCTTCGTCGCCGCCGACGAGACCGAGGAACAGCTCGAGGCGATGCTCTCGCCCCACCACCACAAGGCGGAGTAGCCCCGAACGGGAGCCGGACCAGGGGCCCGGCTCCCGTCACAGGTCAGCGCAGCCCGAAGGCCCGCACGATCTCCTGGTCGACAGTACGGCCTGCCCCGTCGTCGGCCCGCGTCCGCAGCGTCACGAACTGTGCGGACCGCGGCGCGTCCAGCCGGATGCTCCAACCGGCAGCGGCACTACGTACCTCGGCGTGCAGCCAGGTCTTGCCGTCGTCGTACGACACGTCGACCGTCGGCCTACCGATACCGAGCGCCGACGACGTCTCGGACCACCGTGGCGTGACGCCGAGTTCCGCGGTACGGCGTGCCCGGCCGTCGGCGTCCACGTCGATGGCGTAGTGCAGCTGGATCAGCGACTCGCTGATCGCCTCGTCCGACGCAGCCGAGGTGAACCCCCACTCGGTACGGGTCGAGGTCGAGAACGGGCTCGGGTAGGTGCCCCGGGTGTTCTCGGCGACCAGCCGGTACGGCAGCCGGTCAGGGCTCAGGCCGGTCGCCGTCAGCTGGTCCCGCTGCTCCTGCTTCACCAGCTGATCGCCTTGGTACAGGCTGAGCTGCTGGGTGAGATCCCAGTTGCCCTGCGCGGTGCCGATGACCGGCCCGGTGCCCCAGCCGGGCGACACAGCGGTCAGCTGGTCACCGCTGCGGACCGGCGAGTATCCCTTCGCCAGCCACGGTCGCTGGATCGGCCCCAACCACTGGATCGGCGTCCGGCTCCCGGCCCGGTAACTGGTCCAGCCCGGCTCGACCTGCTGGATCTCGCGCAGGATCTGGGCACTGGCCTGGTACTGCACCCCGGCGGTCACCCAGTCGGTCCGCGTCCCGGCGACCGGCATCCCCCAGCTGTTCATACTCGATTCCCAGTCCCCGTTCCACACGTCGTACCGGTTCTCGACACCGTCGCCCGGGCGGAAGTTGCGGTAGGCAACGTCGAGCTGGGCGAGGTCCCGCGGACCCGGCCGGTACGTCGGGTCCGTGGGGACGTGATCGGCGAAGTGCGACAGGTCGTACTGGTAGGCCGTCACCGGGTTCGAGTCGGCGGTGAGCGTGTGCTGCCGGCCCTGCTGTAGCGCGGTGATCAGTTGCTCGCCCTCGTCCCGGGTCAGCGTCGCGATCGTGAGCGGCGGCGGCGCCGGCGCCCAGATCGAGTCCACCCACGGGTCGAGCTTCCCGACCCCGTCGTTCACCACCACGAGCAGCTTCGCCCCGGCCTCGGCGGCTGCCGCGGCCTGGTCCGGCAGCGACACGGCGTCACTGCGCCGGACCACCACGGCCTTGCCCCGGCGGTCCACTCCGCGCGCCGCGGCCGCGGACCCGTCCCCGGCGTACACGGCCTCCAGATCGTGGCGGCCCTTCGGCAGCGGCGTCGCCGCCCGCCGGACGCGCACGTCGTCGTACGAGCCGAGTGTGAGCGCGGGCTGTTCGAGCCGCCAGCGCGCGCCGGCCACGAACGCGCCGTCGGTCACCTTCGGCGTCGTCAGTACCCACGCGCTGTCGTAGCTGGGGTCCGGCCAGCGCGAGGAGCCCACCGAGAAGTCGCGGCCGAAGTCGCGGTACGTGTTGACCCGCACCTCGCCGAGCGTGGTGGCCTGGGGCGCCGTGCTCGTCAACTGGCGAGCCTGGCGTGCGTCGTACGTCGCTGTCCGATCCTGGTCGAGGTGGATGTCGACCAGGCTGAGAACCGCGAGACCCTTGCTGCTCGGCCCGTGCGTACCTTCGACGTCGGCGGTCAGCCAGGTCGTGTAGTCGCCGGCCGGGAGCCGCAACTGCACGCCCTCCTCGCCGACCGTGAACTGGCCGTAGCTGCCGCGCCCGATCAGGATCGCGTCGCCGGTCAGCGGCCGCCCGGACCGGTCCTTGGCATTCAGCGTGAGTACATGGCGCTCGCCCTCGCGGCCAATTCCGATCAGCGTGCCGAGCTGGCGGTGGTTGGCGGCGTCGACCGCGACGAGTCGGCCGGACAACTGCTTGTCGACCGGGAGCAGATCGACCGCGGCGGTGAGTGTCACACTCGCCGTACCGTGCGCCGGCACGGTGACCGTCGACGCCGAGAGCGTGAAGAGGCCCGCCGGAGCCTCGTCGACCTGGGTCGAGAGATCGAGAGTGGCGTCGGTATCACCAGCGTTCGTGTAGATGATCTCCTTGACCACCTTCTGCCCCGCCGGCACCGGCCAGGTGTGATAGCCGGAGTACGCCGAGGCCGTCGCGGAGAGCGGTGACTTGCTGGTCGCCGCGATGTCGAGGCGGCCGTTGCCGGCCTTGTACGGCAGGTACTGCGGCGTGGGCTTGGCATTGCTCACCAGAGCGTCCTTCAGCTGCTGGCCCGACCAGTCCGGGTGTTGCGCAGCGAGCAGGGCCGCCGCGCCGGCGACGTGTGGCGTCGCCATCGACGTACCGCTGAGCTCCTGGTAGTAGCCGGAGCCTTCGGCCGCGTACTGCGAGCGGGCCGCCAGGATCGCGACCCCGGGCCCGGTGATCTCTGGCTTCAGCCCGCCGTCACCGAGACGCGGCCCCCAGCTGGAGAAATCGGCGAGGCTGTCGGCTCCGTCGACCGCACCGACGGTCAGCGCGGCGTCCGCGACCCCCGGCGATCCGACGGTGTAGAACCCGGGTCCGGCGTTGCCGGCGGCCACGGTGAAGAGGGCGCCGGTCTCGGCCGAGAGCGTGTTCAGTGCCTGGCTCATCGGGTCGGTGCCGTCCGTGGGACTGCCGCCCAGGCTCATGCTGATCACCTTGGCGTGCTGGTCGCGGGCGGCCCACTCCATGCCCGCGATGATCCAGGACTCCTGGCCGCCGCCCTCGTTGTTCAGCACCTTGCCGACGTGCAGCCGGGCGCCGGGCGCGACACCGCGCTCCACACCGCCGGAGGCGTCGCCGGTGCCGGCGATGGTCGAAGCGACATGCGTGCCGTGCCCCTGCCGGTCGGTGACGTCCTCACCGGGGACGAAGCTGGCCGACGCGGTGACCCGGTCGTCCAGGTCGGGGTGCTCCAGATCGACTCCGGTGTCCAGGACCGCGACGTCGACGCCCTGGCCGGTGTTGCCGCCCTGCCACACCTCGGGCGCGCCGATCTGCGCGGTGCTGTCGGCGAGGTCGGCCTTGACCTTGCCGTCCAGCCAGACCTTGGCGATGCCGCCGGACAGCACCGGCGTCTGCGACCGCGCGGTGGAGCCCGCGGTCAGCGACTGCCAGAAGCCGGCCGTTCCGTCGGCGACCACCGCGACACCGTGGATGCTGTCGAGCGTGCGCTGCCGGCGGGCACCGGCCGGCACTTGCTGGGTCCGCGAACGCGCCGCGGCTTCGGTGTAGGTAACGATCAACGGCACCTGGTCGCCGTATCCGTCGGCCACGAGCCTCGTGACGTTGAACAGGTCGTCGTCGAGGAGCTTCGCGGCGAGGTAGCGGCCGGCCGAGCGCGGATACACGTAGGTGTCGCCGCCGTCGACGTGTACGTCGTTGTCCGCGAGCCGGCCGTCCGGGCCGGTCACAGTCACGTTCTGCTTGCCGTCTGCTCCGACGGACAGGGTCACCTTGTCACCGGTGACCAGCGTGACGCTTCCCGCGACAGGCTTGGCAGCCGACACGGTCTTGGAAGGCGTTGGAGGGGTGGTGCCGGGTTGGGCAGCGGCGGCGGAGCCGCCGGTCAAGGTCGCGGCCAGGACGACAACTGCCATACAGGCAACTGCCGGCCCGGACCCACGGCCAAGGCGTGGTGTCACGAGTGCCTCACAGGATTCGTGCGAACAAAGTCGCGAAATCGTAGGCACCCGGACGCGGAGCGTTCAGCGGATAACTGTGGCCTGTTCTCGCCACGTCATCCTTGTGACACCGCGGCTACTTCTTGTTGCCCCGCGGCAGATACGTGATGATGTGCTCTCGCCCCACCACCACCTCAAGACGGAGTCCTCAGAGTTGTCGCGGATCCAGCAGTTCCAGGTCAACCTGTTCTGCGACGACGTGGACAGGTGCCTTGCCTTCTACAAGGACCTCGGCCTGGCCGAGGCGTTCCGGGCACCGGCCTCCGGCCCGATCCAGCACGTCGAGGTCGAGGCGGCTGGGATTCGCATCGGGCTGACGTCGGCGCGGGTCGCCAACGAGCTCGTGAATCTCGGCGTCGAGCCGGCTGATCTTCCCGCGACGGAGATCGTGTTCTGGTGTGACGACGTGCCCGCTTTGTACGCCGAGGCCATGGCCGCCGGAGCCACCGCCGTCGTCGCGCCCACCAACTCCCCCGACGGCCGCCTGCTGTTCGCGTGGGTCCGCGACCCCGAGGCTCACCAACTCAAGTTCGTCCAGACCCGCTGACACGCCCCGCCGCAGGCCGCCGAAAAACAGTCGCCGCGGGGCGGCGTCCTTTCGGGGTTACTTCTTGTTGCCGCGGAGCAGGTGGGTGATGCTGTCGCGGGCCTCGGCCCACTTCTCGGCGGGCATGGAACCGCGAAGTACGGCGTAGGCGAGCCAGATCGCCAGCGCATAGAAGGGCAGCCCCAGGCCGATCTTCGCGATGCCGAGCGCGTTCAGGCTGCCGGTGAAGTACAGCGGGACCTGGACGATCAGGCGGATCGCGAACAGGCCGACGAAGACCAGGGTGGCGCGGGAGAATCCTTTGAGCAGGTCAGGATCGCGGCGCCAGGCAGTGCCGGTCTGGGTGATCACGCCGTACAGGACGCCGAACAGCGGCCAGCGGACCAGGACCGTGATCAGGTAGAGCAGGCCGTAGCCGAGGTTGGTGAGCAGGCCGGGGACGTAGAAGTCCTTGGCGTTGCCGGTGCGGTTCGCGACCCAGGCCGAGATCAGGACGCCGATGAAGCCGCCGAACACGTTCCGCAGCGCTTGCCGGCGGATCAGCCGCACCACCGCGAGCACCGCGGCCAGTCCGACCGCGATGATCAGCGAGAGCTGCAACTTGTGATCGGTCGCGGCGTACGCGACCAGGAACGCGATCCACGGCAGGCCGATGTCGAGCAGCGCGCCCCAGCCGCCGAGCGCGTGGAAGAAGTCCTTGTCGGTGGACTTCGGCGGCTCCTGCTGGGTGGCGGCCGCCTCGACCTCGGGCTGCAGGATCTCGACCAGCTCCTCCCGCAGATCGTCCTCGACCCGGTCCCGGCGGGACGGCGGCTCAGCCATGAGCAGCCTGGGGACGCAGCTCGTACCGCGGGTTGAACATCACCCGGTCGCCGTCGACGACGCCGATCCGGCCGGAGGCGATCAGCTCCGAGCCGGCGTGGATGCCGCCGATCTTGCGGCGGCCGAGCCAGATCAGCTTCACCGTGCCGGTGCCGTCGTACAACTCACCCTCCAGTGCAGGTACGCCGCCGCGCGGGCTGAACGTGATGGTGCGCAGCGTGCCGTACAGCGTGACCAGTTCGCGGTCGTGGCAGCCGGTGATGGACCGCGCGCCGCAGTCCTGCGCGAAGTCCTGGAGGACCTCCGCGTCCTGCTGGTCACGGTCCCCGGCCAGCCCGCGGAACGCACGCTTCCACAGCCCCGCGGGTTTGTTGCTACCCATGTCGTCGAGTGTAGTCCGCTCAGGCCTCTTCGGGCGCGTTCGGTTGGGCGCCCGGCGGCAGCTGCAGCGGCAGCGACTCGCGGACCGCCATCGGCTCGTTCCCGCGGACCACGACGACGTTGCGCAGCGTCGCCTCCATCGGCTCGGCGGCGTCCGGCTCGACGGCGGCGCGGCCGAGCACCGTGCCGCGGAGCAGCCACCGCGGGCCGTCCACACCGATCACCCGGGAGGTCTGGCTGAACACCTGTCCCTCCGGGTCCTCGACCGGGACGACCAGCACCAGCTCGGTGCCGAACGGCCCGTCGGTCTCGGTCGCCGTACCACCCATCCGGGCGGCCTCGGCGGCGATCTCCTGGCGGACCTCGTTCCAGATGCCGGTGGTCTTCGGCGCCGCGAACGCGCGCAGTTCCAGGGCGGAGTCGTCGAGCATCAGCAGCACCGCCTGGACGACGCCGCTCTGCTCGTCCACCTGCAGGCCGAGCTCCATACCGGGCCGGCCGGTGACGACCAGCGCGCCCAGGTCGATCCGGTCCTCCGCCTCCAGGTCGGCGGCGTCGACCTCACTCGAGTCGTACGGGCCCTCGGCGCGGACGTCCGCCGCACCGGCCTCCTCGAGGGTCTCGCTCGTCTCGGGCTCGTCGTTCTTGCCCTTGCGGCGGAAGATCACAGCTGTTGCCTACTTCCTTGGTTTGATTGCGGCCGCCGTAGTCTCGCGCATCCGCCAGGTCAACGGATGCACCTGCTCAGCGTGTCACATCGCCGAAACCGCCGGTCGACCCGTGTCCCCCGTCACCCCGCGCGGAGCCGGGCAGCGAGGTCACCTCGACGAAGCGCGCCTTCGCCACCTGCTGGACGACCAGCTGCGCGATCCGGTCGCCGCGGCGGATCGTCACCTCGGTGTGCGGGTCCAGGTTGATCAGGTTGATCTTGATCTCACCCCGGTACCCGGCGTCGACGGTGCCGGGGGCGTTCACGATCGAGACGCCGTGCTTCGCGGCCAGCCCGGAGCGCGGGTGCACGAACGCCGCGAACCCGTCCTGCAGGGCGATGGCGATCCCGGTGCCGACCAGGCCGCGCTCCCCCGGCTTCAGGGTGAGGTCGGCGGCCGCCACCAGGTCCGCGCCGGCGTCGCCGGGATGCGCGTACGACGGGAGCGGGAGGTCGGGGTCGAGTCGCTGGATGAGTACCTCGGTCACGAGAGGCGACCCTATCGAGCGCGCCGGACGGTCCACGTGCCAGGCTGGTCCTGTGGGCCTGGAACAAAGCAAGTATCGCGAGAGTCTGCGGGTGCCGGTGTCGTGGTGGATCATCGCCGCCGCCGCTGTGATCACGCTGTTCGTCATCGTCGCCGTGCCGGTCGGGACGCTCGCCGGCGCGGTCGTCGGCGGGCTCGCCGCGGTCCTGCTGCTGGCGCTGTTCCTGCGGTACGGCGGCGCGCGGGTCGAGGTCGACGACAAGCGCTTCAAGGCCGGCCGCGCCGAGATCGACCGCGCGTACCTGGGCGCGGTCGAGGCGCTGACCGGCGACGACGCCCGGCACGCGTTCGGGCGGGACTGCGACCCGAAGGCGTTCCTCGTCCTGCGCAGCTACCTTCGCGGGGCCGTCCGGGTGCAGATCACCGACCCGGCCGACCCGGCGCCGTACTGGGTGGTCGCCACCCGCCACCCCGACCGATTGGCTGCCGCCCTGAGCGGGCACAGCGTGGGAAGATCCTGACGTCAGCAGTCGTCCTAGGAGGGTGCAGTGGTCGGAGCGAAGATCGGCTGGAAGCTGGTGCAGGCCGCCTTCACGATCGTGGTGGGCCTGGCCGCGAGCAAGGCGGTCAGCACGGCCTGGAAGCTGGGATCGGGCGGGAAGCCGCCCAAGGACGGCCAGGGCGAGTACCTGGAGGTCATGACCTGGGCCGCCGCCAGTGCCGCGGCCGCCGCCGCGGCGAGGCTGTTCGCGGAGCGCCGCGCGGCCGCGTACTACCTGAGGAGCACGGGCCACGCACCGCCCGGCTACGTCCAGGACTCGGTGGCCGGGCGCCTGATCAGAGGCACGGACACCGGGCTGGTCAAGAAAGAGGACTGACCCTCCGAACGCACAACAGCGGGACCTCCCACCGAAGTGGGACGGTCCCGCTGTTCGTTGTGCGAAGTAGGGCGCGCTGGCGTCAGGCTGCGCAGTCGCGGCAGATCAGCTGCCCGTTCTTCGTTTCGGCGAGCTGGCTGCGGTGGTGAACCAGGAAGCAGCTCGAACAGGTGAACTCGTCGGCCTGGCGCGGGAGGACCCGGACCGCCAGCTCCTCGTGGCTCAGGTCCGCGCCGGGCAGCTCGAAGCTCTCCGCGGCCTCGGCCTCGTCCTCGTCGACCTTGCCGGAGTTCTTGTCGTGACGGCGTGTCTTGAGCTCCTCGATCGACTCTTCGGAAGCGTCCTCGTCCGTCTTGCGCGGGGCGTCGTAATCAGTCGCCATGGTGTTTCCCTGCCCTCTTCGTACCCGTGGTGTTGCCTGCTGAGCCCTTGAACGGGTGGAGCGGCCGAGAAATTCCGCGTCGGAGCACCGCGCCGAACTTTCGTCCCCCGAAACCCTTGACAGCCAGGCCGGGACCGGCAAACACCGTTCCCGAGGACGGGATTGTGCCTTATAAAGGTCCGCAATGCACGACTGGGTCCATGGTGTGGCCCGCGTGTCGCCACAAATGTCAGGACCGAACAGCAGAATGCTCGTTAATGCGCACTACTGCGCAGAAATGAGCACTCTCCGGCAGCTATGCGCGCAACGGGTCGGCTGCGGCGAGTAACGCGTGGAACGGCTCGAACAGCGCCGGCGTGGCCGCGATCGACATCTCCGGCGACACCGGCGCGCCGTTCAGCCCGCCGATGCGGGCGCCGGCCTCGGCCGCGATCAGCGCACCGGCGCCGTAGTCCCACGGGTTCAGGCCGCGTTCGTACACCACGTCCAGCCGGCCGCAGGCGACGTAGCACAGGTCGATCGCCCCGACCCCGATCCGGCGGATGTCGCGGACCTTGGTGATCAGCTGCTGGATCACCTCGGCCTGCACCTGCCGGCGGGCCGGGTCGTACCCGAAACCGGTCCCGACCAGTGCCTGGCCCAGCTCGGTCGCACCCGACACCTGGATCGGCCGTCCGTCGGCGAACGCCCCGCCGCCCTTCGTCGCCGTGAACACCTCGCCCTTCGGCGCGTCCACCACCACCCCGGCGACGGTCTCCCCGCCGTACTCCACCGCGATCGAGACGGCGTAGGTCGGGAGGTCGTAGAGGTAGTTGACGGTGCCGTCGATCGGGTCGACCACCCAGCGCACGCCGCTGGTGCCGACGACGTCGTCGCCCTCCTCGCCGAGGAACGAGTCGTCCGGCCGGGCCTGCAGGATCCGGGCCCGGATCAGCTCCTCGGACTCGCGGTCCACCGCCGTGACCACGTCGGTGATCGTGCTCTTGGTGTCGGCGACGGTGATCGTGCCGCGGCGGCGTTCGACGATCAGGTGCGCCGCCTCCTCCGCCACGTCGACCGCAAGCTTCAACAGCTCATCTGAAGACGTCATACAGCTTCCTTAGCTGGGGTGGGTCGGCGGAGCGGTGGGCAGCAGTCGCGGCGGCAGTCGTCCCAGCCCGGGCCGAGCTTGCCGACGCAGGGCCGGGAGGGCTGCTCGCCGCGCTCGGCGGCCGCGCGCTCGAGCACGAGGTCGCGGAGCATCGTCACGAACCGCTCGTCGGTCCCCGGCGTCGCGGCCCGCGCCATCGGCAGCCGGAGCTTCTCGGCCGTCGCCGCGGCCTCGGTGTCGAGGTCGTAGATGACCTCCATGTGGTCGCTGACGAACCCGATCGGCACGACGGCCACACCGGGTACGCCCTCGGCGGCCAGCGCCTCCAGATGGTCGTTCACGTCCGGCTCGAGCCACGGCACCTGCGGCGGCCCGGACCGCGAGCAGTAGACGAGGTCGGTCCGCCGGGTCTGCCCGGTGCGGCGCTCGAGCTCCGCGGTGATCGACGCGGCGACGTCCAGGTGCCAGCTGACGTACCCGTCGCCGTCCGGGCCGCTGGTCGCGTTCATCGCGGTCGGGATCGAGTGCGTGACGTACGCGATCGCGGCGCCGTCCGGGAGCGTGCTCAGCGCGGCCGCGGTCGACTCGACGAACGAGCCGACGAAGCCGGGGTGGTTCGCGTAGTGCCGGAGCTTGTCGATCCGCGGCGCGTCCGGGACCTCGCGGACGGCGTCCTCGAGGTTCTCCCGGTACTGCCGGCAGCCGGAGTACGACGGGTAGGCCGACGTGACGATCACCACGGCGCGCCGGATGCCGTCGGCGGCCATCTCGCGCATCGTGTCGGTCAGGTACGGCGCCCAGTTGCGGTTGCCCCAGTAGATCGGCAGGTCCAGCCCGATCTCGTCGAACGACTCCCGCAGCGCCTTCAGCAGCGCCCGGTTCTGGTCGTTGATCGGGCTCCGGCCGCCGAACGAGTAGTAGTGCTCGCCGACCTCCTTCAGGCGCTCGTCGGGGATCCCGCGGCCGCGGGTCACGTTCTGCAGGAAGGGCAGCACGTCCTCGGGCTTCTCGGGCCCGCCGAACGAGAGCAACAGCACAGCGTCGTAGGGAGGTGCGGCTGGCGACATATTCCAAGCTTCTCAGACGGCCGGAAGCTAAGCTGCTCCCGGTCTCTCATGCTCAAGCCCTACGTTCACCTCATGCGCCGTCCCGGTGCCGGCGCCTTCTTCGCCGCCGGGATCCTCGGGCGCATGCCGATCTCGATGATCGGCCTCGGCATCGTCATCCTGATCGCCCAGGAGAGCGGTTCGTACGGTCTGGCCGGCGCGGTCTCCGGCGTGGCCGTGATCGCCGGTGCGCTGACCGGTCCGGTCCAGGGGCGCCTCGTCGACCGCTTCGGTCAGCGCGGGCTGATCCTGATCGGCTCGGTGACCTGCACGGTCGCTCTGGCCGCACTGCTGGTCGCGGTCCGCGGCAACGCGGCGACCTGGGTGCTCTACGTGCTGTCGTTCGTCGCCGGCGGCACGCGGCCGCAGGTCGGTTCGTTCGTGCGGGCCCGTTGGACGCATCTGCTCGGCCGTGGGCGCGCACTGCAGACGGCGTTCGCGCTGGAAGCCGTCGGCGACGAGGTGGTCTTCATCGTCGGCCCCGTCCTCGTCACAGCCTTGGCCACGCAAGTCAGTCCGTACGCCGCTCTATCTGCCGCGGGCGTGCTGGGACTGGCTGGTGGCATCTGGCTGGCGCTGCTGCGCGCCTCTGACCCGCCAGGCCGTGGCAGGTCGAACGGCGACGAGCAGGCGCCACTCCCTTGGCTGTCGATCATGCTGCTCAGCCTCATCGGTCTGGGTCTCGGCGCGACCCTGGGCGGCGCCGAGGTGATCACCGTGGCGTTCACCACCGAGAAGGGACAGGCCGGGCTGTCCGGCGTCGTACTCGCGGTCTGGGCGTTCGGCAGCCTGCTGGCCGGTCTCTGGTACGGCTCGGTGCACTGGCGGGCGCCGGTCGAGCGCCGGCTGCTGCTCGGCACGATCGCCCTCGCGATCACGCTGGCGCCGCTCCCCTGGGTCGACAGCGTCCTGCTGCTCGGCGTCGTGCTGTTCTGCTGCGGTATGACGATCGCTCCGACGATGGTCGCGGTCACCGCATGTGTCGAGGAGTGGGTGCCGCCGGAGCGGCTGACCGAAGCCATCACGTGGACCGTCACCGGCATCCTGCTCGGCGTCGCCCCGGGCAACGCGGCCGCCGGCCACGCGGTCGACGTGTGGGGCCCGTCGGACGCGTACTGGGTCCCGTTCGGCGTCGGGATCGCCTGCGCGCTGGTCGCCGCGGTCTCCATCACCTTCGCCCGCCCGAAGGGAAGGTTCGCCCACAACTAGGCTTGCATCTCCTGTTACGGGAGGTGTTTGGGTAGTGGGCATGGACCACTCGATCGGGGCTGCGGCGCGGCTCGCCGGGGTGTCGGTGAAGGCCGTGCGGCACTACTCCGACCTCGGGTTGCTGACGTCCCGGCGGACTGCGGCCGGCCACCGGCGGTACGACGATGCTGCCGTCGCCCGGCTACGGCTGATCCGGACGTTGCGGGCCCTGGACCTGGATCTGGCGACGATCGGTGCCGTGCTGCGCGACGAGCGCTCACTCGCCGAGGTCGCCGCCACCCATGCGGACGCCCTCGCGATCCAGATCCGGACGCTGCGCCGGCAGCACGCCCTGCTCACGGTCCTCGCCCAGCATCCCGAACCGGAGGACCTCCACCTGATGACCGAACAGTCCGAAGACGACCGCCGCGCACAGATCGCGGACTTCCTCGCCTCGACGCTCCAGGGCGTCGACCGCGCGATCCACCAGAACCTCACCCCGGTGCTGCCCGAGGACGCCGATCCCGCCCAGCTCGCGGCCTGGCGGGAGCTCACCGGCTTGGTGACCGACGAGGGCTTCCGTACGTCGGTGCGCCGGCTCGCGACCGGCTACCTGGCGTTGGGAGCAGACGTCCCGCTGCGGCCCGAGCTGCGCAGCAAGCTGATCGCGCTCCGCCGTACCGTCGATCCGCGCTGGGAGCGCTACCTGGAGCTGGTTGCCGTGGTCAACGGCTGGGAGCCGCCGTCACGGATTGCGGGGTAGCGGGGCGTTCCAGCCGCGGCGGATCGCGATCAGCCGGATCGCGAAGCAGGTGACGGCGGCGGCGATCGGGACCCAGAGGGCGTGATACTCCAGAGTGGCGGCGACGACCACGATGGCGGACCCCAGCAACGCCGGGGTGGCGTAGATCTCGGAGCGCAGCACGACCGGGACCCGGCCGCTGAGCACGTCCCGGAGGACTCCGCCGCCGATCGCCGACAACGTACCGAGGAGTGCCGCGGAGATCGGTGACAGGCCGACCTCGGTCGCCTTCAACGCCCCGGTCACGCAGAACAGCGCGAGCCCGGCCGCGTCGAAGATGTTCACGAGGCGCTCGACCCGGCCGATACCGGGGTGCAGGAAGAACGTGAGCAGACCGGCCACGATCGGGACCACCAGGTAGCGCCAGTCGCGGAGCGCGGCCGGCGGCGCCTGGCCGATCAGCACGTCCCGGATGAAGCCGCCGCCGAGCCCGGTGACCAGTGCCAGCACCTCGATCCCGAACACGTCCAGCTTCTTGCGTACGCCGACCAGCGCGCCGGTGATCCCGAACACGAAGATCCCGATCAGGTCGAGCACCTGCAGCACCACGGATCCACTCACAGCCCGCACGCTAAACCACGCGCGCCGCCGCTCCCGCGCTTCTAAGGTTTGTGGACATGAGCCGCGCCCCCGACGTCGACTACTCCGCCACCTCGCTGCGCCCGGGCTGGGACTCGCTGCCGCCCGCCTTGCAGGCGGCTCTCGCGGTTGCCCTCGGCACGGAGATCACGTCCGTGGCCAAGCCGGTCTCCTCGGGATTCACCGGCGGCTTCGCCGCCCGCGCCGCGCTGGCGGACGGCCGCCACGTCTTCATCAAAGCGGCCCCGGAGGGAATGCACGCCTACGAGGCCTACCAGCGCGAGGCCGAGGTCGTCCCACAGCTTCCGCCGTCCGTGAGGGCGCCGGCGATCGTCACGACAGCCCACACACCCGCCTCGGCCTCGGGCCCGGCTGGAGACTCCTCCGGCGGCGGGCCGCGCTGGTTCGCGGTGGTGTCGGAGTGGGTTGAGGGGCGCATGCCGGGGACGCCTTGGACCGTCGAGGACTTCGGGCGGGTTGCTGCTGCTTGTGAGCAGATGGCCGAGGTCTTGCGGCCGAGCCCACTCAGCGGGCTGAGCATGTTCGCGGAGCTGGTCGGGGACGACGTGGGTGTCCCGGCGCAAATTCTGGCGGGTGAGCGGGAGATGCCGATCGGACTGCAGAGCTGGCTGCCGCGTGTGCTGCCTGAGCTCGCGGAGCTGGTAACTCTCGCACCGGAGGCGCTCGCCGGCGACTCGGCCGCGCACTCCGACCTGCGCCCGGACAATCTGCTGATCGACGACGCTGGCACCTGCTGGACGGTCGACTGGAACTGGCTGACGCTCGGCCCGAGCTGGGTGGACTGGGTCGGTCTGCTGCCGGTCGCCCAGCACCAGGGCATCGACACGTTCACCGCCGTCACCCGCAGCCCGCTCACCGCCGACGTTCCGAAGGATCATCTCGACTGCCTGGTCGCCGTGATCGCGGCGTACATGATGAAGCAGACCGACGCCCCACCCCCACCCGGCTGCACCCCGGCTCTGCGCGACCACCAGCGTCTCTACGCGTGGACATTCCTGGACTGGCTCGCCGTACGGCGCGGCTGGCCTACCGTGGAGGTATGACGAAGGCTCCCACCAGCAGGTTCAAGGTCGAGGTGCTCGACGGTGACCGCACGTCGCGGCGCGAGGACGTCGTCAGCACCGAGGAGCCGCTGGAACTGCGCCTGGAGTGGCCGGGCCGGCCGCCGGAGCCGCTGGTCGTGACGATGCGCACCCCCGGCGCCGACTTCGAGCTCGCCGCCGGGTTCTGTCTCGGCGAGGGCTTCGCGGTCCGCCCGGACGCGATCCGGACCGTTGCCTACTGCACCGATGTCACGCTGACCCGCGAGCAGCAGTTCAACACCGTCACGGTCACCTTCGACGGCCCCCCGGACCGGGAGCCGCCCCAGCGGTACGGCGTGACGTCGGCGGCCTGCGGTGTGTGCGGCCAGCAGAGCCTCGACGAACTCGCCGAGCGTCCCTACGACCCTGTGGACCCGGTCGAGGTCCCGGTCGACGTCGTACGCCGGCTGCCCGATCTGCTCCGCGAAGCGCAGCCGATGTTCAGCCGCACCGGAGGGCTGCACGCCGCGGGCCTGTTCACCGCGGACGGCCGCAAGGTCGTGGTGAAGGAGGACATCGGCCGGCACAACGCGGTCGACAAGGTCGTCGGCTGGACCGTCCTCAACCAGCACAGCCGCAAGGGCCTGGTCCTCACCGTCAGCGGCCGCGCCGGCTACGAGATCGTCCAGAAGGCCGTCGCCGCCGGCCTCGGCATGGTCGTCGCCGTCGGCGCCCCGTCAAGCCTCGCCGTAGACCTGGCCCGCCAGTTCAACATCACCCTGGCCGGCTTCACCCGCGGCGACCGCTGCGTCGTCTACTCCGCCCCGGAGCGCATCACCCGCTAAGGAGATCTCCCGCAGATCTAAGGGGGCATGCCTGATGTGAGATCCCTGCCACCGCCAGAGCGTGGAGGTGGAAGGGAGACAATCATGAACCTGCACTACACCGTCATCGCGATACCGCTCTTCGTCTGCGGCACGGCCGTGGCCGGAGCGGCCCAGGCCTCGGCAGTTCCCCCGCGCGAGCCCGATGCTCAACAGAGCCAGCCGCGTGTCGAGGTCCCGGTGGACGACACCGCCAACGAGGTCGCACAGACCACCGCTGGAGTACTGGCGGGCGCCGGCCTGGCCACTACGGCCACCTGGTTCTACCGCCGTCGCCGTCCACTCGCTGCCCATTGAGCAGACACCCCGAGTAGTCACGGCGAAATCAGCCGCCCGGACCCGTCAGCCGCTCCGCGAGCGCCGCGGCCTCGAAGCGCGTCGTCGTACCCGTCTTCCGCAGAATGCTGGAAACGTGGACACTCACCGTCTTGTCGCTGATCACCAGATCCTTCGCGATCTCGCCGTTCGATCGGCCGGTGACCAGGAAGGCCAGGATCTCCCGCTCCCGCGGGGTGAGAGCCGACAGGACCGACTCCTCCCGATCGGGTACGACGAGCGGCTCCGGTTCACGCAGGCTGATCCGGACCCGCCGGGCGAGCGATTCGACGCTGCGCAGCAGTGGCTCGGCGCCCAACTCGTCGGCGCCACGTCGAGCTTGCCGGAGCGGCTCGGCAACACCGACCGGCGGCCAACCTGCCGCGATCGCCGCCTCCGCGTAGCGCCATTGCGCCACCGCTCGATGCCATGGCGCACCCACTGCGTCGCAGGCCTGGGCTGCGCGCTGCCAACGGCTCGCCTGGTCCGGGTCGTCACGACACCGCGCGACCTCGGCGTGAAACAACGCACTCCGCATCGATTGCACCGACGCGTCCGTCTGCTCCCGGGTGAACGGCTCCCACGGCCAGGAATCGAGGATCTCCTCGAGACCGGCAATGGCCCGCGTGGCACTCGCGGTGTCACCTGCGTCGCGCGCCGCCTGTGCGAGCTCAGCAGCCGCGTTGGCGTACAGCACCAGCAGGTCGTCGTCCTCCGGAGTCGGAGCGGCGCCGGGCCGCGTCAATCTGGCTCGCAGCCAGTCGACCGCCTCCTGCGGCTTGCCCTCGGCGACCAGCACTTCGGCTCCGCCCGCGGCCAGTGTCTCGCGGATCCCGACGAAGTTCTCGGCGACCAGCTCCCGAGCCCGATCGAAATGAAGCCGGCCCTCAGCTGTCCGGCCACGACGCACGGCCAACGATGCCGCGGTCAGCCTGACCGCGGCGCCGGGAATGCTCGGACAGCGCGCGGCCAGCGCGGCCCGCAATATGGCCTGGCACTCCTCCCACCGTCCCGCCTCCAACAATCCGTCGGCCCCGAGGCAGGCGAGGAAGTACCCGAGCATGTCGCGCCCAGGTACCGCCAGTTCGGAGTAGCCGCGGAGCGCCAGATCAGTTGCCTCCGTACGTCGTCCAAGAGTGCGCAACGCGTGCACCTGCCAGACGAACGCCATCAGCCACTCCAGCATCGCGCCGCCGGCACGGGCCAGTTGCTCCGCCTCCTGCCCGTCCAACAATGCCTGTTCGGGTGCACTGCCGGCGAGCACGCTGCATCGATATCCCAGCGCGGCGGCCAGCACCCGGTCAGAGCCGGCGGCCCGCGCCACCCGAACGGCCTCGTTCGCATGGGCGACCGCTATGGGGAGACTCTGCCAGTTCTCGGCCCAGGCGACGGCTGCGAGCGCCCGCGCGTGTGCGGCACTCTCGGGGAGGCGCGCCGACAGCTCAAGCGCCTGCCCGAGGTCCACCAGCACCGCCTCGATCGGCTCGGTCCGGTGCCAGTGCATCATCCCTCGGTCGACAAGGATTCCGGACGCCACCAGCGGCTCCTTCGTGCTGTCGATCATGCCGAGCGCATCGCCGGCGAGTTCGATCGCCTGGTCGTTGCGGCCCACCCGCGAACACACAGCGCTGGTCCGGAGGTACAGCGCTATACGGTCGGCCGGACTGCCGCGAAGGGCTGGTGAGACTTGCTCCCACAGGTTGCACATTCGCTCCAGCTGGATGACTTCCTCGGCCGGCGCGCGGAGGTTCGCAGCCTGTTCGGCGGCAATCCGCGACCACTTGTAGGCCTCGTCGATCCGTCCTGCCCGGAGGCTGTGTACCGCCAGGTCGGGGGCCACCGATGCCCCCGCCCGAGCTTCCAGTACGTCAAGGTAACCGGCGTGGATATCCGGCGCCTGGCCTGGTGGCAGCCCGTCGTAGAGAACCTCGGCCAGCAGCGGATGCCGGAACCAGCACGGATCAGCCGTGCCCATCGCCAGAACGCCGCGCTCCTGGGCCTCGATCACCCACGCGGGTAACCCGGTGACGTCGACTCCCTGACGGGAGGCAACCGCGGCCAGTACGTCGAGAGCGGTCGGGCGACCGCCGACAGCGAGGACCTGGACCATCTGGCGAGCCTGCTTCGACAAGCGGTGCCATGCGGCGAGAAGTGCCTCCCTCAGTCCTTGGGGAACCGCGTCCGGCAACGCGACCCCGGACAGGTCCTGAACCAGCAACTCTGTGAGGTACGGATTCCCGTCCGATCGGGCCTGGACCTGGGCAACGAGGTCGACGTCCGGCAGGACGCCGAGCAGGTCCCCCACCTGGGCACCGGTCTCGGCGAGCTCGAAGCGTTCGAGCTGGATCTCCTCGAACGACGGCATCCGCCGCATGTCGGCGAGCCAGCCGTGCAGTGGATGGCCCACGCCGAGGTCCTCGTCGCGGCACGTGCCGAGCACCGTCAGGCGCCGGCGGCGGAATCCGGTGATGAGATAGGCCAGAACGTCCAGCGACGCGAGATCTGCCCACTGCAGATCGTCGACGACCACGACGGTGCGATGCCGATCCGCGATGCGGTTCAGGACGAGGTCGACGACAGGAACGAGGCGCCCGGCCGGCACGTCGTGTGCAGCGCGCACGCCGGGCAACAGACTGCCCAACTCATCGGCGCCGGCGAGTACCTGAGCTTGCTCGGCCGGGTCGGCCGCCTGGAGCCAGTCCTGCAGGATGCCGACGACCGGCGCGTACGGAACGGATGCTCCGCCGAAACGGACGCAAGAACCCCAGAGCACCAGGAGCTCCGGATCTGTGCACAGTTCCCGCACCAGGCGGGTCTTGCCGACCCCTGCCTCACCGCGCACGATCGCCGCGGCCGGCCGCCCCGCTGCGCCGCCGGCCAGGATCTGCCTGATCCGTTCCCGCTCGGCGCCCCGCCCGACGAACCGATGACCAGGCTGTGCCTGCCCCCTCACGACCAACAGTCTCCACCCGCCGCAGGTGGTCGCCAATCACCCGTCGAGTGTGATGAACGTGGCCTTCGGGACGTATTCGTAGCGGTCCGGCATGCAGGTCAGGACGATGATCTGGCCGTGGTCGCCGGCGCGGCCGAGGAGGGCGCCCATGTCGCGGAGGCGGGCCTTGTCGGACCAGCCGAGGGCGTCGTCGAAGATCACCGGCACGCTGCCCTCGCCGGTGCTGACCAGGTGGCTGATCGCCAGCCGGGTGATGATCGCCAGCTGCTCCTGAGCGCCCGTCGACAACGCCTCGACCGGCAACCGGACGCCGTCGAGTTCGCGCTCGGCGACCGCGAGGTCGTCGTCCAGCCAGACCCGGAACGACGGGCCGTACACGCTGCGCCCGAGCGACTCGATCCGGCTCTGCAGCGGCTCGGAGTACTTCGTCTGCGCCTCGGCCCGATGCCGGCTCAACGTCTCGTGGACACGCTGCGCCGCTTCCGCGCGCCGCAGCAGGCTGTCGTGCTCCGTCCGTACGGCGGCCAGCTCCAGCTCGGCCAGGTCGCGCCGCGTCGCGAGTCCGTCCCGGCCGGACTGCTCGAGCCGGCCTTCCGTCGTACGGAGCGCGTCGCGCAGCCGGTCGCGCTCGTCCTGCAGCCGTTTCGCGACGGCCAGTGCGTGCGCCAACTCGTCGGCGACCCGGTCGGCCCCGGCTTCGTCGGCCTGGGCCTGGACGGCGGTCAGCTCCTCGAGCACCGCCTCGACCTCGGCCGTCGCCTCCGTCTCGGCCACCGTCACGGCCTCGTCGTCGAGCACCGACCGCGCCGACTCCAGCGCCTCGACCGCGGCGGCGAGCCGTTCCCCCGCCAGCTCGGACCGGGCGCGCGCGTTCTGCGCCTCGGACCGGTCCTCGTCCGCGGCCTTGCGCGCCTGCTCCACGGCGAACTCGGCGTCCTTCAGCAGCCGCTCCGCTTCGGCCAGCCCGTCCCTGGCAGCGTCGAGCGCCCGCTGCGCGCCGGTCAGGTCGTCAGCCGCAGGCCCGGGTCCGTCGAAGTCGTCGAACAGCGTGTCGTGCGGCGAGGCGAACTCCTCGAACAGCGACATCTGGCCCGGTACACCCTCGACCGGCTTCTCGGCCGGCTCGTCCGGCTCGTCCGGCCCGAGGCGTGCGGTCAGCACCGCGATCCGCTCCCCCGGGTCACCGCCGGCGGTCAGCGACTTCTCCGTCCGGCGTGCCTCGTTCAGCTCCGCGCTCGCGGTGTCGGCCTTACGCAGCAGCTCCCGCGCCGCGGCGACGTCCTTGACGCCGGCCTTCTTCAGCAGGTCCTTCTCCCGCCGTACGGCGTCGTCGACCCGGGCGCGCAGTGTCGCCGCCTCGCCGCCGGCCCGGACGATCACCTCGACTTGGCCCGGTACGCCGACCACGAGCTCGCCGGAGACCAGCACCTCGGTCGACTCGTCGAAGCCCAGCTCGGGCGGCGCGTTGCCTTCCAGCCCCGTCCCCGACAGCTCCACGGGCTCCGCGCCGAGTCGGCGTACCGTCACCTCCGGTACGCCGGCCGCGAGCGCCGCGCGCGCCTCGACCACCGCCGCGCGGGCGTCCTCCAGCGCTGCCACGATCGCGTCGTCGACCTTGATCCGGTCCAGGATCGTGCCCGCGGCCGCGATCCGCGCGCGGACGTCGACGAGCTCGGTCTGCTGCCCGACCAGCCGGTCCAGCTCGGCGCGGTCCATCAGGTCCGAGACGCGCCGCTCGGCCGTCTGGACGTCGGTACGCCGCAGGTCCTTGAGTTCCACGACCTCCGCGAGCGCGGCCTCCGCCGCCTGAACGGTCTCGGCCGCGGTCTTCGCGACCAGCTCCGCGTCCGCTCGTCGCCCGGCCAGCTCGGCCTCGAACTTCGTGAAGCGCTCGACCTCGTCGAGCAGCCGCTCCCGCTCCAGCCGGGTGCGGGTGTGGTTCTCCAGCCGGGCACGCGCGGTCTCCGCCCGCGACCGCACCGAATCGCGCCGGAGCAGGATCTCGTCGGTCGCCTGTTTGCGGTCGCGCAGTGCCTCGAGGACGGTGAGATGTTCGGTCAGGCGGCCCGTCACGTCGTCGAGGTCCAGGTTCAGCCGCTCGGCGCGGCGGATGTCGGACTGGACCTCCTCCATCGCCTGGAACGCCTGTTTGCAGGACAGCTCGGCCGCGGCGACGGCCTTCGCCGACCGGGCGAAGTCGCCGGTCGGCTTGCCGCGGGGCGTCCAGTACCGCAGGTACTCGTGCTCGACGGCCGTCACCAGCGGCATCGACGCACCGTCCACCGGCGTCCCGGACTCCGCCGTCACCGCGGTGATCAACGGCTCGGCATCGGCCGGTGTTGGCAGCACCAACGACTGCCCCTGACTGACCATCAAGGTCTGCCAGAGCACCGGGTCGACGTGCTCGCGGAACAGCCGCTCGGCCTCGTTGTGCGCCTCGCGCCCCGTCCACGACTGCCGGCGGCCGTCGGGCTCGACGATCGTCAGCTCGGTCGAGCGGTTCTTCAGCCAGCGCTTCGAGTACGTCAGCTCCCGGCCGCCGAGGCTCAGCTCGGCGGTCACCTGCGGTCCGACGTCCTGGCCGACCGGCTGGATGTCGCGGATCCGGGTCGACTTCGAGTCGTCGGGCAGGTCGAAGATCAGCCCGAACGCCTCCACCAGGCTGGACTTGCCGACCTCGTTGTCGCCCACCACGACGGTGGTGCCGAGCGCACGGAACCGGACCATACGGTCCTTGACGCCACGGAAGTCCCGTAGCGCCAGGCTGTGCAGTCTCATCCCGCGTCCCGCGCCAATCGGTGCATCAGGGACAGCGCGGCGCCGGCGCTCTCGTCCCCACCGGCCAGAGCCTGGCGCAGCTCCTCCATCGCGGCCCGGGCCGGGCCGCTGAGTTGCAGCGACTCCAGGTCCGCCGCGTCCGGCGCCGGGCGCACGGTCCAGAACTTCACCCAGCGCTCGACACTCGCGAAGACCTCGCCCTGGGCGTCGATGATCGTGTCCAGCCGGGCCAGCAACGGAAGCGACAGCGAGCCGTCACCGGCTAGCCGCACGTACGTCCGCTCCTTGTCCGGCAGCTCGGCGAACCAGTCCTCGAGCGCCGTGATCGACTCCTCGTCGAACAGCTCGATCCGGTGGTCGACCATGTGCCAGGCGCCGACCCGCACCGGCTCCACATCGATCGCGCCGTCGGCGAGCGTCACCTTCAAGACGTTGCCCGGGTCGTCCTCCTCCGGCGACGTCACCTCCTGCGTCCCGGAGAACCAGATCCGGTCGGTGACCCGGGTCGTCGAGTGCCGGTCGCCGAGGCCGACGTACTGCAGCCGGCCGTCCGCGACCGCGGCCTCGAGGGCGGCCTGGTCGATCGGCGGTACGTCGGACATGCCGCCGGACAGGCTGGTCAACTGGCCGTGCGCGAGCAGGATCCGCGTGGTCTCGGCAGCCGGCGGGAGGTCGGCGTACCCAGGCGCGGCCGGATCCGACAGCGGGCGGCGGGAACGCCATGGCGCGCCGACGATCTCGACCCCCGGCATGATCTGAAAAGGCGTCGTTTCGGTCAGCACCGTCACGTGCTCCGGCGCGTGCGCGAGCCACTGGCTCGACGTCCACAGCGACCCCGGCTCCAGCGCGTCGTGGTTGCCCGGCAGCAGCACCACCGGGACCGGGATCCGCTTGAGCGCCTCGCAGGCCCGCAGGATCGTCTGCCGCTCGACCTGGTTGTGCTCGAAGACGTCCCCGGTGACGACCACGAACGCCGCGCCCGTGTCCGTCGCCACCTCGCCGATCCGCGCGACAGCGTCCAGCCGCGCCTGACCCCACCGGGCCTGGCCGTCCGGCCCCAGGAACCGGCGCATCATCCCCAGCTGCCAGTCCGAGCTGTGCAGAAACGTGATCGACTCGCCCATAGCGTTGAGAACGCTAACCCGCGGCACCGACAACCGCGCAACCCAACACACACAAACCGCTACACCGCCCACACTCCGGACGCTCCGCCGAACCGACTTCGAGCACGGATCAACCATTTTCGTGCGCCGGAAACGGTTGGTGCGTGCTCAAGGACGGATGAGAGGGTCGGACAGTGGATGCGTACCTGACGACTGAGCGGCTCGTGCTGCGGCGGTTCACGGCGGACGACGTCGCGCTGCTGGTCGAGCTCGACTCGGATCCTGAGGTGATGCGGTACCTGACCGGTCAGCCGACGCCGCGCTCCGAGATCGAGGACGTGGTCCTGCCGACGATCCTGAAGGTGTACGACGAGCATCCGGGGCTGGGCACGTTCAAGGCCGAGACGCGGGACGGGTTCGTCGGGTGGTTCGGGCTGCAGCCGACCGCGGATCCGGGGACCGTGGACGTCGGGTACCGGCTGCTGCGGACCGCGTGGGGCAAGGGGTACGCGACCGAGGGGACGCGGGCGTTGATCGCGCACGCGTTCAAAGGGCTGGGCGTGCAGCGGGTGGTCGCGGACACGATGGCGGTCAACCACCGGTCGCGGGACGTGATGCGGCGGTCCGGGCTGCGGTTCGAGAAGATCTACCACGAGCACTTCGACGATCCGCTGCCCGGAACCGAGTTCGGGGAGGTCCTGTACGCGACCGACCGCGCGACCTGGGAAGCTGTGCGGCATGGGTGACGACCGGCCGTACGCCGTACTGGACATCGACGCGACGCTGTCCGACACCAGCCGACGGATCCACTTCCTCGAGCGGAAGCCGAAGGACTGGGACTCGTTCTTCGCGCACGCCAAGGAGGACGCCGTCCTCGACGAGGGCCTGGCGGTCGCCACGACACTCGCCACGGACCACGAGATCGTCTACCTGACCGGCCGGCCGGAGCGGCTGCGGCGAGACACCGAGAAGTGGCTGAAGGACAACGGCTTCCCCGACGGCAAGCTCTACATGCGCGGCAACACCGACCGCCGCCCGTCGATGCTGATGAAGCTCGGCCGCTTGAAACGCCTCGCCGAACACCGCCCGGTGGCCGTCCTGGTCGACGACGACGCCAAGGTCGTCGCCGCCGCCCAGAAAGCCGGTTACACCGTGATGAGGGCCGACTGGGGCCTCGATCCCGAGACCCAGCCGACCCTCTTCGAAGCCCAGGAATCCGAAGGCCGGACCTGACCGCTACTTGCTCAGGCCGACGATCAGGACGTTCGGGTACGGCGGGTACGGAGGCAGGTAGAAGTTCTGCACCTTGGAGCCGTGCAGGAACGCGTTGCGGGCGTAGATCAGCGGGACGATCGGGGCGTCCTGCATGATCTGCTTGTCGACGGCGCCCCACATGCCGGCCGCCTTGGCGCGGTCGGACTCGGCGGTGGCGGCGGCGATCGCGGAGTCGACGGCCGGGTTGGAGTAGCGGGAGATGTTGTACCCGCCGTTGCCGATCTCCGAGGACGCGAACAGCGGCTGGATGTTACCGATCGCGCTCGGGAAGTCCGGCAGCCAACTGGACACGGTCAGGTCGAAGTCCGGCTTGTTCCCGGTGATCAGGTCGGTCAGCGGCTCGGAGTCCAGCGGCTTGATCTGCACGTTGATGCCGGCGCGCTTCAGTCCCTGCTGGATCGCCTGCGCGGGGCCGAGTTCCAGGTTGTCCGCGGCGAGCACGAGGTTCAGGTTGCTCACCCCGGCCGCAGCCAGCATCTGCTTGGCCTTCTCCGGATCACCCGCCGGGGGCGCCTGGTACAGGTCGTACTTGTTGTACCCGTCGATGCCCGGCGTGATGAGGGTGCTCGCGATCTCTCCGCCGTACTCCGGTCCGCCCGAGGCGACCTGGAAGGCCTGCTTGTCGACGGCGTACTCGATCGCCTTGCGGACCTCGGGGTTCGACAGCGCCGGGCGCTTGGTGTTCATCGCCAGGTACTGCAGCGCGCCGGCCGGGGAGGTCGCGACGCGGGCCTTGACGGCCGGGTTGCCGGTGATCGTCGGGATCAGCGCGGCCGGCACCGAGACACCGGTCGCGGCGGCGAACTTGTCGTCGCCGGCGTCTGCGATCAGCCGCTGGTTGACCACGTCGGGCTGCAGACCCATGTCGGTGACGATCGAGTCCGGCAGGCCGGTCCGGGCCTCGTCGGTCGACTTGTCCCAGTTCGGGTTCCGGACCAGGACCAGCTTCGAGCCGGGCGTGTACGACTGCACCTGGTACGGACCGCTGGCCAGCGGCTTCTCGCCGTAGTGCGCCGGGTCGGTGTCGGCCTTCTTCGGCACCGGCGAGAACGCCGGCATGCTGACGATCCACGGCCAGTCGCCGTACGGCTTGTTCAGCTTGAAGACGATCGTGGTGTCGTCGGGCGTCTCGATCGAAGCCAGCTCACTGCCCTTGTAGGGGCCGGTGTACTTGTCGCCGCCGACCAGCAGCGACTTGTGATAGCCGAGACCGCCGGACAGCTCGGGCGCGAACGACCGCTCCACGCCGTACTTGATGTCCGCGGCGACGATCGGCGAACCGTCGGCGTACTTGAGGCCGGACTTCAGCTTGTACGTCCAGGTCTTGCCGCCGTCGCTGACCTGACCGGTGTCGGTGGCCAGGTCCGGAACGAGCTCGGCCGCCTTGTCCGGCGACGTCTTCCACGACGTCAGGCCGCGCAGCACCAGGTGGATCGAGCTGGTGCCGAGGTTCTGGCTCTTGGCCGGGTCGAAGCTGATCTCCTTGGCCGTGCTCAGCACATGGAAGGTGCCGCCCTGTTCGGCGGTTGCGGTGCTGCCGCCACCACTGCTGGACTTGTCGTTGGCGTTGCACGCGGCTGCGGCCAGCGCCAGCACGGCCGCTGCCGCGACCGCTCGGGTTATGCGTTTCATTCTGTCCTCTCAGAGGTGCGGGGCTCAGGGAAGTAGCAGGCGGCACGGTGCTCCGTATTCCCGTCGACGGGTTCGAGCACGGGTCGTTTCGTCGCGCAGACGTCCTCGGCCTTGTAGCAGCGGGTCCGGAAGGGGCATCCGGACGGCGGGTCGACGGGCGTCGGGACGTCGCCGGTCAGCACGATCCGCTCACGGACGGCGCCCGGCTCCGGCACCGGCACGGCGGACAGCAACGCCTTCGTGTACGGGTGGGCCGGCGCGCCGTACACCTGCGCGGCCGGACCTTCCTCGACGATCGTGCCGAGGTACATCACGGCGATCCGGTCGGCGACCTGACGGACGACAGCGAGGTCGTGGGCGACCAGGACGTACGACAGGCCGAGCTCGTCGCGCAGGTCCGCGAGCAGGTTGAGCACCTGCGCCTGCACCGACACGTCGAGCGCGGACACCGGCTCGTCGCACACCAGCAGGTCAGGCTTCACCGACAGTGCCCGGGCGATCCCGATGCGTTGCCGCTGCCCGCCGGAGAACTCGTGCGGATACCGCTCCAGGTGCTGCTCGGACAGCCCGACCTGTTCGAGCAGTTCGACGAGTTGGGCCCGGGTCGGCCGGATCCCTTGCGCGCGGAACGGCGTACTCAGGATCGTGCCGACCGACTGCCGCGGGTTCAGCGAGGCCTGAGGGTCCTGGAAGACCATCTGAATCCGGCGGCGGATCGGCCGCAACCGGCGGCCCCTGACCTTGGTGACGTCCTTGCCACCGATCTCGACCCGGCCCTGGGTCGGGTCGAGCAGCCGGGTCGCGACCCGGGCCAGTGTGGACTTGCCGGACCCGGATTCGCCGACCAGCCCGACCGTTTCGCCCTTGCGGACGACGAGACTGACGCCGTCGACCGCGCGCACGGCCTGGGCCTGCTGCCACGGCACCCCGCGCAGGCCGAAGTACTTCTTGACGTCCTTGAGGTTGAGCAGCTCGTCAGACATCCGACGGCCTCCGTCCCAGGTGGCAAGCCGCCTCGTGATCGCCTTCCCCGGGACGCGGGGTGAGCTCGGGACGCTCGGTGACGCAGCGCTCTCCCACCAGATGCGTGTACGCGCAGCGCGGCTGGAACGGGCACCCGGTGGTGATCGACCCCGGCGTCGGCGGGCTGCCCGGGATGGTGGTCAGCCGCGGCTTCGGGGGTACGTCGACGCGCGGCATCGCGCCCAGCAGACCGAGGCTGTAGGGGTGCGCGGCCCGGAAGAACAGGTCGCGGACGGTGCCGCGCTCGGCCGCGCGCCCGGCGTACATCACGAGGACGTCGTCGGCGACCTCCGCAACCACGCCGAGGTCGTGCGAGATCAGGATCAGCGCCGTCCCGAACTCCTCCTGGACGTCGTCCAGCAGACGCATGATCTGTGCCTGCACGGTGACGTCGAGTGCGGTCGTCGGCTCGTCCGCGATCAGCACTCTCGGGTCGTTCACCAGAGCCATGGCGATGACGACCCGCTGCCGCATTCCCCCGGAGAACTCGTGCGGGAAGCTGTCCGCCCGGCGGGCGGCGTCCGGGATGCCGACCTTGTCGAGCAGCTCGACGGCCCGGCGGAGCGCGGCCTTCTTCGAGACGTCGTGGTGCAGCCGGTACGCCTCGGCGACCTGCCAGCCGACGGAGTAGTACGGGTTGAGCGCGGACAGGGCGTCCTGGAACACCATCGCGATGTCGTTGCCGCGGATCTTGCGCAGCTCGTCGGCGGGCAGGCCGTTCAGCTCGCGGCCGTCGAGCAGCACCTCGCCGGCGACCTCGGCGTTCGACGGCAGCAGCCCCATCACCGCGGCCGAGCTGACGCTCTTGCCGGAGCCGGACTCGCCGACGATCGCCAGCGTCTCGCCCGGCGCGACGGCAAAGTCGATGCCGTCGACGGCCGGCACCAGGCCGCCCTCGGTCGTGAACGTGACCTTCAGATCGTGGACTTCGAGCACCGGCTCAGCCATGGCTCACCCTCGGGTCGAGCACACCGTGCACTATGTCCACCACCAGGTTCGCGAAGATGATCAGGAAGGCCGAGAACAGCGTGACACCGACGACCACGGCCACGTCGAGCTGACCGACGGCGGTGATCAGCAGGTCGCCGAGACCCTGCATGCTGAACACCTTCTCGGTCAGGATCGCGCCGCCGAGCAGGGCGCCGAGATCGAGGCCGAACAGCGTGACGACCGGGACCAGCACACCGCGCAGCCCGTGGGTCAGCACCACCCGCGCCTCGCCGGCGCCCTTCGCGCGGGCCGTGGTGATGTAGTCGAGGTTGAGCTCCTCGAGCATCTGCGACCGGGTCAGCCGGATGTACGAGGCGGCCGACAGGATCGCGAGCACGATCCACGGCGTGATCAGGTGCCAGGCCCAGTCGACCGGGCTCTCGGTGAACGGCACGTAGCCGCTGACCGGGACCATGTTGAGCCAGAACCCGAACACCAGGATCGCGAGCAGGCCGAGCAGGAACGACGGGGTCGAGACACCGAGCAGCGCGACCCCGATCGCCAGCCGGTCGGCGAGGCGGCCGCGGTTCAGCGCCGCGATCACACCGAGCGACACACCGAGCACCAGCCACAGGACGGCGGCGCCGACCGCGATCGACGCGGTGACCGGCAGCCGGTCGAGGATCAGCGTGCTGACGGGACGGGCGAGCGGGAACGAGTACCCGAAGCAGGGCGCGTTGCACTGCACCGCGGCCGCGCCGTCACCGAACGTACGGCCGGCGACGATGCCCTTCAGGAAGTTCACGTACTGCTGCAAGGTGCTCTGGTCGAGCTGCATGAAGTGCCGCGCCTGCTCGAGGCGGTCCGGCGTACACGGCTTGCCGCAGGCCAGGTGTGCCGGGTCGGCGGGGATCGCGTAGAAGACCAGATAGACGGCGAGGCTCAGCGCGAGCATCACGATCAGGGCGGCGGCCAGGCGCCGCATCACGAACCAGACGAGACCGGGCATCAGCTCGTCCTCCGCAGCCGGACGTCGAACGCGTCCCGGACGCCGTCGCCGAGCAACGTGAACCCGAGCACGGCGAAGAACAGCATCGTGCCCGGGAACAGCAGGAACCACGGGTCCGCGCCGGTGTACACCCAGGCGATCGAGTCCGAGATCGACCGCCCGAGACTCGGTGTCGGCGGCGGGACTCCGACGCCGAGGAAGGACAGCGCCGCCTCGGCGCCGATGTAGCCCGGGATCGCGAGGGTCGCGACCACGAGCACCGGGCCGATCAGGTTCGGCAGGAGCTCACGGGTGATCACCATCCAGCCGCTGGAGCCGACGCTGCGCGCCGCCTCGACGAACTCGCGGGCGACCAGCGACCGGGCCTGGTTGCGGATCAGCCGCGCGAGGCCGGCCCAGCCGAAGAAGCTCAGCACCAGGATCAGCAGCAGCCAGCGCGGGAACCGGGCCGGCACAATGATGCCGAGGGCAATCATGAAGACCAGTTGCGGGAAGCCGAACAGGAAATCGAGCAGCCGCGACAGCACCGCGTCGTACCAGCCGCCGAAGTACGCCGCGCTGATCCCGGCGAGGGTGCCGACGACGGTGGTGATCAGCGTGACCACGACCGCGATGAACAACGACGTCCGCAGGCCGAGGACCGTGATCGCGAACAGGTCGCGTCCGGTCAGCGGCTCCACCCCGAACCAGTGGGTGCCGCTCGCACCCCCGACCGGGCCGCGGGGCGCGTTGCCGCGCGCCGGGTCGAGCAGGTCGATGTGGTACGTCGTGGCGTCCTGACCGGCGAGTCGCACCAGCAACGGCGCGGCCGCGGCGATCACGATCAGCAGGGTGACCAGGACGAGGCCGATCCGCGCACTACGGTCCCGCCGGAACCGGCGCATCGCTTGCCGGGTGGGCGATACGGTCCCGGCGACCGAGGAACTCACAAGCACTCCTGACAGGTTCGAATCACAGTCATGTGTGATGGCCGACAAAACCTAGGCGGCATCCTCCCACCACGCCGCACGCATCTCGAATCCCGAGAATGTCTGGCTGTTAACTGTGCATTCGGTTAGGTGCTCCCGGACGGTTACGCTCCGCAGGTGGATCAGATGGTGCGGATCGGCGACCGGATGCTCATGTACGCGGTCTACGGCACGGCCGGAGGCGCCCCCGCCCTGTCGTTCGGCGGCACGCCGAGCACCCGGTGGAAGCGGCCGGAGGTGGTCGCGACCATCGAGGCGTCCGGACTGCGGATGGTGATGCCGGACCGGCCCGGGTACGGCGGATCGACACGGCAACCGGGCCGATCGGTGGCCTCCGTGGCGTCCGACGCGGCCGCGCTCGCCGACTCGCTCGGATGGGATCGCTTCGCGGTCACCGGAGGCTCCGGCGGCGGGCCGCACGCGCTGGCGTGCGCGGCGCTGCTGCCGGACCGGGTGACGCGCTGCGCGGTGACTGCGAGCAACGCACCGCCGATCGTCGACGGCCCGGAGCCGACCGAGGCGGAGGAGCAAGCCGACCCGCGCCGCAACCGCACGTCCTGGCTGGCGGTGCACGGCGACCTGCGACCAGGGCTCGAGGAGACGGCGCGGTCGATCATGGCCGCGGTCGAGGCGGGTGGGCCGGAGTTCCCGCCCGACCCCGGCGCGCCGCCGGGACCTCCGGCGCGCGAGGATCCGGAGGCCGTGGCGCGGCTGGCGGCCACCTTCGTCACCAGCCACGACGGCTGGATCGACGACCACATCGCGTTCGCGACCCCGTGGGGATTCGACCTCGGCGCCATCGAGGTCCCGGTCAGCCTCTGGCACGGATCGGCCGACGAGCGCGCCGGCAGGTACGCCGAACTGCTCGCCGCCGCGATCCCGCATGCCGAGCGCAGGTACTACGTGGGCGGCCACATCCCGCCGGCAAATGCGTACCGCGAACTGCTGCAGTGGCTGACACTGTCCTGATGGACCTCGCACGCCAACTCGTTCTCGAGCTGTATCCGGACGCCCGGGCCGCCTGGCTCGGCGGGAGTGTGGTGCGCGGTGACGCAGGTCCGACGTCCGATCTGGACATCACGGTGCTGCTGGACGGTCCCCCGGCACCACGGCGGAAGTCGCTGGCGTACGCCGGGTGGCCGGTCGAGCTGTTCGTCCACACCGAGAAGTCACTGCGTTACTTCGCAGACAAGGACCAGCTGCGACGCCAGCCCACGATGATGCGGCTCGTCGGTGAGTCCGTCGTACTGCTGGACACGGACGGGTCCGGGGCGCGGCTGCAGCAGGAGTGTCTGGCCGAGGTGGCGGCTGGGCCGAAGCCGCTGTCCACCGCCGAGCTGGATCTCCTGCGTTACATGATCACGAACCTGCTGGACGACCTGTCCGACGCCTCAGGGGATGTCCGTCTGGCGATCACCTCGGTGTTGTGGCAGGACGCGGCTCGGCTGCTACTGACCGGCTCGGGCCACTGGTCCGGCACCGGCAAGGGCCTACTGCGCGAGCTCACCGCGTACGACGTTGCTCACGGCACCGACTACGCGACCGTGCTGCTGGACGGAGTGCGGGCGTCGGACGACCGCCTGGTGGTCGCAGTGGACCGCATCCTGGCCAGGTACGGCGGACGGCTGTTCAACGGCTTCGAGCTGGCTGCTGAGATCTAGTCGATCAGGTCCCACTGACGCTTCGGGAAGAGGCGTACGGCGACGACTGCGACCGCTGCACCGAGCAGGATGCCTGGGATGATCCACCGCCAGCCGGTGAAGAAGTCGGGCGACGCGGTGACGTTGGTTTGTACCGGCGGCGGTGTGGTCGGCTGTTCCTGCGACGGGACCTCGTCGCTGAGGGTAGGCCCACCCTCGAACTCGCCTTCGAGAAGCTTGAGCGAGGTCAGCAGTTGCAGCAGCTTGACCGGAGCCGTTGAGCGGTGCCAGGTGGGTTGCGCCGGCTTGAGCTCCCCGGTGAACTCCTCGGTGGCGATCCACGGTCCGCCGGGCGCGTCGGGGTAGATGACGTCGATCCGCCAGACGCTCATGTCATGGATGAGCCACGTCGCGCGGACGAAGCTGCCGATCGCGTGGCTCTCGCCGGTCCCCTCGTCGTGCTGGGCCGTGGTCTGGACCAGCTGCTGCAGGTCGGAGTACTGCTGGTCGTTGTAGCCGAAGGCGATGACCGACGGTGGTGCGCTGAGCAGGACGCTGGTCGGGCCGCCGGCCTGTGCGGGGGTGGCACCGAGCGAGATGAGCAGGACGACGAGCACGAGGATGCGGCGGACCATGGCAGCTCTCCCTTCGAGGATTCACTGCTGGTACACCGCTCGCGGTCAGGAGGTTCCGGTCGCCAGCTCCACCGCACGCTCCTTGTCGGCTCCTTCGAGGCGGAACGTGACGCCGTCGCGCTCCCAGACCAGGGTCGGGCCGGCGATCCGTACGACGCGGTTGTCGACCAGCACCAGCTGGTGCGGCGTACGGAACCAGAAGCCGGAGATCTCCGGGACGTAGTCGAGCCCGTCGTAGTACTGCTTGATGTACCTCGGCTCGATACCGGACTGGAACTGTTCCAGGCGCACACTTCCCCAGCTGATCGCCAGGAAGCCTTTTGAGGCCTCGACACCCGTCGGAGCGCCCAGTGCACCTGGGAGCTTCGGCGTGAAGCCGGCGACGCGTTCAGCGGCCTCCAGGGACAGGTTTCCGGCCGCTGTCGGCGGAGGCGGTGCAGTGCTCGGCCGAGCGCCTACCGGCTCCGCCTGAACGCCTCCGATCTGCAGCCACTCCGCGACCGTCGCGCGGACCGGAGGTGTCAGAGCAGCGCCCGCGAGCAGCACGAGGAAGCCGGCCAGGAACATCCGCCATCTGTCCCGCAGACGCTTCCGTACGGGGACGTTGGCGACTCGCGACAGCACGGCTGCGGTGAGGCCGTCGTCCACGGGAGGCACGACGACGGAGCGTCCCACGGACCGCAGTTCGTCTTCCAGGCTCATCGCTGCACCTCCTTGTCGGGTAGTGCGTCACGCAGGCGGCCCAGCGCCCGGTGCAGACGAGACTTGACGGTCCCGCGCGGCCAGCCAAGTACTACTGCAGTCTCTTGCTCATCCAGCTCCAGCAGGTATCTACAGGTCACGACCAGCCGCATCTGCTCGGGCAACGCCCGGACAGCGGCCAGCAACGCAGTACGGCGTTCCAGCGACACGGCTGCGTCAGCCGGGTCCAGTACGACGTCAAGCGGCGCCGCCAGCTCTTCCCGCCGCGCCCGGCGCCCGCGGGCACGCAGAGCGTTCCGGGTCTCGTTGGCCACGATCCGCAACAACCAGGGCCGGAACGCCGCGCCCTCCCGGAAGCTGCCGAGACTCCGGTACGCCTTGACGAACGCCTCCTGCACCACGTCGTCCGCTTCCGCCCCGGCGCCGAGGAAGACGGCCGTCCGCTGGGCCACGAGGGCGTGCCGCGCCACCAGCTCGCCGTACGCGGCGGTCTCCCCGCCCCGCACCCGAGCCACGATGTCGGCTTCCCCATCCAGGCTGATCCGTGCCTCCTGTCTACTTCCGGACACTGGCACTACACCGCCGATCATCTCCAGGTTCCCGTGTATAAGGTCGGGTTCGTGCCAGATATCGACGCAAGCTTTCTCGCTCTCCCCCGGCAGGAGTTGGCGGCGGCCGCCCTGCAGCGCGCCCGTGACCTCGGGGCCACGTTCGCCGAGTTCCGGCTGGAGCGGATCCGGTCCGAGTCCATCTCGCTGCGCGACAGCGTGCTGGAGAGCGCGACGGACGACGAGGACCTCGGTCTCGCCGTGCGCGTCATCCACGACGGCACCTGGGGTTTCGCCGCCGGCGTCGCGCTCACCACCGACGAGGCGGTCAGCCTCGCCGAGCAGGCCGTGAACATGGCCCAGGTGTCGCGGCCGATCAACGCCGAGACGATCGAGCTGGCCGACGAGCCGGTGTACGACGACGTCACCTGGATCTCGTCGTACGAGATCGACCCGTTCAGCGTGCCGCGGGCCGAGAAGGTCGCGCTGCTCACCGATTACAGCGATCGCCTGCTCCAGGCCGACGGCGTGGCGCACGTGAGCGTGCACGTCGCCACCATCCACGAGTGCAAGTACTACGCGAACACCGCCGGCACGTCGTACACACAGCAACGGGTCCGTATCGGTCCCGACATCACCGCGCACGCCGTCGCCGAGGACCGCTTCGACTCGATGTCGTCCACGGCCCCGCCGGCCGGCCGCGGCTGGGAGTACATGACCGGCACGGGCTGGAACTGGGACGAGGAGCTCGCGCAGATCCCCGGCTGGCTGGCCGAAAAGATGGCCGCGCCGAGCGTCGAGGCCGGTACGTACGACGTCGTCATCGACCCGTCGAACCTCTGGCTCACCATCCACGAGTCGATCGGCCACGCGACCGAGCTCGACCGCGCCCTCGGCTACGAGGCGAACTACGCGGGCACCAGCTTCGCCACGCTCGACCAGCTCGGCGCGCTGAAGTACGGCTCACCCGTCATGCACGTCACCGGCGACCGCACCGCCGAACATGGCCTGTCCACCGTCGGGTACGACGACGAGGGCGTCGCCGGTCAGCAGTGGGACCTGGTCAAGGACGGCGTCCTGGTCGGCTACCAGGTCGACCGCCGGATGGCGAAGAAGAACGAGGACGTGCTCGGCACGCCCCGCTCCAACGGATGCGCGTACGCCGACTCGTCCGGCCACATCCCGATCCAGCGGATGGCGAACGTCTCGCTGCAGCCCGCCGCCGACGGCCCCTCGACCGAGGAACTGATCGGCCGGGTCCGGAACGGGATCTACATCGTCGGCGACAAGTCCTGGTCGATCGACATGCAGCGCTACAACTTCCAGTTCACCGGGCAACGGTTCTACAAGATCACCGACGGCAAGCTCGACGGTCAGCTCCGCGACGTCGCCTACCAGGCCACCACGACCGACTTCTGGGGCTCGATGGAGGCTGTCGGCGGCCCGCAGACGTACGTCCTCGGCGGCGCGCTGAACTGCGGCAAGGCCGAGCCCTCGCAGTCCGGCGCCGTCAGCCACGGTTGCCCGTCCGCGCTCTTCCGCGGCGTCCGCATTCTCAACACCACTCAGGAGGCCGGCCGGTGACGGGCATCCAACTCACCCCGCAGGACACGATCGAGCGGGGGCTGGCCCTGGCCGCGGACGGGGGCGCCGACGGCTGCGTCGTACTCGTCGCGGAGACCTCGAGCACCAACCTGCGGTGGGCCAACAACACCCTGACCACGAACGGCGCGATGCGCGGCTCGAGCGTGACCGTGATCGCCACGGTCGGCGCCGGCGAAGGTACGGCGGCCGGCGTCGTCGGCCGGTCGTCGGTCACCGACGACTCGCTGCAGGGGATCGTGTCCGCCGCGATCGCCACCGCCCGCGCGGCGGCGCCCGCCGAGGACGCCCGTCCGCTCGTCGACGGTACGGCGTCGGCGGACTGGGATCTCGAGCCGGAAGTGACTTCCGTCGGCGTGTACGAGAAGTTCGCGCCGTCCCTCGGTGAATCGCTGAAACGCGCCGGCCGCGAGCGGCGCCGGCTGTACGGCTTCGCGAACCACGAGGTCGCCACGCTGTACGTCGGTTCCTCGACCGGTCTGCGGCTGCGGCAGGCGCTGCCCCGCGGCTACGTGTCGTCGACCGGCAAGAACGCCGATCTCAGCCACTCGGCCTGGGTCGGCACGGCGACGCGCGACTTCACCGACGTCGACGCGCTCGCGCTCGACGCCGAGCTCACGCGCCGGCTCGGCTGGGCGACCCGGACCGTCTCGGTCGACGCCGGCCGGCACCCGACGATCCTGCCGCCGGCCGCGGTCGCGGACCTGATGACGTACCTGTTCTGGCAGCTCGACGGCCGGGACGCCTTCGAGGGCCGGACCGTCTTCTCCAAGCCCGGCGGCGGCACCCGGATCGGTCACACGCTGTCGTCGCAGCCGGTCACCCTGCACTCCGACCCGGCGCTCGCCGGGCTCGAGGCGTTCGCGTTCGCCGTGGCCCGCTCGTCCGGCGGCTCGTCGAGCGTCTTCGACAACGGCCTCACGCTCGCCGCGACCGACTGGATCCGCGGCGGCAAGCTGGAAAACCTGATGACGAGCCGGTACACGGCCGACCTGATCGGCGCACCGGCGGCGACACCGGACATCGAGAACTACGTGGTCTCGGTCGACGGCGCGACCGGCTCGACCGACGACCTCGTCGCCGGGCTCGGCAACGGACTGCTGCTGACCTGCCTGTGGTACATCCGCATGGTCGACCCGCAGACGCTGCTGCTCACCGGTCTCACCCGCGACGGCGTCTACCTGGTCGAGAAAGGCGAAGTCAGCGGAGCGGTCAACAACTTCCGCTTCAACGAGAGCCCGGTCGACCTGCTCGCCCGGTTCACCACGGCCGGCGCGACCGTTCCGTCGTACTCGAGGGAATGGGGCGACTACTTCTCCCGCACCGCGACACCGCCACTGCTGATCCCGGACTTCAACATGTCGAGCGTCAGCCAGGCGAGTTAGCTATTTGGACAGGGCGACGCGCCACAGCACGCGTTGCCCTTCCTGGTACGGCGTGAGCTCGTCGAGGGTCCAGTTCTCGGCGAGTTCACGGACCAGGGCTTCGTCGAAGAAGCGGCCGACGAAGCCGTCGTGCACACGCAGGCCGTCGTCGAGCTGCTGCCAGTGCCGCGAGCAAGCATCGTCCGACGACCACACGGCGTACACGAAAACGCCGCCCGGGCACAGCACCCGGTGGATCTCGGCGACCAGTGACCGCAGCTCGGACGCCGAGAACGCCATGTTCAGCAGGAGATTCGCGAACACCGCGTTCACCGTGGCGTCGGCCGGCGGCAGCGGATCGCGTACGTCGTGCAGCGCGGCGGTCACCCGGTCGTCCAGCTTCTCGCGCTGCGCCTCGTGCCGGAGCTGGTCGAGCGCGGTCTCGCTGAAGTCGGTCGCGTGCACGCTGAAACCCTGTCTGGCCAGGAAAAGCGCGTCCCGGCCGTGGCCGGCGCCGAGCTCCAGGACGTCGTCGATGCCCGCGGCACCGAACCTCTCCGCGGCCCGGTGCGCCGCGGCCGATGGCCCCAGCCCGTGCAGCTGCGGGCGTTTCGCGTACGCCGAGTCCCACCGTTCTTGCTGAGCTCTTGCGAGCTCGACATGCCCAGTATTCATAGTGCTCCCCGTGGTCGTCACGCCGGTCTGGACGATCGGCAGACCGCAGCAGCCTACGTCAGAACTTTGAGTAGACGTACTCAGGCGGTGGGCCGTTCCGTCCCGCGAGAGTGGAACGGACCCGAGGAGGACCCGATGCCGACCGCCGCCATCACCTGCCCCACCTGCCGCACCCAGCTCCACCTCACCCTCGAGCCGGCCCCTTATCGACAGCCTTACCCTCACACCACGCCGGCTGCCGTACCGCCCACCAGCCCTGCTTCCGTGGCCCCGGCCGCGCCCGCTCCTATGCCCCTGGCCACACCTGACTCTGCGCCTCCCACCGTCCGCCCGCCCTCCGGCACCCGCCCCCGCTTCCAATCAACCTTCAGCGCCCCGGCCCCGCTCTCCCAGCCGCCCACCACCCCGCGCCCTTCCAAGATCCGCCGCCTCAGCCCCCAAGCCACCCTCCTCACCCTCGGCGTACTCCTCCTCCTGGCCGCAGGCGTCACCTTCCTCGCCGTCAACTGGCGCAGCATCCCGGTAGCCGCCCAGGCCGCGATCATCGGCACCCTCGCCGCCCTCGCCTTCGCCGGCTCCGTCCCCGCAAGCCGCCGTACCCTCGTCGGCACCGCCGAAGCCCTGGCCATCCTCAGCACCGGCCTGCTCACGGTCGACCTGTACGGCGCCCGCGCCCTCGGCCTGATCTCCCCGACCGCGGTCGACGGCTTCACCTACAGCGCGATCGTCTTCACCACCATCGCCGTACTCGCCCTCCTGATGACCCGCCTCGCCCCCAAAGTCGTCACGTACGGCGTCAGCACCGTCATCGCCGCCCAACTCCCGATCCCCCTCGTCCTCATCGACCGCGCGAGCCTCCCCGTCCTCCTCGGCGCACTCCTCGCCCAAGTCGTTGCCACCCTCGTCCTGTCCGCGAAGGGCATACCGATCGTCCGCCGCACCGGCTCCATCACCGCGGCCATCGTCTTCAGCGGCATCCTGGTCGTCGGCATGGCCCGCACCCTCCTCGGCCTCCTCCTCACAACCACCAACCTGACCACCACGATCGCGACCGCAGCAGTCGTCGGCCTCGCCGCAGCAACCGGCATCGCGATCCTCCGCAACCGCCCGCTCCCCGCCGCGATCCCCGCCGGACTCGGCGAATGCGTCTGCGCCGCCTCCGCCGCCTTCGCGGTCGCGACCACCCTCCCCCAGCTCCCCGGACCGAGCCGCTGGTTCACCACAGCCCTCGCCGCCGCCTTGGCCATCACCGAACTCGTCGCAGGCCGCCGTACCGGCAAACTCGCCGTCATCCTGCACGCCGCGACCGTCACCGTCGCCGCTGTCGACCTGGCCTACTGCCTGGCAACCGAAGACATCCGCCAGCTCGGCTACCTCGCCGCGATCCTCTCCGTACTGGCCGTCCTCGCCGCCGTCCGTAAGCTCACCGACCCGGTCCCCACCGCCACCGTCGCCAGCCTGAGTGCCCAGTTCGCGATCGTCCTGTTCGCCTTCGACGGGTACGTCGACACGTGGCCGGCCGCCGTCGCGCTTGCCGTCGTCGCCGCGATCGGCATCGCCGTCACCTGCGGACACGTCGGTCGACCGTTGGAGCCCGCCCTGCTCAGCACAGCCGCCTGCGCCGCCGCACTGGCCGAGATCGCTGCCGTGGCAGCCTCCCCGTACACCGCGACCGGCGTCGTCCTCACCGTCGTCGCGGCCCCACTGATTGCCTACGGCATGAACCCGCGCCGCCGCCCCTCGCTCCTGCAGGCCGCGCTTCTCCTCGTCATCGCCAACACCGCCTTCATGATCGGCGCCGACGCCCACACCCTCGAGTGGTACACGCTCCCGCCTGCCTTGATCCTGCTCGCCACCGGCATCGTTGCCTGGCGCAACGAACCGAGCTGGGTCTTCCTCGGCCCCGGCCTGCTGCTCGGCCTCGCCCCGTCCACCCTCATCGCCGACACCACCGACAACTGGCTGAGAGCAACCCTGGTCGTAGCCGCCGCCGTCCTCCTGATCCTCATCGGCACCCGCCGCTCCCTCCAGGCCCCGTTCATCATCGGCGCCGCCGCCGTAGCCAAGATCGGCATCGCCCAGTTCCTCGAGGTGGCCCCGCTCATCCCCCGCTGGATCACCCTCGCCACCGCCGGCCTCATCCTCCTCACCACCGGAGCCACCTACGAACGCCGCCTGACCCAAGCCAAACAAGCCACCCGCTGGATCAGCTCCCTCCGTTGACTCAAGCGCTTGCCGCGACGCGCTGACACGGCGCCCCCACCGCAGCAACCCGCCTCATAATGAGATTGTTGTCTCACCGCGTTGGGGGACGCATGTCCGATCCTCTGGTCCAAGGAGTGCCCGACGGCTCGTACCTGGCGCCTGTGCTCCTCGCGCTCCGAGGGCATGAAGGACTGACCGCCAAGCGTCTCGCCGCCCCGGGCGTCGCCCAGAACCTCCTGCGTCTCCCGATCGTGCAGAACAAGGCGGTCCAAACCGGCCGCAAACCTGCCCAGGCGGCGATCAGCGTGATCGCCGAACAGGTCGCGGAGCTCGATTCGCCGACCGATCGGATCATCGCCGACGCGATCCTCAACCTCGGAATCTACCGCGACAGGTACAAGGCTCAACACATCCCCGCACGAGCCCTCCATCAACTGACCGCCGGCGGCGTGGGCGACCGCCGACTCGCCCTCGTGAACCAGTGGCGCGCCCTCCACGAAGCACTCGACGAAGAGCCGCCAGCCGGACCGGCTCCCGGTGAGCACACCCTTCGCAGCCGTCTGGAACGCGAGGTCTTCGAGCGACTGAGCGCCCTGCTCGTCAACCCAAGGTCGACCTTCGAGATCTCCGCACCTGGCGAACCGATCGCGACGTCGACGGCGCACACCGTCGACGCGGAGGCAGCCGGCAAGGTCATCGTGGTCGGCGGGGCGGCCTTCGACCACACCTGGCGGATCGGTTCGGTGCCGCCGGTAGGCAGGTCCACGATGGCGATGTCTTTCGCCCGTACCCCCGGAGGCAAAGGCGTCAGCCAGGCCGTGGCGGCCGCCCATCTGGACCTCGACGTATCGCTGATCGCCGCGATTGCGGGCGATGACGACAGCCGTCAGATCGAGTCCCACCTCCAACGCGAAGGCGTCGACACCTCATTGCTGCACCGGGTCGAGCGCCCGGGCGCCAGGACTCCCACCACGGGAATCTACGAGCTGCCGTACGGAAACAGCTCAGCCGCGGTGTTCCGCGACATCGATCTCGACGTGGCAACCATCGACCGCCACGCGACCGCGATCCGCACCTGCGACGTACTTCTCCTCACCTTCGAACTTCCCCAGTCGGTTCTGAAACATGTCCTCGATCTGGTCACCAACGCGCCGAATCCACCCGTCGTCATCGTCACCCCAGGTCAGCCCTATTCGGACGGCCACCTCGTCAGCCCGCTGCTGAAGCAGATCGACTACCTGGTCGCCCATCTGTGGGAGCTCGAAGGTTTCGCATTCTCCGACGAGGCGAAGTACGACCCGGAGCTGCTCAGCGACGACTTACTGAGCCGTGGCCTCAGATCGCTCTGCCTCCTGAGCATTCCCGACGGCGGAAGCATCTACGAACGCGGCAAGCCGACCGCACAGATTCCCCGCCCGCACCGAAACATCCGGGAGGCCTCCATCACTCGCGACGCCTTCTGCGCCGCCCTGGCCGCCCGCCTCATCGAGGACCGATCCCGCACAGACAACACTTTCCTCTGGGCTGCAGCCGCAATGGCAAGCTTCGCCGACACATACCACCAAGCGCCGACCACCCACCCGTCCCGAGCAGCCGTCGACCAGCAATTCTCCCGGATGCCTCGCGGCCAGGCCGGCTGACTCTGCCAATTGGCAGGCCGTGGTCCAAAACTTGGCAACGGCGGAGGGATCGAAGCGGCCGAAGTGGCCACAAATCCGACTCTGGCGATACCAAGTGTCCCTGTCACGCTCGAAGTCAGAGGCACCACCAGCGCCTTCAGCGGAGTCGGCAGGGATCCGAACCCGGAACCCGCGGCCGCGCGAGATCGAGGATCGAGGGACGCCATGGCAACCAACCAGGCACTCGTTTTGATGCTCATCTTCGGCTTGTCGTTCACGATCGCCAAGAACTGGAGGAAGGTCTTGGTCTTCCTCGGCGCACTGGCCCTGACCGCGGCCGGTTTCGGCGTCTACTCAGTCGTCGAGTCGGTCCGCAACATCGACACGATCCACAGCGACGTGGACCCCGCCGGCGTACAGGCCGGTCCCGCCGACGCGACCGCACAGTCGGCCGCACCGCAAGGACGCTGACAGCAAACAGAAGCGGCGCCGTGGCCGACCGGCCACGGCGCCCATCACAGGAACGGGTGGGGACTCGATGTTCGACAGCACGACTCAATCGGAGCACGTCGTACGGACGGAGGCCGGGCCGACCTCGGATGAACCATCGCCGGGCCGGGTCGTGGTGGTCGGTGGCGCGGTCATGGATGCCACCTTCAGGATCAAACAGCTGCCGGCTCCGGAGACGTCGACCGAGGCGTTCGCGTTCAATCTTTGTCCTGGCGGCAAAGGGCTGATGCAGGCAGTCGCGTCCGCGCGCCTGGGACTGCACACTTCGCTGGTGGCCGCCGTCGCCGCCGATCGATTCGGGGACGCGATCATCGAGTACCTCGAGAACGAGCAGGTGGACACCTCGCTGATCAAGCGGGTCCCGGACGCCGAAACGCCGGTCACAGGCGTGTTCCAGCAGCAGCTCGGCGACAGCATCGCCGTGAACTGGCGCAACGAGAAGCAGATCCGCCTGGAGTCGAGCGACGTGTACGAACGCCGCGCCGAGCTTGCCGACTGCGACGTACTGCTGGTCACCTTCGAGGTGCCCCGCGACACGTTGGAGGTCGCCGTCGCGCTCGTCCACGACGCGCCGGGCAGCCGCCCGACCGTGATCGCCACACCAGGTCAGCCGTACGAGGACGACGAGGTCGCCGCCGACACCCTCGCGCAGATCGACTACATCGTCGCGCATGCCTGGGAGCTGGAGCCGTTCGCGCCTCCCGACGCATTCGATCCTGAGTCCGTGGCGGGCGCGTTGCTCGCGTTCGGCGTCGACACCTTGTGCCTGCTCATGAACGGCGGATGCACCGCCTACTCACGGCCGAACGTTCTCCGGGTGCCCGCGCCACCGGCGATCTCCAAGGAGTCCTCTGTCGCCCGCGACGCGTTCTGCGCCGCGCTGGCTGCCCAGCTAGTCGACAACGAGCGCAAGTTCTCCGAGGAAACGGCCCGCTGGGCAACCGCAGCCATGTCCTGCGCAGCTTCCGACTTCCCACGCCGCAACCCGCTACCGACCCGCCGCCGCATCAACGAGATGCTCGAGGCCGGGTCGTCGTTCAGAAGAATCTCTGCAGCCGCTCAGGCATGAACGGCAGATGGTCGGGGCCGAGGGCCGTGACAAGTTGTCCCAGACGGTCCTGGACCTCGTCGTCGTCAAGGTCCGTGGGACCCAGCCGCAGAACTGCCTCGTACGAAACGCCGTGGCTCGAGCAGATGCTGCTGTGGGACGCGTGCAGCACCTCGTTGTCGCCGAACGTCGACGACTGGTCGCACGTGAGGTCGACGATGATCCGGTCCGGGTCCTCCGCGTCGCCGACCTCCAGCCAGCAGTGGTCCGGCAGATCGTCCGCTGACTCCCGGATGGCGCAGACATCGCCGTAGCAGTACATCGCCGGCACCGAGTGAACCTCGGTCAGGACCGCCATCAGCCAGGCCGAGGTCACACCGCACTGACCGGTCGAGGGCCGGTCCCGGTGGTCGGCGTACCGCCAATGAACCGTCTTCTCCCCCCACCCCTTCGACACCAGCTCGCGGTACGCCGTGAGCGCCGCCCGCCAGTCCGTCGCCGGAGCCGCGGTAGCTGGATCATCACCCAGAGTCACTCGGCGAGGTTACCAGTGCGACGCGGCAACCACCAGCTCCCGCTTCACCGGAAGATCCGGTGCTGGTCCTCCGGTGGCACGCGCTCCGTCGCACCGCGGATCCGGCAACAGAAGATCAGGGAATCGCGGAGCTCGACGTGGCTCCTCGTCGCGTTCGGGTCCAGCGCGCACAGCTCGTCGATACCCCGGACCGAGGGGAAATCGGCCCACATCTGGCGCAGGCTCATGTACCGGCCTTGGTAGTACAGGTACGGCCGCGCCCGTACGGTCATCCACTGCTTCCAGTTCGATGCCAGGTAGCTGGCGCCGGTGAAACCCAGATTCGGGTCGACCACGGTGGTCAGCAGCTCGACGTCGCCACGCTTGTGGAGGTACTTCCGAACTCGGGCCAGCAGGTAGGACACCGCGTTGGGTGGTGCGCCGTCGAACGAGTACACGCGCGACACGTCCCAGATCGCGGCCCGCGGCACGCCGAACTGGCGCACCAACTGGTTGGCGACCCGCTTCCACTCCATCGGCGAGACGCTGCACAGTGTCACCAGGGCGCCGGTCTTCGGATCGACGAGCCCGAAGTTCGATGAGCCGCGCCGGGCGTTGCGCAGGTAGTGCATGCTGTCGAAGATCCGGCCGGCGTCGTCTCCGATCGGCCGGAACTCGAGTTCCGACAGGGCGTACTCCCGCCGCGGGGCCAGGTCGCGCACAGCCTGCTGGTCCTTGCGCAGCCGCGCGGCGTTGCTGATGACAACGGCCGCCGCCGCGAGATAGCTGATCGTCCCGGCGGCGTTGGCGTAGCACGGCAGGTGCAGGCGGGTACGAACAGCGAGTTCGCGCTGGTTGACGCCGTACCGTCGAGCCAGCCCCAGCAGTCGGTCCAGGGTCTCGGTGTCCGTGATCGGAAACCGCCCCGTCGCATACCGGCGCCGCGCGACCGAAGGAGTCGTCGGCATGACCGGGATGCTAGCTGCTCGCCCGGACAGCTCGGCAACTCCGTGAACCGCGCGTTTCGGCGGGCCGGCGTCGGGATTGCCGCGGGAATTGGGTGCGAATTTCTTGTGTGCAACTACACGTGGCAATTCTCGAATTGCCGGAAAGTTGCCGTCGGCCTGCGAATCATCGGACGTGGACTCACACTCCGGACAGCTGGGTGCCAAGGCGGACTGAGACACGGTCATCCTCCCCAACGAGACTCGTCCGCCCCGCCCCCTGCGTGGCGGCAACGAGTTCATTGGCGATTGTGAGCGCAGCGTTATTCCGTTGGCAAGATCATTTCTCAATACACCGGATCGACGGTGTGCAAGGGGTTTGGAATGCTGCCGGTCACCGGTATCGGTGGACGGGTGGACAGGTCGGTGTAGCCGAGTGTCAGGCGGTAGCCGTTGAGGGGATAGCGGAGGAAGGACTCGGCGGTCAGGGCGGTCGCGGTCAGACGGTCGGTGTATTCGGGGTGTTTTTCGGTGTAGCGGTGTACCTCGCCGCGCACCATCCCCCAGAAGGTGTTCTCGGGGATCAGGCGGCGGGCGGAGAGGGGGTTGAGGACGCCTAGTAGGAGGGCGTCGACCACGTACTGGCGGAGGATTGGCCAGGGTTTGCGGGGTAGGACTCTGGCGTGGGAGTCGGGTTCGGGGCCTCGGGCAACTATCGGGTCGGTGGAGATGTTGATGTCGTCGACCAGGTCTTTGATGACCAGGCGAGCGGGGAGGCCGGTGGGGGTGCAGATGACGGCGAGGTTTTCACCGTGGGGGTTGACGGTGATGCCGTAGTGGTGGAGAAGGTGGAGAAGGGGGCGCAGGACCACTGCCAGCAGGTGGGCGAGCCAGGTTCGCGGGTCGGTGTTGGCGCGGGTGATCGCGGTGGCTGCGAAGCCTGGATGGAGTACGGCGGCCAGGGGCCAGACGGTCTCTCCGGCTGCCAGACGGGGGTCGATGGGGTCTCGCCAGATGCAGCCCAGGGTTTCGGTCCACTGGTAGGGGATGCCGGTGTGGGTCGAGAGTTCGGGGTGCGGGACGGTGACGGACGCGACCTCGCCCAGGAGCTCGGTGCCGGACAAGGCTTCGTCGCGGTTCCACAGGCCGCGTAGCCATTGGGTGATCATGGGGGCGGCGACGGTGCAGTGGAAGGGGATGCCTCGGTAGACCGAGGTGTTGAGGATTTTGAGAGGCAGCTTGACCTGGTAGCGCGACGGGTTCGTGATGTTGACCATCGTGCGGATCGACTGGGTCGGGAGGTACTCGTCGGGGCTCTCCCCCAGGACGACGACCTCGCCGGTGGCTAGTTCGCGGGCCCACTGGGTGCGGATGACGTGGTCGAGTTGCCAGGGGTGGCATGGGAGCCAGACGTAGGCGTCGGGGTCGTCGAGGCGCGCGCGGAAGGCATCCACCACAGAAGCGTCCAGTTCGCGGTTGATGACGGCGTGTTCGGACAGGTCCGGGGTGCCGCGGAATTCGGCCAGGCCCCGGCGTACGGCCAGCCAGGTCAAACGCAGCGGTGTGCGCGCCTCGGGGGCGTAGCGCTCACTGTCGGAGGCGGAGAAGCCCAGCCGGCCTTTGTTGGCCACCAGCAGGGGATGGCCGGTCAGGTGGCCTTCCAGGCGGCTGTGGTGGAGGTCCAGCAGTTCGGTGGCAGGCACCGCCGAAGCAGCGAGGCGCACGTCGGCGGCCAGCGTGCTCGTCAGCTCCGCGACGTATCCGGCGACCGTGGACCCGTCCACCCCCAGTACGTCGGCGGCGTCGACGAAGAACTGGACCGGGTCGGTCGCGGGCTCGCTCTCGTCGTTGCCGAGGATGCCGGCCGTGGTCCGTCGGATCGACGCCGGATCGACCCGCCAGCTCCCGAACCCGCCGCGGGTCGCCTCAAAGCCATACGACACCGAACCGAAGTCGAGCCGGTTGTCGACGGGCTCCAGCAGCCCCTCGGTGCAGAACTGTGAGATCAGCTTCGCCAGCAGTTCCGACGAGCACTGCGTCCAGACACTCATCCGGGGATCGCAAACGTCGTGTACGAGGTGGACTTGGGCAGCCGGAATACCTCTCGGCCCGCCACGCTGTTCAGGATCGTCGCGTTACGGACAGCCCCGATGCCAAGGTCGGGCGCAGCGACGCCGTGGCTGTGCAGGTCGGCGTTCGCCACGAACAGACGGCCCTCCAAGGCACCCTGCACACTGTGGTTCCGGTTGATGACCCAGCGGCCGGCGGCGTCGTGGTCGATCTGCGAAAGCAGCCCAGCCATGAAAGGCAGCGGCCGGTTCCGGTAGCCCGTGGCCGCGACAACAGCACCAGTCGTGTGCTGGAAGGTCTTCCCACTGTCCGCGTGCAGCATGGTCAGCTCAAGACCGTCAGCACGCGCCACCGCGGCCACGACGCCCACGCCGACCTGCAGCTCAGCGGGTGCAGCGCTCAGGTCCCGCGCGTACAGAAGGTCGTGGATCTCCTCGAGAGTCTCCGACGAGATGCCCTTGTAGTGGCGCCACTGGTCCTTCACCAACTGGTCGCGCACACGCTCGTCCAGTGCGTGGAAGTAGTCGACGTACGACGGCGTCGTCATCTCCAGCACGAGCTTCGAGTAGTCGAGCGGTGTGAACGCCGCCGTGCGAGTCAGCCACGACACTGCCGGATCGTCGGCGCGGAGCAGGTCCAAGAAGCACTCAGCACCCGACTGCCCCGAGCCGACCACAGTCACGTGGCCGGTGCGCAGCAGGTCGTCCCGGCGGAACAGGTAGTCCGCAGAGTGCGTGAACCGCTCAGCAGGCAGCCCAGCCAGCGCAGCAGGTACGAACGGCTCCGTACCAACGCCAATCACCAGATGCCGAGCCTCAAAACGCTCTACGGCGTCACCGCGCTCAACAGTCAGCTCGAACGACGACCCGTTCCAAACGGCCTCCCGGACGTGTTGCCCGAAGTGCAGCGAGTCGAGCTGCGCCGCACACCAGCGCAGGTATGCCTCGTACTCCCGCCGCGTCGGATGGAACTTCTCACGCACATAGAACTGGTAAAGCCGGTCGCTCTCGCGAAGATAGGACAGGAACGACAGGTGGTGCGCCGGCTCGACCAACGAGACCAGGTCCGCCAGGAACGACACCTGCAGCATCGCGTCCTCGAACATCAACCCGCGGTGCCAGGTGAACTCCGGCCGGCTGTCGAGCACAGCCAGTTGTACGTCGTCCACGCCGTCGGCCAATGCGGCCAGTCCGAGGTTGAACGGCCCGCAGCCGATCGCGATCACGTCGTACATGTCATGCCTCCCAGGCCCGGGTGCGGACCATCAGTAGCGCTGTCTTCTCGGGCAACTGCAGCTCCCCGTGCTGGACGAAACCCGCCGCGCCGAACGCCCGGACGGACGGGGTGTTCTCGATGTCCGGTTCGGCCACTACCTGCGTACAGGCCGGCTCTGCGCGGAGCACCTCGTCGGCGAGCGAGCGCAGCAGTTCCCGCCCGAGTCCCCGCCCGACGCGGCTGACATCACCGATCGCTACATGCACACCCCAGTCGTCTTCGTCGTATGCGTAGTACTCCGCCAGGCGGTCGTGCCGGACCCGATACAACTCGACGTACGCGAACTCCTCACCGTCCACCGCGACCAGGTACGGCGTGGAGTGCTCCCCCGCCGCTTGCTGCTCGATCTCCTGCGCCCAGCGCTCAACCGACCAGCCCTGGTGCCACCAGCGAGCGATGTGCGGCTGCGACATCCACAGCGCGATCCGCGGGGCGTCGGACGGGTCCGCGGCGCGCAGTTCGAAGGACCTCACCGCAGCGGGTTGGTGATGTCGAGGTACACGGACTGTGCGTCCAGTGGCGCCACGACCTCGTCGATGCCACGCAGTCGAGTCAGCATGTTCGCCTTGCACGGCAGGGTCTCCGCTTCGAGCCAACGGCGCGCCAACCGGTCGCCGTCCGGTCCGGCAGCCTTCAGCAACGGCAGCGCGAGCGTCAGCCGCTCCCGCACCACATCGAGCAGCTCACTCTCGTCGGCAACGCCATCCGCCGCCAGGCAGCCGACCACGGCGAGCGCCTGGTTGTGCAGCAGGTAGTAGGTCAGTCGATCGTCGACAATCGGGTCGTCGACCACCGCAAGCGTCGAGTCACGCAGCCCAGTGACTCTGAGCAGACCACGCAGATACGACGATGCGAGGTAGTACCCCTGGTTGTCGCGATACGCGCCGCCTTTGATCCGCCCTGCCCCGTCGAGCCGCACCAGCGTGTTCTGCTGATGCGCTTCGAGGCCGATGCCTGTCTCGGCGTACAAATGCAGCATCGGGATCAACACGTTGTCGATGTACGCCGCTGTCCAGCCGGAAGGATCATCGGCGGCGAAATCGCTCAGCCGGCTCACACCACCGGGACGCGGCGCGACCAGACCCGCCAGGCAGGCGTAGCTGTTGACGTCGGCCGGTACCTCTCGCACCGCCACGTCCAGACCGGTCAACGTCGGTCCGCCTTCGTCGAGCGCAACCCACGCCGGGTCGCGGACGATGCTGAAGCGCGGGTGCGCAGTCGCCGTGCCCGCGTTGTACGCCGCGTCGAGCAGCCGGTTGATCTCCAGCCCGCGGCGCAGCTCGGTCGGCGTCGACTCCCGCCGCGAGTTCGTGATCCGCAGCCCGAGCGACAGCTTCAGCATCACCGGCAGATCCGGATGGAACACGGTCCGCAGGCTGGACGTCGGGTACCACTGGTCACCGGCGGGCCCCAACGCCTTCACCCGGCCGGCAGAGATCAGCGAGGCGACCCGCGGCCGCGCGGCGACAGCAGCCGCCTGCCACGGATGGGCCGGGATCAGCACGCGACCCGACGACGGGGTGATACCGGCCAGCGCGCCCATCAGCTGCACAGCGTCCAGTCCCTGCAGCGAGGGCGCGCCGGCCACCTGGTCCGACGACACCAGTTCGGCGTCGGCTTCGAACCAGTGCATGGCGAAGCGGCCGCCGAGCTCCGGCGAGTACGCCGCCAGCTCGTCACCGCTCAGTCCGTCGCGGCTCTTCGGCGCCGGATGGTTCAGATGCCCGAACAGCAACGCCTGCTCGAACTCGAGGAAGCGTCCCGGCCCGCGTACGCCGTCGGCCTGGTCGACGAACAGCGCCACGTTCCGCACCGACTCCGCTGTCCGGGCGGCCAGGTCGTCGATCTCGGCCGGATCCGCGTCCGCGGACAGCAACCGCACGAGCTCCTCGGGCGCCGGGCGGACGCCGCCCACCCGGACATCGCCGAACTGGTGCAGCCCGGTCCGCGAGGCGTGCTCGACCCGCGCCGTCACGGTCGAATCGCCGACCGGAAAGGTCAACGGCCCGACGGCGACCGGTACCGCCGACTCCCTCGTGTAACACCGCAGGATCGCGTTCAAGTGCGCGTCGACCGCAACACTCAGACCACTACTCACGCCGCTCCTTCACCGGTCAGGACGTCGAGGCCGGTGGCCACGACCTGGTCGAGCAGGTCTTCGATGTCCGACGCGGTGGCGTTCGGGTTCAGCAGCGTCAGCTTCAACGCGACCGCCGCCGGGCGGCCGCCGCGGGCCGGCAGCTTCGTTCGGCCGATCAACACCCGACCGGACGTCAGCAACCGGCGCCGGACCTCACCCTGGACGGCGTCCAGCGCGGACGGCTCCAGCCCCCGCCCGGCGACCCGGAACAGCACCGTGGTCAGGGTCACCGGCGCCAGAAGCTCCAAGTTGCTGTCGGCAACGACCCGGGCCGCGGCGGCCTGCGCGAGCTCGTGGCAGGTGTCGAGCATCGTTCCCAGTCCGGCCCGTCCGTAGGCCGCCAGCGTGGTGGCAACCTTGACCGCGTCCGGACGGCGCGTGGTCTGCAGGCTGCGACCGAGCAGCCCGTCCAGCCCCGAGTCGATGTCGTCGGCCGGGTTCAGGTAATCGACCGAGCGGTCGAGCGCCGAGAACCGCGTCCGGTCCGCCACCAGCAGCACACTCGTCGCGGCCGGCTGCCAGCCGATCTTGTGCAGGTCCAGCGTCACCGAGTCGGCGAGCGGCAGGTCGGCGAGCAAAGGCGCAAGCCGGTCCGAGAACAGCGCCCCGAACCCGTACGCCGCGTCGACGTGCAGCCAGACGCCGTACTGCCGGGCCAGTGCGGCGATCGGCGCGATCGGGTCCACCGACCCGAAATCCGTCGTACCGGCGGTCGCGATCACCGCCACCGGCGTCCGGCCGGGCCGGGAGAGCTCGTCGGCGAGGACGTCGGTCCGCATCCGGAAGTCCTCGTCGGACGCGATCGTGATCGCCGCCTCCTCCCCGAGCCCGAGCGCGGCGCAGGCCCGTTGGACGGAGAAGTGCGCGAGCTCGGAGCAGAACACGACCGGCCGGTCGAGACCGTGCAGGCCGTTGCGCCGTACGTCGACCCCGGCCGCGGCGGCCGCACTGTCGCGCGCGATCAGGACCGCGAGCAGGTTCGAGATCGAGCCGCCCGGCGTCAGGACTCCGTCCGCCCGCGGACCGAAGCCGGCCAGGCCGGCCAGCGCCTTCACGACCCACTGCTCGATCGCCAGCGTCGCCGGGCCCGAGTCGTAGGTGTCCAGCGAGGCGTTCGATGCCGACGCCAGCGCGTCCGCGTCGACCGCGACCTGCAGCACGGGCGGCTGCAGGTGCGCGGCGGCGTGCGGGTGGCTGAGGTCGATCCCGTGTTCGTCCAGCAGCCCCGCGATCAGGTCGAGCGCGGCGGACTCCCCCATCCCGGTCGACGGGACCCGCGGCTCACCCAGCACCTCGGCAGCGCGCCGGAGGACCGCTCCCGGCGACCCGTGCGGCAACGGTCCACGCTCACGGTCCGGCACCGTCGAGGCCAACGGCCAACGCGCGCCGAACCGATCGCGAACGGGTGCGGGCGGCACTGTCACGGCGGACAGACGCGCGGGCTGCGACATCCAGATCTCCCGGGAAGTTGTCGAGTAAGGCAACCCTTACTAAGGTAGCCCTAACTTTTACCCGCCTCACTCACCGTGTCAACTCGGCCACGGCCGGAGTGAACATCCTCACGATCCGAAGCAACGCCTCACCCGCCGGGCGCGTCTCATTCGCCAAGGGGGTGGGTTATGACGAACCTGGGCAAGGTCTACATCCGCGGCGGACTGCAGATGATCGGGCTGGCCGCCGTGGTCGCCGGCGGCGCCGGATGGATCGCCGGCCGGCCGTACGGACATGGCCTGCTCACGCTCGGCCTGATCGGCTATGTGTGCACGATCGTGCCCGGGCGAAGGGCGTGGTACGGCGCGATGGGGTTCCACAGCGGCAGGCAGGGCGCGAAGAGCTTCCGCGCCGGGCAGTTCGAGGAGTCCGCCGACCACCTGGCCGAGCAGGTGCGACACCTCCGCAAGCTCGCCTTCATGCGGCCGAGCGAGACCTCGCGGCTGTACCTGGCGCTGACAGCTCAATGGACCGCGCTGACGAAGCTCGGACGGCACGCGGAGGCGCTCGTCGTCGCCGAAGAGGCGGTCGTGGTCGGCCGGCTCGTCGACGCCGGCCGACCACGCCTCGACCAGGCTCTCGAGCTTGTCGAAACCAGCCTGGGCGACTTTGCCGACGAGCCGATCGGTCCCGAGGCGGGCGAACTGCTCGCACTGCGAGCACAGCTCGCCGGCGACGCAGACCGGGCGCAAGCCCGGTCGCTGGCACTCGTCGCCGAACGCCACATGAATCGGCGTGAGTATGACGCCGCGCGGCCGCTCCTCGAGCAAGCAGTGCGGATCCACCGTCACCTCGCATCCGGCCCGAAACTGGTGGCGGCACTGAACGACCTGGGCACGAATCTGCTGTATCTGGACGAACCCGAGCAGGCCAGGGCCAGCTATGCCGAGGGGCTCAGGATCGCCCTCGCGCTCGACCCGGCCGCACCGGACGACGTGTTCGCGCTCCAGGTGAACCTGGGCACCAGTCTGCGTGACCTCCGGCGGTACGCCGAGGTGGTGCCTCTCCAGCAGGCGGTGGTTGCCAAACTGCGCACCGATCACCAGTCCGAGAACCGGCACGAAAGATCGCTCGTGAGGCTCACGGCCGCGCTCGGAATCCTCGCCGACGACCTGCGGGAGCTGGGGCGCCATGACGAGACTCCTCCGCTGGAGGAGGAGATCGCGGCACTGATGGCAGCGGACAGCTAGCGACCGTAAGGCGTCCTCGTGAGGACGAAGGTGGCGACGTTCAGGTGGGAGATCGTGGTGCCGTCGCGGATCACGTGGAGTTTCTCGCCGGCCAGGTAGCCGTCGCGGCCTTGGTAGAGGTCGGGGCCGAGGGGTGAGAGGCGGGTGGTGAGGCCGCCGGACAGCTGCAGGATGCCGGCTGTCGCCGAGATGGTGAGCGGGGTGTTGCCCCAGTACCAGTGACCGAGCAGCTCGTCGCCCTGGGCCAGTGGTGGCTCCGGGATCCATTCCTGGGTGATCGGCGGCTCATAGCGCATCAGGATCCGGATCATGTCCGGAGCCAGCGAGGCCACCCGGCCGTACGTCGCGTTGCCCAGCGTCACCGCTCCGACCCGGCGGACCCGGTCGACGAACAACCCGGCGAGGAAGCCCGGCATCGACCCGGTGTGCCCGATCAGCAGGTGCGGGTCGTCCGCGATCAGCCGCAAGCCCAGCCCGTACGACGCGTTCAGCCCTTCGCGCGGATCCGAGGCCACCGGCGACGCCATCTCCTCGACCGACTCCCGGCTCAGCACCTCGTGCAGCGGGTCGATCCAGAACCCGGCGTACCGCGCCAGGTCCTCGATCGTGCTCCACAGCTGCCCGGCCGGAGCCATCGCGCCCGAGTCGTATGACGGCTCCGGGTCGAGCTGCCCGCTGAACGGATGCACCGAGAAGCCCTGCGCGGACGGGCCTTCCGGGAAGTACGTCGTACGCCGCATCTCCAGCGGATGGAGGATGCGCTCCCGCACCAGCTCCAGCCAGGACGCCCCGCGCAGCCGCGCCACGATCTCGCCGAGCAGGCCGTAGCCGAGGTTCGAGTAGTGGTGCCGCCGGTCCGCGGGGCCGGCGGCCTGCGAGTCGTTCATCGCGGCAGTCAGCTCGTCGAACGAGACGCCCGGATTGCGTTCCCACCAAGGGCCCTTGGGCTCGGCGTTCATCCCGCCGCTGTGCGCGAGCAGCTGCCGGACCGTCCGGTCCCCGAACGCGATCCCGGGCAGATGCTTGCCGACGGCATCGTTCAGCGCGAGCAACCCGTCGTCGCGGCACTGCATGACCAGCAGCGCCGTCATCGTCTTGGTGATCGAGCCGATCCGGTACTGCACGTCCGTGCCCGGCAACGCCCCGTCCGCCGTCGCGAACCGCCCGCGCGACCCCGTCCAGACCAGCGCGCCGTCGCGCACCACCCCGGCGTTCACCGACGGCAGCTTCGACTCCCCCTGCGCCGCCGCGACCTCGGCGAACAGGGCAGCGGCGGTGTCAGGACGTACGGAAGTCACTCAAAGGCCTCCGGGGCAGGGCACGAGCAGATCAGGTTGCGGTCGCCGTACGCGCCGTCGATGCGGCGGACCGGCGGCCAGTACTTCGAGGTGCGGTCGACCGAGCGCGGGAACGCCGCCTCCTCGCGGGTGTAGGCGTGCTCCCACTTGTCGTTGATGACCGACTCGGCGGTGTGCGGCGCGTTCACCAGCGGGTTGTCGGCGGCCGGCCACTCCCCGGCGGCGACCCGGTCGATCTCGTGCCGGATCGCGATCATCGCGTCGCAGAACCGGTCCAGCTCGCCCAGGTCCTCGGACTCGGTCGGCTCGACCATCAGCGTGCCGGCGACCGGGAACGACATCGTCGGGGCGTGGAACCCGTAGTCGATCAGCCGCTTCGCGACGTCGTCGACGCTGATGCCGGTCTCCTTGGTCATCGGCCGCAGGTCCAGGATGCACTCGTGCGCGACCAGGCCGTTCTCGCCCGTGTACAGCACCGGGAACGCACCCTCGAGCCGCTTCGCCACGTAGTTCGCGGTCAGCACGGCGGCCTTGGTCGCCGCGGTCAGCCCCTCGGCTCCCATCATCCGGATGTACGCCCAGGAGATGGCGAGCACGCCCGCGGACCCGAACGGCGCCGCGCTGATCGGGCCGACACCGGACTCCGGGCCGGCCTGGTCGAGCAGCGGGTGGTTCGGCAGGTACGGCGCCAGGTGCGCCGCGACCGCGACCGGGCCGACGCCCGGGCCGCCGCCGCCGTGCGGGATGCAGAAGGTCTTGTGCAGGTTCAGGTGGCTGACGTCGCCCCCGAACTCGCCCGGCTTCGCGAGGCCGAGCAGGGCGTTCAGGTTCGCGCCGTCGACGTACACCTGGCCGCCGTGCTCGTGGACGATCCGGCAGACCTCGCGGACGCTCTCCTCGTACACACCGTGCGTCGACGGGTAGGTGATCATGATCGCGGCCAGCTTCTCCGCGTGCTCGGACGCCTTCGCGCGCAGGTCGTCCAGGTCGATCGTGCCGTCGTCGTTGCCCTTGACTACGACGACCTTCATGCCGGCCATCACCGCGGAGGCGGCGTTCGTACCGTGCGCGGACGCCGGGATCAGGCAGACGTTGCGGTCCGCCGAGCCCTGGGCGCGGTGGTAGCCGCGGATCGCGAGCAGACCGGCCAGCTCACCCTGCGAACCGGCGTTCGGCTGGATCGACACCTTCGCGTAGCCGGTGACCTCGGCCAGCCAGCGCTCCAGCTGACCGATCAGCTTCACGTAACCGGCCGCGTCCTCGATCGGCGCGAGCGGGTGCAGGTCCGCGAACTCCGGCCAGGTGACCGGCTCCATCTCGGTGGTCGCGTTCAGCTTCATCGTGCACGAGCCGAGCGGGATCATGCCGCGGTCCAGCGCGTAGTCCATGTCGGACAGCTTGCGCAGGTAGCGCAGCATCGCCGTCTCGGACCGGTGCGTGTTGAACACCGGGTGCGTCAGGTAGTCCGTGGTCCGCGGTACGGCGATCGCGGGCGCGCCGAGCGTGTCGTCGTACTGCACGCCGAAGGACTGGCAGACCCGGGTCAGCGTCGCGACGTCGGTCTTCTCGTCGCACGAGATGCCGACGTGGTCGGCGTCCACGAGCCGCAGCCAGATGCCGTTCTGCCGGGCGGCGTCCACCACGTCGGCGGCACGTCCGGGGACCCGGGCCAGGACGGTGTCGAAGAACTCGCCGTGCACGACCTCGACGCCGCCGGCCCGCAGCGAGGCGGCGAGCTTGCCGGCGTACGAGTGCACGCGCTCGGCGATCGCCTTCAGGCCGTCGGGGCCGTGGTACACGGCGTACATCGACGCCACGACGGCGAGCAGGACCTGCGCCGTACAGATGTTGGACGTCGCCTTCTCGCGACGGATGTGCTGCTCCCGCGTCTGCAGCGCCAGCCGGTACGCCGGGGCGCCGTCCGCGTCGACCGAGACGCCGACGAGACGACCGGGCAGCGACCGCTCCAGACCGGAACGCACGGACATGAACCCGGCGTGCGGACCGCCGTAGAACAGCGGGACGCCGAAGCGCTGCGACGAGCCGATCACGATGTCGGCGCCGGCCTCACCCGGTGCCTCGAGCAACGTCAGCGCGAGCAGGTCGGAGGCCACGGCGACCAGCGTGTCGCGCTCGTGCGCCGCCTCGATCAGCGGCTTCAGGTCGCGGACGGCGCCGTTCGAGCCCGGGTACTGCACCAGGAAGCCGAAGAAGTCGCCCTCGGGCAGACCGTCGGTGGTGTCGGCGACGACGACCTCGATACCGAGCGCCTCGGCGCGGGTCTGCACGACCGCGATCGTCTGGGCGAAGGTGTCGGCGTCGACCAGGAAGCGGTCGGACCTGCTCTTCTTGTTCGACCGGTGCGCCAGCGTCATCGCCTCGGCGGCCGCGGTGCCCTCGTCGAGCAGCGACGCGTTCGCGGTCGGCAGGCCGGTCAGGTCCGAGACCACGGTCTGGAAGTTCAGCAGCGCCTCGAGGCGGCCCTGGGAGATCTCCGGCTGGTACGGCGTGTACGCGGTGTACCAGGCCGGGTTCTCGACCAGGCGGCGGACGATCACCGACGGCGTGAACGTCCCGTAGTACCCCTGGCCGATCATCGAGGTGGCGACGGTGTTGCGGGCCGCGAGCTGCCGCAGCTCGGTGAGCGCGTCCACCTCGGACGCGGGCTCGGGCAACCGCAGCGCCTCGGCGGAGCGGATCGACGCCGGGACCGCGGCGTCGACGAGCGCGTCGACATCGGCGTACCCGAGGGCTTGCACCATCCGCGCGACCTCGTCGGGACGCGGCCCGATGTGGCGGTCGGCGAACGTGGCGGAGAGTTGTTCGGTCATCAAGAGGCTCCGTTGCTGACGTGCTTCCGGTCGCCTCCCCCTCTGTCACGCACTACGCTCCAGAGTCGCCTGTGACACTCGGTCCATGGGCCTGAGAGGTTCCGGGGAGGAATTGCCCCTTCGGCGCCCGATGACACGGGACTCTCCCGAGTGCTGTGAACGGCTGTCCCGAGGCTACCAGGAATCCGCGCACAGTTCGGGCACGCAGGACCGAACGAGACGTCAGCCGGTCATCCGGGCGCGGCGCCGGGCGGCGAGCTCGTCGCCCGCGTGGCCTTCCGAATCGCCGTCGTCGTGACCGTCGGCGCGCTCGGTCGGCAGCTCCGACAGCGAGCCCTCGACCTCCCGCCAGACACCGCCGAGCGCGATACCGAACACGCCCTGGCCGCCGGCCAGCAGATCGATGACCTCGTCGGGCGAGGTGCACATGTACACCGACGCGCCGTCGCTCATCAGCGTGATCTGGGTCAGGTCGTCGAAGCCGCGCTTGCTGAGGTGCGCGATCGCGGTCCGGATCTGCTGCAGCGAGATCCCGGCGTCGAGCAGCCGCTTGATCACTTTCAGCAACAGAACGTCACGGAAACCGTACAACCGCTGCGTTCCCGAGCCGGTCGCCGGGCGCACGGACGGGGAAACCAGGCCGGTGCGGGCCCAGTAGTCGAGCTGTCGGTAGGTGATCCCGGCCGCGGCGCAGGCCGTCGGCCCCCGGAACCCGACGTCCTCCGGCATCGGCCGCAGGTCGTCGTCGAACAGCAGACCCTGGACGCCGGCGGTGGCTGTAGCGGCAGCCATGGCCTCTGCGTGCGCGTCGGACGTCGACTGCGCCGTCAGATCCGTGTCCCCGGTGCGTGTCACGCCTGAGCCTCCCTGGATACCGACTGGAACGAGTCATCTGCGTGGAGTGACATCACCCCACGACTCCTTCACGGTAAGCCGCCGCCCGAACCGGGTCAACGACAACCGCGTCGAGCCGCGAGCGTGTCGCGACCGTCGTACGAATCGTTACCTAGCCGCACTTGCACCATCTGCGCACCACGGCGGGGCCGGGGTGTCAGCTCTTGTCGAAGTCCTCCGGGGTCACCTGGTCGAGGAACTCCCGGAACCGCTCGACCTCCTCTTCCTCCTCCACCTCGTCGGCGTCGTTCGCCTCGCTCTCCGGGACCGGGATGCCGGCCTCGGCGAGGATCTCGTCGGCGCAGAACACCGGCGTGCCGGTCCGCAGCGCGATCGCGATCGAGTCCGACGGCCGGGCCGAGATCTCGGTCTTGTCGTCGAACACCAGGATCGCCTCGAACACGCCGTCGGTCAGGTTCACGATCCGGACCTGGCTGAGCGTGTGCCCGAGCACGCGGATGGTCTCCGCGAACAGGTCGTGGGTCAGCGGCCGGGGCGGCTCCATCCCCTGCTGGGCGAAGGCGATCGCACTCGCCTCGGCAGCACCGATCCAGATCGGCAGGTATCGCTCACCTCCGACCTCCTTGAGCAGCACGATCGGCTGACTCGAGGGCATCTCCACCCGGACTCCGACCACGTCGACTTCGCGCACCCCTTCAGCCTACTCCGAGCCGAAGCACCCGGCGCGCCGTTGGGGTCACCTGTGGACGAAGGCCGTGCGGCGGCCTAGGGACGCGGCAGGCGGGAGCGGACCAGGGCGGTGTGCAGCCGGACGGTGAGGGCGGCCAGCTCCCCGGTCTGTTCGGTACGGCGCGGTCCCGTGACCTGCTCGATCAGGCCGACCTCGCGGTCCGCCGCCGTCCGGAACGCCCGCAGGTGCCGCGGCTCGATCCCGTACGACGCCAGCTCGGCCGCGACCTGCGCGACGACGATCGCGTCGCCGCCGTAGTGGTTGCCGCTGGCCACCACCAGGCCGTGCCCCTCCAGCTCAGCGAGCAGCTCCGAGGACACCGCGGCGGCGCGCAGCAGCTCGTCGCGGGTCAGCCGCAGCTCGGTGCCCGCGGCACCGAAGTCCTCGGCGACCGGCTGGCCGGGAGTCTGCGGCAACGAACTCGGCGCGACCGGTGGCCCCGCGGCCGCCGGACGCAGGCCGCGGTCGATCGCGCCGAGATGTTCCTTGATCACCTTCAGTGGCAGGTACTGGTCGCGTTGCGCGGTCAGCACGTACCGCAGCCGCTCCAGGTCGGCGGCGCTGAACTTGCGGTAGCCGGACGCCGTCCGGGCCGGCGTGACCAGCCCCTCGGCCTCCAGGAACCGGATCTTGGAGATCGTGACGTCGGCGAACTCGGCCTGCAGCAGCTGCAGCACCTCGCCGATGCCGCGGCCGCCCACCGGCCCTTCGGCGCTGGGATCAGGCTTGGCCACTGGCGTAGTACACCAGCCGGTACTTGCCGATCTGGACCTCGTCGCCGTTGTTGAGCAGGACCTCGTCGATCCGGTCCCGGTTCACGTACGTGCCGTTCAGGCTGCCGACGTCGCGGACCTTCACGCCGTACGGGTCCCGGCGGAACTCGGCGTGCCGGCGCGACACGGTCACGTCGTCGAGGAAGATGTCGCTGTCCGGGTGCCGGCCCGCGGTCACCACGTCGACGTCGAGCAGGAACCGGCTGCCCGCGTTCGGGCCGCGCTGCACGATCAGCAGGGCGGAACCGGCCGGCAGGGCGCCGACCGCGGCCGCGTCGTCGGCCGACAGCGGCTCACCGGTCTGCTGCTCCGGCTCCGGCTCGGCGCCGATCGGCGTGAGCATCGCGGTGTCGGTGACACCGGGTGTCGGCTGGGGGGTCGCCGGGGCTGCCGCCGGGCGGTCCGCGCCAGGCAGCATCGCTCCGCACTGCGAGCAGAACCGGCTGCCCTCGGAGTTCTCGTGCCCGCACTGGTTGCAGAACGGCATGCTGTGATCCTCCCGATCGCCGGCGGTCCGGCGACGTCTTCGATAGACCCCGTATTGACAGTGTTGACAGTGTGGACAGCGGCCTCAACCCTCGACCAGCGGTTGAGGCCGGTAACGCTACCAGTCAGTTGTCAGCTCTGGTCGAGCTGCCCCTTGTAGGCCTCGGCGTCCATCAGCGCGGCCACCTCGGCGGCGTCCTCGACCTCGATGTCGAGCAGCCAGCCCTCGCCGTACGGGTCGCTGTTCACCAGGTCCGGCTGGTCGGCCAGCGCCTCGTTGACCGCGGTCACGGTGCCGTTCACCGGGGCGAACAGGTCGCTCACGCTCTTGGTCGACTCGAGCTCACCGCACGCGTCGCCGGCCCGCACCGCGCTGCCGACGTCGGGCAGCTGCACGTACACGATGTCACCGAGCTGGTCCTGCGCGAAGTCGGTGATGCCGACCCGCACGGGTCCCTCCTCGCCGGCCTTCAACCACTCGTGCTCGGCCGTGTACTTCAGGTCTTCGGGGTACACCTTCGTTCCTCTTTCACTCAAGTACAGCTACAGGTACAGCGACAGGTACAGCTACTTGGTCGGGCTGGGCGCCGGGCGAGCGTAACGATGCTCCTCCGGGGCGTGCAAGGCGGTGATCGGGACGTTCTCGAGCTCGGTGACCTCGGCCGTTCCGCCCACCTGCGGACCGGTCACCTCGCTGACCAGACCGCCCGGGAAGTTGGCCGCCTCGGCCAGGTTGTGGGCCTCCCCGATCGCCTCGATGACGTACGGCGAGTTCACCTTCTGGCCGTCGATCGAGATTCCCGGGGCGTCGTCCACGAAGTCCGTGCTGGCCACCACCCGGACCGAACCGTTGACCTGGATCGCCTCCGCGCCGGCGTCGCGCAGTTCCTCGATCGCGTCCAGCAGGTTGCTCGAGGTCATCTTGCCCTGCGGGTCGTTCAGCGTGATCCGGACCCCGGGGCCCTGCGCGGGCAGCGTACCGGCGAGGATGCCGAGGGTGCGGACCTGGGCCTCGGCCTGCTCGCGCGCGGTCTGCGCCTTGTCGGCGCTGGAGGACAGCGAGTTCTTCCGCTCCTCGAGGTCGGCGATCTCGCTCTCCAGCCGCCGGGTGTTCTGCCCGAGGCCGTCGAGGATCGCGATCAGGTCCTCGCGGCGGGCGTTCTGGTAGCCGTCGTCGGCCCGGTTCACCCGGACCTGCACGACCGCGACGCAGGCCACCAGCGCGAGCACGACCGCGACGATCGCCTGGCCGCGGGACGGCTTGAACCCGGCCCGCAGCCGGCGCAGGGCCAGGTTCGGCGTCCGCGGCTTCGGCTTGGGCATCGGCGTCGGCGGCGCATCGGCAGGCGAACCTGCAGGCGTGCCGGCCGGTGTGTCGGCAGGTGTGTCGGCGGCCGGTTGCGCGGGTTTGTCCGGTGTCTCGTCGCTCATGTCAGGCCCGGAAGATGTGCCGCCGGATCGCGGCCATGTTGGTGAAGATGCGGATGCCGAGCACGACGACCACACCGGTGGACAGCTGCGACCCGACGCCGAGCTGGTCGCCCAGGTAGACGATCAGGGCCGCGATCAGCACGTTGGACACGAACGAGACGACGAACACCTTGTCGTCGAAGATCCCGTCCAGGAACGCACGCAGCGCGCCGAACACCGCGTCGAGCGCGGCCACGACCGCGATCGGCAGGTACGGCTGCGCCCAGTCCGGGACGTCGGGCGCGACCAGCAGACCGATGACGACACCGATCACCAGCCCGAGTACGGCGATCATCTCGTTCGCACCTTCGCGTAGCGCAACGCGATGGTCGCATCGGCCGGCACCAGCAAGGAATCCTCCGTCGTGATCGTCATCCGGACATCGAAGTTGCTGACCAGGTACTGCACCCACTGCCCGCCGGAGCTCTGCGCGAACCGGGCAGGCATGGTCGCGGTGTCCCCGATCGCGAGCACCGTGTACGGCGGGGTCAGCGAACTGTAGTCAACGGTGATGGCACTGCCCGCGCCGCGGATCGCGGTCAGCGACGTGATCCGGTGCCCGTTCACCGAGACCGCCTCCGCGCCGGACGTCCACAGGCCGTTGACGAGTTGCTGCAGGTCGACGTCGAGCAGCCGGCCCTCCTTGGCGTCGGCGTTCTTGGCGTCGTCGATCACCGCCTTGATCCCGGGGCCGGTGACCGCGATCGCCCCGGTCTGCAGCTCCAGGTCGTCGAGCTTCTGCTGCAGCGCCGCGCCGGTGCTGTCGTTGCTCAGTCCGCTGGCCTGCAGCCGGCGGACCTCGTCGGCGAGCTGGGACTGGTGGTTGCGCAGCTCGTTCAGCCGGGTGTCGGCCTGGTTGATACGGGTGATCAGTTCCTTGCGCTGCTTCTCCGCCTCGGGCGCGCTGCGGTAGTTCTGCGCGGCGGCCACGGCGAGCAGGAAGCCGAGGACGGCGGCGGCCAGCACCAGCATGATCCGGTGCCGGGAGCGGGTCTGCTTGCCGTCGGCGGTCGACCGGGTGCGGGCCGCGACGGCGTACCCCTCGTCGATCGGGTGCGCCATCAGGTTGTTCAGCAGTGACATCGACGCGTCGACGCGTCGAGGTGGCGTCTGCTGGGGGGCTTGCTGGGTCACCCGGCCGAGTCCTTGATCGGTTTGACCGTCTGGATCAGGTGCCGCAACTGGGCGAAGTACAGCGCGCCGGCCCAGTAGTACAGACCGGTGCCCCAGATCGCGAACGCCCAGCCGAACACGCGGGCGAGCAGGTTGAGCGTGCTGTCACCGTCACCGAGCAGCAGCAGCGGGAACGCGTACAGCAAACAGAAGGTCGCGGACTTGCCGAGGAAGTGCACCGGCAGCGCGTTGAAGCCGCGGCGGTGCAGGGCCGGCAGGGTAAGGGTGAGCAGCACGTCCCGCAGCGGCAGCGCGATCGCCAGCCACCACGGGATGATGTCGCGCAACGCCAGCCCGATGACGGTGGCGAAGATGTACAGCCGGTCGGCGACCGGGTCGAGCATCTGGCCCAGGCGGGTCGTCTGGTTCATCCGCCGGGCGATCTGGCCGTCGGCCCAGTCGGTGAACCCGGACACGGCCAGCACGAGCAGTGCCCAGCCGTCCTCCTCCGGCCCGAGGACCAGCCACAGGAACAGCGGCACGCCCAGCAACCGCAAGAAGCTGAGTGCGTTCGGGATCGTCCACACCCGGTCGGACACTTCCAAGTCCGGCACGCGACCCCTCCCTCTCTCCACCCTGGATACCCGTCGTAACTCTACTGGGGCGCCACGACAGGTTTACGGCCGCCTGGCCCGGGGCAGGCCCCGGCTTTCCCCTGATACCAGAACGCGCCGGCCCGGCGGCCGCTACGCCCGCGACGAACCAGTGACCCGATCGATACCCCCTGGTGATGCTTACGCTGAGCACATGAGGTTTCTCGTACTGATCTACGGCAACCCGGAGTCCCGGGCGGTGTGGGACGCGTTGACGGATGAGCAGAAGAAGGAAGGTATGGCCGGGTACGCCGCCCTGCACGAGGCGCTGGCCGTGCGGGGCGAGCTGGTCGCGTCGGAGTCGCTCGACGCCCCGGAGCTCACCAAGCAAGTGCTTGTCCGAGACGGCAGGCCGATGACGACGGACGGTCCGTTCGCCGAGGTGAAGGAGCAGCTGGCCGGCTTCTACCTGCTCGAGTGCGATTCGATGGACCGCGCGGTGGAGATCGTCGCGCAGATCCCGGAGGCGCCGTTCAGCGTCGTCGAGGTGCGGCCGGTGCGTGACCTCGGCGCGTTCATGTGATGCTCGAGGAGCTGCTCCGGGAGCAGGCGCCGCAGGTGCTCGGCGCACTGGTCCGGCGGTACGGCGACTTCGACGCGTGCGAGGACGCCGTCCAGGAGGCACTGCTGGCGGCGTCGCTGCAGTGGCCGGCAGACGGTGTGCCGGACAATCCGCGCGGCTGGCTGGTCACGGTCGCGTCGCGGCGGCGGATCGAGGTGCTGCGGAACGAGGCGGCCCGGACGCGCCGCGAGGAGACCGTGGCCTCGTGGACTGCCCCGGAGCCGGCGTCGGCGGAGGACGACTCGTTGACGTTGCTGATGTTGTGCTGCCATCCGGCGCTGACGCCGCAGTCCCAGGTGGCGTTGACGCTGCGGGCGGTCGGCGGGCTGACGACCGGTGAGATCGCCCGCGCATTTCTGGTGCCGGAGGCAACGATCGGCCAGCGGATCAGCCGGGCGAAGGCGAAGCTCCAGGGCGCCCGGTTCGCGATGCCGCCGGCGTCCGAGCAGCCCGAGCGTCTGGCCGCCGTACTGCATGTGCTGTATCTCGTCTTCAACGAGGGCTACACCGCCTCGTCCGGTGCGTCGTTGCACCGGGTCGAGCTGAGCGCCGAGGCGATCCGGTTGACCCGCCAACTGCATGCCTCGCTGCCGGCCGAAGGTGAAGTGGCCGGGCTGCTGGCGTTGATGCTGTTGACGGATGCGCGTCGCCCCGCGCGGACGACGGCCGACGGTGCACTGGTGCCGCTGCCGGAGCAGGACCGGTCGTTGTGGGACGCGGCGGCGATCGCCGAGGGCACCGCATTGATCGAGTCGACGTTGCGGTCCGCGCCGGTCGGGCCGTACCAGCTGCAGGCGGCGATCGCCGCGGTCCACGACGCCGCGGCCACCGCGGACGCGACCGACTGGCGCGAGATCCTGATGCTGTACGAACTGCTCGAGTCGACCGCGCCGGGTCCGATGGTGACGCTGAACCGGATCGTCGCGGTCGCGATGGTGCACGGACCGGCCGCCGGGTTGACGTTGCTCGACGACGTGGATCCGGCGCTCCACGACCACCACCGGCTGGCCGCCGTACGGGCGCATCTGCTCGAGTTGTCCGGCGACACCGCGGCCGCCCGGGAGGCCTACGAACTCGCCGCGCGGCTCACGCAGAGCCTTCCCGAGCAGCGCTACCTGCTGTCCCGGGCGGGCTCTGCGGCCGGCCCCAGCTGAGCTCGGCCTCGATCGTCAGCTCCAGTACGCCGTCCTTCGCGTACGGACGGACCGCGGCCTCGATCCCGGCGTCGAACGCGGCGGCCTCGTCGGCCGGCATCAGGTGACGGGCGAGGCTGGACGTCGAGTGCAGCCGCTCGATGTAGTCGGTGACGGTCTGGTGGTACGCGACGGGCGCCGTCCGCGCCGTGCCGGTGAGGTCGAGCAGGCCGCGGTCCCTGATCGCGTGGACGACATTGAACTTCGGGTCGTGGTTCTGCTTGCGGGAATGCCGCTCGATGACCTGGACGAGTTCGGGCAGCCAGGGCTCGTTGACGGGACCGTGGTCGACGACGACCAGTTGGGCGTGCGGCGTCAGGTGCGGGACGATCCGCGCGAACGTCTCCTCCCACGGCATCCAGTGGATGCTGGCGCCGGCCGTCACGAGTGCGTACGGGCCGTTAAGGGCGGCGGTCTCGATCGGGCTGACCTGCCAGCTGATGTTCGGACGGTCGCCGCCCGGTCGCAGCTTGCCGGCCTCGACCATCGGCGCCGAGAAGTCGACCGCGTCGACGTGCTCGACGTGCGGCGCGAGCGGCCGGGCGATCGCGCCCTCGCCGGCGCCGATGTCGAGCACCCGGCGCGGCTCGTCGGTGATCAGCTCCAGGAGCCGGTCGAACACCTCGTCCGGGTACGGCGGCCGATGCTGGTAGGCCTCCGCCACTGCCGCCTGCTGGAACGTCGCCGCGAGTTCAGTCATGCGTCGGAGCGTAGACCGCGGTGCGCCACCCGAGTACCGCATTCTGCTGCGGGCCGACGTAACCTGCCCGTCTCGTCCGGTCACGCGGCTGAAACATGCGCTTCTTACTTTTTGAGAGTCCACGTCAGCCCGCACGAGGCGGTGAGGCCGATGTACGAGTACGTCGACCCGTTCATCGGGACCGGCGCCACCGACCTGCCCACGCCCAAGGGCCTGGCCGCGACGTGGTGGTGGCCCAAGCCGCAGGTCGGCAACACCCACCCGGGCGCCCTGCACCCCTTCGGGATGGTGTCGGCCTGCCCGTACTCCGGCGCCTACCCGACCGGCTACGGGCTGTACGACTTCAACACCGAGGGCCTGCCCGGACACTTGTACGACCGCCCGGTCGCCTCCGGCTTCACGCACTTCCAGCAGTCCGGCACCGGCGCGATCCGCAAGTACTACAACTACTTCCGGGTCACGCCGATGCTCGGACCGCTCGACGACCTGGGCACCACGTGGGACCTGCTGGACGAGGTCGCCGAGCCCGGCTACTACGCCGCGACGCTGAGCTCAGGGGTGCGCTGCGAGGTGACGGTCGGCCCCAAGTCGGCTGTGCACCGGTACACCTTCCCGTCGCACGACGCCGCCCGGATCGTCATCGACGCGTCGACCGGCGGCCTCGCGATCCCGCACAGCAAGACCGTTCCGCTGAAGGCGCACCTGGCACTGCTGGAGCCCGGCGTGGCGCAGGGCGAGATCCACGTCGAGGGCGTGCCGCTGGCCGTGCACTTGGAGGTCGACGCCCCCGGCTGGCGGCAACTGCTGTGGTACGACCGGCGCCTGATGCCCGGCGGCACCCGCCTCGACTTCGACTACATCCGGCCGACGACACTGCGGCCCTTCGGGCTGATCTTCATGGGCCCTTCGCGCGCCGAGCAGGCCGTCGAGGTGCGGCTCGGGTTCTCCCTGCGCGGATGCGAGACGGCCCGCGACAACCTGCACTCGGACGTCGGCCGCACCCGGACCACCTTCGCCGTACGGCGGGACCGTACGGCGGCCACCTGGCGCGACCACCTCGGCAAGGTGGCGATCGACGCCGCATCCGACGACCAGGCGACGGTGTTCGGTACCGCGCTCTACCACTCGCTGGTCAAACCGTGCTTCGCCCCGGACGAGAGCCCTTCGTGGACGACCGAGGGCCCGTACGCGTTCGACATCTGCACCATGTGGGACATCTACCGCACCCAACTGCCGCTGATGACCACGCTGTTCCCGCAGCGTTCGGTCGCGCTGGCCGGCGCGATGCTGTCGATCTGCGAGCAGGAGGGCAACCTGCCGATCGGCTACCGGATGGCCAAGGGCGCCGACCGGTTCTCCCGGCAGGGCAGCGCACTCGCGCACACCTTCCTGGCCGACCTGTGCCACCTGGACCTGCCGGGGATCGACTGGGACTGGGCCATGGTGCACCTGGAGATGGACCTGCGCCGGACGTACGGCGAGGACTACCTGGTGCACGGCGTGGCGCACCCGATCAGCCACACCCTCGACCTCGCGTACGCCTACCACTGCACCGCGGCAATCGCCCAGAAGGTCCGCGACCGGCCGCTGGCGCGGCAGATGCGCGACCTCGCGCAGGGCTGGCGGGCGGCGTACGACCCGGACACCGGTCTGCTGCGCGACTCGACGTTCTACGAGGGCGGCCGGTGGAACTACTCCTTCCGGCTGCTCCACGACATGCGCGCCCGGATCGCCCTCGCCGGCGGCGACGACGCCTTCGTCGGGCTGCTCGACACGTTCTTCGGGTACGACGCCGCGCCGGTCACCCAGCCGGGCGTGGCGCCGAGCGTGGCCGAGATGGACGCCGGGTACGGCCTGTGCCGGTTCGAGGGACTGAACAACGAGCCGGACTACGAGGCGCCGTGGTCCTACCATTACGCCGGCCGGCCGGACCGAACCGCCGAAGTCGTGCACGCCGCGATCGCCAACCAGTTCGGCACCGGCCGGGGCGGCCTGCCGGGCAACGACGACTCCGGCGGGCTGTCCGCGTGGTACGTGTGGGCGACTCTCGGGCTGTTCCCGGTCGCCGGCCAGAACCTGTTCCTGGTGAGCGCGCCGGCCGTGGCGGAGTCCACGACCCGGCTGCCCGAGGGCGACCTGTCCATCACCACGACAGGCTTCGAGCCGGTCGAGGCAGGCGGACCGGTCTCCTACGTCCAATCCATCGCGGTCGACGGCAAGACCCTCGAGCGCCCCTGGATCTCCGGCCGGGAACTGCGGCACATCCGCACCCTGCACATCGAGCTCGGCCCTCGGCCGTCCGGCTGGGGCACCCGGATCCGGCCACCGTCCACGTCCGACCCACTGCACACCACTGGAGGTGAGGCATGACCATCGACGACCACTCCCCCGAGCCGTCCACACCCGACCGCCGCCTGGTCATCGTCGTTCGCGCCGACCCGGTGATCTGCGGGCACTCCGGTGAGGCGCGGTGCCTCGCAGAGGTGGCGCTCACCCGCGGGTTCGACGACGTACGGATCGTGACGTGGCCGCTCGACGCGCTCGAGGCGGCCGGGCTGCCGTTGAAACCGCTCGATCGCGTGCTTCCGTACAGCCCCGGGATCACCGTGGAGCGGCCCGGCCCGGTCGGCGACTACCGGGTTCCGGACGGGCGTTACCTGTCCGGACTCGTCGGGCGGCTGGTCGAGCTGTTCAGCGACGGGGTGCCGACAGTGGCCATGTCGCTGTACCTGAGCCCGCACGCGATCGCCGTCCAGGAGGCCGTCCAGGTGGCGCGCCGGATCGGGCCCGCCCAGGTCATCACGGTGGCCGAGGCGGTGGGCTCGGACATCACCAACGTGGTGCGCGAGTGCGTGGACACCGGCCGGTTCGGGGCGGCCGCGCACATCCTGTCGGTCTACCTGGCCGCCGATCACTGCGTGGCGGTGTCGGAGTACACCAGGGACCTGATCGTGGCCGCGGCGGCGACCCTCGACGGCATGCACGGCACGACGTTCGCGCAGCAGTGCCGGGAGCGGATCGCGATCTCCTACCCGGCGGTCGACTCCTGGTCGTACCTGTCGCTCACCGACGACAGGATCGCCGAAACCCTCGCCCGGCGCGGCCTCGCGCGGGACGGGTACGTGCTGTTCCTGTCCCGGATCGCCTCGGCGAAGGGGGTCGACGACCTGATCGACGCCTACGCCGGGTCGCGGTCGGCCGAACGCGTGCAACTGGTCCTGGCCGGGCGCGGGCCGCAGGAGGACGAAGTGGTGGCGCGGGTGGCGGCAGCGGGCCTGGGCGAGCGGGTGCGGGTGCTGACGGACGTGGACGACGCGGAGAAGCCGGCGCTGATGGCCGGCAGCGCGGCGTTCGTGCTGCCGACCCGCGAGCAGCCGGAGTTCGTGGAAACGTTCGGGATCGCACTGGTCGAGAAGGCGCTCGCCGGCGGCGGGCCGGTCATCACCTGCGCGACCGGCGGCGTGCCCGAGGCGGTCGGCGACACGGCACTGCTGGTGCCGCAGCACGACCCGGTCACACTGCGAGCCGTGCTCGACGAGGTCGTCTGCGACTGGACGCGTGAGCAGCGGGCGGAGGCCGAGCGGCGCGCGCGGGCGTACGCGTTGCAGTTCGATCGGGCCGCGGTGTTCGACCGACTCTTCGCGCTTGCCGAGCCGCCCGCCGTCCACGTCGCCTGAGGTCTACTCGCCGCTCCAGACGGTCGCGTGCTGTTCGAAGTACGCCGGGTCGCTGTGCACCGGGATGACGCAGAGCAGGTGACCGCCGGGCGCGCGGAGGGTGTGGCAGCCCTGCCAGCTCGCGACCTCGACCGCGCCGAGCCCGGTCAGCCGCGCCACCTCGGCCGGCACGTCGTCGGTCTCGATGTCGAGGTGGTAGCGCGGCTCGTCGTCGACGGACTGGATCGCGGTCACGTATCCCGGGACCGCGTCGTGCAGCGTGGTGAACTGCGGCTCCCCCGCCGGCGACGAGGTCCGGACGCCCAGCGCCCGCGACCAGAACGCCGCGGCGTCGTCCACCTCGTCGCGCCGGACGTCGATCAGGAACGTGGAAACCCGGCTCCGATGCATACGAACCAACCTAACGTTCCGGACGGGGGTCGTCCGGAACCGGGGTTAGCCTGCTCGGCATGGAAGCGCTCGAGGAGTCGCAGGTCACCGTCGTCCCGGCGAACGAGGTGCCGTGGGAGGACCTGCAGGCCGTGTTCGGAACGACGGACGCGGGGCAGTGCCAGTGCCAGCGGTTCAAGATCCGCGGCTGGATCTGGCGGGACTCGACGCTCGACGAGCGGATGACGAGGCTGCAGGACCAGACCGCCTGCGGTACGCCGGACGCGCCGTCGACGGCCGGCCTGGTCGCGTACGTCGACGGCGAGCCGGCCGGATGGGTCGCCGTCGAGCCGCGGACGGCGTACCCGAAGTTGCGGACGTCGCGCATCCCCTGGGCGGACCGCTCCGAGGACAAGGACGACGAGAGCGTCTGGGCCGTCACCTGCATGGCCGTCCGCAAAGGCTTCCGCGGCCGCGGCCTCACCTACCACCTCGCCCGCGCCACGATCCCGTACGCCAGAACGCGCGGCGCCCGGGCCCTCGAGGCCTACCCGATGCTCACCCAGCCCGGCAAGACCATCACCTGGGGCGAACTCCACGTCGGCCCCCACCAGGCCTTCGAAGAAGCCGGCTTCCGCCAACTCACCCACCCCACCCTGCGCCGCACCGTCCTGCGGATCGACTTCACCTGACTCAGTCATAGGTGGCCTGGGCCTGCCAGGCGGCTCGGTGCAGGATGAAGAGCCAGGCGCGGGTGTCGGCGGTCTGGAACTGGAAGCGGGCTTGGCGGGTCTCGGTGGCCGGGTCCCACCAGCGCTCCGCGGTGAGCCACGGGCCGGCCCAGCCGGTGATCGGGTGGATCTTGTTGCTGTCGGCAACTTGGACGCCAGGTGCGCGGGCGGCGGTGCCGGTGGGGAGCAGGGTGAAGGCGGACGGGATGCCGGACAGCTCGCCGCGGGCGGTGACCGAGACCTGGGTGCCGTCGGCGGCGAACACCTTCGCCGGGATCGGCTCCGGGAAGATCGTGGTCGGCGCCAGGGCCGGCCAGCGCTCGCTGCCGGTGATCGCGCCGGGCCACGGCTGGTCCGGCGGCCGGGCCGGCACCGCCGGGTCGCCCCACGGGACCAGCGTCTGCCGCTCGGCGAAGCCGCGCCCGCCGCCGATCACCACGGACGCGACCGCACCGTGACCGAGCATGCTCTGCACCCGCGACAACGCGCGGTGGATCCGCTCGTCCGGCCCGCCGCCCCACAAGCCGTCGGCATGCGCACCGACCGGATCCGCCTGGTCCGGGATCAGCCGCACCCGGACCACCGGTGACGTCAGCTCGCTGGTCGCCGTCCCGCTCCCCTGCAGTTGCCAGCGCACCCGGTCCACCACGTCCGCCGCGGTGAACCAGCGCGGATGCAACCACTCCCGCTCGTGGATCCGCCCGGATTCGGTGCCGACCTCGACCCGCAGCGTCGTACACACCAGGCCGAGCTCGGTCAGCCGGACGATCAACTCGTCGGCGACCACCCGGACCGCGAACGCGACCTGGTCGACACGGTCGACCCGCGGCTCGAAGTCGAGCGTGCGGGTCAGCTCCGGCGGGATCTCCCGGCCGGTCACCGGGCGGTCGTCGCCACCTCGGGCGAGCCGGTGCGCGAAGGCGCCGTCCGGGCCGAATCTGGTCAGCACCTCGGTGCGAGGCAGCCGTGCGAACGCACCGAGCGATCGCAGTCCCAGCCGACGCAGCAGATCCGTGAGCGCCGGCTGCTCGAGCACGTCGACCGACAGCGGCGCGAGGAACTCCGGCGAACCGCCCGGCGGCACCACGTGCACCCGGGTCCGCGCGGAACTCACCCGGGCCGCCTGCTCCGCGGCGAACGGGCCGTCGGCGACCCCGATCCGGCTGCCGGGCACGTCGAACGTCTCCAGCCGGTCGAGCAGCTTCGCCGCGGCGGTCTCCTCGCCGCCGTAGAACCGGGCCGGTCCGCGCGCCTTCAACGCGCACATCCCCGGACGGATCACCTGCACGCCCGGCGTGATCGCCTCCAGGCACGAGATCACCGGGTCGAACGCCCGCGCGTCGATGACCGCGTCGTACTTCAGCACGACCAGCTCCGGGCAGCGCGACTGCGCGTCCCGGGCCCGTTGCCCGCGACGCACCCCGTCGGCGCGGGCAGCGGCGGAGGTGGCGAGCACCTTCCCCTTCTCCAGCACCGCGATCGGCTCGTCCGGCGAACGCCCGGTCGCCGCCGCGGCCGCCGCCACCGGCCAGTCCGGCACCCAGATCACCATCGTCCGGGTCAGCCCGCTGTCCATCAGCCCACCGCGCCGATCCGGTCCGCCCACTCCTCCTGCCAGCCAGGCTCAGCCGGCTCTGCGGAGCGGATCGCGCCGTCGGGGCCGGGCAGCCAGAGGTCGTGGCGGGCCCGCACGGCGGCGCGCCGGCCGGTCACCGCGACGGTCGCCCGACGGGCGGTGAGCAGACCTTCGCCGTCGCCGAGGCCGGTCCAGGTGCTGCTCTCGATCTCGAACCGGGCCTCGCTGCCCGGCCACGACCCGTAGGCGATCAGCATCGCGCCGCGAGTGCGGAGCCGCGCGGCCAGCCGGGACGCCTCCCCCGGCGTCACCTCGCCGGGCGGACGGACGACGACCACGGTCAGCGCGTCGACCAGCGCGGCCACGACGCTCAGCCACTCCCGCCCCGGATCCGGGACGAGCACGAGACGCTCCAGGTCCACCCCGAGCCCACGCGCCGCCTCGGCCCCGAACGACGGCACGCCGACCACACCGCACCAGGCGCCCTCCGCGGACGGCCCGGCCATCAGGGCCATCACCAGCGCGGCACTCCCGCGCACCGAATACACCGAACCGCCGCGCAGGCTCGCGCCCGCCAGCAGCTCACTCACCGCCGGATGCGTCGGCAGCTCCCGGTCCACTCCCGCCGTGTCCAGCGCCTGCTGCACCCGGGCCACCGAAGGCACCCGGCCCGCGCCCCCGACCGGAGCGAGTCGCGTCTCCTCCTCGTCGACTTCATCCCTCTGCGCCTTCTTCTGGGCGCTTGCCCTGGCGAGGAGCAGGCGGGCGTGATCGAGGGCCGTGACCCGGCCTTCCGCTGCCTCGTTCCCCGTCATGACTCCATGTTCGAACACCTGTTCGAACAAGTCAATCCGGTCGTCCACAGGCCCGCAGCTGGCTAGAGTCCGGGGCATGCGACGCGTCGAACACCCTCGGTTCACCACCGCGCTACGGCGCGTCGAGGACAGTATCGAGGCCGCCTGGGACAGTTTCTGCGCCGACTCCGGCGTCGCCCCGGGGACGGCGGCAGCGTGCGAGCTGGCCGAGGTCGTCCTGCAGGACACCTCCGAGTTCGACTGGCGGATCGTCGACGGCGCACTGAACCGGCTGACCTGCCCGGACTGCGGCTCCACACTCGGCGCCGGCGACTCCGGCTGCCCGGGCTGCGACCGGGCGAACGGGTTCCGGTTCGCGGCCCGGGAGACCGACCGCCCCGACGTACCGCCAGGGAACGAGCACGCGATCCGCGTCTGCTCCGCGGTCGCCCGCACCCGCCACCGCTACTCGCCGCGCGCCCGGGCCGGATACGAGTTGCTGCTGCCCGATCTGCTGGACGGGGTGCTTCCCACAACACCGGAGGCGCAGCGCGCGAAGCACCTCGTCAACCAGCTCACCGACGACGAGCTGGAACACCTGCTCACCCCGGCGGACCTGCACCGAAAGGAAACCCGATGAACCAGCTGTACGCCGAGGTCGTCCGGCACCATGAACACCTGGCGAGCTGGCTGTCCGGTGAGGCTGCTCCCGACGTCCTCGACACGTTCCACGGGGCACACCACCCGGACTTCGTCCTCGTCGCCATAGACGGCGCCCGCGTCGACCTCCCGGCGCTCATGAACGCACTGTCCACCTCACACAACGCCGTGCCCGGACTGAAGATCGACATCGAGCAGTTCGAGGTCGTGACCCACACGCCCGACCTGGCGGTGTGCAGGTTCCTGGAGCGGCACTCGGTCGGCAGTCTGCGCCGCGTCACCGCGGTACTCACCGGCGAGCTCCGCTGGCTGGCGGTGCAGGAGACCCCAGTTCTCTAGCGACTTCTCCAGCGACGCATAGGGTGAAGGCATGCCAAGGACTATTGCCACCAACACCAAGGTCGAGCTCGACGGTCTGCTGGAGTTCGTGCGGCCGCGGCACCACATGCTGCTGATGACCACCCGGGCCGACGGGACCGTGCAGGCGTCGCCGGTCTCGGGCGGCGTGGACACCGAGGGACGGATCGTCATCTCGTCGTACCCGGAGCGCGCCAAGAGCACGAACGTGAAGCGGTCCGGCAAGGCCGGCGTCGTCGTGCTGTCGGACGACTGGAACGGCGCCTGGGTTCAAGTGGACGGCAGCGGCGAAGTGATCGAACTGCCGGAAGCAGTGGACGCGCTGGTCGACTACTACCGCTCCATCTCCGGTGAGCACCCGGACTGGGACGAGTACCGCGAGGCGATGGTGAAGCAGGGCAAGTGCCTGATCCGCATCACCCCGGAGCGCTGGAGCCCGATCGCCACCGGTGGGTTCCCGGCGCGCCTGGCCGACTGATGCCGACGGCACTGGTCGTCCACGCGCATCCGGACGACGAGGTGTTCGCCACAGGTGCCGCCACGTCCGTGCTGAGCGATCAGGGCTGGCATGTCGTCCTGCGGGTCGCCACCGGCGGGATGCACGGAGCCCTCGATCACCTCGGCGTCTCCTGCGCACTGCTCGGGATCAAGGAGTGGGACTGGCTGGGAGACGTCGACCAGTGGATCGACGACGGCGGGCGCGGTGGACCGCGCTCGCCGGCCGCGGCGTCGCCGGACGCCCTGGCCGAAGCGATCGAGGTCGCGGCCGCCCAGGTCGAGCCGGAGCTCATCCTCACCGTGGGCAGCGACGGACTGACGGGTCACCCGGACCACATCGCCATCTCACAAGGCGTCCAGCAAGCCCTGCGGCGCCTTGACTGCCGTGCGCTCGGTGCACGAGTCAGGGCGCAAGACGTACGCGCCGGCGAGCAACTGGTCCAACAGCTCGCGCCAGGCGAGCGTGTCGGCTCGGGCAAGGTCAAGGGATGCGAGGCGCCGCTGGAAGTGATCGGTGGAGCGTCAGAGCAGCGACGGCGGCAAGCACTGGACGCGTACTACGAGGGTCTGGGCAGCAAGCCGCTCGCAGAACTCCTCGGCGTACACAGGGCAAGCAGCGACGGACTGCTGCTGCGTGCGGTGTTCGACGCGGCCGGCTGGCAGCACGACCGTTTCGAGGAGCTCACTGCTTCGAACGGCGCTCCATCGTCGCGGTGATGCGCTGCATGGCGCCTTCGAGGTGTTCGCGCAGCGCCGCCTCGGCGCCCTCCTCGTCGTGCGCCACACAGGCGTCGAGGATGGCCTGGTGTTCGCGCCGGGTCTGCTCGATCCGGGCCTTGGTCTGCCGCGAGCCGAACCGGTAGCGCTCGCTGTTCTGCCAAACCGGCTCGATCGCGCGGGGCAGCCACCGCGAGCCACCGGCCCGGTAGATCGCGAAGTGGAACTCGGTGTGGGCCTGCCGGGACGCGATGTTGTCGCCTTGCTTCGACAACCGGACATGCTCGGCCAACGCGGTCCGGGCCGCCGACGCATCCGTGTCGGAGAACTGCGTCGCGGCGGCACGGACGGCCAGCGACTCCAGCGCCAGCCGGGTCTCGTGGGTGTCGCGCAGGTCCTCCATGGACAGCTCACGCACCCAGGCGCCCTTGTGCGGGACGATCTCGACCAGTCCGAGCGCCGCCATCCGGCGCAGCCCTTCCCGGATCGGCATCTGGCTCATGTCCAGCCGCTTGGCGAGCTCCTCGAGCCGCAGCGCCGTACCGCTGGGGAGTTCGCCGGACAGGATGAGTTCGTGCAGCTCGGCGGCGGCTTCCTCGGCGAGCGTACGACGCCCGGTCGGTCCACCGGGCGTGAGCTCGAGTCGTCGGATCATCAGTAGCTGGCAGCCTCTCTCCTCTTCAGCTCTGGAGGTACCGTAGCCGCCGACCGGGTATCCGGAGCCCTTCGGCGACGGATTGCTCAGTAAATACAAGTGGTCTAGCCCACCCGCGGCCGGTCAGAGAGTCGTCAGATCCAGCAGCACCCGGCCCGCCGGCCGGTCCAGAACGTCGTTGATCCGGTCCGCCGGTACGACGTCGTGATCGGCTCGCCAGGACGTCCCCGCGATGCCGGCCAGCGCCTGGCCGACCGCGTCCGGTGCCAGTACGGTCCGCTGCAGGTTCACCGGCAGTACCCGCAGGTCCCGGCCGATCAGCTGGTGCAGGTCGATGGTGGTGAACTCACCGGCCTTGTACCCCAGGACGGCGATCCGGCCACCCGGAGAGATGTGGCCGAGCACTCCACCGGTCACCGGACCGCCCATCGTGTCGATCACCGCGTCGCACCACGGCAACTCCCGGCCCACCTGTCCGAGGCCGTCGACACGGACGAGCTGATCGACCAGTCCGTTCGGTTCGTCGGCACGGTCGTCCATCGACACCAGGCCGATCACCCGGGCCGCACCCGCCGCCCGTGCGATCGCAGCGCTCATGCACCCGACCAGACCGGTCACGCCGGTGACGACCACGGTCTCACCGTCCTGCACGTCGGCCACGCGACGTACGGCGGTGTGCGCGGTCAACGCCGGAGTCATCAGCGCCAGCGCCGTACCGGCCTCCAGTGACGGCGGTAGCCGATGTACGGCGGCGTTCGGCACGACGGCGTACCGGCCCCAGACGCCGGCCCGCGTGACACCGGCGCCTTCACCGCGGACCACCACCGGCGTCCCCGGCTCGACGACGTCGGAGCTCACCACCATGCCGGCGCCTTCGGAGCCAGGCACGAACGGTGACGCCGGCTGCCGGCCGGACAGGGTCGACCGGTCCAGCGGTGTGACCGAGGCCAGCCGCATCTCCACCAAGGTCTCACCCGGGCCGGCGGTCAGCTCGACCTCTTCGGCCTTCAGCTGCTCCCCTGGTCCATGACTGCGCAAGACAGTCCCCCGTGTACTCACTTCACTACCCCGTTCCCCACGATTTGATATCTGATCACAACCACGACCAGACGCAAGACCCGTCTCACCACTCGGCGACCTCCTTGGCCAGCGGCCGGGTCAGCACCTCGGCCGCGGCGGACCGCGCGGCGGACACTCCGTCGCTGCCCATCGGGAACGGCCAGTCGCTGCCGGCCAGCACCCGTTCAGGCCCGAACGTCTTCGTCAGCAGTTCCAGTACGGCGTCGTCGTGGACCAGGTCGTCGACGTAGAACCGGCGCAACGCCTCGGCCACCGGCAGGGACACCGGTCCGATGCCCGGCCGGGCCTGGTCGATCCCGCGCTGCCACCGTCCGGCGACGGCCGCCGTCACACCACCCCCATGGCACAGGCAGAACCGGATCCCCGGAAACCGCCCCGGCACGTCCGCGAAGACGAGCGAAGCCGCCGCCAGTCCGGTCTCGTACGGATTCCCCAACAGGTTCGACAGGTAGAACGAACCAAGCCGTTCGTCGTCACTGTGGCCGGGGTGGATGAGCGTGAAGGCTTCTAGCGCGTCCAGCATCCGCCACACCGGATCCAGCCCGGCATAACTCGGCGTACCGAGGGCGAATCCGCCGAAGACACCCTCCTGCGCCAGCGACGCGGCGACCGCAGGCGCGGCCGCGTCGAGCAGCGGCAGGTGCGCCAGGACCCGCAACTGAGGTGTGGCGAGCTCCCGGAGACCCTGGTTCACCAGCTCGGCCCACTCGACGCTGGCGTCGTACCGGAAGAGCGCCGGCGGCACCGACACCACAGCACCGTCGAGATCCTGCTCGGAGATCCACTGCAGTAGTGCGCCCGGGTCGGCGAGCCGGTCGAGCGGGAGCCGCTCCCCGTCGACGACCAGCGCCCCGTTGTCGACGGACAGCCCGAACTCACCCCGATGCGCCGCCGACAGCACGGTCGGCGGGATCAGGTGGGTGTGGACATCCCATCCGGCCATGTCAGCGGGCGTCCTCGTCGTTGTCGTAGAAGTCCGGACGCTCCGGGTAGTGCGGACCGTCGTACACCTCGAGGAGCACGGACGTTTCCTCCGCGCGCGTCGGACCGTGGACGACGCCCTTGGGGTTCCAGTAGAAGCTGCCCTTGGTCAGCGTCGTCCCGGTCGGCAGGTACACGTACCGCCCGGACAGGCAGAACATGAACTGGTTCGACGCGTGCTTGTGCTCCGACGGGATCCCCGAGCCCTTCTCGAACCGCACCAGCGCGATCGACGCCTCGGTCACCGGGTCGCGCCACAGCATCTTGTGGGACAGGCCGGCCAGCGACTTCTCCACCCACTCCAGGTCGTCCGTCTGCAGCAGGATCTCCTGCAACGGCTTGTCGAAGCTCACGGCACCTCCCGGCCTGTTACGCGCGCGTAGAGCTCCGAAGCCACACCAGGACCCATCGGAGCCACCGCGGCGATGTGACCGTCCGGCCGGACCAGTACGACGCTCTCCGCCGGTACGCCGTACCGCTTGGTGGCCACGCTGCCGGGGTCGAACAGCGCCCGGTCCCGCAGGCCGGAGTCGTGCGGCGCGTCCCAGCGGGACACCGCGTAGTGCTGCAACGCGGGCGACTCGTTGACCGGGATCTCCGGCCGGCGCCGTACGTCGGTGAAGTAGAGCGCGACGAACGAGTCGCGGCACAGGTCGTGGATCGACGTCCGGCCGGTCGGGCTCTGCAGCACCAGGTCCGGCGCCCGGTCACCCGCCCGGACCGCCGGCGGCGCCGCGGACGTGGCCACCATCGACCAGTCGCCCACACCTTCGACGTCCAGCCGCACGCTCAGCAGCGTCCGGTTGTACGCCGTGGCCCACGGGCCCGTCGCCTCGGTGACGGCACCCCGCTGGAAGGACATGTACTTGCGGGCCGCCTCGGCCATCTCGCCGGAGCCCTCGATCGCGACCGGACGCTGCTCCTGCTCGTAGCCGTCCAGCAGCGACGGGTCGGCCCAGCCCCGCAGCACCCAGGCCAGCCGCCACGGCAGGTTCGACGCGTCCAGCGCGCCCGTGTTCAGGCCGAGCGCCCACATCGGCGTGATCAGGTGCGCGGCATCGCCCATCAGGAAGACCTTGCGGTCCTTCGTCCACTGCTCGGCGACCCGGTGGTGCACGTTGTAGACGACCGAGCCGAGCAGCTCGATGCGGTCCACCTCGCCGATGAACTGCTTCACCTTCACCAGCAGGTCTTCGTCGTCCGGTGCGTCGGCGCCCGGCGCCAGCGGGAACAGGAACCGCCAGTTGTCCGGCTGCCGGATCAGCACCATCCACTCGGACTTGTCCGCGAAGTAGGCGAGGTACGGGTAGTCCCTGGCGTTGTCGACGTCCAGATCCACCACGACGTCGATCAGCATGTACCGCTCGGGCAGGGTCTCCCCCACCACCTTCACACCGAGCGCGTCCCGGATCTTGCTGCGTCCACCGTCACAAGCCAGCAAATGCGACGCTTCCAGCTGCTGCGGACCGTCCGGCGTCTCCAGTTGCAGTACCACCCGGTCGTCGAGCACCTCGAACGACGTGAGCCGGTGCTGTGTCCGCACGGGCTCCGGAAGCGCCGCGGCCAGCAGCGGCTCCATCTTCTGCTGCGGCAGGTTGATGACGAACGGGAACTGCGTGTCGTTCACGAGCTCGGCGAGCTGCACCGAGGCGCGCGGGGTGTTGGTGGCCCGGTCGATGTCGCCGATCTCGTCGATCCGCAGCGCGGCGCCGAGGATGCGGTCCACCGCGCCGTACCGGTTCCAGATCTCCAGCGTCCGGCTCAGCGTCGTACCGGCCTTGGTGTCGGACGACAGGACGGCGTCCTCCTCCAGCAGCACGTACGGGATGCCGTAGTGCGCCAGACCCAGTGCGGTGGTCAGACCGATCGGTCCGGCGCCCACCACGGCCACAGGCAGCTGTTCAGTCAACTCTCACTCCGTGCAGCTAGATGAAGCTCGTGAGCTTGGCAAAGGCACGTTCCCGCGTCAGCACCGACCCGGTCATCGCGGCCGCGTCCGACAGCAGGAACAGCAACGGGCCGACCACGTCCTCGGGGTCGCCGATACCTATGGTGTCCTGCCAGTGCTCGCGGTCCGCACCGGCGTTCGCCCCGCGGAACTGCTCGGTGTCGATCACGCCCGGCGCGACCACGTTCACCCGGACCCGGTCGCCGGCCACCTCGACCGCCAGCGTCTTCGCGAAGGCGGCCAGCGCCGCCTTGCTCGCCGCGTACGCCGCGGCGCCCGCGTACCCGGTCGACGCCATCCCGGACGTGAACACCACGACCGACCCGGACCGCCGCGCCACCATGTGCGGTACGACGGCCTGGCACGCCCACACCACACCGTCCAGGTTCACCTGCAACGTCCGGCTCCACGACGCAGCGTCCATGTCCAGCACCGGCGACCGCGGCTGCACCGCCGCGCCGGCGACCAGGCCGTCGATGCGCCCGTACCGCTCCAGCACGCCCGCTACCGCGGCCTTGATTGCGGACTGGTCCGCTACGTCCACCTTGACGTACTCCACGCCGCTGGGCGGCACGGTGACGTCGAAGACGACCGCCGTACCGCCGGCGGCGTTCACCGCGGCGGCCAGCGCCGCGCCGATGCCCTGCGCGCCGCCCGTGATCACGACGACCTCACCGGTCGCGTCGAAGCGCGCCTTCACGGCGTCTCCTGTTCCTTCGACGCCTGCTTCGATGTCATCGTCTCGGTGATCCGCTGGAACGCACCGGCCAGATGGCTGCGCAGCGCCCGCTCGGCCGCGTCCGGGTCTTGGGCCACACACGCGTCCAGGATCGCCTGGTGCTCCTGCCGGCTGCGCTCGATCAGGAACGCGGTCGGCCGGCTGCCGAACCGGTACCGCTCGCTGTTCTGCCAGACCGGCTCGATTGCTCGCGGCAACCACTGCGAACCACTGGCCCGGTAGATGGCGAAGTGGAAGTCCGCATGGGCCTGACGCGCACCGGCGGAGTCCTCCGCGCGCGACAACCGGAGGTGCTCGGCCAGGGCAGCCGCGGCCTTCGTCAGGTCCTCCTCGGTGAAGCGGGCGGCCGCAGCACGGACTGCGAGACTCTCCAGCGCCAGCCGAGTCTCGTGGGTGTCCCGCAGGTCCGACAAGGACAAGTCCCGCACCCACGCGCCCCGGTGCGGGATGATCTCGACCAGCCCCAGTGCCTCGAGTCGCCGCAGGCCTTCACGGACCGGCATCTGGCTCATCTCCAGCCGGCTGGCCAGCTCCACCAGCCGCAGCGGCGTACCGCTGGGCAGTTCACCGGACAGGATCAACTGGTGCAACTCCGCCGCCGCGTGCTCGGCGAGCGTACGGCGACCTCCCTTGCCGCCACCCGGCAGCAACTCCAACGGGCCGCTCATCGGCGCACCACCCGGTTGCGCAGCTCACCGAGCTTGTCCGCGCGGGTCACGACCACATCGCCGTCCTGCAGGAACACCTGCGGCTCGCGGGCGTTGCCGATACCAGCCGGCGTACCGGTGAGCAGCAGGTCGCCCGGGCGCAGCGTCATACCGAAGGACAACTCGCTGATCAGGGTGGCGACGTCGAACGCCATCTGCCGCGTCGACGCGTCCTGGCGCACCTCGTCGTTCACCAGGCACTGCAGCTGGATGTCCTGCGGATCCCCGACCTCGTCGGCGGTGACGATCCACGGCCCCAGCGGCATCGTGTCGTCGATGCTCTTGCCCTTCAGCCACTGCCCGCCGTGCGCACGCTGCAGGTCCCGCTGCGACACGTCGTTCGCCAGCGTGTAGCCCCAGACGTGGTCGAGCGCGTCGTCGACGGCGATGTTCTTACCGGTCTTGCCGATCACCAGCGCAACCTCGGCCTCGTAGTCCCACTTGGCGGAGATCGCCGGATCCCAGGCGATGTCGTCGTACGGACCGATCACCACGTCCGGGCCCTTGGTGAAGAACGTCGGGTGCTCGGGACGGTCCACGTCCTGCCCCTCACGCTTGCCCCTGCTCTCCTCGAAGTGGTCCCAGTAGTTCCACCCGGTGCAGAGGATGTCCCGCCGGAACCGCCGCAACGGCGCCCGCAACAGCTCCGCCCGGTACGGGATCTCGTCCTCCACCACCGAGGCGCCGGCCGTGATCACCTCTGTCAGGTCCGTTGCCGAAAGCAACTGGATCGTGTCGCCGTCGAGGACGCCGGGCCGTTGCCGCCCGTCGTGCTCCACCGTCACGTACTTCATCTCAGGTCCACTCGACGCCACGCACAGAGTTCACCCCCCGGTCAGGCGATCACGGCGATCGCGTTGATCTCGATCAGGTAGTCGGGATGCGCGAGCTTGCTGACCTCGACCATCGTCGAGGCCGGCAGCGGCTCGGTGAAGTACTGCGCGCGGATCTCGTGGATCTTCGCGAAGTCCTCCATGTTGCGCACGTACACATCAACCCGGCAGATGTCCGCCAGCGTGCCGCCGGCCGCCTCGACCGCCGACTTCACGTTCTCGCACACCTGCCGAGTCTGTTCGCGGACGTCACCGACGCCGGCGATGCTGCCGTCCGGCCGGCGCGCGGTCATCCCGGAGACGAACACCAGCCGCCCGGTCGCCTCGACCGTGGTCGCCTGCGAGAACACCCCGTTCGGGCTCCGCAACGCGTCGGTGGTCACCTGTGTCTTCGGCATCAGCCCACTACCCCTCCCGCCGGGACGACGGCGCCGACCGCGCGTGCGGTCGCCAGCAGCCCGTCCAGTCCCGACCTCTCGATCCGTACGCCGTTCCGCCGCTGCTGCGCCGCGCGCTCGGCCTCGATCTCACCCGGCAGGTACAGCCGGTTGACGCCCGGCGCCGTCGCGCTGCCCCGGACCCGCGCGGCCAGCCCGGACGAGCGCCGCTTGAAGTCCTCGACACCGCCCATCAACTCCGGGTCGATCGCCAGGAACAGGTGCGCGCAATCGTTCGGCCGGTCCGGCTCCCGGTACAGCGGGCGGACCTGGTCGCCCCACCCGCCGCCGCTCAGCACGCCGGTGAGCACGTCGATCATCAGCGCCAGCCCGAAACCCTTGTGGCCCGCGGCCGGCAGCAGCATGCCGAGCACCGCCTCGTCCGGGTCCCTGGTCGGCGTGCCGGACTGGTCGGTCGCCCAGGTGTCCGGGATCGGCCGCCCGGCCGACGCCGCCAGCCGGATCTTGCCGAGGGCAACGGCCGACAGCGCCATGTCCAGCACGATCTCCACACCGGCCGTGGTCGGCACCGCGATCGCCAGCGGATTGTTGCCGACCAGCCGCTCGGCACCGCCGGGGGCGGGCATCAGCGGTGTGGTGTTCGACATTGCGATACCGATACACCCCGCCTCGCCGGCCTGCATCGCCCAGCGGCTGGCCGCCCCGAAGTGGTGGGCGTTGCGCACCGAGACGATGCCGATCCCGTACCGGCCGGCGCGCTCGATCGCGTGCCCCATCGCCTGCGGGCTGGACAGCTGCCCCATCCCGCCGCGGGCGTCGACCACCATCGCGGCGCCGGCGTCGAACAGGATGTCGAGCTCGCGCTCCCGGGTCACGCCGCCGGCGTTCAGCCGCTCGACGTACATCGGCACCAGCATCACGCCGTGCGAGCTGACACCGCGCAGATCGGCCTCGACGAGCGCGGCGGCGATCTCGTCCGCGTCCTCGGACTCGAAGCCGAGCGCGGTGAACACGCCGGCCACCGTGGCCTCCAGCCACTCGGGCCGGACCAGCACCCGCCGGTCCGCGTCGGAGGCTTGAGCGGTCATCGGGTTTCCCGGGCCCACGGCAGCAGGACGTGCTCGAGCAGGACGAGGGCGTAGAACAAGACGATGCTCATGATGCTGAGCAGCGTGATCGCGGCGAACGCCAGCGTGGTGTCGGCGCTGGCGCCGGACTGCTGGATGACGTACCCGAGTCCCTTGGTGGCGCCGACGAACTCGGCGATCACCGAGCCGATCACCGCCAGCGAGATCGCCACCTTGAACCCGGTGAAGATCTGCGGCATGGCGTAGCGCAGCCGCAGCTTGAAGAACTCCTGCGCCCGGCCGGCGTTCAGCGACCGCATCAGCTCGACCAGCTCGGCCGGCGTCGACTTCATCCCCTGCGCGGTCGAGATGACGATCGGGAAGAAGCACATCAGCAGCACCATCACGACCTTCGGCCACTGCCCGAAGCCCATCCAGATCACCAGCAGCGGTGCGATCGCCACCTTCGGGATCGAGTTCACCATCAGCAGCAGCGGGTACACCAGCCGCTCCAGGACCGCCGACCGGACGATCACGAGCGCGATCGGTACGCCGATGACGATCGCCAGCAGGAAGCCCTCGATCGTCTCCAGCAACGACGTACCGGTCTCCTGCAGCAGGTACCCGGGCTGGTCGGCGAACTTGACCACCACGTCCCACGGGCTCGGCAGCAGGTACGGCTCGATCGAGAACACGACCGTCGCACCCCACCACAACCCGATCGCGGCGGCCAGGCCGACGATCGGAAGGATCACGGCCGCCACCGGCGAATCGGTCAGCCAGGTGCGCTTCGGCATCGTCCGCCCGGTCATCGCGGCCGCACCTCGTCGGCGATCTCCTTCTCGGCGAGCAGTTCGTGCAGCCGGCCGCTGATCGCGGCGACCTCGGTGAGGTGCGCGTTCTGGCCGAGACTGCGCGGCCGCGGGATGTCGATGTCGACGACCTCCCGCATCCGGCCCGGGCGCGGCGTCAGCACGACCACCCGGTCGGCCAGCACGACGGCCTCCTCGATCGAGTGCGTGACGAACACGATGGTCGTGGACAGCTCCATCTTGATCCGCTGCAGCTCTTCGGACAGCTCGGTCCGGGTCAGCGCGTCGAGCGCCGAGAACGGCTCGTCCATCAGCATCACCTGCGGGTCGCGGATCAGCGAGCGGCACAGTGACACCCGCTGCTGCATACCGCCGGACAGCTCGTGCGGCAGCCGGCGCTCGAACCCCTGCAGGCCGACCAGCTCGAGCAGCTGGTGGGCACGGTCCCGGTACGCCGCCTTGTTCCTGGACGACCCCCCGGTGCCCTTGTCGATCTCGACCGGCAGCATCACGTTCGACAACACCGAACGCCACGGCAGCAGGGCCGGCCGCTGGAACATGAACGAGACGTCCCGGCGCGGTCCGGTGACGGGCTTCCCCGCCACCTGGACCGCACCGGACGTCGGAGGAAGCAGTCCCGCGATCAGCCGGAGCAGTGTGGACTTGCCACAGCCGGACCGGCCGATCAGCGTGACGAACTCACCGCCGCGAACGTGCAGGTCGATCTTCTCGAGGGCGGTCACCCGGCCCTCGCGTCCGTCGAAGACCTGTCCCACGCCGTCCAGGCGAATCATCCGGTTCCAGTACTCCTAACGTCAGCTCTTGGGGGCGAGGCTGAGCGTGACGACGTCTTCCGGCTTGACGGCGCCCTTGCCGATCGCGTCCGACTCCTCCAGCAGCGAGATGACCTTCTGCACCCGCTCCTGTGTGACGTCACCGAGCGGACCCTTGAAGTCGTCCGGCTTGATGTACTCCTTCATGATCTCGAGTTCCTTGGTGGCGACCGCGAGATCGGTGTTCGGCACGTACTTCTTCAGCGTCGCGGCCGCCGCGGCCGGGTCGTCGTACGTGTCCTGCAGGCCCTTGAGCAGCGCGCCGGTGAACTTCTTCACCTGGTCCGGGTGGTCCTTGGCCATGTCCGTCCGGGTGATGATCGCGTTGCCGTACAGGTCCGGCAGCGCCTTGCCGTACGGCAGCACGACCGCCTTGCGGTGCTTCTCCTTGTCGGCGTTCTCGATCAGCGGCTGGCCGACCACGAACTGGCCGATGCCCTGCACCTTGCCGGAGGCCAGCAGCGCGGGCAGGCCGGGAGGCGGCGACGGAAGGAACGTGACCGACTTCGCGTCGATACCGACCGCCTTGGCGTAGACCGGGAACATCACGGTGTTCGTGGACCCCGGCTGGTCGCCGATGGTCTTGCCGGGCAGGTCCTTCGGGCTGTTGATGCCCAGGCCCTCCAGCGACATGATCGCGGCCATCGACCGCTGGTGGACCATGCCGACGGTGGTCACCGGGAGCTTCTGCTTGGCGAGGGTGATGACGGTGGCGGTGAAGTCGCCGATGCCGTAGTCGGCCTGACCGCCGGCGACCAGCTTCATCACGTCGACGGTGCCGCTGCCGGGCGTGATCTTGACGTCGAATCCCGCGTCCTTGAAGTACCCCTTCTCGAGCGCGACGTAGGCGTACGCCTCGCGTCCGAAGGTGTTGAACGACGTCAGGTAGCTGACCTTCTGCAGCCCGTTGTCGGCTTCCTTGCCGCTGTCGTCACCGCTGTTGCACGCACTCACCAGGGCGAGCCCCAGGACCGCCATCAGGGCGATGACGGAACGCCTCAACCTCATATCGACCTCTCTCGTCCCGATATTTGATCAAACATCAAATACTGAAAGGTGGTCAATCGGCCCGCGGGGTCTTCACGGGGACTTAACGTCCGCCGTGCCGGTCCTCGCAGTCCTGCCGGCCACCGTCCTGGAGCCGTTCCCCATACCTGTCCGGAGACACATGCTGTAACCGGACGGGCACCCGCCCCGACCACAGACCGTACCTGCCACAGCAGCAGATCGCGACGCCCACGAGGACCGAACCCGCGCCCGCTCCGTCAAATTTGCGTAAACCTCAACCTCTTCGTGACCCAGCCCACGCCGCCCGCCCGGATTCCGGGGGTTTCCCGGCGCTCACTCCGGGGAGGGAGGTGGCCCGCCCCGGCCTTTGGCAGGATGTGACGGTGCGACGGGTGACACGGCGGGTGTGGCGGGCGATCGGGTGCCTGTGGCGTCCGGCGACGTACCTGCGCTGGGTGTACCTGCTGCTCGGCGCGGCGCTGGTGCTGGCGTTCATCCTGGTCGACAGCGCGCTCGGAGCGGTGGTCTCCGACCTGGAGCTGCCGAAGGTTGCCACCGGCATCATCTGGGTCCTGCTCGCGCTGCTGCCCCCGGTCGCGCTCGGCCTGCTGCCGGCCGTCCGCGAGGTCCAGGGGATCGCGGTCGAGTCGCTGCTCGCGGTGCGGTTCGAGGAGCGCCCGCTCGGCCCGGCGCGGACCTGGGCGCAGCGGCGGCGGACCAGCGTCTGGTTCTGCCTGCACCTGGTGGCCGGCGGTGTCGTCGGCATCCTCAGCACGATCGTGTTCGCCGTCGGCGCGATCTGGCTGGCAGCTCCGTTCCGCTCCCCCGGATCGCGCGACATCGTCCCGGGCTGGTCGTACGACATCCGCGGCGGCTGGAGCGACCTGTGGATGCCGGCCGCGGCGATCGGCGGTCTCGCCGGACTGTTCCTGCTGTCGGCGGCGACCGGGGCACTCCTGGCGTACCTGGCGCCCCGGGTGCTCGGCCCGACCGCCGCGGAGCGCATCGAGCTGCTCGAGAAGCAGACCGCGACCCTTGCCGAGCGCAACCGTCTGGCCCGCGAGCTGCACGACAGCGTCGGGCACGCACTGAGCCTGGTCACGCTGCAGGCGGCCGCCGCCCGGCGGGTGCTGGCCACCGATCCGGAGTTCGCCGAGACCGCGCTGGCCGCGATGGAGACCTCCGCCCGGGCGGCGCTGGCCGATCTCGACCACGTGCTCGGCCTGCTCCGCGACGACCGGCGGCCGGGGGCCCGGACCGCGCCGCAGGCCACCCTGGGCGGGCTCGACCGGCTGGTCGAGGCCACCCGGGCCGGCGGGATCACGGTCGAGGTCGAGCGGTCCGGCGATCTGGACCAGCTGCCGGCCGCGGTGTCCCGGGAGGCGTACCGGATCGTGCAGGAGGGCCTGACCAACGCGATCCGGCACGCCGGCCGCCCGGCCGGCGAGCTGACCGTGCACCTGTCGATCTGCCTCGACGGGTCCGGGCTGCGGCTCGCGGTGACGAACCCGGTCAGCGGCAGGTCCGATCACTCCGGCGGCGGCCGCGGCCTGGCCGGTATCCGTGAAAGAGTCGCCGTACTGCGTGGAACCGTGGACGCCGGCCCGGTCACCCGGCCGGGCGAGCCGGGATGGCAGCTCGCGGTGCGGCTGCCGGTCAGCGTGACGAAGGGATGAGATGAACCTCTCGGTGGTCGTGGTCGACGACGAGCCGCTGATCCGGAGCGGGCTGCGCGCCATCATCAACGCCGAGGCGGACCTCACGGTCGTCGGCGAGGCCGGTGACGGCGCGGAGGTGCTGCCGCTGGTCCGCCGTACCGGCGCGGACGTCGTGCTGATGGACGTCCGGATGCCCGCGGTGGACGGCATCCAGGCGACCCGGCTGCTGCTGGACAGCCTCGACCCGGCGCCCCGGGTCCTGGTCGTCACGACGTTCGAGAACGACGACTACGTGTACGACGCGCTGCGCGCCGGCGCGTCCGGGTTCCTGCTCAAGCGGACCCCGCCGGACGACATCGTCGCGGCGATCCGGACGGTCGCGAAGAGCGAGTCGCTGCTGTTCCCCGAGGCGATCCGGACCCTCGCGCTCGCCCACGCCGGTGCGCCGGCGGCCGACGGGCTCGACCGGTACCAGCTGACCGAGCGCGAGCAGGAGGTGCTCCGGCTGATGGCGCGCGGACTCTCGAACGCGGAGATCGCCGCGGAACTGTTCCTCGGCCTGCAGACCGTGAAGACGCACGTCGCCAACGTGCTGGCCAAGCTCAACGCGCGGGACCGCACGCAGGCCGTGATCCGCGCCTACGAATCAGGCTTCGTGCCGCTGCACTAAGGCTAGGTGTTGGCCGGGTCGTCGGACTCGGCCAGGGTGCAGGCGTTGTGCAGCGGGTCGACCGAGTTCGCCTTCATCGCCAAGCGCTGCAGGAGCAGCCGGAAGCTGGAGCGCTCCGACTCGTCGAGGATGCCGAGCACCTCGTCCTCGCCGGCGCGCAGCCGCCGCTCGAGGTCGCAGAGCGTCGCGTAGCCCTCGTCGGTCGGCGCGATCAGCCGTGCCCGCCGGTCGGCCGGGTCGGGCCGGCGCTGCACCAGCCCCTCCTTCTCGAGGTCGTCCAGCAGGTAGGTCATCACCGTCCGGTCGACACCGAGCTGGGCGGCCAGGTCGAGCTGCCGCTTCGGGCCCTCGGCGTTCGTCGTGGCGAGCACCTGGTAGCCCCGCGGGCCGCCGGGCAGCCCCTCCAGCGCCGCCGCGGCCGCCTTCGCGTACCGCCGGAAGACCACGCCGAGCGCCCAGCCGAGGTCGGCCTCCACCGGCGCGCCGTCGGCCACCGACGGCGCGACCCCGCGCGCGGAACGGGCGGCGACCTCGGGCGAAGTACTGGACATGTCCCCATCGTACGTGGTGTACGCCACCCGGAATACGATCTGACTTGAATATGTTCTGTCACACAGATTATCTTCGAGACAGCTCAATACGAGCTCGCCCCCTCAACTCGATGGAGACAGAACGAATGAGCACCCTGTTACGCGTCGACGCCAGCATCCGGCTGGAAGGATCGGTGTCCCGGGCCCTGGCGGACAGCGCGGAGGCCGCCTGGAAGGCCGAGCACCCCGACGGTGTCGTCGTACGACGTGACCTCGGTCAGCACCCGCTACCCGCGACCGTGTGGCCGACGCTGGCCGCCGCCCAGGTGGGCCAGGAGCCGGTCGCCGACTCCGACCGGATGCCGCTCGCCGAGGCCGAGGCGATCGCCGACGAACTGAAGGCGGAGATCGTGAACGCCGACGCGGTCCTGCTCGCCGTACCGATGTACAACTACGGCATCGCCCAGAACGTGAAGACCTGGATCGACCTGCTCGTGATCGACAAGGACCTGGCCTTCGGTTCCCGCCCGTTGGCCGGTAGGCCGGCGATCTTCGCGCTCGCCCGCGGCGGCGGCTACGGGCCGGGCTCGCCGAAGCACGGCTGGGACCACGCCACGCCGTACCTCGAGCGGATCTTCGGCGACGTCTTCGGGATGAACCTGCGGACCGCGGCCGCCGAGCTCACCCTGGCCCCGGTCACCCCGGGGATGGAGGAGCTGATCGACGCCTCCAAGGTCTCGGAGTCCGAGGCCCACGTGGAGGCCGGAACCCACGGCAGCGTCGTCGCCCGTGAACTGATCGGCAAGGCCGCCTGACCCTGAGCTGAACGGGTTCTAGTGGTGCCGAGCTCGAGCCGGCATCACCGGGGCCTCCAGACCGACAGTGTCACCGACAGCGTCACGATCGCCGGCTCCGGCAGGACGGCGATCCGCTGCAGCAGCTCGCGGTACTCGAGGTGCCGGGCGCTAGGCGTCATCAGCACCAACTGCTCCACGGCCGACCGGTCGAGCCGCATCGTCTCCTCGACCAGTTCGTTGCCGACGCGCTCGAACTCCCCCGCGAGCGACTCCTCCAGCCGGCGTTCCTTCTGGTCGTCGACACTGACCATTCCCAGCACGTCGACGAGCTCGGCGAGGTGCGGCTGGTTCGGGGTGACCACGAGCAGCCGGCCGCCGGGCGCCAGGATGCGCGCCATCTCGGTGGCGTTGCGCGGGGCGAACACGTTCAGCAGCACGTGCACCGAGTCGTCCAGCAGCGGCAGCTCACGCCACGCGTCGCACACCACGGACGCGATCCGCGGGTCCACCCGGGCCGCGCGGCGAGCGGCGTACTTCGAGACGTCCAGGGCGATCCCGCGGCGATCCGGGGACAGGCCCAGGACGCCGGACAGGTAGTAGGCGGTGCCGGCGCCGACCTCGACGACCAGGTCGTCCTCGCCGAGATCCGCCCGCAGGATGAGCGCGTCCCGGATCGGCGCGTAGTGGCCGGTGCCGAGGAAGACCGTGCGGGCGCCGACCATCGCGGCCGAGTCGCCCTCGATCCCGGTCGACGCCGAAGGCAACAAGTTCAGGTAGCCCTGCTTGGCCAGGTCGTACGCGTGCCCGTGCGCGCAGCGCGCCGTCCGGCCGTCCAGCGCCAGCGGATCCGCACAGACCGGGCAGCGCAGGACTTCGACGAGGTGGGCTTCCACCCGCCCTAGGTTATGTCGCGGCTCGTGATGCGGGCCCAGGCGGCTGCGTAGAAGACCGCGAGGTAGCCGCCCTGGAGGAGCAGGTTGCGGCCGATCTCGTGCCAGTACGGCGGATCGCGGAGCAGGTCGGCGAACGACTGCCAGCGGTACATCAGCAGCCACGGGTGGATCGCGTGCAACTGCGGGATCGCGGTCAGGATCCCGAGCACGATGAACGTGCCGAACGTCGCCGCCATCGCGGCCAGCGGGGTCGAGGTCAGCGACGAGATGAACAGGCCGATACCGGCCAGGCCGAGCAGCGACAGCGAGATCACGACGGCGATGCCGAGCGCGCGGAGCAGGCCTTCGCCGAGCGAGACGGTCGAGCCGGACAGCAGCAGGACGTCGCCGACCGGGAACAGGACGAAGCCGACGATCAGGCCGGAGATCCAGATCGTCATCGTCGCGGTCAGGCAGAACACGGCCAGGGCGACCATCTTCGCGGCGAGCAGCCGGGACCGGCCGGCCGGTGCGGTCAGCAGGTTGCGCAGCGTCCCGAGGCTGGCCTCGCCGGCCAGCGACTCCCCGGAGATCACGGTCACCGCGGTCGGCAGGAAGAACGGCAGCGACAGGCCCAGACTCGCGACGATCAGGAACAGGCCGTTGCCGGCGACCTGACCGATGAAGCCTTCGGCCCCGGGGTCCGTGCCGGCGATCTTGATCGCGATCCCGATCAGCAACGGCACGGCCGCCAGGACTCCGAGGCCCACCTGCGTCCGGGCCCGCGCGAACACCAGCCGCAACTCCGAGACGAACAGCGCGAGCGTATGCCGCCCAGCCCCCGGCTCCTGCCCGGCCGTAGTCCCGGTGCCCGGCGCGGCCGGCGCCCCGGCGCCCGGGCCGGCCGGGCCGGCCGGCTCGTCGACGGTCCGGCCGGTGGTCTCACTCGGCGACATCGAAGCCCTCCCCCGTGAGTGCCACGAACGCGTCCTCCAGGCTCGGGCGTTCCAGGCCGAAGCCGTGGATGCGGACGTCCGCCGCCACCAGCGCGGCGGCGAACTTCTCGATCGGGAGCTCGCCGGGATCGCCCTCGACGGTCTCGGCGGTGGTCTTCAGCTCGGTGACGCCCAGACCTTGCAGCGTCTCGGCCGCCTGGGTGAGGTCCGGCGTACGGACCACCAGCCGGGGACGGAGCTCGGCGCGCAGGTCGGCCACCGTGGACTGGCGCAGCAGCTTGCCGCGGCTCATCACCGCGGCGTGCGTGCAGACCTGCTCCACCTCGGCGAGCAGGTGGGTCGAGGTGAACACCGTCGTACCGTCGTGGGCCAGCTCCTGGATCAGGTGCCGGACCTCGCGGGTGCCCTGCGGGTCGAGCCCGTTCGTCGGCTCGTCCAGGACGAGCAACTCCCGGCGTTGCATCAGCGCGACCGCGATCGCGAGCCGCTGCCGCATCCCCAGCGAGTACGCGCGGACCTTCTTGCCGGCCGCGTTCGACAACCCGACCCGCTCGAGCGCCTCGCCGGCGCGGGCCTTCCGGGTCTTCGGGTCGGCGGTGCGGTCGGCGGCGTCGAACCGGAGCAGATTCGCCTGCCCGGTCCAGAACGGGTAGAACGCCGGCCCCTCGACCAGCGCGCCGACCCGGGGCAGCACCCGCAGGTGCGCCTTCGGCATCGGCTCGCCGAGCAGCTCGACCTCACCGGCCGTCGGCGCGATCAGTCCGAGCAGCATCCGGATCGTCGTCGTCTTGCCCGAGCCGTTCGGCCCGAGGAAGCCGAACACGCTGCCGGCCGGCACCTCCAGGTCGACCGCGTCCACCGCGACCTGCCCGCCGCGGAACCGCTTGGTCAGCCCGCGGGTGACGACCGGCGCGTCCGTCATCCGGCTGTTCAGCGGGGGGCCTTCGCCGCGGCCGCCTGCAGGGTGTCCGGCGTGACCAGGCCGACGAAGACCCTGCCGTCGTCGGTGATCAGCGCGCTCACCATCTTGCTGGTCACCACCTTGCCCTTGCCCCACGTGCCCTGCACGGTCGGCGCCTTCGCGAGCAGCTGCGCGAGCGGCCCGGTTCCGGTCAGGCCGGAGGTCTCCGCACCGCGGATCATCGCGACGCTCTCCCAGCCCTCGCCGATCACGGTCGGACGATCGGCCGTCGCCGCACCCGGCTTGCCCGGCTCGATCTGCTTCGGCGCGACCTGCTTCGGGGCGACCCGCTTCGGCCCGGCCGTCGACGGCACCTTCTGGTCCGTGACCTTCACACCCTTCGGCGGGGTGAAGGTGAACGTGGACGCGGCCGGTACGTCGAACGACACCGAGCTGAAGCCCAGCTCGAGCGCCGGGTCGCTGCCCTTGCGCGGCATCACCGTCACGTCCAGCGGGACCCAGGTCTTGGAGTCGATCGCCAGCGTCACCGACCCGACGGTCGTCTTCTCGGTCTTCGGCACCAGGCGCAGCTTGTACGCATCCCGGCCGGCGACCTTCTCGGTGCCGCTGACCTCGACCTTGGTGGTCGGGTCGATCGCGTCCAGGAACTGCTTGGCGGCCGCCTGCGGGTCGTACGACGGCACTGCCTTGTCCGGCTTGGCGGTCCTGTGCTCCGGCACGGTCAGCTTCACGGCCTCACGCTTGGACGAGTCGTACGCCCAGGCGGACGTGCCGTCGGTCGTCCACACGCGCTCGGCCTGGTTGTAGATGATCGAGACCCGCGCCTTGTCCGGGCCGGCGTACGCGACCCGCGCGGTGTGCTCGCCGCTGAGCAGGTCGGTGAGCTGCTGCGTGCCGGGCGCCATCCCAGGGATCGCCGGCAGGCCGAGGTCGGCGTCCGAGCGGACCGTGCCGCTGAGGCCGTCGACCTTCGCCGTCTGCACCTTCGCGAGCAGGTCCTGCGCGGTGATCCCGGGCAGCTTCGGCGAGGCATCGGCGACCATCGGCCCGAGTGCCCCCACGCCCGCCACCACGGCAACCGCCGTGACCGGAACCAACCACCGTCGACTGCGCTGTGCTACGCCCATGGATACAGCCTCGCACCGGGCCGGGGCGGATCCAAGTGGCCTCAGGGTAGGTTCACCCGAAAGAGTGATCCCGGCGTACGACCGTGGTCGTACGCCGGAGCCTCAGCGGGACTGCAGCGCGTCGAGTGCCACGGTCATCGCGGCCGCGACGCGGAAGTCCAGGCGCTCGTCCTGGACGGTGATCCGGTAGCGGTCCCGGACCGACAGCTTCCGCTCCACCGAGAGCACCGGCTGCCCGGTCGACCGGTCGGTGAAGTCGAAGTGGAAGATGAACGGCAGCGGGATCTCGCCGATGAACGGCACGAAGTCCCAGACCCGCCGGACGATCGCGACGGTCTGGTTGCGCTCGGTGCCGTCCGCCTCGACACCCGGTGCGCTGAGCTGCCAGCTCGACCGCAGCAGACTCTTGCCGAACTCCTTCTTGAACCACCCGATCACCTGCCCGTCGGCGTCGGTCACGTCGTACCCCGACCCGAGGTCGATGGTCTTGCGGGCCTTGAACGAGAACACCGGCCGGGTCTTGGTGTCGTCGCTGTAGAACGTCACCTGCTCCTTGAACGCCATCCGCTTCTGCTGCGCGAACGCGAGCAGCGGGCCGTCGCTTCCGTCCGGGTTGGTGGCGATCAACTCGTACTTGTTCGCCATCATCGTCACGCGCTGCTTCATCGAGAAGGCGGGGACGTACATCAGAGCATTCATGCGGAGGAGTGTGTCAGACCACAGGCCGACGCACCGACCTGCAGACCGCGAGCGAGCGCCGCGGCCCGCTCGGAGTCCTCGACGACCTGTACGACCAGCTCCCCGACGCCCTGCAGGGCCAGGTCGCGCGCGATCTCGACCCCGAACTCCACGGCCTCGGCAGGTGTCCGCGCAGCCCGCCACAGGACGCCGAAATCACCGGCCGGCCGGTCCGTCCCCAGGTCGACCACCAGCGCCTGCGCGTCCTGGAGCTGTGCCACGTCACCGCCGACCACCACCCGCACGCACTGACCGGCCGCCGGTACGACGTCCTGGGCGGCCTGCTCGGCGTCGCCGACGATCGAGGTGGCCCGGCGGCCCCATTCCTCGTGGTGGACCGCCCAGGACAACGGGCGGCGCTTGGCCCACCCGGATCGGACCAGCTCGGGCGCCGGCGCGAACCGGTCGACGTACCCGACGCAGAGGTACCCGATCAGCTCGATGTGCCGGGGCAGGTCGAGGACCGCCGCGACCTCGGCCGGTTCGAAGAACGAGACCCAGCCGACGCCGAGACCTTCGGCGCGGGCGGCGAGCCAGAGGTTCTGGATCGCGATCGCGGCGGAGAACACGGTGGTCCGCGGATCCGCGTGCCGGCCGAGCACGTGCCGGCCGCCGCGGCCGGGGTCGCAGGTCACCGCGATGTTCAGCGGCGCGTCGAGGATCGCCTCGATCTTCAGCCCGTCGAACGCCGCGCGCCGGTCCTGCGGGAGCGACGCCGCGAACGCGTCCCGCTGCGCGACCGCGAGCTCATGCACCTTGCGCCGGGTCGCCACGTCACGAAGCAGCAGAAAGTCCCACGGCTGACTGAGCCCCACACTCGGCGCCCGATGCGCCGCCTCCAGCACCCGCCCGAGCGTCAGCTCGTCAACCGGCTCGTCCAGGAACCCGCGCCGTACGTCCCGCCGCTCGGCGATCACCCGGTACACGGCGTCCCGCTCCCCCGGCCCGTACTCGGCCGTCGAGCGGCCGAGGGCGATGGTCGCGTTGGGGGTTCGGTGCTTTCCGAGGAGGAGTTGTGCACCGGCGGCGAGGACCGCTGCCTCGGCGACGCTTGGGGTTCCTTTGAGCTGTTCGACCTGCTCGCTCGGCGTCGGCACCTGCTGCAATCGGAGGTCGTCCGTCGAGAAGGTTCGCAGCTCGGCATCCAACTCGTTCACCAGTTGCTGCAGTGCGGGCTCGTGTTCCTTGCCTTCGACGGTGACGACCAGCCGGACCGCATCCGACCGGTCGCGCAGGACGGTGGCGACAAGGTCCTGCAGTTCCGCGTACGGCGTACCGGCGCGAAGGCCGACGCCGAGGACCAGGCTCACCGCACTCGCTCGCGCGCGGCGGCGACGAGGCGGGAGGCGACGTCCGGGGTGGCGGTCCAGTGCAGATGCAGGTACGACGCGTGGACGTGCGGGAGAGTGATTCCTTCCACACTGCCGGGGAGATGCCAGGCGGGGCGCACGTCGGTGTCGAGGTCGAGCGTGGTGCGGTGAAACTCGTGCCCCCGCACCCGGCGTCCTTCGTCGAAGAACCGAGTGGTGCCGGCCGCGACCGCCGTACGGTAGCCGAGCGTGAGGCGGCCGGTCATGCGGCCGGTCGCCGGGAGTACGCCGGTCATGGCGTGACCGTCGAGCTCGCGGCACAGGTACAACAGGCCGGCGCATTCGGCGATCACGGGCAGTCCGCCCGCGACCTCGGTGGCGACCTGGCGGCGGAGCTCGGTGTTGGCGGCGAGCGCCTCGGCGTGCAGCTCCGGGAATCCGCCGCCCAGGTAGAGCGCGGCGGTTGCCTCCGGCAACGTATCGATGAGCGGGTCGAAGGTCACGACATCGGCGCCGGCCGCCGTGAGTAGCTCGGTCGTCTCGGTGTAGCGGAACGAGAAGACGGGCCCACCCGCCACCGCGACCACCGGCCGGGCGCCGTCCGGAGAGACGACCTCGGCCGCTGGGTTCCAGGGCGTCGCGTCGTACTCGGTCGCGCCCTTCGCGGCGGCGACGAACGCCTCGAGGTCGACGCCGTCACGCACCAGCTCGGCCGCGGCGTCGACGGCCCGGTCGGCCTGTTCGCGTTGCTCGTCGGCGGGGACGAGGCCGAGATGACGACTCGGAACCGTGAGCCGCGTGTCACGCCGCAGCACCCCGAGCACCGGTACGCCGGTCGGCGCGACGCCCGCCCGGACCTCGGCCTCGTGCCGGTCCGTGCCGACCTTGTTCAGGATCACCCCGACGATCCGCACCTCGGTGTCGAAGGCGACGAATCCCTGGACGACGGCCCCGACGCTGCGACCGGCCGCAGACGCGTCCACCACCAGCACGACCGGCGCCTTCAGCAACTTCGCGACGTGTGCGGTCGACGAGAAGCCCTCGGTGCCGAGCGCGCCGTCGTACAGACCCATCACGCCTTCGACGACCGCGACGTCGGCGCCGGCCGCACCGTGCGCGAAGAGCGGTCCGACCCGCTCCTCCCCCGACAGCATCGGGTCGAGGTTGCGTCCCGGCCGTCCGGTCGCGACGGCGTGGAAGCCGGGATCGATGTAGTCGGGCCCGACCTTGAAGCCTGCGACGACGTGACCGGCCCGGCGCAGCGCCGCCATCAGCCCGACAGCCACGGTCGTCTTCCCGGCGCCGGACGACGGTGCTGCCACGACCACGCGCGGGATCACCACTCGATGCCCTTCTGGCCCTTCTGCCCGGCGTCCATCGGGTGCTTGAGCTTGGTCATCCGGGTGGCCAGGTCGGCGGCCTCGAGCAGCTTCGGGGCGGCGTCGCGGCCGGTGATCACGACGTACTGGTGGCCCGGCCGGTTGACCAGCGTGTCGACGACCTCGTCGACGTCGACCCAGCCCCACTTCATCGGATACGTGAACTCGTCGAGCACGTACAGGTCGTGGGCCTCCGCGGCCAGCCGGCGCTGGATCTCGCGCCAGCCCTCGAGCGCGTCGGCGGCGTGGTCCTCCTCGGTGCCGGCCTTGCGCGACCAGCTCCAGCCCTCGCCCATCTTGTGCCACTCGACCGGCCCGCCCTCACCGGTCGCGGCGTGCAGCCGGCCGAGCGCCTTGAACGCGCTCTCCTCGCCGACCTTCCACTTCGCGCTCTTCACGAACTGGAAGACCCCGATGTTCCAGCCCTGGTTCCAGGCCCGCAGCGCCATCCCGAACGCCGCCGTCGACTTCCCCTTCATCTCGCCGGTGTGCACCATCAGCAGCGGCCGGTTGCGGCGCTGCCGGGTGGTCAGGCCGTCGTCCGGTACGGCGACCGGTTGCCCCTTCGGCATATCAGGCCACCTTCCGTACTGCTACCCGTTCTGCGACCGCACGGACGAGGTTGCCGGCGGCAACGTCGCCGAGGTCGAGGTACTCGGCTCGAAGGTCCGAGGCGAGCTCGGCGGCAAGTCCGAGGCGGACGCCGCGGTGCGGCTCGCAGTCGACCACCACGGTCGCGACGCCGCGGTCCGCGAGCCAGCCGGCGGACTGGCGGGCACGGGCGAACGCGTTGTCGCCGTGGGTGGCGCGGCCGTCGGTGATGAGCACCAGGAGCGGACGGCGGCGCGGGTCCCGGATCGCGGCGATCCGCAGCACCTCGGCCGCCTGCACCAATCCTTCGGCGAGCGGTGTGCGGCCGCCGGTCGGGAGCGACTCGAGCCGTCGTACGGCGGTTTCGACACTGCCCGTCGGCGGGAGCGCGACCGTCGCCGCGGCGCCGGCGAACGTGACCAGGCCGACGGTGTCGCGGCGCTGGTAGGCGTCGAGGAGCAGCGAGACGATCGCGGTCTTCACCTCGGCCATCCGCTTCTTCGTCCCCATCGAGCCGGAGGCGTCGACGCAGAACAGGACGAGGTTGCCCTCACGCCCTTCGCGCACCGCCAGCCGTACGTCGGCCGCGCGGATCATCAGCCCGGGACCGCTCCGCCCGCGAACCTTCTGGTGCGGCGCCGCGGCGCGCACGGTCCCCAACACGTGCGGCCGTCCAGCTTCGCGGCCTACCCGGGCGCGGTCCCCCACCACACGACCCACCTCGGTGATCGCCCGTCCTCGCCGGCCGGCGACCCCGGTGCCGGCGCTCTGCACGCTCAGCAGGCGGGCCTTGTACGGCTCGGAGCTTCCGACGACCTCACCGGGTTGCTCGGCGGATTTGCCCGGAGTTGCAGAGGCCGTCGAATCGGCCTGGTCCGCGCTGTCCTGCCCTTCGCCGGAACCTTCCGTGCCCGGTCCGCCAGTGCCAGGGCCGTCCGGGGTGGGCGGGTCGTCGTCGGGGTCTTCCGGCGGGGTGCTGTTGTTGATCGCCTCTTCCAGCTGCTGGTCGTCGAGGCCCGGGGCGTCGAAGGGGTTCCGGCGGCGGCGGTGCGGCAGCGCGAGTTTGGCGGCGGCGCGGACGTCGTCGACCTCGACGACCGTGCGGCCCGACCACGCGGCGTGCGCGACGGCGGTGCGGGCGGTGACCAGGTCGGCGCGCATCCCGTCGACGTCGAACGACGCGCAGATCTCGGCGATCTGGCGGAGCGCGGAGTCGGTCAGGATCACCTCGGGGAGCAGGTCGCGCGCCTTCACGATCCGCTCGGCCAGCTCCCGCTGCGGGCCGTCGTGCCGGGCCGCGAAGGTCTCCGGGTCCGCCTCGTAGGTGAGCCGCGCGCGCATCACCTCCACGCGGACGGCGGGATCCCGGCTGGCGACCACGTCGACGGTCAGCCCGAACCGGTCCAGGAGCTGCGGCCGCAGCTCGCCCTCCTCCGGGTTCATCGTGCCGACGAGCACGAACCGCGCCGGGTGCGTGACCGAGACGCCGTCGCGCTCGACCGTCGCCCGCCCCATCGCGGCGGCGTCCAGGAGGACGTCGACCAGGTGATCGTGGAGCAGGTTGACCTCGTCGACGTACAGCAGCCCGCGATGCGCCGCGGCGAGCACCCCGGGCTCGTACGCCGTGACGCCCTCGGCCAGCGCCTTCTCCAGGTGCAGCGAGCCCAGCACCCGGTCCTCGGTCGCGCCGACCGGCAACTCGACCAGCCGCGCTGCCCGCACGGACCGCTCCCCAGTGTGCGGACCGTCCGGGCAGGCGGGATCCGGGTGGTCGGGATCGCACGAGAACCGGCAGCCGGCGACCACGTCCACGGGCGGCAGGACCTCGGTCAGGGCGCGGACGGCGGTCGACTTCGCCGTCCCCTTCTCGCCCCGGATCAGCACCCCGCCGATGGCCGGCGAGATCGCCGCCAGGATCAGCGCGAGCTGGAGATCGTCCATCCCGACGATCGCGGTGAACGGGAAGCTGGTCGAGCGCACGGACCGCATCGGCGGTGGATCCCTTTCGTCGAGCGGGTGTCCACGCCCGCTACGGCACTGGTACGCCGGCTCGGGTGACTGCAGGCCGGCGGACGACCGCGGATGTCCTGGCTTCCAGGGATCGGACCCTGGTCACAGTGGCGGGACCGCCCCGGACTCCCAGCACGCTGGTCACCGGTGTTCCTCCACACTCGTCGGCCCGATCATGGCACACCTGCCCGCCGCGCAACGCACCCCGGCCACGTGGCCCTCACCACGTACCGTGTGGCCATGATCAACGCGGGCGTCAGCGTGTCAGGCGTTTGGCGAGTGCTGTCGCGGCTGCGTCGTCCCTGACCTCGCGGATGCCGACGATCGGCGTGACGGTGACGAAACCCTCGGCGAGGAAGGCCTCGTCGGTGCCCGGGACCGGGGTGGCCTGGGTGCGCTCGACGACGATCATCGGCTCGCCCGTCGGAGCCGTCGCACCGACCAGCCGGGTACGCCGGGGCACGGCGAGCGACGCGTGCCGGACACCGGCCAACTGTTCCAGCGGGCGGTCCGGGACGTTGATCGTCAGCACCGTCCCGCCCGGCTCGTCCGCGATCCAGCCGAGCGCCTCACCGGCGATCGTCGCCGCGGTCGGCCAGTGCGCCGGGTCCTCGGAGTCGATGCTGACGGCGACCGCCGACGTACCGGTCTCGGCCGCGGTCAGCGCCGCCGCGACGGTGCCCGAGTGGAAGATCGACACGCCGATGTTCAGCCCGCGGTTGATACCCGACAGCACCAGGTCCGGCACCGGCCCGAACGAACCGGCCTGCGCCATCGTCACCGCCTGCGCCGGGGTGCCCTCGATGCCGATGAACGTGACGCCGTCGTCCACGTCGGAAGCGGTCCGGACCGGCCGCCCGACCATCCCGGCGCGGGCCGATCCGACGCCGCTCTCGTCGAGCATCGGGGCCACCACGAGTACGTCGTACCCGAGCTCGGCGATCGCCGGCGCGAGCGCCCGGATGCCTGGTGCGCGGTAACCGTCGTCGTTCGTGATCAGGACTCGCGGCATGTCTCTACCCAATCAGGCGCGGTCCTCGATGTCACCTTCCGTCTCAAGGACTGCGTTGCGTAGCGTCTCGAGCGCCTCCGCCGACGGCTCCGCCCACAGACCGCGCTGGGCGGCCTCGAGAAGGCGCTCCGCGATGCCGTGCCGCGCCCACGGGTTCGACGTCCGGAAGAACTCGGCCATCTCCGCATCGGCGACGTACTGCGTGGTCAGCGACTCGTACATCCAGTCGTCGACCACACCCGCGGTCGCGTCGTACCCGAACAGGTAGTCGACCGTCGCGGCCATCTCGAACGCGCCCTTGTACCCGTGCCGCCGCATCGCGGCCATCCACCGCGGGTTCACCACGCGGGCCCGGAAGACCCGCTTGGCCTCCTCCTCGAGCGTCCGGGTCTTCACCTGTGCGGGGACCGCGGAGTCGCCGACGTACGCCTTCGGGTTGGCGCCGGTGAGGTGCCGGACCATCGCGATCATGCCGCCGTGGTACTGGAAGTAGTCGTCGGAGTCCATGATGTCGTGCTCGCGGGTGTCCGCGTTCTTCGCCGCCACCTGGATCCGGGCGTAGGCGCGCTCCATCGAGCCGCGGGCCTCGGCGCCGTCCAGGTCCTTGCCGTACGCGTACCCGCCCCACACCGCGTACACCTCGGCCAGCTCGGCGTCGGTGCGCCAGTTCCGGGCGTCGACGAGCGGGAGCAGGCCGGCGCCGTACGACCCGGGCTTGGAGCCGAACACGCGGGCCGTCGCCTGCCGTACGTCGTTGCCGGCCGCAACGTCGGTGTCCACGTGCGCCTTGAGGAAGTTGTCCGCCGGCGACTCGTCGAGGGCGGCGACCGTACGGACCGCCTCGTCGAGCAGCGCGACGACATGCGGGAAGGCGTCCCGGAAGAAGCCGGAGATCCGGATCGTCACGTCGATCCGCGGGCGGCCGAGCTCCTCCGGGCCGACCACCTCGAAACTCGTGACGCGGCGGGAGGCGTCGTCCCAGACCGGCCGGCAGCCGAGCAGCCAGAGCACCTCGGCGAGGTCGTCGCCCTGCGTGCGCATCGCCGACGTACCCCAGACGGTGAGGCCCACGGACCGCGGCCATTCCCCGGTCTCGGCCCGGTGTCGCGCCAGCAGCGAGTCGGCGAGCGCGACTCCGACGTCCCAGGCGTTCCGGCTCGGGATCGCCTTCGGGTCCACCGCGTAGAAGTTGCGTCCGGTCGGCAGCACGTTGACGAGCCCGCGAGTGGGCGACCCCGAAGGACCGGCCTCCACGAACCGCCCGTCCAAAGCCCGCAGCACGTTCCCCAGCTCGTCCGGCGTCCGAGCGAGCCGCGGCACAACTTCGGTCGCCGCAAAGGTCAGCGACGCCTCGACCTCGGGACAGTCCCGGGCCAGCACCTCGGCGACCACCACCGGAACCTTCGTCGCGTCCCAGCTCAATGTCTCCATCCCGAGTACCAGCTTCCGGGCCACAGCCTCCAGGATGTCGACGCCGTCGGCCCCGGTCACCGCCGGCAGGTCCGCGAGGGTGGCCAGATCGGTCAGGTCGGCCGCCGGCCCCGGGTTGGCCAGCAACTCGGCCTCGTCCACCCCGAACGCCGTCCCCAGAGCAGCCCGCAGCCCAGGAATCGAGTACGACCCGCCCCACAGCTGCCGAGCCCGCAGTACGGCGAGCACCAGGTTGACCCGCGCCTCACCCACCGGCGCACCACCCAGCACATGCAGCCCGTCGCGGATCTGCACGTCCTTGATCTCGCACAGATACCCGTCCAGATGCAGGACGAACTCGTCGAAGTCGTCGTCCTCCGGCTTCTCCGCGGTGTGCAGGTCGTGGTGCAGCTGCGCCGCCTGGATCAGCGTCCAGATCTGCGCCCGCAGCGTCGGCACCTTCTCCGGGTCGAGCGCCTGCACCGTCGCGTACTCGTCGAGCAGGTACTCCAGCTTCGCCATGTCGCCGTACGTCTCGGCCCGCGCCATCGGCGGCACCAGGTGGTCGACGACCGTCGCGTGCGCCCGCCGCTTCGCCTGCGTGCCCTCGCCGGGGTCGTTGACGATGAACGGGTAGATCATCGGCAGGTTCCCGAGCACGGCGTCCGGCGCGCAGTCGGCCGCCATCCCGATGCCCTTGCCCGGCAGCCATTCCAGCGTGCCGTGCTTGCCCAGATGGACGACGGCCTGCGCACCGAAACCGCCGTCGCCGGGTGATGCCTCCAGCCAGCGGTACGCCGCGAGGTAGTGGTGCGACGGCGCCATGTCCGGGTCGTGGTAGATCGCCACCGGGTTCTCGCCGAAGCCGCGCGGCGGCTGGATCATCAGCACGACGTTCCCGAACCGCAACGCCGCCAGCGCGATCGCCGGCTCGTCGCCGGACGTGTCGACGTACAACTCCCCCGGCGCCTCGCCCCACGCCTCGGTCATTGCCGTCCGCAACGACTCCGGGATCCGCCCGAACCAGCGGGCATAGGTGGACAGCGGAACCTTGGCGACCGCGTTGGCCAGCTGCTCGTCGGTCAGCCAGTCGACGTCGTGACCGCCGGCGGCGATCAACTGGTGGATCAGGCCGTCGCCCTCCAGTTGGCTGACGTCGAGGTCGCCCAGGTCGTACCCGGCCTCCTGCAGCCGGCCCAGCAGCACGACCGCCGACGCCGGCGTGTCCAGACCGACCGCGTTCCCGATCCGGGCGTGCTTGGTCGGGTACGACGACAGCACCAGCGCGATCCGCTTCTCGGCCGCCGGAACGTGCCGCAGCCGGGCGTGCGCGACCGCGATCCCGGCCAGCCGCGCGCACCGCTCCGGGTCCGGCGCGTACCGGGCCAGCCCGTCGGCGTCGTACGACTTGAACGAGAACGGGATCGTGATCAACCGCCCGTCGAACTCCGGGATCGCCACCTGCGTCGCCGCGTCCAGCGGGCTGACGGCCGCGTCGCTGTCCACCCACTGCTCGCGGGTCGAGGTCAGCGCGAGGCCCTGGAGCAACGGGATGTCGAGCGACGCCAGCGCGCCGGCGTCCCACGCGTCGTCCGCACCACCCGCGCTCGCGTTCGCCGCGGCGGATCCGCCGGCCGCGAGCAGCGTCGTCACGAGGACGTCGCACTTGCGCAGCAACGCGAACAACCCGGCGTTGTCGGGCGACGTCGGGTCGAGCCCGCGCAGCGTCCCGCAGTACACGGGCAGCGGCTGGGCGCCGGCCTCGTCGACCGCGGCCGCGAGCGCATCGACGAAGGCGGTGTTCCCGGAGATCTCGTGCGCCCGGTAGTACACGATGCCGACGACCGGGCGGTCGTCCTCGACGTACGTCCCCCGGACGCCGTACGCCGGAAGCGCGCGCGGCGGCTCGAACTCGTCGCCGGTCAGCAGCAGCGTGTCCCGCAGGAAGCCGGCCAGGTTGCGGAGGTTGTCCGCGCCGCCCTCGCGAAGGTAGGCCAGCGCCTCGGTGACCGCACCGGCCGGCACAGTCGACAGCGACATCAGCTCCGCGTCCGGCGCGGCCTCACCGCTGACCACCACCGTGGGCTTCCCCGAGGCGAGCACCGCGTCGAGCCCGTCCTCCCACGCCCGCCGCCCGCCCAGCAGCCGCACCACAACCACATCAGCGGCGCCGAGCAGCGGACCCAGTTCGGTGAGCCCCAGCCTGGCCGGGTTGGCGACCTTCCAGCCGGCACCCGCCTCAGCTGCGGCCAGCAGATCGGTGTCAGCGGTCGAAAGCAGCAGAAGATTCGCAGCCACGAGCACAGTCCTTCCCGGGATGTCCACGTCCCGACCGGAGGTACGACGGCGGCAGTTCCTGACTCCCCCCAGAACGCGGGGTCACAGTGGCGGGACCGTCCCGGACTCACACCGGGTTCCTGCAGATGCCGTCGAATGACGCCGCGACTCTATCCGACCCAGCTCGGTCTGTGGGTCTGAGAGGATGCGGTCCAGATCACCTCGCGAAAGCGGCCACCGATGACCTCCTGGCGTAACACTGCCTCTGCCGAGGCACAGCAAACGCTCGACGACCTGTTCGACACCGCCGTCCGACTGGCGGTGGAGCACCTGGTCAAGCGCGGCGGCTTTCTGCCGTTCGCCGTCAGCGCGGCAGACGGTGAGCCGATCTCGATCGAGATGCTCGGCGAGAAGGCCGACGCACGCCGGACGATCGACTTGCTCTGGGACAGTCTGCGGGCGAGGCGGGACGATCTGGTGGCGGCTGCGGTGGTCGCGGATGTGCGGCTCGGCGGCGATGGGTGGCCCGACGGCATTCAGGTGGAGGCCGAGCACCGGGACGGGATCGTGTTGAGCATCGTCGCGCCGTACCGTCGGCGGCGCCTTCGGCGCGACGTTGAACTCGAGGAGTTCGGTCTCGCCGAAGGTCAGCGCCGGCTTTGGTGAGCTCTATCTGTGCATCGCGTAGTGGGCGGCCAGGAGGTCGGTGCCCCAGTCGTTGCGGAAGTCACGCCAGACGGAGTGGATGTGGTTGGCGTTGTCCTGGGTGTTGTCGTACTCGGCGAGGAACGTCGGGCCGGCGATCGAGTAGTAGTGGCGGTGGCCGGAGCCGGGCTGGGTTTCGCCGGCCCAGGCGAACGTCAGGCGCTCGATGCCGTGCTGGGTGATGTCCTGCCAGGTCTGCAGCCCGATCGGCCCGGCGGCGCGGCCGACGTACTGCCCGATCAGGAGGCTGAGGAGCTGGCGCTGATCCTCGGTCATGTCGCCGTACGCGAGGCCCCGGTGCAGGAGTGACGGGTCGGCCACCGGGTCGTGGCGGGTCAGGATGTCGTCGGGCGCGTCCGGTGAGACCAGCGCGACGTCCAGCTGCCCCGGCTCCAGCGCGTGCAGCAGCTGGAAGCCCAGGTCCTGCTCCGCGGCCAGGAACCGCCGCCCGGCCTGCGGTCCGGTGAGGACCTCGGCCGGGTTCGAGCCGAGGAACTGCGGTGTGAACGCGACCGCTCCGTCGACGAGCGTGACGTGCAGTGCCAGGTGGTGCCCGTTCAGCCGCCAGGCCCACGGGTCGGTGCCGTTCGGGTCACCGAGCACGCGCAGGAAGTACCGGTCGGCGACCGTCGCCCCTTCCCATTCCCCCGACGGCGGCAGGTCCGGCAGGCCGCGGACGATGACCTCGGCGTCCAGAACCGCCCAGACGTCGGCCGTACCGCGCTCGCTGCACCCGGTCGCGACCAGCCGCTCCACGAGCTTCTGCTGCGCCGGCGTCAGCTCGGTCAGGGCAAGGCCCGGCACAGGTCCCGGCAGGTACGTCCACTGCTGGTGGTCCGGGGTGTCGAAGGGTGCGCGGATCTTGTCGAGCTGAGCCGGCGTGAGGCTCGCCAGCAGCTCGAGAACCGTGTCCCGCGTCTGCGCTACAACCATGCCGATCGCTCCCGTTCCGTCGGTTCGTAGGTGGTCCACTGTTCGAACGGCCGGTCCAGCTTGTACCGGAAATCGGGCTGCCGCAGCAGGACGCGTGTTTCGGCGTTCCCCGGGTTCCGCAGCGACTCGAAGAACCGCACGGACCAATGGAACCACCGCATGCAGAACAGCCGCATGGTCAGGCCGTGCGAGACCAGCAGCACGTTGCGCGGGGCGTCCGAGCTCTCGAAGTCGCGGTGCATGGTCTCCAGGAACGTCGACACCCGGTCGTACACGTCCGACCCCGACTCACCGTGGGTGAACCGGTAGAAGAAGTGCCCGAACGAGTCGCGGAGCTTCTCCTGCCGCTCGATGTCCTCGGTGTCCTGCAGGTTCGCCCAGTCCTGCTCCCGCAGCCGCGGCTCCTCCCGCGGCAGCTCGATCAGGTCGTCCAGCCCGAGCGAGTCCAGCGTCTGCCGGGCGCGCAGGTACGGCGAGACGTACACGCGGACCGGCTCGTTCTCGAACAGCTCCCGCAGCTCCCGCCCCGCTTTGGCGGCCTGTTCATGGCCAACCGGGGTCAACGGGACCGCATGGTCGGGGGTCCGCTCGTAGACCGTCTTGTCCAGGTTCGCCTCGGACTCGCCGTGCCGGATCAACGCGATCCGCACCGGCCGGCGGCTCAGATCCATCGCTTCCCCTTCCCGAGGACGGCCGCCACCCCCACGGCGGCGATCCCGACCCGCCGCGCGAGTTCCGCCGTACGGCGCACGTCGGCGACCGTCGGCGCCGGGCCGTCACCCAGTGTGCCGCGATCCTCCTGGTAGCTGCCGTAGCTGTTCGTACCGCCCAGCGTGAGACCGAGCGCTCCGGCGAACGCGGCCTCGACCGGCCCGGCGTTCGGGCTCGGATGCTTCGGCGCGTCCCGGCGCCACACGGCGACGGTTTCGCGGGGGCGGCCGGATGCGAGCCCGGTCAGCAGCGCGCAGACCCGCGCCGGCAACAGGTTGACGAGGTCATCCAGCCGCGCCGACGCCCAGCCGAAGTCCTCGTACCTGGGTGAGCGATACCCGACCATCGCGTCCAACGTGTTCACAGCCCGATACCCGAGCAGACCGGGTACCCCCAGCAACCCGCCCCACAGCAGCGGCGCCACGCAAGCGTCGGAGGTGTTCTCCGCGACCGACTCCACCGTCGCGCGGGCCAAGTCGTCGGCCTCCAGGTCGGTCGCGTCGCGCGCACACAGGTGGCTGAGGCGATCCCGCGCACCTGGAATGTCCTTCTCCTCCAGCAGCTCGGCCATCGCCTCGGCCTCACGCTCCAGACTGCGAGCGCCCAGCACAGCCCAGGTGGCAGCGGCCGTAACCGCGGTATGAAGCACCGAATGCCGACGGCAGGCGTGCTCAACCGCAACCCCCAGCGCCGCGGTCGCACCGACCAGCACGGCCGTGTACCCGGCCCCCCGGCGCCGGGAGTCGCGGTACATCTGCTGCTCCAGCCAACCGGCAGTCCGGCCAAACCCAGCAACCGGGTGATACCGCCGAGGATCCCCAAGCACCCGATCAGCAGCAAACCCCAGCACAACACCCAAAGCCCGCGACACCCTCGGCAGTCTGCCACGGCACACAGCCGGGTTGTCCGTGACATGCGCGGTCCTTGGTTGTGATTGGGTGAGCGGCATGGGAATCGCGGAGCTGCTCCGGCAGGTCGACGGGAGCGGGGAGTTCGGGGTCTGGCTCGGCCGGCTGGACGGTACACCGGTGTTCGTGCACGAGGCGGAGCGGGCGCACTACTCCGCGAGCACGATGAAGCTGCCGGTGGCGATGGCGATGCTGCGCAAGGTCGACGCCGGTGAGCTGTCGCTCTCCCAGCCGGTGGCCGTGCACAACGACTTCGCGTCCGCGGCCGGCGGCCGGTTCGGGGTGAACCCGGACGAGGACGAGGCGCCGAAGACCTGGGAGGAGCTCGGCAAGAAGGTGCCGCTCGACTGGCTGGCGGCCGAGATGATCACCCGGTCCAGCAACCTCGCGACCGACCTCGTGCTCGAACAGGTCGGCATCGCCGCCGCCCACGCCGAGCTGGCCGCGGCGACACTGCCCGGCTCGCCTGCACCCGAGTCCAGGATCCAGCGCGGTATCGACGACGTTCCCGCCGCGCGGGCCGGGATCAGCAACCTGATGAGCCCGGCCGGGATGGCCGGCGTGCTCGTTGCGGTAGGCAACCAGCAGGGCGAGTCCGCCGACTATCTGCGCGAGCTGCTGGCCGGCAACCAGTGGAACGGCGAGATCCCCGCGCTGCTGCCGAAAGGCACCCGCGTCGAGCACAAGAACGGCTGGGACACCCGGATCCGGCACGACGGCGGCATCGTCCGCCCCGCGGACGCCGACCCGTTCGTGCTGGTCGTCTGTACGACGTCGGAGCTGCCCGACAGCGAAGCGCAGAAGCTGATCGCCTCGATCGCGCTCGAGGCCTGGAACCACCGGCACGACCTGGAGGCAGCGCGGTGAGGATCACCACCCACCTGGTCTCGGCGCCACTGCACACGCCGTTCGTCACCGCCCTACGGACGGCCACCCACGTCGAGTCGCTGCTGGTCGAGATCAGCGACGGCGAGCTCAGCGGCTGGGGCGAGGCGCCCCAGGTCTGGAAGGTGACCGGCGACTCGCTCGCCGGCTCCCAAGCCTGTATCGAGGGCCCGATCAGCACCGCGCTCGGCGGCCTCGGCCCCGACGACCTCACCGAGGCGCTGCGTCGCGTGCAGGGTGCCGCGGTCGGCAACCTCGGAGCGAAGGACGCCGTCGACGTCGCGCTGCACGACCTCGCGGCCCGGCGACGCGGGCAGACGCTGCACGGGTTCCTCGGGTCGACGACCGACGTCGTCCGGACCGACGTGACGTTGTCGGTCGGCGACGCGGACGCCTTGGCCGACGCCGGGAAGGCGCGCGTCGCGGACGGGTTCGACGTTCTGAAGATCAAGGTCGGCACCGACGCGGCCGGCGACATCGACCGCGTCCGGCGGGTCCGCTCGGCGATCGGCCCGCAGCCGCGGCTGCGGCTCGACGCGAACCAGGGCTGGACGCGGCGCGACGCGGTCACCGTGATCCGGGCGCTGGAGGATGCCGGCTGCGCGATCGAGCTCGTCGAGCAGCCGGTCGCCGCGGCCGACCTCGACGGCATGGCCTGGGTGACCGACCGGGTCAGTACGCCGATCCTCGCCGACGAGTCCGTGTACGGCGTCCGCGACCTGGTCGCCGTGATCCGCCGCGGCGCGGCCGACTTGGTGAACGTCAAGCTCGCGAAGTGCGGCGGGCTGGCGCCGGCGCGGACCCTCCTCGAGCTCGCCCGCGAGCACGGGCTCGGCGCGATCGTCGGCTGCATGATGGAGAGCCACGTCGGCGTCGGCGCGGCGGCCGCGCTGGTGTCGGCGTACCCGACGTCGGCGGTCAACGACCTGGACGCGGCCTGGTGGCTGCGCGAACCGCCGGTGATCGGCGGGATCCGGTACGACGGCTCGCTGATCCACCTGCCGTCGGCTCCGGGACTCGGCGTGACAGGCTTGACCGCATGAAGTTAGCCGCCACCAAGGTTCCGGTCAGCACGGTCTGGACCTCGCCGGACGCGCCACGCGACATCGACGCCCCGGCAACCGCCGCACAACCCGACGTCGCCGCCTGGGCGCTGTCGATGGACACCGAGACCCGGCTCGGCCTGCACGGCCGGACCCTGACCCAGCTGCTGTTCGCCGAGCCCGTCCTGGTGCGCTCGGAGCGCAACGGCTGGTCCGAGATCCTCGCGCCCTGGCAGCCGTCGTCCGGGGACGAGCTCGGGTACCCGGGCTGGGTTCCGTCGAGCCACCTCGGCGAACTGCCGCAGAGTGCCAACGACCCGGTCGCGATCGCCGTACCGGCGGCGTCGCTGCTCGCCGGGCCCGGCGGCCGCCCGATCGCCGAGCTGTCGTTCGGCACGGTGCTCGCCTCCGACGAGCACGCCGACGGGCACACGCGGGTGGCGACGCCCGACGGCGGGTCCGGCTGGCTGGCGGACGCTGCCCTGCGGTCCGTGTCCGAGCCGTCCACGGCCGACGACCGGCTGCGGCTCGGCGAGCAGTTCCTCGGACTGGAGTACCTCTGGGGCGGTACGTCGGCGCACGGGCTGGACTGCTCCGGGCTGATCCACACGGTCAGCCGGGTGCTCGGTCTGCGGACGCCGCGCGACGCCCACGACCAGGCGGACACGCTGCCGAACATCCCGATCGACGAGGCGCGACCGGGTGACCTCTACTTCTTCGCGCGGGACGGGAAGCGGGTGCACCACGTCGGGTTCGTGTCCGCGGCCGGGATGCTGCACGCGTCCGAGACCGGCAAGCGCCTGGAGAACGAGGCGCTCTCCGACGACCGCCGCGCCACGCTGGTCACTGCCGCGCGCTTCTGAGCACACAGCAGATCGCCCCGGACCGCCGACGAGGTCCGGGGCGATTCACTTGGTGTCAGGAGTTCTTGTGGTGCAGCTCCGGTGCCGGCTCGTCGGCCTGTTCGTCCCGGGCGGCGTCCTGGGGCCGCTCGCCCTGGTCGACCGACCGGGTCTGCCCGTTCGCCTCGGCAGCCCCCGCCTCGCTCGTCCCGGTGACGCTCTCCGCGGCGGTCGGCTCGTCCGACGACTGCAGCGTGCGGGACTTGTGCAGGCTGGCGATCGTCGTGATGCCGAGCGTGATGATGATGAAGCCCAGCGAGACCCAGATCGGGATCTCCGGCGCCCACTCGATGTGGTGACCGCCGTTGATGAACGGCAGCTCGTTGACGTGCATCGCGTGCAGCACCAGCTTCACGCCGATGAACGCGAGCACCACCGACAGGCCGAGTGACAGGTACACGAGGCGGCGGAGCAGGTCACCGAGCAGGAAGTACAGCTGCCGCAGGCCCATCAGCGCGAAGACGTTCGCGGTGAAGACCAGGAACGGCTCCTGGGTCAGGCCGTAGATCGCCGGGATCGAGTCGAGCGCGAACAGCAGGTCGGTGGTACCGAGCGCGATGATCACGATCGCCATCGGGGTGACGAGCCGCTTGCCGTTCTTCTTCACGGTCAGCTTGACGCCGTTGTACTCGTCGGTCGCGTTCAGCCGGCGCTTCGCGAACCGGATGACCGCGTTCTCCTTGTAGTCGTCGTCATCGTTCTCGCCCTGCTTGGCGAGGTGGATCGCCGTATAGACCAGGAACGCGCCGAACAGGTAGAAGATCCACGAGAACTGGTTGATCGCCGCGGCGCCGACCGCGATGAAGACACCGCGGAACACCAGCGCCAGGATGATGCCGACCAGCAACGCGGTCTGCTGGTACTTCCTCGGCACGCCGAACCTGGCCATGATGATCAAGAAGATGAACAGGTTGTCGACGCTCAGGCTGTACTCGGTGAGCCAGCCGGCGAAGAACTCCCCGGCGTACCGCCCGCCGGAGAAGTACCACACCCCGAGGCCGAAGATCACCGCGAGGCCGATGTAGAACGCGATCGCCGTGGCCGATTCGCGGGTGCTCGGCTCGTGCGGCCGGCGGCCGATCACGAAGACGTCGAACGCCAGCAACGCCAGCAGCAGGCCGACGGTGATGTACCAGACATAGTCAGCAACGTGCACAGAATCCTCCGGAGCTCAGACGACAAACCGACTCCGAAGGTCTCTTCCGCGTCACTCCGAGTGATCATCCACGAGTCGGCGTGCCGCCGGAGGCACCGGGCCGGGGACGAACCCTGACCGTGATGACGATGCCGCCGCGAAAGGAATACTCCCCTTCTCCGGGACCATTCTGACGGCTGGAAGTCCAAGACTCCAAATCCAGGACGCCGTGTCCGCCTGTCGAAATGATCACAGGCGGGTCAGGGAATAGTTGCAGCCCGTGATCTATTGGCCGCCGATCAATTCCCCGCCGGCGGGCGTTGCCGCCTGGGCAGCTTCGCCACCACGGTCTCGTACGACGCGTCGACCAATTCGAGGATCTCGTCGTCCGGCACCGCCCCGCCGAGCCGCACGGTGTTCCACCCGGAGCGGCCGATGTAGGCCATCGTGCCGACGTCGTCCGGGTAGGCGTTCACCAGCTCGTCGGCCTCCTCGCGGTTCGCCCCGCACTTCAGCCCGACGCTTCCCCCTCCGAGGAACGCGAAGATCTTCGGGCCGACCTTCGCGACCACGTCCCCGTCCCAGGGCTCGTCCTGCCACGCCCCGGGCTTCTTCAGGCAGTACCCGAGCAACTCCCCATCGGCCAGCCGCTTCATAGCGGGAGACTAGACCCGCGGAGGAGGCTGGACGACGGGCCGGACGGAACTACGCTGCTCGGCATGGGTTCTGTTGTGGTGGCCGCGGTGCAGGCTGGGTCCGTGCTGTTCGACACGGCCGCGACGCTCATGAAGGCGGAGCGGTCGATCCGCGAGGCGGCGGCGGACGGAGCGCGGTTGGTGGTGTTGCCGGAGGCGTTTCTCGGCGGCTATCCGAAGGGGTTCGACTTCGGCATCACGGTCGGGTCGCGGTCGCCGGAGGGCCGGGAGCTGTTCCGCCGGTACCGGGAGGCCGCGGTCGAGCTGGACGGGCCGGAGGTCGCGCGGCTGGCCGAGCTCGCGGCCGAGCTCGACATCCACCTCGTCGCCGGGGTGATCGAGCGCGACGGCGGGACGCTGTACTGCACGGCGGTGTTCGTCGATCCACGCGCCGGGCTGGTCGCTCACCATCGCAAGCTGATGCCGACCGCGGCCGAGCGGTACCTGTGGGGTCAGGGCGACGGGTCGACGATGCCCGCGGTCCGGACGGACTTCGGGGTGCTGGGCGCCGCGATCTGCTGGGAGAACTACATGCCGCTGTTCCGGCAGACCATGTACGCGAAGGGCGTGCAGCTGTGGTGCGCGCCGACCGTCGACGACCGCGAACAGTGGCAGGCGACGATGCGGCACATCGCGCTCGAGGGCCGCTGCTTCGTGATCAGCGCGAACCAGTACTTCACCCGCAACGACGCCGGCCACACCGGCGACCAGACCGTGCTGATCAACGGCGGCAGCACGATCATCTCGCCGCTGGGCGAGATCCTCGCCGGCCCGTTGCGCACCGGCGAGGGTGTCCTGCTCGCAGAGCTCGACCTCGCCGAGCTCGACCGCGGGTACTTCGACTTCGACTCCGTCGGGCACTACGCCCGGCCGGACGTCTTCACACTGACCGTCGACGAGTCGCCGCACCGAACCGTCGTACGCCGGAGCTGAGGCCTGCCCCGGCGTACCCGCATCGCCGGCGCTACTTCGCGCCGGCGTTCGTCATCTGGCGGAGCTCCTTCTTCAGCTCGGAGATCTCGTCGCGGAACCGGGCGGCGACCTCGAACTGCAGCTCGGCGGCGGCGTTGTGCATCTGGTCGGTGAGCTGCTGGATCAGGTCGGCCAGGTCCGACGACGGCAGGCCGCCGGCCAGCTCCTTCGCCTTCTCCCCCGCCTTCTTCCCGCCGCCCGGGACCGGCGCCTTGCCGCGCGACTGGGTGCGGCCGGAGCCGAGCAGCTCGGCGGTGTCCGCGTCCTCGCGGGCCAGCATGTCGGTGATGTCGGCGATCTTCTTCCGCAGCGGCTGCGGGTCGACGCCGTTCTCCTGGTTGTACGCGATCTGCTTCGCGCGCCGCCGGTTGGTCTCGTCGATCGCCTGCTCCATCGACGGCGTGATCTTGTCGGCATACATGAACACCTGGCCGGACACGTTCCGCGCGGCACGGCCGATGGTCTGGATCAGCGACCGGCCCGACCGCAGGAAGCCCTCCTTGTCCGCGTCCAGGATCGCGACCAGCGACACCTCGGGCAGGTCGAGGCCCTCCCGGAGCAGGTTGATGCCGACGAGCACGTCGAACTCGCCCATCCGCAGCTCCCGCAGCAACTCGACCCGGCGGAGCGTGTCGACCTCGCTGTGCAGGTACCTGGTCCGGATGCCCATCTCCAGCAGGTAGTCGGTCAGGTCCTCGGACATCTTCTTGGTCAGCGTCGTGACCAGCACGCGCTCGTCGCGCTCGACCCGGACCCGGATCTCGTGGATCAGGTCGTCGATCTGGCCCTTGGTCGGCTTCACGATCACCTCGGGGTCGACCAGGCCGGTCGGCCGGATGATCTGCTCGACGAACCCGTCGGACTTGTCCTGCTCGTACTGCCCCGGGGTGGCGGACAGGTAGACGGTCTGGCCGATCCGCTCCAGGAACTCCTCCCAGCGCAGCGGCCGGTTGTCCATCGCCGACGGCAGCCGGAACCCGTGCTCGACGAGCGTCCGCTTCCGCGACATGTCGCCCTCGTACATCCCGCCGATCTGCGGGACGGTCACGTGCGACTCGTCGATGACGAGGACGAAGTCCTCCGGGAAGTAGTCCAGGAGGCAGTGCGGCGCCGAGCCCGGCTCCCGGCCGTCGGTGTGCCGCGAGTAGTTCTCGATCCCGGAGCAGGTGCCGATCTGCCGCATCATCTCGATGTCGTACGTCGTGCGCATCCGCAGCCGCTGCGCCTCCAGCAGCTGACCGTTGCGCTCGAGCTCGGTCAGCCGCTCCGCGAGCTCGGCCTCGATCGAGGTGATCGCGCGCTCCATCTTCTCCGGCGCGGTCACGTAGTGCGTGGCGGCGCCGATGTAGACCTCGTCCTCCTCGGACAGCACCTCGCCGGTGATCGGGTGCAGCGTCATGACCCGCTCGATCTCGTCGCCGAAGAACTCCACCCGGACGGCGAGCTCCTGGTAGACCGGGAACACCTCGAGCGTGTCGCCGCGGACCCGGAACGTGCCGCGGGTGCCGGCCAGGTCGTTGCGCGCATACTGCACGCCGACCAGCTTGCGGAGCAGGCCGTCGCGGTCCATCTCGGTGCCGACCTTCACGTGGATCATGCGGTTCAGGTACTCGTCCGCGGAGCCCAGGCCGTAGATGCAGGAGACGGTCGCGACCACGATCACGTCGCGGCGGGTGAGCAGCGACCAGGTCGCCGAGTGCCGCAGCCGCTCGACCTCCTCGTTGATCGAGGAGTCCTTCTCGATGTAGGTGTCCGTCTGCGGGACATACGCCTCGGGCTGGTAGTAGTCGTAGTACGACACGAAGTACTCGACGGCGTTGTCGGGGAAGAACTGGCGCAGCTCGTTCGCGAACTGGGCGGCGAGGGTCTTGTTCGGCTGCAGGATCAGCATCGGGCGCTGGATCCGCTCGGCCAGCCAGGCGATGGTCGCGGTCTTGCCCGTGCCGGTCGCGCCGAGCAGAACGACGTCCTGCTCGCCGGCGTTGACGCGTCGCTCGAGGTCCGCGATCGCCGCCGGCTGGTCACCCGCCGGCTCGAAGTCCGACACCACTTTCAGCGGGGCGACCATCCGCTGGAGATCCGAGACCTGTCTCATGCCCACCACCGTACGGCCGCCCGCCGACAATTTCCCGTCCCCGCCCCGCCGCCCCGGTCCGGCAGCCTCGGAAAGCGCAGGTCAGAAGCTCTTGATGACGCTGTTGTTCATGTAGATGAGCTCGTTCACGCGCCGCGCGTAGACGGTGGTCTTGAGAGCCGCGTCGGTCGCGGTGGTGCGGTCGAACTGGTCCTGGTACGCCGTGACGAAGCCCTGCATCGCGACCTTCTTGCCGGTCTTGGAGACCCAGACGCCGGTGTAGGTGACCGCGTAGCAGGCCTTGATGTTCGGATTGGCCGGCTTGCACTCGGTGCCCTTGCCGATCCGGACGCCCTGCATCCCGTTCGACTCGACGTCGACCAGGTGATCCGCGAAGCCCTTCGCGTCGTACAGCTCGGTCTGCCGAACCCAGTAGTAGCCGTCGATGATCCCGCGGGTGTTGAACTTCTGCAGGATGTAGTTCTTGCCGCTGCGGGACTTGTCCCAGTCCGGCAGCCAGCCCTTTGACGGCGTGAACCAGATCCCCCAGCCGACCTCGACGCCGACGTCGTTCGGGCCCTTGGAGTCGTTCGGGGTCGGCGTCGGCGAGGGCGTGTACATGGTGCGGCCCACACCCGACGACGGCTCGGCGGTGGGCTGGTCGTCCTTGTCCTTGCCGTTCACCAGCAGCACGACTCCGACCGCGACCATCAGCACCGCCACGATCGCCCCGGCCATGATGATCCACGGCGTCTTGCTCGACCGCTGCGGATGGTTCGGCCGCTTCGGCCCGGGACCCCAGCCGCCACCGGCGGGACCCTGGGGGCCCAGCGGGCCTTGGGGCGCCTGCGGCCCTGGGCCCCAACCGCCGGGAGCGGGGGCCGGCGGCGGGCCCAGGGGTGGACCGTACTGCTGACTCATAGTTGTTCCTCGCGGTAGTTCCGGGGATCCGTCACAGGCTGTCGATCACGGACTTCTTCATCGTCGCCGCGTCCGCCTCGGCCTTCGGGGCGAAGTCGGCCATGGTCCGGAAGTCCAGTGCGGTGACCACGTTGTCCTTGCGCCGGTACACCTCGACCCACCCCTTGATCTTCGACTCCGTGCCGTCGGCGGTCTTGTAGCTCGAGGTGTAGTCGATCGCGACGCACTCCACCAAGACGTCCTTCGGGCACGGCAGGTTCCGTACGTTGCCCAGCTGCGCGATCTCCTTGTCGACCTCGCCCTCGACGATGCCGAGCAGGTAGGCGTTCGCGGTGACGTTCTGCTTCTGCCGCACCCAGAAGAACGTCCGTGCGGCGGCATTCGGGGCCGGCTTCGTGCCCGGCGGGAAGATCGCCACCTGCTTTCCGCTCTTCTCCCAGGTGACCACCGCCCAGCCCTGGACCGGGACGAGCGACACCCCGAAGCCGACCGGCAGCGCGTTCGGCGGCGGCTGGTACGACGACTGCGCCGCGGTCGGCGTGGCCGGCGGCGGACTCGGCGACCGGCCCGGATCCGCCTTGTCGTCGCCGCCCGACAGCGCCACCAGCACGACCGCGACCAGTGCGACCACCAGCAGGCCCGCGCCGATCGGGATCAGCAGTGGCGGGAACGAGGGCCGCTTCTTCTCCGGCGGCGGCCGCCGCAGCGACGGCGGGCCGACCTTGTCGCCCCACGCCGACGACGTCTGGGTCGCCGGACCGGAGCCAGGCCCGGGCCCCGCCCCCGGTCCGGTACCCGGGCCGGCGCCGGACGTGCCGCCGTGGCCCCATGGCGACGGCGGCGGTGGCACCTCCAGGTCCCACGGTGACGGCGGGAGCTGTTCCTCCTGCTCGTCGGTGTCCGGCTCCGGTCCGGGCTTGTTCACCCAGGGGTTACCAGGGGAGCCCTTGTCGCGCTTTCCGCTCACTGACTCTTGACCACCGACCGCAGCATCGCCGTGGAGTCGCTCTGGATCGAGGACAGCTTGTCCTTGCGTCCGTACACCCGGATGATCGTGATCACGCCGTCGTTGCGCTCGATCACGCCGACGAAGCCGACCACCGGCATGCTGCCGTTCTGGGTGGTCGCGACCCCGCCGAAGCTCTGGGTGGTGACGACCTTCACCGGGGTGTCGTCGTCCGGACCGGGCTTGGTTTCCTTCGGCGTGCCCTTCTGCACCGACGACAGCTGCTTCGTCTCGGCCGTCAGCAGCTTGGGCAGCACGCTGGCCGTGTTCTCACCCGCCCCGGCCTTCCAGCTGGCCACCATGAAATACGCCTCGCCCTGCTTCAGCAGGTACACGCCGCTGAAGCCGTCGATGCTCTTGCGGACGTAGCCCGGCTGGGGCTTCACGTACACGCCCTCGGCGACCTCGATGCCCTCGTCGCCGCCGCCGTTCGACGGCTCGGTGCTCGGACTCGGGCTCGTGCTCGGTTCGCTGCTCGGCTCGGAACTGGGCTCGGAACTCGGCTCGCCGGTCGGTTGCGAGGTCGTCGGCGTCGGGTCCGGCCCTGCCTTGTCGTCGTCGCCGCCCTTGAAGACCAGTGCCAGCACCACGCCGATGACGGCGACCACCGCGAACGCGCCGCCGGCGATCAGCAGGGTCTTGCCGCTCCCGCCACCCCCGCGCCGCGGCTGCTGGCTGTACTGGCCGCCCCACTGCTGCTGACCACCGCCGTACTGCGGCTGCTGCCCCGGGTAGCCCTGCTGGTACTGCTGCTGGCCGGGATACCCCTGCTGGGGCGGCTGCTGGCCGGGGAAGGTCTGCTGCTGCGGGTACGGCGACTGCTGGCCGTACCCCGGCTGCTGACCAGGCTGCTGGCCGTACCCGGGCTGCTGACCCGGCTGCTGCGCGTAGCCCGGCTGCTGACCCGGCTGCTGTCCCGGTTGCTGCCCATACCCAGGTTGCTGTCCGTACCCCGGCTGCTGGCCCGGCTGACCAGGCTGCTGGCCGTACGGCTGCTGTCCACCACCACCGTACGGCGGCTGCTGGTTGCTCATGCCTGCGTCTCTCCAGTCGTCGCTTCGTACCTACCGGCGCCGGTCGGTGCTGCCACTCCGCGGGCGGACTTCGGCACGGACCGCACCGAGTTGCCGCAGGCCGAGCAGAAGTCGGAGTGCGGGAGCAGCGGCATCTCACAGCGCGAGCAGAACGCCAGGTCGCCGGACGCGTGGTTGGACCCGCCCCGGGCGGCCGACTCCAGCGCCGCCTCGAGCAGACCCTTGTGGAGCACCGTCCGGACCCTGATGATCAGCGCGCCGAGCAGCAGCAGGCCCCAGACCACGCCGAGGACCGCGCCGATCGTCGAGCCGTGACCGCCGACGAAACCGAGCAGGTAGACGCCGCCCTGGAAGAGCGCGTTGACGGCCATCGCCTGGATCAGACCGGCCACCCAGCGCGGCGTGAAGCCGTCGTACCCTTCGCCGAGGCCGGAGAACTCCGCCCCCGCGAGACCGGTCGCCGAGCCGTACACCAGCGGCTTGATGAAGCCGTGCAGCAGCACGATCGAGATCCACGTCCCGGCACTGCTGCCCGGACCGGCGAAGCCGCCGCTGATCCAGCCCCAGTGCAGCACCAGCGTCTCGAAGCACGCGTAGCCGACGCCCGCCACCACGCCGAACGTGAAGCCGTCCATCAGGTCGTCGTAGCGCGGCCGCGAGGCCAGGTAGAGCGGGCCGATCTGACGGATCAGCTCGGACACCACCGGCACCAGCAGGAGCAGGATCAGCAGGTCGCGGCCGGACGGCCCGGCGCTGTTGGCGCCGATCGTGTCCAGCGACAGCGCCAGCTTGTCCTTCCACAACCAGGTGAAGACGGCCGCGAGGACACCGGTCAGCACGAAGGCCGCGGCGACCACCGGGATCGGCTCGTCCTCCCAGAGGTTCACGTCGTACAGGTAGATGATGTAGACGATCGGGATGGCGAAGGCCGCGATCATGATCGCCACCGGCAGCGCGCCGAGCGCTGCCGTCACCACGGTCAGCAGCAGGGCGATGCCGAGCGCGACCTTGTAGGTGTACGGCTGCTTGCCGGATCCCTGCGGCATGATCGTCGAGACCAGTTTGAACGACGCCACCGGCTCATCGGGCCTGGCGGCGTACGCGTTCTTCCGCTCGGCGTCCCCGGTACGCATGTCGTTGCCACAGTGGTGGCAGTAGTGCGAGACCTCGGGGACGTCAGAGCTGCAGCGCGGACAGACCACGCCATCCTCCCAACCTCGGACGTCCGGACCGGCGCGGGTCGCGCCGTCGGTGGCCCGGCCCCGGATCGACCGGGCCGGACCGGGACAGATTCTCGTACAGCCGGTCCCGGAATCATCATTTACCGCGCAGGGGTCACCTTTTCGTGTCCGGACCGTGCCCTGAACGCCGTTCGAGTGTGGCCCACACCTCGTCCAGGCGGCGCTCCAGGTCGGCGAGCGTGCCCGCGTTGTCGACCACGACGTCGGCGGCCGCGAGCCGGTCCTCGCGCGACGCCTGGCTGGCGATCCGCCGTTCGGCTTCCTCGTCAGCCATTCCGCGCTGCGCGGTCAGCCGCTCGACCTGGACCTCGACCGGTACGTCGACCACCAGCACCACGTCGAAGCCCCCCGCCTGCCCGGTCTCGACCAGCAGCGGGATGTCGTGCACCACGATCGCGTCCGCGGCTGCCCCGGCCTCGATCTCCGCGGCCCGCGCCCGGACCCGGGGGTGGATGATCGCCTCCAGCCGGCGCCGGGCGGCCTCGTCGCCGAACACGAGCTTCCCGAGCGCCGGCCGGTCCAGCTCACCGTCGGCCGTGAGTACGCCGGGGCCGAAGGCCGCGACCACCTCGCCCAGTCCGTCGGTCCCGCGCGCGACCACCTCCCGCGCGAGCACGTCGGAGTCGATCACCACGGCGCCGCGCGCCGCCAGCCGCGACGACACGGCGCTCTTGCCGGCACCGATCCCGCCGGTCAATCCCACTCTCAGCACCGTCGCAGCCTACCGACCCACCTCCGGAGCGCTGGTGAGCCCACGGCGGCGGACAATCGGACTGCAGGCGACAGAGGGAGCGCGGCGTGGAGATCCGGTTGCTGGGGCCGGTCGAGGTGATCCGGGACGGTACGCCGGTCGCGCGCCTGACCGGCCGCCCGCGGGCCCTGCTGGCGGTGCTCGCGCTGGCCGCGCCGGAGCCGGTCACCGCCGATGCCATCGGCCGCCGCGTCTGGGGCGACGATCCGCCGGAGAACCTCCGGCCGAGCGTGCAGTCGCTGGTTTTCCGGCTGCGCCGCCTGCTGGGGCCGGAGCCTGCCATCGAGTACGCCGGCAGCAGCTACGCCCTGCGGATCGCTCCGGAGCAGGTGGACGCGTCGCGGTTCCAGCAACTCCTCGAGGCGGCGGCCCGCGCTGGGGACCCGCGTGAGCAGCACGACCGGCTCACGGAGGCGCTCGCGCTGTGGCGTGGCGAGCCTTTCGATGGTGTCGACTCGGAGTGGCTGAGCCAGCTCCAAGCCCCCAGGCTCACCGAGACCTACCTGTCCGCGGTCGAACGCCGGCTCGATCTCGATCTTGCCGCAGGCAACCACGAGCAGGCGCTCCCGGAGTTGCGGGAGCTGGCCGCGGCCCATCCGCTGCGCGAATCCCTCTGGTCGCGGCTGCTGACCGTTCTCGCCAAGTGCGGGCGGCCGGCCGAGGCGCTGACGCAGTACGAGCAGCTGCGCCGCCGTCTGGCGGAAGAACTAGGCACAGATCCTGACCCGCAACTCCGGGCGCTGTACGCCGAACTACTGGCGGCGACACAGCCACGGTCGCCGTCCGCAGTCGGCCCGGCAGCGATGGCCCCTCGGCAGCTGCCACCGGCTCCAGCCGGCTTCACCGGCCGGGCGACAGTGCTCGCCGAGCTCGACCGTCTGAGCTCTGCGAGCCGCCCGTCGAGCGCTCCGACGATCGTTGCCGTGCACGGCCCGGGCGGAGTCGGCAAGACAGCCCTGGCGCTGCACTGGGCGCACAGGGCAGCCGACCGGTTCCCGGACGGTCAGCTGTACCTGAACCTGCAGGGCTACGGCCCTGAAAGGCCACTGGAACCCGACGCCGCGCTGGATCTGCTGCTGCGCGGGCTTGGCGTGCCGGGCGCTCAGATTCCCCACGGCCGACAGGCACGGGCGGCCCTGCTCCGCAGCGTCTTGGCTGACCGTCAGGTGCTGATAGTGCTCGACAACGCCCGCAATGCCGACCAGGTACGGCCGCTGATGCCGGGCTCGACCGGCCTGGTTCTGGTCACCAGCCGCAGCCAGCTGCGCTCGCTCGCCGCTCGGGACGGCGCCCAGCGCGTGCCGCTGGAACCGTTCAGTTCGGACGATGCAGCGGAGTACCTCACGCAGACCCTGACCGCGTACGACGTCCGGCACGACGCGGAGGAGCTGGCTGAGCTGACGCGGCTCTGCGGGCATCTGCCGCTGGCGCTGGCCATCGCCGCGGAGCGCCTCACCCGGGAACCGGAGAGCACCGTCCGCGCACTGTCCGCAGAGCTCGAACAGCACCCGGACCGCCTGGCACTGCTGGACGTCGGGGAGGACGCCGACGGCGCGCTGCGAGCGGTCCTCAGCTGGTCGTACGACGTCCTTTCAGCGCAGTCGGCCCGCGCCTTCCGGGTGCTGGGGCTGCTTCCGGGGCCGGACACGAGCGTCGAGGCCGTCGGCGCGTTGCTCGCCGTACAGCCCGAGGAGGCCCGACAGTCCCTCGGCCGGCTCGTCGGCGCGCATCTGCTCGAACAGCCCGGCGAGAGGTACCAGTTGCACGATCTGCTCGCCGAGTACGCCGGCAGGCTCGTCCGCGAGGTCGAGGACCCGGCGGACATCACGGCCGCCCGGGAGCGGCTGCTCGACTGGTACGCGCAGTCGGCGCGCAACGGCAAGGTGACGCTGGAGAAGTCGGAACCGCTCCTCGACTTCGGGCACCCGATGGCCGGTGTCGAGCCGATGGTCTTCGACACCACGCGGCAGGCCGTCGACTGGTTCGCCGCCGAACGGCAGGGTCTGGTCGCCGCGATGCGTACGGCGGTTGCGCACGGGCACGACCGCGCGGCGTACCGGCTCGGGCATGCGCTCTGGCCCTACTTCATGTACGTGCGCGCCCTCGACGACCTCTTCGAGATCCAGTGCCTGGCGCTCGACGCCGCCCGACGCACGGGCGATGGGCCTGCCGAGGCCGTGGCCACGCACGCCGTCGGCCGTGCCTACCTGTTCCGGCCGGATCTGGATCAGGCCTGCAAGCACCTGGACGAGGCGTTGCGGCTCTTCGAGTTGCTCGGCGACGACTACGGCCGAGGCTCGGTGCTGACCGACCTGGGCCGGCTGCACCGGCGCCGGGACGACAGCGAGGCCGCTGTCCGCCACCACCGGGCGGCGATCGAGGTGCTCACGCGGCTGAACGACACGGTCGGGGTTGCCGGGAACCACGCGAACGTCGCCGACACGTACCTCCTGGCCGGCCGTCACCACGAAGCGGCCGCTGCGGCGCGGGAGGCCGTCAGGCTGAATCGGATCGCCGGCGAGCGGCGCGCGGAGGCGTTCGCCCTCGACACCCTCTCGGCGGCGCTGCTCGGCCGCGGCGATCACGCCGACGCGCGCCGGATCGCCGAGGAGGCCCTGGAGCTCAGCCGGGACCTGGACGACCGATGGTCGGAGGTCTGCGCGCTGACGCACCTGGGCCGCGCCCTGCAGGCCGTCGGCGACGTCCCGGCGGCCCACCGGCAGTGGCGACGCGCACTGGAGGTGCTGGACGAGACCGGGATGCCAGGCTCTGACCAGCTGAACCGCACGACCCTGACCCAGCTGCTGGCCGGCTGAACACAGGCTGAACAGGCGAGACCCCCGCACCCAGGCGGGTGCGGGGGTCTCGGATGCTACGGCTACCGGGTCAGGATCAGCCCTGGCCGGTCAGCTTCTCGCGGAGCGCCTGCAGCGCCTCGTCGGAAGCGAGCGCGCCCTCGGCGGGAGCGTCGTCCTTCGGGGCAGCGGCCGAGGAGTACGACGACGCCTCGCCGGCCTCGACCTCCGCCGAGCGGGACTCCTCGATCTGCTTCTTGTGGGCCTCCCAGCGCGCGTGGGCTTCGGCGTACTGCCGCTCCCACTCCTCACGCTGCTTGTCGAAGCCCTCGAGCCACTCGCCCGTCTCCGGGTCGAAGCCCTCCGGGTAGATGTAGTTGCCCTGGTCGTCGTACGTCGCCGTCATGCCGTAGAGCGTCGGGTCGAAGTCGTCCGAGACCGGGTCGACACCCTCGTTGGCCTGCTTGAGCGACAGCGAGATCCGGCGCCGCTCCAGGTCGATGTCGATGATCTTGACCAGGACGTCGTCGTTGACCTGGACGACCTGCTCCGGGATCTCGACGTGCCGCTCGGCCAGCTCGGAGATGTGCACCAGACCCTCGATGCCCTCCTCCACGCGGACGAACGCACCGAACGGAACCAGCTTGGTGACCTTGCCGGGCACGATCTGGCCCATCTGGTGGGTCCGGGCGAACTGCTGCCACGGGTCTTCCTGGGTCGCCTTCAGCGACAGCGAGACGCGCTCGCGGTCCATGTCGACGTCCAGCACCTCGACGGTGACCTCCTGGCCGACCTCGACGACCTCGGTCGGGTGGTCGATGTGCTTCCAGGACAGCTCCGAGACGTGCACCAGACCGTCGACGCCGCCGAGGTCCACGAACGCACCGAAGTTGACGATCGAGGAGACGACACCCTTGCGGATCTGGCCCTTCTGCAGCTGGGTGAGGAAGTTCATCCGCACCTCGGACTGCGTCTGCTCCAGCCACGCCCGGCGGGACAGGACCACGTTGTTGCGGTTCTTGTCCAGCTCGATGATCTTGGCCTCGATCTCCTGGCCGACATACGGCTGGAGGTCGCGGACCCGGCGCATCTCGACGAGCGAGGCCGGCAGGAAGCCGCGGAGGCCGATGTCCAGGATGAGACCACCCTTGACGACCTCGATGACGGTGCCGGTGACGACGCCGTCCTCTTCCTTGATCTTCTCGATCGTGCCCCACGCCTTCTCGTACTGAGCGCGCTTCTTGGACAGGATCAGGCGGCCTTCCTTGTCCTCCTTCTGGAGAACCAGGGCCTCGACGTGGTCGCCGACGTTGACGACCTCGTTCGGGTCGACGTCGTGCTTGATCGACAGCTCGCGGGAGGGGATCACGCCTTCGGTCTTGTAACCGATGTCGAGCAGGACCTCGTCCCGGTCGACCTTGACGATGGTGCCCTCGACGATGTCGCCGTCGTTGAAGTACTTGATGGTCTGATCGATCGCCGCGAGGAAGTCTTCCTCCGACCCGATGTCATTGACCGCTACCTGCGGGGTATTGCGCACTGCGGGGTCGAGGGGAGCCTCGATGCTGGCCGTCATGTGGTGGGTTGCTCCGTGGACTGGTGGTGTCGTGCGGTTACGCATGGTCCTTTGGATCGCACCAAACCGCGGGATTGCCTGACGACGACAGATTCACCACCGACTGCTGCGAGCACGAGCCTGCTCCGTCCGAGGTCGCGCGGGCCCATAGCGCATCTGACAGAATACCGGTCTTGACGAAGGCAGCACAACCTGGGGCACCCGGTGCCGACCGGCCGCCCGCCGAGGTCGCCCGACGTGCCACTGATCTCAATGTACGACGCCGAGGCCAGGCCGGCCGCCGGCCAGCGTGCCGGTGTCCGCCATCCGGGAGACCAGGCGGTGCGCGGCGGCCGCGATCTCGTGCTCGGCGGCCCGCTGCGCCAGGTCCAGCAGCGCCCACAGGTCCGCGGCCCGGCCGAGCTCCACGAGCCGCTCCCCCAGGCCCATTCCCCGCAGCGGTTCGAGCACCGCCGCGGCCAGGACGGGGTCCTCGGCGAAGCGGAGCAGATTGCCGAGGTCGGTGTACGGCGATCCGGCGTGGGCGAACTCCCAGTCGATCAGGCCGGTGATCCGGGCGGTCTGCGGGTCGACCAGCAGGTTCTTCGGGTTGAAGTCGCTGTGCACGAGGCAGACCCGGTCGGCGCCGCCGGCGAGCAGCTCCTCGGCCTCGTCGATGACGGCCGCGAACCCGTCGCCCAGCTCCAGGTTCAGGCCCCCGACGTACTCCGTGAGGTCGCCGAGGCCGAACGGCTCCACGGTCAGTTCGCCGCCCCGGAACATCCCGGCCTGCAGGAACGGCATCCCGCTCAGCCGCGCCAGCACCTCCCCCAGCTGGGTTCCGGCCGTACGGCGCTGGTCGTCCGTCGCGGTGTCCAGGAACGCCTGCAGATTGACGCCGGGCAGCCGCTCGGTCAGCAGGTACGGCGGGTCCTCGTACGATCCCTCGCGCTTGAGGTCGAGCACCCGCGGCACCGGCAGCAGCCCGCGTACGAGCTCGAGCAGTGCGGCGTCCACGGGGGCCCGCTCCGGGTCCTTCGCGTAGAACTTGATGACCGCGTCCTCGCCGCCGGCGCTCACCGCGAACGTCTGCCCGCCGTACCCGCCTGTCAACGGAACGGCACTGGCCGCGAAGTCAGTCATACGTCTGACACTAGAGTGTCCGGCGTGAACAGGCCGGTACGGGAAGAGCTCACCGAAGCTCAGACGTCACGTGCCAGCCGGACGTACTGGGACTCGGCGGCCCCTGAGTACCTGGCCGAGCACGGCGACTTCCTCGGGGACGACCGGTTCGTCTGGTGCCCGGAAGGTGTCGACGAGGAGGCTGCCCAGCTACTCGGACCGGTCCGCGGCAAGCGGGTCCTGGAGGTCGGCTGCGGCGCGGCGCAGTGCTCACGCTGGCTCGCCGGGCAGGGCGCCGACGTGGTTGCCTTCGACATCTCGACCGAGCAACTCCGGATCGCGCAGCAGCTCGACGTACGCACCGGCACCGCGGTCCGCACGGTTGCGGCCGACGCCGTCGCGCTTCCCTACCGTGACACGACCTTCGACATCGCCTGCTCGGCGTTCGGCGCGCTGCCGTTCGTGGCCCACGTCGGTACGGCGTTCCGCGAGCTGGCGCGCGTCCTGAAGCCGGGAGGTCTGCTGGTGTTCTCGGTGACGCACCCGTTCCGCTGGACGATGCCTGACGATCCGTCGGCCGCCGGGTTGCGGATCACCCACTCCTACTTCGACCGGACGCCGTACGTCGAGGTCGACGCCGCCGGTACGCCGGTCTACGCCGAGCACCACCGCACCACCGGCGACTGGATCCGCGAGCTCACCGGCGCCGGCTTCGTCGTCGACGACCTGCTCGAACCGGAGTGGCCTGCCGGTCACGAGCTCGTCTGGGGCGGCTGGGGACCCGAACGTGGCCCTCTCGTCCCGGGCACCGCCATCTGGACCGCTCACAAGGGACAGCGCGCATGACCCGGTTCCCGGCAGTGGACGGGCTGCGGGTGATCGCCGCGCTCGCAGTGGTCGTGTCGCAGGTCGGGCTGCACACGCAGGCGCCGTTCGCCGGTGTCGTCTCCCGGCTGGACGTCGGCTGGGCGATCTTCTGTGCGCTGTCCGGCTTCCTGCTCTACCGGCCGCACGTGCTCGCCTGGTTCTCCGGCACCCTGCCGCCGCTGACCCTTCCATACCTGCGCGGCCGGGCCCTGCGCATCCTCCCGGTGCTGCTGGTCGCGGTGGTGCTGTCGATCGTTCTCGTCCCGGACCCGGCGTCCACCTACCTTCGCTGGGCCGTGCTGACGCCGCTCCCCTTCTACCTCCTGCTGCCCGGGCTAGGGCGGCTGTTGACCGGGTACGAACGTCCCACCCGCCGCAGTGTCCGCTGGCGGCTCCTCGTTCTGCTCGGTCTGACCGCCCTGGGGCCGGTCTGGATGGCTGTCGTCATGGCAACAGGAAACCCCGAAGCGGGTCTCTGGCTGCCCGGGTACCTCGGCTGGTTCGCGGTCGGCATGGGTATGGCGCTGTGGCAGGTCGCCCGCGCCACAGGTCGGCTTGGTGCGTCAACGCTCGACACGCTGACGAGGGTCCCGGCAACGCTCTGGGGCATCGCCGCTGCGCTCCTGTTGATTACCGCAACCCCGCTTGCCGGGCCGTACGACCACTCCGCGCCCACGCCGGCGCAGGCGCTGCTCAAGAACCTGATCTACACCGTGATCGTCGCCTGTGTGCTCTTCCCGGTCCTGACACCCACAGCGAGGACGGTCCGCGTGCTGGGTGGTCGGCCGGCGCGACTCGCCGCACCGCTTTCGTACGGCGTGGTGGCGTACCAGTTCGTCGTCCTTGGGCTGATCGACGGCCCGTTCGCCGTACAACTGCCAATGACGCTGCTGGCCTCCGTTGTGCTGGCGGCTCTGAGCTACCGCCTGGTCGAGCGCCCGGTCGTGCGCTTCGGGAAGAACACGGCGACGGCCAAGACCCCGAGCAGAGCGACCAGTCCGAGCAGCAGCCCGGCGCGGTAGGTCCGGTCCGGCATGAAGCGAGCCGTGACGACCTGCTCCGGCCCAGCCGGCAGCACCCAGCCCTGCTGCCAGCCGCCGATCCGGATCGGCGTGAGCTTCTGGCCGCTGCCGTCGTACGCCTCCCAGCCCTCGTTGTAGTTCTGGGCGACCGCCAGCACCGACGGCCCGTCGGCATCCGGCACCTCGACCGTCAGCTCGGCCGGGTTCGGGCGCCACACGTCCACGCCTTGCACCGGCGTCACGGACACGTCCCCGAATCCCGCCTTCGCCAGGGTGGTCTCGATCGGCACCACACCGCCGTTCGGCCGCACCTCCACCTGGTGGAGGCCGGACCGCAGCGGGATGGCCGACATCTGCCCGCACAAGCTGAACGCGACCGGCCGTCGCCGCAGCAGGTCCTGCAAGGTCGGGGTGATCTGCGTCCGCGCCGATACGCCGTCGATGCGGACCGCCGGCCCGTTCCCGCAGTACGCCGGGACCCGACGCTGCGGATCGACCGCCTTCCGCAGCTCGTCCGCTCCCAGCACCTCGACCTCGGTCACCCCGACCGGGCTGGTCCGGGCGTCCTGCAGCGGCTTCGTCGCCGTGAAGTCGATCTTCAGGGTCCGTGCGTGCCTGGCCGCGAACCGGACGTACCCGGCGGCGTCGACCGTGGCGGGCAGTGGCGCGCCGCCGTCGAAGTGCAGGACGACGTCGGCGGGCCGCGACCCGTCCAGATACGCGTCGGCCCGGAACCGCAGGGCCCGCACCTCCCTTGCCGCGGGCAACTTCAGGGTCAGGCTCGGCGCCGGGTCGTCCGGCGCCGCCTGCCAACCGGTTCCGAGGTCGCGGTCGACCGCGGCGTCCGGCCGCCCCTCCGGCGCCGCCACCGCCCGGGACGAGGCCGTCGCGGTGATCGCGCCCGGCGTCGAGAACAGCCGCTCGAGCGCCTCACCCTCCTGCGACAGGGCTGTCCCCCGCAGTTGGTACGTCGCCGCTTGCGGGAGCTGGACGCTCCGGGACAGGCCGTTCGGCTCGGCTGAGTCCTCGGCCTGGTCCTGACTGCACACGGCTCGCGAGCCGATGTGGAGACAGGCCGACCGCCCGACCTGGGCGTTCCGGAGGACGATCGCACTCGGCTGCCGCTCTGTCTGCTGACCGCTGGTAGAGATGAGCGGCAGGCCGTCCAGCTTGCCTGTCGCGTCCGCGCTGAGCACCGCTGCGCCCTCGCCGCCGAGCGCGGTCAGGACGGTCGGTACGTCGCCGGTGGTGCCGCCGACCGCTACGAGCCGGGATCGTGGGATCAGCCGCCCCGGCGTGGTCGCTCCGACGTCGTAGATCTCCACACTCGGGTACGGCAGGCGGGTCTGTCCGGCAGGGCCGAAGTACGCGACCCGTCCGATTCCGGCGTCGGCCAGGCTCTCGTGGATCGCCAGCGCCGGCGGACCGTCCTGCCGGTCGTTGCGCACCACGACATAGCGGACGCCGTCGCGGCTCAGTTCTTGCCGCAGCGCCTGGTCACCGACACCGGAGTCGACACGGTTCCGCGTGTCGTCCGTGAGCGCAGCCAAAGGACGCTTCACCAGGGCGGCGAGCGGCTCGTTGGAGTCCGACAGCACAAGGACACTGCCCGGCGCGGTCTGCTCGTCGAGCCAGCTGGCTGCGTCCTCCCAATGTGCCGGGATCGCAGGGAACGCCCCGTCCGGTCGTGAGAGCACCACGGGCAGCGCGGCAGCCACCGCGAGACAGGTGGCCAGCACAGGTATGACGCGGCGGTGGACGCCCCGCGACACGGTCACATTGGTCAGGCGACGCAGGTAGTGCGCAACGGCGAGCGCGAGCGGTACGCCGACCACCACACCGGCCACCGGCGCCCAGCGCGGCCCTGGCGGCGTAGCGCCGTACCGGAGCAGCATTAGCAGCGGGACCAGCCACCAGATCGACACGGCGACAACGAAGCCCAGCCAGACCGCGGCCAGCTTCACCCTGACGCGGACCAGCAGCCAGATCGCAGGTACGACGAGGGTCGCGGCGCTCGCGACCGGATTGGCCGCGCCGATCAGGGCGAAAGCGACAGCCGACCAGCTGGCGCGCCACCAACCGGAGCGGGCTCGTGACGAGACGAGTGGCAGGAGGATCCACGGAGCCATGGCCATCGGCCACACCTCGGTGGGGAGCTCACCGAACGCCCGCGGCGCCAAGGCATACAGCAGGGCAACAGCGAGACGCGTCCACGGCACGCCGTACTGCAGGACGTTGCACAGCTTCCAGATGCCGAGGAAGGCAACGCACAGGACCAGCGACCACCACAGGCGCTGGGTAACCCAGTCGGGCACCGACAGCGCCTTCAGTAGCCAGTGAAACGGGCCGATCGGAAACAAATAGCCGTAAGCGTCGGTCTGCAGTTGACCGAACGAACTGTGCGGATCCCACAGGTGCAGCGCGCGCGACAGGAACCCGCCAGGCCCGGCGGTCAACTCCAGCCTGCGATCCGGAACGATCTGGCCGGGAGCATGCTGGAAACACAGAGCGATCAGAGCCAGGCATCCCAGGACGAGCCGTGCCCGCCAGACGACCTGCTCCGAACTACCCGCTCTCAGCCTCCTCACCGGCGGGACATTAACGGATCCTGCGGCCTCGAACCGACATCGTTACCTCTCGGTGATGGAGGCTGTGTCGAGGTAATCGCTCACGGCAGCCGGTCCGCCGTTCGCGGCGACCAGCAGCCGCCGGGCAGGTCCGTTGTGACGCTGGGCCGGACAAGCCGTACGGTGAGGTCGAGCACCGTCACACCATCGATCCGAGGCAGCGCGAATGACGTCTGGCACCACACCGGCCAGTGCACCGAAGGCCAAGCGCCTGGCCTTCCTGCGGCGGGCCACTGTGGTCGCCGTGGCCATGGCGATCATGAACGTGGCCGCCTACGGCTTCACGCTGATCGGCACCCACCGGCTCGTCCCGGAGCAGTTCGGCGCCCTCACGGCCCTGCTGGGGCTGCTGCTGATCGGCAACGTGGCCTCGCTCGGCCTGCAGGCGGCCGGGGCTCGGCAGCTCGCCACGCACTCCGGTGCCGGCGCCGGGGCACTGGCCGACACGATGTTGAAGGCGGGCAACCGAGCGGCGCTCGTACTGACCGCGGTCTGTCTCGCGCTCACGCCCGTTTTCATGTGGCTGCTGCACATCGACTCGGTGGTCTCGATCGTGCTGCTCGCGCCGACGCTCGGCTGCCTGACGGTGATGGGGGCGCAGCTCGGCGTCCTGCAGGGCAGCAAACGCTGGACCGAGCTGGCCGTCATCTACACCTTGACCGGTGTCGGCCGCCTCGTCCTGGGCGGCGGCGCGCTGCTGGTGCGGCCGACGCTCGACGCGGCGATGATCGGTCTCGCGCTCGGCGCCGCCGTACCGATCATCGTCGGCCGCTGGGTCCTCCGCGGATCGACGGGTGCGACCAAGGAGCAGATCAAGACCGTGCTGCGGGAAGCGGCATTCGGCACCCACACGCTGCTCGCGTTCTTCGTCATCGCCAACGCCGACGTGCTGTTCGCCCGCGCCCTGCTCGACGGCACCGACAGCGGCTACTACGCGGCCGGCGTGATCATCGCGAAGGCCTGCCTGTTCCTGCCGCAGTTCGTGATCGTGCTGGTGTTCCCGACACTCGCACAGTCCCCGGGTGACACCCAGCGGCTGCGCAAGGCGATCGCGGCCGTCGCGGGGCTCGGTGTGTGCACGGTCATCGGCACGCTGATCCTTCCCGATCTCGTCGTCGCGGTCATCGGCGGCGCGGACAAGTACGCGCCGCTCGGTCCGTACACCTGGCTGTTCGCGGTCTCCGGTTCCGCGTACGCCGTCCTGCAGCTGGTCGTGTACGCCGCGATCGCGCAGCAGGAGAAGCGCGCCGCGCTGGGCATCTGGATCGGGCTGGTCGTGCTCGCCGCGGCCGCCGGCATCGTGCTCGGCACCGGTCTCGCCACCGGCCTGAACGGCGTGAAGGTGCTGGTCGCGATGACCAGCACCTGCGCGCTGCTGCTGTCGGCGGTCCTGGCCGCGGGTCTCCACCGCCAGGCCGCCGACTCACCACAAGCTTGATTTCGCGAACCGCCGGGCGAACGTGTTCGCCACGACGAGCAGCACCAGCCCGATCACCGATCGGAACAGGCCGATCGCGGTCGCGTAGCTGAACTGCGGAACCGCGGACGCCAGGCCGATCTTGTACACGTAGGTGTCGATCACCTCGGCGGTGTCGAGGTTCAGGTTGTTCTGCATCAGCAGCACCTTCTCGAACCCGACGGACAGGATCGAGCCGATGTTCAGGATCAGCAGGATCACCGCCACCGGCACGATCGCGGGCAGGTCGATGTGCCACATCCGCCGCAACCGCGACGCGCCGTCCACGATCGCCGCCTCGTGCAGCTCCGGCGGCACAGTGGTCAACGCGGCCAGGTAGATGATCGCCGCGAACCCCATGGTCTGCCAGGCACCCGACCAGACGTAGAGATGCCGGAACAGCCCGGCGTCACCGAGGAAGTCGACCGGGCCGAGACCGAACAGACCGATGAGCCTGTTCGCCACGCCGGTGCTCGGGTTCGTCAGCACGACGATGAGACCCACCACGACCACGGTGGAGATGAAGTGCGGCGCGTAGGTGATCAGCTGCGCCGACCGGCTGAACCACTTCTTGCGGACCGTGTTCAGGCACAGCGCCAGGATGATCGGCAACGGGAACGTCGCGACCAGCTCGTACACGTGCAGGAACACCGTGTTCCGGATCAGCCGCCAGAACTGGTACGACTCCACGAACCGGTCGAAGTGTTTGAGTCCCACCCACGGGCTGCCGAGGATCCCGGACACGACGTTGTAGTCCTTGAAGGCGATGACCACGCCGTACATCGGCCAGTAGGCGAAGATCGCCAGCCAGATCAACGGCAGCGCGAGCATCACGTACAGCTGCCAGTGCCGCCGCATCCGGAGTCCGAGTCCGACCGAGGACTTCGCCGAGCGGGTCCGCTTGTGGGCGGCGTCACGCACCGCCGGACGGGCTTGTGTCGAGGTCGTCATGTGCTCATCCCTTCAGCGAGCCGACCATGGCCCCCTTGACGAAGTGCTTCTGCACGAACGGGTAGACCAGCAACGGCGGGATCATCCCGATCACGATCAGCGAGTACTTGAGCTGCTGCTGGAGTTCCTTCAGCTGCGCGAGCTTGCTCGTGTCGGGCATCTGCGACGGGTCGACCTTGCTCTGGATGAGGATCTGCCGCAGCACCACCTGCAGCGGGAACAGGTGCTCGTTGGTCAGGTAGATCAGCGCGTTGAAGAACGTGTTCCACTGGCCGACGGCGTAGAAGAGCAGGTTCACCGCGATGATCGGTTTGCTCAGCGGCAGCACGATCCGCCAGAAGAACCCGAAGTCGCTGCAGCCGTCCACCCGCCCGGCCTCGACCAGCTCCTCCGGGATCGTCACCATGAAGTAGGTCCGGGTGATGATCACGTTCCAGACCGCCATCGCGGTGGGCAGGATCATCGCCCAGCGGGTGTTCAGCAGGCCGAGCTGATCCACGACCAGGTACGTCGGGATCAGTCCGCCGCTGAACATCATCGTGAACACGAACGCCGCCATGATCAGCCCCTTGCCCGGCAAACCCTTGCGGGACAGGGGGTACGCCGCGAGCAGCGTGAGGACCGTGGCGACACAGGAGCCGGCGACCGCGTAGAACACGGAGTTGCCGAAGCTGCTGACGATCGCGTCGTAGTCGAAGATCGCCTTGTACGCGTCCAGCGTGAAGCCGACCGGCCACAGCCACACCTCGCCGGCCGACACCTTCTTGGTGTTGCTGACCGAGGCGCTGAGCACGTAGACGATCGGGTACAGGATCGCGAGGCAGAACAGGCCGAGGGCCGCGTAGATACAGGCCAGGGCGATCTTGTCGCCGCGGGTGTCCTGGATCGGCGCGCCTCCGCCCAGCCGCCGCTCGTCCGGCGGCAAGGTCCCGGCGGCACTCATCCGTTGTAGGTCTCGTAGGCGGCCTGCTGCAGGTCCAGGTACGGTTTCACGCCGATCTTCTCGACCCGGTCCTTGAAGTCGTTCCAGGCGCCGTCGTCGTTCGGGTCCAGCTGCCCGGTGACGAACTTCGAGAACGACAGGTTGACCTCGCTCTTCAGGTTCGTCTTCAGCTCCGCTTCCTGCGCGGCCTGGTCCTGGTCCAGCGTGACCGGCGGGAACTGCATCTCCTGCGGCTGCTTGTAGGGGAAGTAGTTGTCCACGGTCTGCTGGTACAGCGGCTTCTCGAAGGTCAGGTCCTTCGGGTTCACCCGCTCGGCGAGCCGGAAGTCCTGCGAGCGGTACATCGTGTTGTCCTGGCTCCAGCTGACGTTCTTCTCGGTGTTCCAGGTCGCCGAGAAGCCGTAGACCGCCTGCTTGCCGTTGATCCCGAGCTCACCCTTCTTGGCCCACTCGAACTTCGGGCCGCCGTATCCGCGCAGGATCGCCTCCAGCTCCATCTGAGCGTCGGCCCACTGGACCAGCAGCTCCGGCTTCGCGCACTTCTTGGTGATCACCAGCTTCGCCACCTCGACGCCGACGCCGAGGTAGTTCCAGGCGGCGTACCGGACCCCGTTCGGCCCCTTCAGCGGCGGGACCGCGAGGTACTTGCGCCAGCGCGCGTTCGGGTCCTTCTGGTCGATGTCCAGGAAGCCGCCCCAGTAGTACGAGCGGGCGCCGCCGATGATCGGCTTGCCCGGCGCGTTGCCGTAGCGGTCCATCTGGTCCTGGTCGGCCGTGAACACGTCCTTGTTGATCAGGCCCTCGGCGTACATCCCGTGGATGAACTTCAGGCCCTCGCGCCACTCGTCCTTGGTGAAGGTCACGTCGACCTTGCCGTCGTTCACCACCAGCCACGGATCGCCGGGGTTGTAGAGGAACGAGTTCATGAAGAACGTGTCCAGCGGCGCGTCCTTGTAGCCGCAGAACGGGATCGTCCGGCCGTTGCCGCCGAGGTCGGCCTTCTTGAACGCACGCAGCAGCTCGACGAACTCGTCGGTGGTCTCCGGGACGTCCAGCCCGACCTGCTCGATCCAGTCGGTGTTCAGGAACGTGCGCCCGTTGCTCGCCCGGCAGTGGTAGCAGTCGTTGACGTTCGGGAAGGAGTAGATCTTCTTGTCCGGCGCCTGGACCAGCTTGCGGGCGTCCGGGTAGTCCTTCATCGCCTGCTGCAGGTTCAGCGCGTACGAGCCGATGTACTGGTCGACGTCGGTGAACAGGCCCTGCTGGCCGTACAGGAACAGCTGCGACCGGGTGAAGTGGATCCCCATGAAGGCGTCCGGGATGTCGCCGGCGGCGATCATCGCGTTCACCTTGGTCATGATGTCGTCGTCGGTACCGCCGATCTGGTTCCACTCGATGTGGATGTTGGTCTTCTGCTCGAGCCACTTCGTGAACGCGTTGGTCCGCCAGTCGCCGATCGTCACGTCCTGCGGTACGACGATCTTGAAGGTGACCTTCTCCGAGGAAATCGGCTTGAGCTCGCGGGCGACCGGGCCGACGTACCCCTCGGGGTACTGCACGGTCGTCAGCTTCGGGCCGAGAGTGACGCTGGGCGCGGCCTGCCCGGCGCCGCCGGTGCCGCTGCTCGCACTGCTCGAGCCGCTGCACCCGCTGAGCAGACCGCCGCCGGCTGTCGCCGCGGTCAGTCCGATCGCCCCCGCGATGAGTGATCGACGGCTGAGCCCCTTGCGCGCGTCGTCGTTCGGCATGGTTCCTCCTAGGCGGCTGGTCGGAACGAAGTCGATACGAGATCCGATACGGATATCCAATAGGATCTCGGATCTTTGCCCGGGAGAATGACATAGATCAGGACGCTACGGAAGAGCTCGCCGCCACTGAAAGGGATCGATCGGTCACTGTTCGTATCTTGCGCGGCAAGCGGTTACCGCTTGCGTGCGGGCACCCAAATTCCTTGCGCTGAAGAAAGGTCCTGGACCGGCCTGGGTAGGGTGCTGGGCATGCCGACGCCGAAGTTCATCCTCGAGTTGCGCCAGAAGATCGGGAACGACCTGCTGTGGCTGACCGGGATCAGCGGGGTGGTGCTGAACGACCGCGACGAGGTCCTGCTGGTCAGGCGCGCCGACAACGGCCGGTGGAGCCTGGTCGCCGGCATCCTCGAGCCGGGCGAGCAGCCGGCCGTCGGGCTGGTGCGCGAGATCCAGGAGGAGACCGCGGTCGAGGCCGTGGCCGAGCGTCTGGTCAGCGTCGAGTCACTGCCGCCCAGCAGTTACCCGAACGGCGACCAGGTCCAGTTCCTCGACCTCTGCTTCCGCTGCCGTGCCGTCGCCGGCGAGCCCCGCGTGAACGACGACGAGTCCCTCGACGTCCGTTGGTGGCCGCTGAACGACCTTCCGGACCTACCGGCCCGGGACCGGATCTGCATCGAGAACGCCCTCTCCCCCGGTCCGGCCCCGGTCTTCGTCACCGCCGAAGGCTGACCTGCAGGTCCCGGAGCCAACGCTCCCTGATCGCCGGCTCCCGGCTCAGCAGCTCCGCGAGCATCCGCCGTACCTCCGGCGACCGCCCGGCGGCGACGACCCGCACAGCCTCGGCCAGCGCGATCCGGGTCCGCTCGTCGCGGCGCGGATCCGCAGCCTCGGGGGCCGTCCACCTGGTACGGCGGAAGGAGCCGGCGGTCTTGTGCTGGTAATTGCCGAAATACGACCACAGCCGGGCGTCGAGCGACACGTTCCGGATCGCCGAGGCCGGCAGCTCGGCCGCGAAATCGGCGTGCTGCTGCCAGCGCCAGGTGTTCGGGCTGGTCTTCGTCCGGGTCGTGATCCCGACGAACCGGAGCTGCCGGCGGATCACGTCCCACTGCGCGTGCTCGTCGTCGATCCACCGCCGGAGCACGCCGTACAGGTTCCCGAACGTCGACCCTTCGTGAACCAGATCGACGAACACCGTCGGCCGCCCCCGCATCAGGTCCGCCGGAGCGAGACCGTCCGCAGCCAGGTTGGTCCGGAGCTGCCGGAGCTCGGTGTCGGTGAAGCCCTTGCCGTCACCACCGAACAGCGACAGCGGGAGGGGATGCAACCTCGAGCTCCATCCGGTACCGGCGAGCGCCCCACTGAGCAAGTCGAACAGGCTGTCCACCGAGCGGCCCACGAAGTACAGGTCGCCGTCGCCGCACTGTCCGAGGACCCGGGCCGCGCAGCGGACCAGGTCCTCCAGGAAGAACAGCTCCCAGGTCTGGACGTCGTCGAGCAGCGAGCCGAGGTTGTCCGGCCGGATCAGGTCCCATCTGAACGGCCGAGTCGGCTCCGTCAACTCAGTGCGCGGCTTCGTGCCAGGTGCGGCCGATGCCTACCGAGACGTCGAGGGGGACGGCCATGTCGACGGCGTGGCCCATGTCGTGGCGGACCAGCTCCTCCAGGGCCTCCCGCTCGCCCGGGGCGATCTCGAAGACCAGTTCGTCGTGGACCTGGAGGAGCATCCGCGACTTCAGGCCGGACTCGTGCAGTGAGCGGTCGACCTTCAGCATCGCCATCTTGATGACGTCGGCGGCCGAGCCCTGGATCGGCGCGTTCAACGCCATCCGCTCGGCCATCTCACGCCGCTGCCGGTTGTCACTGGTCAGGTCCGGCAGGTAGCGCCGGCGGCCCAGGATCGTCTCGGTGTACCCGGTCTTGCCGGCGTCGATCACGATCGACCGCAGGTAGTCCCGGACCCCGCCGAAGCCCTCGAAGTACTCGTCCATCAGTCCCTTGGCCTCGTCGACGCCGATCTTCAACTGCTGGCTCAGCCCGTACGCCGACAGGCCGTAGGCGAGGCCGTAGTTCATCGCCTTGATCTTCGCGCGCTGCTCCTGGGTCACCGCGGACGGCTCGACCGAGAACACCCGGGACGCGGTCACCGAGTGGAAGTCCATCCCGGAGTTGAACGCGTCGATCAGGCCCTGGTCCTGCGAGACGTGCGCCATGATGCGCATCTCGATCTGGCTGTAGTCGGCCGACATCAGCGACTCGTAGCCCTCGCCGACCACGAACGCCTGCCGAATCCGGCGGCCCTCCTCGGTGCGGATCGGGATGTTCTGCAGGTTCGGCTCGGTGGAGCTCAGCCGCCCGGTCGCCGCGATGGTCTGGTTGAACGTCGTGTGGATCCGGCCGTCGCGCGGGCTGATCGTCTTCAGCAGCCCCTCGACCGTCTGCCGCAGCCGGGTCGCGTCCCGATGCGCCAGCAGGTACGCCAGGAAGGGGTGCTCGGTCTTCTCGAACAGCGCCTGCAGCGAGTCGGCGTCGGTGGTGTAGCCGGTCTTCGTGCGCTTGGTCTTCGGCATCTGCAGCTCGTCGAACAGCACCACCTGGAGCTGCTTCGGCGACCCGAGGTTGATCTCCTTGCCGATCACCTCGTACGCCGCGGTGGCCGCTTCCCGGACGCCGGTGGCGAACCGGTCCTCGAGCTCCTCCAGGTACGGCCGGTCGACCGCGATGCCGTCGCGCTCCATCCCGGCGATGACCTGGATCAGCGGCAGCTCGACGTCCGCGAGCAGCGCCGTCCCGGCCTGCTTCTCGAGCTCGGCGTCGAGGGTGTCGGCGAGGTCGGCGATCGCGCGCGCCCGCAGCATCGTGTGGTCCGCGGCCGGACCGCCCTCGACGTCGTCGAAGCTGAGCTGACCGTTCTCCGCCTCCTCGTTGCGTAGCTCGCGCTTGAGGTAACGCACCGTCAGATCGGCCAGATCGTAGGCCCGCTGGTCCGGGCGGACGAGATACGCGCTCAGCTGGGTGTCCGAGCTGAGGCCGGCCAGCGTCCAGCCGCGCTCCAGGAACCCGAGCAGCGGGCCCTTCACGTCGTGCAGCGCCTTCGGCTGCTTCTCGTCGGCCAGCCATGCCTGCCACGCCGAGTCGTCGTCCGGCGTCATCGTGGTCGGGTCGAACCAGGCCGCCGCACCGGACGCGTTCGCCAGCGCCAGCCCGGTGATCTGACCGGTGCCGCCGCCCCAGCTGCCCTGCACCGCGACGCCGACCCGCTCGCCGCCGCTGACGTGCTCCTTGAGCCAGGCGCCCACCTCGCCCGGCTTCAGCTGCGCACCGTCCAGCTCGAACCCGTGGTCGACGGTCGCGTCGACCTCCTCGTGCTCGGCGACCAGCCGCTCGCGCAGCACCCGGAACTCCAGGCTGTCGAACAGCGTGTGCACCTTCTCCCGGTCCCACGGCACCCGGGCCAGGTCGTCGACCGCGACGTCCAAGGTGAGGTCGCGGACCAGCTCATTGATCTGCCGGTTCCGGATCACGTCGGCGAGGTGCTCACGCAGCGACTCCCCGGCCTTGCCCTTGATCTCGTTCACCCGGTCGACCACGTCGTTCAGCGAGCCGAACTGGTTCAGCCACTTGGCGGCCGTCTTCGGACCGACACCGGGCACGCCCGGGAGGTTGTCGCTCTGCTCCCCCACCAGCGCGGCGAGATCCGGATACAGCCGGGGGCCGACGCCGTATTTCTCCTCGATCGCGGCCGGATCCATCCGGGCGATCTCGGACACGCCGCGCTTCGGGTACAGCACCGTGACGTTCTCGTTGACCAGCTGGAACGAGTCCCGGTCACCGCTGCTGATCAGCACCTCGAAACCCTGCTCGGAGGCCTGGGTGGCGAGCGTCGCGATGATGTCGTCGGCCTCCCAGCCGTCGATCTCCGTGGTCGGGATCCGGAGCGCCTCCAGCACCTCCTTGACCAGCGAGATCTGGCCGCTGAACTCGTCCGGCGACTTCGACCGGCCGGCCTTGTACTCCGCGTACTGCTCGGTGCGGAAGGTCTTGCGGGAGACGTCGAACGCGACGCAGACGTGCGTGGGCTGCTCGTCGCGGAGCATGTTGATCAGCATCGAGGTGAACCCGTACACCGCGTTGGTGTGCTGGCCCGTGGTGGTGGAGAAGTTCTCCACCGGGAGCGCGTAGAACGCCCGGTAGGCCAGCGAGTGCCCGTCCAGCAGCAGGATCCGCGGTCGCCCGGCGCCCGGGGTCGCGGAATCCTTGGTCATCGTCGTCGTATCCGTCTCTGCAGCCACATACCGACTCTAGTGGCTCCCGGGGACAGTTCTGACACACTGCTTCCGTGACAGATGAATCGAATCTCGGACCGGGCATGGCCCTGGAGGGCACCCTCCTGCAGACGATGGGAATCGTCGTCGGCGAGGCGACCGCGGAGCGGGTCGTGGCCACCATGCCGGTGAAGGGCAACACCCAGCCGTACGGACTGCTGCACGGCGGCGCGTCCTGTGTCCTCGCCGAGAGCCTCGGCTCGATCGGCTCCGCCCTGCACGCGGCGACGTACGGCAAGGTCGCGGTCGGTGTGGACATCAACGCGACCCACCACCGCGCCGTCCGCGACGGGGTCGTCACCGGCGTCGCGACCCCGATCTACCTCGGCCGGACGACGACGTCGTACGAGGTGATCGTCACCGACGAGCGGGACAAGCGGGTCTGCACGGCGCGGATCACTTGCCAGCTGATTCAGAGGCCCGGCGAGTAGGGAGCGCCGTCGCGAGCGTCGTCCCGCGGAGTGCTGGGCAAGGCGGAGGAGGGAGGCAGGACGGAGTCCTTCCGACCGACGACAACGCCGCCCAGCGCCCGCGGGACGGCGCGCAGCAGGCGCTCCCTACTCGCCGGGCCTCTACGGCTCCGCCCGGGAGCTGACTGCGCGGCGGGCGATCGCCGAGCGCCGCGACGACAGCAGGGCGAGCAGGTTCGGTGCGTGCTCGGCGTTGAGCCGGCGGCGCACGGTGTGCGTGTTCGCGAACCGCAGTACGCCGGCCTGCCCGAGGCCGAGCCGGGCCAGGAACCGGTTCGCCTCGCGGGCGATCGCGGGCGCGACCACGGCCAGGTGCACGCAGCTCTCGTGCTCGGCCCAGGCGACCGCCTCCGCGATCAGCGCCTTGCCCAGGCCGTGCCGGCGGGCCGAGTCGCTGACGTGCAGGTACTCGATCGTGACCGTGGTGTCGTCGTGCAGCGGGCTGATCGCGGTACGGCGCAGGTAGGCCATCCCGTGCACCTGGCCGTCCAGCTCGACGACCAGCAGCCGGCCGAACGGATCGTCCAGGTGCTTGCTGACGGCAACCTCGGCGGCGGCCTCCGACGGCGGCGCCGGGAGCCGGGACGGCAGACCCGCGGCGGTGCTGAGCTCACGCCACATCGCCACCAGGGCGGCGGCATCGCCCGCACGGGCGTCCCTCACCTCGACGGCAGCCACCACAGCGACCTCCCGGTCCGGTCCACCCCCGAGGTGAACAGACGGGCCGATACGCTCGTCCTCGCGCAACAGTAGGCCCTCGGGGGTCACATGCAAAGCTGACAACAGCGGTCTGGAGACCAGTTTGTTCATCGGAATCGGGACCGTCGTCAACGTCGCGACGGTGCTCGTCGGTTCGGTACTCGGCGTACTCGTCGGGCACCGTCTCAGTCACCGCACCCGCGACCTAGTCACCGACGCGCTGGGACTGGTCACGCTCCTGATCGCGATCAGCGGGGCACTGACGGTAAGCGACGACGTGCTCAGCGACGCCGTCGGCGACAGCGCGCCGATCCTGATCGTGCTCGGCGCGATGCTGATCGGCGGGATCATCGGCTCGCTGCTGCGGATCGAGCAGCGGCTGGAGGACTTCGGCGGCTGGATGCAGCGCCGGTTCGACCGCGGCGAGGGCCGCAGCACCTTCGTCGAGGGGTTCGTGTCCGCCTCGATGGTGTTCTGCGTCGGCCCGCTCACGTTCCTCGGCTCGTTGTCCGACGGGCTCGGCCGCGGCGCCGACCAGCTGTTCCTGAAGGCGGTGCTGGACGGCTTCGCGTCGATCGCCTTCGCCGCGTCGTTCGGCTGGGGCGTGGCGGCGTCCGCACTGGTCGTCCTGGTGGTCCAGGGATCGATGACCGCGGTCGGGGCGATCCTCGGCGACGTCCTGCCCGACGCCCACGTGACCGCGCTCGGCGCGACCGGCGGCGTGATGCTCATCGGTGTCGCGCTCAGACTTCTGAAGCTCAAGCAGGTCGCCGTGGCCGACCTGCTGCCCGCGCTGCTCGTCGCGCCGTTGCTGGTTCAGCTGCTCGTTGTCATCCGCAACTGAACCGGCAACGCCCGCGTCGATCCCGGGTCAGTCCTCGCCCAGGTAGGCCTTGCGGACCGAGTCGTTCACCAGCAGGTCCCGGCCGGTGCCGGACAGCACGATCTTCCCGACCTCGAGCACGTACCCGTAGTCGGCCCGCTTCAGCGCGGCCTGGGCGTTCTGCTCGACGAGCAGGATCGTCGTGCCCTGCTGCTGCAACTCGGTCACCGTGGTCATGATCCGCTTCATCATGATCGGTGACAGACCCATCGACGGCTCGTCCAGCATCAGCAGCTTCGGCCGGCTCATCATCGCCCGGCCCATCGCCAGCATCTGCTGCTCACCGCCGGAGAACGTCCCGGCCGGCTGCTTGCGCCGCTCCCCCAGGATCGGGAAGAGGTCGTACGCGGCCTGCAGGTCGCCCCGCACACCTCCCGGGTCCTTGCGGGAGAACGCGCCCAGCATCAGGTTCTCCTCGACCGACAGCCGCGGGAAGATCCGCCGGCCCTCGGGTGAGTGCGCCAGCCCGCGGGTGACGATGTCGTGCGCCGCCACGTGGTCGATCCGCTCGCCCTGGAACCAGATCTCGCCGCCGGTCGGCCGGAGCAGGCCGGAGATCGTCTTCAGCGTGGTGGTCTTGCCGGCGCCGTTGGTGCCGATCAGCGACACCACCTGCCCCTGCTCGACGCTGAAGCTGATCTTCTTCACGGCCTTGATCTTGCCGTAGGCAACTTCCAGGTCCTTGACCTCGAGCATCGTGGTCATGGGGCCTCCCTGTCTGGACTGAGGAGCGGAGGGAGCGAAGCGACTGGAGCGACGAGGGAAGACAGGGGGCAACAGCCCCATGACCCGCCGCGACGGAGTCGCGGCATCAGTACGGCCATCAGACCTCCCCTCCGGGTACCTCGTCCTCTTCGTCCTCGCCGGTGCCGATGTAGGCCTCGATGACCCGCGGGTCCGACTGCACCTCCTCGGGCGTGCCCTCGATCAGGGTCTGGCCCTGGACCAGGCAGAGCACCCGGTCGCAGAGGTTGAAGATGAACCGCATGTCGTGCTCGATCACCACGACCGACAGGCCGGAGTCCCGGATCTTGAAGATCAGGTCACTGGCCTGCCGGGTCTCCTGCGGGTTCATGCCGGCCGTCGGCTCGTCCAGCAGGATGAGCTTCGGGTCGGTGGCCAGCGCCCGCGCGATCTCGAGCCGGCGCTGGTCGCCGTACGGCATGTTCCGGGCCAGGTGCTCGGTGAACTTGCCGAGACCGACGAAATCGAGCAGCTCCTGGGCCCGCGCCCGGGAGGCCGCCTCCTCGCGGCGGAACTTCGGGCCGTGCAGCACCGAGGTGATCGCGCCCGAACTGGTCCGGCAGTAGCGCCCGACCATCACGTTCTCCAGCGCGGTCATGTTCGCGAACAGCCGGATGTTCTGGAACGTCCGCGCCATCCCGGCCCGGACCACGGCCCGGGGCTTCGGCGGCAACGGCGTACCGGAGAACCGGACCTGCCCGCTGGTCGGCTTGTAGAGACCGGTGAGGCAGTTGAAGAACGTCGTCTTGCCGGCCCCGTTCGGACCGATCAGGCCGACGATCTCCCCTTCGCGCACCGTCAGGTTGACGTCGTTCACCGCCAGCAGACCACCGAACCGCATGGTCACGCCGGAGGCCTCCAGAACCGGGGCGCCGATCGAGCGCTCGGCCGTGTCCTGGGTGTCGGTCACCGTCATTTCGCCTCCTCGACAGCGAGCCGTTCCTCTTCGACCTCGACGGCCAACGCCTCGTCCTCCTCGTGGAACTCGAGCTGGCGCCGCTTGCTCGCCACCAGGCCCTCGGGACGGAACCGCATCATCAGCACCAGCAGGATGCCGAACAGGAACAGCCGGTACTCCGAGAAGAACCGCAGCTTCTCCGGCAGCAGCTTCAGGATCGTCGCACCGAGCAGCACACCAGCGATGGTGCCCATACCGCCGAGCACGATCGCGGCGAGCAGGAACGCCGACTCCAGGAAGATGAACTGGTCCGGACTGACCGCGCCGTCCTGGTGGGCCTTGATGGTGCCGGCCAGACCGGCCAGGAAGGCGCCGACCGCGAACGCGAGCAGCTTCAGCCCGAAGACGTTCACGCCCATCGCCTCGGCGGCCTTCTCGTCCTCCCGGATCGCCACCCAGCCACGCCCGATCCGGCTGTTGTTCAGCCGGGCGAACGTCAGGATGACGAAGCCGAGCAGGAGCAGCAGCAGGAAGTAGTAGTTCGAGAACCGGCCGAGCTCGATGCCGGCGACCGTGTGCGCGTCGCCGAAGTTGAACCCGAACAGTTCCAGGTCCGGGATGCCGGGGATACCGTTCGGCCCGTTGGTCAGGTTCGGGCCGTTGTTGCCGTCCAGGTTGAACATCGAGAACCGGAAGATCTCACCGAACCCGAGCGTCACGATGGCCAGGTAGTCACCCGAGACCCGCAGTGTCGGCGACCCGATGATCAGGCCCAGCAGAGCCGCCACACCGGCGCCGATCAGCATGACCAGCAGGAACGGCGGCTTCCAGTTGATGGTCGCGAACGCCGATGTCGACAGTGTCGCGGCGACATACGCGCCGGAGCCCAGGAACGCGATGTACCCGAGGTCCAGCAGACCGGCCAGGCCGACCACGATGTTCAGGCCCATCGCGGTCGCGCTGAAGACCAGCACCGAGCCCGCGATCGACATGTTCGCGTCCGAGCCGTTCTGCGTGAACGGGAACAGGAACGCCGCCGCGAACGCCGCCAGCGTGAGCACCTTGCGGTGCCGCTGCCCGGCGTGCGACATGAACGTCATCGCACCGGTCCGGAACAGCCCGGTCGCGCCGGTCGCGACGAACACCAGGCACAGGATGAACGACCACGCGTCGCCCAGCCCGAGCGCGTACGCCGCGACGAAGAGCACCACCGCCATCATCGCGGAGATCAGGAAGATCTCCAGCCAGTCCGGCAGGCGCGCGTGGCTCATGTCCCGCAACTGGTGCAGCGGCAGCAGGTACGCCGACACCGCGATCAACGCGGCACCGGCGAGCGTGACGTACGCACCGGGGTTGACGTTGATCAGGCCGTCGGACTCCACCGAGATCGCGACGATCACCAGCACCATGTACAGCGTGAGGCCGACGCCGAAGGCCCGCAGGCCGAGCGTCGCGTCCAGCCAGGAGCCCAGCTTGGTCAGCGGCCCCCGCTCCGCCAGCAGCAGCACCAGCGAGAGCACGGCGACGATGATCGCGAGGATCTGCAGGCCGCCCGGATAGAAGTTGATCGAGAGGTCGTTCAGGATCGACCCGTCGTAGCTCCACGACAGGAACGATCCGACGATCACCAACGCCACGCCGACCAGGCCCAGCGGCCATGCGATCGGCTTGCCCGGCTTCGCCACCGGTGCTTCGGCGACGTCGTCGACAGGAGCCTGTACGTCGGTCATGCGCGGTCCACCACCCTCGCGCCCAGCAGGCCCTGCGGCCTGAACACCAGAACCAGGATCAGGATGACGAAGGCCCACACGTCCTTCCAGGTACTACCGCCGAACTGGCCGGGGATGTACTGGGTGGCCATCGCCTCGATGACGCCGAGCACCAGACCACCGACGACGGCGCCGAAGATGTTGCCGATACCGCCGAGCACCGCGGCGGTGAACGCCTTCAGACCGGCCAGGAAGCCCATCCGGAACTCGATGTTGGTGTTCTGCAGCCCCTGCGAGACACCGGCGATCGCCGCCAGCACCGCACCGAGGGCGAACGCGACCACGATGATCCGGTCGACGTTGATCCCCATCAGCCGCGCGGTGTCCGGGTCCTGCGACACCGCCTGCATACCGCGGCCCATCCGGGTCCGGTTGACGAAGAACCAGAGCAGCACGGAACAGACCGCGAGCGCCCCGATCGTGAAGATCGCGGACCGCTGGATGGTCACACCGCCGACCTGCAGGGCCGTGCCGCTCACCACATCGATCTGCGGGAACGGGATGCGCAGCTTGGCGCTCGGCCAGTCGACGTTGCTGATCAGCTTCGCGTAGAGCACCCAGCTGACTTCAGCGATCACGACCGCGCCGGCAGCGGCGGCAGCGATCGCCGGTACCGGAGTCTGGCTCCGGGCGCGACGGCGTACGGCCGCACCGGCCAGCCACCCGATCGCCGTACCGACCAGGGCGCCGAGCACGACCACCCCGACGATCAGCAGGGCATTCAGGTCGGGGTCGACCAGCCGGACGGCGACCCACACCGCGACTGCGCCGCCGGCGGCGCCGAGCAGCGGAGCGCGGTCGAACCACTTGGAGATCGGGTGGTTCAGGTCGATCTTGGCCACCCGCCCGCCGATCAGGTAGCCGACGCCGATCGCCAGACCCGTGAGCACCACGACCGTCCACTGGGGCTGGTCGTAGAACAGCCGGACGAACTCCTGCAGGAACACGGAGATACCGATCGCGGTGATCAGCGGGGCGAGGCGTGGCGCGTTCCGCAGGGGACGGTACGCGACACGTTCCATGGCCACCGCGGTGCCGACCGACGCGATCATCGCGCCGACGATCATCACCGGCAGGATCCACACGCTGGTCTCACCGTTGAAGAACAACAGATACGTCGTCAGTGCGCCGAACGCACCGATCATGAACACCTCGCCGTGGGCGAAGTTGATGAGCTGCACGATGCCGTACACGACGGTGTACCCGACCGCGATCAGGGCGTACAGCGAGCCCAAGGTCAACCCGTTGACGAGCTGCTGCAAGAACTGGTCCACGTCGACCTCCCATCTGCCTCGGTTAATGACACGCCACGGGGGTGGGAGGATCGCTCCCACCCCCGAGACATGAGGTCGACTCTGCTTACTTGCTCTCGAAGTCCTTGGTCTCCACGGTGGCCCACTTGCCGCCGGCAACCTTGTAGACGGTGAGCACCTTGGAGGTGGTGTCACCGTACTGGTCGAAGGCGACCTTGCCGGTCACACCGTCGAAGGAGACCTTGCTCATGGCATCGACCGTCGCCTGCCGGGCGGACTCGACGTCCTTGGCGTCCTTCAGCGACACCTTCAGCGCCTCGATGATGGCGTTCGCAGCATCGTAGGAGTAGCCGCCGTACGCGGCGTAGGGCTCCTTGTAGTTCTGCGCGTTGTAGTCGGAGACGAACTTCTTCGCCGACTCGAGGCTGTCGACCGGAGCACCGACCGAGGTGGCCAGGTCACCGTCGCTGGTCTTGCCGGCCAGCGTGATGTACTTCGGGTCGAAGATGCCGTCGCCGCCCATCAGCGGGACGTTCAGGCCGGCGGCCTTCATCTGCTGCGACAGCGGACCCGCGTTCGGGTACTCACCGCCGTAGTAGACGGCCTGCGGGTTGGACGGCTTCACCGCGGAGATGACTGCCTGGTAGTTCGAGTCGTCCGGGTTGATGGTCTGCGCCGTGACGACCTGACCGCCGAGCTTCTTGAACTCCTCGGTGAAGGTACCGACCAGGCCCTGGCCGTACGCCTTCTTGTCGTGGATCGTGGCGACCTTGGTGATCTTCGCGGTCTCGTACAGGTACCGCGCCGCGAACGGACCCTGGACGGCGTCCGTCGTGCAGGTCCGGAAGTAGGTCGGGTACGGACGCTTCGGGTCCGTCTGCCACTTCGCGCCCTGGGTCAGGCCCGGGCCGGTGTTGGCCGGCGAGACCTGGACGATGTTCTTCGGGGCGAGCACCGGCTGCACCTGCTGGCTGACGCTGGTGTTCAGCGTGCCGACCACGCCGATCACGTCCTTGTCGCTGGCCAGGGCCGTGGCGGCGTTCTTACCCGGCTCGGTCTTGGCCTCGTCGTCCTTCGCGTCCACCTCGAGCTTCCAGCCCGGGATCGCGTTGGAGTCGTTGGCCTGCTTGACGGCCAACTCGACGGAGTGCTGGATACCCAGACCCAGGGCCGACAAGTCTCCGGACAGCGGCGCGATGACGCCGATCTTCGCGGTCTTGGTCGAGCCTCCGGAGTCCCCCCCGGAGTCGTTGCCACTGCGTGAGCCGCAGGCAGTCAGGGCCAACGACGCAACGATCAGCGACGCGCCGACCCGTACTACGGAACGCTGGTGCACTGTTCCTCCCATGTCTGGATAGTCCCAGCGAATCCGGGACTCTCGCGCATTTGCCACGAGCACCGGCAGGTTAGACCCCGCGATGGTTCCAAGCGAACAGCGCATCGGCTGTGTTGTGAGGTCGTTACCCCGGTAAGCATCGTCCGTTGACCTGATTGCTGTCTGGTCGGGTCTGACGGTGACATAGCGTCAGCGAATGGTTTTGCTCGGTGAGAATTACTCTCGGCCGCCGAGACGGCCGCCACGGTTCGTCACGAATGCCCGCAGACGTTCACGAGACGTTACGACGCACCGGAAACGCAGACTGGCAACGTAACTTCCTCACCGACCCGCGGCGGTGGCTGCCCGATCAGGAATCGCCGGCTTCGTTGACGACCAGCTCGGCGACCTGACGCATCGAGACTCGTTTGTCCATCGCGGTCTTCTGGATCCACCGGAACGAGTCCGGCTCCGACAACCCGAACTTGGTCTGCAGGATCGACTTCGCGCGATCCACCAGCTTGCGCGTCTCCAGCCGCTCGGCCAGGTCCGCGACCTCCCGCTCCAGCTCGGCGAGCTCGACGTACCTGCTCGCGGCGATCTCGATCGCCGGCAGCAGATCGGCCTTGGAAAACGGCTTCACGAGGTACGCCATCGCGCCCGCGTCCCGCGCCCGCTCGACCAGCTCCCGCTGCGAGAACGCGGTCAGCATCAGCACCGGCGCGATCCGCTCCCCCGCGATCTTCTCCGCCGCGCTCAGCCCGTCCAGCTTCGGCATCTTCACGTCGAGAATCACCAGATCCGGCCGCTGCTCGATCGCCAGCCGAATCGCCTCCTCGCCGTCCCCCGCCTGCCCGACGACGTCATACCCCTCTTCCGCGAGCATCTCAGCCAGATCCATCCGAATCAGAGCCTCGTCCTCAGCGATCACCACACGCTTAGCAGTCACACCCGACACCTTATCGATCCCCCCTCACGACTTAGGACCCACAAAGGCATCGAGCGCAGCAACAGCCTCCTTCCGGCTGACCGCGATAGTGTCCCACCGTGGGTGCCGCCAAGGGATCCCCAACAGATCCAGCGCATCCGTGAGAATCTTCCGGATGTCATCGGACCGGTTCGAGAACTGGTAGCGGACGTAGAAGTAGCGCTTCTCCCGTCCCGGCCTGCTCGCCCAGTTCACAACTCGGCACCCGTCCGAGTGGAACAACCCACGCAGAAGCTGCTCGGGGTACCTGGCAACAATCTCGAGCTGCCAGTCGGCCAGCTCGATCTTGCGCAGATGCTTCCGTCCCGGGCCGTGCTGCGGGAACACACAAGGCCAGTGCTTCCACCGCGCTTCGACCCTGATCGCGCCGCCGCCTCCCCGTAGGCAAGGACTCGCATTCGGCTTCACCCGCTTGATCGTCTCCGCGATCTCCTGGTTCAGCTCGACATACCGCTCGTCATTGATGATCTGCAGCGTGAACACACCCCGCCGGGCCCGCGCGATCGACCCGTCGCCCAGATACCACCCGAGCAACAACGCGTACGCCGCCTCGTCCAGCCCGGCCCCATCGCACCGCGGACACGGCGTTGCCGGGCGGCTGCCCCCACGAGGCATCCCCCCACGCTGATAAAGCCGCCGCCACCGCCGGATCGTCTTGACCGCCACGCCATGGATCTCGGCATTCGTCTTGTCGCTGACCCCGTTGTCCGACATCCGCAACGCGGAATCCACCGTCTCCTGCGACCTGATGTGCCCCATGCCACAGGATCTCGGCGACCACCGACATTTTGCGGATCGACCGATCCATTAGGCTAAGATCTTCGACGCGATGCCCTGGTATTCCAACCGGCAGAGAAGATGGTCTCAAACACCATACAGTGTGGGTTCGAATCCCACCCAGGGCACAGAAATCTGTCAGTGGTCCCGGTCAAGCTGGGGTCATGTACGACGAGCGGACGCGGGCGATCGCACTAGCGGCGATCGGCGCCGGGGAGAGTCTGAACTCGATCAGCAAGCGGCTCGGGATCAGTCGGGCGGCGCTGCGTGACTGGCGGGATCGCGGGAACCGTTCAGCGCGGCCGAGCGAGTGCCCGCGGTGTGGCACCGGGACGCTCGATGCACAGTCGTACGCGCACTTGCTCGGTTTGTATCTCGGCGACGGCTGTCTGTCCCGCCACCGGCGGGACGTTTATTCGCTGCGGATCGCCTGTGACGACGTCTATCCGCGGTTGATCGACGAGGCCGAGTCCGCCGTACGAGCTGTGCACCCGAGCCGGCCGGTGCATCGGGTGCAGGCGATTGGATACACGTCGGTTCTTTCGTACTGGAAGCACTGGCCATGCCTGTTTCCGCAGCACGGCCCCGGCCCGAAGCACCGCCGTACCATCACCCTCGCCGAGTGGCAGCACGAAATCGCTGCTCAGTACGCCGAACTGTTCCTCCGCGGCCTGTTCAACTCCGACGGCTGCCGGATAGCCAACTGGACCACGCGAACGGTCGCAGGGCGGCTGAAGCGGTACGAATACCCGCGCTACATGTTCTCCAACGAATCCCCCGACATCATGCGTATCTGCCAGTGGGCACTGGACCTGCTCACCATCCCCTGGCGCATGCCCCGCCCCAACGCCCTCTCCGTAGCCCGCCGAGAAGCCGTCACCTACCTCGACACCTTCATCGGCCCAAAGTCCTGAGCGCGCCAACCCCCGGGTTCTTTGGCATGAGTGTGGTTGTGGCGGACGGTCAGCTGACCATCCGCCTCAACCACTGCTCTGTGTTCTTCCCCGCTGACCCCGGTGGTTACGGGTTGGGGTTGCGGTAGGCGGGGGCTATTCCTTCGATGGCGTCGCCCATGCGGTGGACTCGGAGGGCGTTGGTGGAGCCGGGGATGCTGGGCGGGGAGCCGGCGACGATGACGACCAGGTCGCCCTTGCTGAGTTTGCCGAGTTCCAGGAGGCGCTGGTCGACCTGGCGGACCATCTCGTCGGTGTGGTCGACGGTCGGGACGATGTGGGTCTCGATGCCCCACACCACGCTCAGCCAGGAGCTGACCGACGGGACCGGGGTGAAGGCGAGCAGCGGGACCTCGGTGCGGTAGCGGGCCAGCCGGAGGGCGGTGTCGCCGGACTGGGTGAACGCGATCAGGTACTTCGCGTCCAGCCGCTCCGCGACGTCCGCGGCCGCGCGGGCGATCACGCCGCCCTTGGTCTTCGGCTCCCACTCGATCTCGTGGACCCGGCCGAGGCCCTGCTCTTCGGTGGCCTCGACGATCCGGGCCATCGTCTTGACGGTCTCGATCGGGAACCGCCCGACGCTGGTCTCGCCGGACAGCATGACCGCGTCGGCGCCGTCGAGTACGGCGTTGGCGACGTCGGACGCCTCGGCCCGGGTCGGCCGCGGCGCGGAGATCATCGACTCGAGCATCTGGGTGGCGACGATCACGGGCTTCGCGTTCAGCCGGGCCTGGTCGATGATCAGCTTCTGGACCAGCGGGACGTCCTCGAGCGGCAGCTCCACACCGAGGTCGCCGCGGGCCACCATGAACCCGTCGAACGCCTCGATGATCTCGTCGAGGTTGGCGACCGCCTGCGGCTTCTCGATCTTGGCGACGACCGGGATCCGCAGACCCTCCTCGTCCATGATCTTGTGCACCAACTGGATGTCGGCGGCGTCCCGGACGAACGACAGCGCGATCATGTCGGCGGGCAGGTGCAGCGCCCAGCGCAGGTCCTCGGCGTCCTTCTCGGACAGCGCGGGCACACTGACCGCGACGCCGGGCAGGTTGATGCCCTTGTGGTTGGAGACCGGCCCGCCGACGGTGACCCGGCAGATCACGTCGGTCTCGGTGACCTCCTCGGCGACCAGGGCGATCCGGCCGTCGTCGATCAGCAGCTGGTCGCCCGGCTTCACGTCACCCGGCAGACCGTCGTACGTCGTACCGCAGATGGTCTGGTCGCCGGGCACCTCCCGGGTGGTGATCGTGAAGCGCTCGCCGTAGGTGAGCGTTGCCTTGCCCTCGGCGAACTCGGCCAGCCGGATCTTCGGGCCCTGCAGGTCGACCAGGATGCCGACGTTGCTCCCGGTCTCCGCCGCAGCGGTGCGGATCCGCTGGTAGATGCGCTCATGCTCGGCATGGGCACCATGGCTCAGGTTGAGCCTTGCGACGTCCATGCCAGCTTGGACGAGTTCCGTGATGCGCTCCGGGGCGGCCGTAGCCGGGCCGAGCGTACAAACGATCTTTGCGCGACGCACGTCACAAAACCCTACTCCTGCAAACCACTGGGCCTGCTGGTCCGCCCCCGTTACTGGACAGTTAAAAGTAGAAGACAACCGGCGGCAGTGCCTGACGAGACGCCTGAATCGTCAAGAAGGCAAGGGTGTGTAGGCCCCGACAGTGATCGCCCCGGTCAGCTCGGCCGTGACGCTCTGCAGGCCGATCGGCTGCCCTTCCTTGTCGTAGGTGATCAACGTGACCTGCCCGGGCCGGCGCAGCGTGTACCCCAGCGCGAAGGCGTACGCCGCTCCCCCGGTCGTCCCGTTGGTGTACGTCGTCACGGACCGCCCGTCGACCACCCGGCTCTCCGGCCCCACCTGCCGGTGCAGATGGCCGGAAAGCACCAGTCGCGCGCACCCGCGGGCGGCGGTGTCGGCGCCGGACGCCGGGTCGTGGACCACGAACGTCGAGATCCGCTTGTTCTCGGGCTGGTCGCAGGCGACGTCCGCGAGCCGCCCGGACTGGTGCTCGATGGTCTCGTCGCCGGGGCTGTCGGCGCTCCCGAGCCCGGTCTTGGTGGGGTCGCTGTCGCCCAGGAACCGGATCCCCTCCACCTCGACCGGCTTGCTGTCGAGCACGGTGAACCCGTTCTTGCGCATGGCGTCCTCGATGTGACCGCCCGCGTCGTGGTTGCCGGCCACCGCGACGACCTTGAAGTCTTTGAAGTGCTGCCGCAGCGAGTGGATGCTGAAGACTTCCCAGCCCTGGCCGGACGACGTGTCGTCACCGGCGTCGATGAGGATCTTCGCCCCGCCGGCCTTCGCCACCTCGGCCGCGAAGCCGTCGATGCCGATGTTGTCGTGCCGGTCGTTGACCTGCAGTGCGACCTTCTGCCCTTCGGCGGGCTGGTGGATCTGGGTGGCGACATCGGCCACCGAGTCCTTCAGCTGACCGTAGAACCGGGACGACCGCTGGTACGTCTCGACCGCGGTCCGGATCACCCCGACGCCGCCCGTGGTGGAGAACCCGGAGGCGACCTCGACGCCCTGCAGCTGCTCGTCCAGCGGGATCTCCGGCAGCAGGTCGGCGAGCGGCTTCCACTCGGTCGGCGGTACGTCGACGGGCCGCATCCGTCCCGGGCCGAAGATCGAGGCGATCGTGATCAGCATCGCGACCAGGACGACGATCGCCCGATGCTCCAGCCGGCGCTCGTGACGGTGTACGAGGTGCCACAGCTCCCGGCGGCGGCGGACGCCGATCATCGCCCACACCGTCGCCACCACGACGACCACCAGCAGACCGGAGCCGGCTCCGGCCAGGGCGTCGTCGACGGCCATCTCCTGGATCACCTGCTGGATCCGCCCGATCTCACCGTCGGGCTGGGCCGCGATCAGGGCGTCGCGGTTGATCAGGTCGGTGAGGTTGGCGGCGTCCGTCTCCTGGACGTCGACGTTCACGCCGAGCCCCAGCGGGTTGTCGCTGGCGATCCGCAGCCGCGGCAGGACAGCGCCGAGGTCCACCGTCGCGTGTCCGTCGAACGTCGGCGAGACGGTCGCGGCGTGTGCACCGATCGTGACGCGCTCGGAGTCGTTGGCGAACGCAACCAGGCCGATCGTCACCGAGGTGACCAGCCAGAGCACGACGAGGGTGGCCCACGGCGCGATCGCGCGGAGCCGGGCCTTCGTCACCAGGCGCGTTGCCACACTCCCAACCTATCGACACTGACCACTTTGAGCACCGACCAACCAGATCGCGGGGCGTTTCATGGTTGGCCGGTGCTCAAGGTCGGTCAGACCGCCAGCGGGCGGGCGGTCGGCGGGATGGGGGTGGGAAGGGTCGACGAACCGGTGAGGTGGGTGTCGACGCCGTTGGCGCACGAGCGGCCCTCGGCGATCGCCCAGACGATCAGGGACTGGCCGCGGCCGGCGTCACCGCAGGCGAAGACCCCCTCGACCGACGTGTGGTAGTTCTTGTCCCGCTGCACGTTGCCGCGCTCGTCGAGCTCGACGCCGAGCTGCTCGAGGAAGCCCTCGCGCTCCGGTCCGACGAAGCCCATCGCGAGCAGCACCAGCTGCGCCGGGATGTGCTTCTCGGTGCCCTCGACCGGCGCGAACCGGCCGTCCTTGAACTCCACCTCGACCAGGTTCAGCCCGGAGACGTTGCCGGCGGCATCGGCCTCGAAGTTCACCGTGGAGACGGCGTACACCCGGTCGCCGCCCTCCTCGTGCGCGGAGGCGACCCGGTAGATCATCGGGTACGTCGGCCACGGCTGGTGCCCCGGGCGCTCGTCGGACGGCCGCGGCATGATCTCCAGCTGGGTGACCGAGCGAGCCCCCTGGCGGTGCGCCGTACCGAGGCAGTCGGCGCCGGTGTCGCCGCCGCCGATGATCACCACGTCCTTGCCGGTCGCAACGATCTGGTCCTCGACGTTCTGGCCGAGCGCGACCCGGTTGGCCTGCGGCAGGTACTCCATCGCCTGGTGGATGCCGCCGTACTCACGGCCGGGCACCGGCAGATCGCGGGCCGCGGTGGACCCGGTCGCGATCACCACGGCGTCGTACCGCTGCTTCAGCTGGGTGCCGGTGACGTCCACGCCGACGTTGACGCCGGAGCGGAAGACCGTGCCCTCCTCCTTCATCTGCTGGATGCGGCGGTCGACCTGAACCTTTTCCATCTTGAACTCGGGGATGCCGTACCGCAGCAGGCCGCCGGGGGCGTCGGCGCGCTCGTACACCGCGACTGTGTGCCCCGCGCGGGTCAGCTGCTGCGCGGCGGCCAGGCCGGCCGGGCCGGAGCCGACGACGGCGATCGTCTTGCCGGTCAGCCATTCCGGCGGCTGCGGCTTGACGTCACCGGTCTCCCAGGCCTTGTCGATGATCGCGACCTCGACGTTCTTGATCGTCACCGGGTCCTGGTTGATCCCGAGCACGCACGCGGTCTCGCACGGCGCCGGGCAGAGCCGGCCGGTGAACTCCGGGAAGTTGTTGGTCGCGTGCAACCGCTCGATCGCGCTCGACCAGTCGTCCCGCCAGACCAGGTCGTTCCACTCCGGGATCAGGTTGCCCAGCGGGCAGCCGTTGTGGCAGAACGGGATGCCGCAGTCCATGCAGCGGCCGGCCTGCTTGGTGATGATCGGCAGCAGCGCCTTGCCGGGCCCGCCGGGGTAGACCTCTTTCCAGTCCTGCACGCGCTCGGCGACCGGCCGCCGGTCGGCAACCTCCCGGCCGGTGGTCAGGAATCCCTTGGGGTCAGCCATCAGATGGCCTCCATCATCGCTCGCGTGGTGGCGTCCTCGTCGAGGCCGTCGCGCTCGGCGGCCGCCTTGGCCGCCAGCACCCGGGCGTAGTCGCGGGGCATCACCGTGGTGAACCTGGCGGCCGCGGCGGGCCAGTCGGCGAGCAGCTTGGCCGCCCGTTCCGAACCGGTCTCCTCGTGGTGCCGCCGGACCAGGTCGTGCAACAGGTCGGACTCGTCCTCGGTGAGCGGGAGCAGGTCCACCAGCTCCGGGTTCACCAGGGCGCGGTCCAGGTCGAGCACGTGGGCCACGCCGCCCGACATGCCCGCGGCGAAGTTCCGGCCGACGGCGCCGAGGACGACGACGCGCCCGCCGGTCATGTACTCGCACGCGTGGTCGCCGACCGCCTCGACGACCGCGGTCGCGCCGGAGTTCCGGACGCAGAACCGCTGGCCGGCGCCGCCGCTGATGAACAGTTCGCCGGACGTCGCGCCGTACGCGATCACGTTGCCGGCGATGATCTGGTCGGCGGCGTCGAACCGGGCCCGCCGGTCCGGCCGGATCACGACCCGGCCGCCGGACAGGCCCTTGCCGACGTAGTCGTTGGCGTCGCCCTCGAGCCGCAGGGTGACCCCGCGCGGCACGAACGCGGCGAACGAGTTGCCGGCCGACCCGGTGAAGGTCAGGTCGATGGTGCCGTCGGCCAGGCCGGCCGCGCGGTACCGCTTGGTGATCTCGTGGCCGAGCATCGTCCCGACGGTCCGGTTGACGTTGCGGATCGCGAGCTGGGCGCGGACCGGCTCGCCGTTCTCGAGCGCCGGCTGACAGATCCGGATCAGCTCGTTGTCGAGCGCCTTGTCCAGGCCGTGGTTCTGCTCGGTGGTCCGGTGCCGCGACGCGCCCTCGGGCAGCGCCGGGACGTGCAGGATCGGCGTCAGGTCGAGCCCGTCGGCCTTCCAATGGTCGACCGCGCGCTCGATGTCGAGGACCTCGGCGTGCCCGATCGCCTCGTCCAGCGTGCGGAAGCCGAGCTCGGCCAGGTACTCCCGGACCTCCTCGGCGATGAACTCGAAGAAGTTCACCACGAACTCCGGCTTGCCGGAGAACCGCTCGCGGAGCACCGGGTTCTGGGTGGCGACGCCGACCGGGCAGGTGTCCAGGTGGCAGACCCGCATCATGATGCAGCCCGACACCACCAGCGGCGCGGTCGCGAAGCCGTACTCCTCCGCGCCGAGCAGCGCGGCGATGACGACGTCCCGGCCGGTCTTCAGCTGGCCGTCGGCCTGGACGACGATGCGGTCGCGCAGCCCGTTCAGCAGCAGGGTCTGCTGGGTCTCGGCGAGACCGAGCTCCCAGGGACCGCCCGCGTGCTTCAGCGAGGTGAGCGGCGCCGCGCCGGTCCCGCCGTCGTGGCCGGAGATCAGGACGACGTCCGCGTGCGCCTTGGAGACGCCCGCGGCGATCGTGCCGACACCGACCTCGGACACCAGCTTCACGTGGATGCGGGCGGCCGGGTTGGCGTTCTTCAGGTCGTGGATCAGCTGCGCCAGGTCCTCGATCGAGTAGATGTCGTGGTGCGGCGGCGGTGAGATCAGGCCGACGCCCGGCGTCGAGTGCCGGGTGCCGGCGACCCACGGGTACACCTTGGGGCCGGGCAGCTGCCCGCCCTCGCCGGGCTTCGCGCCCTGCGCCATCTTGATCTGGATGTCGTCGGAGTTCGTCAGGTACTCCGCCGTGACGCCGAAGCGGCCGGACGCGACCTGCTTGATCGAGCTCCGGCGGGCCGGGTCGTACAGCCGCTCGGCGTCCTCGCCGCCCTCGCCGGTGTTCGACTTGCCGCCGAGCTGGTTCATCGCGATCGCCAGCGTGGTGTGCGCCTCGGCGCTGATCGAGCCGTAGCTCATCGCGCCGGTGGAGAACCGCTTGACGATCGCGCTCACCGGCTCGACCTCGTCGAGCGGGATCGGCTGCCGGTCGGACTTGAACCCGAACAGGCCGCGCAGCGTCATCAGCCGCTCGGACTGCTCGTCGACCTTCGACGTGTACTGCTTGAAGATGTCGTACCGACCGGTGCGGGTGCTGTGCTGCAGCCGGAAGACCGTGTCCGGGTCGAACAGGTGCGGCTCGCCCTCGCGGCGCCACTGGTACTCGCCGCCGATCTCCAGCTTGCGGTGCGCCGGCAGGATGCCGTCGGCCGGGTAGGCGCGCAGGTGCCGGCGCCGGACCTCCTCGGCGATCTCGTCGAGGCCGACGCCGCCGATCCTGGACGACGTACCGGTGAAGTAGATGTCGACCAGGAACGGCGACAGCCCGTTCGCCTCGAAGATCTGGGCGCCGGTGTACGAGGCGACCGTCGAGACGCCCATCTTCGACATCACCTTGAGGACGCCCTTGCCGAGCGACTTCACCACGTTACGGATCGCCTGCTCCGGCTCGACGCCGGGCAGGTAGGTCCCCTGGCGGCACAGGTCCTCGACGGACTCCAGCGCCAGGTACGGGTTGATCGCGGCCGCGCCGTACCCCATCAGGAGCGCGACGTGGTGCACCTCGCGGACGTCACCGGCCTCGACGACCAGGCCGACCTGGGTGCGGGTCTTCTCCCGGACCAGGTGGTGGTGCACCGCCGAGGTCAGCAGCAGCGACGGGATCGGCGCGCTGTCGGCGTTCGAGTGCCGGTCGGACAGCACCAGGATGCGGGCGCCGTCGTTGATCGCGGCGCTCGCCTCGGCGCACAGCTCGTCGAGCCGGGTCCGGAGCGCCTCGCCGCCGCCTTCGACGTCGTACACGCCGCGCAGGACCGTGGTGGCCAGGCCGGGCATGTCGCCGTCGAGGTTGATGTGCCGGAGCTTGGCCAGCTCGTCGTTGGTGATCACCGGGAACGGGATCACCACCTGCCGGCAGGACGCCGGGCTCGGGTTCAGCAGGTTCGACTCCGGGCCGAGGCTGGACGACAACGAGGTCACCAGCTCCTCGCGGATCGCGTCCAGCGGCGGGTTCGTGACCTGGGCGAACAGCTGCGCGAAGTAGTCGAACAGCAGCCGCGGGCGGTCGCTCAGCACCGCGATCGGGGTGTCGGTGCCCATCGAGCCGATCGGCTCGGCGCCGGACTTCGCCATCGGGGTGAGGATGACCCGCAGCTCCTCCTCGGTGTACCCGAAGACCTGCTGGCGCCGGGTCACCGAGGCGTGGCTGTGGACGACGTGCTCGCGCTCGTGCAGGTCCTCGAAGCGGATCAGGCCCGCGTGCAGCCACTCGTCGTACGGGTTCTCGGCGGCGAGCGCGTTCTTCACCTCGGCGTCGGTGATGATCCGGTGCGCGTCGACGTCGACCAGGAAGATCCGGCCGGGCTCGAGCCGGCCCTTCTCGGTCACGGTCGCGGGGTCGATGTCCAAGACCCCGGCCTCGGAGGCGAGGACGACGAGGCCGTCGTCGGTCACCCAGTACCGCGAGGGGCGCAGGCCGTTGCGGTCCAGCACCGCGCCGACCTTCGTACCGTCGGAGAAGACCACCGACGCCGGGCCGTCCCACGGCTCCATCAGCGTCGAGTGGAACTCGTAGAACGCGCGCCGCTTCGGATCCATGGTGGCGGCGTTCTCCCACGCCTCCGGAATCATCATCAGCATCGCGTGCGGCAGCGAACGGCCGCCGAGGTGCAGCAGCTCGAGGACCTCGTCGAAGGACGCGGAGTCGGACGCTCCCGGCGTACAGATCGGGTAGAGCTGCTCCAGGTCGCCCGGGATCAGGTCGCTGGACAGCAGGGCCTCGCGGGCGCGCATCCAGTTCCGGTTGCCCTGGACGGTGTTGATCTCGCCGTTGTGGGCGATGTACCGGTACGGGTGCGCCAGCGGCCAGGACGGGAACGTGTTCGTCGAGAACCGGCTGTGCACAATGCCGATCGCGGACGCGAGGTCGGGGTCGGTCAGCTCGGGGAAGAACTTGTCCAGCTGGTCGGTGGTCAGCATCCCCTTGTAGGTGATCGTCCGGCCGGACAGCGACGGGAAGTAGGTCTCGGTCTCCTTCTCGGCGCGCTTGCGCAGCCGGAAGGCCATCCGCTCCAGCGCCAGGCCGAGCACGCGGCCGGCCTTCGCGGTCACGAACAGCTGCTTGAAGGTCGGCATCACCGAGCGCGCGGTCGCGCCGAGCAGTTCCGGCGTGGTGGGGACGTCACGCCAGCCGACCACCGTCAGCTGCTCCTCCGCCGCCAGCTCCTCGATCCGGGCGATCGCCTTCGCAGCGTCGTCGGCCTCGGCCGGCAGGAAGGCGATACCGGTCGCATAGCTGTGCGGAGCCGGCAGCTCGAACGCGCACACCTTGCGGTAGAAGGCGTCCGGGACCTGGATCAGGATGCCGGCGCCGTCACCGGAATCGGGCTCGGCACCGGACGCACCACGGTGCTCGAGGTTCCGCAGGGCGGTCAATGCCTTGGCCACGATGTCGTGGCTGGGTTCACCGGTCAGGGTCGCGACGAAGGCGACACCACAAGCGTCGTGCTCGTGCCGTCCGTCGTAGAGACCCTCGCTCGGGAATGGGGGGCGACCATACATTCAGGAGCTCCCGTCGTCCTACGGTCAAAAACAACTGGCCGCGGGACAACACTGGCCCAAGCCGGGAGTCCCGAGACTACCTCATGACGCCCGCCAGTTGGACTTCCTGTCCACTGCGAAACGCCGTGCTAACCCTGTGTAAGCAAGCGCTCACTACTAGCCTCTTATCTTCCCAGCCACCCGCTCCGGGAACCACCAACAGCACCTGAAATTCACTTGCTGAGACTGATAAGCCGGTCCCATGTCGTGGCAGCCCTCCCCCGCGTGGCAACCGCTCACCAGCGGCACCGGCCAAGCGACCGGTGGAGTCTGGCGGACACCCGCCGGCGAGGTGGTGAAGCGCCTCGTCCCGGGTGTGAGCGATCCGCGCCACCACGCGTTCTGGGAGCGGCAGGCGCTGGTCGCCGAGTCCGGCGTCGTCGCTGGTACGCCGGGGCTTCGCGCGCCCGCCTGCCTGGGCGTCGAGCGGGACGCTGACGGCATCACGCTGCGGACGGCGTACACGTCGCCGGTCGAGTGGGCACCGGAGTCCTTGGCTGCAGGTTTGGCCGTGGACGTGCCGCTGGAGGATCTGCTCGCCGCATACGTCGGCGACAGGTCGACGGGTGCGGCGCGGTGTGGGGCGGTGCTGGTGGCGGCGTACACGGGGGTGTCCCGGGCTGCCTGGGCGCTCATGCAGCCCGACCCCGGCGATCACGTCTCGCGGCTGGCCACGCTGTCAGCGGTTGTGGACGAGGCTGTCAGCCACGCTTCGTAGAACGCCTGGTAGTTGGAGAAGCGGGTCGTGGTTGCCTCGAGGAGTACTGACTGGTGGGCCGGTGGCGGTTCGGGGAGTAGGACCTGTGCGGTGCGGGCCATGACGTATGCCGTCGTGCGGGTGTCTATGGGCGCACCGAGGGCGTGCTGCTCGGGGGCCATGAAGCGCTCGGAGCCGAACATGCGGCACATCGTGTTGCGGTGCGGGCCGCGGTGGTACGTGTCCAGGTCCATCACCGTCAGCCGACGCTCCTCGAAGTCGTAGATCAGCGCGCCGTCGTAGAAGTCCCCTTCGACCCAACCGGCAGCGTCCAGCGCGGCGTGCAACTCGTACAGGGCGTCGAGCGCGGCCAGGATCTCCGCGGTGGGCAGAGCCCGGAAGCGCTCGCGGGCCGCCGGTTCGTGCAGCAGGTCGCCGTCGCGCCAGTCGTAGACGAGGAGCGGTCCGGCGGCCGACTCGATCACGGCGTGCAGCACCGGGAGCGTGTGATGCGTGAGCGATCGCGCCAGCTCGGCGGCGGTGCGGAGGAGGGCGACGCGGCCGTCGAAGTCCAGGTACGGCCGGGTGTCCGCGGGATCACCGGCGGTTTTCACGAAGTAGCGCGCGGCGGCGGTTTGGACGCCGTACGAGAAGTTGCCGGAGTCCTGGGTCGTGAAGCGCGCGAAGATGGTGCCTAGCTGGTCGAGGTAGGTGGCCGGAAGGACGTCGATCGCGCCAGGGAACATTCGACCGAGCGTAGTGGAGGCATCTGATGGGGCTGAGCGATTTTCCGCGGTACCCGTTGCTGTTCGGACCGAGCCCGGTGCACCCGCTGGAGCGGCTGTCGGCGTACCTGGGCGGGGCGAAGATCTGGGCGAAGCGGGAGGACTGCAACTCCGGTCTCGCGTACGGCGGGAACAAGACGCGCAAACTGGAGTACCTGATCCCGGACGCGCTCGCGCAGGGCGCCGACACACTCGTGTCGATCGGCGGTTACCAGTCGAACCACACCCGCCAGGTGGCGGCCGTGGCGGCCAAGGCCGGGCTCAAAGCGGTGCTCGTCCAGGAGAACTGGGTGGACTGGCCGGACGCCCTCAACGACCGGGTCGGCAACATCCTGCTCAGCCGGATCATGGGCGCCGAGGTGCGCCTCGACCCGGCCGGGTTCGGGATCGGCTTCAAGGACAGCTGGAAGCAGGCGCTCGCGGACGTCGAGGCCCGCGGCGGTACGCCGTACGCGATCCCGGCCGGCGCCTCGGACCACCGGCTCGGCGGTCTCGGGTTCGCTCAGTGGGCGTACGAGGTGCAGCAGCAGGAGCAGGACCTGGGCGTCTTCTTCGACACGATCGTGGTCTGCTCGGTCACCGGCTCGACGCACGCCGGAATGATCGCCGGGTTCGCGGGCCAGGACCGCCCGCGCCGGGTGATCGGAATCGACGCGAGCGCCAAACTCCAGGAGACCCGCGACCAGGTCGAACGCATCGCCCGGAACACCGCCGAGCTGATCGGCCTCGGCCGTGATCTCCGCGACGACGAGATCACCGTCCTCGAGGGCTGGGCCGGCGACGAGTACGGCATCCCGGTGCAGTCAACGCTCGACGCGATCCGTCTGACCGGCCAACTGGAAGGCATGATCATCGACCCGGTCTACGAAGGAAAGTCCATGGCCGGGCTGATCGACCTGATCCGCACCGGCGACATCCCGAAGGACTCCACCGTCCTGTACGCCCATCTCGGCGGCCAGCCCGCCCTGAATGCCTACAGCAGCCTGTTCACCCAGTCGCAGCGGATCGCCGACTGATCACCAGCCGCCGGCGAAGAACCCTTCGAGGCCGGGCAGCGGATGCGCCGCCGTGGTCGTGTTCGCCACCACCACGACGGCGAGTACGAGCGACAGGACAGGGACGAGCACGCCGTACCCGGCCAGCACTCGCCTGCTACGCCCGTTCGCTCTGGTGAATCGCCGCCACAGCAGGACGGTGAGTACGGCGAGCGCCGCGACCACGATCGCGCCTTCGACGGCCATCACCGCGTGGAACAGCACATAGTCGCTGGTGATCACCTCGAGCGGCGGTGACTGCTGCCCATCGGCCAACTGCTGCCTGACCTGCCCAAGCGTGTCGTCCAGCGGACCGGCCGGGGCGCCGACCAACATCGGGAGCAGCGAGCCGAACGGCGCCGCCATTCCATGGATGTTCGCCATCAGCGCCGCGAGCGAGACGACAGCCAGCGCGGTGCAGAGAACACCGCCCGACGCGGCCCCCGCCGCGCGGAGGCCACCTGTTCGCACGAACGTGCGCCACAGCAGCACGCCGAGCGGGACGAGCACGACCAGCAACGCACCGGCGAGCAGGCCCTTGGCCAGGTGGTAGCGGAACCAGTAGTCGACCACCCGTTGCAGGCCATGGTCGAAGTCCCGCTCGCCGGAGCCCCAGTACGTGACGAACTCGCTGCGAAAGGCGCCGACCAGGTGGCCCTCACTCCTCAGGTCGGCGGTCGCCCCGTCGCTCGCCAGCAGGCCCGGAGCAACGACGAAGGCGACAATGAGAGCGACTGCGAGAACGGCGAGCCTCTTCATGGGCACAAGCTAGGCGAATCCGTACGGCGTGAACCATGACGCCGAGGCGACCTCGACGGTAGCGCCCGCGCTACCCGATTCCGGGGCCGACGAGGGTGCCGACGAAGTAAGTGAGGGCGGCAGCTGCCCCGCCGAGGAGCAGCTGGCGCAGGCCGGAGTACCACCAGGACCGGCTCGTCACGCGGGAGACGACGGCGCCGCAGACGAACAATGCGGTCAGGGACAGGATCAGGGCCGGTACGACGCTGTTGGCCCCGAGCAGGTACGGCGCCAGCGGGATGAACGCGCCGACGGCGAAGCAGATGAACGACGAGGCGGCGGCGATCACCGGGTTGGGGAGGTCGCCGGGGTCGATGCCCAGCTCCTCGCGGACGTGTTCCTCGAGGGCCTGGTCGGGGTCGGCGTGGAACTGTTTCGCGACCTTGCTGGCCAGGTCCGGATCGAGGCCCTTCGCGCGGTAGGTCTCGGCGAGCTCGATCTCCTCGTCGATCGGGTGCTTCTTGATCTCGGCGCGTTCGACCTCGATCTCGGCGTGCGCGAGTTCGCGCTGGGAGGCGACCGAGGTGTACTCCCCCGCCGCCATCGAGAACGCGCCGGCGGCGAGGCCAGCGAGGCCGGCCAGCACGATGAACTTCGAGCCCGAGGCGGTGCCGCCGTCCATGCCGGCGATCAGGGCGAAATTCGAGACCAGGCCGTCCATCGCGCCGAACACCGCCGGGCGCAGCCAGCCGCCGTTGACATCACGGTGCGTGTGGTCGCCGTGATGCTCGGCCGAAACCTCGGGCGTCTCAGTCACGAGACCCTTCGCTGTTGCTCGCGGTGGTCGCCTCGGCAGCCGGCCCCGCCGAGGCGGGAGGCGCATCAGCAGCCCCTCCCCCGGTGCCCGGGGAACCGGGCGCGGCGTCGGCGTCGGCGTCCGCCGTCGCGTCGCTCGGCTGGGCGTCGTCCTGCTTCGCGTCACCCGGCTCGGTGGCGTCCTTCGCCTCTCCGGTGGGCTTGCCGGCGGCCGGGCCGGTGCTGATGTCTTCCTGGCCGGGGTAGCGCTTGGCGCTGATCACGAAGGCCACGACCGCGAGCACGAACAGGATCAGCGCGGTCCAGACGTTCAGCCGCAGGCCGAGGAAGTGGTTCACGGTGTCGATGCGCAGGTTCTCGATCCACGCCCGACCGGCGGTGTACGCCGCGACGTACAGGAAGAACGCCCGGCCGTGGCCGAGCTTGAACCGGCGGTCGGCGAGCAGGATCAGGGCGACCACGCCGAGATTCCAGACGGCCTCGTAGAGGAACGTCGGCTGGAACGTGGCGAAGTCCTTGTACCCGGCCGGACGGTTGTCGAAGGCGATCTCCAGGCCCCACGGCTTGCTCGTCGGGCGGCCGAACAGCTCCTGGTTGAAGTAGTTGCCGAACCGGCCGAAGATCTGCGCCAGCGCGATCCCGGGCGCCATCAGATCCGCGACCGCCAGGAACGGCACCTTCGCCCGCCGGCACGCGATCCACGCGCCGAGCGCGCCGAAGCCGACCGCACCCCAGATGCCCAGCCCGCCGTGCCAGATCTTCAGCGCGTCGAGCGGGTTCTTGCCGGCGCCGAAGTACAGCTCGGCGTCGGTGATCACGTGGTAGATCCGCGCGCCGACGAGCCCGAACGGGATCGCCCAGAACATGATGTCGGCGAGCACCGGCGCCGATCCGCCGCGCGCCACCCAGCGCCGGCGGCCGAGCCAGTAACCGGCGAAGATGCCGGCCAGGATGCACAGCGCGTACGCACGGATCGGCAGCGGTCCGAGGTGCCAGACACCCTGGCTCGGACTGGGGATGGTCGCCGGAATCAACACGGCGGAACTCAGACTAGACATGGCAAGGAGAGACGCTACTCGACCCGTCAGACCACGGCCAGGAACGCAGGGTCACGATGCGATCGCGTCCACGGCCTGCTGCAGGCCGTCGGGTGTCAGTTGGCCGGCTTCCAGCTGCTTTCCGTTGACGTACACGGTCGGCGTACCGGTCACGCCCCGGTCGTCGGCGGCCTTGCCGACGGACTCCAGCCAGCTCGCGTACGTGTCGTTCTGCACGGCTTGCTGGTACTTCGCGTCGCCGACCCCGAGCTGCTTGCCGAGCTCCATCAACTGGTCGGTGGTCCAGGACTTCGAGAAGTCGCCGTACAGCTCGTCGACGAAGCTCAGCGCCTTGCCGTTCGCGGCCGCCGCGGCGAACGCGTTCGCCAGCCGCGGCGAGGCGTCCGGGTTCACGAACTGCAGCGGCCAGTAGGTCAGCGTCGCCGTACCGTCCTGGACGAGCTTGTCGATCGTCGCGCCGGTCTTCTCCTCGAACTCCGCGCAGTGCGGGCAGCGGAAGTCCAGGTACAGGTCGATGGTGACCTTGGCGCCGCTCGTGCCGACCGTGACGCCCTTGCCGGCCGTGCCCGGACCGGTGACGACCGCGGGCTCGGGGCGCCCGTTCGAGCTCACCTCGACCTTGGAGTGGCCGCGGTAGTACTGCACGCCGACGCCGGCGCCGAGGGCCAGCACCAGGACGATCATCACGATGATCCCGGGTGAGATCCGGCGCTTCTGCTGCTGCAGCAGCGGATTCACGGGGGACTTGGCCTTGCTCACGACGCGGTGGCTCCTTGCGGCTCTTTGTTCGGTTCCGCTACGACGGCGAACTTGCTGACGGGGTTGAACCACAGCCAGCCGGCCAGCACGAGCAGGCCGGCGTCGCGGAGGATCTCCTGCAGGTACTTCGTTTGCCCTGGCGCGACCTGACCGCCGCCGCCGAAGCAGCCGCAGTCGATCGACAGGCCGCGGGCCCAGGCGGACGCCACCGCGGCGATGAACACGACCATCAAGACACCGGCCGCGGCCGCCGAGGCCCGGACACCGAAGCCGATGATCAGCAGCAGCCCGATCGCGATCTCCAGGAACGGCAGTCCCCAGCCGACCGGCTCCACCAGCGAGGACGGGAGCAACTCGTAGGCACGAACCGCCTGCGCAGCGGTCTCCGGGTCGGTCACCTTCAGCGCACCGGCCACCAGCATCACGCTGCCCAGCACGAGCCGCGCCACCAGCGACACCCACGACTTCACCGGTTGGCCTCCACCAGTTTGCCGAAGTCGTGCGCGAGGTCGCCGATCGCGGCGTTCGACAGCCATAGCACGGTCGCCTTGTCGTTCTTCCCGAAGCCGATCACCTGCGCTCCGTGACCGACCTCGTACCCGCCGGAGGGCAGCTTCTGCATCCCTTCCACCGGGACGCCGACGGCCTTGGCGATGTCCTTGATCGACGTCAGCGAGCCGGTCAGCCCGACGAACGACGGGTCGAACCGGTCCAGGTACTTGCGGATCACCGGGCCGGTGTCGCGCGCCGGGTCCGTGGTGATGAACAGCATCTGGATCTGGTCCTGCACCTGCTGGTCCAGCTTGGTCAGCGCGGACGCCACGTCGGCCATCACGGTCGGGCAGACGTCCGGGCAGTTCGTGTACCCGAAGAACACCAGCGTGACCGGCTTCTTGGTCGAGGTGACCAGGTTGAACGGGTTCCCGCCGGTGTCGGTCAAGGTGGCCGCGGGCATCGAGTACGGCCGGTCGAGCGTCGCGCCGCGCAACCCGTTCGGGTCCTGGCTGCTGCGGATGATCGCGCCGCCCGGATTGTCCGGCTTCTCCTCCTTGCCGCTGCAGCCCGCGAGGGCAAGCAGGGCCACCGCCGCCAGGAAAAGGACGGCGGTGCTCCTGGTTCGACTCACGGCGGTACTAACGAGCAACGGTCGCACGGGGTTCCCGGCGGACGCCTGCGGACAGGTCCTCCGCCAGCGCACGAACCGCAGCCGGACCACCCTCGCCGAGCGCCTTCACGAGCGCGGCGCCGACGATCGCGGCGTCCGCGAACGCGGTCACCCCGGCCGCCTGGTCGCCGTTCGAGATGCCGAGGCCGACACCGACCGGCAGACCGGTCGCCGCGTGGGTCCGGGCCACCAGCGGCGCCGCCAGCTCCGACGGCTTGTCCCGGGCGCCCGTGACACCCATCACAGCGGTCGCGTACACGAACCCGCGGCAGGCGGCCGTGGTCATCGCGATCCGCTCGTCGGTCGACGACGGCGACACCAGGAACACCTTGTCCAGGTCGTGCTTGTCCGCGGCCGCGACCCATTCGGCGGCCTCGTCCGGGATCAGGTCGGGGGTGATCAGCCCCGCTCCCCCGGCACCGGCGAAGTCCGCGGCGAAACGGTCCACGCCGTACCGCTCGACCGGGTTCCAGTACGTCATCACCAGCACCGGGACGTCCGAGTACGCCGCGAGCTTCTCGACCGTGCTGAGCACGTCACGGGTGCGCAGACCGGCGGCCAGCGCGATCTCGGTGGCGCGCTGGATGGTGACACCGTCCATCACCGGGTCGCTGTACGGCAGGCCGAGCTCGATCACGTCGGCGCCGCCGTCGACGAGCGCCTTCAGCCCGTCCAGCGCCCCGTCGTACGACGGGAAACCGGCCGGCAGGTATCCGACGAACGCGCCGCGGCCCTCGTCGTTCGCCTTCCGGATCGCGGCACCGGCCTTGCCCAGGGCAACGAGCTCACTCACGGCCGGATCCTTCCTCGCCCAGGCCGAACCAGGTCGCGGCCGTGTCCATGTCCTTGTCGCCACGGCCCGACAGGTTCACCAGGATGGAAGCCTCCGGCCCCAGCTCCTTGGCGATGTCGAGCGCGCCCGCGACCGCGTGCGCGGACTCGATCGCCGGGATGATGCCCTCGGTCCGCGACAGCAGCCGGAACGCCTCCATCGCCTCGGCGTCGGTGATCGGCCGGTACGTCGCCCGGCCGGTCTCGGCCAGCCATGCGTGCTCCGGGCCGACGCCCGGGTAGTCCAGCCCGGCGGAGATCGAGTGCGACTCGATCGTCTGCCCGTCCTCGTCCTGCAGCAGGAACGACCGCGCGCCGTGCAGGACGCCGACCTGGCCGGCGCTGATCGTGGCCGCGTGCCGGCCGGTCTCGAACCCGTCGCCGCCCGGCTCGACGCCGTACAGCTTCACGTCCTGGTCGCCGATGAACGCGGTGAACAGACCGATCGCGTTGGAGCCGCCGCCGACCGACGCGACCGCGGCGTCCGGCAGCTTGCCGAGCAGCTCGAGCGACTGCTCCCGGGCCTCGTCGCCGATGCCGCGGACGAAGTCGCGGACCATCGCCGGGAACGGGTGCGATCCGGCCGCCGTGCCGAGGATGTAGTGCGTCTTGTCGACGCTCGCGACCCAGTCGCGCAGCGCCTCGTTGATCGCGTCCTTCAGGGTCCGGCTGCCGGTCTTGACCGAGATCACCTCGGCGCCGAGCAGCCGCATGCGGGCCACGTTCAGCGCCTGGCGCTCGGTGTCGACCTCGCCCATGTAGACCACGCACTCCAGGCCGAGGTAGGCGCAGGCGGTCGCGGTCGCGACGCCGTGCTGGCCGGCGCCGGTCTCCGCGATCACCCGCGGCTTGCCCATCCGCTTGGTGAGCAGCGCCTGGCCGATCGCGTTGCGGATCTTGTGTGCGCCGGTGTGGTTCAGGTCCTCGCGCTTGAGCAGGATCCGCGCGCCGGCGACGTCCGACAGCCGGGTCGCGTCGTACAGCAGGCTCGGGGCGCCGATGTACTCGCGCAGCATCCGCTCGAACTCGCCGGTGAACTCACGATCGGCCATGGCTTCACGCCACGCCTGGGTGAGCTCGTCGAGCGGCGCGATCAGCGCCTCCGGCATGAACCTGCCGCCGAAACGGCCGAAGTGCCCGAACTGGTCGGGCAGCACAGTACTCATCCGACAAAACCTTCCGACCCGGCCCGTACGGCGCGGGGAGAGTTACGGCCCCGCACCGTTTGGACCGGGCGGGCGTTCTAGTGCCGCTGCTGGATGGCGGGGTGCGATCCGGCGGCGACGAGGTCGGCGACCGAGGCGCGCGGGTCGCGGCCGGTCACCAGAGTTTCACCGACGAGGACGACATCGGCCCCGGCGCGCGCGAACTCGATTACATCATGCGGGCCGCGAACCCCGGACTCGGCCACGCGGACGAGCTCGGTCGGGATCGTCGGCGCGACCCGGGCGAAGGTGTCCCGGTCGACCTCGAGGGTCTTCAGGTTGCGGTTGTTCACGCCGATGAGCTGGGCTCCGGCGTCCACCGCACGCCGGGTCTCCTCCTCGTCGTGCACCTCGACCAGCGGGCACAGGCCGATCGACTGGGCCCGCTCGATCAGCGAGACCAGCGCCTCCTGCTCGAGCGCCGCGACGATCAGCAGCACCATGTCGGCGCCGGCCGCCCGGGCCTCCCAGAGCTGGTACGACGAGACGATGAAGTCCTTGCGCAGCACGGGGACGTCGACCCGGCCGCGGACCGCACGCAGGTCGTCGAGGCTGCCGTTGAACCGGCGCTCCTCGGTGAGCACCGAGATCGCCGCGGCGCCGCCCTGCTCGTACTCCCCGGCGAGCGCGGCCGGGTCGGTGATCTCGGCCAGCTCGCCCTTGGACGGGCTGGACCGCTTCACCTCGGCGATCACCGCGATCCCGTCGCCGCGGAACACCGGCATCGGGTCCTTGGCGTCGGGCTTGCGCTGGGCCTCGAGCTTCAGGTCGTCCAGGCTGACCCGCGCCTGGCGCTCCGCGAGGTCGGCCTTGACCCCGGCGAGAATGTCGTCAAGCACAGTCATGTCCGTCCGCCCTTCAGTGGTCGCCGTCGGTCGGGACCCCGAAGCCCAGCAGCTGCAGCACCTTGCCGGCCAGCGCCCCCAGAACCGCGATCCCGACGGAGATCCAGAACAGCACCCAGTTCGGCCCGAGCACCATCGCGATGGCGCCGAGCGTGAACGCGACCAGCACGATCGCGACCGCCGTCCACGCCGCCGGGCTGTTGCCGTGCAGATCGTGCGGAGCCTCGTCCTCGATCCGGCTCGCCCCTTGATCGGCCACCGTATTGTCCATAATTGGCGCCACTCCTCCTCGTCGTCCCGTCCTATTGTGGCGGTAGCCCGCCGCGATCAGAGAGTCGGGTCCTCCCCGGCGTCGATCGCCTTCCACTGATCCGCTCCGTGATCCGGCCCAGCCGCCGCCGGATCACGCTCGTAACGGGCCGTGGCCCGCCTCCAACGGTGCGCGGTCAGCACGGTCAGCAGACCGGCCGCGATCAGCGCGATGCCGCCCGCCAGCGCGAACCACGGCGCCGGGCCCAGGGACTGCGTGACCTGGTCGGCCAGCACGTCGCTCAGCTCGGGCCGCAGCCGGCTCAGTTCCGGGCCGTCGGGGCGCACGCCCAGGGCGACGAAGATCGCCGCGAACCCGAGCAGCGCCACCAGACCGCCCAGGACTCTCCGCAGCGCCGTTCCCGCCAGCCTGAGCACCACGACGGCCAGCACCGCGGCGAGCGCGAGCGTCACCGGGGCCTTGGTGATCGTGTAGCCGTTCAGGACGACGTCGTTGCGGCCGTTCCCGGGGTCTGCCGACACCCAGGTCAGGTACCCCGACAGCCCGAGCAGCACCAGCGCCGCCAGGGCGAGGACGTCGACGATCCGTTGCGGCCTCATACGTCGGTGAACGTTCCCGCGACCGCGATCGCGTTGAGCACGGCGGCCGCCTTGGTCCGGCACTCGGCGTCCTCGGCGGCCGGATCCGAGTCCGCGACGATGCCGGCCCCGGCCTGGACGTACGCCGTCCCGCCGCGCAGCACCGCGGTGCGGATCGCGATCGCGGTGTCCGCGTCACCGGCGAAGTCCAGGTAGCCGACGACGCCGCCGTACACGCCGCGGCGGGTGATCTCGAGCTTGTCGATGATCTCCATCGCGCGCGGCTTCGGCGCCCCGGACAGGGTGCCCGCGGGGAACGCGGCCGTGAGCGCGTCGAACGCCGTCAGACCGGCCTTCAGCTGCCCGGTGACCGTCGACTCCAGGTGCATCACGTGGCTGTAGCGCCGCACGTCCATGAAATCGACGACCTCGACCGTGCCCGGCGCGCAGACCTTGCCGACGTCGTTGCGGCCCAGGTCGACGAGCATCAGGTGCTCGGCGCGTTCCTTCACGTCCGCCCGGAGCTCCTCCTCCAGCGCGTGGTCCTCCTCCGGCGTGGCGCCGCGGCGGCGGGTGCCCGCGATCGGGTGCAGGATCACCTTGTTCTCGGTGACCTTCACCAGCGCCTCCGGGCTGGAGCCGACGATGTCGAACCCGTCCAGCCGCACGAGGTACATGTACGGGCTCGGGTTGGAGCGGCGCAGCACCCGGTAGATGTCCAGCGCGGACGCACTGCTCTGCAGTTCGAACCGCTGCGAGACGACGATCTGGAACGCCTCGCCCGCGCGGATCTCCTCCTTCGCGTGCTCGACGGCCTGCCGGTACTCCGCGCTGGAGCGCTGCCGGTGCGGCTCCGGCTGGGCCTGCCGGTCGGCGCGCACGACGTACGACGGGGTCGGCTGCGCGAGGTCGCGCTCCATCGCGTCCAGGCGGCGGACGGCGTCGGCGTACGCCTCGTCGACGCGCTCGTCGGAGTCGTCCCAGTTGACCGCGTTCGCGATCAGCCAGATCTCGCCGGTCTCGTGGTCGAGGGCGGCCAGGTCGGTCGCGAACAGGAAAGTCAGCTCGGGCAGGCCGAGGTCGTCGGTCGTTGTGTCCGGCAACCGCTCCAGGCGGCGCACGGCCTCGTACCCGAGGAAGCCGACCATGCCGCCGGTCAGCGGCGGCAGGTCCGGCAGCCGCGGCGTGTGCAGGATCTCCAGAGTCTCGCGCAACGCCCGCAGCGGGTCGCCGTGGTCCGGCAGGCCGACAGGCGGGTTACCCGTCCAGACTGCCTCGCCGTTGCGCTCGGTGAGCGTCGCGGCGGAACGGACGCCGATGAACGAGTACCGCGACCAGACGCCGCCGTTCTCCGCCGACTCGAGCAGGAACGTGCCCTCGCGCTCGGCGGCGAGCTTGCCGTACACCCCGATCGGCGTCTCGGCGTCAGCCAGCAGCCGGCGCGTCACCGGGATCACCCGGCGGTCCTTGGCGTACTCGCGGAAGGTCTCCAGGTCCGGGGCGGTCACGCTACCTGCACCTCGATCTCACCGTGCTCGAAGCAGCTGCGGGTGCCGGTGTGGCAGGCCGGCCCTTCCTGGTCGACGAGGACCAGCAGGGTGTCGGCGTCGCAGTCGACGAGGAGCTGCTTCACGTGCTGACGGTGGCCGCTGGTCTCGCCCTTCACCCAGTACTCCTGCCGGCTGCGCGACCAGAACGTGCTCCGCCCGGTCGCCGCGGTCCGGCGGACCGCCTCGGCGTTCATCCAGCCCACCATCAGGACCTCGCGCGTGTCGTACTGCTGCACCACCGCCGGGATCAGACCGGCCGCGTCGAAGGTCAACTCGTCGATAGTCACCCACCCATTGTCCCCGATCCGGGGTTGCCTTCTGACCACGGTCCGGATGAAGGTGTCCGGATGACGCTGAGCGAATACCCAGTGATCGACGGGCACAACGACCTGCCGATCGCTTTCTACGAACTGTGCGGCTACGACCTGGACGCGTACGACCTGGGCGGCTCGGTGCCGTCGCTGAACACCGACCTCCCCCGGCTACGGGCCGGCCAGGTCGGCGGGCAGTTCTGGTCCCTGTGGGTGCCGCAGGACGAGCACGCGGTCCGGCGTACCTTCGAGCAGCTCGACTTCGTCCGGCGCCTGGTCGCGCGTTTCCCCGCGGACCTGGAGCTCACCGACACCGCCGACGAGGTCGAGGCGGCGATCAAGGCGGGCCGGGTCGCCTCGCTGATGGGGATGGAGGGCGGCCACTCGATCGGCGAGTCGCTCGGCGTCCTGCGGGTGATGCGGGCGCTCGGAGTCCGGTACATGACGCTGACCCACAACAACAACGTGTCCTGGGCCGACTCGGCCACCGACGAACCGGTGCTCGGCGGGCTCAACGAGTTCGGCGAGGAAGTCGTCCGGGAGATGAACCGGATCGGCATGCTGGTCGACCTCTCGCACGTGTCCGCGGACACCATGCGGCACGCGCTCCGGGTGACGAGCGCGCCGGTGATCTTCAGCCACTCGTCGGCGCGCGCGGTCTGCGACGTACCGCGGAACGCGCCGGACGACGTCCTCGAGACGCTGGCCGGCAACGACGGCGTCTGCATGGTGACCTTCGTGCCGTACTTCACCTCGCAGGCGTACGTCGACTGGGTCGCCGGCGCGCGGGAGGCGGCCCAGGACCAGGGCCTGAACCCGCTGAACCCGGAACATCAGGCGAAGCTCGCCGAGAGCTACGGCGTGCCGAAGCCGCAGACCACGCTGGCGGACGTGGTCGCGCACGTCGAGCACGTCCGCGAGGTGGCAGGCGTCGACCACATCGGGCTCGGCGGCGACTACGACGGGTGCCCCGAGTTCCCGGTGGAGCTGCCCGACGTGGCGTCCTACCCGGTGCTGTTCGAGGCGCTGGCCGGCCGCGGCTGGAGCTCCGAGGACCTCGGCAAACTTGCCGGAGGCAACATCCTGCGCGTGCTCCGGGCCGCGGACGACGTCAGGGCCTAGGCTTCCCGGTACTGGGAGCGGACCTCGTCCAGCGCCTGCATCCCGGCGGCCTGGTACGTCGCGACCGCCCCCTCGTTGGTGGCCGGTGTGACCGTGTAGATGCTGGAGGCCCCCATCTCCCGCAGGTGCCGCGCGCAGCCGAGGACCATCGCGGTGCCGTAGCCGCGGCCGCGGTGCAGGCGGTGGACGCCCATCGGCTCGATGTAGCCGGGGCGTCCCTCGCCGGCCGACCAGACGGTCGCCGCGGCCACCGACTCGCCGATCTCGTTGCGGAGCACGAGGCAGCGCGCATCGGCGTACGGCAGGCCGTCGGACATCGCGAACCAGCGGTCGTCGGTGAAGGTCGACCCGTCGAACGACGCCCGCTGGACGGCGGTCCGCTCGTGGGCCTCCTCCGCGCCGATCACGTCCACCCGGGCGCCGGGATCCGGCACCGGCTCGGACAGGTCGCGGCGCAGCGGCACCCACGGTGCGTCGGCGTTCCAGCCGTCCTTGAACAGCAGGTCCTGGACGAGCGCGCCCATCGGCGTCTCGACGTACACCTTGCCCTCGATCAGCACGCCGGTCGCAGGCGCGGAGACGTCGTCGACGATCCGCTGCGCGAGCTCCTCGTCACGCTGGACGTCCGGCGCGATCGACATCCGCAGCCAGTCCGGCTCGTCGAGCATCCCGATCGCGACGATCTGCCCGCCCCGGCGCCAGACCCGCGTCGCCGCCGCCGTCCGGTCCTCCCCGAACCGCCAGAACCAGCCGAGGTCCCCCGGGTGCAACTGCAGCGGCACATCCTCCCGCTGCCACTCCCGCAACACCGCCACCACGTCCCCCAGCTCACCGATCCCCGGCGTACTCAACTCGATACCCATCCCCCGATCACACACCAAAACCCCACCCATCCGCACGCGACTTCCCGCACTACCTCGAAGCCCGACTTTGTGCACCGTGTCCGTACTTCCGACGCCTGGAAACGCGGATCCCGTGCACAAAGTCGAGTTGTCCACAGGCCTTCGGGCGACGCGGCGCGGTTTTCGGGAGGATGGGTGGGTGGAGAGGCTTGGGGACGAGGTGCGGGAGCGGCTGGTCCGGCGGATGCGCGGGCCGCTGCGGCATGTCGACCTGTTGGAGTTGGGTCTGCAGAAGTACGACGTCGAGCGGCTGCTGCGCGCCGGGGAACTGCAGCGCGCGCACGGACGCTACGTCAGCGGAACCGTCGACCAGCAACTCGCCCGCGCGGCGTGCGCGCAGGCAGCGCATCCGCGATCTGTCATCAGCCACCTCACCGCCGCGGACCTTGTCGGCCTCCGCACGTGGACCGATGAGGACCGTCGTACGGCGCTGAACCCGAGCTGGCTCACCTGCGAACCGGGCCGCCGGCGCAACCTGAAACGCACAGATGTCGTACTGCGCCGCGCGGGCCTGAGCGCACCAGACCTGCAACTGCATCGCGGGCTGTGGATCACCTCGGATGCTCGAACCACAGTCGACATCGCGCGCGAGCTACCCCTTCGTCAGGCCATGGTGACCGTCGATCACGCCTTGTGCGGGTCGGTCTCGCTCGCGGAACTCGAGGCGGTGCTCGAGCGTCAGCACCGCTGGCCCGGCGTACGGAAGGCTCGGGCGGCTGTTGCGCTGGGCGACCCTCGCTCCGAGTCGGCCCTCGAGTCGTACGCGCGTGTCGTGTTCGCGGACGGCGGGCTTCCGGGTCCGGTGCTTCAAGTGGAGTTCTGGGACGGGTACCGCTGGGTGCCGTTCCGTGTCGACTTCTGGTGGCCGGCGTTCCGCACCATCGGAGAAGCCGACGGCCTGGAGAAGTTCGAGGCCTCGACACCGGCCGAACGCCGCCGCCTGCTCCGCCGGACTTTCGAGCGCGACCAGCGTCTGTCCGACCTCGGTGTCGAGATCGTTCACTTCGGTTGGGAGGACGCGGTTTTCCGGCCCGGTGATCTGATCCGCCGATTCCACGCCGCCTTCAACCGCGGCGCCCGCCGTACCGACCCCGCCCCCACCTGGCGATCCGCCACCCCCGGCCCCACCACCCGAGCCGCCTAGCCCTCTCGGCCACCCAACCCCTGCTGCTCGCCACCTTGTGCACCAGATCCGTGGATCGGTACGCCGCGGGCACAGATCTGGTGCACAAAGTCGAATGTGGTCGACGGGCCGCGCGGGTCGGGTCGGGTGGCGGCGAGGTCGGTGGCGTGGGCCGGGGTGGGTGGGGGCCAGGTTTGTGATTCCGGTGGTCGGGCACGGGGCGAGGGCTAGTGACAAATCGACGGATGGAGTGGGCTGTGCTGACCCTGACTGAGAACGCGACGCTGGTGATCAAGAGCATCACCGGGGTCGAGGGCGCGCCGGAAGGCGCCGGGGTGCGGATCTCGCAGGACAACCCGGCGGATCCGGCACTCGCGGTGACGACGACAGAAGCTCCGCAACCGGGCGACCAGGTGGTCGAGGAGGCGGGTGCGCGGGTCTTCCTCGAGGAGAACGCGGCGAACGCGCTGGACGACAAGATCCTGGACGCGGCGGTCGACGACAAGGGCGGTGTCGAGTTCTTGCTGGTGCCGCAGCCGGGCCCGAGCAACGGCGCTGCGCCGACCCCCTGATCCACCGATCCGCACGCCGGCCGGGAACCATGAGCCTCGGCCGGCGTGCTGTCGTCTCCCGGCGTGCTGTCGTCTCAGAGCGTCAAACGGCGCTGCGTTGCGCGATCCAGCTGTCGTGCAGCCGGGTGTAGACCCCTCCCGCGCCGACGAGCTCGGCGTGCGGACCACGCTCCACGATCTCTCCTTCGTCGAAGACCAGGACCTCGTCGGCGGCCTCCGCCGTCGACAGCCGGTGCGCGATCGTGACCGACGTACGACCGGCCATCAGGCGCTCGAGCGCCGCGTTCACCCGGACCTCGGTGCCGGGGTCGACCGCCGAGGTCGCCTCGTCGAGCACGAGCAAGTCCGGGTCGGCGATGTTCGCGCGGACCAGCGCCACCAGCTGCCGCTCCCCCGCCGACAGCGACTCGCCGCGCTGACCGACCGGCGACTGCAACCCGTCCGGCAACGACTCCAGCCACTCCGTGAGTCCGAGCGACTCGAACGCGCTGACCAGCTCCGCATCCGTCACTTCCGGGCGCCCGAAGCGGACGTTCTCCGCCAGGGACGCGTCGAACAGGTAGCCGTCCTGCGGCACCATCACGACCCGCTCCCGCAGCGACTCGAACGAGATCTCGCGCGCGTCGACCCCGTCCAGTTTCACCGCTCCGGAGGTCGGATCCATCAACCGGGTCAGCAATTTCGCGAACGTCGTCTTGCCCGACCCGGTCTCCCCGACCACGGCGACCCGCCGGTGCGGCTCGATCCGGACGTCGACGTCGCGCAGCACCAGCTCGCCTTCGGGATAGGCGAAATCGACGTCGGCGAACTCGACCGTGATCGGCCCGCGCGCCTGCTGTACGCCGTCCTCGCCCGGGTCCGCGACGTCGGCCGGCGTGGCGATCACGCCGAGCACCCGGCGCCAGCCGGCGAACGCGCTCTGTGCGTCGGTCAGCACCTGCGTCGCGATCTGCACCGGGTCCGAGAACAGGGCCACCAGGAACATGAAGGCGAGCAGCTCACCCAGCGTGGCCTGCCCGTCGACACCGAGCAGCACGCCGACCGTCAGGACGCCGGCGTTCGCCAGGCCGGCGGCCAGACCGCCGATCGAGAACGTCAGTCCGGTCAGCGCCTGCGCCTTGGTCGCGGTCCGGCGGTAGTCCTCGATCGAGGCGTCGATCCGGTCCTGGGTGCGCTGCTCGATCGCGTACGAGCGGACCACCTGGGCGCCGACGACCGGCTCCGCGATCGCGGACAGCATCTCGCCGACCTTGGCCCGCACCACGCCGTACGCCGCGGACATCGCGCGCTGCAGGTACTTCAGGCTCGCGAACAGCGGGATGAAGCACAGCAGCACGACGAGCGCGAGCTGCCAGGAGTAGAAGAACATCACGATCGTCGCGAGCAGCATCTGCCCGATGCTGACCAGGAAGATGAACCCGCCGAACTGCAGGAACTGCGACACGGTGTCCACGTCCGAGGTGACCCGGCTGACCAGCGCGCCGCGGCGCTCGGTGCTCTGCGTCAGCACCGGCAGGTCGTGCACGTGCCGGAACGCCTTGATCCGCATCGTGGCCAGGCCGTGCTCGGAGTTGACCGCGAGCCGCACGGTCGTCAGGTACGACGCGCCGGCCGTCACGATCACGCCGAGCGCGCAGATCAGGCACATCCAGGCGACGTACGACATGTCCGGGCCGTTCGGGCCGGACAGGCCCTTGTCGATCGTCTGCTGCACCGCGATCGGTACGACGATCCGCCCGGCGGTCATCGTCAGCGCGAGGATCCCGGTCACCCACCACCCGCGCGCGAGCTCGGGTGAGACCTTCAGGCCTTCCTTGAGGGTCTGCAGCCCACCCGCGTTGTCACCGTGGTCAAGACGGCTGGCTTCGGCCGCACTCACGCTGATGCCCCTTCCGCGTCGAGGTCGTCGATGTCCGCCGCGAGCTCCGCCTCTTCCTCGCGGCGCTCGGCGTCCTTCTCGTAGGCGTCGACCAGGTCCCGGTAGGCGGGCGTGGACGACTGCAGTTCGGTGTGGGTGCCGTGCGCGACGATCCGGCCCTCGTCCAGGAACAGCACCTCGTCGGCGAGTGAGATGGTCGCCTTCCGGTACGCGATCACCAGCACGGTCGTCGCCGCGCCGGAGTCCTCCTGGACGGCCGAGCGCAACCCGGCGAGGATGCGCGCCTCGACCTGCGGGTCGACCGCGCTCGTCGCGTCGTCCAGGATCAGCAGCCGCGGCCGCCGGACCAGGGCGCGGGCCAGCGCGATCCGCTGCCGCTGACCGCCGGACAGTGTCGTGCCGCGCTCGCCGACCTTGGTGTCCAGCCCGTCGGGCAGCGCCTTCACGAAGCCGTCGCCCTGCGCGACCCGCAGCGCGTCCCACACGTCGTCGTCGCCGTACTCACCGCCGAGCGTGATGTTGCCGCGGATCGTGTCGTCGAACAGGAACGCGGTCTGCGCCACCAGCGCGACGGATCCGGCCAGCTCGTCCCGGGCCAGGTCCCGCAGGTCGATCCCGTCGATCTTCACCGCGCCCTGCTCCGGGTCCACCAGACGCGTCAGCAGCGTGGTCATCGTCGACTTGCCGGCGCCCGTCGGGCCGACGACCGCGACCGTCCGGCCCGGCTCGACGGCGAAGTCCACACCGGCGAGCACGTCGCGATCCGGCAGATACCCGAACCGGACGCCGCCGACCTCCAGCCGGGCCGCCTTCGTCGACGTCAGCCGCTGCTCGCCGTACTCCGTGCCGCCCTCGGCCGTGAGCACCCGCTGGATGCGGTCCCACCCGACGACCGACCGCGGCAGCTCGCCGAGGACCCAGCCGAGCGCGCGGATCGGGAACCCGATCAGCGTGAACAGGAACGCCACCTGCACCACGTCGCCCGCGTCCGCGCCGCCCGAGCGCACCCGCGCGACGCCGACCAGCAGCACCGCGAGCACGCCGAGCCGGGGCAGGCCGTCGATGACCGGGTCGAACAGGCCGCGGGCCTTGTTCACCGCGATGTTCGCGTCCCGCAGCGCGTACGTCGGGCCGCGGAAGCGCTCGGTCTCGGCCGACTCCCGGCCCAGCGTCTTCACCACCAGCGCCCCGTCGAACGATTCGTGCGCGACCTCGGAGACATCCGCGCGGAGCTGCTGCGCCCGGGTGGCGAGCGGCTGCAGGTACCGCTGGAAGATCACGTTCGCGAGGAAGACCAGCGGGAACACCAGGCACCCGACCAGCGCCAGCCAGACGTCGGCGGCGAACATCGCGACGGTCGCGAACACCAGCATCGCGATCACGCCGATCGCCATCGGCAGCGGCGCGATCACGAACCAGGTCGACTCGACGTCGGCGTTGGCATTCGAGAGCAACATGCCGGTCGAGTGCTGGTGGTGCCACTCCAGCGGGAGCTTCAGGTACTGCCGGGTGACACGTCGCCGGTACGTCGCCTGCAGCCGGAACTGCATCACACCGGCGCCCAGCCGCCGCCCGACGACGCCGATCGCGTTCAGGATCGCGATGCCGATGAACAGGCCGATCAGCGACCCGATCGCACCGGCCGTGGTCTCCCCGCTCTCGAACGCGGGCCGCAGCACGTGGTCCGTCGCCCAGCCGAGCGCCCAGCCGCCGGCCACCGTCATGGCGCCGTAGAGCATCGCGGCGAGCACGGACAGCGCGAAGATCCCCGGCTCCTCCCAGATCGCCACCCGCAGAACGGCGAACCCCCGGCGGGTGACGCTGCCCTTTTCCGGGACTTTCGGGACAGGCAAGACACGCTCCAGGGCAGTCAGGTGCATCAATGGGACTCAGACATGACAACGATTGACATTCTGCCACTCGCCACGGACAACTACGATCGAGTTGTGACCGACTACAGCCGGGTGGAACGACTCGCTCTGTGTGACCTGTTCGAAGCGGTCGGACCGGCCGCCCCGACCCTGTGCGAGGGCTGGGACGCCTACGACCTGGCGGTCCATCTGTACGTCCGCGAGGCCGATCCGATGGCCGGGCCGGGGATCCTGATCCCGGCGCTCGCGGACACCACCGAGCGGCGGATGCGGCGCGTGAAGGAGCGCTACGGCTTCGCCGAGGTGGTCGGCAAGGTCCGCAACGGCCCTCCGCCGATCTCGATCTACGCGTTGCCGAAACTCGGGCACCAGCTGAACACCACGGAGTACTTCGTCCACCACGAGGACGTGCGGCGCGCGCAACCGGCGTACGACGTCCGCGAGCTGCCCGCCGAGCAGCAGGACGGTCTGTGGAAGGCGGTGCGGCTGGCCGCGAAGTCGATGACTCGCAAGTCGCCGAGCGGCCTGGTGCTGCGGCGCCCCGACGGTACGACGTCCGTCGCGAAGCGGCCCAACGAGCACGGCTCGGTCACCGTGACGGGCGAGCCCGGCGAGCTGGTGCTGTTCTGCTTCGGGCGGCAGCAGGTCGCCGACGTTCAGCTGGACGGCGACGCGGAGGCGGTCGAGCGGCTCCGCAACGCGTCATTCGGCGTGTGACCGCTTCTTGCGCCGCGCGCGCTGGATCGCGCTGCTCAGCACAGTGGTCAGGATGACCAGGACGATCGCCGCCAGCACGCCCTGCCACGGCTTGTCGAAGAGCGCGTAGCCGAGCAGGCCGATGGCCATGTAGACCGCCGCCCACAGCGACGACGCGGCCAGGTCGACGAGCGCGAACCGCTCCCACTTGTAGCCGGCGAGACCGGCCGCCAGGAGCACCGGCACCCGGCCGCCCGGGATCAGCCGGGAGGTGAGCAGCACGCCGATCTCGTGCTCGGACAAACGCTCGCGAAGCGAGTCCAGCGACCCGTTGTTGCGCAGCCACCCGACCCGTGTGGCCAGCCGCTCACCGCCGAAGCGGCAGCCGGCGTACACGATCAGGTCCCCGACGTACGCGCCGGCGGCGCCCGCGAGCAGCACACCGGCCAGCCCGATCGGGTTGTTGTGCGAGGCCAGGACGGCGCCTGCCGACACCGCGGCACCCGTCGGCAGCACCGGCAGCACCGCACCGAGCAGCACAGCGCCGGCCAACGCGAACAAATACCACAGGTCGAACTTGGTGTCTCCGGTCACACAGGCACCTCGATCGACTGGCCGGGCGCGAGGACCTTCACCTTCACCTCGGGATCGAGTTGCTTCATCGCAGCCTCGAACCTCTCCCCCGGCGGCAGGAACAGCTCCGGCTTGATCCAGTCGCAGCCGATCGGCCAGAACGTCCCGAAATGGACCGGCACCGCCGTCGAGGCGCCGACCCGCCGGACCGCCTCGGCAGCCCGGATCGGGTCCAGGTGCCCCGGGCCGAGCGACGGCCCCCACCCGCCGACCGGGACCAGCGCCACGTCGACCGACCCGGCCTCGGCCGCGAGCCCGTCGTACAGGTCGGTGTCGCCGGCGAACCAGACACTCGGCGAGCCGTCGACCCGGTATCCGAGGGCCTGCGCGGAATACGACGACCACGGCAGCCGGCGCCCGTCGTGGTGTGCGGTGACCGCGGTGATGTCCAGCGACCCGATCCGGATCTGGTTGCCGGGCGAGACCTCGATGCAGCGGTCCGAGTACTCCGGGCCGCTGTCGGCGTGGATGAGTTTCGCCGCGCCGCGTGGCACGATCAGCGCGGCGTCCGGCGCGATCAGCGGCAGCGAGGTCAGGTGCAGGTGGTCGGCGTGCAGGTGCGAGATCAGGACCGCGTCGCAACGCCTCGCCGCCCGCGCCGGCGCGGGACCGCGGCGGCGGCGCAGGTGGGCGATCCGCGACGTCAGCACCGGATCCGTCAGCAGCCGCGTGCCGTTCGCCTCGATCGTGGTGGTGGCGTGCCCCCACCACGTCACGCGCATGTCACTCGCACGCTTCATGCCTCCATCCTGCGGGCGTCGGAGGCCCCCGAGCGCCGCGCAGTGGACGCAGGGGCCTCAGACGCCCGCTCGGACTCGATCGGCTCGTCCAGGTCCTTGCGCTGCCCCAGCTTCTCCAGCCAGCCGATCAGCACCTTGTGCACCTCGTCGGAGCCTACGGGAGGCGCACCCAGCGCCCAGCGGCTCGGGTGCACCAGCACCGCCTCGGTCTGCCAGCCGCCGATCCCGCCGTGGCACCCGACCAGCTCCTCGAAGGCCGCGACCTCGTGGGTGTAGTCGTCGAGCCGGCTGACCACCACGAGGTCGCCGTTGTGCGGCATCTCCGCCTGCCGGAGCATCGACGCGGCGGCGAGGTCGCCGTACGGCGTCAGCGGGTCCTCGCCCTCGACGCGACCGGACCGCAGGACCCGGACCCCGGCGCCGCCGATCGCCACCGGTCCCTCGGCCAGCGAGTCGACCACGACGAACCCGATGCCCGGATGGGTCGCGAGGCCCGGGATCAGCTTCGGGTGCAGCAGCTCGATCTCCTCCAGCGGCACCCGGCCGGGCGTCGTCGCGAGGTAGATCAGCGCCAGGTTGCCGGACGAGGTCACCACCATCTGCTCGTCGGCGGCGAGCTGCGGCTCGCAGTCCTTCGGGCCGAGCTCCACCTCGCCGGTCTTCACGTGCAGCGCCCGCCGGGTCACGGAGCCGGCGACGCTGCGGCGCATGCTCAGCTCGGTGAGGAACGCGTTGACCGGGCCCCACCCCTCCGACTTGCCGACCGCCTGGACCGGCTCCTTGGTGGTGTCGACCAGGTCGTCGACCACTTCGGCGAGGGTCCGGCCGTACCGCTGCAGGAACGTCGAGCCCTGGCTCTGGCCGTGGTCCGACAGTACGACGATCTCGTACGAGTGCGGGAGGGTCTCGATGATCCGCTGCAGCGCGCCGAGCACCCGGTCCAGGCCCTCGAGCGTCTGCAGCGACTCGGCGCGGGTCGGGCCGGCGTGGTGCGCCACCTCGTCGTAGTCGACGAAGTCGCAGTAGATCACCGGGGTGCCCTTCACCAGTTCGTCGGTGATCAGCGAGACGTTCAGGTCGCGGAGCAGCACGTTGGTGACGGCCCGCAGGAAGATGTACCCACCCCCGCGCTTCACCCGCGGGACCAGGTGCCGGACCCGCTGCCGGCGGGCCTGGTGCAGCTCCTTGATCATCTCCGCCACACACAGCACGAGGCCGCGGGCGGCGCCCTGCGGACTGGAGAAGAACCGGACGTACCCGCGACTGCGGCTGTTCGGCAGGCCAGCGCGGCTGAACACGAGCTCGCACTTGTCGGCGTCGCCGGACCAGTTGTTGCTGATGCTGACGCCGCCGTCGGCGAGCAGGCCGCGCCCGGTGGACATCCGGGCCTCGATCTCCGCCGCGTCCCGGCCGCGGTTGGTGACCATCACCCGGCCGGTCTCCTTCTCGTACCACCGGAACGCCGGGATGTGCCGGGACCCGCCGTGCAGGATCCCGGCCTGGCTGGCCGGCGTGGTGGCCGGCACGCCGGTGTGCCAGGCGAGCATCGAGTGCCTGCCGTCCCGGATCCAGCCGCCGAGGTTCGGCAGGTTGCCGGCCAGGACCATCCAGTTCAGCAGCGGGGCGGACAGGCCGTCGATCTGGACGATCAGCATCCCGGTCCGCGGCGCGGGCTCGATCCGCCGGGCGCGCCGGTGCACGACCCGCATCACCTCCGCGACGTACGCGTCGTCACTGCCCGCGTACGCGACCCAGCCGACGAAGGCGCTCACCGTCGACATCACGATCGCGACCAGCAGCGGCGCCTCGACGCCGCCGTGCAGGTCCACGCCGGGATCCGCGGTGATGCCGAGATAGACGACCGCGAACTGTGACAGCAGCCCGCCGACCAGCACGCCGATCGACCCGATCAGCACCGCGACCCCGGCGAGCACCCAGCGCATCAGCACCGAGAAGATCGCCAGCAGGACGACCAGCCGCAGGATCGGCAGCCGGCCGTCGCTGCTGATCTGCGGCAGCGTCCAGAACGTGATCGCCAGCGAGATCAGCGACAGCAGGCCGCCGACCAGCATCGCCTGCAGGCCACGACCGGTCCGGCGCAGGTCCAGCCACACCGGACGCCCGCGCCGGGCCTTGGACACCTGTTCTGGTGGTTTCGCCATCGCCTGCTTCCCCGTAGTGCTCTGTGCAGTACGAGACTACGGGGTCGCGGCGACACCTTTACTGCACCTCGAGGTAGTCGACCTCCGTGTACAGGGTGCCCTTGGTCAGCCGGATCGTGTTCCAGCCGGCATTCAGCGTGACGGAGACCGAGCTCTGCTGCCAGTTGTCCCAGCCGGTGACGGGGTAGCTGACCGATCCCGCATTGTTGCCGTTGACAACGAGGCCGTGGCTGGCGGTGGACGCGGAGCCGTTGGCGTACCCGACGTGGAGCGTGTAGCTGCCCGCCACCGGCGCGAACACCGGGTTCTCCACCCAGGAGTCGGCGTAGTCGATGTACGCGACGACCTTCCCGTCGGAGGCGCCGGCCGCGTTCGACCGGACCACGCAGTGGTTCAGCGTGCCGCGCTCCGCCTCGTACCGGACCCGGCTGCCGCGCACCACCGGGTAGTCGTTGGCGTACCCGATGTCGGCGACGTACAGATGCCGGCCGCCGTTCACCCATCCGTGGACGAACACCTTGCCCCCGACGACGTCGGCGCCACCCGGACCGCAGACGTGGTTGTCGAACGTTGCGGTCGTCATCAACGGCCGGTACGCGGTCGTCCACGGGCCGCTCAGCGTCTTCGAGGTCGCGTACGACGTGAGGTAGTTGCAGTCGTTGTACCCGCCGCCGGAGAAGAACAGCACGTACTGACTGCCGCGCTGCACCAGGTCGGGCGCCTCGATGACGCCGCTCGACGTGAGCATCGCGGTGTTGCCGCCGACGAGGGTCCTGCCGTTGTCCGCCGTCCGGGTCAGCCAGAGCGTCGACGGCTGACCGATCGCGTTGCCGTCGTTCTTCCAGACCAGGTAGCGGGTTCCGTCGTCGGCGACGAACGTGTTCGCGTCGATCGCGCCGCCGAGGTTGAGCGGGCAGATCAACGGCGCCGTACCGACGGGCTGGAACGGGCCGAGCGGATTCGTGGCGGTGGCAACGCCGATGCACTGCCGTCCGGAGGCCTTGTGCCAGGCGGTGTAGGTGAGCGTGTAGGTCCCGTCGGCGTTCGGGTGGACGTCCGGGGCCCAGGTGCGGCCGGGTTGCGCCCAGGCGCTCGACGGGCCGCCGGGCATCGCGTCGCCGCGGATCGTCCATGGCCCGTCGGCGCTCGGCGCGGTCGCGACCGGGACGGTGCCGCGGCTGCCGTTGGTCGCGTACGCGTACCAGGTGCCGTTCTGCTCGAAGACGTCCGGGTCGGGGAAGTTCTCGCCGACGATCTCGCTCGGGAAGACGGCCGCCGTGGTGGCGGCGTGGACCGTGGGCGAGAGGACGGCGGTCAGGCTGAGGACAGCGAGTAACGCTGCCAGAAGTCGTTTCATGGGTGACTCCTCAGGTGGGGCGGTTACCTGTGGAGCCAACTTTTACATCGATTCACCTGAAACGCGAGGGCCCAATCCCTGGACCGTGGGGATTCCGGGGGTGGAGACTCCCGCTAGTTGGTTTCCGCCTGGTTTGAGGAGTGCCTCGTGAGTCGTTTACCGAGAGGGATGATCGCCGCCGTCGCGGCGGTCGCAGCAGCGGTGGGTGGCGTCGTCACCCAGTCCGTCGCGGCGCCTACCGCAGTACAAGCGACTGCTTTACAGCAGCAGCTCGACGGTCTGCTGAACGACAGCCGGTACGACGGTTCGCAGGTCGCGCTCGTGGTCCGGGACGCGGCCACCGGCGAGACGCTGTACGACCGCAACGGCGGCCGGCGGATGCTGCCCGCGTCGAACACCAAGCTGTTCAGCTCGACGGCCGCGATGCACGTGCTCGGCCCGTCGTACCGCTTCCACACCGACGTCCTGGCCACCGCACCCGTCCGCGGTGGACAGTTGCTCGGCAATCTCTACCTGAAGGGGTACGGCGACCCGACCGCGCTCGAGTCCGACTACGCCGGCCTGGCCCAGCAGCTCAGAGCGGCCGGTGTCCGCCGGGTGTACGGCGACCTGATCGCCGACGACACGTACTTCGACCACGTCCGGCTCGGTGACAGCTGGGCCTGGGACGACGAGCCGTTCTACTACAACGCCCAGATCTCCGCGCTCACGCTCGCGCCGAACACGGACTACGACTCCGGTACGGCGATCGTCGAGAGCCGCCCCGGCGCCGCCGCGGGGGCTCCGGTGAAGCTGAACCTGGTCCCGGCGAACGGCGCGATCACGCTCGTCAACACCGCCACGACCGGCGCGGCCGGCTCCTCGAACACCCTGAACATCGAGCGCGACCACGGCACCAACGTTGTCCGGGTGACCGGCTCGCTGCCGCTCGGCGCGTCGGTCGGCCAGGAATGGGTGACGGTCTGGGAGCCCGAGCTCTACGCCGCCGACGTGTTCCGGCGCGCGCTGGCCGCCCAGGGCATCACGGTGAGCGGCCGGATCAAGAACGCGGCGACCCCGGCGACCGCGGCTCGGTTGGCGCGCGACGAGTCGATGACCGTCGGCGAACTGATGACGCCGTTCCTCAAGCTGTCGAACAACATGCACGCCGAGACCCTGGTCAAGGCGATGGGCGCGGTCGTCGACGCCGAGGGCAGCTGGCCGGCCGGCCTAGGCGTTGTCACCGGCTACGCCAAGAGCATCGGCGTCGACACCAGCCGGATCCGCCTGTCCGACGGCTCCGGCCTGTCCCGCAAGGTGAACGTGACGGCCGACGCGATCACCGACGTCCTGATCGGCGCCCAAAAAGAGCCGTGGTGGCAGCAGTGGTACGACGCCCTGCCGATCGCCGGGAACCCGGACCGGTTCGTCGGCGGCACGCTGCGCAGCCGGATGCGGAACACGCCGGCCGCCAACAACCTGCACGGCAAGACCGGCTCGCTCACGGGCGTCACGTCGCTGTCCGGCTACGTGACGACCAAGGACGGGCGCAAGCTGGTGTTCTCGATGATCAGCAACAACTACCTGGTCAGCCCGCGTTCGATCGAGGACGCCGTCGGCGTCACGCTCGCCTCCTGGTCCGACCAGGCGCCGCCGGCCGCGACGTCGAGCCTGCGCACCGCGCAGACCACGTGTGAGCTGGAGTGGGACAAGGCCTGCTAATTGAGTTGGCCAGTACGGCGGTCGTTCATCACCATGTGTGAATGACCGCCGTACTGCCATCGTCGTACACCGTCCGTTCGCCATCGAAGGAAGACGCGCAGGCGGTCCTCGAGCTGGTGTCGGCCTACAACACTTCGGTGGTCGGCTTCGCCGACTACACCCTCGAGGACGCCGAGGACGAACTCACCGAACCCGGCTTCGCCCCGGAGACCGACGGCTGGCTGGTCTTCGACGGCGACCGCCTCGTGGGCTACGGCTCGATCTTCGGCAAGGGTAACCACAGCCAGCTCGACCTGGACCTGGTGACCGCGGACCTGACCGTCGAGACGTACCTCCTGCAGAGGATCCTCACGCGTGCGGAGGAGTTCGCCAGGGCCTACGGGCATGCATCCGTCCAACTGGACGCGGTGAACTACCGCGCCGACACCGCCCGCGCGGAACGCCTGGCGAACAACGGCTTCCAGCCCGGTACGACGTTCCACCGGATGCGCATCGACCACGACGGGCAAGTCCCGGCGCCGGACGTTCCCGAGGGGATCACGGTGCGCCGCGGCGCACCCGACGAAGCGACCAGGCGCGCGGCGCACGACGTATTGAACGCGAGCTTCGACGGCCAGTTCGGCTTCTCACCGCGCTCCTTCGAGGAGTGGCATGCGGCGCAGGAGAACCACTCCGCGTTCGACTGGTCGCAGCTGACCTTGCTGGAGCTGGACGGCGAGACGGTGGCGCTGCGGCTGTCCAACGACCAGTTCGTCGAGGACGAGAACTGCGGCTACGTCGGCCGCCTCGGCGTCCTCGAGAAGGCCCGTGGCAGAGGGCTGGCGAAGTTCCTGCTGCGCGACCAGTTCGCGCTCGACGCGGTGGCCGGGCGAGCCGGCACGATCCTGCACGTCGACACCAACAACCCGACCCCGGCGCTCGGCGTGTACCTGTCCGTCGGCATGCAGCCGGTGCTGGTGATGGAGGTCTGGCGGCGCGAGGTGAGCGTGTGAGCCTCCCTGCCGGTCACACCGTGCGCCCGATGCGGCAGAAGGACGCCGCGGTGATCGCGGAGCGGTCCGGCGCCTACACGTCGGCCCTGCTCGGCTTCCCGAAACACAGTGCCGAGGACGTCGCCAACTACCTGCGGGATCCGGGGATCGATCCCGCGACGGACGGTTGGATGGTGGCCGGACCGGACGGCGAGTTCGCCGGTTCGGCGACGGCGGTCGCGGTCACCGGCGGCACGCACGTGAACGTCGACATCCTGAGCGAGGACCCAGCGGTCCTCGACTGGCTCCTGCACCAGGTCGAGCGCCGGGCCACGGAGGTCGGCTCGCGGACCGGTCGCGAGGTCGTGGTGCGCCTGGGCGTCATCCGTCAGGACGTGCGACTCGCGGCGGCGGTCGCCGCGCACGGGTTCGCCATCAGTACGTCGACGCACCGGATGCGGATCACCTTCGACGGCCAGGTCCCGCCACCCGCCGTACCGGACGGCGTCGTCGTACGGCGGGGTGCCCCGGACGAGGCCAGCCGCCGGGCGGCGCACGCCGTGCTGATGGAGGCGTTCGCGACACAGCCCGGGACGCAGCCGCGGCCGTTCGAGGAGTGGGCCGCGTCGCGGGAGAGCCGGTCGACGTTCGACTGGTCGCAGGTGACGATCGCCGAGGTCGACGGGCTGGCCGTCGGGATGACCGAGTGCAACGACAACTTCGTCAGCACCGACAACTGCGGGTACGTCGGGCGGCTCGGCGTCGTGCCGTCCGCGCGCGGCCGCGGGCTGGCCAAGTTCCTGCTGCGGAACGCCTTCGCGGTCGACTCCGCCGCCGGACGCCGCGGCACGATCCTGCACGTCGACACCGGCAACCCGACGCCGGCCGTCGCCCTCTACACCGGCGCCGGCATGCGCCCGGACCTGATCAGCGACATCTGGACCAAGACCTTCCGCACCTGACGCCGTGCCAGCTCGACAGGACGTCTACGCCCACTGCCGCCAGGTCCCCGCCTGAGCACCCCGGCGATCCGGTCCGATCAGCCGACACTTCCTGTCGAGCTGGCCGGATCTTGCCGATCCGAGATCTGAGAGATTACTCTCGAAACATGTCTCTCAGGAATCCGTACGGCGATTTCGAGATCACCGACCCGCAGGCGATGCGTGCGTTGGCGCATCCGGTCCGGCTCGCCGCGCTCAGCTATCTGCAGAAGCACGGGCCGGCGACGGCCACCCAGCTGTCCGAGCACGTCGGTGCCTCCCCCTCGGTGACCAGCTGGCACCTGCGGCACCTGGCCGAGTTCGGGCTCGTGGTCGACGTACCGCCGCCGAGCGGGACGGACCGCCGGCAGCGCTGGTGGGACGCGGCCGCCCGCGGGTTCCGGTACGAGATGCCGGACACCCCGGAAGGCACCGAGGCCGGCCGCCTGCTGCGGACCGAGATGATGAACCAGGCGCTCGAAGCGGCCCAGCAGTGGCTGGTCGAGACCGAGCCGAACCTGGACCCCGAGTGGAGCCGGCTGGCCGGATCCGCCAACACGTTGCTGATGCTCACGCTCGCCGAGGCCGAGGCGATCGAGGACGCCATCGAGGAACTGCTGGCGCCCTACGTCCAGCGCCGCGACGCCGGCGATGTACCGGACGATGCCCGCCCGGTCCGGCACCTGCGCATCTCCTTGCCGGAGGCGCCATGAAGACCCTGCCCGCCACCAGCTTGTGGCGCGTCCAGCGGTTCCGGACGTTCTGGTCCGCCCAGACGGTCTCCGAGTTCGGCGACCGGATCACCGAGCTTGCCCTGCCGCTGATCGCGGTCACGCTGCTCGACGCCTCCCCCAGCCAGGTCGGGTTCCTGACCGCGGCGGTGTGGCTGCCGAACATCGCGTCGCTGTTCATCGGCACCTGGGTCGACCACCGCCGCGACAAGCGGCCGCTGATGATCGCCGCGGACCTGGCCCGGACGGTGCTGCTGCTCACCCTGCCGGTCGCGTACTGGCTGGATCTGCTGGGCCTCGGCCACTTGTACGTGATCGCGATCCTGGCCGGGACGGCGCATGTCGTGTTCAACACGGCGTACGCGTCGTTCTTCGTCCGGCTCGTCGACCGCGACCAGTACCTCGAGGCGAACAGCAAGCTGTCCGCGACGCGGTCGATCTCGTTCATGGGCGGACCGGCCGTGGGCGGTCTGCTGGTGCAGTGGCTGACCGCGCCGGTCGCGATCGTCGTCGATGCGCTGACGTTCGTGTTCTCGGCCGTCCAGATCAGCCGGCTCAAGGTGGAGCCGGGCGCCTCGGAGGAGTCGAGCGAGCCGCTGCTGCGCCGGGCCGGCGCGGGAATGCGGTACGTGCTCAAGCACCCGTACCTCAGCCGCAGCCTGGGCTGCGCCACCACGGTGAACTTCTTCAACCTGATGAGCATCGCGCTGCTGGTGCTGTTCGCGAGCCGGAACCTCGACCTGTCGGCCGGCGTCATCGGTGTCGCGTTCGGCGTCGGTGCGACCGGCGGGCTGCTGGGCGCCGTCACCGCCTCCCCGTTGAGCAAACGGTTCGGCGCGGGACCGGTGATTGCGGTCGGCGCGGTCGTGTTCCCCGGCTCGATCGCGATCGCCGCGCTGGCCGGCGGGCCGACGTGGACCAAAGCGGTCGCGCTGGCGGTCGCCGAGTTCGTCGGGGCGTTCGCGGTGATGTGCTTCGACGTACCGCTGAACTCGTTGCAGGCCGCGGTCGTCCACGACCACATGCGCAGCCGGGTCGCGGGAGCGTTCAGCAGCATCAACTACGGCATCAGGCCGCTCGGCGCGGTCGTCGGAGGGTTCCTCGGCACCTGGATCGGTGTCCGCGAAACCCTCCTCGTCTCCGCGGCCGGCGGCCTGCTCGCCGTCCTGTGGCTGATCGGCTCACCGATCATCCGCACCCGTTCACTGGACGCTCTCGAACCGCCCAGCCTCTAAAGGTCTTCCGCCACGTCCACCTTGGCGACGGTCTTGCGGAGCGGGACCTCCTTGATGAACACGACCGCGACCAGGCTGACCACTGCGCAGGCCGCGGCGATCAGGAAGATCCGCCCGGTGGCGTCGCCGTACGCGTGCCGGACCAGTTCGGCCAGCTGCGGCGGCAGGTGGTTGACGTCCAGCAGGCTCGTACCGCCGCCGCCCTCCTGCAGCTTGCGCGCGGCCTCGGCGCCGTTCGGGCCGGCCAGGACGCCGGCGACGATCAGGTCCTTCACCCGGGCCGCGAGCACCGCACCGAGCGCCGAGACGCCGACCGCACCGCCCAGGCTGCGGAAGAACGCGACGGTCGCGGAGGACGCGCCGATCTGCGTGACGTCGACGGTGTTCTGGACCGCGAGCACCAGGTTCTGCATCGTCATACCGGTGCCGAGGCCGAGCGCCAGCATGCCGAGCCCGACCAGCCAGTACGGCGTGGCGTGGTCGATCGTGCCGAGGATCAGCAGACCGCCGAGCAGCAGGATCCCGCCGGACACCAGGTACCGCTTCCACTTGCCGTAGCGGGTGATCAGCTGGCCGGAGCCCGCCGATCCGACGAACGAGCCGAGCATCATCGGGATCGTCAGCAGGCCGGCCTCGGTCGGGCTGTAGCCGCGGGCGATCTGGAAGTACTGCCCCAGGAACAGCGCGCTGCCGAACATCGCGACACCGACCGCGAGGCTGGCGACGATCGCCAGCGCAGTGGTGCGCTCCCGGACGACCTTCAGCGGAACCAGCGGCTCGGCCACCCGGTTCTCCACCAGCACGGCGAGGAAGCCGACCAGCAGCGTGCCGCCGACGAACAGCGCGGACGGCCAGGACATCCAGGCGAAGTCCGTGCCCGCGAACGTGACCCACAGCAGCGGCAGGCTGGCCGCGATGCTGATCAGCACCGCGCCGAGGTAGTCGATGCGGACCTCACGCTTGAGCACCGGCAGGTGCAGGTACTTCTGCAGGATCACCAGGCTGACCACGGCCAGCGGGACGCAGACGTAGAAACACCAGCGCCAGCCGAGCCACGACGTGTCCACGATGACACCGCCGATGAGCGGGCCGCTGACGGTCGCGACCGCCATCACCGCACCCATGTACCCGGAGTACCGGCCGCGCGACCGGGGCGGGATCGCGGCGCCGATGATGGCCTGGGCGAGCGCCATCAGACCGCCCATCGCCAGGCCCTGCAGCACGCGGGCGCCGATCAGGAACGGCACGTTGTGGGACAGGCCGGCCAGCGCCGACCCGATCACGAAAACCGAGATCGCCACCTGGACGAGCAGTTTCTTGCTCATCAGGTCGGCGAGCTTGCCCCAGATCGGGGTGGACACCGTGGTGGCCAGCAGGCTCGCCGTGAGCACCCAGGTGTACTGCGTCTGGGAGCCCTCGAGGTCGGCGATGATCGTCGGCAGGGCGTTGCTGACGATCGTCGAGCTCAGCATCGCCGTGAACAACGCGGCGAGCAGGCCGATCAGGATCTCGAGGATCTCCTTGTGGGTGAGTTCCGGCGCAGCGGGCGTTTGCTGCTGCCGGGTCTCGGTGACAGTCATCAGTCTCCAGTCTTGGGGTTTCGCCTCACGACCTTGTTGGCCTCGGTGATCGCTGTCGCGACCCGCTGCATGGTGGCAGCGGCCGCGACCAGCGCGTCGTCGTCGAGGTCCGCCAAGGCGGTTCTCAGTTGCCGGGTGTAGGAGGAGTAGAGCGCTTCGAGCTGGGCCTTGCCGTGGGCCGACAGGCTGACCAGCCCGACACGGGCGTCGGCGGGGTCCGGCCGACGGCTCACCAGTCCGTCGGCCTCCAGCGCGGTCAGCTGCCGGCTCACTACCGACGCGTCGACACCGAGCTTCCCGGCGATCTCCCCGCCGCGCTGCTCACCGTCCTTCATCAGCACCTTGAGCACACTCGCGTCCGACCGGCGCAGACCGCCGTCGTTCGTCAGGTGCCGATGCTCGATACACCGCACGGCTCGCACCAGAGAACTGACCCCTTCGAGCAGTTCCTGAGCCGCCGCATCCCGCTCTGCCCCCGGGACAAGGGGTTGCTGAGCTAGTTGCATAAGCCAACTATATACCCGATTGGTTGGTTTCCACAACCATATGCACAGCCTGTGGATAACACGATCGCGCCCAGTGACACTGGCCCGCCCCCCGCGACGTACAGCTCGACAGGAAGTGTCCGCCGGCCGGGTAGCGCACCTGAGCGTGATTGGGGCCCGCGCGTACAGCGTTTCGCGGTGCACTACCTGTCGAGCTGTCCGTCTGCGCCGGGCGCAAGCACGCGCGCCGGGGTGCGCGCGATGGGCTGGGTCAGCCGAGGTCGGTGTTGAGGCGGGTCAGGAGGCGGCCCAGGTCGGCCAGGTCGGTGGGGTTCCAGCGGTCGAGGATGGCGCGGAACTCGGTTTGGCGTTGGGTGCGCATGGCTTCGTAGCGCTCGGCGCCGGTGGCGGTGAGGCGGAGCAGGCGGGCGCGGCCGTCGTCCGGGTCGCCGACGCGTTCGATCAGGCCGAGGTTCTCGAGCTGGGTGATGCCGCGGCTGACGGTCGACTTGTCGAGGCCGAGGACCTGCGCGACGTCGGACGCGCGGACGCCGGCTCCGCTGCCGGTGCCGAGCTCGATCTGCGAGATCAGGGCGTACCCGGCGGCGTCCATCTCAGGATGCACGCGGCGCGCCAGCCGGAGCGACGCGGAGCGCGACCGGCGGAACAACGCGGACAACGCCAGCTCGATCGCAGCAACCAACACCTCCGACCGCTCCCCCTCCGCCGACTCCCCCGGCACCTGCTCCCCCGGCGCCTTCTCAGTCGGCCTGTCCGACGTCCGCTCGCCCAGCGCCTGCGCGCCCGGTGCCTGTTCGCCCTGCATTTCAGCGGACCACGATTCCGGCGTCGCGGAGGGCCTTCTTGACGTCGGCGATGCGGAAGTCGCCGAAGTGGAAGACGCTGGCGGCGAGGACGGCGTCGGCACCGGCCTGCACTGCTGGTGGGAAGTGCTCCGGGGCGCCGGCTCCGCCGCTGGCGATCAGCGGGACGTCGACGACCGCGCGGACCGCCTTGATCAGCTCCAGGTCGAAGCCCTGTTTCGTCCCGTCGGCGTCCATCGAGTTGAGCAGGATCTCGCCGGCGCCCAGTTCGCAGCCGCGCTGCGCCCACTCGATCGCGTCCAGGCCGGCCGATCTCCGGCCGCCGTGCGTGGTGACCTCGAAGCCGCTCGGCTGGTCCGCGGACCGCCGTACGTCGAGGGACAGCACGAGGACCTGGTTGCCGAAGCGGTGGGCGATCTCGCGGATCACGTCGGGGCGCGCGATCGCGCCGGTGTTGATGCCGACCTTGTCCGCGCCGGCCCGCAGCAGCCGGTCCACGTCGGTCGCCTCGCGCACGCCGCCGCCGACGGTCAGCGGGATGAACACCTGCTCGGCGGTCCGCCGGACCACGTCGTACGTCGTCTCGCGCGATCCCGACGACGCGGTGATGTCGAGGAAGGTGAGCTCGTCGGCGCCCTCCGCGTCGTACACCTGCGCCATCTCGACCGGATCCCCGGCGTCGCGCAGATCGGCGAAGTTGACGCCCTTGACCACCCGGCCGGCGTCGACGTCGAGACAGGGAATGACCCGCACAGCAAGACTCACGCGGCCAAGCGTACCGAGCCGCAGGTCTCGGCCAGGTGAAGCTGTCTCAGAGCAGCAGCGCGCGGACGATCGGCCAGGCGATCAGGACGCCGACCGCGGCGGCGCCGAGCAGCATGAGGACGTGCGCGGGGTTGCGCTTGAACGCCGGATCGACGCCGAGTTCACGCACCAACTCGAGCGAACCGACGGTCGGGCGATGCTCCACCGGAAGCCCGATCGCGGAGGTCACCGTCCGGAAGTCGGCGTCCGTCCACAACCACCGGGCCGCCCCGATGCGGGTACCGTCCGCGGCGAGCACGACCAGCAGACCCATCGGCAGGGATCCCTTCACCCGGCCGATCGTGAGCACCCGAACCACCTGCGCACGCGGCAGTACCTTCATCGGCGCCCACGCGGTGAACCGGTAGCCGACCGCGTCCGCGCTGACCCGGATCCGGGCGCCACGAATGGCGAGCCAGAACAGCAAGGTCAGCCCGCAGACCAGCACGACGAACAGCGCGACAGCGGCTGCCCAACTGAGGGCCCAGGTCGCGAGCGACGCGCACAGCACGGCCGGCAGGACCAGGTAGCAGGCCGCGAGGATCCAGAACGGGCGTCCGGCCGCGCCGAAGCGCGGCCGGACCTCGACAGTCATCACTTCCAGGCGCGCCGGCGGTTGTCGGTCGACCGCATCGGCCGGGTGGACTCCCAGACGCGGCGCCAGTGCGCGGCGTCGGGGCCCGTCTGCGACGGGGAGGCGCCGATGGCGGCGCGCCGGCGGGACTCGTACCAGGTGGTCGATTCCTCGTCGAGCAGGGCCGACACCGCGGCGGCGATCCGGGGCGCGAAATCGCGGGCGCTCTCGCCCTGGAGCGGACGCAGCGGGTCGCCGTACCGGACGTGGACCGCCGGGCGGCCGGGGACCGGCCAGCCACGGCCGCGCGGCATCGCGGCGAACGAACCCTTGATGCCGACCGGGATGATCGGCACGTCGTGCTCGACGGCCAGGTACGCCGCGCCCATCCGGAACCGCTGCACCCAGCCGTCCGGCGAGCGGGTGCCCTCCGGGAACACGACGACGTTCCAGCCGTCGGCGAGCAGGTCGCCGGGCGTGGCGCTCATCTTGCCGCCGCGGCGCTCGATCGGGAACGTGTTGAACACGATCGCCGACCCGGCGGCCCGCCACCAGGTGTCGAAGAAGTAGTCGGCCGCGGCCGCGAACGCCGTCCGGCGGCGCATCGCGTCGGGCAGCGACAGCAGCAGCAACGGGGTGTCGAGGTGCGAGGAGTGGTTCGCGACGATGATCGCCGGGCCGTCGAGCTTGAGCAGCGAGTCGAGGCCGCTCACCTGCGGGCTGACCTCGAAGTTCAGCACCGCGTTCAGCGGGCCCTTCTGGATCAGGTCGCGGACCGCGATCGCGGCCGGCGTCCGGGCCCACTTGGTCGGGAAGACCGAGGTCTCCTTGGGGATCACGTACGGCTCGGCCGAGCGCGGCACCTGCGGCCGCCGGCCCCACCGCCACCCGCGCGCGACCTGCTTCACGTCCCGCGCGGTGTCCCGGCCGAACTTCACCAGGCTGGTACCCATCAGCGCACGTCCGCGAGCAGGTGCGGCGGGTTGTGCAGGTACGTGATCGACGGCGACCGGCCGACCGAGTGGCTGACCATCTCGAGCGCGTCCTGCAGCGTCGACGCGGACCGGAAGCCCATCCGCTCGACGGTCTTGCGGTTCGCGCCGACCCAGACGATGTCGCCGCAGTGGTCCAGGGCGTGCGAGATCCAGTACCACATGTAGAACGGGTGCACGCCGTGGTACGCGTACGACGTCCGGTACAGGTGGATGTACCACGGGTCCTCGGCGTACTGCTTCTCGAACTTCGCCTCGATCGTCGCCGGGTCGGTGCTCTCGGCAAGCACTTCCTCGAAGAAGTCGACGTACGACGGGTGGTGCAACTGGCTGAACTCGTAGTCGACCGGGTGGTACAGGATGACCGCGCCGTCCTTGCGGACGACCGGGTTGCCCCGGTACGAGTTGAAGTAGTACCCGAGGCCCATGCAGGCGGCCAGGATCGGGTTCATCACCGAGTTCACGTTGTACGGACCGACGAACGGCACGCCCATGATCGCGACGTCGGACTGGCCCTGCACCTCGACCAGGTGCTGGCGGTGCACGGCCTCGATGGTCTTCTCGTGCACCGGCTCGATCGCGCCGGCGTTGATCCCGGTGAGGCCGTAGTTCGAGCGGACGTCGGTGAAGATCTTGTGCCGGAGCTTCGACGGCGCGGCCGCGAGCGCGCGCTTGGTGCCGAGCATCGAGGCCTGGTCCTTGATCGACCACTCCCACTCGCGCTTCTGCAGGAACTCCAGCGGGCCGCCGAAGATGTCGTTGTTCAGCGTGGTCTCGATCTGGAACACCTTGACGTGCTGCGTCAGGATCTCGCCCATCCGCCAGGCGGAGTGGTGCATCTTCGACGCCTTGTGGTCCATGAACGACCGCGAGTGGATCATCGTGTGGCTGTTGTGGTGGTGCCTCAGCGACTTGTACGACGCCAGGCCGATCGACGTGGACTTGTGCCCGCCGTCCATCGCCACCAGGTTCACGTTCACGTAGACGAGCAGGTCCGACTCGGCCGCCCGCTTGGAGATCTCCACGTCCTCACCGTGCCGGGTCTGACCCAGGTGGGTGAGGTTGTCGCGATCCTCGGCGTCGAAGTTGTAGAGCTTGCCGTCGGGGAAGAACGAGCGGAACACCCGCTCGCCGACGATCTCGCGCAGCTCGTTCGGCGTCAGCCGGCGGTGCAGCGCGTTCGCCGAGATCAGCTCGACGTCGTCGACACCGGCCTGCGCGGCGAGCTCCAGCACGGCCTCGATGACCCGTTGCCGGATGTCCGGCTTCTTCATCGGGGGCAGCGGCAGCGAGATGTCGTCGAACGCGATCGTCAGCCGCATGCCCGGGCGCAGCAGCTCCGGCAGCGGCTCGGACTCGATCGGGTTCAGCAGCGCGTTCTGGATCGCCTCGTCGACGTCGCGGACCGCGGGCAGGGCCTCCGGCGGGTACACCACCCGGGTGCCCTGCGGGAAGCGCTCCAGCAGGAAGCCCTCACCGTTGTGCACGAGCAGCGGCGGCGTGCGGTCGTCCACCTCAAGCACGAAACCTGGCCGAGACATGTCAGAACCTCTCTCGTCGTACGTACTGCACTGTCACGGCCCTCATGAGGCCCTCACATCGAATGCGACCTTGACTGTTCCCAGTCGGCCGGCGGAGTGCGCGTGGTCGAGCGCCTCACGCCAGCGGTAGAGCGGATAGCGGGCCCCGACGATCCCGTCCAGCGGGGCGCGACCGGCCAGGTCCAGCGCGGTCTCGAACGCCGGGCGGCCGTTCGGTTCGTCGCGCGCGGAAGCGTAGGTGCCGGTGACCTCGAGCTCGCGGAACCACACCGGCGACAGGTCGGCGCCGCTGTCCGGCATCCCGGACAGGACGACCCGCCCGCCGGCCTTGGTGACCCGCAGGACGGTGTCGATCGAGGCCTTGCTGCCGACCGCGTCGACGGCGACGTCGACACCGCCGAGCAGGAACTCGCCGCCGCTGAAGTCCTGCTTCAGCCGGAACGCGCCGGTCGAGCGCCGTACGCCGCGGAACACCTCGTCGGGCGCCACCACGTCGCTGGCGCCGAACGCACGCGCCAGCTCCCGCTGCCGCGCGTGCTTGGCGACGACGGTGATCCGTCCGGCCTGGGTCAGCTCGCGCAGGGCGAGCGTCGCGAACAGCCCGACCGCGCCGGCGCCGCTGACCAGCACCGACTGGCCCGGCTGGACCTTGGCCCGCAGTGCGGCATGCACCGCGCCCGCCAGCGGCTCGACCAGGACGGCGCGCTCGTCGGACATCTCGTCCGGTACGGCGTACAGCTGGCTGCGGTGCGCGACCATCACGTTGCCCCAGCCGCCGCCGGTGTCCCGGCAGAACCCGGTCTGCAGGCCCGGCGCCACATGGCCGACCGTGATCCGGTCGCATCGGTTGGTGTTGCCGGACGCGCAGCCCTCGCACGGCTCGACGCCGCGGGCAGCGCAGGTGAGGACACTGTCCATCACGACGCGCGTGCCCTTCGGCAGGTCATCGCAGTCGTCGAGCAATTCGCCGACCACCTCGTGACCAGGGACGAACGGCATCGACACGACCGCGGAGAAGTACAGCTTGGTGGCGCCGGTGACCATGCCGAGGTCCGAGCCGCAGATCCCGGACAGGATCGGCCGGATCCGCGCCCAGCCCGCCCGCTCGGCCTTCGGCTCGTCGATGGTGACGAGGCGCAGCGGTGCGGCCGGTCCGGTCAGGATGCCGGGGATCCGGCCACCGACCGCCTTGGCCGCCAGATACTTGGCCGGCGACCGGTACATCTCGAGGGCCAGCATCATCGGGCGTTCACCCCAGGGAGCTCCAGACGGGACGGCGTGGACGAGGTCTTCCAGTCGACGATCTGCCAGCGCGCGGCCCGGGCAGCCCGGAACAGCGACACGTCCGGCGAAACCGCGACCGGGTTGCCGACCACCGACAGCATCGGCAGGTCCGAGTGGCTGTCGGCGTAGGCGTACGACTTGGACAGGTCGATGTTGGTCTGCCGCGCGTGGTGCTTGATCCAGGCGGCGCGGGACTCACCGACCAGCGGCGGGCCGGACAGGAAGCCGGTGCAGCGGCCGCGGTCGTCGACGGCCAGCTCCGCGGCGACGATCTCGTCGAACAACGGCTCCAGCGGCCGGGTCAGCGGCCGGACGGCGCCGGTGATCAGGATCGTCTTGTGCCCGGCGGCGCGGTGCTCGCGGATCCGGCGGACGGCGGCGCCGCTGAGCCGCTCGAGCACGTGCTCGGCGAGGATCTCGTCGACGATCTGGTTCAGCTCCTCCAGATCCGCACCGGCGTACCGGCGGTAGATCGTGCGCAGGAACGTGCCGCGGTCCTTGCGCTCGGCGGCGATCAGCTTGGGCAGCTTGCGCAGCATCGCGCCGATCTCGCCGGCGCGCTGCGGACCGTCGAGCTCGGGCAGCCGCATCCACAGATAGGTCTCGATCACGTTCGAGGACAGCAGCGTGCCGTCCATGTCGAACGCGGCGATCACCTTGGACTCCTGGTTCGGCTCGACCTTCTTCAGCACGCCCGCGGACTCGGCGAGCGCCTTGTTCCGCTTCTTGCGGACGACGTCCAGCCGGCGCATCGACTCGGTGACGCTCGGGCAGTGCAGTTCCTGCAGGTAGTACTGCCAGTCGACGACCGCGGTGTCGCAGGCGAACTTCTCCTTGTCGTCGCCTTCGAGCGCGTTGTGCAGCGCGAGCACGTTGTCGTCGATGAACTGCAGCTCGGCCTGCGCGTACTCCGAGTACAGGTCCATGTAGCGGCGCAGGAAGTCGAGGCGGCGCTTCTGGACGTCGAGCTCGCGGGCGTACTTGCGGGTGCGCTCGCCGCGCGGCACCCGGGTGATGACCGCGTCGGCGATCTTGTGCGCGCGTTCGCCGTACCGCAGCATGCTCTCGACCGAGTCGCCGCCGGGGAACTTCCACACCGGCAGCCGGACCGCGCCGCGCTCGCCGAGGTCGAACGGGTGCTTGGAGAAGTACTCCCGGACACCGGCGTACAGCTGCTCGAAGGTCAGCGGGTTCCGGGCGCCGGAGCCGATGTGGTAGTACTCCGGCTTGCTCAGCTCGGGCTCGGTCGCCATCACCGCGCAGATCGCGCCGACCACGTGGTCGACCGGAATGATCTCGATCACCGAGTCCGGCGAGGCCGGGAACTCGGGCAGCTCACCGCGGCCGTAGGCCAGGATCAGCGGCTCGGCCATCTTGAAGCCCTCGATCCAGCCCGGGTGCGGGCTCTGCACCGCGGACTCGATGATGGCCGGCCGGACGATCGACGTCGGCAGCGTGCTCGCGAACTCCTCCACCACGCGCTCGCCGAGCGCCTTGGTGAACGTGTAGCAGTCGGTCCAGCCGAGGCTGCGGGCGCGCTCGGTGCCGGTCTCGACGAGCCGCTTCGCGACCCACTCGGTCCGGCGGCGCTCGGTGTCGGCCGCGGCGGTCAGGTGACCGGCGCGGCGGTGCAGCTTCTCGGCCTCCTTGCGGAACTTCGCCAGCATCGGCGCGGACCGGGACTGCTCCTCGACCCGGGCCTTCATCGCCATCCCGGCCTCGGCCTCGGTCCGCCAGTCGACGAAGTGGTCGACCGGCGCCTCCGGGATCGCGCCGCGCCGGCGGCCGGCCGTGTACGCCGTGGAGATGTGCACGTAGTGCACCGGGCGGCCGGTCTCGACGATCCGCTCCAGCAGGCTCTTGGTGCCGAGCACGTTGGTCGTGAACGCCTCGTGGATCGGCGGGTCGAAGCTCACGTCACCGGCGCAGTGCACGACGATGTCGAGATCCTTGGGCAGCTCGGGCACGTCGGCCAGGTCGCCGTCGATAACGTGGATCCGAGCCGCGGACAGCGCCTCGGCGTCGGCGTACGGCGTGCCCTCGCCGTAGAACGGCTTGAAGATGTCCTTCCGGAGCAGCTGCGCCATCCGGTCGCCGCCGGTCATCGAGCCCTTCGGCCGGATGATCGCGGCGATCGTGGTGCCGGGGAGCTCGCCGATGATCCGGTGCAGCAGCGCCTCACCGACGAAGCCGGTGACGCCGGTGACCAGGACCTTCTTGTCCTTGAGCTTGTCGGCCAGACTCACTTGTCGCCTCCACGCGTGAGCTCGAGTGCCTCGGTCAGGGTGAACGCGCCGGCGTACAGCGCCTTGCCGACGATGACGCCCTCGACGCCCTCGGGTACGAGCGTGGCGAGGGCCTGCAGGTCGTCGAGGCTGGAGACGCCGCCGGACGCGACGATCGGCTTGTCGGTGCGCGCGCACAGGTCGCGGTAGAGGTCCAGGTTCGGGCCCTGGAGCATGCCGTCCTTGGTGACGTCGGTGACCACGTAGCGCTCGCAGCCGGCCGTCTCCAGCCGGGCGAGCACCTCGTACAGGTCGCCGCCTTCCTTGGTCCAGCCGCGGGCGGCCAGGGTGCGGCCACGGACGTCCAGGCCGATCGCGACCCGGTCGCCGTACTGCTGGATGATCCGGTCGCACCACTGCGGGTCCTCGAGCGCGGCGGTGCCGATGTTTACCCGGCGGGCACCGGTCGCGAGTGCGGCCTCGAGCGAGTCGTCGTCGCGGATGCCTCCGGACAGCTCGACCTGTACGTCGAGCTTGCCGGTCACGTCGGCGAGCAGCTCCCGGTTGCTGCCGCGGCCGAACGCCGCGTCCAGGTCGACCAGGTGGATCCACTCCGCCCCGGCCTCCTGCCACGCCATCGCCGCCGCCAGCGGATCGCCGTACGACGTCTCGCTGCCGGCCTCGCCCTGCACCAGCCGGACCGCCTGCCCGTCCGCCACATCGACGGCAGGCAGGAGCACCAGGTTCCCTGACCGGGGCGGTGGGGCGGGGGAAGAATCCAACACTGACATGGGCCACACCCTAGAGGGCGAGAGTTCCGGATTCGTAACCCGGAGGCCTCCTGAGTCGTTTGAAATCGATCTGTCTCAGCGATACCAGTTGAGGCAATGGTATTACACCTAGGCTTGCTGCCGTGCCGACCGTCGAAGAGCTCGAAACCGATCCGCATCCCGCCCTCGCGCGCATCCGGCCGATCGGGTGGATCGAGTCGCTGAACGCCTGGTTCGTCACCGGCCGCGCGCTCGCGCTGCAGGTGCTGCGCGACCCGGAGACGTTCACCGTCGACGATCCGCGGTTCTCGACCGCCCAGGTCGTCGGCCCGTCGATGCTGTCCCTCGACGGCAGCCGCCACAAGTCCCACCGCGACCCGTTCGAGTCCCCCTTCGGCCTGGCCGAAACCCGTCGCCGCTTCACCGAGCCGGTGCAGCAGACGGTCGACGAACTGATGACTGCCCTCCAGGCCGGCGGGCGGCGGTCCGCTGATCTGCGGACTTCGCTCGCGGGGCCGTTGTCCGTCGCAGTCGTGGCGCTGTCGCTCGGGCTGCCGCCGGCGTCGGCGTCTACCGTGCTCGACTGGTACACGGCGATCTCGTCCTCGGTGTCCGGCATCTCGGCCGGGCGTCCGGCCACCGCGGACGGCGCCGCGGCGTTCGCCGAGCTGCACAAGCATGTTGCCTCCGGCATCGACTCCTCGGACTCGCTGCTGGCCGCGGCGGCGCACGCCGGGCTGGGCATCGACGAGGTGGTCGCGAACGCCGCGGTGCTGATGTTCGGCGGCATCGAGACCACCGAGGGCATGATCACCAACGCCCTGTGGCATCTGCTCACGCACCGCGACCAACTCGACCTGGTCCTCGCGGACCCGTCGCTGCTCCCCAACGCGATGGAGGAGTCGCTGCGCCTGGAGCCCGCGGCCGCCGTCGTCGACCGCTACGCGACCCGCGACGTCGCCCTCGCCGGCGCCACGATCCGCCGCGGCGACATGGTCACGGTGTCGCTGGCAGGAGCCGGCCGTGACCCTGAGATGTTCGAGGCACCCGACGAGTTCGACGTCCGCCGGCCGAACGCGCGCCGCCACCTGGCCTTCGCCAGCGGGCCGCACATCTGCCTCGGCATGCACCTCACCCGCCTGGAAACCCTGACCGCGGTCGAGGCCGTCCTGCGCCTTCCCGGCCTCCGCCTGGCGCCGGACTCACCCGCACCGCACGGTCTCGTGTTCCGCAAACCGTCGGCACTGCGCGTCACCTGGGACGGGTGAGGACCAGCATCGTCGCGTCGTACCGCGGCATCTGCCGGTCCGGGTCCCGCTCCGCGTCCTCGGCGAACCTGGCGAACCCGGCATCGACCTCGTCCGCGGGCAGATGCTCGAACGTCGACAGGGCCCGCAGACTCAGCCGCTCGTAGCGCTCCCGCAACGTCCTGTGCGTCTCGCCCTGAAGCCGTACGACCTCGTCGGCCGGCACCAGCCCGGCCTCGATCGCCAGCGCCTTCGTGTCGGCCAGCGACCGGTACATCGCGGCATCGACCGCCCGCGCGGACGGGAAGTACTCGTACCAGAACAGGTCCGGCATCAGATCCGTGAACTGGGTGCGCAGCAGCGCCGCTCCCCCGGGCCGCAGCACCCGGCGGACCTCGCGCAGCCCCTGCAGCTGATCCGTGAAGTGATGGAACGACAAGAACATCAGCACCACGTCGACCGATGCCTCAGGCAACGGAATGTCCTCCGCGCTGCCCCGCAGGTAGGTCACACCCGGATGCGGCGCCTGCTCGGCCACCTCGCGCATCCGGTCCGACGGCTCCACGCCGAACACCTGTCCCTGGAACTCCTCGGCCAGGCCCGGAGTCAGCCGGCCGACCCCGCTGCCGAGATCGAGGACGTCCAGCGGCCGCACCGGCGGCACGTGCTGGGCGAAGGCCCCGGTCCACCGCCGTATCTCGGCCGGCGGCATCGCACGGCCCGCGGCGTACACCCTGCCCAACCGACCGTTGTAGTCGACCATGGGGCGACCCTAGCGCCAGTCCTGGTGCCACTGTTTCGCCACGGTGCTGGTCTGCTTGCGTACGGCGTCCGCCGCGGCGCCGGCCGGCCAGAATTGCAGCAGGTACCGATCCACGACGGGCTCGCCGTCGCCGACCACGTTGACCCGGTTGCCCTCGTCCATCCCGATCGCGCTGTAGCGCACGCGGTAACTCCGGATCGGCAGGCGGAACTCCGCGGACGCGGAGCCGTCCAGCCCGTGCACCAGGACGTCCGGGGCCGCGGGCAGGAACGACACCTCGACGATGTCCTCCCAGGCGTCGTCCACCGCCGGTTCTTGCCCGGAGTGCTCGATCCGCAGCAGCACGTATCCGGTGTGCAGGCCGGTCGCGAGCAGCAGCCGCCCAGGCTCGGCGGCGCCGCAGATGCCGTTCGCCTGGCCTCGCCGCGAGTCGTCGAAGTCCGGCCGGTCCGTGTCCCCACTCATCAGATGGATCTGGCCGAAGGTCAGATTCATCTTCCCCTCGAACAACACTTCCGTGTCCATGGCGCGACCCTAGGTGGCGCCATGGGTCCCGGCGGCCGGTACGCGGTCTCAATTGCCGGTTTTGACATCGGCAGGGGCCGGCCGGGTGCACAATGGCGGAATGGCGGAGGGATTGGCAGCGCTGGAGCTGGCAGCGAGCCTCGACGGGATCGGTGAGATCGTCCGCAAGGAGGCGCGCCGCCGCACGGGCGCGCAGGGGGGGACGTTCGTCCTGCGCGAGGCCGACCGCTGCTTCTACGCCGACGAGGACGCGATCGCGCCGCTGTGGAAGGGACAGCGCTTCCCGATCACCTCCTGTATCAGCGGCTGGGCGATGCTGCACGACGAGACCGCGGTGGTCCCGGACATCTCCGTCGACAGCAGGATCCCGATCGAGGCCTACTTGCCGACGTTCGTCCGCAGCCTGCTGATGGTCCCGGTCGGCTCACCGACGCCGGTCGCGGCCATCGGCGCGTACTGGTCCCGCCGCTATCGGGCCGCTCCGGACGAGATCGCGTCCCTCGAGGACCTGGCCGTCCAGACCGCGGACGCCATCCGCCGGGTCGGCCTCGACGACGCGCCCTGGGCCCCCACCTTCAGCCGGCACTCGGGTCAGGCGAAGAACACGTCGTAGGCCAGCCGCAGGATCAGGGCCGAGACGACGACCAGGAAGACCGCCCGGACGAACCGGCTGCCGCGGGCGACCGCGGTCCGGGCGCCGAGCAGACCGCCGCACATGTTGGCGGCCCCCATGATCAGACCGAGCCTCCACAGCGGTGCGCCGCTCAGGGCGAACACGGCGATCGCGCCCAGGTTCGTGGCCACGTTGGCGATCTTCGCCTTCGCACTGGCCTGCAGGAAGTTGTACCCGAGCAGGCCGACCAGCGCGAAGATCAGGAACGAACCGGTGCCCGGTCCGACCGCACCGTCGTAGAAGCCGATCAGCACGCCGACACCACTCGCCGCGAGGTAGTGGTCGCGGCCGTCGAACCGCAACGCGGTGCGGGCCCCGAGCGACGGCTTCATCGCGGTGTAGATCGCGACCAGCACGAGCAGCACCAGGACGATCGGCTTGAACCACGACATCGGGATCCTGGTCGCCACCAGCGCGCCGGCCGCGGCGCCGAGCCCGGCGAGGATCGCCAGCGGCAGCACGGTCTTACGGTCCGGGCGCACCTTGACGCCGAACGTGACCGCGCTGGTCGTCGTACCGCACAGCGACGAGATCTTGTTGGTCGACAGGATCTGCGCCGGGGACGCATGAGGCAGCCCGAGCAGCATCGCGGGCAACTGCAGCAGCCCGCCGCCCCCGACCACCGCGTCGATCCAGCCGGCCGCGAAGGCCGCGATCACCAGGAACACCAACGTCAGCAACGACACATCAGGCACAGCAGCACGTCCTCACGGCGTCGATGATCCGGTAAGGGCGTAGTACCGCTCAACCCTTACGCCGGCGAGTGAGAGACAAACCACGTCCGTGCTGCGACAGTGGTGCGCATGGCGTCCTCGATCCTCCCGCCGGACGGCGAAGCCCTCGCCACCGGCTGGGAGCCGGACCTCGCCCCGGCCGACTCACTGATGCGGCAGGCCGTGCTGGCGCACGCGTCCTGGGCCGTCGACGCCGCCCGGAGGGCCGGCAAACCGTGGTACGACGGCGACACCTGGGCCGGCGCGATCCTCGGTGAGCGGAGCGCGCTGACGAACTGGGTCGTGCCGAAGCAGCCGGTCGATCCGGCCGGGATCGTCGCCGAAGCCGCCCGGGAGTTGCCCGGCGCCGCGCCGTACCTGTTTGTCAGCGCCTGGCCGACCGGCGACCTGCGCGCGTCCGGCCTGGGCCTGGCCGGACATCCGCCGTTGATGCTCCGGCTGCCAGAGACGACGACCGCTCCACCGACGACCAACCTCGACGTACGGCGGGTGACGGATGCGGCCGGTCTGGCCGACGCCGAACGGGTGCTCGTCGAGGGATACCCGCTGCCTGAACTCCAGCCGTTCCGGGCGGGGGTGGTCTACGCACCGTCGTTCCTCGAAGGGTCGGCGGTCTGGGTGGGGTACGACGGCGACGTACCGCTGGCGACCGCGACGGCGCACAGTGCCGCCGGGGTCACCGTCGTCGAGAACGTCGCAGTGATGCCGGCCGCGCGCGGCCGCGGTGCCGGCGCGGCCATCACATGGGCGGCGACCACGGGGTACGCCGATCAACCCGCCTGCCTGATCGCGTCCGACGACGGGCAGCCGGTCTACCAGCGCCTCGGGTATCTGCGCGTCGTGCGCTGGACCGTCTGGGTTCGGTCCTGACACCTCGTCCGGGACAATGGCGGGGTGAAGTTCCTACTGCTGGTTCACAACAACCTCGAGGCACTCGAGGGACTGACCGAAGACCAGTTGACCGAGCTGGCCGGCGGACGGGAGCAGGTCGCCACGCTCACGCGCGAGCTGCTGAACAGCGGCGAACTGGTGTCCGTGCTCGCGCTCAACGAGCCGGCCCAGACCAAGGACGTCCAGCTGGTCGCCGGTACGCCGGTGATCTCGGACCGCCCGCTGCTGGAGACGAAGGAGTTCCTGGCCGGCGCGCTGGTGGTGAACTGCGCCTCGCAGGAGCGAGCACTGGAGCTTGCCGCGATGATCCCGCTGGCGCAGTTCCGGCGCGTCGAGCTCCGTGAGATCCGGATGGACCAGGACGACTTCCTCGTGGAGCTCGATCAGCTGTGATGACGTCGGCGCCCGAGCTGGAGGCGGCGATCCGCGCCGCGGCCCCGCGGGCGCTGGCGACGTTGGTCCGGCGGTACGGCGTGTTCGACCAGTGCGAGGACGCGGTGCAGGAGGGGCTGCTCGAAGCGTTCGTGCAGTGGCGCGCGAACGGCGTACCGGAGCAGCCCGTCGGCTGGCTGATCAGCGTCGCCACACGGCGGATGATGGACGGCTGGCGGCGGGACAACGCCCGCAGGCGGCGCGAACTCAACGACTTCCTCCGGGCCGCGGATCCGGACCCGGACGACTACCACGAGGACTCCGACGACACCGTGCGGTTGCTCGTGCTGTGCTGTCATCCGGCGCTCACCCCGGCCTCGCAGATCGCGCTCACGCTGCGCTCGGTCGGCGGTCTCACGACGGCCGAGGTGGCGGCCGCGCTGCTGGTCAGCGAGACGACGGTGGCGCAGCGGATCAGCCGGGCCAAGAAGACGATCGCGGGCGCCCGCTTCGAGCTGCCGACCGCCGACGAGTACGACGAGCGGCTCCGCGCCGTACTGCAGGTTCTCTACCTGATCTTCAACGAAGGCCATACCGCCAGTGCCGGCGACTCGTTGCAGCGTGTGGATCTCGCCGGGGAAGCGCTCCGGATCACACGTCTGCTGCACCAGGCCGTCGGCGGTCCGGGCGAGGTGGCGGGCCTGCTGGCGCTGATGATCCTCACGCATGCGCGCCGCGACGCGCGGACCGGGCCCGGCGGCGACCTCGTCCCGGCCGACCGCCAGGACCGCTCCCGCTGGTACGCCGACGAGATCGCCGAAGGCACGCGACTCGTCGAGGAGACGCTGCGCACCGGCGCCGTCGGCCCGTACCAGCTGGAGGCGGCGATCGCGGCCGTGCACAGCGAGGCCGACTCGGTCGAGACGACCGACTGGGCGCAGATCGCCGGCCTCTACCGCGTCCTCGAGAAGGTCGACCCGAGCCCGATGGTGCGGCTCGGGTCAGCCGTGGCCGTCGCGATGACCGAAGGCCCGGACGCCGGCATCGCGATCGTCGAAGAGCTGGCCGCCGACCGGTACCTCGGCGACCACCACCGCCGGCTGTCCGTCCTCGCCCATCTGCACGAACTCGCCGGCCGCCCGGACCTGGCCCGCTCCAACTACCTCGCGGCGCTGGAGCGGACCCGGAACAGGGCCGAGCAGAACTATCTGCGCGACCGCATCGCCCACCTGATCAGGTGACGGCGGCCGCCGGTCCATTCGGGACGCGGCGGGACGCTCAGCTCGCTGCGGAACACGTGGCCCGGATCCACCGCCTGCTTGAGCGCGGCGAGCCGGGCGCGGTGGTCCTGCGGGTAGCAGAGGTCGAGGTCGGCGTCCGTCGGGTTCGACAGGAAGTTCACGTAGGCGCCTTGAGGCTCCAGCGTCTTCCACAGCGCGTCGAACTCCTCGGGCTGCGAGCCCTGCTGCTCCGGCGATCCGACCACCACCGAGTTCACCAGGAACCGGGCGTCGCGGTGCGCGAACGCGGTCGCGTCCGCCGGCATCGCGGCGAAGGCGCCGCCCAGCGCCCGGATCTCGATCGCCATCCCGGGGATCCGCCCGCGGGCCTCGAGCAGCCGCTCCCCCAGCTCGGCCGGCACCGTCCCGAAGAAGCCGTTGCGGATCCGGGGCCGCCAGTCCGCGGGCATCTCCATGGCGCTGAACACCTCGGCGTACGGCACTTCGGCCACCTTGTCGGTGAGCAACGAGCCGAGGTTGCGCAGCGGCTCCAGGATCGCGTCGCGCGCGGCGGGCTCGCCGGCCACACACACCATGATCGCGACCGGCACCTGCCCGTCGGCCATCATCGTCGGCGCCAGCTGCAGCGACGCCGTCAGGTCCTCGGGCGCGGTCGTCATGTACTCCGCCCAGCCCTGCAGGACCTGCGCCGCCTGCGTCCACGGGTACAGCAACGCACCGAAGTGCACCGTGGGCTGCGATGTGGCGGTGATGTCGTACGACGTCACGACGCCGAGACTTCCCGCCGCGCCGCGCAGTCCCCAGAACAGCTCCGGTTCGCGCGCGGCGTCCACCCGGCGGACCGAGCCGTCGGCGGTGACCACCTCGGCCGCAACCACGTTGTCGATCGCCAGCCCGTGCTTGCGGACCATCCACCCGATACCGCCGCCGGCCATCAGCCCGCCCACCCCGACACTGGCCGTGTCGCCGGACGAGATCGCCAGTCCGGCCTTGCCGAGCCGCTCGGCCACCCCGCCCCACGTGCCGCCGGTGCCGATCCGTACGACGTTGTCCGGCAGCAGCCGGACCTCGTCCATCGGCCGGACGTCGATCACGACACCACCGTCGTTGGTGCCGAACCCGGCCGCGTGGTGCCCGCCGCTGCGGACCGCGATCGGCAGGTCGTGCGTCTCGGCGTACTTCAGCGCCGCGACCACGTCACCCGCCCCGGTGCAGCGCACGATCACCCGCGGCCGCCCCGCGGCCATCACCACGCGCCCGGCGTCCGGGTATCCCGCGTCCCCGTCCACGAGCACCTCCCCCCGGACCGCCGCACGCAGCTCGCCGAGCCCGCCCTGGGCCATTACAGATTCCGTCATCGTCAACTCCTGACTCCCGGACGCCCCCTCAGGCGCCACACCCCGGGATCGGAGCCAACCGGCGAACCTCGACATCCCTCGCCAAGAAATCTCGCCGAGTTTGCCGTCACCGGAGACCGGAAACGGCAGCTGGGGACCTGAGATATCAGGTCCCCAGCTACAACTGCCGGTCTCAGGTTGCGAATCAGCCGCGGACTGTGGCGACCAGGTGATCGACGACGTCCGCGACCGGGATGTCGGCGCGGTCGCCGGAGCGGCGGTCCTTGACCTCGATCGTGCCGTCGGCCAGACCCTTGCCGACGACCGCGATGGTCGGGACGCCGATCAGCTCGGCGTCCTTGAACTTCACGCCCGGCGAGACCTTCTCGCGGTCGTCGTAGATGACGCTCAGCCCGCGGGCCTCCAGCTCGGCGGCGATCTCCGCGGCCCTGGCGAAGACCTCGCTGTCCTTGCCGGTGGCAACCAGGTGGACGTCGGCCGGCGCGATCTCCCGCGGCCAGACCAGACCGAGCTCGTCGTGGTTGCCCTCGGCGATCGCGGCGACCGCGCGGGTGACACCCACGCCGTACGACCCCATGGTGACCGTGACGAGCTTGCCGTTCTGGTCGAGGACCTTGAGGTCGAGGGCGTCGGCGTACTTGCGGCCGAGCTGGAAGATGTGGCCCATCTCGATCCCGCGCGCGGTCTCCAGCTCGCCCGAGCCGTCCGGCGCCTGGTCCCCGTCGCGGACCTCGGCGGCCTGGATCGTCCCGTCCGCAGTGAAGTCCCGGCCGTGCACCAGGTTGACGACGTGGAAGCCGGACTTGTCCGCGCCGGTGACCCAGGCCGACCCTTCGGCGATCCGCGGGTCGAGCAGGTAGCGGATGCCCGAGGCGTTCTCCTTGCCGAGCACACCGGGGCCGATGTACCCCTTCGCGAGTGACGGGTACTTCTCGAAGTCCGCCTCGTCGAAGGCGACGACCTCGGCCGGCTCCATCTGCGCGCCGAGCCGCTTCTCGTCGATCGCCCGGTCGCCCGGGACGCCGATCGCGAGCGGCTCGCGGCTGCCGTCCGGGTGCACCAGCATGACGAGCACGTTCTTCAGGGTGTCCGCGGCGGTCCACTCGCGGCCGTCGATGCGCGCGTGCTTGGCGTTCAGCGCGTCGACGAGGGTGTCGATCGTGGGGGTGTCGGGCGTGTCCACGACCTCGGCGGCCGGCACGCCGGACGCGTCGACCGGGGCCGCCTGCGGCACCACGACGGCCTCGACGTTGGCGGCATACCCGCCCGGGGAGCGGACGAAGGTGTCCTCGCCGTTCTCCGCGATCGCCAGGAACTCCTCGGACCGCGAGCCGCCCATCGCGCCGGACATCGCCTGCACGATCACGTAGTCGAAGCCGAGCCGGTCGAAGATCTTGATGTAGGCGTCCCGGTGCTTCTCGTACGACGCGGCGAGGCCGTCGTCGTCGACGTCGAACGAGTACGAGTCCTTCATCACGAACTCGCGCCCGCGGAGCACGCCGGCCCGCGGCCGCGCCTCGTCGCGGTACTTGTTCTGGATCTGGTAGATCGACAGCGGCAGGTCCTTGTACGACGAGTAGAGGTCCTTCACGACCAGCGTGAACATCTCCTCGTGCGTCGGGCCGAGCAGCATGTCGGCGCCCTTGCGGTCCTTCAGCCGGAAGATGTTCGGCCCGTACTCCGTCCAGCGGCCGGTGGCCTCGTAGGGCTCGCGGGGCAGCAGCGCCGGGAAGACCAGCTCCTGCGCGCCGATCGCGTCCATCTCCTCGCGGACGATCCGCTCGACGTTGCGCAGCACCCGCAGGCCGAGCGGCAGCCAGGTGTAGATGCCGGGCGCGGCGCGGCGGATGTATCCGGCGCGGACGAGCAGCTTGTGGCTCGGGACCTCCGCGTCCGCCGGGTCCTCGCGAAGGGTGCGGAGGAACAACGACGACATACGCAAAATCACGGGAGTCTCCAAGCGTGCAAAAGTCGAGTACAGGACATCAGGAAGAATATCGGTCCGGTGGTGATGCTCTCACCACGTTATCCACAGGTCACTCGCGGGCAGCCTTCAGCGCCCACCGGATCAGCGGCAGCTGCAGCGGCAGCCGCGCCCAGGCGATCGCCTGAGCGGTCGGGGACCCCTTCGTCCGCAGGTCGGCGGCCATCTGGACGTTCGCGGGGAACACCGCGACCAGCAGCCCCGCGCTCGCCAGCCCGGCCAGTCGACGGGTCCGCGGGTGCAACAGCCCGGCCGCACAGGCCAGCTCCGCCGCCCCGGACGCGTACACGAGCTCCTTCTTCCGCGGCAGCACCTTCGGCACGATCTGCTCGAACGGCCCGGGTTTCACGAAATGCAACGTCCCGAGCACGCCGAACAGCGCGGCCAGACCCTTGGTGCTTCGCGATGGCATGCGTCGGAGCTTAGAACAGGATGGTGGCGAAGGTTTCGATGGTGCGGAACCCGACCCGCTCGTACGCCGCCCGCGCCGGCCGGTTGAACGCGTTGACGTAGAGCGTGACGACCGGCGCGATCTGCCGGGCCAGCTCGACCACTGCGGCCATGCCGGGCGCGGCGAGGCCGCGGCCGCGGTACTCCGGGTCCACCCAGACGCCCTGGATCTGGCACACCCCGGTCCCGACCGAGCCGACCTCGGCCTTGAACACGACCCGGCCGTTCTCGATCCGCGCGAACGCCCGCCCGGCGCGGATCAGCTCCGCGACCCGTGAGCGGTAGAACGTCCCGTCCGGCCCGGTCTGCGGCGGGACGCCGACCTCCTCGGTGTACATCGCCACGCACGCCGGGTACAGGATCGGCAGCTCGACCGGCTCCACCGCGCGCACCAGCGGGTCCGGCGCGATCGCCGGCGGCCCGTCGATGACCATGAACGGCTGGTCGTCGCGCACCTCCCGGGCCGGCCCCCAGTGCGGCTCGAGGATTGTCCACAGCTGCTCGACCGAGCGCGCCTGCCCGAGGATCTGGAAGCAGTTGCGGCCGCGCCGCAGCGCGTACGCCGCGAACGCCCGCAACGCGGCGTCATCCGCGCCGACCGGCACCATGTTCCCGCCGGCGTGGCACAGTGCCTCGAGCGCGCCCTTCTCGACGTACCCCCAGACCTCCGCACCGCGCCGCGGGTCGAGCCCGGACGCCTGCACGAGACTGTCGACGAACACGTTCACCACCGGATCACGGGCGATGACCGCGCGCGCCGCCGCGAGGTCACGAGGACCGAGAACCCGTACTCCCACGCGCAGAACCTAGCGGATCAGCCCCGCGTTCGTATGCAACGGGGCCGGGTCAGGCCACCTGCGGCTCGTGCTCGGCGGCGATCCTGCGCAGCGGCGACGTCCAGGCGAAGACGACGCCGACGCAGCCGAACAGCCCCATCAGCACCATCCCGGTGCGCGCCCCGAACTCGGTGCCGAGCAGCCCGCCGACGACCGAGCCGAGCGTCCACCCGACGCCCCAGGAGAGCATCCGGCCCGCGGTGTTGACCCGGCCGAGCAGGTTCTCCGGCGTCACCTGCTGGCGGTACGACACCGCGTTCACGATCACCAGCACGTACGCCGAACCCCAGACGAGCAACGCCAGCGCGGCCACGATCCAGTGCGGCGACAACGGCGACAGCACGCCCAGCAGCGCCGACACCGGCAGCGCGTACAGGGTGATCGCGGCGGGTGACATCCGCTTGAGCAACTTCGGGAGGCTGAGCGCGGCGATCAGGCCGCCGATCCCCCACGTACCCCAGACCAGACCGAAGCGAAGTCCCGACGTACCGATGTGCAGGACGCGGTCGCACCAGACCACGATCAGGGCCATGAACCCGCCACCGGCGAAGGACTGGACGCTGCCGACGATCGTCATCGTGCGAACGCCGGCGTGCCGGACCAGGTAGCGCAGACCGTCGCCGATGTCGTTCAGGACGACCCGCGGCCGCAACGGCGGACGCCCGTCACGGGACTCGGACAGCGCCCGGACGATCCCGCGGACCGCGAACGCGGACGCCGCGAAACTGAGCGCGTCCAGCGTCAGCAGGCTGGCCGGATCGAGGACGGCGAGCAGCAGACCGGTCAGCGGGGGCACCAGCAACTCGATCAGGCTGGAGGCGGTCCAGACCGCGGAGTTCGCCTGGGCGACCCGGGCCCGGCCGACGAGCACGGGGAGCGCGCCGAAGTTCGCGCCGTCGAAGAACGTGTGCACGGCCTGGACCGCGAACGCGACGATCAGGACCTGGACGACGGTGAGCACACCGAGCAGATGCGCCAGCGGAACCGACCCCACCAGCGCCGCATTCACCGTGTCCGCGGTGACCATCACGCGCCGCCGGTTCCAGCGATCGGCCAGCGCACCGGCGAACAGACCGGTCAGCAGGTACGGCGCCGACTCCAGCGCGGTCACCACCGCGGTCAGAACCGTCGAGCCGCTCAGCCGGTACACCAGCACCGGCAGCGCGATCGCCGTCACCATCGACCCGGTCGTCGACAACGCCCGCGCCGACCAGTACCGCCGAAAGTCCGGGTCGTCCCGCAGCCGAGTCATGCCGGGAATCTTGCAACGTCAGGTGCGGTCGAGGTCAAGGCTCATCCACAGCAGTTCGTCCTTGACTTCGCGGTCGGCCCGGCGTACCGCGATCATCCGTGAACCACCACGAGCCGACCGTCCGGGTCGACGATCTCCAGCCCGTCCTCGGTGCGCGAACCGCCGACCCGCGCGTGTACGTCGTCCAGGTCCTCGGTCGTCACGAAATCGAGCCGTACGTCGAACTCCCCGCCGGACGGTCCGAACCGGGCGGCCCGCGGCACCCGGAGCGCGTCGAGGAAGCGCAGCCACGGCGCCTCGTCCGCCCCGGTCAGGTACGGCGTGACCGACCAGCGCTCGTCGGGTCTCGTGGTGTGCAGCTTGTAGCCGTACAGGTCGTCGTTGCGCTCGTCGACCCAGATCACCACGCCTTCCGGACCGCTGACCGACAGCACCCGCCCGTACGCCTCGTCGAACACCGTCGCGTCGACGAACCCGACCTGCTCCAGGCGGTCCTTCAACTCGCCGAGATCGTCGGCCTCGAACGACAGCCTCGTCTGCCCGGGCAGCCCGCCCGTCGAACTCGACGCCGCGTCGTGCAGCGCGACCATCCCGCGACCGGCCAGCATGTCGACCCAGCCGCCGCGTTCGGACTCGATCCGCGCCCGCAGCCCCAGCGTCTCCAGGAACGCCCGCATCCCCTGCACGTCCGTCGTGAACCGCAGCGGCCGGATCACCGTGGTGTTCATCCCCGGGCCTCCCCATGGTTGTCGAGGTACTCCGACAGCGCCTGCTCGACGAGCGCGGACAGACTCGCCGCGTCGTCGATCGCCTTGTGCTTCACCCGCCGCACCAGCTCCGGCGGCAGATACACGTTGAACTGCACCTTCTTGCCTGCATCATCCGCCATGGCTATATTGCTAGCATCCTAGATACCTACCAGTCAATCGAGGAGCCGACGATGACACTTCGCTTCGACCACGTGGGCCTGCTGACCGACAGTCGCGACAAGAACCAGGAGATCGCCGAGTTCTTCTCGGCCGTGCTCGGCCTGGAGATCTCCGGCGACGCCGCCGAGGGCTACGCCGAGGTGAAGGCCGGCGCGACGACCATCGCCCTGCACACCGGCGCGATGACCGACTTCACTCCGCACGGAGGCACCCTGCTGCACTTCACCAGCGACGACGTCCGGGCCGACATCGAAGAGATCCGCCGCCACGGCGGCACCGTCGTCCTCGAACCGACCGAGACCGATTGGGGCACCTCGGCGTACGTCCGCGGGCCTCACGGAATTCTTGTCGAGATCTACTCGAGCTAGGACCGCAGGTGTCCTAAGCGTTCGGCAGCATGGATGACATGAGAGAGAAGCTGCTGGAGCTCGAAGACCTGCTGTGGAAGGCGAACCGGGAAGGCGACGGGGAGTTCTACGAGAAGTACCTGCTGGACGACGCGGTGGCGGTGACCAAGTTCGGCATCATCGACAAGGCGACCGCGGTGCCGGAGATCCGGACCAACCACAACCCGTTCGTGGAGACCGACCGCAGCGACGAGCAGGTGATCGCGGTCGACGACCACACCGCGATCGTCACCTACCGCGTCGACGTCACGGCCCTGGTCGACGGCAACGAGGTGCACCTGCCGTCGTACGCGAGCACGGTCTGGACCGACGTCCACGGCGACTGGCGCGTCGCCTTCCACCAGCAGACGGCGCTCTGATGCCGACCGGCCTGACCAAGGACGCCGGCTGGAACGTCGGTGTCTCCAGAACGTTCCCGTGTCCCCTCGATGACGTCTGGGACGCCGTCGTCAGCCCCGAGGGTGTTGCGGTTTGGCTCGGCGCCGGAGCTCTGCTCGAGGACGGAGCGTCGTACGAGACCGACGACGGGACCGTCGGGGTGGTGCGCAGTCTGCGCGCGAACAACCGCGTGCGGTTGACGTGGCAGCCGGTGGACTGGTCGCACGACAGCACCGTGCAGGTCGCGGTGTCGAGCTCGGGCGGACGGACCGTACTGCGGTTTCACCAGGAGCGGCTGGCGTCAGCAGCGGAACGCGAACGCCAGCGGACTCACTGGTCGCAGGTGATGGACCTGATCGCGGAGACGCTAGACCGCGGTCAGTAGGGCGTCGTCGAGTTCTTTGAGGAGCTTGTGCTTGGGGCGGGCGCCGACGACGGACCAGATCATCTCGCCGCGGTGGAACAGGATCAGGGTCGGCAGCGCCATCACCCGGTAGCGGGCGGAGATCGCTGGGTTCTCGTCGGAGTTCAGTTTCACCACGGTCAGCTGATCGTTGCGTTCGGCGCCGATCTGGGCGAGGACCGGGGCGATCTGGTGGCAGGGCGGGCACCACTGCGCCCAGAAGTCCACCAGCACAGGCTTCTCGGACCGCAGCACCTCCTCGTCGAAGGTGGCTTCGTCAACACTGCGCAGGTCGCTCATGGGGTTCTCCAGTTCTCGGCGTCGGTCAGGAGGTCGGTCAGCCGGGACCGCAGATCGGTCAGCTCGGCGATCCGCCGGTCCACCTCCGCGATCCGCGTCCGGTACGCCGTCAGCGACGCCGGGCACACGTCCGCGCGGGCGTTGCCGGCCCGCAGGCACTCGATGAACGGGTACGTCTGCTCCGCGGTCAGCCCGAGGCTCAGCAACGCCTTCACCTCGCGCACCACGACCACGTCGTCCGCGTCGTACGACCGGTACCCGTTGGCCTCCCGCCGCGGCTTGAGCAGGCCCTGCGCCTCGTAGTACCGAACCGCCTTGACCGTCACACCGGCCTCGGCCGCCAGATCGCTGATCCGCATCCCGCCTCCTTCACCCCGACGCTAAACCTTGCCCCCAGGGTCAAGGTCAAGCCCAGTTTAGGAGGTGTGCGAACGGACCCACTCCCCCAGCACCTTCGCGCTGGCGTCCACGAGGGCCGGCCAGTCCAGCGCCGCCTCGTCGGCCGAGTCCGACACGTGCTTCACGACCCGGACCGGTACGCCGTACGCGCGGCACGCGTACACGACGCCGTACGCCTCCATGTCCACCAGATCAGCCCGCTCCGCCAGCCGTGCCCGTACGGCGGGATCCGTCACGAACACATCCCCTGATGCCAGCACCGTCCCGTCCCCACCGTCGACCTGCAGCTCTTCCTGCGGGTCCAGCCCGATCGCCCGGATCGCGTCGGCGTTGAGGTCGTGGTTGACGACCGTGCTCGGCAGGTACAACCCGGACAACCCGTCGCGCAGCGCACCCGTCGTACCGACGTTCAGCACCACCAGTCCGGTCGTGTCCCGCTCCGCCAACGCCCGGGCGGTAGCCACCGCAGCGGCCGTCTTGCCGACGCCCGTCGTGACGACGGGCAGATCCCCCGGGACGTAGCGAGCCTCGGCGCGGATGGCGCTGACGATCAGGTAACTGGTCACCCGCCGAAGCGTAGTCGGCGGGTGACCAGCTCTGCCTGGATCAGGGGAGGTTGACGTACGGCGCGAGGAAGGACCGTGCCGACGGGGTGTCGGTCCGGTAGACGACGTTCGTCGCATAGCACGGGGTGTCGCCGGTGATGGTGGTCGCGGCGAGGACAAGCTTGCCGTTGAGGCTGACGAAGTTCGGGCCACCCGAGTCGCCGTAGCAGGCACCGCCATTGCCCTGGGGCGCGGTCATGGCGAGCCGGACCCAGGTGTTGTTGAGCGCGTCGAAGTCCACTGCCGCCTTCATCCGCACACCGCCGCCCGGGTGCGTCTGACCGCCCGGTCCGTTGACGGCCTCCTGCGTGCCGTAGCCGACGACCAGCCAGGACGCGGCGTCGAGCGCGCGGCTGCCCAGCTCGTCCAGCTGCCCCGCGCCCGGCAGTGTCGCCGGCGTGAAGCTCCAGACGTCGGCGGGATCGGCCGCGCGATTCGCGAAGTCGATGACGCCGATGTCGTGCGCGTCAGCCGAATTCCCCGGGTACGCCGGATCCTGATGGGTGTCGCCCTGCACGGCGTGATGATTCGCGACGAATGAAGCCGCTGTTTGCGCGGGGGTCAGCCCCTGCGCCGTGGCGTTGTCCAGGAGCGTCTGCACGTCCTGGTCGAGCGACACGTAGAACGTGGTCCCGGCCGGCCAGTCGTCTGTGCAGTGCGCGGCCGTCAGATAGGTGTCCCGGTCGACCATCGTCCCGCTGCACACCCAGTCGAACCGGTCGGGTACGCCGTCACCGGTGTTGTCCCACAACGCCAGGAACGCCCCGACCTCGGTCCGTTCCGGCGCGGGCGCCGCGTTGTACGAGTTGATCGCCGCCGCCGGCACGGTCGACGCACACACCGCCGCGCCGATCGCCAGCACCGTCAGGATCGTCTTGCGCATGAAACCTCCCAGGGGCACGGACTGCGGGCACAGTACGCCCGCGCCTGCCCCTGGAGAAGTCCTGAACGTCCTACCGCTCCCACATCAATGGGAATCCTTCGGGCAGGGCGATCAGCTGACGGTGACGGTCGGCTCGGCGCCTTCCGCGGGCTCCATCTGCTCGGCGATGCGCATCGCCTCTTCGATGAGGGTCTCCACGATCGCCGACTCGGGGACGGTCTTGATGACCTCGCCCTTGACGAAGATCTGGCCCTTGCCGTTGCCGGACGCGACGCCGAGGTCGGCCTCGCGGGCCTCGCCCGGGCCGTTCACGACGCAGCCCATGACCGCGACCCGGAGCGGGACCTCCATGCCCTCGAGCCCGGCGGTGACCTGCTCGGCGAGCGTGTAGACGTCGACCTGGGCGCGGCCGCAGGACGGGCAGGAGACGATCTCGAGCTTGCGCTCGCGCAGGTTCAGCGACTGCAGGATCTGCAGGCCGACCTTGACCTCCTCGACCGGCGGCGCGGACAGCGAGACGCGGATCGTGTCCCCGATCCCCTTCGACAGCAGCGCGCCGAACGCGACCGACGACTTGATCGTGCCCTGGAACGCCGGGCCGGCCTCGGTGACCCCGAGGTGCAGCGGCCAGTCGCCGCGCTCGGCGAGCATCTCGTACGCCTGCACCATCACGACCGGGTCGTTGTGCTTGACCGAGATCTTGAAGTCGTGGAAGTCGTGCTCCTCGAACAGCGACGCCTCCCAGACGGCCGACTCGACGAGCGCCTCGGGCGTCGCCTTGCCGTACTTCTCCAGCAGCCGCTTGTCCAGCGAGCCCGCGTTCACGCCGATCCGCAGTGACGTCCCGTGGTCCTTCGCGGCCTGCGCGATCTCCTTGACCTGGTCGTCGAACCGGCGGATGTTGCCCGGGTTCACCCGGACCGCCGCGCAGCCGGCCTCGATCGCCGCGAACACGTAGTTCGGCTGGAAGTGGATGTCGGCGATCACCGGGATCTGCGAGTGCTTCGCGATCTCGGGCAACGCGTCGGCGTCCTCCTGCCGCGGGCAGGCGACCCGGACGATGTCGCAGCCGGCCGCGGTCAGCTCGGCGATCTGCTGCAGCGTCTTGTTGACGTCGTTGGTCGGCGTCGTCGTCATCGACTGCACCGAGACCGGCGCGTCGCCGCCGACCAGCACCTTGCCGACCTTGATCTGTCGGGTCTTGCGACGCGGTGCGAGGGTCGGGGGTGGCAAGGCAGGCATGCCGAGGTTGATGCTCATGTGTCCTTATCCGTTGAACAGCTTGATGGGGTTCACGATGTCGGCGATGACGAGCAGCACGCCCATCACCACGATCACGCTGGCCGCGACGTACGCGATCGGGAGCAGCTTGGCCACGTCGACGTACCCGGGGTCCGGGCGGCCGAACAGCCTGGCGAAGCCGCGCCGGATGCCTTCCCAGATCGCGCCGATCATGTGCCCGCCGTCCAGCGGCAGCAGCGGGATGAAGTTGAACAGGGCAAGGAACAGGTTCAGCGAGGCGAGCAGCATGATCAGGCTCGCGAACTTCGCGCCGACGTCGAGGTTGCTGGAGGCGATCTCGCCCGCGACCCGGCTCGCGCCGACGACGCTCATCGGGCTGTCCTGGTCGCGCTGACCGCCGACGATCGATTTCGCGACGCCCACCAGCTTCTCCGGGAACCGGCCGAGGGCCTGCACCGTGGCGACCGTGTAGGTGCCCATCTGGTCGAAGGCGTAGCCGACGCTCTGCCGCTCGAGCTTGTTCTCCGGCGAGACGCCGAGGAACCCGACCGAGACGTACTTGTCCGACCCCGGCTTGTCCAGGACCTGGTTGACGATCGTGCTGGTCTTCAGGGTCAGCTGCTGGCCGTTGCGCTCGACAACGATGGTGGCGGCCTTGTCGGTGTTCGCCCGGATCAGCGGGGTCAGCTGGTCCCAGCTGTCGATCGCGGTGCCGTTGAACGAGACGATCCGGTCGCCCACCTGGAATCCGGCCTGCTTGGCCGGCGACACCTTGTCCCCGTCCTGGCACTTGCGATCCGCGGAGGCCTGGTCGGCCGGGATCACGCAGTCGGTGACGGTGGAGATGGTGGTCTGCGGCACCCGGGCGCCGTACAGCGTGAAGAGACCGGTGAACAGCACGGCGGCGATCAGCACGTTGACCAGCGGCCCGGACGCCATCACGATCAGCTTCTTCCACCACACCTTCTGGTAGAACAGCCGGCCGTCGTCCTCGGGCGCGATCGTCTCGTACTCCGCGGAGCGCGCGTTCTCGACCATCGACTGGATCGGGCCGGTGTTGGCCTTGCGTACCCGTAGCGGCTGAGCCGGGTCCTGGCCCTTGGCGGGCGGCATCATGCCGATGATCCGGACGAATCCACCGGCCGGGATCGCCTTGATGCCGTACTCGGTCTCGCCGCGCTTGGTGGACCACAGGGTCCGCCCGAAGCCGACGAAGAACTGCGTGACCTTCATCCCGAACGCCTTCGCCGGGAGCATGTGGCCCAGCTCGTGCAGCGCCACGGAGACAAGCACCCCGACGACGAACAGCACGATGCCGAGGGTGGTGAGAAGCACACTCATGCCTGCTGGGTCTCCTGTACGCCGGTGATCTCACGGGCCCGGTTCCGGGCCCACGCGTCCGCCGCGAGCACGTCGTCGACAGACAGTTCCTCATACGAGGGTACGTCGTGTTCGGTCACCACCCGGGCCACCGTGTCGACGATCGCCGGGAAGGGCAGCCGGCCGTCCCGGAACGCCTGCACGCAGACCTCGTTCGCGGCGTTGAACACGGCCGGAGCGGTGCCGCCGCGGGTCCCGGCCTCGCGGGCCAGTGCCACCGACGGGAACTCTGCGTGATCGACCGGCTGGAAGGTCCAGGTGCCCGCCTCGGCCCAGCTCCACGGCGGCGACGCGTCCGGTATCCGGTCGGGCCAGCCGAGTGCGAGCGCGATCGGCACCGTCATCGTCGGTACGCCGACCTGCGCGATCGTGGCGCCGTCGGTGAACTCCACCATCGAGTGGATCGCCTGCTGCCGGTGGATCACCACGTCGATCCGGTCCATCGGGATCCCGAACAGCAGGTGCGCCTCGATCAGCTCCAGCCCCTTGTTGACCAGCGTGGCCGAGTTGATCGTGACGACCGGGCCCATCGCGAAGTTCGGGTGGTCGAGGGCCTCCGCCACCGAGACGTTCGCCAGCTCGGCGCGCGGCCGGCCGAGGAACGGGCCGCCGCTCGCGGTCAGCAGCAGCTTGCGGACCTCGTCCGGCGAGCCGCCGCGCAGGCACTGGGCGATCGCGCTGTGCTCGGAGTCGACCGGGACGATCTGCCCGGGTTTGGTCCGCCGGGTGACGATCGGCCCGCCGATCACCAGCGACTCCTTGTTCGCGAGCGCCAGCGTGTTCCCGGCGTCCAGGGCGGCCAGCGTCGCGTGCAGGCCGACCGATCCGGTGATGCCGTTGAGGACCACGTCACACGGCAGCGCCGCGAGCTCACTGGACGCGTCCGGCCCGGTGACGATCTTCGGGATCCGGAACTCGCCCTGCGCGTACCCCTTCCGCTGCGCCTCGGCGTAGAACGCGAGCTGCAGGTCCTGCGCGACCGTGGCCTTCGCCACCGCCACGACCTCGACACCGAACTCGAGCGCCTGCTCCGCGAGCAGCGCCACGTTGCCGCCGCCGGCGGACAGCGCGACCACGCGGAAGCGGTCGCGGTTGCGTCCGATCAGCTCGAGCGCCTGGGTACCGATCGAGCCGGTCGAGCCGAGGATGACGACGCTACGCGGGTTCACGGCGGCCATTGTTCCAGGTCAGGACAGCAGGATGCGGAACGGGAGCGCCCCGAGCCGGATCTCGTCGCCGTGCACGACCGGCGCCGTCTCGATCGGTACGCCGTTCACCTGGGTCCCGTTGGTGGAGCCCAGGTCGCGCAGCTCGTAGCCGGCCGCGTCGATCCGCAACAGCTCGGCGTGGTGCCGGCTGATCTCCTGGCGGTCCACGATCAGGTCACAGTCCGGCGCGCGGCCGATCCGGACCAAGTCGAGGAGCGGTACGACGTCGCCCTCTTGGCCCACCAGTGCGGGCTGTGGACCGGTCTCCAGCGCGGCTGCGATCTCCGCCACACCGGCGGTCCGGATCGACAGCGACACGATCAGGTCGTCGCCCTTCTCCACCAGCAGGTTGTGCTGAGCGCCGTACCCCTGCAGCAGGTCGCCGTACTCGTCGATGACGACGGCCGAGACGTGGTAGTACCCCGGCGGCAGCTGCGCATACGCCGCCGCGCCGAGTGATGTGGTCAGCACGACCGCGTCGTACTCGCGGTGGCTGACATCGGTGATGGTGATGAGGACCGGGTTGTTGGCGGCCAGATGCGCCTCGGCGCCGGTGTCGCCCGGGGTGAACTCGACCGTGATCATCGGAGCCGGGCGGATCTCGTCCAGCCCGACCAGGCGGCCCACCGCGGGGACGGTGCCCGCCGGGACCGACAGCGGTACGTACTGGCCGTGCGAGCGCACCAGCAGGTCGAGCTGCGGCCGCGCGCATCCGTTGCGGCGCGCGAGCAGGTACGCACTGACCATGCCCTTGCCGAAGATGAACGCCACATCTCCGACCACAGCGCGCACGAATCCACTGACCGGCTCCATCGGCACCCCCAGTGCTTCAGTATCCAGGAATCGCCACTCCGGTACGGCGATGCCCGGTGTGCCGCCGCCGTACCGTTGCCGCGTGACTTCTGTACTCATCATCGAGAACGACCGCGACAGTGGACCGGGCCGACTGCTCGACTGGCTCGACGAGCGCGGGATCACCCCGGCCGTCGTCCGGGCGTGGGACGGGGATCCCGTACCCGCGGGCGTCGACGGGTATGCGGCGCTGATCCTGCTCGGCGGCGGGATGCTGCCGGACGAGGACGAGCGCTCGCCCTGGCTGCCGGCGGAGCGTGCGCTGCTGCGCGCGGCTCACGGCCGGGTGCCGGTGCTCGGGATCTGTCTGGGAGCGCAACTGCTGGCCCACACGTTCGGCGGCGAGGTGCAGGGGAAGTACGGGCAGCCGGAGAAGGGTGTGACGGCGCTGACGGTGCTCCCGGCGGCCGAGGACGACGTACTGCTGGCCGGCCTCCCGTCGACGGTGCTGGCGGTCGAGAGCCATCAGGACCAGATCACCAGGCTTCCGGACGACGCCGTGCTGCTGATGTCCAGCGAGCGGTGCCAGAACCAGATGCTGCGCCTCGGGCAGAGCTGGGGCGTGCAGTTCCATCCGGAGGTGGAGGCAGACCGCGTACGGCGCTGGAACCCCGAGCGGCTGCGGTCACTCGGGTTCGACCCGGACGAGGTGGTCGCCGACGCGGAGCGCCACGCCGCCGAACTGGACAAGACCTGGTCGGCCGTCGTCGGTCGATTCCTGTCCCTCGTCGGCTGATGCGGCGCTACCTTATGGGACATGAGTCTGGAGCAGCCGCCGCCGAATCACCGGGCATCCGACAACGACCGTGAACGGGCCGCCGCTGTGGTCCAGGAGGCGCACTCCGACGGGCGGCTGGACTTCCAGGAGCTGGACGAGCGACTGACGCAGATCTACTCGGCCAAGACGCAACTCGAGCTCCGCAACGCGACCGCGGACCTGGTGCCGGTCGCCCACGGCAGTTCCCAGGAACTGACGCTGCGGGCACGGCACAGCGCGCAGAAGCGTGAGGGCGCGTGGGTCGTGCCGGAGCGGCTGACCGCGATCGCGGAACACTCGTCGGTGAAACTCGACTTCACCGAGGCGATCGTGCACTGGTCGGACATCCACGTCGACGCACAGGCCATCCACAGCTCGGTCGTGATGGTGATCCCCGAAGGCTGGAGCGTCGACATCGACCAGGTCGAGTCCAACCACAGCAGCGCGAAGAACAAGGCCGTCGCCCCGCGCCCCGGCGGCGTCCGCCTGCACGTCACCGGCAAGGCCCACCACGCCAGCGTCATCGTCCGCCACCCACGCAAACGCCACTGGTGGTGGCCCTGGTACCGCAAGTGAGCCGACGCACAGCCCTGCGGGGTTCGAGCGGCTAGCGTGAGCACATGGCTGCTTCGTTGGACTTGGTGGATGTCGACTCCCTGCTGACCTCCGAGGAGGTCGATGTCCGGGAGACCGCTCGGCGGTTCGCGGACGAGCGGTTGCGGCCTTCGTTGCCGGAGTGGTTCGAGACGGCGTCGATTCCGGCGCGGGAGCTGGCCAAGGAGCTCGGGTCGCTCGGGTTCCTCGGGATGCACCTGACCGGGTACGGGTGCGCCGGCCTCGGACCGGTCGCCTACGGGCTGGCGTGTCTGGAGATCGAGGCCGCCGACTCGGGAATGCGGTCGCTGGTGTCGGTGCAGGGCTCGCTGGCGATGTACGCGATCTGGAAGTACGGCAGCGACGAGCAGAAGAACGAGTGGCTCCCCCGGATGTCCGCGGGTGCGGCGATCGGCTGCTTCGGGCTGACCGAACCCGACTTCGGCTCGAACCCGGCCGGGATGCGCACGAACGCCCGCCGCGACGGGTCCGACTGGATCCTGAACGGCTCGAAGATGTGGATCACCAACGGATCGGTCGCCGACGTCGCGGTGGTCTGGGCGCGCACCGACGACGGCGTCCGCGGCTTCGTGGTCCCGACGGCGACGCCCGGCTTCTCCGCGCCGGAGATCAAGCAGAAGATGTCGCTGCGCGCCTCCGTCACGTCCGAGCTGGTCCTGGAGGACGTCCGGCTGCCGGAGTCCGCGATGTTGCCGGAGGCACGCGGTCTGTCCGGGCCGCTCGGCTGCCTGAACGAGGCCCGGTTCGGCATCATCTTCGGCGCGATGGGCGCGGCCCGGGACTGTCTGGAGACCGCGGTCGAGTACGCCGGTGAGCGGATCGTGTTCGACAAGCCGCTGACGGCGTACCAGCTGACGCAGGCGAAACTCGCCGACATGGCCGTCGAGCTGAACAAGGGCATCCTGCTCGCCGTGCACCTCGGCCGGCTGAAGGAGAAGGGCGCGCTGCGGCCCGAGCAGGTGTCGGTCGGCAAGCTGAACAACGTCCGCGAGGCGATCGCGATCGCCCGCGAGTGCCGCACGATCCTCGCCGCGAACGGGATCAGCGGCGAGTACCCGATCATGCGGCACGCCAACAACCTGGAGTCGGTCCTCACCTACGAGGGCACGTCCGAGGTCCACCAGCTGGTGATCGGCCAGGCGCTGACCGGCCAGTCCGCCTTCCGCTGACGCATACCGTTGCTTCCTTTTGGGCACAGGGAGTGAGATCGGTTACTCCGCGTTCGGAAGGAGCTGTTATGCGGATCGGGGCCGGAATCGCACTCGTCGTGATCGGCGCCGTCATCGCGTTCGCCGTCCGGGACACGTCCGAGACGTTCAACCTGACAGCGCTCGGCATCATCATCATGCTCGGCGGCGCGGCCGGGATCTGGCTGTCGTACCGCCTCGCCAACCGGCGTCCGCGCAGCGAGCCCGCGGTCATGGATCCGGACGTCGAACGGCAGTACCGCACCGATCCGCCGCGGCCCGTCGCCGACGACCCAATCGACGTGATGCCGACGCATCTACGGGATCAGAAGCGCCACTGAGCCCCGCTTCCAGCTAGGCTCCGCCCGTGAAGTCGCGGGTGGGGATCGTCGCCGCTGTCGTTGTCGCTGTCGTCGTGGGCGCTGCGGTCGTCGTACGGCAGGTGGACGGGCGTGACGACGCACCGACGGCCGGTGCGACGCTGGCAGTTCGCACGACACCTACGCCGTCTGTAGTTTCGTCACCCACGCCTTCGTCGCCCGCCCCTTCGTCGCCATCGCCTTCGCCGACTGTGTCCAGCCGGACGGCTACGGTCGACTCGACGAAGGCGATGCTGGCGGCGAAGCTGCGGATCGTCGCCCAGAACCCTCTGTACCGCGTCGGCCGGCTTCCCGCCTCACGCTGCCAGGAGCCCGCGATCCGCCCGACCTCGGTCGCCAACGTGCGCAGGTACTACGCCGGCTACATCCAGTGCCTCGACAAGGTCTGGAAGCCCGTCGTCGAGAAGGCCGGCTTCACCTTCGAGTCGCCGCGGCTGGACATCTTCACCGGCAAGACCCGCACCGCGTGCGACGTGCAGGACTCGGCGGCGTACTGCGGCAACGGCGTGATCTCGATGAACGCGACGTTCGACATCGACAACTACCGCAAGTACAACAAGCTCTGGGCTCGTACGACCATGGCGCATCTCGTCGCGCACGAGTACGGCCACCACATCCAGCACCTGGTCGGCATCAGCGACGCCTCCGCGACCCGTAGGGCGTACGCGAACGGCGTCGACGCCCCGCTGCTGGAAAGCCGGCGCATCGAACTCCAGGCGTCCTGTCTGAGCGGCGCCTACCTCGGCGCCGATCGGGGTTTCTTCCCGGTCAGCGGATCGTGGCGGCAGCGCTGGCTCTGGACCATCAGCCACCGCGGCGACGAGTGGGGCACGCAGCGCGACCACGGCAGCGCCAAGAACCACAGCCGGTGGACCCGTCGCGGCTTCGACGCGGGCTCCCCGGCGGCGTGCAACACCTTCACCGCGTCAGCGGCCAGTGTCGCCTAGACAGGGCCTACAACTTCTTCAGCAAGTACTCACACGGGTCGCTGTGCGTCCGGACGACAGTCCCGTCCGCGGCCTGCTCGGTCCAGCGGTCCACGACCCGCGGACCTGACCACGCCTCGTACCCGAGGCGCTCGTACAGCGCACGAGCCCTGTCGTTGTCGAGACCGACCGCGAGACCGATCGCCGACCGGTTCCACTCCCCCGCGGCGATCTCCTCGGCGGCGCGGATGATCGCCGTGCCGATGCCCTGCCGCCGCACGTACGCGTGCAGGGCGTTGATCTCGGCCGGATCCGCGTCGGCGTACACCTCGTCGTACTTCGACCGCCGCAGCAGCATCGTCTGCCCGACGATCTCGCCGTCGCGCCACGCGACCAGGTACACGCCCTCGCCGGACTGTTGGAGCACCCAACGAGCCCGGATGTGGTGCTGCGCGACCGGCTCGCCGTCCCGGGCCCCGATCATCCGGTCGATGTCGGCCTGCGTCGCGGGCTTGATCACCACCACTACTTCGCGACCTCGGTCGCCCGGGACTCGCGAACCACCGTCACGCGGATCTGCCCCGGATAGGTGAGCTCCTCCTCGACCTGCTTCGCGATGTCGCGGGCCATCACCTGCGCCGCGATGTCGTCGACCGCGTCCGGCAGCACCATCACCCGGATCTCGCGGCCGGCCTGCATCGCGAACACCTTCTCCACGCCGTCGTGGTGCATCGCGATCTCCTCGAGCCGCTCGAGCCGCTGCACGTACGCCTCCAGCGACTCCCGGCGCGCGCCCGGCCGCCCGCCGCTCACCGCGTCCGCCGCCTGTGTCAGCACGGCCTCGACGGTCCGCACCTCGACCTCGTTGTGGTGCGCCTCGATGCAGTGCACGACGTCGTCGTTCTCGCCGTACTTGCGGGCCAGCTCCGCGCCGACGATCGCGTGGCTGCCCTCGGACTCGTGCGTGAGCGCCTTGCCGATGTCGTGCAGGAACGCTCCGCGCTTGCACAGCTTCGGATCCAGCCCGAGCTCGGCCGCCATCATCCCGGCGATGTGCGCCGACTCGACCAGGTGCTTCAGCACGTTCTGCCCGTACGACGTCCGGTAGCGCAGCAGGCCCATCGTCCGGATCAGCTCCGGGTGCAGATCGGTGATCCCGACATCGGCCATCGCGTCCTCGGCGGCCCGCTCGCACAGCTCCGCGACCTCGCCCTTGCTGCGCTCGTAGATCTCCTCGATCCGGCTCGGGTGGATCCGGCCGTCCAGCACCAGCGAGTCCAGGGTCAGCCGCGCGGTCTCCCGCCGTACCGGGTCGAAGCAGGACAACAGCACCGCTTCCGGGGTGTCGTCGATGATCAGGTTCACGCCGGTGGTCTGCTCGAACGACCGGATATTGCGGCCCTCGCGGCCGATGATCCGGCCCTTCATGTCGTCGCTGGGCAGATGGACGACTGACACGACCGACTCGCTGGTCTGCTCCGAGGCCAGCCGCTGCACCGCGCCGGTGATGATCTTGCGCGCCTTCGTCTCGCCCTCGTCGAGCGCCTGCCGCTCGATCTCCCGGACGATGCCGTGCGCGTGCCGCTTCGCCTCGTCCTCGATCGCCGCGACCAGCTCGGCCTTCGCCTGCTCGGTGGTCAGGTTCGCGACACCTTCGAGGATCCGGCGGCGCTCGTCCTCGAGGTCCTTGATCTCCTGCTTGCGCTGCTCGAGCGCGGCCAGCTGCGCGGTCAGCTCGGTCTGGCGCTCCTCGATGCCGCGGTGCTGCTCGTCGAGCCGCTCCTCGCGTTCGGTCAGGCGGTGCTCGCGGCGCTCCATCTCCAGCCGCTGCTCGCGCAGGTCGTCGCGGATCGACTGCGCCTCCACCTCGGCCTCCCGGCGTACGTCGGACGCCCGCTGCTCCGCGTCCCGCCGTACCTCCGACGCCCGGTCCTCCGCGGCACGGCGGATCTCCTCGGCGCGCTGCTCGGCCGCCTCGGCCCGCGTCCGCAGTACGGCGGCGTCCTCCTCGGCCTGGCGGCGGACCAGGTCCGCCTCCTCGCGCTGGGTGATCTCCTGCCGTGCGGTGTCGACGGCCTTCCGGCGAGAGAGGGTCAGCCCGATCCAGGCCAGCAGTCCTGCGATCAGCAATCCGATCAGGGCCAGGCCAACCGACATCGCGGTCATCGGCGTCTCCCCTCTCCTTCGAGTCCCACGCGGGACTGTGGCCATCGGTCGAAGGGATCAGCCACTCGGCCGCCCGGCCGTTCGGTAAGGCGTCACCGGGGTACGGCGGTGCCGGCGCCACCTCGGCTGAGGCGGTACCGGTGTTGCCCTGTCCGGCCGTGCCGACGGTGAAGCCGCTGTTCGTCTACCGCTCAGCGTGGCTGCTGCCCGCGCGCCCGCGGACCCTCGTCCGCCGACGAGGCAGCGACTGCCTGCGCAGCCGTCCAGCGTTCGCCTGCTCACCGTACGTCGCCGTACGACACCTCGGAGACCACGATGGCGCCGCCCGCATCCCGTTCCGGCCCTGCGCGCGGTGCCGCCTATTCCGACGGCGATGCACAACGCCGTCGTCCTTCCTTCAGCTCGGTCGAGCGTGGTTGCGTTTTTCGCGGCCGATCGGCACCTTTCACCAGCCGGCCGTTCTTATACCCGCCACCGATCCGGTGGTTTCATCCCTTCCTGATGCCGAGGCTAGGCGCGCCCCCCACGCCGGTCAAGACGGACACTCACACGCCCCCACCCCGATCCCGCCCAGACCACTCCCCACCGTGGTCTACGCTTCCCCACTTAACCGGGCAAGCCCCACCACCCGCGCCGCCCCCCGGCAGGCCTTGCCCCAACCGACCCCGCGCTCGCGACCACAGGTCGTCCGCTTCCCGACCACAGGTCGCCCGCTTGCCGACCGCAGGTCGTCGGGTTCCCGACCACAGCTCGCCCGAGTTCCCGACCGAAGGTCGTCCGGGTTGCGACCGCAGGCCGGCTGCTCCGCGACCGCAGGTTGCGGTCGCAGGACCTGCCGCCCGCGGAGATCGCTAGCCCGCGCGCGGAGGCCAACCACTGGGACGGACGCTGGCCAGCGTCCTCAGGCCCACTCCGCTCCCCGAACCCCCACCACCACGGGCAAGCAGACAAGCCCCATTGCCCGCGTCGGCTTGGCCTCACGCCACGTGACCTCACCCCGCCGGCTTCGCGACCTAGGTCGCGGCCGCGGGCCCTACTGCCTGCACGCTTTCGATCCCGGCTCGCCGGCTACCGCCTGCACGCTTCTGATGCTTCCGCTCGAGTTGCCGGGAGGAACACGGTTCCTGTGCTGCCGTCAGGCCCGCTGCCTCTGCCGTTCGTCAGCTGTTGGTGCTGCCCTGCTGGGTGCCCGTCGCGGCATCCGACGTGCCGGCTGTCGAGGGCCCAGCAGTGCCCGCGGAGGCTCCGGCCGACGTGCCGGGAGCAGATCCAGGCGCCGTCTCAGCCTGCGATGTGGACTGAGGAGTCTCGGCCGGCTCCGCCTGACCAGGCGCATCTGCGGCGTTCTGCTTGTCGACGAATCCGCCGACCTTCTCCTGCACCGAATCGACCTTGTCCGCGTACTTCCCGCCGGTCTGCTTGTCGACCAGATCGCCGGCTTTCTCGACTCCGGCTTTGATCTTGTCCGGGTTCTGCTTGACGACATTCCGGAGCCAGTTCTTCGCCTGTTCCTGAAAATCGTTCATTGCACCCTCCGCGGTGTCTGGGGCGGATCGACGGAAAATTCCAGCCTACGGACCGGCCCAAATACCAGCCCTACTTCGGATAACACACCGTCACGCCGCACCCGTCAACGCCCCTCGCCGCAGCCCGCCCCTGCAACCCCGTCACCCTCCGTGACAACCGGCCCGCTCGACACCCCCACGACAGCCGTACACTGTCTACCGTCCGTCGAGATGAGCCTTGGCAACCTCGGCCGGCGCATGCACCAACCACGCGTCGAGCAACGCCTCTTCGAGGACCGCTTCCGACACCCGATCCAGCTGCACCAGCACAGCGGCGTACCCGTTGAAATGCGGAATCGTGAAGAACCCGTCCCCCGCCCGCGCCGCGAGTACGGCTTCCTTCTCCGCGAGATCCTCGACGACCAGCGCAAGAATCGGGCCGTCCGGCGGCGTCTCGTCCCCGAACCTTTTCACGTCCGCCTTGCTGAACGGCCGCTCCCACGCGTACGCCTTCCCCCCGACCTTCCACGTCCGCATGCCATGCCGAGTGGCCTCCTCGGTCTCCGGCAGCGCCGAGACCAACCGCTCCACATCACCCAGGCTCGTCATACGGCCGACGCTACTCCCGCTTGGTGCCGCTACCGGCCCACAACCACGGCCCGACGCACCGGTTGAACCCGGCCCGCAGATAGAACTCGGCAGCCTCCTGATCGACCGCCGACACGAACACCACTTCCGCCCCTGAAGCCGCCAACCACTCCCGGCATTCGTCCAGCAACGCCGCACCGGTCCCCGCCCCACGCCACTGTGGCGCGACGACCAACTCTTCAACCATCCCGTACGGCTCACGCCCGTAATCCACAAACGTCCCCACCACGATGCCGACCAGCGCGTCGCCATCCACAGCAACAAACGTCCGCGCGTCCTGCCGCACGACAGGCAAACTCACCGAGCCCGCTGCCGCTCCGTGCAACTCCCCCAACAACCGCCGAATCCCCGCCCGGTCCCCCGCAAGCCCATCCCGGACAACCACGCCACGCCCCGACGGGCCCATGCACTCCACCTCCACCCTCACGACCCAGCTTCGAGCCTCACAACTCAGGTTCGAGGCCGGAGGAGTCGAGGAGCGGAAACTCTTCGTGGCTGGCGTCGAGTTCTTGTTTGACGATGCTCATCGCGAGACCGCCCGGATACCCCTTACGCGCAAGCATCCCGACCAGCCGCCGTATCGCCACCTGCCGATCGAGCGACCGCATCGACCGCAGCTTGCGCCGTACCAGCTCGCGAGCCGTCTGCTCCTCCTGCTCAGGATCCAGCTCTTCGAGCGCATCCCGCGCCAACTGGTCGTCCACCCCGCGCCGCCGCAACTCCTGCGCCAGCGCACGCTTCCCGAGCCCGCGTCCGCGGTGCCGCGACTCCACCCACGCGTTCGCGAACGCCGCGTCATCGATCAACCCGACCTCGGTGAACCGATCCAGCACCTCATCGGCCACCTCGTCCGGAATGTCCCGCTCGGCGAGCACATCGGCCAACTCCGCCCGCGTACGCGGCTGCCCCGTCAGCTTGTCCAGCAGAATCGTCCGCGCCACCGAGTACGGATCCCCCGCCTCCCCCTCCAGTTGCGGATCCCCCGTCCCCTCAGGCTCGTCCCGCACAGACCGCTTCCCCCGCCGCCCAAACCCGCCGCCAACCCGCCGCCGAGCCAACCCTCGCCGCCCCCCGCCCGCCGCCTCACGCTCCCCGGCGTTCGATGCCTGGCCGCGCGACCCGGCCGATCCCTCGCCACGCGCTCCGCCGGGCACCTGGTCGCGCGACTCGCTGGCTGCCCCGGGACCGGCAGGTGCATCGGCCAGGCCCGCCCACGGATCATCAGCAGATCGGTCGGCCGAGTCTCGCCAGACAGCTTCGGCGGACGCACCGCCTGACCGCCGCTCCTCGCCAGAAGCATCGGCCGGATCCGACCACGGGTCGGCTGAGCCGCGCCGTCCACCTTCGACGGGCGTGCCGACTGAGCTCGAAGCACGGTCGACTGTGGGTGCCGCCTTTGACTGCGGCTCGACCGCCGGAGCGTCCACCGTGTTTGAACCCCGCTCGCAAGCAGGCCCGTGCACTGTGCTTGAACCCCGCTCGCAGGCAGGCGCGTCCGCCGTATGTGAGCCCCGGCTTGTTGCGGGTGTGTCCGCCGTACCTGGGCCCCGCTCGACCGCAGATTCCGTCGTACCCGGGCCTCGCTTGACTGAGGCGGGTGTGTCGGGCGGCGCTGGGTGGTTGTTGGCAGAGGGTGGGGTGGTGTTGTCGGGTGGGTCTGCCCAGGGGTCGAAGGCGGCAGGCTCCGTGTGGTTGTTGCGGGAGGTTGAGGCCGATTCATCTGGGGTCGGGCGTGCTGCTGGGTCATCACCGGTGTTGGGCCGCGCCGGCGTCTCGCGGGCGGTGCGTTCCTGGGGTGGCGCGGGGGTGTCGTCGGCGAAGGCTCGCGCTTCGGCCTGGCGTGCGGCGGCCTTCGCCTTGAATGTCCGGGCGGGGCGCTGGTCTTCGTCGCCCCACGGGTCGATCGGATTCGCGTCGGCGGACAGCCGCAGCGAATCGCGTCGGACCGCGGGGCGCTGGTCTTCGTCGCCCCACGGGTCGATCGGATTCGCGTCGGCGGACAGCCGCAGCGAATCGCGTCGGACCGGCGATGAAGCCTGCGGCTCGGAATCCGGCCGCGACGTACCGCTTCGGGCTGGTGATTCAGCGTCGGACTCCGGTTGGACGGATCGCCGACGAGAACGCCGTCCGCCTGAATCGCGGTCGGTGGTCGAGGGCTCGTCCCAGGGATCGACCGTGCCGGCAGTTCGCCTGATCGAGCCGGTGCGTCGGCCCGTGCTGCGTTCCGTCTCGCCACTGTCGAGGAAGTCGTCGGAGTCGTCCCACGCGTTGGCAGGCCTGGCGCTACGACCGCGCGTACGACGTGTTCCTCGCATCGAACCCGCAGACGAGGCCGGACCCGCCTCAGCTGCTGTGTCGCCGCCGCGACCCCGCCGGGCATCGTCCGGCGAAAACTCGGACCGGTCACGCTCCGCGGACACTCGGCGCGCCGACGTCCGCCGGTACGACGAGCGCTCGGCGGAGCTACCTGTGTCCGCAGACGCGGTCACGCCCTCGGCCAGGAGTTTGCGGGCCAGCGCGAGGCGTTCGTCGTGGGGTAGAGACAGCGCCGCGGGGGCAGCGTCGTCGGCAGCCGGTGGCTGCCGGGGGACGCTGCCGCCCGCGGAGGGTCGATCAGAAGTCGACATCAACCTCGGCCTTGGCGGCCTCGTCGGCCGGGGCGTCGAGCGTCGGGCCGATGCCCATCTTCTCCTTGATCTTCTTCTCCAACTCGTTGGCCAGATCGGGGTTGTCGCGCAGGAAGTTCCGTGCGTTCTCCCGGCCCTGGCCGAGCTGGTCGCTCTCATACGTGAACCAGGCGCCGGCCTTGCGGACGAAGCCCTGCTCCACGCCGAGGTCGAGCAGGCTGCCCTCGCGGCTGATGCCCTGACCGTAGATGATGTCGAACTCGGCCTGCTTGAACGGCGGGGCCACCTTGTTCTTCACGACCTTGACGCGGGTCCGGTTCCCGACCACGTCCGTGCCGTCCTTGAGCGACTCGATCCGGCGCACGTCCAGCCGCACCGACGCGTAGAACTTCAGTGCGCGACCACCGGTCGTGGTCTCCGGTGAACCGAACATCACGCCGATCTTCTCGCGCAGCTGGTTGATGAAGATCGCCGTCGTCCCGGTGCCGTTGACCGCACCGGTCATCTTCCGGAGCGCCTGGCTCATCAACCGGGCCTGCAGACCGACGTGGCTGTCGCCCATCTCGCCCTCGATCTCGGCGCGGGGCACCAGCGCGGCCACCGAGTCGATCACCACGATGTCGATCGCGCCGGAGCGGACCAGCATGTCGGCGATCTCCAGCGCCTGCTCACCGGAGTCGGGCTGCGAGACCAGCAGTGCGTCGGTGTCGACGCCGAGCTTCCGCGCATACTCCGGGTCGAGGGCGTGCTCGGCGTCGATGAAGGCCGCGATCCCACCGGCCCGCTGGGCGTTCGCGACCGCGTGCAGGGCGACCGTGGTCTTACCGGAGGATTCCGGACCATAGATCTCTACCACCCGGCCGCGCGGCAGACCGCCGATCCCGAGCGCGATGTCGAGCGCGATCGAGCCGGTCGGGATGATCTCGATCGGTGCCTTGCCCTGCTCACCCAGGCGCATCACCGCACCCTTGCCGCACTGCCGCTCGATCTGCGTCAGCGCGGTCGCAAGCGCCTTCTCGCGATCGGCCACCGCGCGCTCCGCACTCGCTGCACCCGCCATGTGACTGCCACCTGACCCATCTGATAATCGGGGCCGCCGGCCGGCCGCCCGAAGGAACTTCGTTGTCGCCAGAGAAGGTATTCGCCGCCACGGACAGTTTTCGCAGCCACTTCGAATCTGTGGACAACTCGGCCGTCCCGGCCACCTTCCGAGCACCAAAGTATCCCGAACACGTGTTCGAATCACAACTGACACGCCGAAGCCTGTCCGGGCAACCATCCTGACCCGGCCGATCCCTACTCTTGCGGGCGTGACAGACCGTCCCGACGTCCCCGATTCCGCCGTGGTCCTCGCGATCAGCCGGGTGGAGTTCGGGATCGACATCGTGCTCGACGCGCTCCGCTCGCAGGACCCGTTCGGCATCCGCAGCTTCCTGAGCGACTACTCCGACCAGGAGAAGCCCAACCTGGCCGAGAAGGGGCTGATCCTCGCGATCGACCGGCTGCTGCAGATGAAGGTGCCCGGCCACGAGGAGTGGCCGACGCTCCCGCTGGCCGAGCGCTGCGACTGGTGGGTCGAGCGGCTGGGCGGATTCGCCGCGGTCGTCGCCGGGCTCCCCCGGCTCAGCGGCGCGGCGGCGGACCGGCTGCCGATGAAGGACACCCTCGGCGCGGCGGTGCAGGCGATGGTGATCGGCGCGGTCTGCCGCGAGTACGGCGTGGAGGCGCACGCCGACCGGACGTCCATCATCATCCGGGTCCTCACCGACCGCCCGATCACGCCGGACGAGGTCCTCAAGTACGACGACCCGGAGGTCGCCGGCAAGGACGTCACGGAGCAACTCGGCCTCAACGAGGTGTCGAAGGACATGGGGCTGCGCAAGGGCGTGCGGCTGGTCTGGCGGCTCAGCAAGCTCTTCGGCGGGCTCAGCGAGGTGTTCGAGGAGCGTCCGCGCGGCAGCCTGGGCGCCCGGTTCGTCGGGAAGCTTCCCGGCGTCGGCGTGGTCGGCGGCTTCTTCGACGAGCGCAAGGGCATCAAGAAAGCGGCATACGAGGCCGCGGAGCTGCTCATCTCCAGCGCGTTCCGGGTCAAACCTCTCTGAAGCTGTCCCAGGCCCGGGCGGGCTTGGGATGATCGGCGCATGAACGAGATCGTCATCGTGCAGCCGGACGAGACGTGGCCCGCGCAGTACGAGAAGACCGCGCACGCGATCCGTGGACAGCTCGGCGAACTGGTCCAGCGGATCGATCACATCGGCTCGACCTCGGTCCCCGGGTTGCCGGCCAAGGACATCCTCGACATCCAGGTGACGGTGGCCACCGAACCCGAACTGGACGACGTGGCCGAGCGGATGGTCGCGGCGGACTGGGAACTCCGCCCGCCACGGCGCGACCATCCGGTTCCGGGGCTGCCCGCTGACGACATCCAGTGGGTGAAGCGGATGTTGGTCGAGCCTATGTACCGGCGTCGGGTGAACTTGCACATCCGGGTCGCCGGCCGGGCCAACCAGCGGTACGCCCTGCTGTTCCGCGACTACCTGCGCAATCATCCGGACACGGCCCACGCGTACGCCGTCTTCAAGCAGCACGCCGCCGCGCTCCGGCTGGAGATCGGCGACTACGCCGACCTGAAGGACCCGGTCTGCGATCTCATCTATCTACCGGCCGAGGAATGGGCCGCCCGCACCGGATGGACCAGCTAGCGGGCGGCTCGAGTCGTTGCTCTGAGCATCAGCGCTCACTGGGCGGAAGGTTGAGGTGCGCCCACACGGCTCGCCACACCACCTTGGCGGCCTCACCGTCGGCCAGGGCCTCGACGACCGTGCGGCCGTCGAGCTCCTGAACCACCTGGGTCTCTGCCCAGGTCCGTGCATACGCGGGCCCGAGATGGTGATCCATCCGTGCCCAGAATTCCGTCAGTCTCATGCCTGCCCGTCGTTGTCCTTCGGAGGCTGACTCCACCCGCCCTGCTGCGGCGGCTGCTGGCCGTAGGGCGAACCCTGCTGCGGCTGACCAGGCTGCTGACCCTGTCCAGGCTGCTGACCCCAACCACCGGGAGCCTGCTGCTGCGGCGGCTGCTGCTGCGGCGGCTGCGAGCCCCACTGCCCCTGCTGAGGCTGCCCAGGGTACTGCTGCGGACCAGGCTGCCCTGGCTGCTGCCCGCCGTACGGCGGCTGGCCCTGACTGGGCTGCCCCTGCTGTGGCTGGCCCGGGTACCGCCCCGGCTGTCCGCCGTACTGGCCCGGCTGACCGCCGTACTGACCGGGCTGACCCGGATACTGCTGTCCGGGCTGGCCGTACTGCTGCTGACCGTATCCGGGCTGCCCCGGGTATTGCCCCTGACCGCCGTACGGACCCGGCTGGCCCGGGTACTGACCCGGGAACTGCTGGCCGTAGCCCTGCGGGCCCTTCGCCTTCCGGCCGCGCAGCACGAAGAAGACAATCGCGGCGATCGCCAGCACCACGAGCACAATGATCAGGATCAGCGCCCACAGGGGGAACCCGCCGCCGGCCTCGGAGGTCAGGGAAATCTTGCCCAGCTTGTCGACGCTGTCGTAGGTCGCCGTCCGGCCGCTGACCTTCGCACCGCCGTCGTGCTCGAGGATCTTGCCCGGCATGGTGATCTTGAAGTTCACGTCCGGCTGGCTGCCACCGGACGGCAGGTTGCTGCCCAGGTCACTGGCTTTGACCTTCACCGTGACCTTGTCGCCGTCCTTGGTGAAGCTGACGCCGTCACCGCTCGAGCTGCCCATCTTGTCGAACGGCACATTCTTGAAGGAGCAGTCCGAGCCGACGTACTTGTCGTCCTCGTACGACTTGCACTCGACGCCTTCGGTGGCGCCCGACTTGATGCTGCTCTCGATCTGCTGCCGGACCTTGTCGAGGGACTGGCCGCTGGACTGCAGCAGCTGCTTGTCCACCCCGATCTTCATGGTCCCCGAGACCGTCTCGTTCGACCCGACCCTCAGGTCGGCGTCGAGCTTGACGCACCCGGTCAGCCCGACCAGGCAGGCCACGACGACGAGGGCTGCACGTACGCGGTTCATCATGCCGTCGATCATTCCAGACGAAGGGGACAAGCTGGGCATCGGACGGAAAGCGTGTGCTCACGGTGGGCGACGGGACGGTTCGTGAAAACTGTCGGCGGGACCCGGCAAGATGGTCGGCGTGAAGAAGACCAGCGCGTTGAGCCGGTTCTCGCCCGCGACCCGGGCGTGGTTCGGCGACGTCTTCGAGGCGGCCACCCCGGCCCAGCTCGAGGCGTGGGACGCCATCACCGCGGGCCGGGACGCGCTGGTGGTCGCGCCGACGGGCTCCGGGAAGACGCTGGCGGCCTTCCTCTGGGCACTCGACCGACTGGCGACGACGCCGCCGCCGTCCGACCCGAAGCTGCGCTGCCGGGTTCTCTACGTGTCACCGCTGAAGGCCCTCGCCGTCGACGTCGAGCGGAACCTCCGCGCCCCGCTGATCGGCATCCGGGAGACCGCCCGCCGGCTCGGTGAGGCGCCGATCGACGTCGAGGTCGCGGTGCGATCGGGCGACACCCCGGCCGCCGAGCGACGACGGTTCGCGTCGCGGCCCTCCGACGTCCTCATCACGACGCCGGAGTCGTTGTTCCTGCTGCTGACCTCGCAAGGCCGGGAGTCGTTGCGTGGCGTCGAGACGGTCATCGTCGACGAGGTGCACGCCGTCGCCGGGACCAAGCGCGGCGCACATCTGGCGCTGACCCTCGAGCGGCTCGATGCGCTGCTGCCGAAGCCGGCGCAGCGCATCGGTCTGTCCGCGACCGTGCGACCGGTGGAGGAGGTTGCACGGTTCCTCGGCGGCGAGCGGCCGGTCACGGTCGTGCAGCCCAAGTTCACGAAGCAGTGGGACCTCAGTGTCGTCGTCCCCGTCGAAGACATGGCCGAGCTGGCCGCGACCGAGGTGGAGACCTCAGGGTCCGCGGCCGGGCCGCAACAGCACGCATCGATCTGGCCGCATGTCGAGGAGCAGGTCTTCGACCTGATCAGCCGGCACAGCTCGACGATCGTCTTCGCGAACTCGCGCCGCCTCGCCGAGCGCCTGACGGCCCGGCTGAACGAGATTGCCGCCGAGCGCGCCGAGCTGGAGCTGCCCGAGCTCGGGTCACCTGCTCAGCTGATGGCGCAGTCCGGCGGATCGCTCGCGGCGCCGCCGTTGATCGCGCGGGCCCACCACGGCTCGGTCAGCAAGGAGCAGCGCGCACTCATCGAAGCCGACCTGAAGTCCGGGCGGCTACCGTGCGTCGTGGCGACGAGCAGCCTCGAGCTCGGCATCGACATGGGCGCCGTGGATCTGGTCATCCAGGTCGAGGCGCCGCCGTCCGTCGCCAGCGGGCTGCAGCGTGTCGGACGGGCCGGTCACCAGGTCGGCGCCGTCTCGCGCGGCGTGCTGTTCCCCAAGTTCCGCGGCGATCTGATCGACACCGCGGTCGTCGTGCAGCGCATGCGGGAGGGGTTGATCGAGAGTCTGCACATCCCGGCGAATCCGCTGGACGTGCTCGCGCAGCAGATCGTGTCGATCGTCTCCCTCGAAGCCATCGACGTCGACGACCTCTTTGCTCTGGTGCGACGCTGCGCCCCGTTCGCGACGCTGCCGCGATCGGCGTTCGACGGCGTGCTCGACATGCTGTCCGGTCGCTACCCGTCCGACGAGTTCGCGGAGTTGCGACCGCGGATCGTGTTCGACCGGGTGAGCGGTGAGATCTCCGGCCGGCCGGGCGCGCAGCGGCTCGCGGTGACCAGCGGCGGGACGATTCCGGACCGCGGGCTGTTCGGGGTGTTCCTGGTCGGCGAGTCGACGAACCACCGGGTCGGCGAGCTCGACGAGGAGATGGTGTACGAGTCCCGCGTCGGCGACGTGTTCACGCTCGGCGCGTCGAGCTGGCGGATCGAGGACATCACGCATGACCGGGTGCTCGTCTCCCCCGCCCCCGGTCAGCCGGGCAGGTTGCCGTTCTGGAAGGGCGACGCCGTGGGGCGGCCGGCCGAGCTCGGCGCGGCGACCGGGGCGTTCGTCCGCAAGATGGCGTCGTTGCCGGCCGGCAAGGCGGTCGAGCGCGCACGGACGGCGGGTCTCGACGAGTACGCCGCGAACAACCTGGTGTCGTATCTCGCCGAGCAGCGCGACGCGACCAGCCGCGTGCCTGACGACGTGACGATCGTCGTCGAGCGGTTCCGCGACGAGCTCGGCGACTGGCGGGTCTGCGTGCATTCGCCGTACGGCGGGCAGGTGCACGGTCCGTGGGCGCTGGCGATCGCCGCGCGGCTCCGGGATCGGTACGGGATGGACGCGCAGTCGGTCTCCGGCGACGACGGGATCGTCCTGCGCCTGCCGGAGACGGACGAGGCGCCACCGGGTGCGGATCTGGTCCTGTTCGATCCGGCCGAGATCGAGGATCTGGTCACCAACGAGGTCGGCGGATCCGCCTTGTTCGCGGCGCGGTTCCGGGAGTGCGCGGCGCGGGCGTTGCTGCTGCCACGCCGCAACCCGGGGCGTCGATCACCGCTGTGGCAGCAGCGGCAGCGCGCGTCGCAGCTGTTGAGTGTGGCCAGCAAGTTCGGCTCGTTCCCGATCGTGCTCGAGACGCTGCGTGAGGTCCTCCAGGATGTGTACGACCTGCCGGCGTTGAAGGATCTGCTGACCGGGATCGAAGAGCGCCGGATCTCGGTCGTGGAGGTCGAGACGCCGGAGGCATCACCCTTCGCGAAGTCGTTGCTGTTCGGCTACGTGGGCGCCTTCATGTACGAGGGCGACAGCCCGCTCGCCGAGAAGCACGCCGCCGCGCTCGCGCTGGACCAGAGCCTGCTGGCGGAGCTGCTCGGGCGGACCGAGCTACGAGAGCTGCTCGACGCGGAAGTAGTGCTGCGGACCGAGGCCGAGCTGCAACGCCTGGCCGAGGATCGTCGAGCCCGCGATGCCGAGGGCTTGTTCGACGTACTGCGGATCGTCGGCCCACTGTCGTTGCCGGAGGCAACCCAGCGGTGCGTCGACGGTTCGGACGCGGAGTCCTGGCTGACGTCGCTGGCCGCGGCGCGTCGCGTCGTTCGGGTGCGGATCGCGGGCGAGCACAGATGGGCTGTCGTCGAGGATGTGGCCCGGTTGCGCGACGCCCTCGGTGTGCCGCTGCCACCCGGGGTCGCGGAGGCGCATGCCGAGCCGGTCGCCGACCCGCTCGGCGACCTCGTGTCGCGGTATGCGCGGACGCACGGACCGTTCCGCGCGATCGATCTCGCGACGCATCTGGGGATCGGAGTCGCCGTCGTCACGGACGCGCTGCGCCGGCTGAGTGCGGCCGGTCGAGTCGTCGAGGGTGAGTTCCTGCCGGGCGGGATCGCGCTCGAGTGGTGCGACAGCGAGGTGCTGCGCCTCTTGCGCCGGCGCTCTCTCGCCGCGTTGCGGAAGGAGGTCGAGCCGGTCGATCCGTCTGCGCTGGCGCGATTCCTGCCGGCCTGGCAAGGGATCACGAGCAGCCGCGGCCGCGGGTACGACGTGCTGCTCGGCGCCGTCGAGCAACTCGCGGGATGCGCGGTCCCGGCGTCGGCGCTCGAGTCGATCGTGTTGCCCTCGCGGGTCCCCGGGTATCAGCCGTCGATGCTGGACGAGCTGACGGCGACCGGTGAAGTGGTCTGGGCCGGCTCAGGCTCGTTGCCGGGGACAGACGGATGGGTATCGCTTCATCTCGCGGACAACTGCGACCTGACGTTGCCCGACCCGGATCCGGCCTTCGAGCTCGGCGAGACCCATGAGGCCGTCCTCGATGCGTTGTCCGGCGGTGGCGCGTTCTTCTTCCGCCAACTGAGCGACGTCGTCGGATCCCGTTCGGGTGTGGTGGAGGACGAGACGCTGGTGAGCATTCTCTGGGACCTCGTGTGGGCGGGGTACCTGACGAACGACACCCTCACGCCGGTCCGATCGCTCGTCGGCGGCGGCCGAGGCAGTCATCGGACACGTCGTTCCACTCCACGCGCGCGTCCTGGGCGACCGCTACGACCTGGACGTCCGGCGATGCCGTCACGCAGTGGTCCGCCCACCGCGGGCGGTCGATGGTCGTTGCTCCCGGAGCGGAGCTCCGACGCGACGCGGCGCGCGCACGCCGCGGCGGAGACGCTGCTCGATCGCTACGGCATCGTGACGCGAGGCTCGGTGATCACCGAGCGGACGCCGGGCGGGTTCGCGGCCGTCTACAAGGTGCTGAGTGCGTTCGAGGAGTCCGGTCGATGCCGGCGCGGGTACTTCGTCGCTGGGCTGGGCGCCGCACAGTTCGCGTTGCCCGGCGCAGTCGACCGGCTACGGGCGCTCGCTGAGCTGCCGTCGCCCGCCAAACCTGAGGGACCGTTCGGTCCACCGGGGCGCTTCGGCCCCGGCGGCTCACGGGCGGGCGGCCGCAAGGACGAAGAGCTGACCGCGCGCGCAGTCGTGCTGGCTGCGTCCGATCCGGCGAATCCCTACGGTGCCTCTTTGCCTTGGCCTGAGCGAGAGAGTGCGGGCGGGCATCGTCCGGGCCGGAAAGCGGGCGCATTGGTCGTGATGGTCGACGGGCAGCTGATCGTGTACGTCGAGCGTGGCGGCAGGACCGTGCTGAGTTTCACCGAGGACCCAGACCTGCTCCAGCCTGCCGTGGACGCGTTGGCGTTGGCGATTCGGGACGGGCAGCTCGGCAAGCTCAGTGTGGAGACAGCCGACGGCGAGCAGGTCCGGCATACGGCGTTCGGCGACGCGTTGGCCAAGGCAGGGTTCCACGCAACGCCGCGCGGTCTGCGGCTGCGGGCCTGAAGTAGCGGGTCATGCCTGAAGGAGACACCGTCTGGCGGGCCTGCAAGCGGCTGAACCAGGCGCTTGCCGGCCAGGTGCTCGTTCGCACCGATTTCCGTGTGCCGTCGCTGGCGACGACCGACCTGAGCGGGCGGACCGTGTCGGAGGTGGTTGCGCGCGGCAAGCACATCCTGATGCGCCTCTCCGGTGGAGTTACGGTGCACAGCCACTTCCGGATGGACGGCAGCTGGCATCTCTATCGACCGGGTGAGCGATGGCGTGGCGGGCCGGGCCACGAGATACGCGCGGTCCTCGAAACGGAAGCCTGGACCGCGGTTGGATACCGCCTTCCGGTGCTCGACCTCGTCGCCACCGACAACGAAGACAGCGTCGTCGGGCATCTCGGCCCCGATCTGCTGTCGCCGTCGTTCGACCGGGCGACCGCGATCGCGAACGTCGAGTCCGATGCCGGGCGCACGATCAGCGAGGCCTTGCTGGACCAACGCAACCTCGCCGGGATCGGCAACTTCTACCGCACGGAGGTCTGCTTCCTGCTCGGCCTGCACCCGCGGCGCCCGGTGGCGGAGGTCGATGTCCCCGCCGCGGTCGACCTGAGCCGGAAACTGATGAAAGCCAACGTACGCAATGTCGCGCAGGTCAGCACCGGCATCGACCGGCCGGGACAACGCTCATGGGTGTTCGAGCGCGCCGGGAAGCCCTGCCGCCGGTGCGGTACGACGATCCTGACCGAGATGCTCGGCGAGCCGACCCGGGAACGAGTTACCTACTGGTGCCCGGCCTGCCAGCCCGAGACGTGACCTCTCCGTCGTGGGAATGCCCTGTGGACAACTCCTCCGACGGGACCGAACACGGATACCTTCTCTGACGCATCGAACAGGTGTTCGAGCGAGAGGAGAAGGCGATGTGCGACCAGTGTGGCGGGCTGACCGACGAGCGGTACTCGCGGCAGATCGAGCGGAACATCCAGACCTACGGCTGGACGATGCAGTTCGTCGAGGGCGACGGCGACCGGAACCCGGCCTTCGGGTACACACTCGGCCTCAGCCTGTACCGGCATCCGGAGATCATCGTTTTCGAGCCTGAGCCGTGTCACGCCTATCTCGGGCTCAAGCCACTCGCCTGGGCCGTGATCGAAGGTGCGACGTTCGACGAGGGCGACGACCTGTCGGAGCTGTTCCCGCCACCACACACAGCCGAGTTGCTCCGGTTTCCGGACTCAGCGTTGCACCTGTTCACCGCCAACACGATGTTCCGGCAGCCTGGGCAGCCGTCGCTGCCGGCACTGCAGCTCGTGTGGCCGGGCCGCACAGCTCTGATCCAGCCGCCCAGCAGTAGTGCCGGTCCTGACGGAGACGGGCGATGACCAGGTCAGGCGGCGGAGGCGACGACCTCGGTCTCGATGGCCGGGTGCGCCAGCACCAGAGCCTCTTCGCGCGCCAGATCCTCGCTCACCTCGGCGAAGACAGTCGACAGCGGCACGTCCAGCGCCATACAGATGGCCGCCAGCAGCTCACTCGAAGCTTCCTTCTGACCGCGCTCGACCTCGGACAGGTAGCCGAGGCTGACCCGTGCGTCGGCGGAGACCTCGCGCAGAGTGCGCCCCTGGCGCAGCCGCTTACGCCGCAGCACGTCGCCCAGCAGGCCACGAACCAGCACCATGAGGTTTCTCCCTTCCGCCTGTCCGGCCGTCCCTACCCGCACGGTAGCTCGGCCGTAGGAACCAACGGTACCTGTTGCTGGGTCACTACTTCTCGCAATGTCCACCTTCGGTGCGCCGTGCCAGTCTGCCTTACCTGTCCCCATGCTGGTCCCAACACCCCGTTCAGTCGAGATCTTCCGTCACAACTTCTGCCCCGAGTTCCAGGACGGCCTGCACACTCCCCCTGCGGACGGCTGTCCGATCGCCGCTCAACTGCAGCTTCCGCACCTGCACGGAGCTCGGCCCGGCCGCTGCGACGTACACCGTGCCGGCTTCGATACCCGCCTGCGGGTCCGGACCGGCCACACCTGTCGTCGCGAGCCCGTAATCCGCCCCTAGACGCTCCCGCACACCGGTGGCCAACGCGGCGGCCGTGTCCGGGTGCACCGGACCCACAGCAGCCAGCAGATCCTCCGGCACACCCGCGAGCTTGGCCTTCAGGTCAGTCGCGTAGACCACCACGCCACCCCGATACACAGCCGACACCCCCGGCACATCCGTCAGAACCGCCCCGACCATCCCCCCTGTCAACGACTCAGCCGTGGCCAGCGTCACGCGATGTTCCAGCAAGAGCTCCACCAATCGGCCAACCGCCGCCTCAATTGCGTCTCCGGCCACGCCCACCTCCGACTCTCGATCCACATCGGCACTCCAGTGCCACCAGCCAACACCACACCCGCTGCCCCACATCGCACACCATGCCCCTCGTGGTGTGTCGACGGTGACGACGGGGGCGCGTTCGGCTAGTAGCCGGCTGTGGCGATGCGTTCGACCAGGGGTTCGAGGTCGGCGGTGAGTTGGTCGATCTCGTGCGGCTGCAGGCAGTCGTACGCGGGGGCGGCGAGCGCGTCCGTGAGGGCCTCGATGCGGTTCCTCGTCTCGCGTCCGGCAGGCGTGAACTTGCCTTCCGCGTCCACGAGGCCGCGTTCGCGCAGGCCGTCCACGACCGCGTCGAGTTGAGCAGGCGTCAGCGGGTCGAGACGTCCGTAGTCGGCCGGGGCCATGCCCCAGTCGAGCGCCTGCAGCACGTGGGCTTCCTGGCCGTCGATGCCTTCGGACACCAGAGCCACGACGTGGCCGTTGCCGCGGTGCTCGCGGAGGAGCGTGGCCGCGTGCCAGAGGCGGGTGAGCGGCTCGTCCGGCACCGGGAGCGAGCGCAGGGCGGCGTACAGGATCCGCCCTTCCACAGGGGCGTTCATCGCTGCACGGATGGCGAGGTCCGCGGCGCGGCTGACCGCCGGCGTGTCGGCGAGGTCACCCAGGATGCGCCGCAGTGCCGCGACACATCCTTGGCGGTGGGCCTCGAGTGCCGCCTCGGGCGTTGCGACGTCCCAGCACGCCGGGATGCAGGCCGCGACCTCGCCAGGGGCGAAGTTGTAGAAGAGCGCATCCACGACTTCGGCGGGTACCCGGCCCAGCGGGGCGGATCGCGCGGCGAAGTATCCGGGCCAGTAGCCCTCGTACCCGAGGGCCCGGAGCGCTTCGTTCGGCTCGTCGGACATGTAGGCGACCAAGTGCAGCGGCTCCAGCAGGTCGTTCCCCAACCGACGCCCGACGGCGGCCGGTGTGGCGAGTGCTGGTGAGGTGGAGCGGGTGTCCAACATGCTGATCTCCCGAAGTTGAAGCGACCGGCCCGTTGCTGGTCTCTCACAATGGCTACGAAGGCGCTCGTCCTGATCCGACACGCTTGAGGAAGTCCCTCGACGCCTTGCCGGCGCAATGACTGGATTGGCTGTGTTTGGAGGCTGGCTGCGCGGGCGTGACTAGGTCCTGTCTGGTGATCCAGCGCCGTCGCGAGGAGGTGCCGTGCCGAGTGCCCCGCAGTAGGCGATGGATTACCGGACAGGACCTAGACTCGCTCGGATGCCGATGTCGACTGCTGGAAGCGTGGAGGGTGGCGGTCGCGGGCGTACGCTTGCGCAGGTCTATCGACGGTTCGGTGAGGTCGAAGCGCCGAAGATCTCACCGGTGTACGCGCAGATCGCGATCGCGCTGAGTGAGTCGGACGAAGCGCTGCGGGTCATCGAGAGCGCCTCGCCACGCGGCCGGCGTCCGGCGGTAATCCTCGCCGCACTTCACTACTTGGCCCTCGGCGGCCAGGCCTCCGAGCTGGCCGCCGCCTTCGCCAGCACCGCAGCTCATCCCAGTCCGCCGGGCACGGAGATTGGTCGGGTGGCTGTGGGCGCGGTGGGGCGGCTGGGAGGGGCTCTCGTGGAGGTCGCCTCGGGGCGGAAGGTGTCGGGGGACGAGGGTGGACGGCATGCCCTGGTGTACCCGGCTGTTGCTGAGGTGGCGCGGCGGGTGGGGGCGGAGTCGGTCGGGTTGGTTGATGTGGGGCGGTCGGCTGGGCTGAATTTGACGGTTGATCGGGTGGGGATCACGTACGGGAACGGGCAGTCGTTGGGTGATCCGGGGTCGGCGGTTCAGGTGTCGGCTTCGGTTGTGGGTGAGGGGCGGGTGCCGTCTCTGGGGATGCCGGAGATTGGGGCTCGCGTGGTGGTTGATGCGGATCCGGTTGATGTGACGGATGCGGATGCGGTGCGGTGGCTGCGGGCGTGTGTGCCGCCGGATCAGGTGGAGCGAGGGGCGAGGCTCGAGGCGGAGTTGGCGTTGGCGTCGGCGGCTCCCCCGGAGCTGGTGCGGGGTGACGTTGTCCAGGTGCTGCCGGAGGCGATCGGGGCGGTGCCGGATGTAGTACTGCCGGTGGTGATCACGACCTGGGCGTTGTCGGGTCTGGATCTCGAAGGACGGTTGCGGTTCCTGCAGCGGCTGGACGAGGCAGCGACCCGGCGGCCGGTCGCGTGGGTGTCGGTGGAGGGGGTCGGGGTCGCGCCGGGAATCCCGACGTTCGGCGATCGGCGGGCTTCCGGGCACAGCATTCTCGGGCTGGCAGTGTTCGATCACAGCTCGCTCCACGCCACCGCAGTCGGCCGCTGCTGGCTCCGCGGCGAAATGCTCACCTGGCTGGCCGAGTCGTAAGCCCACTGACCGTCGTTAGCCCGCTTGAGCGTCGTCAGCCCGCTGGCGGCGTCCCGAGCCGACCGGGCGACTCCTTGGGCCATCTGGGCGAGTCCTGAGCCCGGCTCTCCCTCGCTGGACCCCTGGGCGCGCCGGACGCCTTGTCCTGCTCCCCCCGCGCTGGCCGGTCCGCGGGTCCGACTGGCCCCTTGCGCCGACCGGACCCAGGCCTGGCAGCCCTAGGTTTGGCCGGTCCCTAGATCCACCATCCCCAGGGCTGACCAGCCTTAGGACCGACCGTGCCGTAGGCCCAGGATCCCGGCGGTCACGCCGTACCCGTTCCCACCTGCCTTGGAGCCTGCACCTGTCGCCCGCGGCACGCCGTACACGAACAATCCCGGCAGCACACCGTGCCCGCGGCATCGGGTTCCGCGGCGGCACACGCCTTGCTCGCTGCCCGCGTGTGTGAGCAGTCCGCGGCAGCACGCCGTAGTCGCACGCACCAGTTACCGAGCGGTGCACGTGTTGCCGATGCCGCCATCAGCGAACAGTTCCCGGCCGGACGCCGAACGCGGGCAGTGCCCGGCGGGACGCCGTACCAGTCCGTACCGGTTCCCGGGCGGCACACGCGGTGCTCGCGGCCGGGTTGTGCGATCAGTTCCCGGCAGCACGCTTTACCCGCACGCACCGGACCCCGGACCCCAACACCTGTCGCACGCGGCACTGCACGCCGTACGCGGAACAGTCCCCGGCGATAGGCCGTACCCGTCCGCACTTGTCCGGCGGCACACGCCATGCTCACTGCCCCTGGGTGCGGACAGTCCCCGGTAGCACGCCGTCCCCCGCACGCACCGGAACCCCGGACCTCGCACCTGTCGCCTGCGGCACGCCGTATGGGGGCAGTGCCCGGCGGGACGCCATCCCCGGCAGCAGGCCGTACCCACACACCGGAGCCCCCGACCTCGCACCTCGCCTGCGGCACGCCGCGCCTGGGCAGTGCCTGAGGGGACGCCATACCCGTCTGCACGAGGTTCGGGGGCGCGCGGTAAGCCGGGTTCGGCGGTTATGGGAGGGGGCGTTTGGCGGCGGCTCTGAGGCGGAGGGCTCGGAGGAGGTAGTCGAGGCCTGTGACGAGGGTGACCAGGACGGCCGCGGCCATGATGATGACGGCGGGCCAGTGGATCAGGGCGACGTCTTGCCAGGGGAGGAGGTAGAGGCCCAGGGCGATGGCTTGGAGGACGGTTTTGAGTTTGCCGCCGCGGCTGGCGGGCATGACGCCGTGGCGGATGACCCAGAAGCGGAGGAGGGTGACGCCCCATTCGCGGACCAGGACGACGACGGTGACCCACCACGGGAGTTCGCCCAGGTACGAGAGGCCGATGAAGGCGGCGCCGGTGAGGGCTTTGTCGGCGATCGGGTCGGCGATCTTGCCGAAGTTGGTGACCAGGTTCCAGCGCCGGGCGATGTCGCCGTCGAAGCGGTCGGTGACGATGGCGACGACGAACGCGGCGGTGGCGAGCAGCCGGTCGCCGGTGCCCTCGCCGCCGTCGCGGAGCAGGAGCCAGACGAACAGCGGTACCAGGACCAGCCGCAGCACCGTGAGCGCGTTCGGCAGGTTCCAGGCGCTGGGCGCGTGGAGAGGACCGCCGGCGGCGCCCGGTGCCGGGTTCGTCGGGGGGTTGCTCACGCGGTCAGGTTAGCTGCCGGACGGCCGCTTGGGGTGCTCACGAGTGCCGCGAACTCGGCGATCAGGTCAACACCGTCGCTCGCGACGACCTTCGCGGACACCAGATCGCCCACGCGGACGCCGTCCGGAAGGCCGGTCAGCGTGGTGATCCCGTCCACCTCCGGGCCCTGGTGCGCGGCCCGGCCCTCGGCAGACTGCCCGGAGACAGACGCGACAGCGTCCGACCCGGCAGCGTCCGACCCCGAGGCGTCGCAGGCGTCGGAGGCGTCGGAGGCGTCGTCGAGGGATTCGACCAGGACCTCGACCAGTTCGCCGATGCGGGACTCGGCCCGCGACGAGGTCAGGTCCTCGGCCAGGCGGGTGACGCGGTCCAGGCGGGCGGCGATGGTGTCCTCGTCGAGCTTGCCGTCGTACGTCTCGGCCTCGGTGCCGTCCTCGTCGGAGTAGCCGAAGACGCCGATCGCGTCCAGGCCGGCGCGGGAGAGGAAGTCGCAGAGGATGTCGACGTCCTCCTCGGTCTCGCCCGGGAAGCCGACGATGACGTTGCTGCGGATACCGGCGCTAGGCGCGGCCGCGCGGACCTGGGCGATGAGCTCGAGGAAGCGCTCGGAGTCGCCGAAGCGGCGCATGCGGCGCAGTAGCGGGCCGGAGGCGTGCTGGAAGGACAGGTCGAAGTACGGCACGACGCCGGGGGTGCCGGTCATCGCGGTGATCAGGGTGGGGCGCATCTCGGCCGGCTGCAGGTACGAGACGCGCACTCGGGTGATGCCTGCGACCTGGGCGATCTCGCCGATCAGGGTTTCGAGGAGGCGGAGGTCGCCGAGGTCCTTGCCGTAGGAGGTGGAGTTCTCGGAGACGAGGAAGAGTTCGCGGACGCCGTTCTCGGCGAGCCACTCGGCCTCGCGGAGCACCTCGCCCGGGCGGCGGGACACGAAGGCGCCGCGGAACATCGGGATCGCGCAGAACGCGCAGCGGCGGTCGCAGCCGGAGGCGAGCTTCAGCGGGGCCATCGGGCCGCCGTCGAGGCGGCGACGCATGACGCGGGGGCCGCTGGCGGGGGCCGTCGCGAGGTCGGGGGCGTCGATCTTCAGCTCTTCCGAGGCGCCGGTGACGAAGCGTCCCTTGAGCTCGCCAGGAACGCTCGGAGTGGCGCCGGCCGGCCTGAGCTGCTCGGGGATGTGCGAGCCCACAACAGCAGCCTGCTCGGAGGCGCCGGACGAGTCGGGGGTCGTTGCGTCGCCGTGGCCGGGGATGGCTACGCCCGGGGTGGTGTGGCGGTCGGCGGGGGCGAGTGGCAGAAGTTTGCGGCGGTCGCGGGGCACGTGGGGCTGGTGCTTGGCGCCGGAGAGGATGCTGCGGAGGCGGTCCGAGATGTCGGTGTAGTCGTCGAAGCTGAGGATCGCGTCCGTCTCCGGGAGGGCCTCGGCGAGTTGCTCGCCGTACCGCTCGGCGAGACAGCCGACCGCGACCACGGCCTGCGTACGCCCGGACTCCTTGTAGTCGGCGGCCGCGAGCAGCGTGTCGACGGAGTCCTTCTTCGCGGCCTCGACGAAGCCGCAGGTGTTCACCACCACCGTGTCCGCCTCGGCGGCGTCGTCGACGAGCCGGAATCCGCCGGCTTCGAGCCGGCCGGCCAGTTCCTCGGAGTCGACATCGTTACGGGCACAGCCCAGCGTGACCAGGGCGACGGTGGTGGGTGGCGTAGTCATCCCCCCGAGTATGACGCGCTGTGCACGTCCCCACCTAACTCAGCAGCTTCAGGACCCGGTGCCGGTGGTCTTGCTGAGCGTGCCGTCCGGGTGGGCGGTGAAGCGGTAGAGCTTGGTCGGGATCTGCTTGCCGTTCAGCACGACGACGAGGTTGGCGGGGTTGCCCACTGTCACCCGGATGTCGCCGGAGCTGGTGACGGACTGCGCGATGCCCGGGCCGAGGCGGCCCTGGAACAGGCGGCGGTTCTTCTTGTCGCGGACCGTCAGGTACGTGCCGTTGCCCTTCGCCGTCAGTGTCAGCGAGGTCTTCAGCACCGGCGGCTTCGCCGAGGTCGGCGTCTTGGTGGGCTGAACGCTCGGCTGCGGCGTCGGCTTCGGGGTCGGCGTCGTAACCGTCGCGGTGGCGGTCGCGGTCTTCGACGCGTTGGCCTCGATGTCGCTGGGCAGGGTGAACAGGCGCACCATCCCCCAGCCCATTAGGATCACCAGGATCGCGCCGACCACCAGCGCCCAGCGCGGCCGCGCCGGACGTAGCGTCGGGGCCTTGACCGCGGCGCGCTCCTCGCGGCGGGACTTCTCCTCCTCGACGGCGTGTTCGGCGTCGAAGGCGGCGAGCAACGGGGCGGGGTCGGCCTTGACCACGCGAGCGATCGACCGGATGTGCCCGCGGGCGTAGAAGTTCCCGCCGCAGCGGGAGAAGTCGTCGGCCTCCATGGCGATCAGCAGCCCGGATCTGATCCGGGTCGCAGCGCTCAGCTGCTCGATCGTCATGTCGGCCCGCTCCCGGGCCGCCGTGAGATCGCTGCCGATGCTCACTTCGCCACCACCCTCTCGTTCGTCGCCCTGTCCCCCGGACGGGCTGTGCTCGCCCACGGCAGTGCCGCGGACATCATCTCAACGGCCCTCGCCCGACGGAGTCACGGACGAGTCAGAGTTGTTCCCTGACCGGACATCTCGCATCGGCCAGCATGTGCAGCGCCTGCACCACTTCCCCGTTGGACGGCCGGGCCGTCAACCCGAACGGTATCGCGAGCGAGGCCCCTGTCAGGCGCCGGTTGGCATCGGTCGTCTTGCGGGTCGAACTCGGCATCGCGCCGAGGATCGGCCCGGGATCCTGCAGATGTACGGCGATCCGCCCGTCGTCGAGCGGATGCCGCCGCTGCAGCACCGTCACCTCTTCGATGTCCTCCCAGCGGGTCCCCACCCACTCGCTGCCGATCCGCAGCCGGATGCCGACGTCGTCGGCGACCAGCATCTCCCCCACCGTCAGCGCGCGGGCGCAGACCACCGCCAGCACCGCGAACGCCGCGGCCGCGAGCCAGCGCAGGACGCCGGTCGGGCTGGTGGATCCCGACGCCGCGAAGCCGATCGCCACCAGCGCCGCGCCGACGGCGAGTCCGCCGTGCACCTTCTGGGAGGCCCGGACGGTGAACGGCGTGGGCTCGGGATCGACGTCGAATCGATCCTGCCTGGGCACTGCGCTCGCGGCGGTCACGGTCTCACTCTCCTCGGAGGGTGGTGATGAAGTCCTCTAGGTCGTCGGGCTTGACCAGGACGTCCCTGGCCTTGGAGCCCTCACTGGGACCGACGACGCCGCGGCTCTCCAGGATGTCCATCAGCCGGCCGGCCTTGGCAAAACCGACGCGGAGCTTACGCTGCAGCATCGACGTGGAGCCGAACTGGGTGGAAACGATGAGTTCCGCCGCCTGCACCACGAGGTCCAGGTCGTCGCCGATCTCGTCGTCGAGGTCCTTGCTCGGGCCGGGGGCCGCGGTGACGTCCTCGCGGTACGTCGGCTGCAGCTGCTCCTTGCAGTGGTCGACGACGCCGCGGATCTCGCTCTCGGTGACCCAGGCGCCCTGGATACGCATCGGCTTGCTCGCGCCCATCGGCAGGAACAGGCCGTCGCCCTGACCGACCAGCTTCTCGGCGCCCGGCTGGTCGAGGATGACCCGGCTGTCGGCCAGCGACGAGGTCGCGAACGCGAGCCGGGACGGCACGTTCGCCTTGATCAGACCGGTGACGACGTCCACCGAGGGCCGCTGGGTGGCGAGCACCAGGTGGATGCCGGCGGCGCGCGCCAGCTGGGTGATCCGGACGATCGAGTCCTCGACGTCGCGCGGCGCGACCATCATCAGGTCGGCGAGCTCGTCGACGATCACCAGCAGGTACGGGTACGGCGTGAGCACCCGCTCGCTACCGGGCGGCGGCTTCACCTTCCCGCCGCGGACCGCCTTGTTGAAGTCGTCGACGTGCCGGAAGCCGAAGGCCGCCAGGTCGTCGTAGCGCATGTCCATCTCGCGAACGACCCACTGCAGCGCCTCGGCCGCCTTCTTGGCGTTGGTGATGATCGGCGTGATCAGGTGCGGGATGCCCTCGTAGTTGTTCAGCTCGACCCGCTTGGGGTCGACCAGGATCATCCGCACCTCGTCGGGGGTGGCGCGCATCAGGATCGACGTGATCAGCGAGTTGACGAACGACGACTTGCCCGATCCGGTGGCGCCGGCCACCAGCAGGTGCGGCATCTTCGCCATGTTCGCGACGACGAACCCGCCTTCGACGTCCTTGCCGAGTCCGGCCACCATCGGGTGGTGGTCGTTGCGGGCGGTCGCGGACCGGATCACGTCGCCGAGGCTGACGATCTCCTTGTCGGTGTTCGGGATCTCGATACCGATCGCGGACTTGCCCGGGATCGGCGACAGGATCCGGACGTCGGCCGAAGCGACGGCGTACGCGATGTTCTTGGACAGCGCGGTGACCTTCTCGACCTTGACCGCGGAGCCGAGCTCGACTTCGTACCGGGTGACGGTCGGGCCGCGCGTGTAGCCGGTGACCTGGGCGTCGATGCCGAACTGCTCGAACACCTCGGTCAGCCGGTCGACGACCTGGTCGGACGCCTTGGTGCGGGCCTTGTGCACCGAGCCGGGCTTCAGCATCTGCCCGTCGGGCAGCGTGTAGGTGATGTCGCCGGACAGGCTGAGCTGCTCGACCCGCTGCGGCAGCGGCGTGTGCGGCGGCGGCTCCGGCGCCGGCGCCGGGGGCTTGCTCGAGGCGGCAGGCGGCTCGAAGGCAGGCTCGGCGGCAGCAGCCTCCTCGGCGCTGTCGACGTCGTACGCGTCCTCCGGCGGCTTCGCCTTCTTGCGGCCGCGCTTCGGGGCTTCCCCGAGCACCGGCGAGTCGTACGGCTTGACGGTCGGCTCGCCGTCCTCGTCGAGCTCGGCCTTCGCGCGCCGCTGCTTGCGGGTCAGCCGGACGGTGTCGTCGGTCGGCGCAGCGGCCACGGACGGCGCGTCCTCGGGCAGCTCGGTGCGTCCCATCAGGACGTCGAACGCCGCGCGGAACCGCAGCGGGATCGCGTACACCGGCGTACCGGTGATCACCAGCGCGCCGAAGATCGACAGCAGGACGAGCAGCGGGGCGGCGACGTACTGCGTCAGCAGGTCCGACAGGAACGACGAGATGAAGTACCCGATCGCGCCGCCGGCGTCACGCAGCGGGCCGTCGGCCGGGTTGCTCGGGCGCGGCAGGCCGTTGGCGATGTGGATCAGGCCGAGGACGCCGAGGCACACCGCGGTCCACCCGATGACCTGTCGTCCGGCAGGGCCGTTGCGGTCAGGGTGACGCAGCGTGCGGATCGCAATGACGACCAGCATCAGCGGCAGCGCCCAGCCGAGCATGCCGATGCTGCCGCCGACGACGGTCCGGACGCCGTTGCCGACGGCGCCCGGGAGGTCCCACCAGATCGCGGCGGCCACGACGACCGCCAGACCGATCAGGAACAGGCCGGCGCCGTCCCGGCGGTGCTCCGGCTCCAGGTCGCGGGCGCTGTGACCGATCCCCCGCACCATGCCGCCGAGCAGGTGCGCGATGCCGATCCAGATCTTCACCACCCCGCGGCCGAGCGCGAGCATGGCGGCCGCGAACGGGCCCGGTCCGCTGTTTTTGGGCGTGCTGGTCCGCGCGGCGGTGGTTCCACCGCCGCGCTTCGTGCTCTGCCCACGCTTCTGGGCGCCTGACGGACGGGGGCGTCCACCGGCCGCCGAACGGGCCGTGCTCGGCCGTTTGGCTGCCGACTTCTGCGCCCGCGCCGGGGAAGACGTGCGGGTCGCCATATCGTTCAGGCTACCCCGATCACCCCTCGAGTCCCACGTGTCACACGCCGATCACGCTGCCCCATCCGTAGCGTCACGACACGCGCGTACGCCGCCGCAGGCGCTCCAGGTGCCACAGCACGACGTACCAGGCGAGCGCGGCCAGGCCGCCGGACACGAGCCCGGACAGCACCAGCCGTACGGCGGTCTCCCCGGCGAACTCGCCGTCCACCCGGCCGAGCTCGACGATCGCGCCGGTGACACCGAAGACCACCAGCGCCGCCAGCACGAGATATCGCACCCAAGACGGCACCCCGGAGACGACAGCAGACGGCGAGGTACGGCGGTACCAGCGGTAGAGCCAGACGGCGAGGACGAGACAGCCGCCGACCGTGCTGGCGTACTGGAAGACGCGGTTCACGTCCCACGCTCCTGTCACCCGTGCCCGGAAAACGTCGGGGAACTGTCGGACGAAGTACCCGTCATAGTGAGTGAACGAGTCCCAGACGACATGGGTCAGCGCACCCACAAAGGCGGAGGCGACCACCCACACCGGGCGGGGCCGGTCCGCCGCGGGCAGGCGCGCCGCGAGGGCGGGCGGGGCCAGAGCCGTGAGAGGTCGCCGCAGCGCCAAGTTGAAGCACAGCAAGAGCACGAGCGCCAGCAACGGATCCAGCCAGAGCGTGGACCAGAACTTGTGGGTGAGAGTCAGCGTGAAGTTGCCGTTGATCTGCGTGGCGATCCGGTAGATCGGCCCGACGTACAGCAGGTCGGGAGCCACCGCGCCGGCCACGAGAGCCGACGCCACCAACGGACGCCGGCACAGTGGAAGGACGGCCGCGGGGTGGGCGAGGGTGAACGGCACGGCGGCAGCCTAGGCGCGTGGCAGGTCGTGTTAGGCGCCTGTGGTCCCGTCGAGTTGCTCCCGCAAGAGGTCTGCGTGGCCGCAGTGCCGGCTGTACTCGCCGATCAGGTGGATGTAGATCATCCGCAGCGTCGAGTCGATGCCCTTGAACGTGAACCGCTCGTCCAGCGAGTGGCCGGCCGCGGCGTCGTCGGAGAGCTTCCACTCGGCGATCAGACCTTCGTACGCCTCCTGCGCGTCGGCGGCGTCGACCAGGTCGAAGTCGGCGTCCTTGCCGAGCTCCAGCGGGAACACCGGCTCGGCGGGGACCTCGGCGAAGTGGATGCGGAACCAGATCCGCTCGACCTTGGTGAGGTGCCGGATCAGGCCGAGCAGCGACAGATTGGAGGGCGGCGACGGCCGTTCGGCCAGTTGCTCGGCGGTCAGCCCCGTGCACTTGAACAGCAGCGTGCGGCGGTAGAACTGCAGATAGCCTTGCAGCAGTTCGCGTTCCGGCGCGGTCAGCGAGCCGTCCGGCCGCTCGACCACAGGTGCTCTCCAGGTCATCGACTTCCTTACGTCGTCCCACGATGTGTTCACTCATCTCATCACATGAGATCGTCACTGGCGGCAGCCGTGTCCCCTTCGTTACCGTTCTCGGCAGGTCATGAGTGCCAGCGACAAGCCCCGGCTAGCTGGCCGGCAACCCTCCTCCGCGGTGGGGTGCCCCGGGTGAAGACCAGGTCGTGCGGATACCCCGTTCGGCAAGTGCGGACTTCCCTGGGAGCAGCGTCATGTCGATCCTGTCCATCCTCGAGCCGGCCAGTACGACGACTTCGCGGCCGACCGTCACGCGTCAGGTCACCGGAAACATCCCCGCCACCGTCGGTTCGGACCTGCTGGTCCCGCTCGCCGACGGCCGGGTCACCGACTACGCGAACTTCGACCACGGCGCGAGCGCGCCGTGTCTGGAGTCCGTGCGGGCCAGCGTCGAGGCCGCGCTGCCGTCGTACGCGTCGGTGCACCGCGGCAACGGGTACGCCTCGCGGATCACGACCCAGTGGTACGAGCGGGCCCGGGCCGAGGTGCACGCCTTCGTCGGCGCTCGCCCCACAGACCAGGTGATCTTCACCCGGCAGACGACCGACGCCCTCAATCTCCTCGCCCACGCGGTGCCGGCCGACGCGACGGTCCTCGTGTTCGAGTCCGAGCACCATGCGGCACTCCTCCCCTGGCCGGCCGAGCGGACCGTCCGCCTCGGGGCCCCGTCCAGCCCGACCGAGGCCGTGACCCGGGTCGCCGACGCGCTCCGTCAGGCGCCCGAAGGTCCCCGCCTCGTCGTCATCACCGGAGCGTCCAACGTCACCGGCGAGATCTTCCCGATCGCCGACATCGCCAAGGTGGCCAAGGCCCACGGCGCGCGGGTCTGCCTCGACGCCGCACAGCTCGCTCCGCACCGCGCGGTCGACATCGCCGCTCTGGACGTCGACTGGGTTGCCCTGTCCGGTCACAAGCTCTACGCGCCGTACGGCGCCGGCGCGCTGATCGGCCGCTCCGACTGGCTCGACGCCGCCGACCCGTACCTGTACGGCGGCGGCGCGACCCACGCCGTCACGGGCGACACCGTGGTGTGGACGACCGGACCGGCCCGCCACGAGGGCGGCTCCCCCAACGTGATCGGCGCCATCGCCCTGGCCAGCGCGTGCGCCGCGATCAGCAAGCACCGCGACGCCATCGAGCAGCACGAGCGCAGCCTGCTGGCCCGGCTACGTACCGGACTCGCCCAGATCGACGGCGTCACGACGTACTCGATCTTCGGCGAGGAGGCCGACCGCGTCGGCACGGTCTGTTTCACGCTCGCCGGCCGCACCTCGACGCTGGTGTCCGCGGCGCTCAGCGCCGAGTACGGCATCGGTGTCCGGGACGGCAAGTTCTGCGCCCACCCGCTGGTCGGCCACCTGCTCGCCGACTCCCCCGAGCACGGTACGGCGGTCCGCGCCAGCCTCGGCCTCGGGACGACCCGCGAGCACGTGGACCGGCTCGTCAACGCCGTCCGCACGCTGGCCACGACCGGTCCGCGCACGGAGTACACGGAGAGCGCCCACGGCTGTCAGCCGGCGGACGACCCGCGGGACCTTCAGGCCCCGCGGATCTGGTAGCCCCAAGCAGCCCTCCTACTGCTCGGGAGGTACGAGACCTACATGGTGAGCAGCAAACGCCAGTAGGTCCGCCCACTCCGCCGCGACCATCGCGGCGGGCTTTCCGAAGCCATGGCCGGTGTTGACCTCGACCCGGGTCAAGACTGGCCGCGGACCGGACTGGGCATGCTGTAGCGCCGCGATGAATTTGTGGCTGTGCAACGGAACGACCCTGTCGTCGTGGTCCCCCGTGACCACCAGCGTGGCCGGGTACGACGTCCCGTCGCTGACGCGATGCAGTGGCGAGTACGCCAGCAGGTCCTCGAACTGCTCCGGATCGTCCGGCGAGCCGTAGTCGGACGCCCACGCCGCACCAACGGTGAACTTGTGGAAGCGCAGCATGTCCAGGACACCCACGCCCGGCAGTGCGGCCGCGAACAGGTCAGGCCGCTGTGTCATGACGGCACCGACGAGCAGTCCGCCGTTGCTGCGACCGTGAACGGCCAGCTGCGCCGGAGTGGTCACGCCGGTGTCCCGCAGGTCCTCGGCAACCGCGATGAAGTCGTCGAAGACGTTCTGCTTGTTCTTCAGCCGCCCTGCGTCGTGCCACTCGGTTCCGTACTCGCCGCCGCCACGCAGGTTGGTGATGACCAGCACGCCACCGGCAGCAAGCCATGCCGGCCAGCCGGGCCGGTAGTCGGCCTGGATCGGGATACGGAACCCGCCGTACCCCCACATGAGCGTCGGGCGCGGCTCGGAGAAGTCCAGGTCCGACCTGGTGATCAAGAAGTAGGGCACCGGGCCGGTCCGGCGTGTCACGGTGACCTGCGGCGGCGTGAAGCCCCCGGAGCCACGAACCAGCTCCGGCAGCACGCGTACGTCGCCTGACCCGGTCGAGACGACGTACGACAGCGTGGGGTCGGTCGTCGTCGACAGACCGATGAAGAGCTCGTCGTACTCCGGTCCGGCGTTGAGCCCCACAACTCCGCCGCCAGGTACGTTGACGACGCGCTCACCGGAGCCGTCCAACGCGTAGAGCGTGAGCACCGGCTGCGCGTCGACAAGTGTCAACGTGGCCAGGCCGCCCGCCGTACCGCGGACTGCCTGCAGCGTCGACTCTCCCTCCGGGATCAGGTCGGTGAATGAACCGTCCAGCGTCGACAGCACCACCCGGCCGCGGGACGCGTCCCGGTCGGTGCGCAGGACCAGCTGGTCGCCGGACATCCGCACGAAGGCGATCTCGTCCGCGAACTCGTCGACCACCTTCACCGGCTCGCCCAGGCCCTCCGAGGTGATCGGGTAGACCCACAGCCGGGTGGCAGGGTCGGTCCCCTCGGTGATGTGGACGACGAGGTACCTGTCGTCGTCGGAGATCTCCGGGCTGATGAAGAACCGGTCGTTCGCCGGGAAGCTCAGCACCAGCTCGTCCTCGGACTGCGGCGTGCCGACGCGGTGCAGCATCAGCCGTCCCCCGGACAACGACGTCGTGTCCGTGCCTTCGCTGCGGCCGCTCGCCGGGTAGTGCAGGTAGAGGTACGCCGAGCTGTCCGGAAGCCACGTCGCCTCGCAGAATTTGGCCTCCGACACCTGGTCGTCGACCGGCGAACCGCTGGCGATGTCGAGCAGCCGGAACGTCGTCCAGTCGCTGCCGCTCTCGTTGACGCCGTACGCGAAGTACTTGCCGTCGGGGCTCACGGTGAACGAGCCCAGCGAGTCCGTTCCGTCCTCGGACAGCGTGTTCGGGTCGATCAGCACCCGCCCCGCGGACAGCAGCTCGTCGAGCGAGTCGGCGACGAAGATCACGTCCTGGGCCTGGGTGCCGTCGTTGCGGCCGACGAAGTACCAGCCCGCCTTCTTCGCGGGCACACCGGCCCGCGGCCGCGCGAGGATCGCGGCCATCGTGGCCTGGAACCAGCCACGCTCGGGGTAGTCGGCCAGCTCGGCCTGGGTGAATGCGTTCTGCCGGTCGACCCAGTCCTGGGTGTCGCTCGAGTCAGGGTCTTCCAGCCAGCGGTAAGGGTCGGCGATCTGGTGCCCGTGCAACGTCTCGACCACATCGTCGCGGCGGCTCTCGGGATAGACGGTCATGGACACAACCTACTGGCGGACTCACCGGCCTGCCGTCACACTGCGAGCGTGACCACCACGCGACCGGTCGACGACCACGCGGACCAGGTGCGGGTCGCCGCCGCCGTGGCCGGCCCGCGGATCCGGCTGGACGTCCTGCAGCGGGTCGCCGGTCTCACCAGCGACGAGTTCGCGGCCGCGGTCGACGTACTGATCCGTGGCGGCGCGATCGTCGTGGCAGCGGACACGGGCGAGTCGTGGTTCGCCGACGAGTCGGTCCGCCGGGACACCGAAGCGCGGCTGGTCCTGAGTCGACGCGCCGACCTGCACCGCCGTACGGCCGAGGCACTCGAAGCCGACGCAGGCGCCGACCCGGCCGAGATCGCACGGCACTGGGCCGGAGCCGTCGCGGCCACGCCTGACGCGCTCGACCGGGCAGCGCTCCACCTCCGCCTCGCAACGGCCTCCGTCCGCGCCGGTGACCTCGCGACGGCCCACGCTGCCACGCGCAGCGCCGTCGCGGTCGCGAGGAGCGCGAAAACGGCCGAGCTGCTCGCCGAGGCAGCCGTCACGCTCGAGCCGATCGGCCAGTCGGAGTGGGACGGCGACATCGACCAGTGGTGCACCGAGGCACTCGCCGCAGTACACAACTCGCCGAGCACGAGAGTCCGGTTGCTGGCCCGGCAGTCGCAGGCGGCTGTCTACCTCGCGCGGTCGAGTGAGGCGCTCCAAGCCAGCAGTGAAGCGCTGGCCCAGGCCGAGGCGCTGCAAGATCCGTCCCTACTCGTGGAAGCGCTGACAGCGCGCCAGCTCGCGACGAGCGGGCCGGACGACGTGGCCGAACTGGCCGCCGCCGCGGACCGGATGATCGAGCTCGGTACGTCGACCGGTCGCGCCGAAGTGGAGCTGCGCGGGCGACTCTGGCGCGTCGACACGCTCTGGTACGCCGGGGATCTGGCCGCGATCGGCGGCGAGACCGGCCGGATCGCAAGCTGTGCGGGGCGTGCGGGCGGCCCGCAGGGTCAATGGCACGTCCTGACCACTCGTGCGTCTCTGGCCGCCGCCCGCGCCGAGTTCGACGACGCCGAGGCGCTGCTCGACGAAGCGCTCACCGTCTTCCGCGGCATCGGTCATCCGGCGGCGCACGGCGCCGACGTCGCGTTCCGGCTGGTGCTCGGCCATCATCGCGGCCACTCCCCCGACCTGCTGGGCAGCGCCGTCTGGCAGTTCGGAACCGACGCCCGCTGGGATCTCGCCGCCCGGCTGAACCGCGCGTTCGTACTCGTCGACGCCGGCCGGACCGACGAGGCAGCAGCCCTGTACCAGCGGTGTGGCCGACCCGAGTCGTGGCCGGACTGGCGCGCGGGCGAGCTGCTGCTGAACACCATCGGCGCGCGGGTCGCGGCCGCGATCGGCGCGACCGACGACGTACGGCGCTTCCGGGACCGCCTGGAGACCCGCCGCGGCTGGTACGTCGTGGGCGGCGCGGGCGCGACCAACTTCCTCGGACCGGTCGAGCTCGTCCTCGGTGTCTGCGCCGCAGCCCTCGACGAACCGGACGCGGCGGTCGCGGACCTCCGAACGGCCGAAGCGCGCTGCCGCAGCATCGGGGCGCCGGGCTTCGCGGTCGAATCGGCCTGCGTTCTGGCAGAGACCCATCAACGGTTCGGCGACGAGTCCCGGGCCCGCGCCGTGGCCCGGGACGCGCTCGAACTGGCGCAGGCACTCGGCATGACGCCCTGGGCCGAACGCCTCCGAAGCTTGGCGGTCACACCGGACCCGTTGAGCCCCCGCGAGCGCGAGGTGGCACGACTCGTCGCGAACGGCCTCAGCAACCGCGAGATCGCCGCCCGGCTGGTGATCTCCGAACGCACCGCGCAGAACCACGTCCAGCACATCCTCGACAAGCTCGGCTTCGCGAACCGCGCCCAGGTCGCGGCCTGGGCGAGCACCGGTCTGAGTACCGACTGAGCAATTCGGACGATGTGACGATGACCCAGGTGGCGGACGCTCGGACCATGCACAACGATCAGACCGGCGCCGACCGCGACCTGTGGGACCAGGTCACGAAGCGCTACTACGCCGACCGCACCGGCGTCACACCCGCCGCCGGGTTCCTCGAGCGCACCGAAGCAGCTCGTGCCGCCGAAGTCCACGGCACCACGCCGCGGGTCGACCTGTACGTCGATCCCGTCTGCCCGTACACGTGGGTCGTGGCGTGCTGGCTCCGCGAAGTCGCCCAGCGCCGTACCCTCGATCTCCGGTACCACGTGATGAGCCTGCTGATGCTCAACGAGCACCGCGCCGTCGACGAGACCTACCGCGCGAAGCTCGGCGAGATGACCGGTCCGTCCAGGGTCGCGACCGCGGTGGTCACGCACCATGGGCCGGAAGCGTTCCGGGCCTGGCACACCGCGTTCGGCGAGCGGATCTTCGACCACTGGCGTTATCCGTCGACCGCCGAGTACCGAGCCGCCTCGACCGAGGCGCTCGTCGTCGCCGGGCTGCCGGGCACGCTCGCCGACGCGGCCGATTCCGCGACGTACGACACGGCGCTGCGCCGCAGCCACGACGAAGGCACCGTGCCCGTCGGCATCGACGGCGGCACACCCGTCCTGCATCTCGACGGGGCCGCGTTCTTCGGCCCTGTCCTCAACGCGGTCCCCCGCGGCGACGACGCCGTACGCCTGTTCGACGGCATTCGCCTGCTCACGGGCTGCCGCGACTTCTTCGAACTCAAGCGCACCCGCACCAGCCCGCCGGACGTGCGCTACCGGCCCACCGACGGAAAGGCGCCGTCATGAACGACGACGAACTCTGGGCCGCGATCGACACGCAAAGAGCCCGGACGGCCGACCTGCTCGCGACACTGGCCGCCGACGACTGGGCGCACCGCTCGCTGTGTGAGGGCTGGACCGTCCGCGACGTCGCCGGCCACTTGACCCTGCAGCAGATGACGCTCGGCGCAGCCCTCCGCCTCGCACTCAAGCATCCCGGCATTCACAGCATGAACTGGATCATCCAGGCCTCCGGGCGCGACCGGGCAGCGCTGCCGACCGAGCAGATCATCGGCGAGATCCGCGGCATGATCGGCTCCCGCAGGCACAACTTCGGCGTCACCCCGCGGGAGACCCTCATCGACATCGTCGTCCACGGGCAAGACATCGCGATCCCGATCGGCCGGTCGCTCCCGGTCCCGCCTCACGTCGCTGCGACGGCGGCCGCGCGCGTCTGGGAATGCCGCGGCAGCCGGATGTCGAGGGTCTTCAAGCCGCTGCCGTACGACGGGCTCCGTCTGGTTGCCGACGACATCGACTGGAGCGTCGGCGACGGGCCGGAGTTGCGCGGCCCGATGCTGTCGTTGCTCCTGCTGCTCACCGGGCGCCGCGTCGTCCTGCCGCAGCTCGACGGTCCGGGCGCGGAGGTGCTGCACGGCGTGTGACGTCGTACCCGCCGGCCCCGGTGGGCGGCATCCCGCTCAAGCGCCGGAGCCGGTGGGTACGACTGGCCTTCTCAGGCCGGGGTGATGTCCTTGGTCCACAGGACCGTGCCGAACAGGTTCCGCAGCGAGACCGTGAACACGCCGGTCCGCGGGTCGATGGACGTGTGCCCGAAGAACTGGTTGCCGCCGGCCGGCGACTGGTTCGCGAAGTCGGCCGCCTTGGAGAAGACGACCTGCGGCCCGAACGTACTGTCCAGTGCGTTCGGCCCGAAGGTGCCGGCGTTGATCGGGCCGGCCACGATCTCCCAGAACGGGTCGAAGTCGGTGAACGCCGCCCGGGCCGGGTCGTAGTGGTGCGCCGCGCAGTAGTGCACGTCGGCGGTGAGCCAGATCGCGTTGCGGACCTTGCGCTTCTTGAACTGGCTCAGCACCCAGGCGATCTCGTGCTCGCGACCACCGGGCGCGCCGGGCAGGCCGTTCCCGACCGCCTCGATCAGGTCGCCGTCCGGCACCAGCAGGCCGAGCGGCATGTCGCTGGCGATCACCTTCCAGGTCGCCCGCGACGCCGCCACCTCACGCACCAGCCAGGCGGCCTGCTCGGCACCGAGCATCGCCACCGGCCCGGCGGTCGACGGCACCGGGTTCGCGCCGCGGTACGTGCGCATGTCCAGGCAGAACACGTCGAGCAGCGGACCGTAGCTCACCTTGCGGTAGATCCGGTCCCGGCCCGCGGCGTGCTCCATCGGCAGGTACTCGAGGAACGCCTTCTTCGCCCGCGCCGCGAGCACGTCGACGCGCCGCTCGGTGTAGCGGCCGTCGGTGAGGATCTCCCCCGGGTACCAGTTGTTCAGCGTCTCGTGGTCGTCCCACTGCGCGATCAGCGGTACGTCGGCGTACAGCGAGCGCACGTTGCCGTCGAGCAGGTTGTACTTGTACCGGCCGCGGTACTCGGCGAGCGTCTCGGCGACCTTCGAGACCTCCTCGGTCACCACGTTCCGCCAGACGGTGCCGTCGGCAACTTTCAGCTCGGCCTGGATCGGGCCGTCGGCGTAGATGTTGTCGCCGGAGTGCAGGAAGAAGTCCGGCCGGGTGTCGTGCATCGCCCGGTACGCGATCATCCCGCCGAGGTCCGGGTTGATGCCGTACCCCTGCCCCGCGGTGTCGCCGGTGAACACGAACGACACCGGCCGGTTGCGGCCCGGCGTACCGAACGAGCCGTCGAGCGTCTGCCCGATCCGGCCGTTCTCGTCCTCGAAGCCGATCCGGTAGTCGTAGCGCTGGCCGGGGCGCAGGCCGCGCAGCGGCAGCCGCGCGGTGAAGTCGTCGGCGGCGTCCGTCTTCGGGCCGCGCAGGCAGATCGCCTTGTCGAAGCGGCCGTGGCTGGTCAGCTGGACGACCAGGCGGCCCGGGCGGTCGGCGCGCGACCACACGACGGCCGAGTTCGGCGTCACGTCGGCACTCGCGACGCCCGAGGGCAGCGCGGCGCGGTCACGGCGGACGAGATTCGGTGCCGCGGACGCGACGCCCGGCAGGGCCAACGACGCACCGGCGACGGAAGATGCGGCCAAGAGCTGGCGGCGACTCAGTTTCATGTCCCGAAGGTGCGCTCCACGAGTGACCGCCAGGTGACAGCCTGGCCAACTCGGCGGCAAATCACCTGACGGGTCGAGCATCGCGCCCGGCCGGTGCCGAGGGTGATCCTGAACTAAGGTGGCCGCCATGTGGTGGGGTCTGGCAGCTGCGTGCGCCGCAGCTGCCGCGTACGGCCTGGCGTCCGTCCTGCAGGCATCGGCAGCCGGTCGCTCAGGAGACGCTGGCGCGCACAAGGTGGTTCTCGAGCCGCGCTTCATCCTCGGCATGAGCCTTGATGCTGTCGGATTTGCCCTGCAGGTCGCTGCGCTGCAGGTGCTGCCGCTGTTCGTGGTCCAGTCGGCGTTGGCCGCCAGCCTCGCCGTCACTGCCGTCGCCGCACGGTCACTCGGGGTTCGACTCGGCCGGCGAGAGTGGATCGCAGTCGGGGGCGTGTGCCTCGGACTCGGCCTGCTGGGGATCTCGGCGGGCAGCGAGGGCAACCCGGCCGTCGGCCACGGCTTCCGGCCCGCTCTCGGCGCTGCCGTGGCAGTGCTCGCCCTGGTGTGGCTGTCGACGCGGCTGGTCCCTGGCCGGCTGCACGGTGCGCTGCTGGGCCTGATCGCCGGTCTCGGCTTCGGCATCGTGGCCATCGCGGCACGGATCATTCCGAGCCTGAGACCGGCGAACCTGGTCACGGAGCCTGCCGCCTACATCGCTGTCGCAGCTGGTGCACTGGCGATGCTCTGCTACGCGGCCGCTCTGCAGCGCGGCGGCGTTACGACGGCCACCGCCATGCTGGTTGTCGGGGAGACAGTCTTTCCCGCCCTCGTCGGACTCCTGCTGCTGGGCGATCGCGCGCGGCCCGGTTACGCCGTCGTCGCCGCCGGCGGATTCGTCCTCGCCGTCACGGCCGCGCTGGTCCTGGCTCGGTTCGGCGAGCCCGGGCAGGTGGTCAGCGCGGAGGCGGGATCTCCCCCGAGCCACGGATCGTGAGCTTGACCGGGACGCGGACCGTCCGCCCGGGGCGGTGCGGTTCCGGGAGACGCTCGGTCATCAGCTGGATCGCCGTCCGCGCCATCACGTCGGCGGACTGCGCGACCGCGGTCAGCCCGGGGCTCAGCAGGTCGCCGAGCTGCAGGTCGTCGAAGGACACCAACGCCACCTTGTCCCGACGGCCGGCCAGGCCCCGCAGTACCTCCGCGGTCGTCATGTTGTTGGCCGACAGCAGAGCGGTGGCCGGGTCGGGGCGGTCGAGAACGGCCGAGAGCGTGATGCCGATCCCCTCGGTGGTCGGCTCGGACAGGTGGACGAGGTCCTCGTCGACACCGATCCCGTGCCGGGCCATTGCCGCCCGGTAGGCCACCACCCGCTCCCGGGCGGTGAAGATCCGCTCGTCATCGCCCAGGTACGCGATCCGCCGGTGGCCCTGCCGGACCAGGTGGTCGATCGCCTGGTCGATACCGCCCGCGTTGTCGGCGAGCACGGCGTCCGCCTCGATGCCGTGCGCGGGACGGTCGATCGTGACGACCGCCATCCCGGCGTCGACGTGCGGAGCGAGGTACTCCTGGGTCTCCCCGATCGGCGCCATGATCAGCGCATCCGGGCGCCGGGCGACGAACTCCAGACAGACCTCGCGCTCCCGCTGAGGGTCCTCGTCGGTCAGGCCGATCATCACGACCGAGCCCGACGAGCGCGCCCACAGCTCGACCGCGCGGCCGAGCGAGGCGAAGAACGGGTCGCCGATGTCGCGGATCACCACGGCGATCGTGCCGGTCTTGCCGCGGCGCAGCATCCGGGCCGACTCGTTCGGCGTGTAGTTCAGCTCCTTGATCGCCGCCTGGACCTTGGCGGTCAGCTCCGGGCTGACGTTCGGCTCCTCGTTCACCACCCGGGACACGGTCTTCAGCGCGACCCCGGCCCGGGCGGCGACCTCCTTCATCGTGGGCCGGCGCTGGCCCGTCCCGTTCACCCCGCTGACACTCATCGCCGGCCCACCTTCCTCTGCTCGCGGAGCAGGTTACACCGGGTGATCAGCTTTCGACCACGACCGGAATGATCATCGGGCGCCGGCGGTGGGTGTCGCTGACCCATTTGCCGACCACCCGGCGGATCACCTGCTGCAGCTGGTACATGTCGTCGACGCCGCTGCCGATCGCCTTCTCGATCTCGGCCTCGATCTTCGGCTTCAGGTCGTCGAACACGGTGTCGTCCTCGGCGAACCCGCGAGCCTGGATCTCCGGCCCGGCGGTCAGCTTGCCGGTCACCGAGTCCATCACCGCGATCACCGAGATGAAGCCCTCGTCGCCGAGGATCCGGCGGTCCTTGAGCGAGGTCTCGGTGATGTCGCCGACGGTCGAGCCGTCCACGAACACGTACCCGCAGTCGACCTTGCCGGCCACCACGGCCTTGCGGTCGATCAGGTCGACCACCACGCCGTCCTCGACGACGACCACGTTCTCCCGCGGTACGCCGGTCTGCACCGCGAGATCCGCGTTCGCGTGCAGGTGCCGGACCTCGCCGTGCACCGGCATCACGTTGCGCGGCTTCACGATGTTGTAGCAGTACAGCAGCTCGCCCGCGCTCGCGTGCCCGGACACGTGCACCAGCGCGTTGCCCTTGTGGATCACGTTCGCACCGTGCCGGATCAGGCCGTTGATCACCCGGTACACCGAGTTCTCGTTGCCCGGGATCAGCGACGACGCGAGGACGACGGTGTCGCCCGGCTGCAGGTGCACGACGTTGTGGTCGTTGGCGGCGATCCGGGACAGCGCCGACATCGGCTCGCCCTGCGAACCGGTCGACACCAGCACCACCTGCTCCGGCGGGTAGTTGTCCAGGTCGCGCATGTCGATCAGCGTGTCGCCGGGCACGGTCAGGAACCCGAGGTCGCGGGCCACGCCCATGTTGCGGACCATCGAGCGGCCGACGTACGCGACCTTGCGGTGGTGCTTCACGGCGGCGTCCATGACCTGCTGGACGCGGTGCACGTGGGAGGCGAAGCAGGCCACGATGATGCGCTGGTTCTTCGCCTTGGTGAAGACCCGGTCCAGCACCGGCGCGATGTCGCGCTCGTGGGTGGTGAACCCGGGCACCTCGGAGTTGGTGGAGTCGACCATGAACAGGTCGACGCCCTCCTCACCGAGCCGGGCGAACGCCCGCAGGTCGGTGATCCGGTTGTCCAGCGGCAACTGGTCCATCTTGAAGTCGCCGGTGTGCAGCACGGTGCCGGCCGGCGTCTTGATCGCGACGGCGAGCGCGTCCGGGATCGAGTGGTTGACCGCGACGAACTCGCAGACGAACGGCCCGATCTGCAGCTTCTCGCCCTCGACCACGGTCTGCTGCGGCACGTTGCGGTGCCGGTGCTCCTTCAGCTTGCCCTCGAGCAGCGCGAGCGTGAGCTGCGACCCCACCACCGGGATGTCGCCCCGCTCACGCAGCAGGTAGGGCAACCCGCCGATGTGGTCCTCGTGGCCGTGCGTCAGGACCACCGCGACGACGTCGTCGAGGCGGTCCCGGATCGGCTCGAAGTCCGGCAGGATCAGGTCCACGCCGGGCTGGTTCTCGTCCGGGAAGAGTACGCCGCAGTCCACGATCAGCAGCTTGCCGTCGTACTCGAACACCGTCATGTTCCGGCCGACCTCGCCGAGGCCGCCGAGCGGGATGACCCGCAAAGCGCCCGGAGCGAGAGGTCCGGGCGCGGCGAGATCTGGATGGGGATGGCTCATGCAATCAGTCCTGCCGTCTTGAGGTCGGTGGTGAGCCAGTCCACTTGCTCGGCGGTCGCCTCAACCAACGGCAACCGGAGGGTCGCGTGCTCGATGACGCCCGCCAGCTTGAGCGCGGCCTTCACCATGATGGCGCCCTGGGTCCTGGTCATGATCGCCTCGACGGCGGGCACCAGCCGTCGCTCGATCTGTTGTGCGGTCGCGAGATCGCCGGCGACCACGGCGTCGATCAGCTGCCGGTACTCCCGGCTTGCCACGTGCGCCACGACACTCGCGATGCCGACCGCGCCGACCGCCATCGTGGCGAGGTTCAGCTCGTCGGCACCGCAGTAGTAGAACAGATCGGTGTTCGCCAGCACCTTGGTGGTCCCCGCGAGGTCGCCCTTGGCGTCCTTCACCGCGACGATCCGCGGGTGCTCGGCGAGCGCGATCAGGGTCTCGGTCCTGATCTCGACCCCGGACCGGCCGGGGATGTCGTACAGCATGTTCGGCAGGCCGGTGGCGTCGGCGACCGCGGTGAAGTGCGCGCGCAGCCCGTCCTGCGGAGGCTTGTTGTAGTAGGGCGTGACGACGAGCAGGCCGTCGGCTCCGGCGGCCTCGGCCTGCTGCGCACACGCGATCGTGTGCGCGGTGTCGTTGGTCCCGACGCCGGCCACGAGCTTGATGCCGTCGCCGACGGCCTCGCGGACCGCCTGGATGATCCGGACCTTCTCCTCGTCGGAGGTGGTCGGCGCCTCGCCGGTGGTGCCGTTCAGCACCAGGGCGTCGTTGCCGCCGTCCACGAGGTGCCTGGCGACCCTCTGGGCGGCGTCGAGATCGAGGGACCCGTCCGGGCGGAACGGCGTGATCATCGCGGTCGTCAGCCGGCCGAACGGCAGTGCCGCGGACGGGGCCGACGAGGGCGTGGATTCTGGCGAGGACATGGGCCTCAGATTACCGCTCCCGACCCCTGAAGAAATGGGTAGGCCTGGTGGCTGTCCGCTCGGGGGTCCGGGCAGCCACCAGGCTCACTCGTCCTATCGGGCGCCGCCCGGTAGGCGTTACAGCTTCTGGCAAAAAAGTCCGGAAAAACTTCTGTGACTACTCTGCGTGATACAAATACCGCAGTACGTGGAGATTCTCGAGGCGCACCGTCGCATCGGGTGGGCCGCCACGTGGCCGACTGGAGGCTCCGACGTCCCGCCCCGCCTCGCCGCAGGGTGGTCGCAATCGCCGGAGGGAACGCGAGAGGTTATCCGCCCGTACTGGGGGTTCTCCGTCTGCACACCAACGAAGAGCCCCCACATCGAATGGAGAACCCCGGACGCGGACGGTGCGGACGGCGAGGCGGCGTCGCCTGCCGCGGGCGGGTTGAGACCCCCTGGTGAGCGGAGCCCGGAAACGACGGCCGGAGACCTGCAATACCAGGTCCCCGCTCACCACATCCGGTCCCAGGACACCACAACCGGCCCGTGCACCGCGTCCGCAGTACCGACGGAAACGACACAGGAGCCCGATTTGGTGGGTGGACGTCTGACCCTTTGGGTTTGCGGCCGGGATCTCGGTCGCAAACCCCGCATCTCGGACGCCCACCCACCAAACGCAGGCGGCAGCGGGCGCGGGGGCGCGCGTTGTGGGCTGCGGTGCCCGTACGCTCGTCCGCGTGTCGACACCTTCTGCTGCCACACCTGCCGCCCGCCAGAGCCTGACGACCGTCTGCGCGACGATGGCCGGGGCGATCCCGCTGATGACGCTCGTGCTGTGGTTCGTGCTCGCGACCGACGGGATCGGCGAGTTCCCGACCGGCTGGCCGGTGCTGGTGGTGTTGGCCGCCGCCGTCGGCGCGTACTCGATCTGTGAGCTGGTCGGCTTCCGTACTCCCCCGCTCGCGCACTCGGCCCGGTCGTCGGCCGAGATCGAGGCGGACTCGTGGCGCCGGTTCACCGCGTCGACGTTCACCCGGTTCGCGGTCTGCGAGGCCGTGTTCCTGGTCTCCGTCGCGCTGTCGTTCGTCGCCGACAGCTTCTGGGTCGTCCTGATCGGAGCCGCCCTGGCGCTGCCGCTGTTCTACTGGGAGGTGTGGCCGGGCGAGCGCAACCAGCGCCGGTTCGCCGCGGCGCTCGAGTCCGGCGGCGTCCCGTCGTACCTGACCGGCCGGCTGCAGGATCGGGCTCAGGATCGGGCTCAGGATCGAGCTCAGGACTGAGATCAGGAGCGGCCGGCGAGCCAGACGCTCGTCGCGTCGAAGAGCTGCTCGACCGCCTGCAGTCCGCCCGGCAGCAGCAGGACGGCGCCGACGGTCAGGACCGGCACGATCACCGCGTGCTCGAACCAGTGACCGGTCCGGAACCGCAGCGGCTTCGGGAGGCGGAGTTCGTACCAGGTCTCGCCGCGGATCGGGAGCGGCCACAACCACGGACAGCCGGAGCGGGTGAGGCTGTCGCCGAGGCAGTGCACGAACATGCCGAGCGCGACCGCGGCGCCGATCCATCCGCCGATCTGCGTCAGACCCGTTTGCAGGGCATCGGCCGCCGCGGTGCCGGGCAGGGCTTCGGCGCCGACGACGGTCCAGCCGGCCGCGGCGAGCACCGCGAAGACGATCCAGTCGCCGAGGGCGTCGGCGGCCAGCACCAGACCGGTCACGGCGACCGCCAGAACGGCCCACTTGCCGCGGTCGCCGAGACTGGCCGCGAGCATGCCGAGCAGGACCGCGGCCACCAGGGTGTGCGTCGCGTGGCGGTGCTTGCCGGTGCCGTCCTCGTCGCGCGGCCCCTTGGTCACGGCGTACAGGACGCCCGAGAACGCCCGCACCGCGGCTGAGACGAGCCGGGTCAGCGGACCGAGCAGACGCGAGGCGCTCGCGCCCGGGTGGTCGAGGTCCGGCACCAGGGCGTACCCGGCCGTGGCCGCAGCGAACGGCACCACCTCGGCCACCGTGGTCAGCCCGACCAGCGGCGCCACCGCCAGCCCGGCACACCACCCCGACAACGCATGCGACCGCCCCATCATCCCGCGCCTCACACCCCTCAGCTCGACATCCATCCTCCCCCACCAGCCCCACTACCCTCATCAGCCACGCAGACCCACCTCGCGCGTGTTTGAGCACCCACCAACCAGATCCGGCGGCGAAATCCGGTTGGTGGGGGCTCAAGGACGGGACCGGCTTTGCATAATCATGCAGAGTGATGCATACTTTTCCTGTGTCCAAGGTGCTTACTTCTTTGCCGGTCGGTGAGCGGGTCGGGATTGCCTTCTCGGGTGGTCTCGACACGTCGGTTGCGGTTGCGTGGATGCGGGACAAGGGTGCGATCCCGTGCACGTACACCGCTGATCTCGGGCAGTACGACGAGCCCGACATCGCGTCCGTGCCCGGCCGTGCGACGGCGTACGGCGCGGAGATCACCCAGCTGGTGGACTGCCGCGCGGCGCTCGTCGAGGAAGGCCTCGCGGCGCTGGCCTGCGGCGCGTTCCACATCCGGTCGGGCGGGCGGACCTACTTCAACACCACCCCGATCGGGCGGGCGGTGACCGGCACCCTGCTGGTCAAGGCGATGCTCGACGACGACGTCCAGATCTGGGGCGACGGCTCGACGTTCAAGGGCAACGACATCGAGCGGTTCTACCGCTACGGCCTGCTCGCGAACCCGCAGCTGCGGATCTACAAGCCGTGGCTGGACGCGCAGTTCGTGCACGAGCTGGGCGGCCGCAAGGAGATGTCGGAGTGGCTGGTCGCGCACGGCCTGCCCTACCGGGACAGCACCGAGAAGGCCTACTCCACCGACGCGAACATCTGGGGCGCCACCCACGAGGCGAAGACCCTCGAGCACCTCGACACCGGGGTGGAGACGGTCGACCCGATCATGGGTGTCGCGCACTGGGACCCCACGGTCGAGATCCCCGCCGAGGACGTCACGATCGGGTTCGTGCAGGGCCGGCCGGTGACGATCAACGGCAAGGAGTTCGGTTCCGCGGTCGACCTGGTGCTGGAGGCGAACGCGATCGGCGGCCGGCACGGGCTCGGCATGTCGGACCAGATCGAGAACCGGGTCATCGAGGCGAAGAGCCGGGGCATCTACGAGGCGCCCGGGATGGCGCTGCTGCACGCGGCGTACGAGCGGCTGGTGAACGCGATCCACAACGAGGACACGCTGGCCAGCTACCACACCGAGGGCCGCAAGCTCGGCCGGCTGATGTACGAGGGCCGCTGGCTCGACCCGCAGTCACTGATGATCCGGGAGTCGCTGCAGCGCTGGGTCGGCACGGCGGTCACCGGCGAAGTCACGCTGCGGCTGCGGCGGGGCGAGGACTACTCGATCCTCGACACCACCGGCCCCGCGCTCAGCTACCACCCGGACAAGCTGTCGATGGAGCGGATCGAGGACTCGGCGTTCGGCCCGGTCGACCGGATCGGCCAGCTGACCATGCGGAACCTGGACATCGCGGACTCGCGCTCGAAGCTGGAGCAGTACGCCGGCCTCGGCATGTTCGGCTCCGCCAACCCCGCGCTCGCCTCCTCCACCGAACTGATCGGTGAACTCCCCCGCGGCGGCGCCGAGGCGATCGCGTCCCGCGGCGAGGCCACCGAGGAGGACGAACTCCTCGACCGGGCCGCGATGGAGTCGGGCACCGACTGAGATCTTCAGTCGCGGGCCGCGGTTAACGGCATCCAGCGAGATGCGACCGCGGCCCGCGACTGGGCAGGACGGGTCAGGCGTCGAAGTCGAGGGTTACCTGGGGGGTGGTCGGGTGGGACTGGCAGGTGAGGACGTAGCCGGCGCGGATCTCGTCGGGTTCCAGGGCCCAGTTGGTGTCCATCCGGACGTTGCCGTCGAGGACCTTGGCGCGGCAGGTGCCGCAGACGCCGCCCTTGCACGCGAACGGGGCGTCGGACCGTACGGCGAGCGTCGCGTCCAGCACCGCCTTGGAGTGCTCCCCCAGCGCGAACGTCGACCGGCGACCGTCCAGGATCACGGTGACCTGGGCCGCGTCCTCGTCGGCGGTCGATTCCTCGACGGGAGCCTTGGGCGCCTCGTCGCCGACGTGGAAGAGCTCGGCGTGGACGTGCTCGCGCGCGACGCCCTCGGCCAGCAGCAGGTCCTGGGCGCCGACGACCATCGCGTACGGGCCGCAGAGGAACCACTCGTCGACGGAGTCCAGCGGGAGGATCGTCGCGAACATCCGCTGCAGCCGATCGGCGTCGATCCGTCCGCTGAACAGCTCGACCTCGGTCGTCTCGCGCGACAGCACGTGCACGAGGTGGAAGCGCTCGGCGTACCGGTCCTTGAGGTCGGCCAGCTCGTCGGCGAACATCACCGACCCCGCGGTGCGGTTGCCGTACAGCAGCGTGACGCGGCTCGACGGCTCGATCGCGAGGACGGTTGCGACCAGTGACAGCACGGGCGTGATGCCGCTGCCGGCGGCGACGAACGCGTAGTGCTTGGCGTTCGCGGCGTCGAACGTCGTACCGAACCGGCCGAGCGGGGTCATCACCTCGAGTTCGTCGCCGACCTTCAGGTCGTTGGCGGCGTACGCCGAGAACTCGCCGCCGGGGATCCGCTTCACGCCGATCCGCAGCACGCCCGATCCCGCGGGCGAGCAGATCGAGTAGCTGCGGCGTACCTCTTCCCCGGTCCGGCGGATCGTCAGGTGCTGACCGGCCGCGAACTCGTACTCGTCGGCGAGCTCGGGCGGCACGGCGAAGGTGATCGCCACCGAGTCGTCGGTGATCGCCTCGATGGCGGCCACCCTGAGCGGATGGAAGGTCGCGCGGCGGCGGGGGGCGACGGTCGTCATCTAGATCGCCTTGAAGTGGTCGAAGGGTTCCTTGCAGCTGTTGCACCGCCACAGGGACTTGCAGGAGGTGGAGCCGAAACGGCTCAGCTCCGTGGTGTCCGGCGAGCCGCACAGCGGGCAGCGCACGGTCAGCGCGAGCGCCACCGGTCCGCCGACAGCTCGACGACCGGTCGGCGGGGCGATGCCGTACTCGGTGAGTTTGGCCTTGCCGGTCTCGGTCATCCAGTCGGTGGTCCAGGCCGGCGACAACACGGTCTCGACGCGGCCGTCGACGTTCAGCGAGCGGAGCGTGAGCTCGACCTCGTGGCGGATCAGGTCCATCGCCGGGCAGCCGGAGTACGTGGGGGTGATGGTCACCACGACCTCGTCGCCCTCGTGCCGGATACCGCGCAGGACGCCGAGGTCGTCGATCGTGAGGACCGGCACTTCCGGGTCGGTGACCTCGCCGACCGCTGCGAGAATCGCCTCGTCGGTCACCATGTCGCACCTGGGTGGGATCTCGCGACGTGCTGGAGTTCGGCGAGGAGGTAGCCCATGTGTTCGGTATGGCGACCGGCGCGACCGCCGGTGTGCTGATAGGACGACGACGGTCGCTCACACGTCGACTGGTCGATGACAGCCAGGACCCGATCCGTCCAGGCGTCCTGCAGAGTCAAGGGATCGACGGCTACATCCAGCCGCTGCACCAGCGCGTCCGACTCGAACATTTCGGCGGTGTACGGCCACAGCGCCTCGAGGGCTGCCTGCATGCGGCGGTGGCTCTCGTCGGTCCCGTCGCCGAGGCGCAGCACCCATTGCGTCGCGTGGTCGACGTGGTACGCGACCTCCTTGACCGCCTTCCCCGCGACACCGGCGAGCGTCTCGTCGGCGCAGCACCGCAGCTCGTCGTACAGGAGCTGCTGGTACGTCGCGAAGTACAGCAGCCGCGCCATCGCGTGCGCGAAGTCGCCGTTCGGCAGCTCGCACAGCTGCAGGTTGCGGAACTCGCGCTCGTCGCGGAAGTACGCCAGCTCGTCCTCGGTGCGGCCGTCGAGCGAACCGGCGTACTGGAGCAGCGACCGCGCCTGCCCCAGCTGGTCCAGCCCGATGTTGCCGAGCGCAACGTCCTCCTCGAGCTGCGGCGCGGCCGCGATCCACTCGGCGGTACGCTGCGCCGCGATCAGCGCGTCGTCGCCGAGGCGGAGCGTATAGACGAACAGGTCGCTCACAGGTGCTCGACACCTTCCGGGACCTCGTAGAACGTCGGGTGCCGGTACACCTTGTCGCCGGCCGGGTCGAAGAACTCGTCCTTCTCGTCCGGGCTGGACGCGGTGATGTCGGACGCCCGCACCACCCAGATCGAGACGCCTTCCTGGCGGCGCGTGTACACGTCCCGCGCGTTCCGCAACGCCATCGTCGCGTCGGGGGCGTGCAAGCTACCGACATGCGTGTGCGACAGCCCGCGGCGCGACCGCACGAAAACCTCCCACAAGGGCTCGACGCTCATGCCGCGGCCTCCTGACGAGCAGCCTGCTTCGCGGCGTACGCCGCCGCGGCCTCGCGCACCCACGCGCCGTCCTCGTGCGCCTTGACCCGCTTGGCCAGCCGCTGCCGGTTGCACGGACCGTTGCCCTTGACAACTTCGTACAGCTCCGCGTAGTCCGGCTCGGTGAAGCGGTAGTGACCCGATGCCTCGTCGTACGCCAGGCCGTCGTCGGGCACCCGCAGCCCGAGTACGTCGGCCTGCGGGACGGTCATGTCGACGAACCGCTGCCGCAGCTCGTCGTTGCTGTGCCGCTTGATCCCCCACGCCATCGACTGCTCCGAGTGCGTCGACGCGGCGTCCGGCGGACCGAACATCATCAGCGACGGCCACCACCAGCGGTCCAGGGCGTCCTGCGCCATCGCCTTCTGCGCCTCGGTGCCCTGGGACAGCGTGTGCAGGATCTCGAAGCCCTGCCGCTGGTGGAACGACTCCTCCTTGCAGACCCGCACCATCGCCCGCGCATACGGACCGTAGGAGCAGCGGCACAGCGGCACCTGGTTGACGATCGCGGCGCCGTCCACCAGCCAGCCGATCGCGCCGATGTCGGCCCAGGTGAGCGTCGGGTAGTTGAAGATACTGGAGTACTTCTGCTTGCCGCTGTGCAGCAGGTCGAGCAGGTCCGCGCGGTCGACGCCGAGCGTCTCCGCGGCGGCGTACAGGTACAGACCGTGGCCGGCCTCGTCCTGCACCTTCGCCATCAGGATGGCCTTGCGGCGCAGCGACGGCGCGCGACTGATCCAGTTGCCCTCCGGCTGCATGCCGATGATCTCGGAGTGCGCGTGCTGCGCGATCTGCCGGATCAGGGTCTTGCGGTACCCGTCCGGCATCGCGTCCCGCGGCTCGATCCGGCCGTCGGCGTCGATGGTCGCCTGGAAGCTGTCGTCCATACCCTCAGCATATGTGACACTTTTTCTCGGAATCAACAACAGGTGTCACAAAGGTGGTGCTGGACCTACTCCGGGATGGGGGGCTGACGCACTGGGGAAGAGCGGTCACGGACGGCGAGGATTCAGTTATCCGTTCAAGGGCTAAACAGTTTCCCGGAGGACCCCGTGACCACCACACTCACCCCGGTCGTAGACCACCGCGGGCCCGTCACCGGCCGCGAGCGTGCCCTCGCGCCGGACCTGATCCGCGGCGCGATGCTGCTGCTGATCGGCCTCGCCAACAGCGCCAACTTCGCGTTCGCCGGCCAGCCCGGCGTGGAGAGCGCGCCGCACGGCTTCGAACGCGTGCTGAACTTCCTCAAACTCACCTTCGTCGACGCCCGGGCGTACCCGGTGTTCGCGGTGATGTTCGGCTACGGCCTGGTACAGCTCGCCCGCCGGCAGCGGTCCTCGGGGGCCGGCGCCGGGGCGGTACGGCGGATCTTGCTGAAGCGCAACGCCTGGCTGATCGCCTTCGGCCTCGCGCACGCGTCGCTGCTGTACTTCGGCGACTTCCTCGGCGCCTACGGCGTCGTCGGCATCGCCAGCACGCTGCTCCTGCTCAACCGCGGCGACAAGTTCCACCGGATCGCCCTCGGCATCTGGGCGCTGATGGCGGTCGAGGTCCTTGTCGTCGGAGCCACGGCTGTGCTCGCGGTCCTCAACAGTTCAGGTCCCGCCCACGCGCTGACCAACGCGCCGAACCCGTCGCTGGACGCGTCGTCGTACCTGGGCAGCTTGGTCGACCGGCTGCACGAGTACCCGCTGCACATGGCCAGCGTGCTGCCCTTCATCGTGATCGTCTGGCTCGGTATCTGGGCCGCTCGCAAGCAGCTGCTGGAGAACCCGGCCGCACACAAGACCCTGCTGACGCGCGTCGCTGTCTGCTGCCTCGGCCTGACGCTCGTCGGCGGGTTGCCGCTCGCGCTGGTCGGCGCCGGCCGGCTGCACGTCGACGAGAACGCGGTGGACGCGCTCAGCCTGCTGTCCCACGTGTCCGGCATGTTCGGCGGTCCGGGGTACGTCGCGCTGTTCGGTCTGCTCGTCATGCGGCTCCGCAGGCAGTCGCTTCCGGTCCGGGCGATCTCCGCGCTCGGCCAGCGGTCGCTGTCCGGCTACCTGTTCCAGTCGGGGTCGTGGATGGTTCTGCTGGCACCCTTCACGCTGGACCTGGACCTCTTCGGAAGTACGGCGTACACCGCGGCGCTGGTCGCGATCGGCGTCTGGATCGTCTCGGTGGCCGGCGCGTACGCGATGAGCCGGCGTTCGTACCGCGGCCCGGCCGAGACCCTGCTGCGGCGGCTCGTGTACTGACTTGCGAGGATTGCGGGCATGAGTGATTTCGGCGTACCGGAACCCGCCAAGCTCTCGGATCTGTCCGCCGGGACACCCGTGGCCGAGACCAGCGTGCGGCTGGCGCTGCCCGCGGAGGCCAACGCGATCGGCGAGATCCAGGTAGCGGCCTGGCGTACGTCGTACGCCGGGCTGCTGCCGGCCGATGTCCTCGCCGAGCTCGACCCGGCGCAGTTCGCGGCCCAGTGGCGGGCCGCGCTGGTCGCTCCGGGCGAGGCGCGCAACCGGGTGATGGTCGCGCTGGCCGGCCGCACGCTGGTCGGCTTCGCGGCCATCACGCCGTCCGACGACCCGGACGCCGACCCGCAGCACGACGCACTGATCGCCGAGCTCGCCGTCGCCCCGGAGGCCACCCGCGCCGGCCACGGTTCCCGGCTGCTCAACGCCGTCGTCGACACGATCCGCGCCGACGGCTTCCGGCGGGTCACCGTCTGGGTCAACTCCACCGACGACGTGCTCCGGGCGTTCTACACCGAAGCCGGCTGGGCCCCGGACGGCGCCCACCGCGAACTCGACCTCTACGGCGACGAGTCGGTCCGGATCAAGCAGATCCGCCTCCACACCGACCCCGGAACGGAGTAGCCGCCCATGCAGGTCGAAGTCAACGACGTCGGCGACATGGTCCTCACCGAGGCGGCTGCCCTGCGCGCTCTCGCGCACCCCGTACGCCTCGCGCTGATGGACCGGCTGACCCGCGGTACGGCGACCGTCGCGGAGCTGGCCGAGCAGGTCGGGGTCGTATCGGCCGAAGTCCAGGGACATGTCGAGGGCCTCGCCGAGGTGGGCCTGCTCGTCGCGGACGGCGACGGGTGGCGGGCGGTCGGGCGCGGCGTGTTCTTCGAGGTGCCGGAGTCCGGGCCCGAGGAGGTCCAGCTGGCCGCGCGCGAGCTGAGCAACGCGATGCTGCTGAACTACGAGCAGGTGCCGCGGGACTGGGTCGAGCAGACCGAGCCGAAGCTCGAGCTCGACTGGGCGCGGGCGGCAGGCCTGTTCAACGCCGGGATGACGGTCACCGCGGACGAGCTGCGGACCATCCAGGAAGACCTGGAGACGATGCTCAAGCCGTACCTGAACCGCACCGAGCAGCCCGAGGGCAGCCGGCGGATCCGGATGCTCGCGTACTTCCTGCCGTCGTCCGGCGCCTAGGTCCTGTCTGGTGATCCAGCGCCGTAGCGAGGAGGTGCTCGGTGCGGTGCATCGGCGTGCGGGGGCGAAGGTCTCGATGCGGAGCATCGTGGCCTTTGCACCCGTGCGGCGAGGTGCCGTGCCGAGTGCCCCGCAGTAGGCGATGGATCACCAGACAGGACCTAGCAGGCCGCCGATCGGCGACGAGCCGGGGGTGGTGCTCGACGGCTGTCAGCGCGCATGACAGATTGTCACGGACCGATCACGCATGGCCATCCGCTGGAGTCCGAATGAAGTACCTTCCCCTGGCCCTCGGCCTAGGGCTGTCCGTTGCCGCTGTTCTCGTCGTGCCGGGGTCGGGAGCGACCGCCTCCATGCAATCGGGGCAAACGGAGACCGTCGTCGACAGACCGCATCCGGTCGCGAACAAGTACCTCGACCAGAAACCGCACTGGTACCTGTGCGGCGAACCCGAGATGCGGACCTTCTGCGCGAAGATCACCGTCCCGCGCGACTGGGCCGACCAGTACTCCGGCAACGACCTGCAGATCGCGGTCAGCAAGGTCGCGCCTGCCAAGGGCAAGCCGAGCCGAGTGGTGTTCGGCAACCCCGGCGGGCCGGGTGGCGCGGGCCTGGGAATGGCGCCGTACCTCGCGAGCCAGGCGCCGCTCGCCAAGGACCACCTCGCCGTCGGCTTCGATCCGCGCGGCACCGGCGGCAGCTCGAACGTCAGCTGCGACGGGACGCCCGGCTACACGATGGACGCCCGCGACCGCGACCCCGCGAACCGCGACGTGATCGCCGAGGCGTCGGCGATGGCGCAGACGTACTGCGACCGCCAATCCCGCGGCTTGCTCCCGTACATCACGACCGCGCAGACCGTGCAGGACATGGACCTGATCCGGCAGCTGCTCGGCTACGACAAGATCGACTACCTCGGGTACTCCGGCGGCACCTGGCTCGGCGCGTACTACCAGACGTACTTCCCCGAGCACGTCGGCCGCTTCGTGCTGGACTCGAACACCGACTTCACCAAGACGTGGCTCGACACGTTCGTCAGCCAGCCGCAGGCGTTCGAGCGCCGCTTCCGCGAGGACTTCGCGTCCTGGGCCGCCAAGTACGACGACCAACTGCACCTCGGCTCCTCACCGGGCGCGGTCATCCGGCTCTACGAACGGTTGCGGCGGACGCTGAAGGAACGGCCCGCGACCGAGGAGTTCCTGGACGGCGCGGTGAACGTCACCTATGACGAGAACGTCCTCGACCAGATGGTGTCCGGGGACATGTACTCGAAACTCGACTTCCATTCCCTCGCGGCCGACCTGTTGTTCCTCACCGACCTTTCCGCGGCCCAGGCGAAAGGCGGTCCGCGGGCCGCGCAACACCGCGTCGACGCGCTCTCGCCGGCCCGCCAGCAGCAACTCGTGAAACGCGCCGGCCGGGAAGCCGTCGGCCTGCGGATGCTCGGTGAGGACGACGCCGAGGACGCCACCTTCACCGCGATCACCTGCAACGACACGGTCTGGCCGCAAGGCCGCGAGTACGGCGAACAACTCGCCGCCCGGCTCGGCCCGCACTTCCCGCTGGTCGGCTGGACGATGACCCAGAACCCCTGCTTCTACTGGGACCGGCCGAACCTGACGATGCCGACGCCCACCGGGAAAGGCCTGCCCACGACGCTGATGGTGCAGTCCGTGCACGACCCGGCGACCAGTTACAGCCTGGCCGCCTCGGCGCACAGCCGGTACGCCGGCTCGCGGCTGCTGACCGTCACGGGCGAGGGCGACCACGGCGTGTACGGCGGCGTGAACCGCTGTGCGGACCGGATCGTCAACACGTTCCTCACCACCGGTGTCGCACCGGCCGAGGACGTTTCCTGTGCCGGTGAAGGGATTCCCGCCCCCGAGACCGAGGAACCCGGTTTCGACGACGGCAGCGGCGCCCCGCTGCGGAAGATCGCGGGATTCACCAAGGCGATTTCCGGATATCTGCCGTAACGAGCGTTTGACAGCCGCCGGAATTCACCTACGGACCGGCAGTTCCCGGTCACCGTCGGCGAATTCCGGCAGAGGCTTTCGTTGTCAGGACAAATTTGTCAGGGCGATGTCAGGGTTCCGTCCCTGTGCGACACAGCGTGATAACGACAACATTGAGTCAGCGCGGAGGAACCGGGCGTCGACTGGGAGGGCTCGACGACGGTGACCATCGCCGACGTGGCTTCGGCCGGCTGTGAGGTGGGGGGACTGCCTGGGGGGTCAGACAGAGACACAGCCGGCCGGGTCACGCATCCGCGATCCGTGCCACCAGATCCCTCGCGGGGCACCGTCGATCCCCCAGGTCGTGGTGTCTCGCGAGGCACCCCCACGTCCGGCCGGTGTCAGAGCGGATCCCGGGTCCGGGCGGCCGATGGAGCCCCGGGCGGCGGGTACCCGTCCGCGACCGCGGCCAACGGCGCCGCGCGGCCGGCCGACCAGGCGGCCCGGAAGGCCCGACGCTCGAGGGATGCTTCGACGGCGGCTCGCGTCGCCTCACGATCGGCCCTCTCGATCACCGGCACCGGCGCGCCGATGACGTCGCGCACCCCGTCGGCGGCGCCGAGCAGGAAGGCGGCGTACTCGCTGCGTTCGCGTTGCTGGGCAACGGCGGCGAGCTCCTCGAGGACGCTGGCCGAGCGCCACCGGTCGCCGAGGTCACGATGTTCGGCGAGACTCTCGTCGAGCAGGTGCACGGCGCGTTCGGTCAGGCCGCGCCGGCGCTCGATGACGCCGAGCAGGTTCATCGACCAGGCGACACCCTCGCGGTAGCCGAGCCGTTGCGACAGCGCGAGGCTCTCCTGCAGCAGGTCCTCCGCCTCGACGAGCTCACCGCCGTACTGCGCGATCGCGCCGAGGCTGATCAGCGACCAGGCGAGCCCTTCGCCGTCGCCGACGACCCGGAAGCTGTCGCGGGCCCGCCGGCACCGGCGTTCCCCGACCTCGAGGTCGCCACGCAGCCAGGCCACGAACCCGAGGTGGTTGTGCGCCCAGGCCATGCCGCCGCGGTCCCCGAGACTCTCGTACAGGTCGTAGCTCTCGCAGTGCAGATCCTCGGCCGCCTCGTAGTCCCCGCGTTCGCGCGCGACCCCGCCGAGGCGCTGCAGCACCAAGGCCGTACCGGCCGGGTCGTCGAGCTCCTTGTACTGCCGCAGGGCAGTCTGTAGTCGCGCGGTCGCGGCGTCGTACTCGCACTGGAGGAACGCCAGCGTCCCGGCGCCCAGGTTCGCCTTCGCGCACACCGCCGACAGGTCCGCGATCTGTTCGGGCGGCACCGAGTCGCCGAGTTGCAGGGCGCGCTCGAGCCACTGACTGCCCTCGGCGTAATGGCCGCGCAGGTAGCAGAACAGCCACAGGCCACCGGCCAGACGCAGCGCCTCGGTGGCCGCGCCGGTTCGCAGCGCCCAGGCCATCGCGGCGCGCAGGTTCGGGAGCTCGCCTTCCAGCCGCTCGAGCCACTCGCCCTGGTCCGGTCCACGCAGATGGCTCTCGGACTCCTCGGCCAGCTCCACGTAGTACCGGGCGTGCCGCGCGGCAGCCTCCTCCGTCTCACCGGACGCCCGCAGCTGATCGGCCGCGAACTCCCGGATCACCCCGAGCATGTAGTACCGCGCGACGCCGCCGCGCCGGACCACCCGGATCAGCGACTTGTCCGCCAGCCTGCCGATGAGGTCGAGGGCCTCGGCCCGGGTGGCGCCGCCGGGCATGACCGCGGCGGCCGCGCCGAGCGTCCAGCCGCCCGCGAACACCGACAACTGGGCGAACGCGTCCCGCTCGGTCCGGGTGAGCAGCGCGTGACTCCACTCGATCGCGCCGTACATCGACTGCTGGCGCGGTGAAGCGGTCGGCGGGCCGCCGGCCAGGATGCTGAAGGAGGTCTCGAGCTCGGTCGCCAGTTCCTCGATCGTCATCACGTTCATCCGCGCCGCGGCCAGCTCGATCGCCAGCGGCATGCCCCCGAGGCGGCGGACGACGCGCGCGACCTGGTCGAGCTGGCCGGTCGGGTCGTAGCCACGCGCCGTCGCGCGCTCGACGAACAGCCGCACGGCCTCCGAGGACGCCAACTGGTCCGGGTCGTGCGGCAGCGACAACGCCGGTACGACGTACACGCTCTCGCCCGGCAGCCGGAGCAGTTCGCGGCTGGACGCGAGGATCGACAGGTTCGGGCAGTACTCGAGCAGGGCTGCGCAGATCCGGCCGACCGTCGCGACCTGGTGCGAGCAGTTGTCGAACACGAGCAGCATCGTGCTCCGGCCGATCTGCTCGGCGATCTCCTCGACCAGCCGGGTGCTCTCCAGCAGGTGCATCCCGATCGAGGTCGCCGTCGTCGGCGCCACGGCCGCGGAGTCGGTCACCGAGGCGAGCGGCACCCAGCAGACGCCGTCCGGGAAGTTGTCGGCCACGCGGCCGGCGAGCGCCAGCGTGAGCCGCGTCTTGCCGATCCCGCCGGGCCCGGTCAAGGTGAGCAAACGCGTGATTCGCTGGCCCAGCAGGCGTGTCGTCGCGCTCAGCTCGGTCGTCCGCCCGATCAGTTCGCTGATCGGCGCCGGCGGTTGCCGCAGCGGCAGCCGTGCGGTGTCGGCCTCCTGGCGCGCGGCCGCGGTCAGCGCCGCGACGTCCGCATCACCGAGCCGCAGCGCGTCCGCGAGCAGGCGCAGCGTGTGCGCCCGCGGCGCACGTCGCCTCCCCCGCTCCAATGCCGCGATCGCGTCGACGCTCAGACCGGCGAGCTCCGCCAGCTTCTCCTGCGACAGCCCGGCCTCCCGCCGATGCCGTCGCAGCAGGCCACCGAACCCTGCCCCCTGCACGTCGTCCGAGCCACGGCGAGACCCGTCTGATGGCACAGGACGGCTCCACCCAGTCTCCGACCCTTTACGTGGCGGCTGCCACGTACCTTCCTGAAAATATCCCGTTCCGCACCCGGTTGTCAGTCATCTCGGGACGTTCACAGCGAACTCCCGGGTAACTCACGAGGTCCGGTCGTGGTGCGCGATCGCCGTCCGCATCGCCTCGCGCGCCCGCTTCCGGTCCCCCGCGGCGTCGTACGCCGTGGACAGCCGGAACCACACGCGCCAGTCGTCCGGGGCCGCTTCCGCCTCGGCTTTGTACCGCCCGAAGGCCTCGTCCGCGGCGGCCCGGTCGACCCGGCCGGACGGCCTGCGGGGCAGGTCGTCGACCGGCAGGCCACCGGCCGCCTCCAACTCGCGCGCCAGCACCTCGGTCCGCCGGCCGAACTGGATCTCGCGCCACACCAGGTAGGCGCCGACGAACGGGATGACCAGCACCGCGACGCCGAGCACGACCGGGACCGGCGTACCGACCTCGATCAGCAGCACGCCGCGCCAGCCGATCAGAACGGCGTACGCGACGAACACGACCGCGAGCACGAACGCGGTCTGCTTGGCTCTCATGTCAGGTGAGGTCCAGGAAGTGCTCGAGGCCGACGGTGAGACCCGGCGCGCCGCCGATCCGCCGGACGCCGAGGAGCACGCCGGCCATGAACGAGACACGGGCCATCGAGTCGTGCCGGATCGTCAGCGTCTCGCCCTCGTCGCCGAACAGCACCTCCTGGTGCGCGATCAGGCCGCGCAGCCGGACGCCGTGCACCCGGATCCCGGCGACGTCCGCGCCGCGGGCGCCGTCGAGCGCCGTCGTGGTCGCGTCCGGGATCGGGGCGGAGCCGGCCTCGCGGCGCGCGTCGGCGATCAGCTCCGCCGTCCGGCGCGCCGTGCCGGACGGGGCGTCGACCTTGTCCGGGTGGTGCAGCTCGACGATCTCGACGGACTCGTAGTACGGCGCGGCCTTCGCGGCGAACTGCATCATCAGCACGGCGCCGATCGAGAAGTTCGGTGCGATCAGCACACCGGTCCCGGGCGCCTTCGCGAGCAGCTCACGCAGGACGGCGAGCCGCTCGTCGTCGAAACCGGTGGTGCCGACGACGGCGTGGACGCCGTGCTCGATGCACCAGGCCAGGTTGTCCATCACGACCTCGGGACGGGTGAAGTCGACCACCACCTCGGCGCCGGCCGCGGTCAGCGCGTCGAGCGTGTCGCCCTGGTCGAGCTGCGCGACCAGCTCACAATCGGCGGCCTCCTCGACCGCGAGGCACGTCTGAGCGCCCATCCTGCCCTTGGCCCCCAGGACACCGACCTTGATCATGCGCACCCTTCCTGTCCGAGATCCTGTCCGATCGTCGGGAACAGGATGTCATCCGGCGGAGCGGCCGCCCCGCTCGACCTTCGGAATCCACACCTGCAGGCCGATCGTGTCGTGCGCGGGCGCCAGTTGCTCGTACTCGGCGCGGAAGTCCAGCCCACAGGCGCGCAGGGCGCCGATCTCGACGTCCGAGATCGCCCGGTTCAGGACGACGAGCGGCGCCCTGGACGGACGGTCCTCGCGGCAGACCTGCTCGATGCCGGCGGCGGTCCGGGCGCGTTCCTTCGGCGCGATCCAGGCTTCACCGAGCGGGCGGCCGCCGAGGATCAGGACCAGACCGGCCATCTTGTCGAAGGCGAGCACCGGCCGCCCGGGCGGATCGGTGTACGGCTTGAGCTCCGCGGCCAGACGACCGAAGTTCTCCTCCGCCGCCGGTGACAGGTGGACGCCGTCGAGCGCGGGGATCGTCGAGGCCGCGGTCAGCTGCGAGTGGCCGACCGAGCGGTACGGGTAACGGAACAGGCCCGTGTACGCGATCGTCGAGGTCGCGACGAGCGCGCCGACGAGGACGAGCCCGAGGGTCAGCCGCGCCACGATCGGCGTGGCCCAGATGCCGGTGAGGACCGCGATCATCACCGCGGCCCAGGCGGCGAACGCGTTGAAGCCGATCGTGTACAGCGGCGTGTTCGTCCCGAAGGCCTGCACCAGCGGCAGCAGGACGAGCAGCGCGAAGATGACCCAGGTCCGGGTGTTCTCGCGGCTCAGCAGGGAGCGCGGCGTGACGCCGGCCCGGCCCGCGATCACGGCGCCCACAGCCGCGACGACCGCGACCAGTACGGCGGCCAGCAGCGTCTCGGCGTACATCGGGATGTGCTGGGAGCCGCCCAATGCGCCGTCGGCGACGGCGACGCGTCGTACGGAGAAAATCAAGGCGACCAGGGCGAGGACCGCCGCGGCGATCCGGAGCCAACGCCAGCGGGCGATCGTGGCGACCGCGATTGCGATCAGCAGCAGGCCGTGCGCGACGAGTGTCCGGCCGATCAGGGTGATCGTGCTCGACCAGTACAGGTGCAACAGCTCGGGCGGCGTGTACGACGTACCGGCGATGAACTTGTTGACGTCGAGGATCCCCGGCACCGCGACGTCCAGGCGGACCACGAAGAGCTGGACGACCAGCGCCGCCAGCCCCAGCCCGCCGAGCGCGAAAAGGATGCCGCGGGCAACGGATCTCCCGCCCTGCGCGGCCAGCACGACCACCGCGGTGATCACGATCAGCCCGATCACCACGACCGACGTCCACTTGGCCAGCACCATCACGCCGATCACCAGTCCGGCGACGACGAAGATCCAGAACGGCACCGGCGTCCCGCGATCGACCGCCGTCGCCATCCACAGCACGCACGACACCAGCGCCAGTGCGCCGAGCAGCACGACATCGTTGTACCCGGGCGACTGCGGGATCCAGCTGTAACACATCCCGCCCGCGGCGAGCACCACCGCCGTCCCCGCGGCCTCCCACAGTCGGGTGGGCGGCGCATCGGGCCGTCGGCCGCGCAGCCAGCGCATGAAGCTGTAACCGAAGACGAGGTGGACGGCGACCACGGTGAACAGCCGGAAGAAGCGCAGCTTGACGATGTCGTACCCGAACCACTCGAACACCGGGCCGTACACGTACTGCACGCCGGTCAGCGCCAGCGGGTTACTGTCCCACCACCGGTACGAGAGCAGGTAGTAGCCCTCGTCGGTGATGTCGAACCCTTCGTTGGCGGCCCGGCCCGCGGTGAGAATCCACCACGCGGCCAGCCCGCCGGCGACCACGATCACCCCGGCAAGCACCACGAACCGTCTGCCTGCCGAGGAAACCGTACTCACGGCCGCCACCCTAGGCCATCACTCCACAGCTATCGCTCACGCGTGTGAGTAGGCGGTCTGCGCATCCTCCGCGAAGTGACAGGACACGGTCTGGCCCGACCTGATCTCCCGGAGCTCTGGTACGTCGGTGCTGCACTTGGCCTCGGCCCGCAGGCAGCGGGTGTGGAACCGGCAGCCGGACGGCGGCATGACCGGTGACGGCGGGTCACCGGCGAGCACGATCCGCTGGCGGCCCTGCCGCGCCAGACCGGGCTCGGCCGACAGCAGCGCCTGCGTGTACGGGTGCGCGGGCACGTCGTACACCTGCTGGTGACCGCCCAGCTCCGCGACCTTGCCGAGGTACATGACCGCGACCCGATCCGAGACGTGCCGGACCACCGACAGGTCGTGGGCGACGAAGATGATGCTCAGGCCGAGCTCCCGCTGCAGCCGCATCAACAGGTTCACCACCTGCGCCTGCACGGACAGGTCCAGCGCCGACACCGGCTCGTCGCACAGCAGGACGTCGGGGTTCAGCGCGATGGCCCGCGCGATCCCGATCCGCTGCCGCTGACCGCCGGAGAACTGGTGCGGGAACTTGGTCGCGTCCTCCGGCCGCAGCCCGACCAGCTCGAGCAGCTCGCGGACCCGGACCCGGAGGTCGACGCCCTTGCCGACATCCGGGTGCACCTCGAACGGCTCGGCGACGATCTCGCCGACCCGCATCCGCGGGTTCAGGCTCGAGTACGGGTCCTGGAACACCACCTGGACGTTGCGGCGCCAGCGTCGCAGCTCCCCGCCACGCAGCTTGCTCACGTCGACACCGCCGTACTCGATCCGGCCCTCCGTCGGCTTCTCCAGGGCGGCCAGCAGCCGGACGAGGGTCGACTTCCCGCAGCCCGACTCGCCGACGATGCCGAGCGACTCGCCCTTGCGCAGCGTCAGATCCACGCCGTCGACGGCCCGGACCACGGTCTTGGCGCCGAAGTTCAGCGCCGGACTGATGTCGTAGTGCTTCACGACGTTCGTTGCCACCAGCAACTCGTTCACACAGCCTCCTTGGCGGCGATCGTCGTCCGCCGCAGGCACGCGGCATCGCGCCCCGGCGCCACGGTCAGCAACGGCGGCACCTCGGCGGCGCAGTCGTCGACCGCGATCGGGCACCGGGTCCGGAACGCGCACCCGGACGGCATCGCCCGCAGCGACGGCGGCGTGCCCGGGATCGTCGGCAGCTCACGGCCCTTCAGGTCGGCCGACGGCATCGAGCCCAGCAGCCCTTCGGTGTACGGGTGTACCGGGTGGTCGAGCGCCTCCGCGGTCGCGGCCCGCTCGACCACGTGGCCGGCGTACATCACCACGACGTTGTCGGCGACGTCCGAGACCACGCCGAGGTCGTGGGTGATCAGCACCACGCCCATGTCCCGCTCGGCCTGCAGCTCCGCGATCAGCTCGAGGATCTGCGCCTGCACGGTGACGTCGAGCGCGGTGGTCGGCTCGTCGGCGATCAGGACGTCGGGATCGAGCGCGAGCGCCATCGCCAGCATCACCCGCTGCCGCATCCCGCCGGAGAACTCGTGCGGATAGTCCCGCACCCGCTTCGCGGCGGCCGGGATCCGCACCCGGTCGAGCATCTCGGCGGCGTGCTTGAGCGCGTCCCGCTTCGACATCCCGCGGTGCACCCGGTAGCACTCGGCGATCTGGGTCCCGACCGACTGCACCGGGTTCAGCGCCGACAGCGAGTCCTGGAACACCATCGTGATCCGGTCGCCGACGATCCGGCGCCGTTCGGCCGTGGTCATCGAGATCAGGTCCACGCCGCGGTACTCCGCGGTCCCGGACACGATCCGGCCGGGCGGCATCTCCAGGATCCCGGTCAGCGCCTGGGTCGAGACGCTCTTGCCGGACCCGGACTCGCCGAGGATCGCCAGCGTCTCCCCCGCACGCACCTGCCAGGACACCCCGTCCACGGCCCGGACCGGACCGCGCGGCGTGTCGAACTCCACCGACAGATTGTCGACCTTGAGCAGTACCTCACCAGTACTCATCGCATCAACTTCGGGTCGAGGGCGTCCCGGATCGAGTCGCCGATGATCATGAACGAGATCGTCATCGTGGAGATGAACAACGCCGGCCAGATGAACAGGTGCGGGGTGTCGCGGTACGACGCCGCGACGCCGAACTGCGAGCCCCACGAGATCGACGGCGGTTGCAGCCCGACCCCGAGGAACGTCAGCGCGGCCTCCAGCCCGACCATGCCGCCGATGCCGAGCGTGGTCATCGCCAGCAGCGGCGCCATCGCGTTCGGGAACACGTGCTTGCGCAGGATCCGGACCGGCGGCACCCCGATCGAGCGGGCCGCGAGCACGTACTCGCGGTTGCGGACCGAGAACACCGTGGCCCGCATCAGCCGCATCCCGCCCGGCCAGCCGATCAGCAGGATGACGCCGACGATGATCCAGATGCTGCGGTCCGCGACCGAGTTCAGGATCACGATCAGCACCACGATGCCGGGGATCGAGAACAGCACGTCGGCGGTGCGCGAGATCAGCCCGTCCACGAAGCCCGGGAAGTACCCGGCCAGCAGGCCGAGCGAGCCGGCCAGCAGGAACACGCCGAAACTCGCGCAGATGCTGACCAGCACCGACGGCCGGGCGCCGTACACGACGTTCGCGAAGTAGTCGCAGCCCTGGATGTCGAACCCGAACGGGTGCCCTGGCCCGCTGCCCTGGCGACTCTTCCCGAGCTCACAGAACCGGGGATCGACGGAGGTGAACAGCTTCGGCACCGCCGCCATCGCGAAGAACACCACCAGCAGCAGGCTGCACAGGACGAACGGCGGCTTGCGCAGCAGCGCCCGCAGCAACTCGCGGTTGGACAGGGTACGACCGTCGCCGAGCTCCTGGGCTTCGGCGCCGACCACTGCTTGCACGTCAGACATTGCGCACCCTCGGATCCAGGACGCCGTACAGGAGGTCGACCAGCAGGTTGATCAGGATGAACGAGATGAACGCGAGTGTGGACAGCAGCACCACGACACCGCCCTCCTTCAGCTTGATCGCCTGGAACATGAACTGGCCGAGCCCGGGCAGGTTGAAGATGGATTCGGTGATGATCGCGCCGCCGAACATGCCGGCCAGGTCGAGCCCGATGAACGTGACCACCGGCAGCAGCGCGTTCGGCAGGATGTGCCGCCACAGCACCCGCTGCTCGCCGAGGCCCTTGGCCCGCGCGGTCTTCACGAAGTCCGCGTTCACCGTCTCCACGATCGAGGTGCGCAGCAACCGGGCCAGCCCGGCGAAGCCGAGCACGCCGATCACCAGCGCGGGCAGCAGGTACGAGCGCGGGAACCCTTCGAGCACGCCCGACACCGGGAACCACTTCAGCTCGACGCCGAACAGGTACTGCGCAGCGAAGTACGCCACCAGCCCGGGCACCGCGAGCAGCACGAGTGTCGTCAGCAGCAACGACCGGTCGATCCAGCCGTTCCGCTTGAAACCGGCGTAGATCCCGAAGAACAGCCCCAGCGTCCACTGGACGGCGTTCGCCAGCAGCGTCAGCTTCAGCGTCACCGGGATCCGCAGCCGGAGCTGCGCCGCGATGTCCGCACCCGCGAACGTCGTACCGAAGTGGCCGGTGAGGATGTCCTTCATGCTCAGCAGGTACTGGACGATGAACGGATCGTCCAGGTGGTACTGCGCCCGCTTGGCGGCGAGCACCGCGGCCGGGATCGGCTTGTCGCCGGCCAGTTCCCGCAGGGGGTCCCCGGGCATCGCGAAGACGAGCGCGAAGACCCCCAGCGTCACCAGCACACCGATCGGCACGGCCGCCAGCGCACGTCGCAGGACGAACCGGATCACTTGAACGTTGCCCAAAGCGCCGAGACGCCGACGTACTTCGAGACGCGCGGCTCGATCTTGGCCGAGTGCAGGTACGCGTTCGACTTGGTGTACAGCGGGATCAGCGGCATGTCCTCGAGCGCGATGTCCTCGGCCTGCTGGTACAGCTTGATCGCCTTGTCCGGGTCCGGCTCGGCGTCGCCCTTGGCCAGCACGGCGTCCAGCGCCGGGTTCGAGTACATGGCGAAGTTCGCGTCACCGTTGGACTTGAACATCGGCGTCAGGTAGTCCTCGATCGACGGGTAGTCGTGGCCCCAGCCGCTGAACCGCAGGCCGTCCAGCTTGTGGTTGTTGGCCAGCTCGGTGATCTCCGAGCTCTGCTTGCCGGTGTACTTCACCTCGATGCCGAGGTTCTGCCGGAGCATGTTGCCGATCGCCTCGGCGAAGATCTGGCCGGTCGCCGACGTGGTGCTGTAGTTGATGTTCAGCGGGCCGGTGAATCCGCCCGCCTCCTGCAGCAGCTGCTTGGCCTTGCCGGCGTCGAAAGCGCAGTACTTGCAGGCGTTCGCGCGGTAGCCCGCCATGTCCGGGGCGACCAGGCCCGTGGCCGGCTCGGACAGCCCGACCAGGTCGGCGAACGCCTTGCGGTCGATCGCCTCCGAGATCGCGTGCCGGATCTTCGGGTTCTTGAACCGCGCGTCCCAGGCCGGGATCACCAGGTAGTTCGCGCCGGAGCTGACGCTGGTCACCCACTGGTCCGGAGCGTCGGTCTTGAAACTCTTCACCTTGGTCGACGGCACGTCCACGAAGTCGAGGTTGCCGGCCAGGAACTCGTTGTACGCGGTGTCCGCGTTCGGGATGAACCGGTAGGTGATCTCGTCGGCCTGCGGGACCAGGGCGCCCTTGTAGCCGTCCCACTTGGCCAGCTTGAGGTCGTCACCGGGGTTCCAGTCCGCGGCCAGTTTGTACGGGCCGTTGCCGATCGGCTTGCGCTTGTACGCGTCCGGGTTCTTGCGGACCTCTTCGGGCAGCGGCGCGAGGCCGAGGTACTGCAGCGTCAGGCCGAACTGCGAGAACGGCACCTTGAGCTTGACCGAGAACGTCAGGTCGTCGATCTGCTTCAGGCCGCTCATCGTCTTCACCGCGGTCGGCTTCGGCGTCGCGCCGTCGGGCGTCGGCGGGTTCAGCGCGTCGTACCCGTCGACCTTGGAGAAGAACCCGTTGTTCTTCCAGGCGTTCGAGCCCATCGCGGTCATGTTCCAGCTGTCCACGTAGTCCTTCGCGGTCAGCGGCTGGCCGTTCTGGAAGGTGTTGCCGGGCTTCAGCTTGATCGTCCAGGTCTGGCTGGTCTTGTCCGGCGTGACCGAGTCGGCCATCACGTTCTGCAGCTTGCCCGTCTCCGGGTCCGTGGTCACCAGCGGCGCGAAGATCGCCATCGAGACGCCGATCCCCGCGGTGCCGTTGTCGTTCAACGGGTTGATGTACTCCGGCGGGTCGGCGGCGATCGCGATCACCTCGGTCTTGCTGCCGGAGCTGCCGCCGGAGCCGCTGCTCTTCCCGTCACCACACGAGGCGAGCACCAGCGCCAAGCCGAGTGCCACCCCCACTACCCCACTCAGACGTCGCACGGTCGAACCAACTTCCTCGGCGGGAGGGCCGTTTAGGCGGGCGGAACAAGCGCCATGGTGGCTGGTCGAAACTGCGCATGTCAACGTTGTCAGGCGCAAAGCGGCGGCGCGTAACGTAGGCGTTACTTTGCCAAGACCTCAGATGACCAGCGGTCGCTTCCGGAGCGAGCCCCCACTTAATCAGATCAGCCCGCCAGAGTCATCTGATGACAGATCAGATTTGTGCGAAACTCATCACTGCGCACAGTTGCGCAGTGTCAGCCGTGCTCAGCGACGGTCAGCGGTAACCAGCCGCTTGCAGACGGTACAACCCGGCATACGTACCGCCGGACGCCAGCAGTTCCTCGTGCGTGCCGCGTTCGACCACGCGGCCGCGCTCCAGGACGACGATCAGATCCGCCGACCGCACCGTGGAGAAACGATGTGAGATCAGCACGGTGATCCGCCCGTCCGCGCGGCCCGCGCGCGCCTCCGCGGCCAGCCGGTCGAACAGCGCTGCCTCGGTCTGCGGATCCAGCGAGGCGCTCGGCTCGTCCATGATCATCAGCAGCGGCTCGGGCCGCACGAGCGCGCGGGCGATCGCCAGCTTCTGCCATTGCCCGCCGGACAGTTCGACGCCGCCGGCCCACGAAGTCCCCAACGGGGTGTCGGCACCGTGCGGCAATGCGTCGACGAAGGTCGCGTCCGCCTTGACGAGCGCGGACCGGACTTGCTCCGGCGACTCGGACAACCCGCCGACCGCAACCGCCTCACCGGCCGTGAGCTGATAGCGGACGAAGTCCTGGAAGCCGGCGCTCACCCGCTGCCGGTACTGCTCGAGGTCGAACGCGGCGAGATCGACGCCGTCGACGAGGACCTCCCCCGTGGCGGGCCGATACATCCCGGTGAGGAGCTTGACGAGCGTCGACTTGCCCGCGCCGTTCTCGCCGACGATCGCGACCGTCCGGCCCGCGGGCAGGAACAGGTCCAAACCCTGAACGGCCGGGCGGTCGTCGGAGCCGTAGCCGAACGTCACTTGGCGCAGCTCGATCCCGTTCGCCAGGCGGTCGGGGACGGGCGCCGTGCCTGGTTCCTGCCGTGCCTGCGCGCTGAGCCAGAAGTAGTGCTCGGCGGTTGTGCGCACGCGCAGTACGGTGCCTGCCAGGTCGAGCACACGGTTCGCTGCGCTCACGACGGCACCGGCGAGGGCGAGCGCCAGGGCCACATCGCCGGGAGTGACCCGTCCGGCCATCGCCTCGCGCAGGATGATCGCCAGCGCGACCGCGTACGCGAGCGGGAACACCGCCCAGCCGGCGGCCCCGACCGCGACCGACCGGAACAGCGCCGCCCGGGCGATCCGGTTGGCCGCGCCGGCCGCCTCATGGTGATGACGCAGCAGCTCCTCGCTCAGCGACGCAACGTGAATCTCCTGCGCCGAAGACGGTGCGACCGAGACCATGAAGAGTTGCTGCGCGAGCCGTCGGTGCGGAGCCGCCGCCAGCTCCGACCGTCTACGGATGCTTTCGGCCCGGCGGCTCAACCACAGCGAAGGAATCGCGATCAGGGGCAGCAGGGCCAGCACCGGCTTCAGCTGCGCCAGCAGGACCGTGCTGATCACCAACTGGGTGACGACGAACAGACCGATGAACGGCATCGTGACGCTGTCCGCGAGCTCCGACGCCTCTCGCCGCAGCGACTGCAGGCGGTCCAGGAACTCGGGCCGCTCGAAGTGCTCGATCTGCGGCGCGCTCGTGGCCAGCCGGAGCACCCGTCGCTCGGCGACGAAGCTGGACCGCTCGCGCATCCGGATCGTTGCCCACCGGTACCCGATCGGGGCCGTCAGCACGAAGGCCAGCGCGACGGCCACCGCGACACCACCGGCGATCACCTGCTGGGAATCGCCCGTGACCACACCGTCGACCAACGGCCGGACACCGAGCGCGGCCAGCAACGGGCTGACGAAGCTCGACATCGTCACCACGGTGTAGAGCGTGAACAGCCCAGGCCCGATCTCCCAGCCGAGGCCGATCAGCAGGCGGGCGGTGCCGATCCACGACCTCATGCCAGGTCCTCGAAACGTGACGCTTGCAGCCGGAACAGGTGTGCGTACGTCCCGTCGAGCTCGAGCAACTCGTCGTGCGATCCCTGCTCGACGATCCGGCCCTCGTCGAGGACGACGATCGACGACGCCTGCCGCACGGTGGAGAACCGGTGCGAGATCACGATCGTCGTCAACCCGGCCGTCAGGTCGAGGAACCGCCGGTACAGCTCCGCCTCCGACCGGGCGTCCAGATGTGCGGCCGGCTCGTCCAGCACCAGCACGGATGCGCCTTGCTCCACGGCGTACAGCGCTCGCGCGAGGCCCAGCCGCTGCCACTCGCCGCCGGACAGCTCGACCCCGCCGCCGAACTCGGCCGAGAGCACTGTCTCCCAGCCGTTCGGCAACGCGTCGACGACGCTCGTCGCACCTGCCCGCTCGACGGCCGCGTCCGGCGAGCCGTCGGCGCGGCCGAACCGGACGTTGGCGTACGCCGACATCGGGAGCCGCAGCGGATGCTGGAAAACCACCGCCAGCCTGCGCCGCCAGTCGGCGACGTCGAGCTCCGGCAAGTTGGTGCCGTCGATCGCGATCGTTCCGCGCGTCGGCTCGTACAGGCCGCAGAGCAGCTTGACGAGGCTGGTCTTGCCCGCGCCGTTCGGGCCGACGACCGCGAGCGACCGCCCGGCCGGGATCACCAGATCGAAGTCGCGCAGCACCGGCCGGCTCGTGCCCGGATAGCTGAAAGACACGCCACGGAAGGCGATCTCGCGTGCGGGCATCCCGGTCGCGGGTCGCGTTCCGGCCTCGCCTGTCGGGGACGCGGCCGCACGCAGCGCCGCGTCGTACCGTCCGAGGGTCGCCAGCGCGAGCTCGGTCTGCAGGCCGGACCACGACGACTGCTGGATGCCGCCGAGCGCGACCAGGAACGTCTGGACGTACGTCACTGTCGCTCCCGCCGGCACATGCCCGGCCACGGCCTCCCGGACCACGAGCACGATGCCGCCCAGGACGACGACGCCGAGCATCGCGGTCGCGATCAACGGACGCCGGCCCGCCGGGGTCAGCACGCGCCGCATCGTCGCGGTCCAGGTCTCGCCGTGCCGGGTCACGACGAAGTCCGGCAACCCGAACACACGGATCTCCTTCGCGGCGGCCGGTGTGGTGCCCAGGTCGTTGAAGTACCGCATCCGGCGCGCCGACTCGGACGCCCCGTAGTGGTGCCCGGCCTCGGCGCGGGACGCGACCCGGTCCTCGTACGCCGCCCACACGCCGGCCACCAGCAGACCGGCGCCGAGCCACCACCGGAACCCGCCGAGAACGATGCCCGAAGCAAGCAACACGATCCGGCCGGTGGCCAGCCCGCCGATCGTGCTCGCGAGCCGGCCCGGGCGGGCCCAATCGGCCCGCAGCGTGTCGCGGCCGACCTCCACCAGCGCGGCCGTCGCCGGATCCTCCAGCTGCCGTACGGCGCCGGGCGCGGACACCGCCCGCATCAGATCGTGCTGCAGCACCGCGTCGACCTGCTCTCCGAGCGCCGCCGCCGACGCCCGCTGCAAGGTCCCCGCGATCCACTGCAGCAACAGACCCCCGGCACCGACGGCGGCCCACACCATCGCCCGCGAACCGTCCCCGTCGGCAACCCCCGCGACAATCTGCCCGATCGCCACCACGGTCCCGATCGGCGCTGCCGCCGACAATACGACCGTCACGACCACCACCACGACCAGCCCACGCCCCGCCCGCCAGGCCACGGACACGAATCCCCGAAATCCGGTCACCGCCCCAAGTTGACTAGAGTCGAGCCCCGTGGACCACGACAATTTCCACACCGCCTGCGACCGCAACATCGCGGCCGCCCTTCGGCACTTCGCGATCCACGCCGAGAACGCCGTACTGTCCGAGAGCCGTTCGGCGCTGTTGGTGGCCGCTGCGGTGCCGTTCGCCGGCGCGTTCCACAATGCCGCGTTCCGGCTCGATGCGGGCTCGAACGACGTACTGGAAGAGCTGTCCGCCTTCTCGGCTCGGTGGGAACGCGACCTGATCCTCTGGGCGTCGACTCGTCGCGACGGGGATCTCGCACGCGCGGCCTCGGCCGCAGGTTTGCGGCTTCAGTCGAGCACCGTGGGAATGGCGATCGAGGAACCACCTGGCCCGCCGGTCGTCCCGGGCGGTGCCGAACTGCACCGCGTCACCGACGCGGCCGGGGTAGCTTGCTTTGCCGCCGTGCATGAGCAACTGTTCCGCGACAGCGGGCGCCCCGTCGGTGCGGTGGCGCACTTCGCGTCACCTGGGGCGCTGCTCGCGCCCGAGGTCGCGGCCTTCGTCCTGCTGGTCGATGCCCGTCCGGTGGCCTGCGCGATGATCGTGGTCTCCGGGCAGGAGGCCGGGGTGTACTGGGTCGCAACCCGGTCGGACGCCCGGCGGCGCGGCTTCGGCGAGATCGTGACCCGGGCGGCGGTGCGGGCCGGTTTCGAGCACGGCGCGCGAGTGGTGGTCCTGCAGTCGTCCGAGCTGGGATTGCCGTTGTACCGGAGGTTGGGGTTCGAGCCGTTCAGCGAGTACTTGCGGTTTCTCCTTGAGCTGCGAAGAGGTGGGCGAAGCGGCCGGCTGGCTGGTTCATGAGGGATTCGTAGGTGCCCTGCTGGACGACGGTGCCGGCGTCGATGACGTAGATGCGGTCCATCTCGCGGAGTGTCCAGGCCCGGTGGGACACGACGATCGTGATGCGGCCTGCGCTGGTGCGGCGTAGGTCGGCGAAGATCTCGCGTTCTGCCTCGGCGTCGATCGCGGAGGTGGGCTCGTCGAGGATCCAGACGCCGGCGGCGCGCAGGCGGATCCGGGCCAGGGCGAGCCGCTGCCACTGGCCGCCGGAGATCCCGGTGCCACCCCACTGCTGCCCGAGTTGCGTGTCCAGCGGCGACTCCGCGGCGAAGGTGCCGGACAGCGCCGCCCGGACGTCCTGATCGGTGACGGTGTGCGGTGCGCCGAGGCCCACGGCGTCCCGGAGGGTGAACTCGAAGCGCCCGAACTCCTGCACCAGCAGGCCGAAGTGCGCCAGCCGCTCGTCCTCCGACAGCGCCCCGGCATCCGCCCCGTCGATCAGCACCCGCCCGCGGTCGGGACGCAGCGCACCGACGAGCAGGTTGACGGCCGTCGACTTGCCGGCTCCGTTCACGCCGACGAGTGCGACCAGTTCGCCCCGCCGGGCTTCGATGCACACGTCGCGCAGCGTCGGCCCGGCCGCGCCCGGATAGCCGAACGTCACGTTGTCCAAGGCAACGGAATCGACCGTACGAACCACCGCGCGACGACGCCGGTCCGGGACGCTCCGCACGAACCTCCGGTAGATCGCGGCCTGTGGCGCCGCGGTGATGATGCTGCCGAACGCGTACCCGCATTGGCGGATCGCGTTCAGCCCGGTGATCGTTCCGGCCACCGCCGCGGCCGCCGCTCCCCCACTCGCACCGCCGACCACCAGCGCCATCAGCGCTCCGCCGAACAGCAGGACCGTCGCCAGCGCCGCGGCCAGCTCCAGCAACATCGCCGTACGGATCATCCGATCCAGGACCCCGGTCGCCTTCGCGCGGCCGTCGGCGACCAGCTCGGCCACCTTCCAGCCGGAGCCGAGCACAGCCAGCTCGGTCCCCGGGCGCTGCTGGATGAGCTGCTCGGTCGCGTACGCCGCCTTGCGCTCGTGCGCGCCCACCTGCGGCCAGCCCTTCTCCTCCATCCGCGAGATCAGCGTGAACGCGAAGACCGTCGGGAACAGCGCCGCGAGCACGAGCAGCCCGGACAGCAGGTTGATCGAGGAGATGGCCACGCACAGCACGACCGACGTGGCCGCCGCGCCGAGCACCTGGATCGGCTTCCCGGCGACGTCGCTCATCGGGTGGGTCGCCGCCTGGCTCGCTTCCAGGTCACGCACCACCTCGGGCTCGGCCAGCCGGCTCGGACCCAGCCGGGACGCCGCTCGTGCCAGCTCGACCCGCAGTGCCAACCGCAGCCTCAGCATCATCCGCTGCCCGGCGCCGTTGGAGACCTGCGTCAGCGGGTACATCGACCCGACCACCACGGTCAGTCCGAGCAAGGGCCGCCACGGGTCGTCTGCCTCGACCAGGTCGCGGATCAGCACGACCTGTGCGCCGGGCAGGATCGCCAGCTGCAACTGAAGAGCCGAGTACAACGCCAGCCATCCAGGAGTGATCCGGACAGCATCGGCCACTGATTCACGGGCAGTACGCAACGCCTCGAGCACGAGATCCTCTTCCACGCAGAGCAGGCCGGAGCAGCGCCGGGACCGGCACCGCTCACGTCGGCCGTCAAATGCGTGTCATCCCAGCAAGCGAGCCCAGCCCGTGCATCCAGGGATCCAGTGGCAGATCACGTGTGACGTATCGGGTTTCAACCTAGCTGGCCGGCAGCAGCTGTGTCACCAGCGCGTCCGCGGTCCACGCCTCCCACCGGGCCGGCTCCCAGCCGCGGCGTGCCGTCAGGAAGTGGTACAGCTCAGGGCTGAGCAACGCGAGCGTCACGTCGATCGCCGTCGCAATGTCCTCCCGCAGCGGAGTCTTGGCGGCCAGCGCGGTGACGAACCGCTCCATGACCACGGCTCGCTGGGCGTTGTTCGTCTCCCACAGCTCGTGGATCTCGGGGTCGGCGGTCGCGGCGTGCGCGACGACCTGAAGCACCGGCGCGACCCGCTCGTAGATCTCGCGGGCCAGCCGGGCCTGCTCGCGCAACTGGGCCTCCGGGTCCGGGTCGTCGAGCGCAGCCCGCACCCGGGGGCGCTCGAGCGTCGGCACCGGCTCGTCGTCACCCGCGACCGCGACGTCCAGGAGCTCGCTCAGCAGCGCCCGCTTGGTGCCGAACGTGAAGTACAGCGACTGCACCGACATCCCTGCCTCGTCGGCGATCGCCTGCATCGACGTCGCGGCGTACCCGCGGGCGGTGAACAGCACCTGGGCCGCCTCCCGCATCCGCTGCCGGTTGGCCTGGGTCTTGTCCGCTCGTCGCGCCATGGAGCGCAGCATACCAATTGACTAGAGCATCGCTCTAATGATTCGCTAGTGACTCACTCTAATGAAATGAGGCGTCCATGACCGAGACCCTTCCGGCACCGACCGGCGTGCGCCGCCAGCTGCGCACCACCGCTCGGCTCACCGCGTTCGCGGGCGGGCCGATCTTCTGGCTGGGGACAGTGCTCCACCCCGCTCGCGACGGCTGGAGCATCGCGGCGGTCGGCGAGCGCTACGGGCTCACGCACGACATCCAGGCCCTCGGCCTCGGGCTGCAGGTCGTCTGCCTCGCGAGCATGATCGCGCTGGGCAACCAGCTCGCCCGGCGCCGGGACCTCCGAGCCTGGTACGCCACCCTGGCCGGCACCCTGTTCTGGTTCGCGCTGATCATCTTCGACGGCTCGCACAACCCGGTGCGCGCGGAGTACACGCCGAGCGTGGTGCACCAACCGGCCGATCTCGACACGCCCGCCGCGCTGATCGTGTTCCCGGCACTGCTCGTCTTCCCGCTGGGCTACGTCTGGCTGGGGCGGATCCTGGCTCGGCACGGACTGCGGGTGGCGGGTGTACTGCTCGGCGCCGGCGCCACCGCGTACACGCTCGGCGGCCTGTTCATCTTCACGTCCGGTCCGCGATTCGGCCTGATCCAGCTCTTCGAGGTCGCCGGCGCGACGCTGTACGCCGTCGGCTACGTCCTGCTCGGACGGCGGGCATGAACGCCACCGAGATCCTTCAGGAGCTGCTCTCCCCCGCCGGCCGGGCCGATCCCTTCCCGCTGTACGCCGCGGCGCATCGCCTGGGTCCGGTGCTGCCGGTGACCGACGACGTGTTCGTGGTCGCGGGGTACGCCGCGGTGGACGAGGTACTGCGGAGTCCTGCCTTCGAGATCCCTTCGGAACCTTCGAGCCAGCCGGCCTTGCAGCTGATGCAGCGATCGATCCTGCGGGCGAACCCGCCGGATCACGGGCGGATGCGGTCGCTGATCGCGCAGGTCTTCACGCCGCGCCGGGTCGCCACGCTGCGACCGGCGGTGGAGGCCGCCGTCGACGGCCTGCTCGACGATCTGCTCGACGACCTCGAGGCCGAGGTCGATTTCATGGACCGGTTCGCGTTCCAGCTCCCGGTGGCGGTCATCTGCGAGTTGCTCGGCGTACCGGCCGGCGACCGGCATCGCTTCCGGCCCCTCGCCTCCGACCTGACGGCGGCGCTGGAGCTCACCGACGCGTCCGACGCCGCCGCCGACGCGGCGGCCCGTGAGTTGGGCGAGTACTTCGCCGGCTTGATCCGCGAGCCCGGCGCCGACGGTCTGGTCAGCGCGCTCGTCGCTGCCCGGGACGCAGGCGACGGGCGGCTGTCGGACGAGGAGCTGCTCGCCAACCTGATCCTGTTGCTGGTGGCAGGCTTCGAGACCACGACGGACCTGCTCGGCAACGGCCTCGCGATCCTGCTCCAGGAGCCGGGTCTCGTACCGGACGCAGCGTTCGTCGAGGAAGTGCTGCGCTACGACTCACCCGTGCAGGTCACGACCCGCACCGCCCGCAAGGACGCGGAGATCTCCGGCACCGCGATCCCCGCGGGCGCCGGCCTCGTCCTCCTGCTGGGCGCAGCTAACCGCGACCCTCAGAGATTCCCGCAGCCGGACAGGTTCGACCCGTCGCGCACCGGCAACAAGCCGTTGAGCTTCGGCGCCGGAGCGCACATCTGCCTCGGCAACAGCCTGGCCAGGCTCGAAGCCACGATCGCGTTCGGTCGCCTGCGCGAACGGTTCGCCGGCATCACACCGGCCGGCGAACCGGCCCGTCGTGATCGCCTGGTCCTGCGCGGCTACCAGTCCTTGCCGGTACGCCTGGTCAGAGCGTGAAGGCGGTGGTGTCTTCCTGGAAGGGGCCCATAACGGTGAGGGCGGGAGCGCCCTGGTAGAGGTCGGCGGCGAGTCGGCTGACGTCGTCGAGGGTGACCGAGTCGATCCGGTGCAGAATCTCGTCGACGGTCGGGAGTTCGCCGTAGACCAGCTCGGCCTTGGCGATCCGGGTCATCTTGGCGCCGGTGTCCTCCAGGCCCATCACCACCGAGCCGCGCATCTGGCCCTTGCCGCGGAGCAGCTCGTCGGGCGTGATGTTGCCGCGGGCAATGGACTCGAGCTCACCGCGGATCACGTCCAGGACCTCGGGGGCCTTCTTCGGCAGGCAGCCCGCGTACACGCCCACCATGCCCGAGTCGGCGTACGCCGAACCGAACGTGAACACCGAGTACGCCAGGCCGCGCTTCTCCCGCACCTCCTGGAACAGCCGCGACGACATGCCGCCGCCGACGATGCCGTGCAGGACGCCCGCGATGTAGCGGCGCTCGTCGCTGCGGACCAGCCCGGGCATCCCGAGCACCAGGTGCGCCTGCTCGACGTCGCGGTGGTGCACCCGCACGCTGCCGTACGTCGGCACGCGCCGCGTGGAACCTCGCCGGACGGCGACGGGCTCGGCCTCGGCGGTCACCCAGTGCCGCTCGAATGCCTTCCGGACCAGCCGGACGACGTCCGCGTGGTCGACGTTGCCGGCCACCGAGACGACGATGTTGGACGGCTTGTAGCGGCGCCGGTACCAGCCCACGACCTGCTGGCGGGACAGCCCGGCGACCGATTCCGGCGTACCGGTGATCGAGCGGCCGAGCGGGGACCTGCCCCACAGCTGCTCCGCGAACAGGTCGTGGATGTGGTCCGACGTCTCGTCGGCGTGCATCGCGATCTCTTCGTCGATGACGTCGCGCTCACTCTCGACGTCCGCGCCGGTCAGCGTGGCGGAGGTGATCATGTCGCAGATGACGTCGACCGCGAGCGGCAGGTCGGAGTCCAGCACCCGCGCGTAGTAGCAGGTGTACTCCTTGCCGGTGAACGCGTTCATCTCGCCGCCGACCGCGTCGATCGCGGCGGAGATCTCCAGCGCGTCGCGGCGCTCGGTGCCCTTGAACAGCAGGTGTTCGAGGAAGTGCGTCGCACCGGCCAGCTGTTCCGGCTCATCGCGGGAGCCGACCCCGACCCACAGGCCGAAGGTGACCGAGCGGAAGCCCGGCACGGACTGGGACAGCACGCGAAGCCCGGAGGGCAGGACGGTCCGTTTGACCGGACCGCCCGCCTCCGGGCTCAGCAGCGTGCTGGTGATCGCTCGAGTCACTCGGCGGACTCGGCGTCCTTCTTCTTGTCGTCCTCACCCTCGATCACAGGGATCAGCGACAGCTTGCCGCGGTCGTCGATCTCGGCGATCTCGACCTGCAGCTTCTGCCCGACCGACAGCACGTCCTCGACGGCCTCGACGCGCTTGCCGCCGGCCAGCGGACGCAGCTTCGAGATGTGCAGCAGGCCGTCCTTGCCCGGCAGCAGGCTGATGAACGCACCGAAGTTGGTCGTCTTCACGACCGTGCCCAGGTAGCGCTCGCCCTTCTCCGGCATCGTCGGGTTCGCGATCGCGTTGATCGCGGCCCGGGCCGCCTCGGCCGACGGGCCGTCGGTCGCGCCGATGTACACGGTGCCGTCGTCCTCGATCGAGATGTCGGCGCCGGTGTCCTCGGTGATCTGGTTGATCATCTTGCCCTTCGGGCCGATGACCTCGCCGATCTTGTCGACCGGGACCTTCACCGAGATGACCCGCGGCGCGAACTCGCTCATCTCACCCGGCGCGTCGATGGCCTTGGCCATCACGTCCAGGATCGTCAGCCGCGCGTCCTTGGCCTGCTTCAGCGCGCCCGCGAGGACGCTGGCCGGGATGCCGTCCAGCTTGGTGTCCAGCTGCAGCGCGGTGACGAAGTCCTTGGTGCCGGCGACCTTGAAGTCCATGTCGCCGAACGCGTCCTCGGCGCCGAGGATGTCGGTCAGCGCGACGAACTCCTCCTTGCCGTCGACCTCACCGGAGATCAGACCCATCGCGATACCGGCGACCGGGGCCTTCAGCGGCACACCGGCGTTCAGCAGCGACAGGGTGGAGGCGCAGACCGAGCCCATCGAGGTGGACCCGTTGGAGCCGAGCGCCTCGGAGACCTGGCGGATCGCGTACGGGAAGTCCTCGCGGGACGGCAGCACCGGCACCAGGGCCCGCTCGGCCAGCGCGCCGTGACCGATCTCGCGGCGCTTCGGCGAACCCACCCGGCCGGTCTCACCGGTCGAGTACGGCGGGAAGTTGTAGTTGTGCATGTACCGCTTGCGGGTCTCCGGGGACAGCGTGTCCAGCTGCTGCTCCATCCGGAGCATGTTCAGCGTGCTGACACCCATGATCTGGGTCTCGCCGCGCTCGAACAGCGCCGAGCCGTGCACCCGCGGGAGCACGCCGACCTGGGCCTTCAGCGGCCGGATGTCGGTCAGGCCGCGGCCGTCGATGCGGACCTTCTCCTTCAGCACCCGCTGCCGGACCAGCTTCTTGGTCAGCGAGCGGAAGGCCGCGGACAGCTCCTTCTCGCGGCCCTCGAAGTCGGCGGCGAGCTTGTCCACCGTGGCGGCCTTGACCGCGTCGGTGGCGTCCTCACGCTCGTGCTTGCCGGCGATCGTCAGCGCCTGCGCCAGCTCCTCGGTCGCGGCGGCCTCGACGGCGGCGAACGCGTCGTCGGCGTAGTCCGGGAAGACCGGGAACTCGGCGGTCGGCTTCGCGGCCCGGCCGGCCAGGTCGGCCTGGGCCTCGACCAGGGTCTTGATGAAGCCCTTGGCGGCCTCCAGACCCTCGGCCACGATCTCCTCGGTCGGCGCCTGGGTGCCGGAGGCAACGGCCTCGAAGGTGCCCGGGGTCGACTCGGCCTCGACCATCATGATCGCGACGTCACCGGACTCGGTCACCCGGCCGGCCACCACCATGTCGAAGACCGCGTCCTCGAGCTCGGTGTGGGTCGGGAACGCCACCCACTGGCCCTCGATCAGCGCCACGCGGACGCCGCCGATCGGGCCGGAGAACGGCAGGCCGGCCAGCTGCGTCGACATCGAGGCCGCGTTGATCGCGAGCACGTCGTACAGCTTGTCCGGGTTCAGCGCCAGGACCGTGATGACGACCTGGATCTCGTTGCGCAGGCCGGACACGAACGACGGCCGCAGCGGGCGGTCGATCAGCCGGCAGGTCAGGATGGCCTCTTCCGAGGGCCGGCCCTCGCGGCGGAAGAACGAGCCCGGGATGCGCCCGGCGGCGTACATCCGCTCCTCGACGTCGACCGTCAGCGGGAAGAAGTCGAACTGGTCCTTGGGCTTCTTGCTGGCCGTGGTGGCCGAGAGCACCATCGTGTCGCCGTCGAGGTACGCCGCGGCGGAGCCGGCGGCCTGCTGGGCCAGACGGCCCGTCTCGAAGCGGATGGTGCGAGTGCCGAAGCTGCCGTTGTCGAGCACGGCCTCGGCGAATTCGGTGCCCTCCATGGGCGTACCGGTGGATCCCGTCACGGGATACCCCTCTCTCACAGTGTGACGACTGCGAGGCGCGAGCTTCCGGGGTGCCGGTCTTCGATCGAGGCCCGCGGGTGCCTGTTGTGCATCCACCCGAAAGCCACTACCGAGGACCGGTCGTCCTCCCGCCACGCGCTTCGCGTCGCCTCGTACGTCTTGCTGTCTCCGTATTCAGTTGTGCCACGCTCTATCAGCTCAGGGCGTGGATACGCCAGGAGCGGCCACCCAGGTTTCGGGGGGCCGCTCCTCGCGACGTCATCGGCGAAGGCCGAGCCGCTCGATCAGGGATCGGTAGCGGTTGATGTCCTTCTTCGCCAGGTAGTTCAGCAGCCGGCGGCGCTGACCGACGAGCAGCAACAGGCCACGACGGCTGTGGTGGTCGTGCTTGTGCTCCTTCAGGTGCTCGGTCAGGTGGCTGATCCGGTGCGTCAGCAGCGCGACCTGGACCTCGGGGGAACCGGTGTCACCCTCGGTCAGGGCGTACTCACCCATGATCTTCTTCTTCGTAGCAGCGTCAACAGCTGACACAGGCATCCTCTCGATTTCCGTTGCGCGGCGCACCGGGGCATTCTTCACCCGAGCACTCTCGATCCGCGGCCGTTCAGACGGCAGCAGCCAGCGTATCAGTCCGTGGACTGCTCCCCTAATCAGCCCGGATCGGTGCTGAGCAGGCGGCGCGCGCCGTCGACGTCGGCCTTCATCTGGACGAGCAGCTCGTCGATGCTGTCGAAACGGATCTGGGTGCCGCGCAGCCGGGCGACGAAGTCGATCGCGACTCCTGCGCCGTACAGCTCCAGGTCGTCGCGGTCGAGCACGTACGACTCCACCCGCCGGTCGACGCCGTCGAAGGTCGGATTGCTGCCGACACTGATCGCCGCGGGCAGCGGATCCGGGTACGCCGGGGCGCCCGGCGCCGGCGTGAGCACGGTCAGCCACCCGGCGTACACACCGTCCTGCGGGACCGCGGCGCCCGGGTCGGCCGGGATGTTCGCGGTCGGGTAGCCGAGCTCACGGCCGCGCTTGTCGCCCTCGACCACCACACCGGTGACCCGCAGCGGCCGGCCGAGCGCCTCGGCGGCAGCCTCCACGTCGCCGTCGGCGAGCTTCTGCCGCACATACGTCGACGACCACGGCTGCCGGCCGCCCGCGAGGCTCAGCCCGTCGACCTCGAAGCCGTACTGCGCTCCTGCCTGGAGGAGCGTGTCGACGTGACCGGCCGCCTTGTGCCCGAACCGGAAGTTCTCACCGACCACGATCGCCTTGGCGCGCAGCGCGGTCACCAGCGTGCGCTCGATGAACTCCTCCGGCGTCCAGTGCGAGACCTCCTTGGTGAACGGGAGGATCAGCACCGCGTCCGCGCCCGCCTCGCCGAGCAGCTCGGCGCGCCGGGCGGGATCGGTGAGCATCAGCGGCGCGCGGTCGGGCCGGAGCACCTGCATCGGGTGCGGGTCGAAGGTCATCGCGACCACCGGCAGGCCGCCCAGCTCGGCCGCCCGCGCGCGGGCGTGCGCGAGCACCTCCTGGTGACCCCGGTGCACGCCGTCGAAGTTGCCGATGGTGACGACCGACGGCCCGAAGTCCGGGCTCACCTCGTCCAATCCGTGCCAGACACGCATGAGAGCAGGATTCCATGCCCCGGGACGATCGCTTTCATCAGGTCCACGATCACCCCTTGTAATCGGGCAGTGACTCAACTTAGGGTGGGCGGCGCACTGGTGGGCCCTGCTGGGGAGGTCTCGTGAAGCTACGCCGTCTGGTCGCCGCCTGCGCGGCACTCACGCTCGTGGTCGGCCTGCCCGCGGCCGGCGCCACCCAGGCCGCCGCGACGCCGCGGTTCACCAAGTACGTCGCGCTCGGCGACTCGTACACGTCGGCACCGTTCGTGCCGCTGGCCGACCTGCTGTCGCTCGGCTGTGCCCGCTCGTACAGCAACTACCCGAAGATGCTCGCCGCGGCGCTCGGCGTGTGGCGGTTCACCGACGTGAGCTGCGGCGGCGCCGACACCACGAACATGACCCAGCCGCAGAGCACGGTCCTCGGCACCGCGGCGCCCCAGTTCGACGCGCTGACGCCGGACACCGACCTGGTGACGCTCGGGATCGGCGGCAACGACTTCGGCGTCTTCGGTGACATCATCGGCACCTGTCCCGGGCTGCGGGCCTCGGACCCGGCCGGCGCTCCCTGCAAGGCGCACTTCACGGTCGACGGGGTCGACACGCTGCGGGCGAAGATCACGCAGACGCAGACCCGGATCGCGATCGTCGTCCAGGGCATCCGGGCCCGGGCGCCGCAGGCGACGATCGTGCTGATCGGGTACCCGAAGATCGCGCCCGAGCACGGCACCTGCCCGTCGATCCTGCCCTTCGCCGACGGCGACTACGCGTACCTGTACTCGATCGAGCAGGCGCTGAACGCGGCCGTCGCCGGTGCCGCCGCGGCCGGCGGAGCGACGTACGTCGACACCTTCACGCCGTCCACGGGGCACGACGCGTGCGCGCCGGACGGACAGGCCTGGATCCAGGGCAAGGACATCAACCTGCTGCGGGCGCTGAACTACCACCCGCGCTACGAAGGCGAGGCCGCAATGGCCTCCCTCACCTACAAGACGCTGACCGGCCAGGCGCCGGTCGTGACCGCAGCGGAGCAGTCCGCCTGGGCGACCAAGGCCCGCGCCTTGGCGAAACAGGCCGCTGCCTCCCCTCAGGCCCTCGAGGCCTCCATGAACCGCGTACGGACCAGCGCGCAACGCTGACCCTTTCCAATCCGTACCGCGGACCACGGGCCGGGCCACCTCACGCGTGGCTCGGCCCGGTGGTTTCCTCCAGCAGTTCCCCCAGTGCCCTGCCGAGCGGCAGGTTCACCCTGCAGGTCGCGTACGGGTCGCCGCGGGTCAGGCCCTGGTTGATGATCAGCACCGGCGTACCCGACTTGGCGGCGTGCCGGACGAAGCGGAACCCGGACATCACCGTGAGCGAGGACCCGAGAACCAGGACGGCGTTCGCATCGTCGATCAGCCGGTAGCAGCGCTCGACGCGGCTCTTCGGGACGTTCTCGCCGAAGAAGACCACGTCGGGTTTCACGGTGCCGCCGCACACCGTGCACGGGACGACGCTGAACGTGCGGACGACGTCCTCGGGCAGCTCGACGTCGCCGTCGGGGTTGATCCGGGTCGCCTCCGCCGTGAACGCCTGGTTGGCCGCCCGGAGGCGGCGGTCGAGGACCTCGCGCGCCGACGTCGTACCGCAGTCCAGGCAGATCACGCGGTCGAGGTTGCCGTGCAGCTCGACGACGTCGCGGGCGCCGGCCGCCTGGTGCAGGCCGTCGACGTTCTGGGTGATGATGCCGCTCAGGTACCCGCGGGCCTGGAGGGCGGCGACGGCGCGGTGGCCGTCGTTCGGCGCGGCGCGGGCGATGGTGCGCCAGCCGAGGTGGCTGCGCGCCCAGTACCGCTGCCGGGCGGCCTCGGTCGCGGTGAAGTCGCCGTACGTCATCGGGGTGTGCGTGCGCAGACTCCCGGTCTCACCCCGGTAGTCCGGTATCCCGGACTCGGTCGAGATCCCGGCGCCACTCAGGACGACGACCCGCCCGGCGGCCACGATGTCCGCAACCGGGCCGACATCCGTCCGGCCCGGCTCCAACGCCAGCACTTCCGGGCCCGGAGCCCACTCCAACGTCGGACGAGAACGCACCAGTCCAGAGTACGGTGCGGAGTCAGTCGACGCGGGGCGGACCGGCCCTGAGCCGGCGCTCGGCGGCCGCGCGGACCTCGGCCGGGTCCATCGAGGACCAGTCCGCGTCGATCCACCAGGTCGCACCCGCCGCGGCCCACGGGCGGACCGTGGCGGCCGGATCCGGGTCGCCGGCGGAGGTGGAGCCTTCGGCAACGATCTCGTACCCGTCCATGGTCAGGCCGTGGCGGGCACGCTCGCGGCGGATCCACTCGACGCCTTCGCCCAGGAGCGCCGGTGTCCAGTCGCCGCGCTCCTGGCCCGGCGCCACGACGTAGGTGGGCAGCCAGCCGTCCTGGAGCGCGGCCCGGCGCATCGACTTCGGCCGCGGCCAGGCCCCGACCACCCAGGTCGGGATCCGCGGCTGCTGGACCGGCGGCGGCGGTGCGGGCGGCATCAGCTCGGCGACCTTCGCCGAGCGGTAGTGCCGGCCGGTGAACTCGAACGGCTGGTCACGCCACAGGTGCTGCAACATCTCCAGCGACTCGTCCATCAGCTCCGCCCGGACCTTGCGCCCCGGGTCGTCCTCGAACAGCCAGAACCGCGCGTCGCCCGACACGCCCAACCCGACGGCCAGGATCACCCGGCCGCCGCTCAGGTTGTCGACCGTCGACGTCTGTCCCGCCACGTCCCACGGCTTGCGGCGCGGCAGTGGCGTGAGCATCGTCCCCAGCCTGATCCGCTCCGTCGTCATCGCCGCGGCGCCCAGCATCACCCAGGCGTCGATGCCCCAGATCGACTCCCACACGAAGAAGCCGTCCCAGCCGTGCTCCTCGGCGAGCACCGCCAACTCGGCCGCAGCCCGCGCATCGCCGTACGCCATCACGAACCCGTATTTCATGCCACCGCACGCTAGCCTGCCGCACCGACAGATTTCGTCGCGTGCAACAGACGGGTGGTGACCTGGCGGGTGGTGAGCAGGTGGGACAGTTTGCGGCCCTGCTCCTCGGACTCGCGCCAGGCCTGGTCGTTGGCGTGCTGCTTCCGCAGCAACTCGTCTATCTGGCCCGCCTTCAGGACCCACTCGGTGGGCGTCGTTCCGTTCGGTGCCTCGGTCAGCGCCCGCAGGGTCAGCCCTGCCCCGGCGATCAGGTCCCGCACCTCGTCCGCCTCCGGGAACTCGTTCCCCTTCGGTACGGCGCTGTGCAACGCGGGATCCGCCACCAGCACCGTCATCCCGAGCGAGCCGCCCGGCCGCAGCACCCGCGCGAGCTCGTGCAGCAACGCCCGCTTCTCGTGCACTGTGCACAGCACCCCGACGCACCAGGCGACGTCGAACTGCCCGTCGCCGAACGGCAGCGCCTCACCGCGCGCCCGGACCGCGTCCCACCCGAACATCCGCCGCGCCGCCCGGCAGGCCGCCTCCATCGGCTCGACCAGCGCCGGCCGGGCGCCGTACGTCTCCGCGACCCAGGCGGCCGCTCCGCCCACCCCTGCACCGACATCGACCAACGCCGTCTCAGGACCCACGCCACAGGCCTGAGCCAGCCAATCCAGCAACGCCGGGTCCCCGCTGCCCCGGCAGCCCGCGACGATCGCGTACTCCGGCCCGAGCTCGTCGACGACGTCAGCGGTCCACTCGGCCACCACGCCGAACTCGGCCGTCAGCTCCTCGTCGCTCATACCTCCCGGTACCCAAGAGGATCAGCTGACGAAGACCGCCGTCGGCTTGGCGAGCGGGCCGTGCGGCTCGTACAGGGCGAGGAACGTGCCGTCGGGGGCGAACATCGCGGTCTGACCTGCCTCCAGGTCGAGACCCGGCAGCGGGCGGCCGGTGCGAATCGCGGCGGCCTGCGCCTCGTCGGCGTCGAACCGCGGGAAGGTGCCGGCGGCAACGTCCGCGATCGGCAGCCAGTCGAAGGACTTCGCCAGTGACTCCAGCGAATGCGCGGCGGCCAGTCCGAACGAGCCGACCCGGGTACGCCGCAGCGCGGTCAGGTGACCGCCGACGCCGAGGTCCGCGCCCAGGTCCCGCGCGAGCGCGCGGATGTACGTCCCGCTGGAGCAGTCCACCGACACGTCGACGTCGATCCCGTCCGGTGCGACCCGCACGTCCAGCACGTCGTACCGCGAGACGGTCACCGCGCGCGCCTTGAGCGCGATCTCCTCGCCGGCCCGCACCCGCTCGTACGCCCGCTTCCCGTCGACCTTGATCGCGGACACCTTCGACGGCACCTGCGAGATCTCCCCGCGGTACGCCGCGACGGCCGCCGAGATCGCCTCGGCCGTCACGCCGTCGACCGCGGCGGTGCTGAGGATCTCGCCCTCCGCGTCGTCGGTCGTCGTGGTGGCGCCGAGCCGGATCGTCGCGTCGTACGACTTGTCGGCCAACTGCAGGTGGCCGAGCAGCCGGGTCGCCCGGTTCAGGCCGACGACCAGGACGCCGGTCGCCATCGGGTCCAGCGTGCCGGCGTGACCGACCTTCCGGGTGCCCGCCAGCCGGCGGATCCGGGCGACGACGGTGTGCGACGTCATCCCGGCCGGCTTGTCGACGACCACGATCCCGTCCGACGCCGCCGTGAACTCAGAGCTCAACGCCGGCCTCAGTCCTGCTCGTCCTCGTCGTCGTCCTTGTGCTTGTACGGGTCGGCGTCACCGGCCGGCTTCGCGCCCGCGGCGGCCTTGGCCACCTCGGCGTCGGCCATCCGGGCCTTCTCGAGCAGCTCCTCGATGTGCCCCGCGGTCTCCGGGACGGCGTCCAGGAAGAACGCCACGCTCGGCGTGTGCCGCAGCCCGAGCGCCTTGCCGACCTCGCTGCGGATCAGGCCGCGCGCCGACTCCAGCGCGGCCGCGGTGTTCGCCCGCGCCTGCTCGTCGCCGTACACCGTGTAGAAGATGCTGGCCTCGCGCAGGTCACCGGTCAGCCGGGCGTCGGTGACCGTGACGAACCCGAGCCGCGGGTCCTTGACCCGGCGCTCCAGCAGCTCCGCGACGAGCACCTGGATCCGGTCGGCCAGCTGCTTCGCCCTTGCTTCACCCATCAGGGCTCACTCCCTCATTCATGAACAACGTCCGGAGAGACCGCAGTCTCTCCGGACGCTACTCCTCGGTGACCCGCGCCGGGTCACCGCCTACTGTCATTGCACCGTCAGCTGCGCGGCTTCTCGCGGAGCTCGAACGCCTCGACGACGTCGCCGATCTTGATGTCGTTGAAGTTGTTGATGGTCAGACCGCACTCGAAGCCCTCGCGGACCTCGGACGCGTCGTCCTTGAACCTCTTCAGCGACGACAGCTCGGTGTTGTCGAGGACGACCGAGCCGTCCCGGATCAACCGGATCTTCGCGTTGCGCTTGATCAGGCCGCTGGTCACCCAGCAACCGGCGATGTTGCCCACCTTCGAGGAGCGGAAGATCTCGCGGATCTCCGCCTGGCCGAGGGTGACCTCCTCGTAGATCGGCTTCAGCATGCCCTTCAGCGCGGCCTCGATGTCGTCGATCGCCGAGTAGATGACCGAGTAGTACCGGACATCCACGCCCTCGCGCTCGGCCAGGTCACCGGCCTTGCCCGCCGGCCGCACGTTGAAGCCGATGATGACGGCGTTCGACGCGATGGCCAGGTTGACGTCGTTCTCGTTGATCGCACCGACACCGCGGTCGATGATCCGCAAGCTGACCTCGTCGCCGACCTCGATCCGGACCAGCGCGTCTTCCAGCGCCTCGACCGAACCGGACACGTCGCCCTTCAGGATCAGCAGCAGCTCCTGGGTCTCGCCCTTCTCCATCGAGGCCATGAAGTCCTCGAGGGTCCGGCGAACGCGACGCTTGGCGTTGGCGGCCGCCCGGGCACGGGCTTCCCGCTTCTCGGCGATCTGCCGCGCGCGGCGGTCGTCGTCGACCACCAGGAACTTGTCACCCGCCCCCGGCACCGCGGTCAGACCGAGCACCAGGACCGGACGCGACGGGGTCGCCTCCTCGACGTTGTTGCCGTGCTCGTCGAGCATGGCCCGGACCCGGCCGTACGCCGGGCCGACCACCATCGAGTCGCCGACCCGGAGCGTGCCGCGCTGCACGAGCACGGTCGCCACCGGACCACGGCCCTTGTCGAGGTTCGCCTCGATCGCGATGCCCTCGGCGTGCATGTGCGGGTTGGCCCGCAGGTCCAGCGCCGCGTCCGCGGTCAGCACGACGCCCTCGAGCAGGCCGTCGATGTTGATCCGGGACTTCGCCGAGACGTCGACGAACATCGTGTCGCCGCCGTACTCCTCGGGCACCAGGCCGTACTCGGTCAGCTGACCGCGCACCTTGGCCGGGTCCGCCGCCGGGACGTCGATCTTGTTCACCGCGACCACGATCGGGACACCCGCCGCGCGGGCGTGGTTCAGCGCCTCGATCGTCTGCGGCATCACGCCGTCGTCGGCCGCGACCACCAGGATGACGATGTCGGTGGCCTGCGCACCACGGGCACGCATGGCGGTGAACGCCTCGTGACCCGGGGTGTCGACGAAGGTGATCGCCCGCTGCTCGCCGTCGACCTCGGTGGTCACCTGGTACGCACCGATGTGCTGGGTGATACCGCCGGCCTCGTCGGCCACGACGTTCGCCATCCGGATCGCGTCCAGCAGCTTCGTCTTACCGTGGTCGACGTGACCCATGACGGTCACCACCGGCGGCCGCGGAGCCAGGTCGCCCTCGTCGCCCTCGTCGTTGCCGAACTCGATGTCGAAGGACTGCAGCAGCTCGCGGTCCTCGTCCTCCGGCGAGACGATCTGGACGTCGTAGTTCAGCTCGGTGCCGAGCAGCTCGAGCGTCTCCTCGTTCACCGACTGGGTCGCGGTCACCATCTCACCGAGGTGGAACAGCACCTGGACCAGCGACGCCGGGTCGACGCCGACCTTCTCGGCGAAGTCCGTCAGGGACGCGCCGCGAGGCAGCTTCACGACCTCGCCGTCACCGTGCTTGACCCGCACGCCGCCGACGGCCGGAGCCTGCATGTTGTCGAATTCCTGGCGCTTGGCCCGCTTCGACTTGCGGCCACGCCGCGCCGGGCCGCCCGGACGCCCGAAGGCGCCCTGCGTGCCGCCACGGCCGCGGTTGCCCGGACCCGGACGGCCACCGCCGCCACCGGGCGGGCCGCTGGGGCCGCCGCCACCCGGACGGAAACCGCCGCCACCGCCGCCACCGCTGCGCGGACCGGCACCCGGACCGCCGCCGGGACGACCGCGGCCGCCACCGCCGGGACCGCCGGAGCCGCCACCGGGACGACCGGTGAACGTGCCGGCCGAGGACTTCGGCATCATCGCCGGGTTCGGACGCGGGGCGCCCGGCACACCACCCGAACGCGGGCGGTCGCTGCCGCCGCGCTCGCCGCCACGCTCACCGCCGCGACCCTGCGGCGGACGCGGAGCCATCCCGGCCGGGCTCGGAGCGCCCTGCCGGTCGCCGCCGCCACCACCCGGGCCGGGGCGCGGTCCACCGCGCTGCATGCCCTGGGTCGAGCTGAACGGGTTGTTGCCCGGACGCGGAGCACCCGGACGCGGGCCGCCGCCACCCTGGCCGCCCGGACGGGGCGCACCGGGACGCGGGGCACCCGGACGGGGCGCACCCGGACGCGGACCGGCACCCGGACCGCCCGAACCACCCGGACGCGGGCCGGAACCCTGACCGCCCGGACGCGGGGTCGCACCCGGCGCGGCCGGACGCGGACCCGGACGGGCCGCGGAGTCGCCGCCGGTCCGGCGCGGAGCCGGCGCCGGGGCCGGAGCCGCCTGCGCGGCCGGAGCCTCGAACGACGGGGCCGCCGGGGTCTCCGCCTTCGCCGCCGGAGCGGACTCGGCCGGAGCGGACGCGGCGGCAGCCGGCTCCACCGGAGCGGTCTCCTGGCGCGGACCCGGCTTCGGGCCCGGACGCGGACCCGGCTTGGCACCCGGGGCCGGAACGGACTTGACCGGCGCGGCCTCGGCCGCGGGCGCCTCGGCGGCCGGAGCCGGCTCGGTGCGCACCTCAGCGGCCGGCGCGGGGCGCTCGGCCGGAGCCTTCGGGGTAGCCGGCTGGGCCGGCTTCGGCGCCGGCGCGACCGGTGCGGTCGCCTGCGGCGCGGCAGACGTGCTCGCGGCGGCCTTCTTGGCCGCACGCTTCTTCGGCGGGTTCTTCTCGAACTCCTCCGCCAACCGCCGAACGACAGGTGCCTCGATGGTCGAGGATGCCGATCGGACGAACTCGCCCATGTCGTTCAGTCTGGTCAGAACGACCTTGCTGGTAACTCCGAGCTCCTTCGCGAGCTCGTAGACCCGGACCTTTGCCACTACTCTCCCTCTGGTCCGAGCCTGGGCGCGGACCGTTAGTTGACGTACGTGCTCATCGCTTTGCACTCATCGGTAGACACTCATCGAGTGGTCATGAGTCGATGACCCGCCTTCATGTCGGTCACGGACGATCCGGTCGGACCGCCGCGGACGGCCTGCCGGCCGCCATTTGCACTGCTTCTTACTTATCACGCTGCGCGACGTGGTCCCGCAGCCCGGTCACGTCGAGCGGCCCCGGGACCCGGAAGGCCCGTGGGAACGCCTTGCGCCGGACGGCGAGGTCGAAGCACTCGGTCGTGGGGTGCAGGTGCGCCCCGCGTCCGGGTGCCCGGTGCCCGGGATCCGGAAGGACGAGTCCTCCGGAAACCGTCATCCGCAGCAGGTCAGCCGGACCGGATCGCTTCCGGCACCCGATGCAGGTGCGCTCCCGGGCCTTATCAGACTTACTCAGTCCTGGGCGCGCGTCTGCGGTCTCTGTCACGTGTTCCATGGGTGTGGTTGCGACTCAGTCGACCGACCGAGAGATCAGTCTACCTTCTCGCTCTCGGCAGTCACATCGGTATCCGGCCGGATGTCGATCCGCCAGCCGGTGAGGCGGGCGGCCAGGCGGGCGTTCTGCCCCTCCTTGCCGATCGCGAGCGAGAGCTGGTAGTCCGGTACGACGACGCGCGCGGCACGGGCCGCGGCGTCGACGACCTCCACAGACGTAACCTGCGCCGGGGACAGCGCATTCCCGACGAACGTCGCCGGATCGTCGCTGTGGTCGATGATGTCGATCTTCTCACCGTGCAGCTCGTGCATGATGTTGCGCACCCGCTGGCCCATCGGCCCGATGCAGGCGCCCTTGCCGTTCACCGACGGGTTCAGAGTCCGGACCGCGATCTTGGTCCGGTGACCAGCCTCACGGGCGATCGCGGTGATCTCGACGGTGCCGTCGGCGATCTCCGGGACCTCCAGCGCGAACAGCTTCTTCACCAGGTTCGGGTGGGTCCGGCTGACGGTGATCTGCGGGCCCTTGAAGCCCTTCCGGACGCCGACGACGTACACCCGCAGGCGGGAGCCGTGCTCGTACTTCTCCCCCGGCACCTGCTCGGGCGCCGGCAGCACGGCCTCGATCTTGCCGAGGTCGACCATCACCGAGCGCGGGTCGCGGCCCTGCTGGACGACGCCGGAGACGATGTCGCCCTCCTTGCCGGAGAACTCGCCGTACCGGACCTCGTCCTCGGCGTCGCGCAGCCGCTGCAGGATGATCTGCTTGGCCGTGGTGGCCGCGATCCGGCCGAAGTCGGCCGGAGTGTCGTCGTACTCCCGGGCCAGCGTGCCGTCCTCGGCGAGCTCGCGGGCGAAGACGGTCACGTGCCCGGTCTTGCGGTCCAGCTCGGCGCGGGCGTGCTGCTGCGCGCCCTCGGTGCGGTGGTACGCGACCAGCAGCGCCTGCTCGATCGCCTCGACGACCACGTCCAGGGAGATGTCCTTCTCCCGTTCCAGCGACCGCAGCACGGCCATGTCGATGTCCATGTCAGTTCTCCTCCACCGTGCCGTCGGCAGGTGTTTCTCCATCAACAGAAGATGGCTCAGTGTCGTTGCCGGCAGCCCGGTTGAACTCGATCTGGACCTTGGCCTTGGCCACGTCGGCGTACGCGACGCTCTGCCGCTTGCCGTCGACGTCCAGTTCGGCCGCCTCGTCGGAGACGGACTTGATCCGGCCGGTCACTTTGCCGCCCGCGGTCAGCGTGACCGCGACCAGCCGGCCGGTGTTGCGGCGCCAGTGCCGGGGCAGGGTGAGCGGGCGGTCGACGCCGGGGCTGGAGACCTCCAGCGTGTAGGCGCCCTCGCCCATGATGTCGTCGGCGTCGAGCGCTTTGGAGACGGCCCGGGTGACCTCGGCGACGTCGTCGAGACTGATGCCGCCGTCCCGGTCGACCAGGACGCGCAGCAGGCGGCGGCGTCCGGCCGGGCTGATGTCCGCGGCCTCCAGGTCGCAGCCGAACTGCTCGACGATCGGCCGCAGGAAGTTCTCGAGGCTCGTGGTGTCCGTGTGGTCAGTCCGTCGGCTCACAGTTTGACCTGCCTCTCTCTCCAGTTGTGCACCCGTTGCCGCCCCGGCGGTCGCGCCAAGGGCAGTAGCCCACCATATCCGGCCCGCCCTCCGATCCCGGTCACCGCCTCGTCCCCGGCCGGTCGTGGGCGCGCGACCGGGTATCGTTCCGCCGTGCCCGATCGCCGCCTGAGCCGACGTACCGTCGTCGTGACCGCCGCCCTCGTCCCGGGCGCGGTCGCGCTGAGCGGATGCAAGGACGACCCTGCCGCCGGGGCCGGTACGCCGGGTGCCGTGAACGGTAAGCCGTCGACGTCGCAGGGACCGGCGGAGGAGACGCCAACCGTCGATCCAGCGGTCGTCGCGGCTCTCAGCGGCGCTGCGACCCTGGTGACTCAATTGTCCCAGCTCTACGCAACCTCGACCCGCCGGTTCCCCGCGCTGCGGGCCCAGCTCGCCGCCGGGGCGAAGTACCACGTGAGCCACCTGGCGAAGCTCAAGGAGACCCAGGGCGTGGCCGCGCAGGCGACGAAGACCGCGGTCCCGGCGAGTTCGCAGGCTGCGCTGGCCGCGATCTCGAAGCAGGAGAAAGCCGCCGCCGTCGCCCACGCGGCCGCCGCGGCCAAGCTGTCCGGCGCGCCCGCTCGCCTGCTCGCCGAGATCGCCGCCGCCGAGACCCAGTTGGGCACGACCCTGGCCCCCGCCAAGAAGAAGGACAACGCGTGAACCAGGTTGAGGCTCTCCAGGCGGCCCTCGCGGGTGAGCACGCGGCGCTGTACGGCGTCGGCGTGGCCGGGGGCAAGCTCAGCGGGGCCCGGTTCCGGGCGGCGAACGAGACGTTCGAACGCCACCGCGACAACCGCGACCGGCTCAGCGCGCTGCTGGTCGCCGCCGGCGAGACCCCGGTCGCGGCCGAACCGGCGTACGACCTCCCCCGGGCGGTCGTCAACACCGCCACCGCGAGCGGGCTGATCCTGGTGATCGAGCAGCGGATCGCTGCGGTGTACGGCGACCTCGTCGAGGCCGCCGAACAACCGGCGGTCCGTACGTTCGCGATCGAGAGCCTGCTGGCCGCCGCGAGTAGCCAGCTCACCTGGGGCGGCGCGCCGCTCGCCTTCCCCGGCGCAACCCAGTAACCCGCGCCGCTCGTCCACACATGAGTGGATATCCGCCCGTGTCGGGGGTTCTTCGCTGTCATACCGACGAACAACCCCCAACACGCGAGGAGAAGCTCAGCGCCGCCGGCGCCAGGGGCCGGTGATCGCGTACGTGATGCCGGGGTTGTAGACGTTGAAGAACATCGTCCGGCCGTCGGCGGAGAAGCCGGCGCCGGCCAGTTCGCCGTACTCCGGGTCCCCCGGGGTGCCGTTGTTGACCCGGTTGCGGGCGAACTTGAAGACCTCGCCGTCCTCGGTGGTGCCGAGGATGTGCTGCTCCCCCAGGCCGTCCTCACACATCATCAGCCCGCCGTACGGCGACATCGTGATGTTGTCGGGGGCATCGAACTCCGGGTCGTCGGACCCGGGCTTCGGGCGGGTGAAGATCACCATCAGCCGTAGCGTCCCCTTCCGCGGGTCGTACCGCCACACCTGGCCGTCGTGGTCGATCTTCGGGCCGAGCTCGGTACGCGCGAAGGACGAGACGAAGTACACGCAGCGGTCCAGCGCACCCCACCAGCAGCCCTCGAGCTTGTAGCCGCCGGTGATCGGCTTGGCGTAGTCCTGCGCGCGGACCGACTCGGCGGTGGCGAGCGGATCCGGGACCTTGACCCATTGCACTCCGTGGAACTCGGTGCCCGCTTCCTGTACGACGGACAGGTCCGGCAGGTCCGGGATGTGCATCGCCTGCAGTTCCCCGCCGGCCCGCAGGCTGCCCCAGCCGCCGCGCGGCCGGTTCGGCAGGAACCGGTAGAACCCGCCGAGCGGGGCCACGAACGCGTCCTCGGTCTCGTACACGATCCCGGTGGCCGGATCGATCGCCACCGCCTCGTGCTGGAACCGGCCCATCGCGGTCAGCGGGACCGGGCCGACGTTGCGCCGGTCATCGTACGGGTCGACCTCGAAGATGAACCCGTGGTCCTTGGTGTAGCCGCTCTGCCCGGCCTTGAGTTCGGTCTCCTCGCAGGTCAGCCAGGTGCGCCACGGCGTGATCCCGCCGGAGCAGTTGATCGCGGACCCGCCGAGGCTGACGAACTCCTGGACGGCCTGGTTGTGCCGGTTCACGACGAGCGTGCTCGTGCCGCCGGCCGCGGCCGGGTCGTACGTCCGCTCGGCGGGCGCGACGACCTTGATCTTGGCGGTGGGGCTGCACTCGTGGTTGCGGACCAGCCGGTTGCCGCCGTCACGGTCCGGGAACGTGCCCATTCCGTCGAACCGGCTCGGCGTCTGCAGCCCGTCCGGCCGGACGGTGCCCTCGCGGGACAGGATCTTGTAGCTGAAGCCGCGCGGCAGGTCGAGCATGCCGTCCGGGTCCTCGATCAGCGGGCCGTAACCGATCTTCGGACCGGACGTACCGAGTGCCGGCTGCGCCGTGTACAGCGCGTCGACCGAACCGGCCACACTGACCGCGACACCCGCCGCGGCCGCACGGCCGACGAACTGACGCCTGGACAAAGAACTGGTCATGAGGCGGTCTCCCTAGCTCGACGACAAGCAGTGGTGACCAGTGAACGTACGGTAAACAACAACCCAACGGCAAGTGAACGCGTGTCACTCATTCACAGTGAGCGGACCCAGTTCTCCAGTAAGGTCGCGCCGGCGTCGCCGGACTTCTCCGGGTGGAACTGGGTGGCCGAGAGCGGCCCGTTCTCGACCGCGGCGACGAACCTGTCCCCGCCGTACGTCGTCCAGGTGACGCGCGGCGTGACGGACTCGCGAGTGTCGGTCAGCTCCCAGCTCCGCACGCCGTACGAGTGCACGAAGTAGAACCGCTCCTTCTCCAGCCCGTCGAAGAGCGTCGTGCCGGACGGTACGTCGACCGTGTTCCAGCCCATGTGCGGAACCGGCTCGCCGTCCACCGGCTGCAGGCGCTCGACGGTGCCGGGCCACTGCTCGCAGCCCTCGGTCTCGACGCCGTGCTCGATGCCGCGGGTGAACAGGATCTGCATGCCGACGCAGATCCCGAGCACCGGACGGCCGCCGGTCAGCCGCCGGTCGACCGCGACATCGCCGCGGACCGCCTTCAGCCCGGTCATACACGCCTCGAAGGCACCGACACCGGGCACCAGCAGACCGTCGGCCTGGCACGCCGCGTCGAAGTCCGCGGTCACGGTGACGTCCGCGCCGACCCGCCGCAGCGCGCGCTCCCCCGACCGGATGTTGCCCGAGCCGTAGTCCAGGAGCACGACCTTCTTGCTCACAGAGCACCCTTGGTGGACGGGATGCCCGGCTGCCGCGGGTCGAGCTCGGCGGCGGCCCGGAGCGCGCGGGCGAAGGCCTTGAACTGCGCCTCGACGATGTGGTGCGGGTCGCGTCCGGACAGCACCCGGATGTGCACGCAGATCGCGGCGTTGAAGGCCAGCGTCTCGAAGACGTGCTGGGTCAGCGAACCGGCGTAGTCGCCGCCGATGACCGCATACACCTGCCCGTCCGGCTCGCCGGTGTGCACGCAGTACGGACGGCCGGACAGGTCGACGGTGCAGTGCACCAGCGCCTCGTCGAGCGGGACGGTCGCGTCGCCGAAGCGGCGGATCCCGCGCTTGTCGCCGAGGGCCTCCTTGAGCGCCTGCCCGATCCCGATCGCGGTGTCCTCGACCGTGTGGTGCGCGTCGATCTCCAGGTCGCCGACCGTGTTCACGTGCAGGTCGAGCAGCGCGTGCTTGGCGAGCGCGTTGAGCATGTGGTCGTAGAAGCCGACCCCGGTGGAGATGTCCGCCCGGCCCTCGCCGTCGAGGTTCAGCTCGACGAGGACCTTGGACTCGCTCGTCTCACGATCAATCCGCGCAGTGCGGCTCATGTCAGCCTTCCCGTGTCAGTCTTCAGGATGCGCTCCAGCGAGGCGCGGAACGCGGCCATCTCCTCGCCGGTGCCGATCGACACCCGCAGCCAGCCGTCCGGGCCGGTCTCCCGGATCAGGACGCCGTCGTCGAGCAGCGCCTGCCAGACCGCGTGCCGGTCCGCGAACGTGCCGAACAGGACGAAGTTGGCGTCCGAGTCGACCGCACGCAGCCCGAGGGACCGCAGCCAGTCGACGGTCTCGTCGCGCTCGACGCGCAACTGCTCGACCCGGCCGAGCAGCTCGTCGGAGTGCCGCAGGGCGGCGCGCGCGACCGCCTGGGTCACGGCGGACAGGTGGTACGGCAGCCGGACGATCCGCAGCGCGTCCACGAACTGCTTGCTCGCGGCAAGGTACCCGACCCGGCCGCCGGCCATCGCGAACGCCTTCGACATCGTCCGCGCGACGGCGAGATTCGGGTACGACGGCAGCAGGCTGACCGCGCTGGGCGTCCCCGTGCGGCGGAACTCGGCATACGCCTCGTCGACCACCACGACCGCGCCGTGCGCGGCAGCGTGCGCGACGATCGCCTCGGTCACGTCGATCGGCAGCGCCGTCCCGGTCGGGTTGTTCGGCGAGGCGAGCAGCACGACCGACGGGCGGTGCCGGGAGATCGCGGCGATCGCCTTGCTCCGGTCGAGCGTGAAGTCCTCGGCCCGGCGGCCGGTGACCCACGCCGTGTTCGTGTCCCGCGCGTACTCGGGGTACATCGAGTAGGTCGGCGCGAACGACAACGCCGTCCGGCCCGGGCCGCCGAAGGCCTGCAGGACGTGCAGCATCACCTCGTTGGACCCGTTCGCGGCCCAGAGCTGCTCGGGCTCCAGGTGTGCGCCGGACTCCCGGGCCAGGTACGCCGCGAGGTCCGCGCGCAGGCCGAGGAACTCGCGGTCCGGGTACCGGTTCATGCCGCGGGCGGCCTCGGTCACCGCGGCGGCGATGTCGGCGACGGTCGCCTCGCTCGCCGGATACGGGTTCTCGTTGACGTTCAGCAGCACCGGGACGTCGAGCTGCGGGGCGCCGTACGGCTCGAAGCTCTTGAGCTCCTCGCGGATCGGCAGCCCGTCGAAGCGGCCCATCACTGCTCCTCGGGGAATCGGACGGAGACCGCGGCGCCGTGGCCGGGCAGGTCCTCGGCGGCGGCAAGCGTGACCACGTGCCCGGCGACCTCGCGCAGCGCGTCGCGCGAGTAGTTCACGACGTGCACCGCCTTGAGGAAGCTGCGCACCGACAGGCCGGACGAGTGGCACGCGCAGCCGGCCGTCGGGAGCACGTGGTTCGACCCGGCGCAGTAGTCGCCGAGCGAGACCGGCGACCAGCTGCCGACGAAGATCGCGCCGGCGTTGGTGATCAGGCCGGCCCGCTCCTCGGCGTCCGCGGTCTGGATCTCCAGGTGCTCGGCGGCATAGGCGTCGACGACCGCGGTGCCCTGCTCGAGGTCGTCGACGAGCACGATCGCGGACTGCTGCCCGGACAGCGCCTCGGTGACCCGCTCCCGGTGCCTGGTCTGCGCGACCTGCGGCGGCAGCTCGGCCTCGACCGCCTCGGCGAGCGACTCGCTCGGGGTGACCAGCACACTGGCCGCCATCGGGTCGTGCTCGGCCTGGCTGATCAGGTCGGCGGCGACGTGCTTGGGGTCAGCGGTCGCGTCGGCCAGGACCGCGATCTCGGTCGGTCCGGCCTCGGAGTCGATGCCGACCTCACCGAGCAGGTTGCGCTTGGCCGCGACGACGTAGATGTTGCCCGGACCCGTGATCAGGTTGACCTTCTTGCATCCCTCGAAGCCGTACGCGAAACCGGCGATCGCCTGGGCGCCGCCCATCGCATACACCTCGTCGATCCCGAGCAGCGCGCACACCGCGAGCACTGTCGGGTGCGGCAGGCCGCCGAATTCCTTCTGCGGAGGCGAGGCGACGGCCAGCGACGGCACACCGGCGACCTGGGCCGGCACCACGTTCATCACGACGCTCGACGCCAGCGGCGCGCGGCCGCCGGGAACGTAGAGCCCCACGCGCTGGACCGGGACGAACCGCTGCGTCACCCGCCCGCCCGGTGCAGGCTCAGAGACGACATCAGCCGTGAGCTCGTCCTGGCTGACCTCGCGGACCCGGCGGATCGACTCCTCGAAGGCGCGGCGCACCTGCGGGTCGAGCTCCTCCAGCGCGGACTTCAGCGCCGCGGCCGGGACCCGGATGTCCTCGACCCGGACATGGTCGAACCTCTCGCCGTACTCCCGGATGGCCTGGAGGCCCCGATGGCGGACGTCCAGGCAGATGGGTCGGACGACGTCGAGAGCCTTCTCGACGTCGAACACGGCTCGGGGAACGAGGGCAATCACTTCGGCTTGGAGGTCGAAGACCTCTCCGGCCGCCACTCGGCCCCGCAGGTCGACGCGGCGAATCATGGGGGTCAGTCTAGTGGTCACGCCCCGCACCCCCGACGCCATATCCACAGGCCGGCCGGTCACCACAGGTGATCAGGGGCAGCGATGCCCTAGGCTCGTCGGCATGGACTCCCGCCTGCCGTTGCTCACTGTCGACACGGTGATCTTTCCCGGCCTGGTGGTCTCGATTCCGGTCACCGACGTGCAGGGCCGCGCGGTGGTCCGGGACCTGGTCGAGAACGGCGGCGAGCTGATCTGCGGCGCGCTCGCGGTCCGGGACGGGTACGAGCTGGGTGAGCGGGTCTTCCGGTCGCTGTACGGGACGGGTTGCGCGGCGACGATCTCCGAGATCGCGGTGGACGCCGACGACGAGGGTCCGATCGAGGTGACCCTGACCGGGAACCGGCGGTTCAAGGTGACCGAGCTGGACGGCACCGGCGACTACCTGGTCGCGGACGTCGAGTGGCTGCCCGACGACCTCGGCGACGACCCGTTGGGGACGGCGACGGTCGCGCTGGAACGCTTCCGCAGGTACGCCGCGGCGGTCAGCGAGATCAGCCGCCCGGGCCTGCACCTCGGCGACCTCCCCGACGATCCGGGCACGCTGTCCTACCTGATGTCGGCCGCGATGAAGCTGATGACACCGGACCGCCAGAAGCTCCTCGAGGCCGAGGACGTCACGACCCGCCTCGCGCAACTCGTCGGCCTGATCGACACCGAGCTGTCCGCCATCGCCGCCCTCCCGTCCCTGCCTGCCACGGACCTGATCAGCTGGTCCGCCCTCTCCCCCAACTGACGCGCTACCGGATTGAATCCCGAGGCGGTATGGTTTTGGTATGAGCAAGCAGATCACCGTGCGGTTGCCGGACGAGCTGGTCGACTTCATGGACGAACTGGTCGCCGCCGACAAGGCGACCAGCCGGGCGTCCGTGGTCGCCCGGGCGATGGAGCGTGAGCGCCGCCGCGAGCTGGCCGCGCGCGACCTCGCCATCCTGACCGAGTACGGCGACTACCCGGACCTCGAGGGTCTCGCCCCCGCGGCCGCCGGGACCGTGCTCAGCGACCTCGACTGATGCGCCCGATCCACATCGCGCGGCTCGACAAGCCGCGCCCCGTGGTGGTGCTCACCCGCGAACTGATCCGCCCGCGCCTCACCAACGTGACGGTCGCCCCGATCACCAGCACGATCCGCGGCCTGTCCACCGAGGTCCGAGTCGGCCCCGAGAACGGCCTCGACCACGCCAGCGCGATATCCTGCGACAACATCCAAACCATCCCGAAGGCCCAGCTCGGCCGCCTGATCGGCCACCTCCACCCCGACCAGGAACCAGCCCTGGCCGAGGCAATCAGCCTCGCCTTCGACCTCGAAGCCCTACTGTGAAGGACCGAGCCGTCGCCGTGATCGTCCGCGACGAGCGACTCCTGGTGATCCACCGGCGGAAGCACGGTACGGCGTACGTCACCCTGCCCGGCGGCGGTGTCGAGCCCGGCGAAACACCCGAGGCGGCGTGCGTGCGGGAGCTCCAGGAGGAGACCGGGCTGCACGGCACCGTCGGGGAACACCTGCTGACGCTGTCGAACGCCGGGCGCGTCGAGCACTACTTCCGCGTCGACGCACCTGCGGGCGAGCCGGTGCTGGGCGGGGAGGAGGCCGAGGCCGACTCCCCCACCAACCGTTACGAGCCGGCCTGGCTGCCGCTGGGGGACCTTTCGGCGGCCGATCTCAAGCCGCTCGAGATCAAGCGGCTGCTCAGCCGAGCTTGCTGATGTCGCGGACGGCGCCCTTGTCGGCGCTGGTGGCCATGGCGGCGTAGGCGCGGAGGGCGGTGGAGACCTTGCGGTCGCGGGCCTTCGGGGCGTAGACGCCGTTCAGGGCGGCCTTGCGGGCGGCCAGCTCGTCGTCCGCGACCAGCAGCTCGATCGACCGGTTCGGGATGTCGATGCGGATCCGGTCGCCGTCCTCGACCAGGGCGATCGTCCCGCCGGACGCCGCCTCGGGCGAGACGTGGCCGATCGAGAGTCCCGACGTACCGCCGGAGAAGCGGCCGTCGGTGATCAGGGCGCAGACCTTGCCGAGGCCGCGGCCCTTCAGGTACGAGGTCGGGTACAGCATCTCCTGCATCCCCGGCCCGCCCTTGGGGCCCTCGTACCGGATCACGATGACGTCGCCGGGCTGGATCTGCTTGGCGAGGATCTTCTCGACGGCCTGCTCCTGCGACTCGCACACCACCGCGGGGCCCTCGAACGTCCAGATCGACTCGTCCACGCCAGCCGTCTTCACCACGCAGCCGTCGACGGCCAGGTTGCCCTTCAGCACGGCCAGGCCGCCGTCCTTGGAGTAGGCGTGCTCGCGGTCCCGGATGCACCCGTTCGCGGCGTCGGTGTCCAGCGTCTCCCACCGCTCGGACTGCGAGAACGCCTGCGCCGACCGCTTGCAGCCCGGCGCCGCGTGCCACAGCTCGACGGCCTCCGGCGACGGCGAACCGCCGCGCAGGTCCCAGGTCTTCAGCCACTCGTCGATCGAGTCGCTGTGCACGGTGTGGACGTTCTGGTTCAGCAGGCCGGCCCGGTGCAGCTCGCCGAGGATGGCGGGGATGCCGCCGGCGCGGTGCACGTCCTCCATGTAGTACGTGCCCTGCGGCGCGACGTTCGGCGCGACCTTCGCCAGGCACGGGACGCGGCGCGAGACCGCGTTGATGTCGTCGAGGTCGAAGCCGACCTCGGCCTCCTGCGCGGCGGCCAGCAGGTGCAGGATCGTGTTCGTCGAGCCGCCCATCGCGATGTCCAGCGCCATCGCGTTGCCGAACGCCTCCTTCGACGCGATCGAGCGCGGCAGCACGGTCGCGTCGTCGTTGTCGTAGTACCGGTGGGCCAGCCCGACGACGGTCTCGCCCGCCTTCTCGTACAGCGCGCGGCGGGCGGTGTGGGTGGCCAGCACCGACCCGTTGCCGGGCAGCGACAGGCCGATCGCCTCGGTCAGGCAGTTCATCGAGTTCGCGGTGAACATGCCGGAACAGGAACCGCAGGTCGGGCAGGCGTTCTCCTCGATCCGCAGGATGTCGGCGTCGGAGACGTTCTCGTTGACGGCCTCGGACATCGCGTCGATCAGGTCGAGCTTGCGGACCGTCCCGTCGACCAGCGTCGCGCGGCCGGCCTCCATCGGGCCGCCGGAGACGAACACGGTCGGGATGTTCAGCCGGAGCGCGGCCATCAGCATGCCCGGGGTGATCTTGTCGCAGTTGGAGATACAGACCAGCGCGTCCGCGCAGTGCGCCTCGACCATGTACTCGACCGAGTCGGCGATCAGGTCCCGCGACGGCAGGCTGTAGAGCATGCCGCCGTGGCCCATCGCGATCCCGTCGTCGACGGCGATGGTGTTGAACTCGCGCGCGATCCCGCCGGCCGCGTGGATCGCCTCGGAGACGATCCGGCCGACCGGGGCCAGGTGGGTGTGGCCGGGCACGAACTCGGTGAAGCTGTTCGCCACCGCGATGATCGGCTTCCCGAAGTCCTCGCGGGCTACCCCGGAGGCCTGCATGAGCGCGCGGGCGCCCGCCATGTTGCGGCCGTGGGTGACAGTGCGGGACCTCAGAGCAGGCACGACGAACATCTCCTAGCTAGGTGTGGCGTATCTCCCGATAGTGCCACGCCCGTCCGAATGACGGTATGCGGGTCCCGGATTCTGGAGCCGCGGTTCTTGTCGGTGGACGGTCTTAGCCTGGACGCATGGCAGGACTCGGCCATCACACGCGCGCGGCGCACCCCGCGCTGCGCCCCTTCGTGCCCGACATCAGCGGATATGCGTACGCCGGTGATCCCCCGGCGCTGCACCGCGGCCTGCCCTCGCGCCACCTGACGCTCGTCGTCACGCTCGACGAGCCCCTCGGCGTCGCCTGGCCGGGCGGCCCGGTGGACAAGTACGACGCACTTGTCGGCGGGCTCCACTCGCGGGCGGTCCACATCGGTCAGACACCGAGCCGCGCCGGCGTGCAGGTCTCGCTCACTCCCCCGGCCGCTCGAGCGCTCCTCGGACTGCCGCCGGGCGCCCTCGCCTCGACGGTGGTCGGTCTGGACGAGGTCCTCGGCCGGCCCGCGCGCGAGCTGACCGAGCAGCTGCGCGAGGCGCCGAGTTGGGGGCGGCGCTTCGACCTGCTCGAGGCCCTGCTGCTGCGGCAGCTCGACGGGAGCCGTCCCGGTGCCGTCCGGCCCGAGCTCGGCCGGGCCTGGCAGCGACTGTGCGGCGCGAGCGGCTCGATCGGGGTCCAGGAGCTGGCGACCGAGGTCGGGTGGAGCCGGCGGCATCTCACTGATCGGTTCACGTCGGAGTTCGGTCTGCCGCCGAAGGTCGCGGCCCGCGTGCTGCGGTTCGAGCGCGTCACCGGACAACTCCGCCGGCAGCCGCGGATCCGGCTGGCCGAGCTGTCGGCCGCCGCCGGGTATGCCGATCAGGCACACCTGACCAGGGAGTTCCGCGCGATCGCGGGCTGTTCACCGCGGCAGTGGATCCGTGAGGAACTGCCCGATCTGTCCGGTAATCCACAGGTACCGGCGATCGCGCCAGCATCGTCGGCGCGATCTCACTAGACTCGCCGGGGTGAGTGAGACGACCGAGTTGCCCGATTCCGAAGCCCTTCAGGTCCTCCGGCGGGTGTTCGGGTACGACGCCTTCCGCGGCGAGCAGGGCGACATCATCGACACCGTCGTCGCAGGCGGCGACGCGCTGGTGCTGATGCCGACCGGCGGCGGCAAGTCGCTGTGCTACCAGATCCCGTCGCTGGTGCGGTCCGGTGTCGGCGTGGTCATCTCGCCGCTGATCGCGTTGATGCAGGACCAGGTGGACGCGCTCACCGCGCTCGGCGTCCGGGCGGGATTCCTCAACTCCACGCAGGACTTCGAGCAGCGCCGCGAGGTCGAGCAGGCGTTCCTGGCCGGCGAGCTCGACCTGCTGTACCTGGCGCCCGAGCGGCTCCGGGTGGAAGCGACCGTGCGGCTGCTCGACCAGGGCAAGATCGCGCTGTTCGCGATCGACGAGGCGCACTGCGTGTCGCAGTGGGGCCACGACTTCCGGCCCGACTACCTGATGCTGTCCGAGCTGCACGAGCGCTGGCCCGACGTCCCGCGGATCGCGCTCACCGCGACGGCGACCGAGGCGACCCACCAGGAGATCGCGACCCGGCTGAAGCTCGGCGACGCGAAGCATTTCGTCGCGAGCTTCGACCGGCCGAACATCCAGTACCGGATCGTCCCGAAGGACAATCCGCAACGGCAGCTGCTCGACCTGCTGCGCACCGAGCACGCCGGCGACGCGGGCATCGTGTACTGCCTGTCGCGCAACAGCGTCGAGAAGACCGCCGCCTTCCTGACCCAGAACGGGATCGAGGCCCTGCCGTACCACGCCGGCCTGGACAGCCGGACCCGCGCCGCGAACCAGGCCCGGTTCCTGCGCGAGGACGGACTGGTCGTGGTGGCCACGATCGCGTTCGGCATGGGGATCGACAAGCCGGACGTCCGCTTCGTCGCGCACCTCGACCTGCCGAAGTCGGTCGAGGGCTACTACCAGGAGACCGGCCGGGCGGGGCGTGACGGCCTGCCGTCCACCGCCTGGCTGGCGTACGGGCTGCAGGACGTCGTCCAGCAGCGGAAGATGATCGACACGTCCGAGGGCGACCTCGCGCACCGGCGGCGGCTGAGTGCGCATCTCGACGCGATGCTCGCGTTGTGCGAGACCGTGCAGTGCCGGCGCTCGCAACTCCTGGCGTACTTCGGCCAGCGAGGCGACGCCTGCGGGAACTGCGACACCTGCCTGACCCCGCCGGAGTCCTGGGACGGCACGATCGCGGCGCAGAAGCTGCTCTCGACGGTGTACCGGCTGCAGCACGAGCGCGGGCAGAAATTCGGCGCGGGGCAGCTGATCGACATCCTGCTCGGCAAGGAGACCGACAAGGTCAAGCAGTTCCGGCACGACCAGCTGACCGTGTTCGGGATCGGCACCGAGCTGACGGACACCGAGTGGCGCGGCGTGATCCGGCAGTGCCTCGCGCTCCGGTTGCTCGCGGTCGAGGGCGACTACGGCACGCTCGTGCTCACCGAGGAGAGCGGCGAGGTGCTCGGCCGGCGGCGCGAGGTGATGATGCGCCGCGAGCCCGAGCGGGTGCGTTCCAGGAGCAGGTCGTCCGGCGGCAAGAAGGCGGCCGCCGCCGATCTCGCGCCCGAGGCGGCGCCGGTGTTCGAGCGGTTGCGCGCGTGGCGGGCGGCGGTGGCCAAGGAGCAGGGCGTCCCGGCGTACGTGATCTTCCACGACGCGACGCTGCGGCAGATCGCCACCGACCGGCCGACGTCGCTGGCCGAGCTGGGCACGATCAGCGGCATCGGCGAGAACAAGCTGACCAAGTACGGCGACGGCGTCCTGGAGACACTGGCCGCGGAATGATGTCGAATCGGCGGTAGCGTCTTCGACGCGAAGGCACAGGGCGCGGACCGACCGCGCCACCGGAGCGAGGGAGCACGCTCATGTCTTCATCCGTGCTGTTGATGTCGATGTCGGCCGACGGCTACGTCGCGGGACCGGACGACCGGCCCGGCAATCCCGGCGGCGACGACTTCATGCGGTTGCACGAGTGGTACCTGGACGACGCGGGCGAAGTCGGCCGCCCGGACGGCGAGGCCGGCGAGATCTGGGACGAGCTGAACGCCACCGGCGCGGTCCTGGTCGGCCGCCGTACGGCGGAGCAGGTCGACTACTACGGCGGGCACCACCACGGCGTACCGATCTTCGTCGTCAGCCACGACACCACACCGGTCGACTACGAGAACGTCCACGTCGTCGGCGACATCGAGACCGCGATGGCGCAGGCGAAGGCGGCTGCCGGCGACAAGGACGTGTTGGTGCACGGCGCGGTCACCGCGCAGCAGGCGCTGGCGGCCGGCGTCCTCGACGAGCTGCAGCTCAGCCAGGTGCCGGTCCTGTTCGGCAGCGGTCTGCGGCTGTTCGACGTCCTCCCGCACCGCATCGAGCTCGAGGTCGTCCGCGTGATCGACACGCCCCGCGCGACCCACATCCGCTACCGGGTCCTCAACTGAGCAACGGCTGCAGCGCCTCGGTCAGGTCGCCCACCAGCCGGCCGGGGTTGCGGCCGCCGTCGGCCAGGATCACGGCGATCGAAACCTTCTTCTCGGGGATCACGACCAGCAGGCTGCTGTGGTCGGGCATGTCGCCGCCGTGGCCGTAGGCGTCCGCGATGCCGAACTGACGCGTGAACCGCATGGTGCCGAGACCGTACTCGCCGTCGCCCGCGATCAGCTCGCCGACCAGGTCGGCCGGAAGGACGCGGGCGCCGTACAACTGGTAGCCCCAGCGGGCGATCGTCGGGGCGTCCGCCGCCAGCCCGCCGTAGGCGGCGGCCGAACTGGCGAACGCGCGGCAAGGTACGTAGCCGTCGGGTTGGCCGCACGAGGCGTTGTCGTCGGTGACGACCGGCGGCTGCGGCTTCTCCCCGTCCTGGAACGCCGCGTGCCCCAGCCCGGCCGGGGTCGCGAGATCGCGGCGCAGCACGGTGGCGAGCGGCTGCCCGGTGATCCTCTCGATCATCAGGCCGAGCAGGGCGTAGCTCGGATTGCTGTAGCTGAACGTGCCGTCCGGCGCGCCCACCGTCGAGGAGTAGTAGTCCAGCGACTCCGCGATCGTCCAGTGCCGGCCCGGCGCCGCGGCGATCGCCCTGTCCATTCGGCCGAAGTCGGCCGGCTGGAAGTCCGGTACGCCTGACGTCATCGACAGGTGCTGGCGGACGGTCGCGTTGTTGGCGGCCAGCCGGTGCTGCACGTAGCGCGAGATCGGCAGGTCGAGGTTGAGCTTCCCGGCCTTCGCGAGCAGCATCACCTCCGCCGCAACGAACGTCTTCGTGATGCTGGCCACCGCCATACCGGTGTCCGGGCGCAACGGAGTCCCGCTGACGTCCGTCCCCGCCGCGCCCGACCAGGTCCACCGATCGGTGACGACCGCGGCCGTGGCACCGCGGGAGCCGGACGGGCTGTCCGGGTACTTGATGAATCTCGTCAGGAGCTCCTGCAGGGCCGCGGCCCGGGCCGGATCGAGCGCTTGTTTCCCGGGATCCGGGAAGCTCGTCCGCGCAGGGGTTTGCGGCGAAGGTGCCGGCACCTCTCCCCCACCGGAGCATCCCACCGCCAACGCAATCACCAGAAGGGCGCTCGCGCTCCACCGCATCTTCCGATCATGACACCGGCGCGGACAACGCCGTACCCGATCGGGCAGACCTACGGAGTCCAGCTGACCGAGGCGGCCAGGCCGGCGAAGTCCTGCAGGAGGCGGGAGCGGCGGGTCGCGACCCAGGCCAGGGCGACGCTGTTCGGCGCGAGGTTGCCGACGGGAACCGTGACGACGTCGGGGCGCTGATAGAAGGTCGCGACGGACAGCGGGACGATCGAGACACCGTGGCCGGCGGCGACGTGTTCGAGTTTCTCCTCGACGCTGTGCAGGACCGGGACCGGTCTCGCCGTCCGGGTGCGGAGCTCGACGGCGATGTCGCGCCACTCGGGGACGGCATCCGGGTCTTGCAGCAGGTGCTCGTCGGCGAGGTCGGTGATGTCGATGACAGGTTTGCCGGCCAGACGGTGGCCGGCCGGCAGCGTCGCGACCCGGGGCTCCTCGAAGAGCGGGCGGACCGTGAGGCCGGCCTGGTCGATCGGCAGCCGGACGATGCTCACGTCCACCCGACCGTCGTGCAGTACGTCGACCTGATCGTCCCAGGTGGTGCGGATCAGCTCGAGCTCCAGCTCGGGATGGAGCGCGCCGAACGCGCGGACCGCCTCCGTCACGGTCAGGCCGGGCATGAATCCGATCGTGAAGGTCTTCGAACCGCGCGCGGCCCGCGCCACCCGGCGCCGGGTGCCCTCGGCGGCGGCCAGCAGCGGCCGGGCGTCGCCGAGCAACTGGCGACCGGCCGCGGTCAGCTCGGTCGATCGCCGGGTCCGGGCGAACAGCTGGGCCCGGAGCTCGTCCTCGAGGGCGCGGATCTGCCGGGACAGCACAGGCTGCGCGATGTGCAGCCGCTCCGCCGCGCGGCCGAAGTGCAGTTCCTCGGCGACAGCGACGAAGTACCTCAGCTTGCGGAGATCGAGATCCATAATACCTTCAGGGTATTACAGAGCCCAGAACAGGTCTTGGACGCCGGTGCCCCGGCGGCCGCATCGTGGAGGCGAGATTCCTCTCCACGAAAGGCAGTTCCGTGACTCTGCAGGACCACCGCGTAGTCCTCCTCGGCGGTACGTCGGGCATCGGCCTGGCCACCGCACAGCTGGCCGCCGCCCAGGGCGCCACCGTGATCGTTGCCTCGAGCAACCCCGAGTCCGTGAAGGCGGCGCTCGGCGCGCTGCCCGCGTCGGCCGCCGGCGAAGCGGTCGACCTCACCGACGCCGCCGCCGTCCGGGCGTTCTTCGACGGGCTCGATCCGTTCGACCACCTCGTCTACACCGCCGGCGAGGCGCTGACCTTCCTCGAGGTCGGCTCGATGGACCTGGCGCAGGCGCGCCAGGCCTTCGAGCTGCGGTACTTCGGTGCGCTCGGCGCCGTGAGCGCCGCCGTGCCGAAGCTCCGGGCGGGAGGTTCGATCGTCCTCACGAGCGGCGCCGCCGGCGACCGGCCGGGTCCGGGCTGGTCGGTCGCCGCGAGCATCTGCGGCGCGATGGACTCCCTCACCCGGGCCCTCGCCGTCGAACTCGCGCCGATCCGCGTCAACGCCGTCAAGCCCGGCGTCGTCCGGACGCCGATGTGGCGCGGCGGCATCGACTACGACGAGACCGCACAGCACCTCCCGGTCGGCCGCATCGGCGAGCCGGACGACATCGCGGCGGCCTACGTCTACCTGATGGACCAGCCCTACGCCACCGGCTCCATCGTGTCCGTCGACGGCGGCCACGTCCTGGTGTGAGACTCCAGTCGTGACACGCATCCTGATCACCGGGTCGGCCGACGGCCTCGGGCAGCTGCTGGCGCGGGAACTTGTCGCGCAGGGGCACGAGGTCGTGCTCCACGCGCGCAACGAACGGCGCGCCGACGACGCGCGCCGAGCGCTGCCGGACGCGACGGCGGTGCTCGTGGGCGATCTCGCGAGCATCGAGCAGACGCGGGACCTGGCGGCCCAGGCCAATACGTCCGGGCGGTTCGACGTGGTCGTGCACAACGCGGCCGTCGGGTACCAGGAGCCGCGGATCGAGACGGTCGACGGGCTCGAGCACGTGTTCGCGATCAACGCGCTGGCGCCGTATCTGCTGACCGCGCTGATCGAACGCCCGGAGCGCCTGATCTACCTCAGCTCCGGCATGCACGAAGGCGGTGAAGTCGTCCTCGACGACCTGCAGTGGGTACGGCGGCGGTGGCGTGGAGCGCAGGCGTACTCGGACTCCAAGCTGCACGACGTCCTGCTGGCGTTCGCGGTCGCCCGGCTCTGGCCGGACGTGCTGTCGAACGCGGTCGACCCCGGCTGGGTCCCGACGAAGATGGGCGGTCGCGGTGCGCCTGGTGATCTCGGGCAGGCGCACCTGACGCAGGCCTGGCTGGCTACCGCGCCGGAGACCGGAAGCGGCGGGTACTACTACCACCGGCGACCACACCGGACTCATCCAGCCGCTTCGGACCGCGAGACGCAGGACGCGTTTCTGGACGCCTGCGCCGCGCTGACCGGCGTACGACTGCCCCGCTGACTCAGGCTTGTGAGACGTACAGGCGGTTGCCGTCCGGGTCGTGCAGACTGAACATCGGGGGTACGCCGGGCCACTCGAGCAACTCGTCGGTGTCGACGCCGGTGGTGAGGTAGTGCTGGTGTGCGGCCTTCGCATCCGGGCTGGCCATCCGGATCCTGGTGTCGACGCCTGCCGGGTTGCTCTCACTCGCGGGGACCAGCGCGATGCCGGCCGACGAGCCACCCGGTGCGACGACGATCCACCGGCCGCCGAACTGCGGCAACGGCGCGTCCATCAGCAGCTCGAAGCCGAGCGCGCCGGTGTAGAACGCCAGCGCGCGGTCCTGGTCGGTCACCGGTACGCCGACGGTCCGGATCTCGCTGATGTGGGTCATGGTGCTTCTCCCTCGTGACGAGGTGCTTTCACCCAGGAGGTAGAACCCGATCCGCCGTTTTCGACATCAGCCACGAAGAAAGCCCCGGACAATTCTGTCCGGGGCTTTCGTTCGCTGTGCCGACTACTTCGCGACGACCCGCAGGGTGACCTCGGCCTCGCCGTCGCCGGTGGAGCGGGTGACGACGCCGGCCGAGCGGAGGGCGGCCAGGTTCTTGTCGTCGGCGAACCGGTCGCTGACCGATCCGGCCGCCTCGAAGTCGACGTACCCGATCATCACCGCGCCCTTGATGTCGGGCAGCGCCTGCTTGAAGTTCTCCGTCTGGCCGAGGCCGCCGTCCTTCAGCACCTGCTCGGCGTAGTCCTTGCTCGTCGAGACGACGAGCGTGTCGCCGTCCTTCGCGCTCTCGATCGGGATGTTCGCCGAGGACCGCTCGCGGAGCAGCGTGGTCAGCTTCTGCACCACCGGCTCGGCCTTCGCCGGGTCGGTCTCCATCCGGGCCGCGATCTTCGGGCCGTCGGCGGTGTCCTTGTCGATCGAGACCGACAGGTTCTTGCCGGCCAGGCTCTTCAGGTCGTCCGGCAGCTTCAGCCCGGTCTCCTGGGCGATCTCGTCGATCATCGGCTGGAGGTTCTCGCCGCCCGCCTTCTGCACCTGCGCCCACGCGGTGTCGATCAGGTTCTCGCCGCCGGAGATCGCGATCGCGCCGGCCGTGGTCTCCGGCAGCTTGGTGACCAGGTCGGCGGCGTCGGCGGAGCTCACCTTGACGCTCTTGTCGCCGTGCGCGATGCCCTTCAGCTCGACGTACGACGCGTCGAACCGCAGCGCCACCGCGGCGGTCGCGTCACCGAGCCCGGCGATCTGGCTGGACTCGACCTTGCCGCTGATCGAGGCCAGGCCCTTGGCGTCCGCCCAGCCCGAGATGAAGCCCTGCTCGCCGAGCTTGTCCATGTCCGCGCTGAACTTGGCGTTCTTGCTCAGCGGGTTGTCCTTGGCCGTGGCGACGGCCGCGTCGACGGTCGCCTGGTCGTCGCCGAGGATCATGTAGCCGTCGGTGAACGCACGGCCGGGCTTGTCGTCCTCGTTCGCGAGCAGCTTGTCCATGCCCTTGTTGGCGGCGTCCTCGTCCTTGATCTGGACGGCGACGACCGGGATCGGCTCGTCCTTGCCCTCGGCCGGCGGGAGCGCGGCGAAGCCGGCGCGGTCTCCCAGCCAGGGCTTGACGTCCTTGTCGAAGTCGACATCGGCCAGGTCGTCGCCGGCGGACTTCTTGATCTGCTCGAACAGCTTCTGCCGCAGGTCGTCCTGCTCACCGGTGAGGCCGAGGTTGTCCTTCACGGACGGGAACTTCATCAGGAACCGGACCGCCGCGACCTTCTGGCCGGCCGACGGGTTGAGGTCCACCCGGGCGTAACCGACCGCGGTGCCGGGCAGCACGTCGGCCGGCTGCTTGCCGCCGCCGCCGAGCTTGCCGTAGGCAAAGATTCCGCCGCCGGCGACCACCAGCACCATCGCCACCGCGGCAATGATCGGGATCAGCTTGCCGCGCTTCTTCTTCGGCTCCGGCTGCCACTGCTGCGGACCGCCGTACCCGGGGCCCTGCGGCGGCTGACCGCCGATGTGCATCTGCTCGTACGACGCCTGACCCGGCTGACCCTGCTGCGGAGCGTACTGCTGCTGCCCGCCCTGGCCGTAGTACTGCGCGCCACCCTGCGGAGGCTGCTGCGGACCCGGGCCCTGCGGACCGCCGTACTGGGGACCACCCTGCTGAGGACCACCCTGCTGCGGGCCGCCGTACTGCTGGCCCTGCTGCGGGTGTTGCTGTGGGTAACCGTGCTGGCCGGGCTGCTGGCCTTGCGGCCTCCCCGGCTGCTGACCCTGCTGGGGCCAGAGGTTCTGCCCTTGCGGCGGGCCGTACTGCGGCTGCTGACCACCGGCACCTGGGTACTGGGGTGGTTGGTTCTGGTCGGACATATGCTCCCTCGCTGGCTCCGGTGGCCTCACCACCGGACCTGCAAAAGGCTAGTGGACCGGCGGTGCAGATTCTGACGCAGCAGGTTGCGAAGTGGTTGCAACAGGCTCAGCGCGCCACGTGGCGGCGGCGATGATCGCGCAGGCCAGTGCGGCGCCGATCAGCCAGGAGACCGCCGGCGTCCAGGTGTGCAGCTCCAGCGGAGCCGCGACCAGATCACCGGGGTGAGCGGCCCGCAGCCGCGGCTCGATCGGGTCGTGCCCGAGCAGCATGCCGACGCCCCAGCACACTCCTGCGCCCAGGCAAGCACCGAGAGTGACGATCGCGACCGACCACGGACCGTAGTTGCGCAGCCACCAGAACAACGCCCCGCCGAGCACCACCGCGGCCACGAAACCGATCGCGGTGAACGTCCCGTCCGGCCCGAAGATCCGCGTCATCTGCTCCTCGCCGAGCGCCCCGCCCTGCTCGTCCACGGTGTACTTGGCCAGCGGCGAGAACTGCTGCCAGGCCCACCCGGCCACCACACCCGCGACCAGGAACACCACCACCGTCACCAGGATCGCCTTCGCCCACGGCAGCCGCGGCTCCTCGACGGCCGGCCTCCCGAACGGGTTCATCGACGGGGGTGCCAAGTACGGCGACTGGGAGGACTCCGGTTGACTCACGACGCCAGTGTGACGCATGGGTTCCACAATCGTTCAGCTGGCCAGGCAGGAGGGACCCAGGAGCGCCTTCAGGTCGGCCATCAGCGACGAGGTGGGGGTCACCCGGAAGCGGTCGCCGATGCGCATGACGGTGGTCTTCTGGCGTGCCTGCAGGCGCAGGTGAACCTCTGTCATGCCGGGGTGCGAGGTCAGGATGTCGCGCAGTTGATCGACGACCGGCGGGGTGCAGCGGTTGACCGGCATGGTCAGGACGACGGGGCCGCTCGGGCCTTCGGTCAGATCCGGGACGACGACCTCGTCGCCGCTCAGCTCGAGCCGGTCCTCGCGGCGGCGCACCCGGCCCTTCATCAAGATGATCGCGTCGTTGGTGAGCAGATGCGCGTGCAGCTGGTACGCCGAGGAGAACATCATCACCTCGATCGAACCTTCGAGGTCCTCGATGGTGACGATCGCGTAGATGTCGCCGCGCTTGTTCACCTTCCGCTGGACCGCGGTGACCAGGCCGCCGATCGTCACCCGGCTGCCGTCCGGCCGGTCCTCGTCGGCGAGCAACTGCCCGATCGTGCAATCGCTGCCGTTGGTGAGCACGTGCTCGACACCGAACAGCGGATGGTCGGAGACGTACAGCCCGAGCATGTCGCGCTCGTGCGCCAGCTTGGTCGCCTTGTCCCACTCCTCGATCTCGGGGACCGTGACGGTCAGGCGGCTGTTGCCCTCGCCCTCGTCGGCGTCGTCGTCACCCATCGAGAACAGGTCGAACTGGCCGTGCGCCTCGTTCCGCTTGAGGTCGATGGCCTCGTCGACGGCCTGCTCGTGCACCGCGACGACCGCGCGCCGGGCGTGGCTCATCGAGTCGAACGAGCCGGCCTTGGCCAGCGACTCGATCACGCGCTTGTTGCAGACCGGCAGCGGCACCTTGTCGATGAAGTCGACGAAGTCGGTGAACCGGCCCTTCTCCTCGCGGGCCGCGACGATCTCGGCGACCACGTTCACGCCGACGTTGCGGATCGCCGACAGGCCGAAGCGGATGTCGGTGCCGACCGGGGTGAAGTTCGAGTCGGACTCGTTGACATCCGGCGGCAGCACCTTGATGCCCATCCGGCGGCACTCGTTCAGGTAGATGGCCATCTTGTCCTTGTCGTCCTTCACCGACGTCAGGACCGCGGCCATGTACTCCGCCGGGTAGTTGGCCTTCAGGTACGCCGTCCAGTACGAGACCAGACCGTAGGCCGCCGAGTGCGCCTTGTTGAACGCGTAGTCCGAGAACGGGACCAGCACGTCCCACAGCGCCTTGATCGACGCCTCGGAGAAGCCGTTCGCCTTCATGCCCTCGGAGAAGCCGACGTACTCCGCGTCGAGGACCTCGCGCTTCTTCTTGCCCATCGCCCGGCGGAGCAGGTCCGCCTTGCCGAGCGTGTAGCCCGCGAGCTGCTGGGCGATCGCCATCACCTGCTCCTGATACACGATCAGGCCGTATGTCGTGCCCAGGATCGGCTCCAGCGCGACGGCGAGCTCGTCGTGCGGGTAGCTGATCTCCTGCTGCTTGTTCTTGCGGAGGGCGTAGTTGGTGTGGCTGTTCGCGCCCATCGGGCCGGGGCGGTAGAGCGCGCCGACCGCGGAGATGTCCTCGAAGTTGTCCGGCCGCATCAGCCGCAGCAGCGCCCGCATCGGGCCGCCGTCGAACTGGAACACGCCGAGCGTGTCACCGCGGGCGAGCAGGTCGTACGTCGGTTTGTCGTCGAGGGACTTGGCCAGCTCGTCGAGGTCGAGCGTGATGCCGCGGCTGGCCTCGACGTTCTTGACCGCGTCGTCCATGATCGTCAGGTTCCGCAGGCCCAGGAAGTCCATCTTGACCAGGCCGAGCGTCTCGCAGCTCGGGTAGTCGAACTGGGTGATGACCTGGCCGTCCTGCTCGCGGCGCATGATCGGGATCAGCTCGATCAGCGGCTCGCTGGACATGATCACGCCGGCCGCGTGCACACCCCACTGGCGCTTCAGGTTCTCCAGGCCGCGGGCGGTGTCGACGATCTTGCGGACGTCTTGATCGGACTCGTACAGCGAGCGGAACTCGGCGGCCTCGGAGTACCGCTTGTGGGTCGAGTCGAAGATGCCCGACAGCGGGATGTCCTTGCCCATCACCGACGGCGGCATCGCCTTGGTGATCCGGTCGCCCATCGCGAACGGGTAGTCCAGCACCCGGCCGGCGTCCTTGATCGCCTGCTTGGCCTTGATCGTGCCGTAGGTGACGATCATCGCGACCCGGTCGTCGCCGTACTTCTCGGTGACGTAGCGGATCACCTCGGGGCGGCGACGGTCGTCGAAGTCGACGTCGAAGTCGGGCATCGACATCCGCTCCGGGTTCAGGAACCGCTCGAAGATCAGGCCGTGCTGGAGCGGGTCCAGGTCGGTGATCTTCATCGCGTACGCGCACATCGAGCCCGCACCCGAACCACGGCCGGGGCCGACCCGGATGCCGTTCTTCTTGGCCCAGTTGATGAAGTCCGCGACCACCAGGAAGTAGCCGGCATACCCCTTCGAGACGATGACCTCGATCTCGTACTCCGCCTGCTTGCGGACGTGGTCCGGGATGCCGCCCGGGTAGCGGTGGTGCAGACCGGTCTCGACCTCGGCGACGAACCAGGACTCCTCGTTGTGGCCGTCGGGGCAGGGGAAGCGCGGCATGAACCGGCCCTCGCCCTCGGTGAAACTGACGTCGCACTGCTCGGCGATCAGCAGCGTGTTGTCACACGCCTCCGGCAGCTCCTTCCACACCTCGCGCATCTCGGCCGCGGTCTTGACGTAGAACTCGTTGGCGTCGAACTTGAACCGGTTCGGGTCGGACAGCGTCGAGCCGGACTGGACGCACAGCAGCGCGGCGTGCGCCTGGGAGTCCTCGGGCTTGGTGTAGTGCAGGTCGTTGGTCGCGACCAGCGGCAGGTCGAGCTCACGGGCCAGCTTGAGCAGATCCTTCTGGATGTCCCGCTCGATGCCGAGGCCGTGGTCCATCAGCTCGCAGTAGTAGTTCTCCTTGCCGAAGATGTCGCGGAACTCCGCGGCGGCCTCGACGGCCTCCTTGTACTGCCCGAGGCGGAGGCGGGTCTGCACCTCGCCGGACGGGCACCCGGTGGTCGCGATCAGGCCCTGGCCGTAGGTGTTCAGCAGCTCGCGGTCCATCCGGGGCTTGAAGTAATAGCCCTCGAGGCTGGCCAGCGAGCTCATCTTGAACAGGTTGTGCATGCCGGAGGTGTTCTTCGCCAGCAGCGTCATGTGGGTGTAGGCACCCGAGCCGGAGACGTCGTCGCGGCCGGAGTTCGCGTCGCCCCACTTGACCCGCTTGCGCTCCGAGCGGTGGGTGTGCGGCGTCAGGTACGCCTCGACGCCGATGATCGGCTTGACGTCGTACTTCTTCGCGGTCCGCCAGAACTCGTAGGCGCCGAACACGTACCCGTGGTCGGTGGTCGCGATCGCCGGCATGCCCATCTCCTGGGCGGTCTTGAACAACTCGTCGATCCGCGCGGCGCCGTCCAGCATCGAGTACTCCGTGTGCACGTGGAGATGCACGAAACTGTCGCTGGACGCCATATCGACGCAGACCTCCCAGGGCGCGATTCAGGTGGACCGGTACAGCCTATGCGGGCCCGTGGACAGTTCTGAACCGGCTCACCGGCGTGCTCGCGCCGCGCCCGCTATCCGGTCGTGGATCAGACCACGAGCACACCAGTTCGCGGCGCGGACAACGGCGGACCTGGCACCGCCCGGGGTCTCGGGGCGCCAGGTCCACCTGCGGCCGGCCCGGGTGGAGGGATCCAGGCGGCCTGCCGCGGGGAGGGGACCCACGGCCACGTTGTGGCACACAACGCTTGATCCAAGCGTCGCGCGACCGGCGACCCCGCGCATCGGTACGGATACGGATGTTGACTACGTAGGTGGGTGGTCCGCGACCCAGTGCGCGACCTGGCTGCGGGAGGTGAAGCCGAGCTTGCCGAGGATGTGTTCGACGTGGGTCTCGGCGGTGCGCCGGGAGACGGTCAGCCGGTCGGCGATCTCGCGGTTGCTCAGCCCCTCGCCGATCAGCACGGCGACCTCGTGCTCACGCCGCGTCAGCCGCCGGCCGTTCCGTCGGGTTCCACGCCGGTCCGGTCCGTCGTCCTCGCCCAGCGCGAGTGCGACGGTCTCGTCGAAGGTGTACGCCGCTCCGCGCGCGAAGGCCGCGCCGAACGCGGGCGCACCGATCGCCGCGCGGATCCGCTCCGCGGTCAGGTCGTCGAGCCGGCTGTACGGCGTCGTCTCCCGGACCACGACGCCACTGCGCCAGACCGCCCGTGCCGCTCCCATCAGTCGTGCGGCGCGCTCGTCCGGCGCCGCCGCCCCCGCGCACCAGGACAGCGCTTGGACGCAGAACCCGATCCCGGTCCGGTCGTTCAGCGGCCGCAACGACCTGATCGCCTCACGGAAGCGCAGGGTCGCCGACTCGAACTGGTCGTGGTCGCGCGACTGCACGACGCCGAGCACCCAGAGCGCGTACGCACGCGACTGGACGGCGCCCCGCGATTCGGCGAGCTCGTACGCCCGGCGGCTGAACTCGTCGACCCTGGGGTCGTCCAGGAAGAAAGTTGCCAGCGACAACAGGTAGAGGCAGTTGAACTCACCGTGCCGGTCCCCGCCCGCGCGGAACCCGGCGAGCGCCCGCTCCAGCTCGCCGACGGCGGCGGCCTCCCGCCCCTCGTAGATCATCGCGTGCGCCGACACCTCGGCAACCCCGGCCCGCAGCCGGTCGTCGTCGTACCGCTCGGCGAGTTCCGCGCACTCGGCGAGCCAGCGCGCGAACAGTTCCGCCTCGCCGAGGAACATCGCGAGCTGGCAGCCGGCCAGGAGTCCGAGAGCGCGGCTCGGCGTCGGCGCCGGCGCGGCGTCGAGTGCCCGGGTGAGATAGCGCAGCCCCTCGCGCAGCAGGCCCGCGAACCAGAACGTCCAGATCGGCGCCGCGAGCTCGAGTGCGACCGGTTCCTCCCCCGGCTCGGCCAGGCAGAAGTCGATGGCCGTCCGGAGGTTGTGGTGCTCGCGCCGCGTCCGCAGGAACAGCTCGGCCTGCCGCGGACCGAACGAGTCGGTCGCCCACTGGGCGGTCAGCGCCCGATAGTAGTCGCGGTGCCGGAACCGGTACGTGCGGGTCCGGTCACCCAGCCGGGTCGCGCCGAACTGCGAGATGGTCATCAGCATGTCGTAGCCCGCGACCACCGGCGAGGACGCCGCCGTCCGGGTGATGATCGACTTGTTCACCAGACCGGCGACCAGACCGAGCACCTCGTCGCGTTCGATGCCGTCGCCCCAGCAGACCTCCTCCGCACCGGTCAGGTCGAACCCGCCGGCGAAGACCGACAGCCGCTCCCAGAGCAGCCGCTCGCCGGGAGAACACAGGTCGTAGCTCCAGCCGATCGCGGCCTCCAGCGCCTGCGGGTACAACGGATCCGTGGCCCCGCCGCCCAGCAGCAGCCGGACCCGGTCCGCCAGTCGCTCGACGATCTGCGGCAACGTCAGCGTACGCATCCAGACCGCGGCGAGCTCGATCGCGAGCGGTACGCCGTCCAGCCGCCGGCAGACCTCGATCACCTGGTCCCGGTTCGAGTCGTCGACGACGAAGCCGGGCATCACCGCCCGAACCCGGTCGGCGAACAGCACCAGCGCCTCGTACCGATCGGGGTCCGCGGACTCGGCAGACGGCGTCGGCAACGGCGCCACCGTCAGGATCTGCTCGCCCTCGGCCCCGAGGACGTGCCGGCTGGTCGCCAGGACCTGGAGACCGGGTGCGATCGCCAGCAACTTGCTCACGAGCACGGCGCACTGCTCGACCACGTGCTCACAGTTGTCGAGCACCAGCAGCACGTGCTTGTCCTCGAGGAACTCCGCGACATCCGTCTCCGGGCTCGCCGACACCTGGATCAGGTCGAGCGCCTCGGCCAGCGTATGGCCGAGCAGGGCCGGGTCCCGCAGCGCGTCCAGCTCGACGAACCAGACCCCGTCGTCTAAGGTACGCCGTACCTCGGCGGCCATCCGCACCGCCAGGCGCGTCTTGCCGACCCCGGCCACCCCGGTCAGTGTCAGCAGCCGGCTGCTCGACAACAGCCGCCTCGTGTCGGCGAGCTCACGCCGTCGCCCGACGAAGCTCGTCACCTCGGCCGGCAGCCGCCAACGCCCCGTCCCCCCGGGGCGAGATCCGTCCATGACCTCAGCGTAGGCCCGGATCTCAGTCGACGAGGAGGTCCAGGGCGTGGTCGAGGTCTTCGGGGTACTCCGAGGTGAACTCGACGTACTCGCCGGTGCCGGGGTGGGTGAAGCCGAGGCGCATCGCGTGCAGCCATTGGCGGGTGAGGCCGAGGCGTTCGGCGAGGATCGGGTCGGCGCCGTACGTGAGGTCGCCGCAGCACGGGTGGCCGATCGCGGACATGTGGACGCGGATCTGGTGGGTGCGGCCGGTCTCGAGGGTGATCTCCAGCAGCGTCGCGTACCGGAACGCCTCGAGGGTCTCGTAGTGCGTGACGCTCGGCTTGCCGCCGGCCACCACACCGAACTTGTAGTCGTGGTGCGGGTGCCGGTCGATCGGCGCGTCGACGGTCCCGGTGAACGGGTCGGGATGGCCCTGCACGAGCGCGTGGTAGATCTTCTTGACCGTGCGCTCCTTGAAGGCGCGCTTGAGGACCGTGTACGCGTACTCGGTCTTCGCGACCACCATCAGTCCGGACGTCCCGACGTCCAGCCGGTGCACGATGCCCTTGCGCTCGGCGGCGCCGCTGGTCGAGATGCTGAACCCGGCGCCGGCCAGGTGCCCGATCACGGTCGGGCCGGTCCACCCGGGCGACGGGTGCGCGGCGACCCCGACCGGCTTGTCCACGACGACGATCTCGTCGTCGTCGTACACGATCCGCAGGTTGTCCACGGTCTCCGGGACGACGGTCACCTCGGACGGCGGCGGCGGCAGCTCGACGTCGAGCAGGACGCCGGCCGCGACCCGGGACGACTTCGGCGCCGGTACGCCGTCGACCTGGACCAGCCCGGACTCGATCAGCTCGGCCGCCTTCGTCCGGGACACGCCGAACAGGCGGGACAGGGCCGCGTCCAGTCGCTCCCCCGCGAGACCGTCCGGCACCATCACGGTCCGGGAGCTCACTTCCGCTGCTCCCGGGTACCGTCGAGCCGGATCCCGCGCAGCGTCTGGATCACCAGCAGGACGGCCGCCGACGTGACCGCCATGTCCGCGACGTTGAAGATCGCCCAGTGCGGGGTCTGCAGGAAGTCGACCACGTGCCCGTGGAACGGCGACGGCTCGCGGAAGATCCGGTCCAGGATGTTCCCGACCGCGCCGCCGAACAGCAGCCCGAACGCGACCGCCCAGCCCGCCGAACCGAGCCGGCGGGACAGGTAGACGACGCCGAGCGCGACCGTGATCTGGATGACGCTGATGTACGGCGTGTAGCCGGAACCGAGGCTGAACGCGGCACCCGAGTTCCGGATCAGGTTGAACTTGAGCAGCGAACCGATTACGTTCACCGGCTCCCCCGGCGTCAGGTGCGCCAGCGCCAGCGCCTTGGTCAGCTGATCCAGGAAGAGGATCAGCAGCCCGACGCCGGCGAACACCACGGTCCACTTCCACGACCGGTTACCGGGGGTCGTCCCACCGCCGCCGTCCGCGACAGCGTCGTCGGACGACGGAGAACCGGCCGACGCGGTGTCGGCCGGTTCCGGTGTGTCTTCGTCCCCCACCTGGTGAGACGAGGCAGGGTCGTTCAGCGGCGTTCCTGGCGTTCTTTGCATGAGACGCACAGTGTCGCACGCGGGAACGCCTGCAGCCGACCCTTGCCGATCGCGTTGCCGCAGTTCTCGCAGACGCCGTACGTGCCGTCGTCGATCCGGGTCAGCGCGAACTCGATCTGGTTCAGCATGTCCCTGGCGTTGTTGGCCAGGGTCAGCTCGTGGTACCGCTCGAGGGTGGTGGAGCCGACGTCCGCCTGGTCGTTGCCGGCGCCGTCGCTGCCGTCCCGGAACAGGCCCGCGATCTCCTGCTCGGCGTCCCGGATCTCCTGCTTGAGGTGCTCGACCTCACCCTCCAGCTCCGCCCGCAGCTCGGCCAGCTCGGCAGCGGTCCACGGGTCCTCACCCGGCTTGACCTTGAAGGTCTCGGCCGTGTGGGCTGCGGACTTCCCCGGCGCCGTCGCCGGAGTCCTGTTCTCGTTCGTCTTCATGGCCACCCTCTTCGTTGTCGCTTTCCTGGCAGGGGTCTTCTTGGCCGGAGCCTTCTTGGCCGCGGAACCGGTGGCGGTCGCCGCCTGCTTCGCGGAAGTCTTGGCGGCCGGCGAGGTCTTCTTCGCCGGTGCCTTGCGGGCCGTCGTCGTCTTCTTCGGCTCGCCGGATGCCGGGGCGCTCTTCTTGGCCGCGGCAGAACGTTGGGGGGCGGACTTCTTCCGTGCCGATGTAGCCATGGCGGCTACCCCCTGCCTTAGTCGGAGACTGAAGCGGACTGGTCGCAAGACAGTAGGCCACGCGCACATCACGTGCCAGTCTGACGCGCAGACCGTGGACATACGGTAGTCGGTTCTTCAAGCCCGCTCGATGTTCTGCGCGTCACAACCGCATTGCGGACGTCACTGTCCGTAACAATCCCAGGTCAACCGAGCAGCAGCTCGAGCCGCGCCCGGATGTCGTTCTCCTCCCCCTCCACCTCGACCAGCTTGTCCCTGCTGGTCGCCCCACGCACCAGGGTCACCGCGGAACGCCGTACGCCGAACTCCGCCGCGACCGCCCCCAGGACAGCCTTCGTCGCCTGTCCTTCCACCGCACGGGCTGCCACCGCGACCACCAGCGCCGGCCCGGACGGACCGTCGTACCGGCCACCGACCGCGGTCCTGGAGGCCCCCGGCCGGACCCGCAACAGAATTCTCATCCTCGAATTCCTACCGCACCACCGATTAACGATTCGTAGCCACCTGGTACGACGCCGTACACTGAGGACCGCGAAGCGCAAGGCAGTGATGAGGCCATCACCTCGGAGCCGCCGGAAGAACAGTCCGTAGGGACCTATTAGAACCGGCAGCGTCTCGTTAAGGAAGTGGGCAACCCGCACAAGGTTGCCAAGGAGGGTGGTACCGCGCGGTAGCCGGCTCGGTCCGGGTGCTTCGTCCCTCGTCCAGCACAGCAGGACGCGACGAAGGACGCAGACAATGGCGGCAAACACCCCCTGGCGGCAGGTTCCCGCCCAGGTCGACTTCCCCGCGCTCGAGCGCGAGGTGCTCACGCTCTGGGAGGAGCAGGACACCTTCGCCAAGAGCCTCGAGCAGTCCGCCGGCGGCACGCCGTGGACGTTCTACGAAGGTCCGCCGACCGCGAACGGCATGCCCGGCACCCACCACATCGAGGCCCGCGTCTTCAAGGACGTGTTCCCGCGCTACCGGACCATGAAGGGCTTCTGGGTCGAGCGCAAGGCCGGCTGGGACTGCCACGGCCTCCCGGTCGAGGTCGCGGTCGAGAAGGAGCTCGGCTTCAACGGCAAGCCCGACATCGAGGCGTACGGCATCGCCGAGTTCAACGCGAAGTGCCGCGAGTCCGTGCTGCGGCACGTCGACGCTTTCAACGAGCTCACCGTCCGGATGGGCTACTGGGTGGACCTCGAGCACCCGTACAAGACGATGGACCCGGAGTACGTCCAGTCGGTCTGGTGGTCCCTGAAGCAGGTCCACGAGAAGGGCCTGCTGGTCGAGGACTACCGGATCACGCCGTACTGTCCGCGCTGCGGCACCGGCCTGTCCGACCACGAGCTCGCGCAGGGGTACGAGACCGTGGTCGACCCGTCGGTGTACGTCCGGTTCCCGCTCACCTCGGGTCCGCTGGCCGGCCAGGCGTCGTTGCTGGTCTGGACGACCACGCCCTGGACGCTGGTGTCGAACACCGCGGTCGCCGTGCACCCGGACGTCGAGTACGTCGTCGCCACCGACGGCACCGAGTCGCTGGTCGTCGCGAAGCCGCTGCTGGACCGGCTCGGTGAGGGCTGGACGGTGACCGGCGAGTACGCCGGCCACGACATGGAGCGCTGGACTTACCAGCGGCCTTTCGAGCTGGTGCCGTTCGAGGAGGAGGCGCACTACGTCGTCCTCGCGGAGTACGTGACCACCGAGGACGGCACGGGTCTGGTGCACCAGTCCCCCGCGTTCGGTGCGGACGACCTGCTGGTGTCCCGCGCGTACAACCTGCCGGTGGTGAAGCCGGTGGACACCACCGGTCACTTCGACGCCGACGTGCCGCTGGTCGGCGGGCAGTTCTTCAAGAAGGCCGACGAGGACCTGGTGAAGGACCTCAAGGACCGTGGCCTGCTCTTCAAGCACGTGCCGTACGAGCACCCGTACCCGCACTGCTGGCGCTGCCACACCCCGGTCATGTACTACGCACTCCCGTCCTGGTACATCCGCACCACGCAGGTGAAGGACGCGCTGCTCCGCGAGAACGAGAAGACCAACTGGTTCCCGGAGTCGGTCAAGTGGGGCCGGTACGGCGACTGGCTGCGCAACAACATCGACTGGGCCGTCTCCCGGTCCCGCTACTGGGGTACACCGCTGCCGATCTGGCGCTGCGACGAGGACCACCAGGTGTGCGTCGGGTCGCTGGCCGAGCTCGGCGAGCTGGCCGGCCGCGACCTGAGCGCGAGCGACCCGCACAGGCCGTACGTCGACGACATCACCTTCGACTGCCCGACCTGCGGCGCCGAGTCGCGGCGCGTGCCCGAGGTCATCGACGCCTGGTACGACTCGGGCTCGATGCCGTTCGCGCAGTGGGGCTACCCGTGGGTCGAGGGCTCGAAGGAGAAGTTCGCGGAGACCTACCCGGCGGACTTCATCTCCGAGGCGATCGACCAGACGCGCGGCTGGTTCTACACGCTGATGGCGATCGGCACGCTGGTGTTCGACGAGTCGTCGTACCGCAACGTCGTCTGCCTCGGGCACATCCTCGCCGAGGACGGCCGGAAGATGTCCAAGCACCTGGGCAACATCCTCGAGCCGATCCCGCTGATGGACGACCACAGTGCCGACGCGGTGCGCTGGTTCATGGCCGCCTCCGGGTCGCCGTGGAAGGCGCGCGGTATCGGGCCGAACGTGCTGAACGAGATCGTCCGGAAGGTGCTGCTCACCTACTGGAACACCGTCGCGTTCCACGCGCTGTACGCCAGGCTGGCCGACTGGTCGCCTGCTGACGCGCCGGCTGTCGAGGAGCGTTCGGTGCTGGACCGCTGGCTGGTCAGCGAGACGCACCGGCTGGTCCGCGACACCGACGAGGCGTACGCCGGGTTCGACACGCAGCGGCTCGGCCTGCTGATCAACTCGTTCGTCGACGTGCTCTCGAACTGGTACGTCCGCCGTTCGCGCCGCCGGTTCTGGTCCGGTGACGCGGGCGCGCTGGCCACCCTGCACGAGACGCTCGACGTGCTGACCCGGGTGATGGCGCCGCTGACGCCGTTCGTCACCGAGCGGGTCTGGCAGGACGTGCTCCGCCCGGTCACGCCCGGCTTGCCCGAGTCGGTGCACCTGGCGAGCTTCCCGACGTACGACGAGACGCTCGTCGACGACACCCTGGCGCGGCACGTGGCGATGGCCCGCCGGGTCGTCGAGCTCGGCCGGTCGGCCCGCGCCGAGGCGAAGGTGAAGACACGGCAGCCGCTCGCCCGGGCGCTGGTCGGGTCGGCCGCGATCGCGGACCTGTCGCCGGAGCTGCTGCAGGAAATCGCCGACGAGCTCAACGTGGGCACCGTCGCGCCGCTGTCCTCGGCGGGCGCGGACCTGGTCGAGTTCTCCGCCAAGGGCAACTTCCGGGAGCTCGGCAAGCGGTTCGCCAAGCAGACCCCGGTGGTCGCCGCCGCGATCGCCGCGGCCGACGCCGGCGCGCTGGCCGCCGCCCTGAAGGAGTCCGGGACGGCGACGGTCGTGGTCGACGGCGAGCAGGTCCAGGTCTCCGAGGCGGAGGTGCTGCTGTCCGAGCGGCCGAAGGAAGGCTGGTCGGTGGTCAACGAGCAGGGTGAGACCGTTGCCCTCGACCTCGAGCTGACGCCGGAGCTGAAGCAGGCCGGCCTCGCCCGCGAGGTCGTCCGCACCCTGCAGGAGGCCCGGAAGAACGCCGGCCTCGAGGTGTCCGACCGGATCACGGTCTGGGTGACCTCGACCGACGCCGAGCTCAGCGATGCCCTCGGCAAGCACGCCGAGGAGATCGCCCGCGAGGTCCTCGCCGTCGAGCTGAACCAGTCCGCGCCGTCGGAAGCCACGGACAGCTCAGGAGATGTTGCCACCGGCACCGAAGAGGACCTGCAGCTGACCTACTGGCTCACCAAGGCCTGACCCGTCACCGGCATTTGGCTGGTAGACCAGCCAAATGTGGGGTTCTCCACCGTTGATACGGGTGGAGAACCCCACATCTCGGTGGTCAGCCAGGCAAGTGTGGTGGTCAGCCAGGCAAATGGGGTGGTCGTGGTCAGTGGGGTGGGCGGACGGTGCGGGCGCGGAGGGATGGGGTCACGCCCAGGTGGTTGATGACCTCGAGCAGCAGTCGCCGCGTCTGCTCGACCCGCTTGTCGCCCAGGGCCGTTCGTAGCTCGGCGTCCAGGGTGGCCCGGTGCTTGCGGGCGGCGGCGATGATGGCCTCGCCGCGGTCGGTGAGCACGACCTGGCGTGCGCGCGCGTCCGACGGGTCCGGCTGACGGTTGACGTAGCGACGGATCCACAGGTCGGCGACCGTCTTCGAGGCGGCCTGCTGGGTGACGCCCAGCTTCTCCGCGAGTGTGCTGATCGTCACCGGCCCGGCGACCAGATGCTGGAACACCACGCCGTCGGAGAACCGCGAGTCCTCGAAACCCTCCGCCGCGAGCCGGCGCTGCAGCTCGTCGGCCAGCGCCCAGCCGGCGAACAGCGAGGCCAGCGACAGGTCGGCGTCGGCAGGATCGAATTCCACAACCCGAGAATATACAACCTTGGTTGTGTATGGGCTAATCTACAACCATGGTTGTGCAAAAGGAGTTCCTCGACAGAGCGCACCGAGTCGTGTGGTGCACGGTGGCGACGGTCGGCCCCGACAAGCGACCACGCAGCCGCATCCTGCACCCGATCTGGGAGCTGTCCGGCGACGAGCTCACCGGGTGGATCGTCACGCGGGCGACGCCGCTGAAGGCGCGGCATCTGGCCCACAGCCCGTACGTGAGCTGCAGCTACTGGGAGCCCGGTCATGAGGTTGCCGTCGCGGACTGCGCGGCGGAGTGGGTCACGGACACCGCGACCCGGCAACGAGTGTGGGAGCTGTACCGGGACGCTCCCCCACCACTCGGCTACGACTTCTGGAGTGTGTTCCCCGACGGTCCCTCCGGGGAATCACCCTCACTCCTGCGGCTGGCGCCGTACCGGCTGCGGCTTGCTGATGTCGAGACGCTCAGCGGCCGGAAGGTTGCTGCTGCCTGGCCCTGACTCCCTGTCATGACCGGGAGACCCTGTGTCAAAAGTGGCCAGACATGGCGAAGAGGCGGTGCCGCCGGAAAGCACCGCCTCTTCGATCAGGTCTGTCAGACGCCGTGACCGTGCGCCTGCGCACGCGCCTCCGGCCGGAAGCCGTTGCGCGGGCTGAGCGTGTCGTCGCCGTTGCCGAGCGCCTTCAGCTGCTCGGTGAAGTAGGTCTTCAGGCGGCTGCGGTACTCACGCTCGTAGGCGTGCAGGTCGTCGATCGTGCGCTCGAGCTGACCCTTCTGCTTCTCCAGGGTGCCGAGCATCTGCGCGCGGCGCTCGGCGATCTCGCCGTCGAGCTTCTCGGCGCGGGCGCGGGCCTCACCGGTCATCCGGTCGGCCTTGCCGCGGGCCTCGTTCTCCAGGCGCTCCGCCTTGGCGCGGGCCTCGCCGATGATCTTGTCGGCGGTGTCCTTCGCCTCCTGGACCAGGTCGTCGGAGTGCTTGGTGGCCATCTCCAGCAGCCGCACCGCGGAGCTGGAGGCGTCACCGACCGTGCCGGCCGCCGCGGCCGCGCCCGGAACCGCCACCGGCGGCTTGGGCTCCTCGGGCTTCTCGACCACGACCGGGGGCTTGGGCTGCTGCACGACGGGCGGCAGCGCGGCGGTCTGGTCGACCGGCCGCTGCTGGTCGGCACCGGCACGCTGAGCCGCCGCGAGCTTGGCCCGCAGCTCCTCGTTCTCGGCGAGAAGTCGCTCGAGCTCGGCCTCCACCTCGTCGAGGAAGGAGTCGACCTCTGTGACGTCGTAGCCCTCCCGTAGTCGGACGGGCGTGAATTGCTTCGAGCGGACGTCATCCGGCGTCAGCGGCATCTTTCACCTCGTTTGTCTGTGTCTTGGCGGAGTCCCCGTGGCCCTCGCCTTGGCGACTCAGTAGATCACGTTATCGCTTCGTTGTCTTATGACGGAATCCGGGCTCTACCTACCCGGTCTTCGCGGTCCTCACCCTCACAACGATCGAAGGGCCGTCGAGTTGATCGCCATCGCCACCGACACCATGACGAACAGCATCAGCATCGACAGGTCGATCCGGATACCGCCGGCCCCGATCGGGGGCAGGATCCGCCGCAGCGGCTTCAGGAACGGATCGGTGATCGAGTAGATCAGCTCGAAGAACAGCAGCAGCGGACCCTTGGGGTGCCACTGCGGAGCGAACATGACGATCAGGCTGAGTACGAACCGCGCCACCAGCACCAGGAAGAAGGCGAGCAGAACCCAGTAGAGAACGATGAGGACGAGCGCTAGAGCATCCATGTCGACAACGAGTGTAGAAGACGGCGGAAGCGCCGGCCTCAGCTCTGGTTGTAGAACCCGTCCGCAGCGATCTTTTCCTTCTCCTCCGCGGCCACCGTCACGTTGGGCGGGCAGACCAGGAACACCTTGGTGGTGATCCGCTCGATCGAGCCCCGGCAGCAGAAGATCAGGCCGGCCGCGAAGTCCACCAGCCGCTTGGCGTCGGCGTGGTCCATCTCGGTCAGGTTCATGATGACGGGCGTCCCGTCACGGAAGTGCTCACCGATGACGCGCGCTTCGTTGTAGCTGCGCGGGTGCACGGTGGTGATCCGGGCCAACTCGGTAACCTCCGGGGACGGCGCGACCCCGCGCCGGTCTGGGAACTTGCTGACCGTGGCGCCGCCCAGGTCCGTGCGGTCCTGGCGATCCTCGCGATGCTCACGCGGCTCGCGGCTCTCCCGGCCGGCGGGCGCCGGCTCGGCCTCGTGGGAGTCCCCGTCGACGGCTTCGTCGTACTCGTCGTCGTACTCGTCGTCGTACGTGTCGTCGTAGCGGGCGTTGTAACGCTCCCCGTCTTCGACCAAGCCGAGGTACACACCCATCTTGCGCAGCGCGCCGCTCATGGCCCTCCAGCACCTCGATCCGGTTCTACGGCAACTCGACGACAACAGTGAGCAGGAAGCAAAACCCGCTCGATGTCGACACTAACCCAGCGGAGTGCGCGTACCGAGTAATGCGCGCCCGAGCCGGACGTGTGTCGCACCGTGCTTGATCGCGGCCTCCAGATCGCCGGTCATCCCGGCCGAGATCCAGTCCGCTCCGGGGTGTTCGGAGCGTAGCCGCGACGCTACGTCGCGCAGCCCGGCGAAGGCTTCGTCCGGGTCCGCTCCGAGCGGGGCGACCGCCATCACTCCCCCGAGCTCGAGACCCTCCGCCGCCGCGATCCGCGCGGCCAGCGCGGCGACGACGGACGGCTCGACGCCGCCGCGGATCGCACCGGTCGCCGCGTCCGCGGAGCCGTACGCCGCGAGGCTCACCTGGATCAGGCAGCGCACCGTCTTCGCTTCCGCGACGGCTGCCTTCGACAGCGCGTCGACGAGCGAGTCCCTGTCGACCGAGTGCACGGCCGACGCGTAGCGCACGATCGAGCGGGACTTCTTGGACTGCAGCTGACCGACGAAGTGCCAGCGGAGGTCCGGGCAGTCCGGCGCCTTCGCCTTCAGCTCCTGCTCACGGTTCTCCCCGACGTCGGTCACCCCGAGGGCCGCGAGCGCCCGTACGTCGCTGATGGGGAAGGTTTTGGTGATCGCCACGAGGGTGACCTCGTCCCGGCTTCTCCCGGCCGCCTGACAGGCCTTCTCGATCCGCTCCTGCACCTGCTCCAGATTCGCCCGGAGCTCGTCGGCGCGAGTGCTCATCGCGTGACCAGCTTCCGGATCAGTCCCGCCATCCGCCCGCTCTCGGGACCTTCGCGGCGGTACGAGTACAGGTTCGGGGATTCGATCGTGCACGCGGTCGCGTCGATCACCTCGACGCCGAGCTCGGCGAGCTGCGCGCGCACGCCGGCGGCGACGTCGATCGCGGGCGTCCCCCAGGTCGTCTCGGAGTACGACGCCGGCACCCGCTCCGCGACCTCGGCGCGCATCTCCTCGGGAACCTCGTAGCAGTTGCCGCACGCGTACGGCCCGAGCACGGCGGTGATCCGCGACGCACCGAGATCCCGCATCGCGTCGACGGTCGCCGCGACGATGCCGACGTACATTCCCTTGCGGCCGGAATGCGCGGCGCCGATCACGCCGCCGCCGGACAGCAGCACCGGCAGACAGTCGGCGGCGCGAACCGCGAGGACGACGTCGGAGCGGGTGGTGACGAGCCCGTCGGCCCGCGGCATCGGCCGGATCGGCAGCTCGTCGTCCGGTCCGACGACATGCACGTCACGGCCGTGCACCTGGCTGACCCGCACGACGTTCTCCGCCGGCACGCCGAACTCCGCCGCGACCAGCCGGAAGTTGGCGGTCACGCCCTCGACGTCCGGACCCGAGGCGCTGCCCAGGTTCAGTTCGCCGTACGGCGGTTGGCTGGCGCCACCGAAACGATCGGTGAAGGCGACCCGGGCGGCGGAGAGTTCCTCGTCGTAGCCGAACACGACTGAAGATTACCCAGCCGCGACCGCCGGACTCAGCACCGTCCGCGCCTCGTCGGTCACACCGTTGCGCGTGCTGTCCGCCGGCAGCCCGATCACGTGCTCGGCCGCCCGCCGGTAGGCCTCGGTCAGGGCCAGCTCCGCGGGCACGTCGACGTCGGGCGTGATGCCGGTCCCTTCCCAGTTGGTCCCCGACACCGCGTTCACCGACCGCACCACCGGCACTGTCGCCTCGAGCTGCTCGTGCAGCTTGAATCCACGCCGAGCATGCGCGCCGCCGCCCGTCCGCTCACCGACGACGACCGCGCGCCCGAACTGCTGCAGGTTGTACGCCAGCTCCTCGCCGCCGGAGAAGGTCGCCGAGCTGGTGAGCACCCAGATCGGCTTGCTGCCCTCGTACCGCGGACCCGGCACGTACGGCGCGGTCCAGAACTGCCGGATCGTTCCGTCGGCCGGCGTCAGCAGATCCTGCAGATGGATCGGCTCGTCGGACGCGAGGAGATAGCTGCAGACGAAGGCGACCTGGTCGGGCGACCCGCCCACGCAGCGGCGCAGGTCGATCACCAGCGCGTCGGTCGACGCGAGCAGCGTCATCGCCGCCGTGATCACCGCAGCGGCGTGCTCGGGCGGATACAGCAACGGGCGGATCTCCAGCAGGCCGATATTGCCGTCCAGCCGCTCGACCCGGGCCATCCCGCCGGCGTCGAGCTCTGCTCTGCGGCGCCAGTGCGCTTCCTCCGCCACCGGATCCGTCTCGTCCGGCAGCCCGTCGCGGTGGTACTTGAGCCGCAGATGCTTGTCGTGGTTGCCGATCTGCAGGTCGGCGGTGACGCGCTGCGCGAGCTCCTCAGGCGCCCCGAACGCGTCGTAGCGCCCTTCGGCGGCCGCCGCGGCGAGCCGGTCCGCGATCTCGCGGCCGGTCTCGGGAAAGACGTAGTGCAGGGCGACCAACGCGCCCAGCCGGTCCAGCACTGCCCTGATCTCTTCGGTTCGCATGAGCAGGAGTGAAGCACGGGGTTTGACAAAGCGTCAAGATTTTTAGACGCTTTCGCCATGAGCGAGATCTCCGACCACCTGGAGGTGTCGACGGCCGCGCAGTTCAAGGCCCTCGGGCACCCTTTGCGGCACCGTCTGCTGTTCGCGCTCGGGCAGGAGGCGGCCACGATCAGCCAGCTCGCCGCGGCACTGGGCACGGCGAAGGGCAACGTCGCCCATCATCTGGGGGTGCTGCGTGACGCCGGGATGGTGCACGTCGCCGAGACCCGGCAGGTGCGCGGCGGGACCGAGCAGTACTACCGGCGTTCGGTGCGACGGTTCGACTTCGTCGGCGAAGGCGCCCGGGCGAGCCATGCGGTGTCGCTGCAGGCGGTCGCGGCCGAGCTCGAGACGGCCGATGACGTCCCCGCGTTCACCGTGCGAAACCTGCGGCTGACCGCCGAGCAGGCCGCGGAGCTCGGTGCGACGCTGGACCGGATGGTCGGTGAGCTCGAGGACGCCGGCGCGGGTGAGTCGCGGTACGGCGTCGTCGTGTCGGTGTACCGGCCGCGGCAGCCGTCGTCCGGCACAGCATGAGCGCTCACCGGCCGTCGTCGCGACGGCTGGTGAGCGCTCGGGTGGTGCGGCGTCCTACTTGAGGAAGTCCGGGATGTCGAGGTCTTCCTCGGGCTCGGGCTTCTTCGGCTTGGGGGTCGCGGCTCCGCTCGTGGAGTTGCTGGGGCCGTGCGTCGGCCAGGAGTGCTGGGTCGACGGCGAGGCCGGGGTGTGCGGGGCCGGCTGGGCGGACTGCTGACCGTTCTGCACGGGGCGGGCCGAGTTCGTCGTACCCACGCGCGGTTCCGTCGGGGCCGGGACCGGGATCGTTTCGTCTGCCGGGGCGGCCGACGGCGCCGGAGCCTGCTGCTGGCCCTGGGGGGCTGGTGACGCCGGTGAAGGCTGCGTCGGGGCCGCCTGGGAGGGCTGGCCTCCGACCGGCTGACCGGTCCCTGCCTGACCCGCGCCCGACTGGCCCGCGCCGGGCTGACCGGTGCCGAACTGGCTCCCGCCGGGCTGACCCGCAGTGGGCTGGCTCGTCGTGGGCTGGCCTGCTGGGGGCTGGTTGGTGGCCGGCGGCGGCGTGGTCGGCTGGCCCGCTTGCTGGCCCGGCTGCTGGGCCGGTGGGGTCGAGCCGCCGGACATCGGCACCGAGTAGGTCGGGCGGGTGGACTGCGGTCTGGCCTGGTTCATGGCCTGTTCGCGGCGCTTCGGCATCCCGCCGTCGAAGCCGGCCGCGATCACCGTGACCCGCACCTCGTCGCCGAGCGCGTCGTCGATGACCGCGCCGAAGATGATGTTCGCGTCCGAGTGCGCGGACTCCGACACCAGTTGCGCCGCCTCGTTGATCTCGAACAGACCCAGGTCCGAACCGCCCGCGATCGACAGCAGGACGCCGTGCGCGCCCTCGATACTTGCCTCCAGCAACGGTGACGAGATGGCCGCCTCGGCGGCCGCGACCGCGCGGTCCTCGCCGCGCGACGAGCCGATGCCCATCAGCGCCGAGCCGGCGTTCGACATGACCGCCTTGACGTCGGCGAAGTCCACGTTGATCAGACCGGGCGTGGTGATCAGGTCGGTGATGCCGGACACACCCTGCAGCAGCACCTGGTCGGCCTGCTTGAACGCGTCCAGCACGGACACGGCGCGGTCGGAGATGGTCAGCAGCCGGTCGTTCGGGATCACGATCAGCGTGTCCACCTCCTCGCGGAGGGTGCTGATGCCGTCCTCGGCCTGGGTGGCGCGGCGCTTGCCCTCGAACGAGAACGGCCGGGTCACCACACCGATGGTCAGCGCGCCGAGCGACCGGGCGATCCGCGCCACCACGGGCGCGCCGCCGGTGCCGGTGCCGCCGCCCTCGCCGGCGGTGACGAAGACCATGTCGGCGCCCTTCAGCGCCTCCTCGATCTCCTCCGCGTGGTCCTCCGCGGCCTTCTGCCCGATCGCCGGGTTCGCACCGGCGCCCAGGCCGCGGGTCTCCTCGCGGCCGATGTCGAGCTTGACGTCCGCGTCGCTCATCAGCAACGCCTGTGCGTCGGTGTTGATGGCGATGAACTCAACGCCCTTCAGACCGTGCTCGATCATCCGGTTGACGGCGTTCACGCCGCCTCCGCCGATGCCGACGACCTTGATGAGTGCCAGGTAGTTCTGCGGTGCCGCCACGTCCGCGCCTCTCGCCTCGTTGCTTTCCCGTTGTCCAGCGAAAAGACTGAACCTCAAGTGGATGCTTAGACTTATGTCAACTTTAGATTACGCCGCACGATACGGGACGCTTCGCGCCAAAATCCACGCGCCTCGCCGCGCGCCGCGGATGTGTCCCGTCACCGCTTTTCGCCTTTGGTGACAGGGAGATCGGGCGCCGAGACGTCGTACACCTTCGCCTGCCGCTTCATCAGCACGCTCAGTACCCCGGCCTTGCGCTCACTGTCATCGGAACTACCCCAAACGACCTTCACGCCGGAGCTGAGGTTGAGGGTGATCGAGTCCGGCGACGCTGCCGAGATCGTCCCCACCTGCGCCCGCAGCGTGTCCGGCAGCGCAGCCGAGACCGTCACCACCGAGTGGATCGTGACGTCGCGCCGCGCACCGGTCACCTTCGCCTCCGGCAGTCCGGCCGGCCGGTCCGGCACCGTCCGGTACGACGTACCGGTCGCGTCCACCAACTCGTACCGCGAGCCGTCGGTGACCACCACGACCGGAACCCGTTCGGTGACCACGATCACGATCTTGCGCGGCCACGCCCGAGTCACTTGCGCGTCCGCGACGGCCGGTACGGTGCGCACCCGCTCCGCGATCGACCGCAGGTCGACCTTCGCCAGCGGGGTCCCGATCGGCGCGGCCGCGACCTGCTCGATCGTTGCCACCGGCACCGTGTCGGCGCCGCTGATCCGGACCCCGGAGACCGCGAACGCAGTGGAGAAGTAGAACAGCCAGACGACCAGACCGGCCAGCACGACCAGTCCGCCGCCGACCGCCCACGGCAACCAGCTGCGCCACCGCACCAGCCGTTGCCGGCGCGCGAACCGCTGCTGTGCCCGAGCGAGATCGACGCTCTGGCTCATTCGACGTACCCCACGCTTTTACTTCACCACAGGCTCGGGGGTCTCCTGCGCAGACTCGCGGGTGGCAGCACGTTCGGCCAGCAAACCAACGACTTCCGGGCCGATCAGCGTCACGTCGCCCGCGCCCAGCGTGACCACCAGGTCGCCCGGCTCGGCGAGATCCGCGACCAGCTGCGGCACGGCGGACCAGGACGGCTCGAACCGCACCTGCTCGGGCTTCAGCGGCACGTGGTTGGCGATCAGCGCGCCGGTGACGCCGGGCTCCGGGTCCTCCCGGGCCGCGAACACGTCCATCACCACGACCTCGTCGGCCAGCGCCAGCGCGTCGGAGAACTGGGTCGCGAAGATCCGGGTCCGGCTGAACAGGTGCGGCTGGAAGCACGCGATCACACGCCCCTCCCCCGCCACCTGGCGCGCCGCGGTCAGGTCGACGGCCAGCTCGGTCGGATGGTGCGCGTAGGAGTCGAACACCCGGACGCCGTCCTCGAGCCCCTTGAACTCGAACCGTCGCCCGGTGCCGGTGAACGACGCCAGGCCCTCGGCCAGGTCGGCCGCGGAGAACCCGAGCCCGAGCCCGACGGTCAGCGCCGCCGACGCGTTCAGGGCGTTGTGCTTGCCCGCCTGCTGCAGCCGGACGACTGGCAGCTTGCGGCCGCGGTATACCGGCACGAACGACTGGGTCGCCCCGGTCGCGGTGATCTCGGTGACATGCAGGTCCGCGTCGTCGGCCTCGCCGTACGTCCGGACGTCGATCCCGCGGTCGCGCGCGTACGCCGCGAGTTGCCGCGCGCCCGCGTCGTCCTGGCAGATCACCATGAACCCGCCGGGCAGCACCCGGCCGCAGAACTCCTCGAAGGCCTGGCGGTAGCTGGCCTCGTCGCCGTAGTTGTCCAGGTGGTCCGGCTCGACCGACGTGACGATCGACACCTCGGGCGAGTAGGTCAGGAAGGACTTGTCCGACTCGTCCGCCTCGGCGACGAACAGGTCGCCGGTGCCGTCGTGCGCGTTCGACCCGGACTCGTTCAGGTTGCCGCCGATCGCGTACGACGGGTCGGCGGCGCAGTGCTGCAGCGCGACCGTGAGCATCGACGTGGTGGTGGTCTTGCCGTGCGTGCCGGCCACCGCCAGCGTCCGGCGGCCGACCATCACCGAGGCGAGCGCGGCGGCCCGCGGCAGGATCGGGATCCCAGCCGCGCGGGCGGCGACCACCTCGGGGTTGGTCTCGCGGATCGCGGTCGACACCACCACCGTGTCGGCGTCCTTCACGTGCTCGGCGGCGTGGCCGACCCAGCAGGTCGCGCCGAGCGCCCGGAGCGCGGCGAGCACCTTGCCGTCCTTGGCGTCCGACCCGGACACCTCGATCCCGCGGGAGGCCATGATCCGGGCGATGCCGGACATGCCGGCGCCGCCGATACCGACGAAGTGCACCCTGCCCAGCTTCTCGGCCGGTAACAGCGTGTCAGGAGCGGTGACGATCACGAAGCAGACCCCACCACATCGAGGATGATCCGCGCCAATCGGTCGTCGGCGTCGGTCCGGATGACACCGGTCGCAGCTGTGGACATGGCTGTCAGACGCTCGCGGTCGAGCAGAAGTTGCGGCACGTTCGCGCGCACCCAGTCCGCGGTCAGCTCGGCGTTGTCGATCAACACACCACCCCCTACGTCCACGACCGGCTTCGCGTTCAGCCGCTGCTCACCGTTACCGATCGGCAGCGGAACGTAGATCGCGGGCAGGCCGACACCGGACACCTCGGTGACAGTGTTCGCACCCGAGCGGCACACCACCAGATCCGCAGCGGCGTAGGCGAGGTCCATCCGGTCGACGTAGTTCAGCACGACGTACGGGTACCCGCCCGTCGGCGGCACCTTCAGGGTGTTCTTCGGCCCGATCGCGTGCAGCACCTGGATCCCGGCCGCGGCCAGGTCCGCGGCCGCGCCGGAGACGGCCTCGTTGATCCGCTGCGCGCCCTGCGAGCCGCCGGTCACGAACAGCGTCGGGGCGTCCGGGTCCAGGCCGAAGAAGCGCCGGGCCTCGGCGCGCAGCGCGGTCCGGTCCAGCGTCGAGATCGCCCGCCGGATCGGCAGGCCGACGTACTCGGCGTGCGGCAGGTCGCTGCCCGGGAACGACGTCTTCACGTGCTCGGTGCAGTACCGGGCGGCGAACTTGTTCGCGATCCCCGGGACGGCGTTGCCCTCGTGCACCACGATCGGCGTCTTCCGCCGCCAGGCGGCGACGTACGCCGGGGTGGACACGTAGCCGCCGAAGCCGACCAGGACGTCCGCCTTCGCCTCGTCCAGGATCCGGCGGGCGGCGCTCACCGAGGACAGCATCTTCCCGGGGACGGCGAACAGCGCCGGCGTCGGCTTGCGCGGCAGCGGCACCGGCGGGATCAGCTCCAGCCGGTACCCGGCCTCGGGGACCACGCGGGTCTCGAGGCCGCGCTCGGTCCCGAGGGCGAGGATCTCGACCGTCGGGTCGATCCGGCGCAGGGCGTCTGCGGTGGCGATCAGGGGTGAGGTGTGGCCGGCGCTACCGCCGCCGGCCAGAACGATGCTGGGCACAGCTTTCAACGCTCCCGCGGGTTCACTGGTACGACGTACGTCGCGAAGGCAACCAGCCGAAACGAGGCCGCCGGGTTTCTTTCAGGGCGGCCTGCGCGCCGGGCTCGGCCTTCGCGAAGGACAGCAGCATGCCGATCGCGATCAGCGTCGGCAGCAGTGCGGAACCACCGTACGACAAAAGCGGGAGCGGGATACCCACGATGGGTAGCAGTCCGATCACCGCGCCGAGGTTGACCAGCGTCTGCGCCATGATCCAGATGGTGATCCCGGCCGCCGCGTAGCGGACGAACGGCTCGGTGTTCCGGGTCGCGATCCGCACCCCGGCGTAGGCCAGGGTGAGGAACAGGGCGAGCACGGTGAGCGACCCGACCAGGCCGAGTTCCTCACCGATGACCGAGAAGATGAAGTCGGTGTGCGCCTCCGGCAGGTTGCCCCACTTCTGCCGGCTGTTGCCGATCCCGACGCCCCACCAGCCGCCGGTCGAGAGCGCGTAGAACGAGTGGTACGCCTGCCAGCCGACACCTGACGGGTCGGTGAACGGATCCATGAACGACGAGACCCGGTCCATCCGGTGCTTCGCGGTGATCACGAAGTACGACGCGATCGCGCCGACCACCAGGATTGTCACCACGAACAGCCGGGTCGGCGCGCCGACGATCCAGATCATGCCGATCATCACGGCCATCAGCACCAGCGCCGTACCGAGGTCGTGCTGCCCGACGACCAGCGCGATCACCAGACCGCAGACCGGCACCATCGGGACCAGCAGATGCTTCCACTGGGTGAGCAGCTTCTCCTTGCGGGCATAGAGGTCCGCACACCACATCACCATCGCGAGCTTGGCGAACTCGCTCGGCTGGATCTGCAGCGGGCCGCCGAGGTTCAGCCAGTTGGTGTTGCCGTTCACGCCGACGCCGAGACCCGGGATGTAGGTGAGCACCAGCAGGAACACGGAGCCGAGCAGCGCGACGTACGCGAGCATCCGGAAGTGCCGGGGCGTCATCCGCGAGGCGACGTACGCCATCGGGAGGCCGACGCCGACCCAGATCAGCTGCCGGACGAAGATCGTGTAGCTGTTCCCGTTCGCGCGCAGCGACAGCACGCTGGACGCCGACAGCACCATCATCAGGCCGAGCACCAGCAGCAGGCCGGTCGCCCCGAGCACGATGTGGTACGACGTCAGCGGGCGGTCGAGGATCTCCTTGATCGCCGCGATCCACGGGCGCTCGCTGTGCTTCTTCTGGTCCGGCTGATCCGCGATCGACGTCACGCGATCACCCCAGTCGGCGTACGGCTTCGGCGAAGGCGTCGCCGCGGGCTCCGTAGTTGGCGAACATGTCCCAGGACGCGCAGCCGGGCGCGAGCAGCACGGTGTCACCCACCTGTGCGAGCTTCGCCGCCTCCCCCACCACGATCTCCATGGCACCAGTGTCGGTTGACTCGACGACGATCCTCGGGACATCCGGTGCGTGTCGCTCGAGAGCTTGGGCGATCACGTCCTTGTCCTGCCCGAGCAGGACGACCGCCCGCAAACGCTTGCGCGCCGCGATCACCAGCTCGTCGAACGTCGCGCCCTTCGCCTGACCGCCGGCGATCCAGACCACGTGCTCGTAGGCCAGCAGTGACGCCTGCGCGGCGTGCGGGTTGGTGGCCTTGGAGTCGTCGACATAGTTGACCCCGGCAACGTCCGCGACGTGTGCGATCCGGTGCTTGTCGGGCCGGAAGCCGCGCAGCCCGTCGCGGATCGCGGTCGCCGGGACGCCGAACGCGCGGGCCAGCGCGGCGGCCGCCAGCGCGTTCGCGACGTTGTGCGGCGCGGGCGGCGTGACGTCGCTGATCGAGGCCAGCTCCAGCGCCGACGTCTTGCGCTGCTCCACGAACGCGCGGTCGACGAGCAGGTCGTCGACCAGGCCGAGCATCGACAGCCCCGGCGTACCGAGGGTGAAGCCGATCGCCCGGCAGCCCTCGATCACGTCGGCCTGTTCGACCAGGTGCTCGGTGGCCGGGTCCGCGACGTTGTACACGCACGCGACCTGGCAGTTCTCGTAGATCCGGCCCTTGTCCTGCGCGTACGCCTCGAGCGACCCGTGCCAGTCGACGTGGTCCGGCGCGATGTTCAGCACGGCGGCCGCGTGCGCCGACATCGAGTGCGTGTAGTGCAGCTGGTAGCTGGACAGCTCGACCGCGATCACGTCGTACGGCTCGGGGTCCATCACGGCCTCGAGCAGCGGCAGCCCGACGTTGCCCGCGGCAACTGCGCGGTGGCCGGCCGCCTCCAGCATCGCGGTCAGCATCTGCACGGTCGTGGTCTTGCCGTTGGTGCCGGTGATGCACAGCCACGGCGCCGCGTGCTCCGGGTCGCGCAGCCGCCAGGCCAGCTCGATCTCGCTCCAGATCGGCACCTCCCGCGCGGCCGCCTGCGCGAGCAGCGGTGCATGCGGCGGTACGCCGGGTGACGTGACGACGACGTCGACGTCTTTCGGCAGCTCGGCCGTGCTGCCCGGGCCGAGCGTGATCGTGGCGCCGAGCGTCTCCAGGATCTGCGCCTTCTCGCGCAGCGCCTCGGTGTCGCGGTCGTCGAGGACGACAAGGTGCTCGGCGCCGGCCTGGAGCAGCGAGTCGGCGCAGGCATAGCCCGCCGTACCGAAGCCGAGCACCACGAACCGGGTCGTCGCCCAGCCGTCGGAGGTACGGGTTTCCATACTCATCCGGTCACCCATTCCGCGTAGAAGATCCCGAGTCCGATCACCACGCACAGGCCCTGGATGATCCAGAACCGGATCACCACGTTCACCTGCTCCCAGCCGAGCATCTCGAAATGGTGGTGCAGCGGCGCCATCCGGAACAGCCGTTTCCCGTGCGTCAGTTTGAAGTAGCCGACCTGCAGGATGACCGACGCCGTGATGATCACGAACAGGCCACCCAGGAGCAGCACCAGCAGTTCGGTCCGGGTCATCACGGCCATCCCGGACAGCGCGCCACCGAGGGACAGCGAGCCGGTGTCACCCATGAAGATCTTCGCCGGCGAAGCGTTCCACCACAGGAAGCCGAAGAGCGCTCCGGTCAGGGACGCCGCGACCACCGCCAGGTCGTGCGGGTCGCGGACCTCGTAGCACCTCGTACCGGGGTTCGTGGCGCAACTCTGGTTGAACTGCCAGATGCAGATCAGCGTGTAGGCGCCGAACACCATCATCGACGCGCCAGTGGCCAGACCGTCCAAACCGTCGGCCAGGTTGACGCCGTTCGACATGCCGGCGATCAGCAGCAGAATCCAGATCACGACCAGGATCAGCGGCAGCTCGAGCCAGCCGATGTCCCGGATGAACGAGATGAACGGCGATGCCGGCCGCTGCCCGCGCTCGTCGGGGAACTGCAGCGCGAGCACCGCGAAGACCACCGCGATGGTCGTCTGGCCGGCCAGTTTGGCCTTGCTGCGCAGGCCGAGGCTGCGCTGCCGGAAGATCTTGATGAAGTCGTCGAGGAATCCGACAGCGCCCATGCCGGCGAACAGGAACAGCACCAGCAGGGCCGAGGCGCTGGGGGGCGTCATCGTGAACAGCTTGGCCGCGATGTACCCGATGATCGTCGCCAGGATGAACACCGTGCCGCCCATGGTCGGCGTGCCGCGCTTGACCTGGTGCGTGGTCGGGCCGTCGTCCCGGATCTCCTGGCCGTAACCGCGTTTGGCGAGCAGCGTGATCGCCCACCGGGTGCCGAGCAGCGTCAGCACCATCGCGACGGCGCCGCCGAACAGGATCGAGATCACTGCTGTTCCTCCAGCAGGGCGTCGGCGAGGCTGCGCAGTTTGGCGGCCTTCGAGGACTTCACCAGCACCACGTCACCGGCGCGCAACTCCTTGCGCAGCAACTCCAGCGCCTCGGGGATGGTCTCCACGAACGCGGACTCGTTGCCCCACGAGCCTTCCAGCGAGGCGCCGAGGTGGATCGGCTTCGCACCCTCGCCGACCACGACCAGCCGGTTCACGTCCAGCCGGACGGCCAGCCGGCCGATCGCGTCGTGCTCGTCGGCCGAGACATCGCCGAGCTCGAGCATCTCGCCGAGTACCGCCCAGGTCCGCGCGCCGCGGGACCGGCCGATGGCGGCCAGCGACTTCAGCGCCGCGCGGGTCGACTCCGGGTTCGCGTTGAAGGCGTCGTTGATGACGGTGACGCCGTCCGGCCGCTCGGTGAGCTCCATCCGCGCCGCGGACACCCGGGTGGCCGCGTTCAGGCCGCCGGCGATCTGCTCCGGCGTCAGACCGATCGCGACCCCGACCGCAGCTGCGGCGAGCGCGTTCGACACGTAGTGCTCGCCGATGAACCGCAACCCGACGTCCGCGCCGAAGTCGCCGATGTGCAGCGTGAACGCGGGCCGCCCCTCGCCGTCGATCGTGACGTCCGTGGCCCGGACGTCGGCCTCGGGCGCCTCGCCGAAGGTCAGCACCCGCTCGGTCGTCCGGCTCCGCATCGCGGCCACCCGGTGGTCGTCGGCGTTCAGGATCGCGATCCCGCCCGGCCGCACGGCCTCGATGATCTCGCCCTTGGCGAGCGCGATGTTGTCCTGCGACCCGAGCTTGCCGATGTGCGAGGTGCCCACGTTCAGCACCAGGCCGACCTGCGGCGGCGTGATCCCGGCCAGGTAGGTGATGTCGCCCAGGCTTCGGACACCCATCTCGGCGATCAGGTACTTGGTCGCGGCGGTCGCCTGCAGCGCGGTCAGCGGGTGCCCGATCTCGTTGTTGAACGAGCCCTCCGGCACCACGGTCTCGCCGTACGGGCTGATCAGCTGGCCGATCAGGTCCTTGGTGCTGGTCTTGCCCGAGGACCCGGTCAGCGCGATCACCGTCAGGCCGGGCAGCTTGCCGATCACGAACCGGGCCAGGTCGCCGAGCGCCCGCTGCGCGTCGTCGACGACGATGCAGGGGCAGCCCTCGACCGGCCGGGTGGTGAGCGAGACGGTGACGCCGGCCGCGGTCGCCGTACCGACGAAGTCGTGGCCGTCGACCCGCTCGCCGGGCAGGGCGACGAACAGTCCGCCCGGTCCGGCGGCCCGGGAGTCGATCACCACCGGGCCGTCCACGACGGCCGCGGGCTCGACACCCACGAGCTCGCCGCGGACGGCGTCGGCGATCTCGCCGCAACTGACAGGGATCACCGGTCTGCCTCCAGCAACTCACGCACGGTTTCGCGGTCGTCGAACGGGTGGATCACGCCGCCGACGTCCTGGCCTGTCTCATGACCCTTCCCGAGGACGACGACGGTGTCGCCCGGGCCGGCCAGCTCGATCGCGGACGCGATCGCCTGCCGGCGGTCACCGATCTCGCGCAGATCCACGTCCGGTACGGCGTCCCGCGCGCCGGCCAGCGCGGCGGCGCGGATCGCCGCCGGGTCCTCGCTGCGCGGGTTGTCGTCGGTGATGATCACCACTTCCGCCGCCCGGGCGGCCTCGGCGCCCATCGCGGGCCGCTTCCCCGGGTCCCGGTCGCCGCCGCAGCCCACGACCGCGAACAGCCGGCCCTTGGTCGCGCCGCGCGCGGCCCGCAGCGCCAGCGCGACCGCGTCCGGCGTGTGCGCGTAGTCCACGATCACCGCCAGACCGTCCGCCCGGGTGAAAGTCTCCATCCGGCCCGGTACGGACGCGGTCCGCAAGCCGGCCGCGATCGTCTCCGCCGGTACGTCGACCTGCCGCAGCATCGCGGTCGCGAGCAGCGCGTTGGCGACGTTGAAGTCACCGGGAAGGGCGATCTCGACCGTCAGCGTCTCCCCCGGCCCCTGGATGTCGATGACCGTCGTACTGTGCTCGGACCGGTGCAGGGCTGCCACGGTCCAGTCGGCCTCACCCTTCGTCGACACGGTGACGGTCGGTACGACGGTCTGCGCCGCCAGCCGGCGCCCGTACTCGTCGTCGATCGTCACCACGGCGACATCGCAGCGCTCCGGGGTGAACAGCGAGGCCTTCGCCTGGAAGTAGTCCTCGAAGGTCTTGTGGAAGTCCAGGTGGTCCTGCGTCAGGTTCAGGAACCCGGCGACCGCGTAGCGCGCGCCGTCGACGCGGCCCATCGCCAGCGCGTGGCTCGACACCTCCATCGAGCACCACGCCACGGACTGCTCCCGCATCACCGCGAACAGCGCCTGCAGGTCGGTGGCCTCCGGAGTGGTCCGGACGCTCTTCACGACCTCGTCGCCGATCCGCGTCTGGATCGTCCCGATCAGCGCCGTCGGGCCGAGCTCGCGCAGTACGGAATCCAGCAGGAAACTCGTGGTGGTCTTGCCGTTGGTGCCGGTCACGCCGAGCAGCCGGAGCTCACTGGTCGGCTCCCCGTAGACGCGCGACGCAACCGCGCCGAGCACGCTCCGCGGCGTGTCGACGACCAGCACCGGGAGCCCGGTCGCCGCGGCGCGGTCCGCTCCGGCCGGGTCGGTCAGTACCGCGACCGCACCAGCCTGCTGGGCCCTCGCGACGTACTCCGCGCCGTGCGTGACCGCGCCGGGCAGCGCGGCGTACAGGTCGCCGGGAAGGACGGAACGCGAGTCGAGGGAGATGCCGGTCACGGACACCTGCGGCGTTGCCGGCATCGCTGAGTGGGCGACGCTCGCGAGGTCGGCGAGACTCACCGGCACGACGTGCCGGGGCCTGATCGCTGCGACCGCGCCGCCGGCGGCGGTAGGGGTGGACACGGGCCCTGAGGCTACCGCTCCAGGCCCCGTGACTCCTATCTGACCCTGCGTCACCAGGCTGTGTGTCGCCAGGCCGGGCGTCACTTCCACGTCAGCGGGATGTTCGGCTGCGCCGCACCGGTCGGCGGTACGACGTACTTCTGCAGCGCGTAGCTCATCACGTCTCGGAACACCGGTCCTCCTTGGAGACCACCACCCCGGGCACCCTGGGGATCGTGCAGTACGACGTACGTCACGAACCGTGGGTTGTCGGCCGGGGCGAATCCGGCGAAAGAAGTCGCCCAGTTGCCGTACTTGCCGGTCCCGGGAACGACCTGCTGGGCGGTACCGGTCTTGCCGGCCACCAGGTAACCGTCGATCGCGGCCTGCGGCGCGGTGCCCTTCTTCGCGGTCACCGCCTCCATCATCGTCGTGACCTCCTCGGCGGCCTTCTCGCTCACCACCCGGCGCGGCGGCGCGGTCTGGTTCGGGATCTGGTTGCCGTTCGCGTCGACGTAGTTGCGGACCACCTTCGGCGGTACGTACACGCCGCCGTTGGCGACCGCGTTCACGGCCGCGGCCTCCTGGACCGCGTTCACCGACAGGCCCTGGCCGAACGCGACGTTCGAGCGGGTGATCTCCGGCCACTCGTCGCCCGGGGCCAGCCGGCCCTTGGTCTCGCCCGGGAAGTTCAGGCCAGTCGGCTCGCCGAAACCGAAGTCGTGCAGGTACTTCACGAACCGCGCGATCGGCATCTTCTGCGCGGCCATGATCGTGCCGACGTTCGACGACTTCGCGATCACGCCGGAGATGGTCAGGTTCATCGTGTCGTGCGACCAGTGGTCCTTGATGATGCGGCGCTGCACGTCGATGCTGCCCGGAACCTTCAGCTTGGTGTTCAGGTCGATGATCCCGGCGTCGGCGAGGGCTGCCATCGTGACCACCTTCTGCACACTGCCGGGCTCGTAGCTGCGCTCCAGGGCCGGGTTGTTCAGGTCCTTCGAGGTGTACTTCTTGTTCGGGTCGAACGACGGGTAGTTCGCCAGCGCCATCAGCTCACCCGACTTGACGTCCATCACCACCACGGTGCCGGCGCTCGCCTTGTACTGCGTGACCGCCTGCTGGATCCGCTTCTCGGCGAAGAACTGCAGGTCGGTGTCCAGGGTCAACTGGACGCCGAGACCGGGCTTCGGCTCTTGCACGGTGTGGTTCGCGTTCGGGATCTTGTTGCCCTTGGCATCGACCTCGTACATCGCCTGGCCGTCCTTGCCGGACAGCTTGGTGTTCAGGCCGTACTCGAGCCCGGACTGGCCCTTGCCGTCGGCGCCGGTCACCCCGACCAGGGTGGCCGCGATGCTGCCGTTCGGGTGGCTGCGGATCGGGTCTTCCTCGGTGTAGAGGCCGGCCAGCAGCGGAGCCTGCTGCTCCTTCGGCTTGCCCTTGTTCTGCTCGACGATGGGCGCGTTCGCGGCCTTGATCTCGGTCTGGATCGCGCTCCACACGGTCGGGCTGACCTGGCGTGCGAGGTAGGTGAAGCGACCGGCGCCGGACATCGCGGCGACCAGCGTCGCGGCCGTCGCGCCGGGGAGCTTCGGGGCCAGGATCGCGGCCAGCTGCTCGGCCACCGGCCTCGTCTGCTGCGGGTCCGCGGTGATCGCGACCGCGTCCTCGGTGACCGCGAGCTCGACGCCGTTGCGGTCGGTGATGGTGCCGCGGTTGGCGTGCAGGGTGAACGAGCGGGCGTTCTCCTTGGTCGCCGCCTGGGCGTAGCTGTCCGGGTCCACGCCCTGGAGCAGCACGAGCCGCCCGGCGAACAGCGACAGCACGAACGCCATCACGCCGAACGTCATCCGCAACCGCAACGCCGGCCGCCCGAGCCGCAGCGTCCGCGGCGGCTTCTTCACCCGGCGCTTCTTCGGCCGCGGCCGAGGCCTGTTCTGCGGCGGCCGCTTCTTCGCCGAGGCCGTTTTCTTGACCGGGCGCTTCGCAGTCTTCTTGACCGGCCGCTTGGCGGCTCCGGTCGGCTGAGCCTGCTTCCGAGCTGCCGGCGTTCCCTTGGAAGGCGTCTTCGCCGCGGCCTTCTTCACAGGGCGTGGAGCCGCCGCGGCCCGTGCGCGTTCCTGCTCTTCGCGGGCCTTGCGGAGGAGGCGTTCGCGGGTGGATTCGGGGCGGGGTGGGACAGTGCGACCACTGTCCGTAGCGGACGGACGACGGGGTTGAGCCTTGCGGGGCGGGTTGTCCCGGCCCGGAGCAGCACCACGCTTTCGTGGCGGCGGCTCGTTTCCCCGTCGGTCCGTCATCCGATCATCCCCGTGTGGTCGTGGCGGGCTTCTTCGTCGTGGCCGGCGGCCTGGTCGTGCCGGCCGGCGGTTTCGTGGCGGTCGTGGGCGGCTTGGTGGCGCCCGGCTTGGTGGTGCCCGGCTTGGTCGTCCCGACCGTCGGCTTGACCGGCGTCACGGGCTTGACCGGAGTCACCGGCTTCACCGGCGGCTTGGCGGTCGCGTTGCCGGTCGGCGTCCCCGGCCCGAACATCGCCGTACCGGCGCCGGCCTTGCCCTCGGCCGGTACGCCGAGCACCCGTCCGTCGGACAGCCGCAGGAACACCGGGTTGGGGTTCGGCACCATGCCCATCCGCAGCGCGCGGTCGGACAGGTTCTGCGGCGACTCCAGCGTCCGGACCTGCTTCTCCAGCTGCTCCTGCTGGTCGCGGAGCTGATCGGCCTGCGAGCTCAGCTTGGTGATGTTGAACGTGCCGCTCTGCAGTTCGGTGTTCAGCAGCAGCAGACCGACCAGTCCGGCGGCCAGCAGCGACACCACGAAGATGACGAACGGCATCCGCGGCGGCCGGAACGGCGCGCCGTACACCACCCGGAGCCGCGGCTGCGGCTTCTTCGCCGGGCCACTGGCGACCGGAGTCACCCGCGCCTTCTGCGGGCTGAAGACAGTACTCATCAGGCCACCAGTCCCCTCTCCCGGATCCGCTCGGCCGCCCGCACGCGAGCGGAGGCGGCGCGCGGGTTCGCCGCGACCTCCTCCTCGGTCGGCCGTTCGGCGCCCCGGGTCAGTAGCTTCAGATACGGTTCGTGCCCTGCCGGGATCACCGGCAGGTCGTCCGGTACGTCGGACTTCGTGCCCGGCGCGAACGCCTGCTTGGTGATCCGGTCCTCGAGCGAGTGGTAGCTCATCACCACGATCCGGCCGTGCAGCGCGAGCGCCTCGAGCGCGGCGGGCAGCGCGCGGCGCAGCACGTCGAGCTCCCCGTTCACCTCGATCCGCAACGCCTGGAAGGTCCGCTTCGCCGGATGCCCGCCGGTCCGCCGGGCGGCCTGCGGGATCGCGTTGCGGACCAGCTCGGACAGCCGGGCGCTGTTCGTGAACGGTGCGGTCTCCCGCTCCCGGACGATCCGGTCCGCGATCCGGCGGGCGAACTTCTCCTCGCCGTGCTGGAACAGGATCCGGGCCAGGTCGGCGGCGCTGTAGGTGTTGACGATGTCGGCCGCCGTGATCGGGCCGGTCGGGTCCATCCGCATGTCGAGCGGCGCGTCCTGCGCGTACGCGAACCCGCGGTCCGCCTCGTCCAGCTGCATCGACGAGACGCCGAGGTCGAACAGGATGCCGTCGATCGCCGGGACGTCGAGGTCGGCCAGCACCCGCGGCAACTCGTCGTACACCGCGTGCACGAGGGTGATCCGCTGCTGGTCCGCGTCCTGATACCGGGCCAGGCGCTCGCCGGCCAGCCGCAACGCGTTCGGGTCCCGGTCGAGGCCGATCAGCCGGACCTCGGGGAACTGTCGCAGGAACGCCTCGGAATGACCGCCGAGGCCGAGGGTCGCGTCGACGACGACGGCGCCGGGTCGCGCGAGCGCCGGCGCCAGCAGCGCGACGACGCGCTCCAGCATCACCGGCACATGCCGCTCCGCAGCGTCCATCTCGACCCTTCCCGTCGCCGCGGGGACGACCCTGCCCCCGCAGGTCATGTGGTGCGTCGACGGCCCGGAGACAGCACCGTCCGGTCAGATCGCGGGTACGCCTTCCGGGGAAGTACCTGTGGGTCTTGGCGCCGGGGAAGTGACGCCAACACTCCAGGTCGGAAGTCGGACCCGTGATCTCACCGGACGGTCGGTGTGTTCCAGTCCTCGCACACTGTTCAGCTTGATGATCAGAAGATCCCGGGCAGTACTTCCTCGGACAGGTCGGCGAACGCCTGCTCCTGCTCCGCGGAGTACCGGTTCCAGTTCTCCGTGTTCCAGATCTCCACCCGATTCATCGCCCCGATGACGACACAGTCGCGATCCAGTGACGCATAGTCGCGCAGCATCGGCGGGATGGTGACCCGGCCCTGCTTGTCCGGCATCTCGTTCGAGGCGCCGGCGAACAGCATCCGGAGGTAGTCCCGGGCACCTTTGTTGGTGATCGGGGCCTGCTTCAACTGCTCGGTCAGCTGGACGAACTCACGCTCCGGCCACACGGACAGCGATCGCTCCTGTCCACGGGTGATCACCAGACCGTCGGCGAGCTCGTCGCGGAACTTCGCCGGCAGGAACAGCCGGCCCTTGTCGTCGAGCTTGGGGAAGTGAGTTCCGAGGAACACGCTCCACCTCCCCGTTGCGGACTCTCCGACTCAGGCGAGTGTTTCCACCACTTCAGTTCCACTGCGCTCCACCTTACTCCACTTTCCACCACCGTCAACCAACTTCCGCCCCATTACGCCCCTGTGCCGCCTGAATTCACGCTCAGCGCCAGCGTGTCGCTGCCGCCTCAACCGTCCCCACACCCCGCCTCTACGAGCCCCTGTGGAGCGAAGTGGAGGACGCAGTGGAGCAAAGTGGAGGACGGCATCGCGAAGTCGACTTTGGGCACGGGCCAACCCTTCGGAGGCGCCGAAAACGGTTGGTCGGTGCTCAAGGTCGGTCGTCGCGGGTTCGTCGGATGAACTTTTCTGTGGTGCGGACCGTGAACCAGACAGCGGTTCGCAGCGTCGTACGCCCCGCACGCCGCTTTCACCGCCCGTACGCTGGGGGGAAGACTTTTCCGACCCCGCCGTGAGGGCGTGCGCCGATGGACACCGAAACGCCAGGTAACGAAACTTCCGCGACTCTAGGCCCGACCCCCGCAGCGGGACAGAATGTGTCGGCAGTCAACGAATGGGGAGGACACAGAGTGAGCAGCACCGCGACCAGCTCGCCGCTGGCAGGAGCCGGGGACTTCGACGAGCTGTCCGAGGTGGCGGGCCGAGTCCGGCGGGCCATGGAACAGGTGATCGAGGGCAAGTCCGACGTCGTCGAGGTCGCCGTCACGGTTCTGCTGGCCGAGGGGCATCTGCTGATCGAGGACGTACCGGGTGTCGGTAAGACGATGCTGGCCAAGGCGCTGGCGAAGTCGATCGACTGCAGCGTGCGACGGATCCAGTTCACGCCGGACCTGCTGCCGTCGGACATCACCGGCGTCTCGGTCTTCAACCAGGAGATCCGCGACTTCGAGTTCAAGCCCGGTGCGGTGTTCGCGAACATCGTCGTCGGCGACGAGATCAACCGCGCCTCGCCGAAGACGCAGGCCGCGCTGCTGGAGTCGATGGAGGAGCGTCAGGTCACCGTCGACACCACGACGTACCAGCTCGAGGCGCCGTTCATGGTGATCGCGACGCAGAACCCGATCGAGATGGAAGGCACGTACCCGCTGCCGGAGGCGCAGCGCGACCGGTTCATGGCGCGGGTGTCGATGGGCTACCCGGAGCCGGCCGCCGAGCTGCGGATGCTGGACGGCCACGCGGCCGACGACCCGCTGCAGAGCCTGCAGCCGGTCACCGACGGCCAGCAGATCCTCCGGCTGGTGAAGACGGTGCAGTCGGTGCACGTGTCGGAGTCCGTGAAGGAGTACGCCGTGGCCTTGGTCGGCGCGACCCGCCGCTCGCAGGAGCTCCGGCTGGGCGCCAGCCCGCGGTCGACGCTGCACCTGATCCGCGCCGCGCGCGCGGCGGCCGCGCTGGACTCGCGGGAGTTCGTGCTGCCGGACGACATCCAGGAGCTCGCGGCACCGGTGCTCGCGCACCGCGTACTGCCGGCGGCCGAAGCGCATCTCGGTGGGCGCGGTGCGGCCGACATCATCTCCGGACTCGTGGCGAGCGTGCCGCTCCCCCGCACCCGCCGGGACTGAGACATGCGGCAGGCTTTGCGCGGACTGACCACCAGAGGGCGGGCGTTCGTCGCGGCCGGTCTCACGGCTTCGCTGTGCGCTCTCCTTCTCGGTCAGAAGGACCTGCTGCGCGTCGGCATCCTGCTGGCCGCGCTGCCGGTCGTGGCGGCGCTCGTCGTCGGCCGGACCCGGCTGCGGCTCCAGGTACGCCGCAGCCTCGCGCCGGACCAGGTGCCGGTCGGGACGCCGGCGACCGTCGAGCTGGCGCTGAGCAACCAGGGCCGGATGCCCGCGGGGCTGCTGCTGCTCGAGGACCGTATTCCTTATGTACTGGGCCACCGCCCGCGGTTCGTCGTCGACCGGGTCAGCCCGAACTGGCGCCGGACCGTCACGTACCCGGTCAAGTCCGACGTCCGCGGCCTGTTCCAGGTCGGCCCGTTGATGCTGACCGTGGCCGATCCGTTCGGGCTGGTGGAGACGACCCGGACGTTCACCCGCAGCCAGCACCTGCTGGTCACGCCACGGGTCTACAAGCTGCCGGAGATCAGGCTCGGCGCGGACCGCGCCGGATCCGGTGAGAACCGGCCGCGGGCGATCGCGGCCGCCGGCGAGGAGGACGCGACGGTCCGCGAGTACCGCGACGGCGACGACCTGCGCCGGGTGCACTGGCGGTCGACCGCGCGCCGCGGCGAGCTGATGGTCCGTCGCGAGGAGCAGCCCTGGCAGAGCCGGTGCGCGCTGTTCCTGGACGCGCGGACGATCTCGCACCACGGGCACGGCCCGTCGTCCAGCCTGGAGTGGGCGGTCAGCGCCGCCGCCTCGATCGGTATCGACCGGATGCGGCGCGGCTACGTCACCACGATGCTCGGCGGGCCGACCACGCTGTCGGCGATCACGCACCGGTCGTCCGCGGCGGTGCACCAGCCGCTCACGCAGCAGCAGCTGCTCACCGAGTGCGCGACGGTCGAGGAGCACAAGTACGCCGAGCTCGGCCCGTTGCTGACCGTCGACCGGCACGCGCAGGACCCGAGCCTCGTGATTGCCATCGTCGGCGCCTGCGGCAGTGAGGACGTCACCGCCCTGAACCGCTGGCGGACCAGCCAGGCGACCGGTGTCGCGCTGGTGCTGGACGCCGCGAGCTGGGCGGTCGGCGCCGAGGCGACCGAGAAGGCGGCCCGGCTGACCGCCGCCACAGACGCCACCGAGAACGAGCTGCGCCGGAACGGCTGGCGAGTCGCCAGAGTCCGCCGCGGCGACCACCTCCCGACCGTATGGTCCGGGCTAGGCCTACGAAGCGGACGAATCGCATGACAGTACAGAGGTCGCGACTCCGTCGCGACGGGTCCTCGGGCGGTGATTCCCGATGACCGGTCACGCCAGGATTTCCCTTGCCGCCTGGGGAGCGACCGTGCTGGGGTCGATGGTCCTCACGCCGGTGTTCTCCGGCCCGTTCCTGTTCATCAGCGCGTTCCTGTGCGCGCTGATGACAGGGGTCGGCGTCCTGCTGCAGAACCTGCGCGCCCCGCGCATCGTCGTACCGATCGTCCAGCTGGTGGTGCTGGTCGAGCTGCTGTCGCTGTTCTTCCTGCACGACACGATGAAGTTCGGGGTGCTGCCGCTGAAGGCGACGGCGCTCGAGTTCAACGCGCAGATGGTCGACGCGATGGACTCGATCAACCGGTTCAGTGCGCCGCTGCCCCAGGACTCGCATCTCACGCTGTTCGCGGTGTCGGTGATCTCGGCGGCCGGATTCCTGATCCACGTGATCGCCGTCCAGCTGCGCCAGGCCGCCTGGTCCGGGTTGCTGCTGCTGATCATGTACACGGTGCCCGCCGCGACCGTGCACGGCGGGCTGCCGTGGCTGCTGTTCATCCCGCCCGCGATCGGGTACATCCTGCTGCTGTCCGCCGAGGGCCGCAGCCGGCTGAGCCGCTGGGGGCGCCGGATCTCCGGCGTCTCGCATCTCGACGCGGCCGAGCCCGTCGAGGCGTCGGCGCTCGGGCAGGCCGGCCGCCGGATCGGGCTGAGCGTCGTCGCGATCGCCGCGCTGCTGCCCGCGTTGCTGCCGACGCTGCCGGAAGGCGTCATCGGCAACGGTCTGGCCGGCGGCGGGAGCGGCAGCGGGATCGGGGCGAGCATCTCGTCGACCGACCCGATGCTGGACATGGGCAAGAACCTGAAGCGCGGCGACAACGTGGTGGCGCTCACCTACAAGGGCGGCGCGACCGGCGGCACGTACCTGCGGCTGACCGCGCTCGACCTGTTCGACGGCAACACCTGGCGGATCGCGCCGCGCTCCCCCGGGCAGAAGATCGGCGGCGGCGACCTGACCCCGCCGCCGGGCTACACCGGCGACCTGTCGAAGGTGCCGCAGACGTCGATGGAGATCGACGTCACCCGCACGTTCCGGTCCCAGTTCGCCCCGGTTCCGTACCCGCTGCGCTCGATCTCGCTGAAGAAGGACTGGCGCTACGACGCCGGCTCGCTGGACGTGGTCTCGTCGAACGGCTCGATCGTCGGCGGCAAGAAGTACAAGCTGACGTCGTACGACGTGCAGCCGAGCCCGGAGCAGCTGCACGACGCGATCACCACCGGCGCCCCCGACCAGTACACGTCGGTCGTGCCGCAGCGGACGCCGGCCGACATCAAGCAGAAGACCTACGAGATCACCGCCGCGGCCAAGGACAACAAGTTCGAGGCGGCCGTCCTGATCCAGAACTGGTTCCGCAGCGGCGGCGGCTTCACCTACAGCACGCAGAACGCCAAGGGCAGCGGCATGGCGGCCCTCGAGGACTTCCTGCTGACCAACAAGGAAGGGTACTGCGAGCAGTTCGCCACCGGGATGGCCCTGATGGCCCGGATCATCGGGATCCCGTCCCGGGTCGGGATCGGCTTCCTGCCCGGCACCGCCGGCAAGGACGGCGACTACACGGTGCGGATGCACGACATGCACGCCTGGCCGGAGCTGTACTTCCAGGGCGTCGGCTGGGTCCGGTTCGAGCCGACGCCGTCCGCCCGCGTCTCGGCCACGCCGAACTGGACGATCGCCGCCACCGAGAACCCGACCAACCCGACGACTGCGCCGACCAACGTGCCGACCACGCCGGGCGACCGGGAGACCCCCGGTGCCACCCGCCCGCGGAACGACCCGAACCTGCCGAACGACAACGGTTCCGTGATCGTTGACTCCGGCAACTGGTTCACCAACGGCGGCGGCAAGGCGATCGCGGCCGGCCTGGGCGTCGTCCTGCTGCTCTGCGTCCCCTGGCTGATCCGCACGCTGACCCGGCGCCGGCGCTTCCTGCGGCCACCGGGACGGGCCGCGGCCGAAGGGTTGTGGGCGGAGATCCGGGACACCTCGCGCGATCTCGGCCTCGACTGGTCCGACATCGCGACGCCGCGGCAAGCCGGTCAGTGGCTGGTGTCCAAGCTCCCCGAGGAGAACCACGGCGCCGCCCGCCGGCTGGCCCGTGGGATCGAGGCGCTGCGGTACGCCGAGGACACGCATCGCGAACTGGACCTGCGTGCGGACGCGGCCGCCGTACGCAACGCGCTCTGGTCCCAGGCCCGGCTCCGCCGGCGCTGGCGGGCGCGGTTGCTGCCGCCCTCCTGGCGCTGGTACCTGAGCCGGGGCACCACCGAGGCGTCCGACCTGCTCGACGATTTCGACCTGCTCCTGGCCCGGCTGCGCTCGCTGATTCTTCCGAAGCGCCCGCACACCAACTGACTCACAGCGGGATCTGGTAGATGATGAACCCCCGGTTCTCGGCCACCTGGTCGTAGAGCCGGCGGGCGGTCGCGTTCGATTCCTGCGTCGACCAGTACACGCGCCCGCACGCACGGTCGCGGGCCCAGTCGGTGACGGCTGCGATGAGCGCCCGCGCCACACCGCGCCCGCGGGCCTCGGGCGCAGTGAACAGGTCTTGCAGATAGCAGGAGTCCGGCGCTGTCGTGCTCGCGTGCGTCAGGAAGTGAACGATGCCGACCAGGTGCCCGTCCAGGCGGGCGCCGAGCGCGTGGATCTCCTCGTCACGCTGGAACCTGGTCCACGCCTGCTCGAAGAACTCGTCCGGCATCGTGCGGCCGTAGAACTCGTTGTAGCCGCCGAACAGGGTCTGCCATGCGGCACGGTCAGTGGATTCCAGGCGTCCGATAGTGAGCATGGACGAACGGTGTCACGTCGGAGGGCCGAGAAACGACCGCACCCGTTCCACCAGGGCACGGGTGCGGTCGAAAGGTCTCGAGAAGGGTCCGGCGGTGCTCGAAAGCGGTCAGAGATCCTCGTCGCGGCGGCGGCGCCAGCGGTCTTCCATACGCTCCATGAAGCTGCCGGACGAATCGTGCTTGGTCCGGTGCCGCTTCGTCGGCGGAGGCGGCGGGATGTCGTCGGACTCCCCCGCGTTGCTGATCCGCTTCATACTCAGCGCCGCGACGTACAGGCACGCCACCATCATCACGAAGCCGATGACTCCGATGATGGTGTTGGGAATGATCGCACCGGTCATCAGCACCGCGATGCCCAGCACGAATCCAACGCCGGCAAGCACTGCCCGGCGCTTGTAGTACAAGCGCACATTGGTCCCACGCATGGCGGAAACGAACTTCGGGTCTTCCGCAGCAAGGGCACGTTCGAGCTGCTCGAACTGGCGCTGCTCTTCTTCCGAGAGGGGCACCGTCGATCCCTCCATGATGAGCGCGATCTCGATAGGCCGCCTCCAGTCTAGGCCGCGCCCGCGTCACACGAAACCCTGACCGGCTGTCCAGCGCGTCACGGTCCCGCAACTGCCCTGGCCGGACCGGTCCCAAACCTGTGTCCTTCGGCGTGTCGCTCACAGCCGGTTGACAGCAAGCGTCCGCCGGGCGCGCCGCAGGTAGTGCTCTCGTCACCCTCCGTCGCGGCGCCGGTCAGCGGGTGGCGAGGATGTGCAGCTGCGTCGCGAGTGCGCGGAACGCCGGGTGCTGGCTGGCCGCACGTTCCAGCTCGGCCAGCGAGTCGGCCGCGCCCGGCTCGGAGTCGACGAACGCCGACGGCACCAGGTCCGCGAACGTCCGGACGCCGTGCACGGTGTGGACCATGAATCCGGCGTCCGCCAGCTGCCCGGTGATCCCGGCCTCGTCGAACCGCCGCGGCATCGGGTCGGTCGCACCCCAGCGCCCGTCCGGGTCCTGCAGCGCGATCCGCGCCTCGGCCAGGTGACCGGCGAGCGCCCGCGCCAGGACGACGGCGTTGCGCTGGGCAACCAGCAGACTGAGTACGCCGCCCTCGCGCAGCACCGAGGCCATCGCCTGCAGCGCCTGGACCGGGTCGTCGACGACCTCGAGCACCCCGTGGCACAGCACGGCGTCCGCGCTCGACTCTCCCGCCAGGCCGGGGAGCTCCGCGGCGTCGCCCTGGACACCGCGAACCAGTTCGCTGACGCCTTCGTCGCGGGCGCGGCGCTCGAGTGAGGCCAGCGCGTCCGGGCTCGGGTCGACCACCGTCACCCGGTGCCCCTCGACCGCCAGCGGAACGGCGAAGCCGCCGGTCCCGCCGCCGAGGTCGACGATGTCCAGCCCGGCGCCGGGGTCGGTCCGCTCACGTCCCGCCAACGCCACGCGCAGCGCCTCGCCCACCAACGCCGTCCGTACGCTGCGCCGCCGATCCACCATCAACCCTCCAGCCGGTCCCCCATCGCCACCCCACCGGGCCACACCCTACTTCCACCGGGCCCGCGGTCTGCCCGCCGCCCGTCGTAACCGCTCCTTAAGTCCCCGGATCTGTCGCCGGGGCGCGGATCGGCGCACTCTCGGCACAAGGGGAGATGCGATCACCAGGGAGGGATCATGGCCATCTTCAGCAAGTCCTTCGACCAGCCGGACGAGCGACGGGCCCCGGACAAGACGAACGTCGACGTCGTGAAGCTGCCGGGCGCCAGTGTCGCCCGGATCACCTTCCAGCCCGGCTGGCGCTGGTCGGAGTGCATCCGTCCGGTCATCGGCGGCGACTCCTGCCAGGTCCGCCACGTCGGAACCCTGCTCTCCGGCGAGATGGAGGTCGTCCACGACGACGGCACCAAGGCGCGGCTGCTGCCGGGCAGCGCCTACGTCATCGAACCCGGGCACGACGCGTGGGTCGTCGGCGACGGCCCGGCGGTCGGCCTGGAGTTCGAGTCGCTGTCCGCGGAAACGTACGCCAAGGCCTAGCTGGACGGCGTACGGCCGATGACGTACAGGCGGCGGGTGGTTTCGGCGCGGGCGGTGATCGGACCGCGGAGGTACCACTCGATGTCGGTGAGGCCTGCGGCTTCGGCCACCCCGACGACGTACGCCGGCTCGTGGAGGACGTAGTCGAGGCTGACCTCGTGGCCGAGCAGCTCGTCGACGTGCCGGACCTCTTCGCCCGCGTGCAGGGCCAGGACCAGCCAGCCGCCGGGATCGAGCGGACGGGTCAGCGCGGTGATCGCGCCGGGCAGCTCGGACGCGGCCAGGTGGATGAGCGAGTACCAGCCGAGGACCGCGGCCCAGCCTGAGCTCGCGGGCGGCCGGCCGAGCCGGCGCAGGTCGCCGACCTCGAACTGCAGGTGCGGGAACCGCCGGCGGGCCTCGGCGATCATCTCGGGTGCGAGATCGATGCCGGTGGCGTCCGCGCCCCGGTCGGCCAGGTACGCCGTGACGTGCCCGGGGCCCGTGCCGACCTCCACCACCGGGCGGCCGTTGGCGTGGGCAACCACCCGGTCGAGCAGCCACCGCTCGAACGGCAACGCGTCCAGCTCGTCGAGCAACTCGTCCGCGTACGTTGCCGCGACGGCGTCGTACGCCGAGCGCACCCGGGCGTCACGTTCGTCCGCTCCGTCGGCGATCACCGTGTCACGGTCGACGCTCTCGACGGCGACCGCGGCCTCCGCCTCGGGCACCGGGCCGAGCAGGTGGATCCAGCGACGGTCGTGCTGTCCGACACGACGCTCCAGCTCCCGCACCAGCGGGTCGGGTCGCGCCGCCATCCGCTGCAGGCACGCCTCGACGTCGCTGCGGTCCTCGAACTTGTGCAGCCGCTCGGTCCGCGTCCGCAGCTCGCCCGGCGCTTGCGCCCCGCGGAGCAGCAACACGGTGATCAGCGCCCGCTCGTCGGCTGCGAGCTCGAGCTTCTCGTCGAGGATCTGGTGGTACTTCAGCGTGCGCCGTCCGACATCCACCCAGACGATCCGCAGCAGCTCCCGGTCCCGCAGCGCCCGGGCGACCCGCTCCACCGTCGCCTGGTCGTAGTCGACGACCGGGTCCCGGTTACTGGTCTGGTTGCACGCCGTCCGCAGCGCGTTCGCCGTCAACGGGTACGACGCCGGCACCGTGACCTGCTTCTCCAGCAGGCTCCCGAGAACCCGCTGCTCCTCGACATCCAACACCGGAAGTCCACTCACCCCGCCGACCCTAGACGCTGCCCGGCCGACGGATGAACACCTTTCGGCGGACTCAGCCGGGTTGGTAGCTGTCGGGCAGGATCAGGGGCTCGAAGGCGGTGCCGTTGCAGGTCGGGCAGAGGACGTCGGCCTGGATGCCGGAACCCGCGCACTGCGTGCACAAGCCGTCGTGCCAGGAGTCGCCGGACAACGCCTGGTGGGGACGTGGGTAGTGGGTGTCCGGCAGGTAGCACTCGGCGCCGGTGAGGGCGTGGACACGACCACACAGGTCCTTGCCGAGGCCTCGGGAGGGTTCGCTCACGGTCGGGATCTCCTCAACGCGGGACGGATGCGCGCCTCAGCTGGCTTGCATCCAAGACTGGGTCAGGACGGACTGCGGGTCGGTGGTCGCGGTGAGCACCGGGGTGGTGGACAACCGCAGGCTGGCCTCCACCTGGGTGTAGAACGTCTCCACGGCGCGGATCAGGTCGTCCGCCTCGCGGGTGCTGACGGCGCGCTCCAGCCCGGCCTCGGCGGCGGCGCGCTGGGCGGCGCCGGCGGCGAAGAACGTGGCCCACTCGCCGAACTCGGGCGCGACCTCGGCGAGCAGCACCCAGGCGTTGCGCTGGACTCGCCGGCGGCTGCCCGACCGGACCGGGCGGGCACGGACGGCGAGCACGGCGGCCGCCACCCGGAGCGCCGCGACGTGGGCGCTCGAGTAGCGGATCAGATGGTCGTTGGTCTCCGTCGCCTCGGCCAGGGCGGCGCGGGCACGAAACAGCTCTCGGCCGGCCGCGCCGGCGGCGGCCGGTGACACCGGTGAAACAGTCATCGGTCGGTCACCCTCTCCAGTTGCCAACGGCCCGAGTCCGGGTCGTGGGCGAGATCGAACATCTCCTGCCGGCCGCTCCGGCCGCAGCCGGCGTCCACCCGGAAGACCGTGCGCTCCGGTCCCCAGTCGGCGTCCAGCACCCCGACGGCCGCCGGAGTGGCGACGACGGAACGCGTGCCCGCGGGATGCGTGGCAGCGGGAAGCGTGGCAGCGGGAAGCGTGGCAGCGGGAAGCGTGGCAGCGGGGCGCGAGCGGGGGTTGGCCGCCGCTGCCACGCCGACTGGGTGCGCCCGGGCCGGACGGGCCGCGGCGCGGGCCGCCGAGCAGGCCTCGGCGACGGCGACCGCGTCGATCCGGGCCAGCGAATCGACACCCGCTGCTCGGCGGTCGGCCCGTGAGTCGGCCCGTGGGTCGATCCGGTCGAACGCGCGGTCGGCGCGGGCGTCGTACGCAGAGGTGGCGCCGGCGAAGTCGGTGCGGGCGGCGTGCGGATCGTGGGTGTCGCCGGTGCCGATGACGCCGCGCTCCCACCAGGCCGCGGTCTCGGTCCACTGGGACCTGACCGCGCGGACCCGCCAGAGGCGGCCGCGCCAGAGGAACTGGTCGGGGACCTGCACACCGTCCACCGCGATCGAGTGCACCTCGACGGCGTCGTCGAACTCCCACATGTCCCATCGCCTCCTGATCACCACCGGCCCCGAGTCGGCGGCCCGGCGGGTGGGCACGGGGTGGGGGTCGAGGACCACCCCGGTGCCGGACCCGCCGGGACCACCGGATTCCGATGCGGCCGCAACTCCGCACCGGAGCCGTCCAGTTGTCCGGTCCACCTCGGTCCGGCCTCCCGACGAAACCGGGTCCGAGGTAATCGAACATCTGTTCGAACAAGGGAAGCGTATCGCCGTCCGCCGACAGTCGTCAACGTTCCGTAAGCCCGGCGCGCCGCCGGGGGCGCGGTCCGGGCCCCAGACTGGAAGCTCCGGGACGGAGGGACGAACGATGCGGAAACGGGCAGCCGGAACGGCCGCGGCGGCGGTCGCCGTCGTGGTGGCAGCGATCGCGCTGCCGCTCTTCCAGCCGTGGCGGCTCGTCACCGACAAGGTCGTCGACGAGGCGCTGCCGGGCGCTGTTCCGATCTCCACGACTTCATCGTCGACGACGCCACCGACAATTTCCGCCGCCCCGAAACAGCCGACACCACAGCCGACCTCGAAGCCGACCTCACAGCCCGTACCGAGGTCAGGGCCACAGACCAAAGTTCTGCTGACCGGGAAGCTGATCTCGCACGAACACAGCACCTCCGGCACGGTCGCCGTACTCGCCCTCCCCGACGGCAGCCGGATCCTCCGGATCGAGAACCTGGACACCTCCGACGGTCCCGACCTGAAGGTCTGGCTGAGCGACGCGAAGGTGGTCGCCGGCAAGGCCGGCTGGCACGTCTTCGACGACGGGCGGTACCGCAAGCTGGGCGACCTGAAAGGCAACCACGGCAACCAGAACTACGCGATCCCCGAAGACATTCAGCTCGGCGACTTCCGCAGTGCGGTGATCTGGTGCGACCGCTTCAATGTTTCGTTCGGCGCCGCCGCACTCGCCTAAGCTCACCCCGTGAGCAGTCATCCCAATGTGCAGAAGGTGGCCGACGCCCTGGCGGCGGCCGGTGCGACCGGTCAGATCGTGATCCTCGACGAGGCGGTGCCGACGGCGGCGGCCGCGGCGGCCGAGCTCGGCTGCGAGGTCGGCGCGATCGCGAACAGCCTGATCTTCGCCGGCGACGGCGCCCCGGTGCTGATCCTCACCTCGGGCGCGCACCGCGTGGACACCGCCAAGGTCGCTGCCGAGCTCGGGATCGGGAAGCTGAAGCGGGCCACGCCGGAGTTCGTCAAGGAGCACACCGGTCAGTCGATCGGCGGCGTCGCCCCGGTCGGGCACCCGGGCCGCGTCCCGACGTACGTCGACACCGCCCTCGAGCAGTACCCGGTGATCTGGGCCGCCGCGGGCATCCCGCACTCGGTGTTCCCGACGACGTACGGCGAGCTGCTGAAGCTCACCGACGGCACGCCGATCAGCGTGAACTGAGGACGGCGGGAATCGCGGTGCGCACGAAGCGCCGGGTCAGCCCGGCGCGGGTGTGCCGCCACCAGGGCCCGGTGCGGAACGCCGGCCCGTAGCGGCGGCGCCGGATGTCCTCGACGACGTCCGCGGGAGCTCCGAGGCGGGGCAGGACGTCGAAGGCCGCGCGCTTGGTGATCAGGTCGCCGGTGGCCAGCGTCACATGGGCGCGCGCGATCGTGAGCAGGCTGAGGTCGACCCAGATGTCGGCGTACCAGTTCGACCGCTTCCGGGTGGCCGGCAGCCAGAACTCGCGCAGGTCCCGGCGGATGAAGGCGGAGAGCTCGTCGTCACTGGTCGGCGGCAGCAGGCCGGCCGGCGCCGGGCCGAAGAGCGTTCGGTTGCCGATCGCGAGCTCCCGGCGGGTCACCGGCGTCACCGGGCGGTCGAAGTACCGGCCCTGGGCGAACGTCGGGTGGCGCACCGACGGGTCGGCCAGCTGCGACCTCAGCATGTAGGAGCAGTGCAGCTTGGCTGCCAGCGGATCCGAGCGCATCAGCTCCTGGTGCAGTTCGGCCACTGCCGGGGTCGGCGGCGACGAGACCACGGCGACGACATCCAGGTCGCTGCGCCCCCGTTGATAGTCCCCCAGCGCCAGCGAGCCGTGCAGCCAGATCGCTTCCACGGCGGCGATTTCACGGACAGACGCGACGAAGCCGTCCAGCAGCGGCTGGACGGCTTCGTCGATCACGACAGCCAGATTAGACGGCCGGTCGGACGTCCACGTCGGCGGCCCGGACGTACGCCATCCGGTGGCCGAACCAGATCTGGTAGTACTTGTCCTTCCCGAGCACCTGGACGTGGTCCGCCGGCGGCTCGCCGGCGAACGTCACGGCCCGGTAGTAGTCGGTCTCGATGCTCAGGTCACCAACCGGGTAGGCCTGGCCCTCGCCGATCGTGTACTGCAGCGGCGTCACCGTCTGGTACGGAATGCCGGCCGGGTACGCCGACTTCTCCGGGTAGGCCCGGCCGTACACCGGCACCGACGTCCTGCCCGCCTTCGGCTTCACGACCAGCCCCGGCTTGGCGAACGCGTCAGGTGCGGACGCCGGGCTCTTGAACCAGCCCTTCGCGCCCAGGTACCAGACAGCGACCCAGTCGCCCTGCCGCTCGGCCACGACGTACTCCGAACCCGCTGCGACGCGGGAGCCCATGTCGGAGACCTCGATGGTGCCGTTGGACCCGTCCGGGTGCAGACCGAGGTCCTTGACCAGCGGTGCGTTGTCGTCCGGCGCCTGGCGCAGGTAGACGAAGTTGGTGCCCTGCGGCTTGCACGGCGTGCCGGGCGCGTCGCAGCTGTTGATCACCTGGACGTTGCCCTCGAAGCCCGGCTTGATCGTGACGATCGAGCCTGCCTTCACCGGGAACACGGACTTGCCCCAGATCGGCGCGCCGACCAGGTCCATGTAGTGCTCCCAGTCCCAGTACGGTCCCGGGTCCCAGTGCATGCCGCGGACCGTGGACGGAACCGTGCCCGGCACCTGGTCGTGGCCGATGATGTGCGCCCGGTCGAGCGGGATGTCGTTCTCGGCGGCCAGGTAGGCGACCAGCTTGGCCGAGTTGCGGTACAGCGCCTCGGTGTACCAGGTCGCGCCCTGGGCCGCGAAGCCCTCGTGCTCGATCCCGATGCTGTGCATGTTCACGTACCAGTTGCCGGCGTGCCAGGCGACGTCGTTGGCCTTCACGTGCTGCCAGATGTGCCCGTCCGACGAGCGCATCGTGTACTGCCAGCTCACGTACGTCGGGTCCTGGACCAGGTTCAGTACGCCCTGCCAGCCGCCCTCGGTGTCGTGGATGACGATGTAGTCGATCTTGCCGGTCTCCGGCCGGTTCGCCAGGTCGTGGTTGCCGTAGTCGCCGTCACCGAACTCCGAGTACGGCGCCGGCAGCCATTCGCAGCCGAGCGACGCCGGGCACTCCACGTCCGACGTGGACGGCTGCACCCCGGCCGGCAGCGCCAGCTTGCCGAGCTGCGACTTGTCCGGCGTCACCGCTACCGCCGGCATCACGATCTGCTGGCCGGTGTTGGTGGTCCGGGCCGCGCCCTTGGCCATGATCGTGTAGACGTCGTCGGCGAACCCCGCGGCGCCGGCCTTGTCCCCTGCCTCGGCGTACGACGCGACCGCGCCGTACCAGGCGGCGGGCGAGGTGTCCGCGCCGAGCGGCAGGCCGAGCGACTTCTGGTACGACGCGAGCACCGCCGCGCCGCCGTTGATGTTGGCGGTCACGTCCGTGCGCAGCGCGCCTTGGTCGAGGCCGGTCAGCTCCGACGCCTTCTGCAGCGTCTGCAGCGACTCGGCGGTCGCGACCTTCTGCTTCCCGGACAGGTCCGCCACCTCGGACGCACCGAGTCCGGTGAGGTGCATCGGGCCGTAGCCGCCGGACGTGCTCGGCGCGCCGGCGTGGTCGTCCCAGCGGGACTCCGCGTAGGAGACGGCCAGCAGGACCGACTCCGGTACGCCGTACTTCGCGGCGGCCGCGCTGTACGCCGAGGCGGCGACTGTTGACGACGTTGACGACGGGGACGGCGCACCCTGTTGGGACGCCTCGGCTGGTGGACCTCCCAACGACACGCCGGTCAAGGCGACCGGCAGCGCTACCGCAGCGAGTGCGGCAAGAATCTTCGGACGACGCAGCATGATGTTCTCCTGAACCCGTGGGCGGGTGCCGGTCACACAGACTGGCAGCCTAGTCACTGTGGGTCGAGGCGACGCGGATGTCAACGGTTAACCAAAACTCACGTCGTCGGGTTCGATACTGACGAAGAGGGATTACGGAGTACGACGATGGAAGCGCTGCCGTTGGCGGTCACGACCGGCTGGGCCAGTGGCGTGAACGCCTACGCCTGCGTGCTGATCCTTGGCCTGCTGGGCCGGTTCGCCGGCGCCGACGACGTGCCGCACGCACTGACCACCACGCCGGTGCTGATCGCCGCGGGCGCGCTGTTCGCGTTCGAGTTCGTCGCCGACAAGATCCCCTACATCGACTCGGCGTGGGACGCGATCTCGACCGTCATCCGGCCGACGATCGGCGCGATCCTGGCGGCGCTGCTGTCCGGCGAGGCGGGCACGCTGCAGCAGGCCCTGATCGCGACGACCGGCGGTGTGGTGGCGCTGCTCTCGCACGCGGTGAAGTCGAGTCTGCGGCTCGCGATCAACACCTCGCCCGAGCCGGTCACCAACATCGCCGCGTCGTCCGGTGAGGACGTCGCGGTCGCCGGGGTGGTGTCGCTGGCCGCCTTCCATCCGGAGATCGCCCTCGTCGTCGTGGGCGTCCTGCTGGTTCTCGGCCTGATCGGGGTGTACTTCGCGTTCCGGTTCATCCGGCGCGGACATGCCAGATTCAAGGCCTGGCGAGACAAACGTAGTCCTGTGACGGGGAGCAGTGCTGTCTGATGGCCGATGTGATTGTCGTCGGGGCCGGTCTGGCCGGTCTCGCGAGTGCTGTGCGGCTGGCCAAGCTGGGCCACCAAGTGACCGTTTGCGAACGCGATGAGCATCTCGGCGGCGCACTGGGCCGCGTCGAGGCCGACGGCTTCACCTGGGACGCCGGTGCGGCCAGTACGACGCTGCCGGCCGCGCTGCGCGACCTGTTCCGCAAGAGCGGCCGCCCTATCGAGAGTCTGGTACAGCTGGACCCGGTGTCCGAGCCGCGGCGCCACATGTTCACCGACGGCTCAGTACTCGACCTGCCTGTCAGCGATCGCGGTGCGCAGGAAGAAGCGTGGACAGACCTGGCGGGTGCACCTGTGGCCGCGCAGTGGACCGCTCTGGTCGACGCGTACGGCGATACGTGGCAGATCCTCCGAAAGACCTCGCTGGAGCCGCCGCTGGAGGACAGGCTGCCGATCAAGACACTCCGTGCCCTCAAGCCGTGGCAGTCGCTCGACAAGGTCGCTCAGCGCCAGCTGACCGACGACCGGGCCCGCGCCGTACTGCGACACTTCGCGGCCCAGGGCGGATCGGACGCCAAACTCACGCCTGGGTACGTCGGTGTCTGGTCGTACTTGGAGCGCACCTTCGGCCGCTGGACGATCGCAGGCGGTTTCGGAGCCCTCGCCGACGCCCTCGTACAGCGGGCCAGCGAACGGAGGATCACGGTCCGCACGAGCGCCGAGGTGGTCGCCGTCTCCACGTCCGGCGGCGCCGTCACCGGCGTACGGCTCGCTGACGGTGAGGAGTTGCGCGCGGACATCGTCGTGAGCGACATCGACCCGCGGGTCCTCTACGAGTCCTTCGTCGACGACCCGGTCGCGAAGAAGGTGCGCAAGCGGATCCTCTCGACACACCAGGCCCAGGCCGCGTACGTCGTACATCTCGGCCTGAAGGACCCGGTCCCGCAGTTGCCGTTCGAGACCGTGCTGCACGGGACGCCGACCGTTGTCGTCCGCACCAGCGGCACCGCGCCGGTCGGGCACCACGCCTGGTCCGTGCTGGTCCACGGCTACCCCACCGACGACGTCCTGGATCTGCTGGTCGCCCGTGGTCTGCACGTCCGGGACAACGTGGTGTCGCGGCAGACGTCGCCGTCCTGGTGGGCCGGAGTGGCCTGGGAGGGCTACCGGACGGCCCGCCGCCGGGCGGCCAACGTGTCGCCGGTGAAGGGTCTGTACTGCGTCGGCGCGGGCGCGCACCCGGGGTCCGGTGTACCCGCCACCACGCTGGGCGCCGCGATCGTGGCGGACGCCATCGGGAAGGCCTGAGACCCCTGTGGGGTTGGACAGGTAAGCCAACTAAGATTGGTTGTTCCTGTGTTCTGAGTCGGGGCGGGTCCCGGCCGTAGAGAGGACCTCGGTGGATCAAACCCCCACATCGGCCGATCACGACGACCACGCGACCGTGGAGCGGGCTGAGCTGGCGGCGGAGCAAGAACATGTCGACCGGGTGTACGGCCGGGTCGAGGAGGCCGCACGGTCGGCGTCCCGGATCGCGGTCGAAGGCCACCAACGCGGCCAGGCGCAGAACGTCGGCCGGGTCCGCGAGGAAGAGCAGACCGGTTTGTACGAGCGGGACGTGCTGGTGTTCGCCGCCGCCCGCCGGATCGCCGAGCTGGACGCCGAGCACGAGGGCCTGGTGTTCGGCCGGCTCGACTCCGACCGCGGCGACGACGAGCCGGCCGCCGCGACCGCGGCCGACCTCGAGAAGCTGTACGTCGGGCGCATCGGGGTCCGCGACGCGGAGTACGAGCCGCTGGTGATCGACTGGCGGGCGCCCGCGGCCGAGCCGTTCTACCGCGCCACGGCGACGGACCGGCAGAAGGTCGTCCGGCGCCGCGTGCTGCGGAACAAAGGGGCGCGGATCGTCGGCCTCGAGGACGACCTGCTGGCGCCCGAGCGCGCGCCGCAGGACCTGCCGGTGATGGGCGAGGGCGCGCTGATGGCGTCGCTGTCCCGGGCCCGTGGGCACACGATGCGCGACATCGTCGCCACGATCCAGGCCGAGCAGGACGAAGCGATCCGGTCACCGGCCCGTGGCGTCACGGTCATCGGCGGCGGACCCGGCACCGGCAAGACGGTGGTCGCGCTGCACCGCGCCGCGTACCTGCTGTACAGCGACCGCAGGCGCTTCGAGCGCGGCGGCGTTCTGGTCGTCGGCCCGTCCGCCGCGTTCATGGCCTACATCGAGCGGGTGCTGCCGAGCCTCGGTGAGAACACGGTCTCGCTGCGCGCTGTCGGCGAGCTGGTCGACGGCGTGAAGGCGACCGCGGTCGACGACGCACCGGCCGCGGCGATCAAGGGCTCGCTGCGGATGCGCGGCGTCCTGTCGCGGGCCGCGCGCGACCGGGTGCCGAACGCGCCGACCACGCTCCGGGTCTTCCTCGGTGGCGCAACGGTCGAGCTCGACGCGAACCAGCTCGACAACGTCCGGCGGAACGCACTGCGCCGGACGGCGCGCAACCGGGCGGCGACCGAGGCGCGCAAGGGCCTGATCGCCGCACTGTGGCAGCGGTTCCCGGAGGACCTGCGGACCGGTCCGCTCGGCGACCGTGAGGCGTTCGGTGACCGTGTCGCCGACACTCCGGCGTTCCGGACGTTCTTCAGCCAGTGGTGGCCGGTGCTGAGCCCGGAAGCCGTGCTGCGCTGGCTCGGGGACGCACGCCGCCTCCAGCGCTGGGCGCGCAACGACCTGACTCCCACCGAGGTCGACACCCTCGCCACGGCGATCCGCTCGACAGCAGAGTTCACGATTGCCGACGTCGCCTTGCTGGACGAGCTGAGCACCTTCCTGGGCCGTCCTCCGATCGTGGAGAACAAGGACGACGAGTTCGACTGGCTGGAAGGGCTGTCGGACGGAGTCAACGAAGTCCTGACCAGCTCGGAGCGCCGGGCCCGGGCCGCCGCCGCCCGGGAGGCGGAGGAGCCGGACGAGTATGCGCATGTGCTGGTGGACGAGGCACAGGACCTCTCCCCCATGCAGTGGCGGATGGTCACCAGGCGCGGACCGCAGGCCAGCTGGACGATCGTCGGCGACCCGGCGCAGAGCTCGTGGCCGGACCCGGACGAGGCGCGAGCCGCGATGGACTCGATGCTGTCGCACCTGCAGCGGCACGCGTTCCGGCTGTCCACCAACTACCGGAACTCGGCCGAGATCTACTCGTTCGCCGGTGAGGTGATCCGGCAGTCCGTCCCGGACGCGGACCTGCCGAACGCGGTCCGCAGTACCGGGGTCGAGCCGGAGCACCGGGTCTTCGACGCCGGCAAGGTCTCCCAGGCAGCGGGTGACGCCGCGGTCGAGCTGCTCCAGCTCGTCGAGGGCACCGTCGGCGTCATCGTGCCGCCGGCGCTGCGTCCGGCGGTCGATCCGGTCCTGGCCGAGCTCAACGACCCGCGGGTCGTCGCCGTCAGCCCGCTCCACTCCAAGGGCCTCGAGTACGACGCGGTGGTCGTCGTCGAACCGGACCGGATCGTCAGCGACACGCTAGGCGGTGTCCGGGCGCTCTACGTCGTCCTGACCAGGGCGACGCAGCGGCTGATCACCGTCAACAGCAGCACCCGCTGGCTGCCGTCCTAGACATGCCCTAGGCGCGGGGTACGACGAAGGACACCAGGTCGGCGTCGTTCGCGGACAGGTCGGCCCAGTGGCAGGTGAGGTGCAGGACCGCCAGCCCGGTGGTCGGGTACTTCTGGGTGAGCTCGACGCGCTCGGGGCTGGTGCCGTCCAGCGCGAGCTCGTCGGCGAGCCACGGGATGCCGGGCCCGTGGCCGACGACGACCACGGTGCGGGCCTCGGCCGGGGCCTCGCGGATCACGTCCAGGATGCTCTCGCTGTCGGCGTTGTAGACACGCTTGTCGTACCAGACGTCCTTGGCGGTGACGCCGGCCTCGGCGACGTACTTCCAGGTCTCGCGGGTGCGCTTCGACGGCGAGCACAGCACCAGGTCCGGTTCGATGCCCTGGGCAACGAGGTACCGGCCGGCCGCGCCCGCGTCGGCGCGGCCGCGGTCGGACAGCGGACGTTCGAAGTCCGGCATCGTCTCCGGCGGCACCGCCTTCGCGTGCCGGAGCAGGACGAGCGTGCGATCGATCAACAGGTCCGACGGGTCAGCCATTGCGTCAGGATACGACGGACGCCTTGAGGTTGAGGAAAACTTGTCGGGTCGCGGTGGATCTGTTCAGCGTAATGAAATGGATGCCGGGAGCTCCGCCGGCAAGCAAACGTTCGCACAACTCGGTCGCGATCTCGATGCCGACCGCGCGGACGGCGGCCGGGTCGTCCTCGACCGCGAGCAGCCGGCCGGTGACGGCGGCCGGCAACGCCATGCCGGTGAGGTCGGCCATCCGCTGGATCTGCTTGATGTTCGTGACCGGCATGATGCCGGGCAGGACCGGGATGTCGCAGCCGAGCGCGGCGGCCCGGTCGACGAGCCGGAAGTAGTCGTCGGCGCCGAAGAACATCTGCGTGATCGCGTAGTCGGCGCCGGCCCGCGCCTTCGCGGCGAGCACCTGCGCGTCGGCCTCGAGCGAGTCCGCCTCCGGATGCTTGTCCGGGAAGGCGGCGACGCCGACGCAGAAGTCGCCGAGCGAACGGATCAGCTCGACCAGCTCGATCGCGTGGTTCAGTCCCTCGGGGTGCGCGACCCACGGCTGGTTCGGGCCGCCCGGCGGGTCGCCGCGCAGCGCGAGCATGTTGCGGACCCCGGAGCCGGCGTACGCGCCGATCACCGAGCGGAGCTCGTCGCGGGAGTGCGCGACACAGGTCAGGTGGCCGAGCGGGGTGAGCGAGGTGTCCTGCGCGACCCGCTCGGTGACCCGGATGGTGCCGTCCCGGGTGGTGCCGCCGGCGCCGTACGTGATCGACACGAAGGTCGGTCGCAGTTGCTCGATCTCGCGGATCGAGCGCCACAGCACCTCCTCCGCCTCGGGTGTCTTCGGCGGGAAGAACTCGAACGAGAACGACCGGTCGCCGGACGCGAGCAGCTCACGGATGGTCGGCGCACCGCCGGGAAGCGTCGAGGGAAGTCCGTTCGCCATGGCGTTCAGGTTACCCGCGGTGGCCGCTGCCGTCTGCCGACCGACTACGCTCCGAGACGTGGCCCGAGATGTGGATGGCGATGTGGATGTCCCGGCCGGGATCCAGCAGGTGCTGACCCGGTTCCTGGACCGGCAGGAGGAGCGGCTGACCGCGATCGGCCCGGAGCTGGCCGAGCAGGTGCAGGCCGCGCGGGAGGCGACCAGCGGCGGCAAGCGGCTGCGTCCGTCCTTCTGTTACTGGGGTTTCCGGGCCGCGGGCGGTGATCCCGCGCAGCCGATCCTGGCGGCCGCGGCGAGCCTGGAGATGCTGCACGTCAGCGCGCTGGTGCACGACGACGTGATGGATTCCTCCGACGTACGCCGGGGCGCGCCGGCCGCGCACCGCCGGTTCGAGGCGCTGCAGCGGGAGCGCGCCGCGCAGTCGGGGTACGGCGCGGATCCGGTCGGATTCGGGGTCGGGGCCGCGATCCTGCTCGGCGACCTGTGCCTGATCTGGGCCGACGAGCTGCTGCACACGTCCGGGTTCGACGCGGCTGCGCTGGCCCGCGCGGAGCAGTACTTCGACGCCGTCCGGGTCGAGGTGACGGCCGGCCAGTACCTCGATCTGCTCGCGCAGGCCAGCGGCGAGTCGGACATGGATCTGGCGTTGCGGGTGCTGCGCTACAAGTCCGCGACGTACACGATCGAGCGGCCGCTGCACATCGGCGCCGCACTCGGCGGCGGGGACGAGCGGCTGATCACGTCGCTGTCCGGGTACGGGCTGCCGCTGGGCGAGGCGTTCCAGCTGCGCGACGACCTGCTCGGCGTGTTCGGCGATCCGGCCGTCACCGGCAAGCCCGCCGGGGACGACCTGCGCGAGGGCAAGCGGACGGTCCTGATCGCGTACGCCGTCGACCACGCGTCGGAGACCCAGCTGGCCGAGTTCGACCGGCTCTTCGGCCGCCCGGACCTGGACGACGACGAGATCCAGCTGCTGCGCGAGATCCTCCAGGACTCCCGCGCCGTGCAAGCCTGCGAGGACCTGATCACCGACCGCACCGAGGACGCCCTCTACGCCCTCGACCAGGCCGCCATCGCGGACGACGTCGCCCGGAAGGCCCTCACCGACTTGGTCGTCGCCGCCACTTCGCGCGTCGTGTAGCTACTGATCTGCCAGCAGGTTGATGAGCCGCAAGAGGTCCGCGGTGGCGGGGAGGTCGCCGAGGATGATGACCTTCAGGACGGCCCGGTCCTCGTCGTAGATCGTCTCGGCCTTGAGGTGCACGGCCTCGGGCTGGTTCAGCGCGCCGTGGATGTGCGTGCTCAGGCGGTCCGCGGTGGCCCGGTCGACGGCGTCGATGTGGACGATGCTCGACGCCTCGACGTGCCGGGCGGAGCGGTCGACCTCGACGACAGCGGTCGGCGTCCCGGTGAACTTCTCGAGGTCCTCGCGGGTGATCCGGTACTGCTTGCCGATCCGGACCGCCTTCAGGCGTCCGTCGCGGACGTAGTTGCGGATCGTGCGGACGTGCAGCCCCAGGCGGTTCGCGACCTGCTCCACCGAGTACAGCTCCTGGGCCATCTGCTCAGCGTAAAGCACGTTCCTTAGAATTCCCTATAAATAGTCAGATTCAGGCATTTAGGGTATTTTCGGGCACATGCCACGGGTACATGTCAGCGAGACGCCGCTCGGCGACGAGCTGGACGTCGTCCAGCTCATCGTCGACGCGCACTACGCGCACGCGGCCGAGTGGATCGCGTTCACGCCGGAGCAGGTCGGCGACGACTTCTTCGAGCTGCGCTCCGGGCGGGCCGGCGCGATCACCCAGAAGTTCGTCATGTACCGGATGGGCCTGGCCGTCGTCGGCGACATCTCGGGCCGGGTGGCGGCGAGCAAACCGCTCGCGGACTGGGTGCGGGAGAGCAACCGCGGCCGCAACCTGCTGTTCGCCACGGACCTCGACGAGCTGACCGAGCAGCTAGGGCTTAGAGGACCGGGAGTGAGCTGAGCAGGTCGGGGGTGGTCCGCTCCGCGACGATGACGCGGAGCTGGCCGGAGTTCGTGGTGTCCTCGGCGAAGATCTGCAGCGCGACGTCGACGGTGTCGTGGTCGTGGTCGAGCAGATGGCGCAGGCCCGTCCAGAGCACGACCTCGGGCGCGCCGGTCGAGCGGTCGCTGAGCGAGTCAGCGAGCGCGTCCCAGTTCCGGCCGAACCAGCGCGGCAGGTCGAACGCGGTCGCGCACAGGTCGAGGAAGCCGGCCTTGTCGTGGATCTCGCCGGTGTCGAGCAGCACGAACCCGAAACCCTCCGCCAAAGCATCACGACGTACGTCGTCGGCGCCGGGCGCATCCGGCCAGCGGTAGACCCCGGGCCGCAGCCCTTCCTCCAGCAGGGCGCGCAGTGACGTCATGAGGTTCCCCCGTCTTCCGCGATCCGGCGGAAGGACTTGTAGTGGTCGTCCGTGTAGTAACGCTCGCCGGCGCTCCCGGTCACGATCCGGCGGGCGCCGCGGTCCTTCTCGCCCGGCGTCTTCACGGTGTACTCGTGGTAGTAGCCGCGGTCGTGCTTCGGCAGGATCTTCTCCAGGTTGCCGAAGACGACGCCGTCGCGGCTGTACGGGTACGGGCCGCCCTGCTCGATCAGCTTCAGCGTGTCCTGCGCCTCCTTCGGGAGGTCCGCCGTGGCGACGATCCGCAGACCGCTCTCCGCGTCGACGTCCGGCTTCTTCTCGGCCGTGCCGGCCGCACACCCGAACAGCGAAGCCGCCAGCGTGATCACGAGCATCGCGATCACCACGACCGCGACGATCCGCGCGGCCTTCGGGTTGTTGATCACCCAGCCACCCTCAGTCGCCGGCTGAACTCGGCGGCCGCCGCTTCCGGGTCGGCGGCCTCGGTGATCGCCCGCACGACCACCACCCGCGTGGCCCCCGCCTCGATGACCTCGTCGAGCCGCTGCAGGTCGATACCGCCGATCGCGAACCACGGCTTCGGCTGCCGGCGCCCGGCCGCGTACGACACCAGCTCCAGACCCGCCGCCTGACGCCCCGGCTTGGTCGGCGTCTCCCAGGTCGGCCCGACACAGAAGTAGTCCGAGCCCACCTCGTCGACCGCGGCGTTCACCTGACTGAACGAGTGCGTCGAGCGCCCGATGACCGGCCCCGGTCCGGTGATCGCGCGCGCGGCGTGCACCGGCAGGTCACGTTGCCCCAGGTGCAGTACGTCGGCTCCGGCGGCGAACGCGATGTCGGCGCGGTCGTTGACGGCCAGCAACTTGCCGTGCCGCTTGCACACGTCCGCGAACACCTCCAGCGCGGCCAGCTCGTCCGCGGCCTCCATGTCCTTCTGCCGGAGCTGCACGATGTCCACGCCACCGGCCAGTGCGGCGTCCAGGAACTGTTCGAGGTCGCCCTGCTTCTCACGGGCGTCCGTGCACAGGTAGAGCCGGGCATCAGCGAGACGGTCGGTGTGGTCAGTCACACCCCAAAGCCTGCCATGTCCGCCCGGAAGTAGGGTTGAGGGCATGCCTGACGTGGTGGTTATCGGCGCCGGACTGATCGGGCTCGCGACAGCGTGGCGGCTGGCCTCGGACGGGGTACAAGTGGCGGTCTGCGACCCCACGCCAGGTGCGCAGACGTCGAATGTCGCCGCCGGCATGCTGGCTCCGGTCACCGAGGTCGAGTTCGGCGAGGACGACCTGCTGGCGCTCAACCTCGCGTCCGTCAAGGCCTGGCCCGCCTTCGCCGGCGAGCTGGAGGAACTGACCGGCCAAGCCGCCGGGCTGCACCAGACCGGGACGCTGTCGGTCGCGTACGACGTCGACGACATGTCGGTGCTCCGCCGGGTCGCCGACTACCAGAGCAGGCTCGGGCTCGAGGTGGAGGTGCTGTCCGGCCGTGACGCCCGCCGCCGCGAACCCATGCTCGCCACGGGCGTCTCCGGCGGGGTCTGGGTTCCGGGTGATCACTCCGTCGACAACAGGCAGGCCGTGGCCACTCTCCTGCGTGCCGTGGAGTTGTCCGGCGTCGAGCTCATCCGCCGGCGCGTCACACGGGTCATCACCTCCGGGGCAACGGCTGTCGGCGTACAGCTGGACAACGGCGACACAGTGCACGCGGGGCAGATCATCGCGGCGGCAGGGCCGTGGACGTCGCAGCTGGGCGGCATACCCGAGGAGCTCCGCCCGCCGGTGCGTCCGGTAAAGGGTGAGGTACTGCGGCTGCGCGTCCCGGAGGCGTACCGGCCGGCCCTGCACCACACCGTGCGCGCGACAGCTCGCGGCTTCTCCGTCTATCTGGTCCCGCGGCCTGGCGGTGAGCTCGTAGTCGGGGCGACCAGCACCGAGCTCGGCTACGACACCCGCGTGCTCGCCGGCGGCGTGTTCGCACTGCTCCGCGACGCGCGGACCGTCCTGCCGGTCACCGACGAACTCGAACTCGTCGAGTCGATCGCCGGACTCCGGCCCGCGACGCCGGACAACGCGCCGGTGCTCGGGCCGTCCGGGCTGGATCGGTTGCTCTGGGCAACCGGGCACTACCGCAACGGCGTGCTGCTGACGCCGGTCACCGCACAGGTCCTCGCCGAGACCGTGCGGACCGGAACGCTGCCCGACCTCGGGAAGCCGTTCCTGGCCGCCCGGTTCGGTCACTGACTCACCGTTGCCCGCAGCAACCGGAAAGATTGTGAACGACAACGATGTAGTTCAGCCTTGAATTGTAACCTTTACGTTACAGGCGTAACACCAACCCCATTCGCCCCTGTTGTCACATCCGTACCAGCACATACGGTCAAGTGACGTTCACACGGGGAGTTGGTTGCGATGCGCAACGTCGTACGGATTCTGAGCGGACTGGCCGTGCCGGTGCTGGCGGCGGCGGTGATCACGGCCGGTTCGCCGGGCTGGGGCGCGTACAAGGTGAAGCAGGGCGACACCCTGAGCCACATCGCCGGACGCTACGGCACGACGGTCTCGACGCTGGTCGCGCTGAACCATCTGCCCGGCAACGGCAACGCCATCTACGCAGGCGAGGTCCTCAAGGTTCCCGCCAAGGGCGCGGGGCAAGGCTCGTCGAAGAGCACCGCGAAGACGCCCGCGAAGCGCTCCCAGCTCGGCCGGGTGACGTACGTCGTGAAGCCGGGCGACACCGTGTCCGCGATCGCGAAGCGCTTCAAGTGCTCGCAAGCGAACCTGCTCGCCGCGAACGGGCTCAAGTCCGGCGCTCGCATCTACGCCGGCAAGCCACTGCAGGTCCCGGTGAAGATCCGCCCGAAGGCTCGGACCGACAACACGTTCGCCGGCCGGACGTACGCCGACCACATCGTCGCGCAGGCCAACCGGAACCGGGCGACGCTGAAGAAGCGCAAACTGCCGACGCGAGCCCAGATGCGGTCACTGATCGTGAGCACCTCGCAGCGCTACGGTGTCGACCCGGAGCTGGCGCTCGCAGTCAGCTGGCAGGAGTCCGGCTGGAAGCAGCGCGTGGTCTCGCCCGCGAACGCGATCGGCGCGATGCAGGTCATCCCGTCGACCGGCCGGTTCGCCTCCCGGCTCGTCGGGCGCGACCTGGACCTGCTGATGCCCCGCGACAACGTGACCGCCGGCGTCGTCCTGCTGAGCCGCCTGAGCGGCGCCGCCCGGCTCGACATCGCAGTGGCCGGCTACTACCAGGGCCTCGGCGGCGTGAAGAAGAACGGCATGTACCCCGACACGAAGCTCTACGTGAAGAACGTCCTGCGTATCAAGGCCCAGCTCGAACGCGGGTGGGATCCGCTGCGGTGAGCCTGAGCCAGGCACGCTGAGCTGTTATCTACACTCTCTGCAGAACGGTTTGGGGAGAGGCGGCTCACGGCAGGTGACGGACGACGTGGACACGCAGGTCAGCGACCGCCTCGTCGGGCGAGTGCTCGACGGTCGGTACCGCGTGGGCGTGCGTGTCGCGAAGGGTGGCATGGCCACCGTCTACCAGGCGCTCGACATGCGCCTGGACCGCACCGTCGCGCTCAAGGTGATGCACGACGGGCTCGGCGACGACGCCCAGTTCACCCGCCGGTTCGTGGCCGAGGCCCGCGCCGCCGCCCGGCTGTCGAACCCGAACGTGGTGGCCGTCTTCGACCAGGGCGACGACGACGGCACGCTGTTCCTGGCCATGGAGTACGTGCGCGGCCGGACGCTGCGCGACGTCATCCGCGACGAGGCGCCGCTGTCCCCCGCCCGCGCCCTCGACCTGCTCGCCCCGGTCCTGTCCGCCCTGTCGGCCGCGCACGACGCCGGCATCGTGCACCGCGACATCAAGCCCGAGAACGTGCTGATCTCCGACAAGGGCACAGTGAAGGTCGCCGACTTCGGTCTGGCCCGGGCGGTCAGTGCCAGCGGCAACACCGCGACTCAGGGCCTGCTGATGGGCACTGTGTCGTACTTGGCGCCGGAGTTGGTCACCGACGGCAGCGCCGACGCCCGCTCGGACGTGTACTCGGCCGGCATCCTGCTGTACGAGATGCTCACCGGAAACAAGCCGCACTCCGGGGACACCCCGATCCAGGTCGCTTACGCCCACGTGCACGCCGACGTACCTGCGCCGTCGCTCGAGCAGCCGAGCATCCCGCCGTACGTCGACGCGCTCGTGCAGCGCGCGACCGCGCGGGACCGGGACCTGCGACCGACCGACGCGCGGGTGTTCAGCCGGCAGGTGCACCGGGTGCGCAGCGCGCTCGACGAAGGGCTCCCGGACGACCCGGAGCTGACCGGCGACCTGACCGTGCCGATCCAGCAGATCCGGCAGGACAGCGGGTACGACGACGGCTACACGCGGGGAGAGCCTTCAGGTGAGATCCGCCACGACACCATCGTCGTACCGGTGGAGCATGGACGGCCGACCGGTGCGCCGGCCAAGACACCACCTCCGGTCAAGGCGCCACCACAGCGCAAGTCGCGCGGCCCGATCGCACTGATCGCGATCATCGCGGCCGCGATCGCGATCGGCACCGGAGCCTGGTACTACGGAATTCAGCGCTACACCACCGCGCCCGACCTCGTGAACCTGGAGCCCGCCGCCGCGACGGCGAAGGCCGAAGAGTCCGGTCTGCATACGGTCCTGGACAACCAGGACTACTCGGAGGACGTGAAGGCGGGTCACGTCATGAGCACCGACCCGAAGGCGGGCGACCGGATCCGGAAGAACGGTGACATCGGTCTCACCGTGTCCAAGGGTCCGGAGCGGTACCGGGTGCCGCAGCTCGTCGGCCTGCAGCTCGATGCCGCCCAGCAGGCGCTGTCGCCGATCAAGTTGATCACCGGGCAGATCAACGAGCAGTACAGCGAGACCGTGCCGCAGGGCCGGGTGATCGCGATCAGCCCGCGGTTCAACACGGTCGTGAAGCCGGGGACCGCGGTGAACTTCGCGGTCAGCAAGGGGAAACGGCCGATCACCGTGCCGGACCTGACCGGCAAGTCGTACAAGGAGGCGAACAAGACGCTGCGCAAGCTCGGGTTCGTCGTCGGGCGCAGCACGCAGTACGACGAGAAGGTCGCCGAGGGCAACGTGATCAGCCAGAGCCCGAACAGCGGCACCCTGTTCGCCAAGGACAAGGTCTCGCTGGTTGTCTCGCTCGGCCCGCCGCTGCGCGAGGTGCCGGACGTGAAGCGCAAGACCACCGCCGAGGCGCAGAAGATCCTCGGCGATGCCGGCTTCGTGGTCCGGGTTGAGAAGGCGCCGTTCAACCTGGGGCTCAACATCGTCGCCGCGCAGAGCCCGGGCGCGGGCAAGAAGGTCAAACCCGGCAGCACGATCGTGATCACCGTGCTCTGAGCTGTTTTGCCCTGCAGGGAACGCGTCTGATCTGATGTCCGGCGTGAACCACCCGCGTCTTGCCGTGCTGGCCCTGCTGTCGGTCGCGGCGGCGTGGGGGTCGACGTTCTTCCTGACCAAGGATCTGCTCACCAGGATGGACGTTGCCGACTACCTGGCGTTGCGGTTCCTGATCGCGTCGGTCGCGCTGGTGCTCGTCCACCCGCCCGCGATCGCCCGGCTGAGCCGCCTGGACCGCGGGCGCGCGGTCGCCCTCGGCATCACCTACGGGATCGCGCAGCTGCTGCAGACCGAGGGGTTGCGGCACACCTCGGCGAGCGTGTCCGGTTTCGTCACCGGCATGTACGTCGTGTTCACGCCGCTGCTCGGCGCGGTGATCCTGCGGCACAAGATCGGCCGGTGGGCGTGGTTCGCCGTGATCCTCGCCACGGCCGGCCTCGGCGTCCTGTCGCTGCGCGGCCTCAGCCTCGGCACCGGGGAGCTGCTGACGCTCGCGTCCGCCGGTCTCTATGCGCTGCACATCATCGGCCTCGGCGCCTGGTCGACGTCGCGGAACGCGTTCGGGCTGTCGTCGCTGCAGATGATCGTGATCACGTGCGTCTGCGCCGTCGGCGCGCTGCCCGGAGGGTTCTCGGTCCCTTCGACGGGCGGCGACTGGGTCAGCGTGGTCTACATGGCGCTGGTCGCCGGCGCCCTGGCGCTGATCGTCCAGACCTGGGCGCAGGCGCACCTGACGCCGACCCGGGCCGCGATTGCGATGACAATGGAGCCGGTGTTCGCCTCTGGGTTCGCGGTGCTGTTCGGCTCGGACGACCTGACGTGGCGGATGCTGGTCGGCGGCGCACTGGTCGTGTCGGCCATGTATCTGGTCGAGCTGGCGCCGCGGCGTAAGTTCGAGGCGGAAGTGCAGCATCTGGCCCAGTGAGGGAGATCATGCGGAAGAACCGGCGACGGGACGTGTGGTTCCCGTACGCCGTCATCGCCGTTCTGCTCGCCACACTGGCCGCCGGGACCATCAGCAACCTGGTCCGCAACCCGCAGCCCCGCCTGGTCGCCGACGGCCTCCCCGGCCGGCCGCACGCCCAGTCCTCGCTCGGGCATGACGATCTGCTGCGACACGCCCTCACCGACCTCGACGGGCTCACCCTGCCCAACGGCGCGACCCTGGCCGGCTGGAACGGTCCGTGGCGGTACGTGTGGCCGCGCGACGCGTCGTTCGTCGCAGTCGCCCGCTGTGCGGTCGGCCAGCACGACAAGGCCCTCGACGTACTGACGTTCCTGGACCGAGTCCGGCCGGCTGCAGGCCGCTGGCAAGCGCGGTACACCTCGGCCGGCGGCACTGTGGACGACGGCCGGGAGCCGCAGCTGGACGCGTCCGGCTGGGTGCTCTGGGCGACATGGTTCTGCCGTGCGGGCGACAGGTACTGGGAGCTGGTCGAGGAGTCGGCGGACCAGATCGTTCGCGAGTTGGGTCCGGACGGCCTGCCGGAGCCCTCGCCTGACTACTGGGAGCGGTCCGAGAAGGAGCTGACGATCGGTACGGTCGCACCGCTGTTGACGGGCCTGCGGTCGGCGGTCCGGATCGCCGCCGAGCAGAATCGCCCGGCTGCCGCGACGCGGTGGCAGGATGCGCTGGACAAGTTGTCGGCGGCAACTGATCGCACCTTCGGCCCGGACTACCCGCGGACGCCTACCCGCGCCACGAGCTTCGTCGAGCCCGGTGTCGAGCCGGTCGGCCTTGGCGGCGGTGCGGACGCATTCGTCACCGTGCTGGGGCCGCCGTTCGCACCGGCACGGGACATCGTGTCGACGGCGATCGACCACGCGCACGGCGTACTCACGCAACCCAACGGTGGGGTGACCCCTGGCGAGTCCTGGCGTGCGGACGGGGTGTCCTGGACGCCGCAGACCGCGCTGTTCGCTCTCAGCGCTGCCGCCCGCGGCGACCACTCCGGAGCCGAAGCCCTGCTCACCTGGCTCGACCAGCACCGAACCAGCACCGGAGCCCTTCCCGAAAAGGTCAACCGCGACCTGGAGCCGGCCGGCGAGGCCCCCCTCGCCTGGACCGCCGCCTTGGTGGTCCTCGCCGACACCGCCCTCCAGAACCCGCTGCCGATCCCGTAGCTAGCAGATCTCCATCTCGTCGTGGGTCGGCGCATCCGGCCGGGTTGTGCTCGTCTTGCCGGAGTAGAAGAACGCGGTGGACGAGATGTCGTCCTGGAGCGGCAGGTAGCGTCCACCCGAGCGCCAGCCGAGGGCCTGTACGTCGGCGCGCAGCCGCTCCTTGAAGCGGATCGGGTCCGGCAGGTGGAAGCGGTACATGCCGAACCGCTGCTGGCTCTGGTACTGCCCGTCCGGCCGGATCACCTGCGGCATCCCGAGGTACGGCGTACTGAACTCGGTGTAGCCGCCCAGGTGGGGTACGTCGAAGTTCCACGCGCCGCCGAAGTAGTCCTCGGTCCCGGTGCCGCAGATGGTCGGGAACTCGTCGTCGCCGTCCAGGTAGAACTTCACCTCGCCCTCACCCCACCAGCCGGTGCTGTTGACGCCCCAGGCCAGGTAGGTGCCGACGTAGTGCCCCGGCCCCTCAACACCGTCCAGCAGCGTGTGCACCGTCTTGGAGGGCAGCGGGTTGCTGCGACGCCACTGGGCGTGCAGGTACGCCGACTTGTCCGGCACTGCGCCGAGCCAGTAGTCCACCTGGAAGTACACGACCACGGGCTCGTCGTGGGTGTTCTCCAGCGTCAGTTGCGCCTGCGTCTGGAACGGCATCTCCCAATAGCAGTTGAACCCGCCGTTCGGGTTCACGGCGACCGGCAGCGAGTTCACCTGGGCGAACTTGCCCCAGCCGGAACAGAAGAAGTCACCGACCGGCGTCTCGATCGCCGGTGCCTGGTCGCCGTCCCAGTGCGCGCGCAGCACGAGGCGGCGCCAGTGGTCGACGTGCGTGGTCAGCCAGATATGGGTGATGCAGCCGGAACCGGCGATGTCCGCCAGCGTCACGGTCTCCCCCGCCGCGATCTCGATCGACGGCGAGACCTTCCACCCCTGGCCGAGGTCACGGGCCGCGCGCGCACCAGTCCCCTCGGTCCGCCGTCCACCCTGACCGGGCTCGCCGGTGGGGTTCTCCGCACTGATGGAGCGCGTCTCGACGTCGGCGAGCGCGCTGATGCCGGTGAGGTTCCCAAGAGTCATACCCGCGACCTTAGGCCCGGCCGGGTCCTGCAAGAAATCGATTGCCCATCAGATGGACCCCATCCCACGACCTCGCCATCTGAGGGGCCAACCCCTCGGCTGGAGGGTTGCCCGCTCAGAATCCGAGGGGGCAAGCCACCATCTGAGGGGTCAACCCCTCGGCGATCAGCAGGGGCGGACCTCGGCGTCGAGGCCGTGGGGGAAGGAGAGGCAGGCCCACGGGCGGCCTTGGTCGCGGTGGGCGCGGACGATCAGCGGGTACGCGTCCGCGCCGCGCACCCGCGGCGTCTTCTCGGTCGGCACCGAGCCGACCGCTCCCCCGCGCGCCTCGGCCGCGGCCTTCACCTCCGCCACCGACACCGTGCTCCGCGCGTCCTTCTGCGCCGCCTCCTTGGCGTCGGTCGCGACCTGCAGCGCGAAGTCGATCTCCGGCGGCTTCGACCAGATCGTCTGCGTCACCGGAATGATCAGCCCGAACATCGCGAGCCCCACCCCCGTGACGACCTGCCGCAACCGTCGCGTCTGGTCGGTCAGCAACAGCGCAGCACAACACACCGCGAGCAGAACCGTGAACCCGCGCAGAATCCAATGCCGATCCAACCGGCTGTCGACCGCCAGCCCGGCCCCGACCGCGACCACCAAGCAGAGCCCGGCCGCACCCAGCGCCCGAGCCCGTGGAGACAGAGATTGCATGCCGCAGACGATAGACGCACAACACCCCCGCCCAACCACACGCCCTGGGTCGCGACCGGCCGTTCGGCGCAGGGAAGTGGCCGTTGGGCGCGGGGCGCGCCGGTCAGGATCGTGTGTGCGGGACGGTGCTGGCAGATTCGTCAGGGTCCCACCGCCCCCTAGGGATTGGACCCGATGACGTGACCGAGAACCCTGGTTCCTGGAGCATCTCGCGCCGGCGTGCGCTGCAACTCGGCGGAGGCGCCGCGGCTGTCGGCGCCGTACAGCTTCCGACCCTGCCGTCCGAGGCGAGCACCGACGCAACCGGCGGCAGTCAGGCCGTGCTGCGCGAGGGCACGAATCTGATGGTGTCAGTGTCGCCGGACGGGAAGTGGCTGGCGTTCGACCTGGCGACGGCGATCTGGGTGACGCCGGCCGCGGGCGGTACGTCGCGCCGCCTCACCGACGACCTGCAGGACGCGACCCGCCCGCGCTGGGCGCCGGACGGCCGGTCGATCGTGTTCCAGTCGTACCGTGACGGCAACTTCCACCTGTGGTCGATCAGACCCGACGGCACCGGCCTCCGCCAGCTGACCAGCGGACGATACGACCACCGCGAGCCGCACGTCACACCCGACGGCCGCTCGATCGTGTTCTCGTCCGACCGCGGCGATCTCCACGGCCCCGGCAACGTCGCGGGCAGCTACGGCATCCACCGCCTCGACCTCGCGACCGGCGCGATCGTGGCGCTCACCGACGACGCCGGGGAGGAGGCCGAGCCGACCGTCTCACCCGATGGCCGGAAGCTCGCGTTCACCGTCGACACCAGCTCGATCGTCGAACTCGACCTCGCCTCCGGTGTCCGCACGACGATTGTCGACAATCAAACGGGAATCACGCTCTTCGGCCCGTCGTACTCGCCCGACGGCAGGCTCGCGTACGTCCGCCTGACCGGCCCGACCTGCGATCTGATTGTCGACAATCAGCAAGTCACCCACGGACAGGACGTCTTCGCAGTCCCACCCTCCTGGGCCTCGACGGACCTCTTCTACACAGCCGACGGGACCGTCCACCGGTACAGCGCCGACGGCGAGCACACCGTCGTACCGTTCGCCGCGGCTGTCCCCGTGACGTCGCGACGCCCGCGCCCGAAGGCGCCCGACCTGGAGTCGACGAGCCGGCGCACGGTGCGCGGGATCGCGAGTCCGACGGTCTCACCGGACGGGAGGTGGCTCGCCTTCCGCGCGTTGAACGCGATCTGGGTGGCATCGACGGACGGCAAGGCACAGCCCCGCAAGGTGGTTGCCGACGGCTACTTCAACTCCGACCCGGACTTCTCGCCCGACGGCCGCACCTTGCTCTATGCCAGCGATCGCGACGGGACGGCGGACCTGTGGCTGCACGACCTCGCAACCGGCACGGACACCAAGCTGTCAGGTCTCCCCGGCGCGCAGACCGCACCGCGTTTCGCTCCGGACGGACAGCGGATCGCGTACCAGGACCAGGACGGGATCGCCTGGGTTCTCGACGTCGGGTCGGGCGAGGTCCGCCAGGTCACACCGACGCTGTTCCAACCCGGCCGGGTCAGCTGGTCGCGCGACGGCAGGACGCTCGTCCTCGCCGCGGTGAAGCCGTTCTCGAAGCGGTTCCGCGAGGGCACGAGCCAACTGCTGTACGTCGACGTCGCGACGGCCGCGCTCGAGTACGTCGAGCCGATGCCGTTCCGCTCGCTCGCCACCCGCGGCGACGACGGCCCCGTGTTCTCGCCCGGCGGCACACACCTCGCCTTCGTCGTGGAGAGCCTGCTGTACGTCGTACCGGTCGACGCCCGCGGACGCTTCACCGGGCAACCGCGGGCAGTCACCGACGAGGTCACGGACTCCCCCGTCTGGCAGGACAACGACACGTTGCTCTACCTGCACAACGGAACGTTGCGCAGGACAACCGGCGGCCGGGCCGAGACGGTCAAGCTCGACCTGCAGTACCGCCGGGCGACCATCAAGCAGCACGTCACGATCCACGCCGGCGCACTGTGGGACGGGCGTGCGACCACGCTCCGCCGGGACGTCGACGTAGTGGTCGACGGCGCGCGCATCGCCGCCGTACGCCCGCACGCCGGACGCGCCGACATCGACGCGTCCACGCTGACCGTGATGCCCGGGTTGATCGACGCGCACAATCACTGGCATCTGCGCGGACGGGCGTGGGGTGCGCGGCAGGGCAACCTGTGGCTCGCGTACGGCATCACATCGACGCGTTCGCCGGGCGATCCCGTGTACCAGATGCAGGAGACACGGGAGGCGCTCGTCAGTGGCGCCTTGCGCGGGCCGCGATACTTCGCGACCGGCGAGGCGATCGACGGGTCGCGCGTGTACTACAACTTCATGCGGCCGACGTTGTCGCTGCGGCAGCTCGGCCTGGAGATCGATCGGGTGGAGGGGCTCGCGTACGACCTGGTGAAGACGTACGTGCGCCTGCCGATCGAGTACCAGCGCCGGGCGATCGCGCTCGTCCACCGGCTCGGGCTGCAGCTGTCGTCGCACTACCTCTATCCCGCGGAGCATCTCGGCATGGACGGGATGGAGCACACCGGCGCGACGAACCGGCTCGGGTACTCGCACACGGTCAGCCGGCTGGGACGCGCGTACGCCGACGTGGTGACGCTGTTCACGCGGGCCGGGCTGTCGGTGACGCCGACGCTGTTCAACTCGACGATGGCGCACGTCGACGACCCGTCACTGCTCACGGACCGCCGTACGACCACGCTGTATCCGTCGTGGGAGTACAACGCGCTGCTCGCCGAGGTGAACACCGCGCGCGGACCGGCCGGCGTCACCACCCGCGAACTCCTCCGCGGCAACGTCGACATGGTCCTGCGCATCCACCGCGGCGGCGGCCTGGTCATCTCCGGCACCGACACCCCGCTCGACAACATGGCCGTGTCGCTGCACGCCAACCTCCGCTCGATGGTCGCGGGCGGCTTCACGCCGTACGAGGCGCTCACCACCGCGACGCACAACCCGGCGAAGTGGCTCAACCTCGAGGACCGACTCGGCGTCGTGAAACCAGGAGCCCAGGCCGATCTGTCCTTCGTCACCGGCGACCCGCTCGCCGACATCCGCGCAGCCGCCGCCGTCGACCAGGTCATGATCGCCGGCAACCTCCACACCGTCGACGACCTCCTCGCGCCGTACGCCTCAAGCGCCCGCACCCAACCCGCCGTCCACACCCCGAACGCCCCACAACCCCTGACCCGCGCCGAAGCCCACGCCCACGACGCCACCTACTGGTGGCACGAACCCGAATGGCTCCACCGAGCCTGCTGCGAGGGCTAGGTGCTGTCTGGTCGCCAAGCGGTCGATCAGCGCGCGGAAGGCGTGCAGACGCTCAGGATGCTCTCGACGACGGCCGTCTCCGCGTGGTCGTCGTCGAGCCGGCCGGCGACGACCTCGGCGGCGGCCGCGTGCATCAGCGTGAAGCAGGCCGTCACCAGCCACTCGACGGCCAGATCGGTGCGGAAGGCTCCGGTTTCCTGTCCCCTGGTCAGCAGCTCGGTGAGGCGGTCGAGGTGCCGGGCGTGATGCTTGCGGACGCGTCCGGGCGGTAGCTCGCGCTCGGCGACCGCCAGGACGGCTCGGAACCGGTGGACGATCCGCCAGCTCGACGCCACCAGCTCTCGGAGTGCCTGCTCCGGGTCCCCGCTGACATCGACCGTCTGCAGCGTCTCGTCGGCCTGCGTCGTCACCCGCTCGAAGACTGCGTCCACCAGATCCACGCGCGCCGGGAAGTGCCCGTAGAGCGTTGCCCGGGCGACGCCGGCCGCGCGCGCGATCACCGCGACGGTCGCCTCCGGATCCGCCGCCAGGCACTCGGCTCCGGCGTCGAGGATCGCCGTGATACTGCGGCGCGCGTCCGCGCGCGGTGCTCGGGCCGAGGCGGCGGCGGGCAGCCGTGAGGCATTCACTCCGACGATCTCCAATCTTGTACATCCGTGTCCAAGTTATGTTACCGTCCCTAACCTGGACACCGATGTACAAGATAAGGATCGAGTCATGGTTCACTCCACTGCTCAGCCACCGGCCGCGGCCCGGTCGCTGACCGCTCGCCAGGCGGCTGCGGTCGCCGTTCTGGCCTGTGCGCAACTGATGCTGGTGCTCGACGTGACCGTCGTGAACGTCGCGCTCCCCGACATCGCCGCGGATCTCGACCTGGGCCGTACGACGACCACCTGGGTGATGACGGCGTACACCACGCTGTTCGGCGGGCTCGTGCTCGTCGGCGGGCGGATCGCGGATCTCCTGGGTGCTCGCCGGGTGCTGGTGCTCGGGATGGTGCTGTTCGCAACGGCCTCGCTGGCCAGCGCCCTCGCCCCCGGAGCCGCGACCCTGCTCGCCGGGCGAAGCGTTCAAGGAATCGCGGCGGCGTTGCTCTCCCCAGCCGCGTTGGCGGTGCTGCTGGGCCAGGTCTCGGGCGCCGGACGCGGGCGGGCCCTGGCGATCTGGGGTTCGCTGAGCGCGGTCGGCACCGCGGTCGGCGTATCCCTCGGCGGGGTCCTCACCTCCACACTCGGCTGGCAGTGGATCTTCGCCATCAACGTGCCGATCGCCGTGGGGATTCTGATCGCCCTGCCGATCGTGACGTCGCCCGTGGCCGCCTCCCCCGCGCGACTCGACCTGACCGGCGCGGCGCTCGTGACGGTGGGTACGGCGTCGATCGTCTACGGTCTGGTCGGCGCGGGCAGCGTCGGTTGGACCGATCCGCTCACCCTGCTCTCGCTGGCCGCGGGCATCGCGCTGTGGATCGTGTTCGGCGTGGTCGAGAGCCGCACCAAGGATCCGGTCCTTCGCGTCTCGCTACTTGCCGAACGCCCGGTCCTCGCGGGTGTCCTGCTGATGGTCGTGGCGACGGGCCTGATGGTCGGCAACTTCTTCATCGGCTCGTTCGCACTGCAACGTGCCTACGGCGACGGCCCGTTGCGCGTGGGGCTCGAATTCCTCCCGGTGGCCTTCGGGGTCGGCTTCGGCGCACATCTCGCCGGTCATGTGCTGGAACGCGTGCCGGCCCGATCGGTGGCGACCGTCGGCCTGGCGCTGGCCGCTGCCGGTGAGGCGACCGTGCTGCTGGCTGGTTCCGGCCGGGCCGTTCTGGTCGCCGGGGTCGCGGTCGCAGCACTCGGGATCGGCGCAGTGTTCGTGACCGCGTTCACCTCCGCACTCGCGACGGCCGGTGCGGCCGAAGGCGGTACGCGATCGGCGGTCGTCAGCACTGCCCACGAACTGGGCGGGGCGTTCGGTGTCGCCGTGCTGTCCACGATCGCGGGCTCGGCCCTGACCGCGACGCATCCGGCACCCGAATCCTTCGACAGCACGTTCGCCGTGGCGGCGGTCGTCGCCGCGGTCGCCGCGGTGATCGCGGTACCGCTGGTCCCCGCCGTACGGCGGACCGCCGCCGCGCCGCACCACTGATCATCGATCCGAAAGCAATCGCCATGTTCACAGACACGATGCGCGCCGCACAGGCGCGCCTGAGCGACCCGGTCGTTCGCAGGCCGAAGGTGGTCCTGTTCGCCGCACTCCTGCTGGCCGTCGTCGGCGGCTTCGTGGCAGGGCCGGCCTTCGAGAGGCTCGCCGCCGGTGGATTCGATGATCCCGGCAGCGAGTCCGTGCAGACTTCGCAACACGTCGCGAGCCGGCTGGGCATCCAGGCTCCTGATCTTCTGGTCTTGTACTCCAGCGACGACTTCACCGTCGACGACGCGCGGTTCCGCACCGCCGTCGGAGCGGCCGAGAACGAACTGCGCGCCAGGCCTGAGGTCGTGGACGTCGAAGGCTTCTTCGACCGTGGCGACCAGCGATACGTCTCCGCCGACCGGCGCCAGACCTACGTCGCGATCCATCTGAAGGCGAGCGACGACACCGAACGGCGCGAAGCCTTCGAGCGGATCCGGGACCGGCTCTCCGCCGACGGTGTCCGGACCGACATCGGCGGCGACGTCGCGATCCAGTCGGACGGTGACGAGATCACCGCCGCGGACGTCGAACGCGCGGAGCTGTACGCCTTTCCGCTCGTGCTCGTGCTGTTGTTCCTGATCTTTCGCGGCCTCGTCGCCGCCGTGCTCCCGCTGCTCGTCGGCGCCCTGGCCATCCTCGGCGCTCTCACCGCGGTCAGGCTGCTCGAGACCGTGACCTCGGTGTCGAGCTTCGCGATCAACACGATCTCGTTGCTCGGGCTCGGGATGGCGATCGACTACTCGTTGATCATCATCACCCGGTATCGCGACGAGCTCGGACATCACGACGTACCGGCGAACGCCGTGCTCGCAACACTCCGGACCGCCGGGCGCACCGTCGTGGTCTCCGGATCGACGGTCGCGCTGTCGCTGGCGAGCCTGCTCGTGTTCCCGATGCCGTTCCTCAAGTCGATGGCGTACGGCGGGATGGCGGCGGTCGGTGTGGCGATGCTCTGCTCGGTCACGGTGCTGCCCGCCGCGCTCACGCTGATCGGCCGGCGGATCGACGCACTCGGGCCCCGTCGGCGGCCGCGCCGGAGCCCGGAGGATCTGGCCGAGCGCGGCCGCTGGGCGCGGTTCGCCAGGGCGGTCATGCGGCGTCCGGCGGTGGCCGTCCTGGCCGTGGTCGTCGTACTCCTGGCGCTCAGTTCGTCGGTGACGCATCTTCGCTTCGGCGGTTTCGACGAGCGCGTCCTGCCCGGCGACGCCTACTCGCGGATCGGCACGGATCGTCTGCGGGCGGCGTTTCCGTCCCTGAACGCGGCGCCCATCGAGGTGCTCCTCACCGGGCAAGACACCGACCGCGTCCAGCGAGAGGTGCAGGCGATCGACGGGGTCACCGGCGTTGCTCCCGCGACTGCGGGCGACGGGGAGGTCTTGCTGGCGGTCAGCTACCGGGACGCGGCAGGGTCGCCGCAGACGCGACAACTGGTCGACGACATCCGCGCCCTCGACGGACGGAACGGTGTGGACGTCAAGGTCACCGGGCCACCCGCCGCGTTGCGGGACCAGCTGGCCGGCCTCGCCACCGGGCTGCCGGCGATGCTCGGCGTGATGGTTCTCGTGACGCTGGTACTGCTGTTCCTGGCGTTCGGCTCCGTCGTCCTGCCGCTGAAGGCGGTCGTCGTCAACGCGTTGTCCGTCGCCGCCACGCTCGGCGTCCTCGTCTGGGGATTCCAGGACGCCCATCTCGCCGGGTTCCTCGGCTTCACGCCCACGGGTGACCTCGAGCCCACCACCTTGGTGCTGGTCGTCGCACTGCTGTTCGGCCTCGCGACCGACTACGAGGTGTTCCTGCTCTCCAGAGTGCGCGAGGAATGGGACCGCGGCCACGACTCGGCGACCGCCGTCGTCCGGGGACTCCAACGCAGCGGCGGCCTGATCACCGCCGCCGCACTGCTGCTCGGCGTCGTCACGGCAGGCTTCGCCACCGGCGCCATCGTCATCTCGAAGATCGTCGGCGTCGGGATGGTCGTCGGCCTGGCGATCGACGCCGTACTGGTCCGCGTGATCCTCGTCCCCGCCACCCTGCGCCTGTTCGCCGGCGCGAGCTGGTGGCTTCCCCGCTTCCTCCGTCCGCTCCACCAACGGTTCGCGATCCGCGACGAGCCCACTGAGAACGAAAGCGAGATCTGCCATGTCTGACATCAGTACGGTCGTGATCACCCGCGCCGACGGCCGGAGCGACGGTGACGACTGGACCGAGGACTTCAAGGAGCTTCCGGGCGGTCCCGGCATCTCCCTCATCCTGGAATCGACCACCCAGGAAGGCCACGGGCCCCGGCTGCACCTGCACCACTACGCCGAGACGTTCATCATCCGCCGTGGTTCCGCGACCTTCACCATCGGCTCCGAGGACGTCGTCGGCCGCGCAGGCCAGATCCTCGTCGTCCCCGCGGAAACCCCCCACAAGTTCCGCACCGGTCCCGGAGGCTACGAAGCTGTCCACATCCATTCCAATCCCACGTTCGAAACCGTGTGGCTCGAATGACGGCGAACTCGTCGGCGAGGTTTCTAGAAGATGGTCGTGAGGTCCTGGGTCCGGCCGGTGGCCGACGCGCGGTACGCGGATTCGATGATGTCGATGACGTGCCGTGCGTGCTCGGCCGTGACGATGGAGGGGGTGTCGTCGCGGACCCAGTCGACGAGTTGCATGACGTCCTCGTACACGTGCTGCTCCTCGATGTCCCGGTGGATGCCGGTGACGTGTGGGAGCAGCGCCTGGTTGCCGGGGCCGCGGGGTGACAGTTCTGCCGGGTTGCGGCCGGGGAAGTCGAAGGGCTCGCCGTTGAGGAGCAGGCCGTCGATGGTTCCCGCCGTACCGTAGTAGGCGCCGCCGAAACCGCCGCGCATCCCGCCCGCCGCGGTGCCGGTCGCGACGCAGAACAAGTTGTCGCCGAAGTCGATCAGGATCACGGTGTTGTCGTCGGCATCGGTCTGTACGTCGCCGCGCAGCGGGATGCGTACGCCGGACATGGCCGTGACGCGCTTCGCCGGTCCGAGGATGCCGGTCACGGAGTGCAGCGCGTACACGGTCATGTCGTACAGCGGACCGCCGCCGGGTTTGCGGAAGTACCACGACGGGTCGATGTTCGTCAGCACGTCGTTGCCGCCGCGGACGGACTCGTTCTCGTGGTACGTCCCGAACGCCGCGCCGCAGCTCACCCACGACAGCGTCCCGATCGCGCCCTCGCGGATCAACTCCCGTGTGCGGACATGATGCGGCCGCAGCATCTCGCCCGGCGACGCGACGATCCGCAGGTCGTTCTCGGCTGCGAGTTCGATCAGCTCGGTGGCCTCCGCGACGGTGATCGTCATCGTCTTGTTGAAGTGCACGTGCTTCCCGGCCTGCAACGCCAGCTTCCCCTGCTCGTAGTGCAGCCCGATCGGCGACGCGATCGTCACCGCGTCGACATCGCCACGCGCCAGCAGCTCCTCGTACTCCGTGAACGCCTGGCCGACCCCGAACTTCGCGGCCGCCTCCTCCGCCCGTCCAGGCACGGGATCGCACACCGCTGCCAGGGCCACCCGGTCGGCGAGATCGGGCTGCGACAGGTGCGGGAGAAGCCCGCGCACCGAAATACTTCCCGCCCCGACAACACCCATCCGAACGGTTTCGGCCATACCCGTAATCCTATTTCCTGGAGGGCTGAGCTGTCGTTGTCATAGGTTGGTCAGCGTGCCGATGATCGAGGTCGCTGAGCTGGTCAAGGAGTTCCAGAAGCCGCAACCGACGACCGGTCGCCTGTCCGGCATCCGGCGGCTGTGGGCTCCCAGGAGCGCGGTGCGTGCGGTCGACGGCGTCAGTTTCGCCGTCGAGCGTGGGGAGATGGTCGGCTACCTGGGCGCCAACGGCGCCGGCAAGTCCACGACCATCAAGATGCTCACCGGGATCGTGGTACCCACCTCGGGCACGGTGCGGGTCGACGGCCTGGTGCCCTGGGCGAATCGCCGCAGGCACGCGCACAACATCGGGGTCGTGTTCGGGCAGAAGACCCAGCTCTGGTTCGACCTGCCGCTGCGCGTCTCGCTGGAAACCATTCGCGACCTCTATCGGGTCGGCCCGGCCGAGTACGCCGCACGGATCGACGAGTTCGACGAGGTGCTGCAGATCAAGGACTTCCTGGACACGCCGATCCGGTCCCTGTCGCTGGGACAACGCATGCGCGGCGATCTGGCCGGAGCGATGCTGCACCGCCCGCAGGTGCTGTACCTGGACGAACCCACGGTCGGTCTGGACGTGGTCGCGAAACAAGCCCTCCGGGACTTCATCGCGGAGCAGAACCGGGTTCACGCCACCACGGTGATGATCACCACGCACGACATGGACGACATCGAGCAGCTGTGCCGGCGCATCGTGATGATCGACAGCGGGCGTGTCGTGTACGACGGGGACCTCGCGACCCTGAAGCGGCGTTACCTGCCGTTCCGCGAGGTGGTGGTCACTCCGACGGAGGGTGCGGACCCGACGTCCATCCGGGCGGAGCACGCCGACCGGCTGGAGAACTCCGACGGCACGGTCTCACTGCGCTTCGATCCGGGACGGACCAGCGCCGCGGCCGTGATCGCGCAGGCGACGTCGGTCGCCGAGATCGCCGATCTGCACGTCAACGAGCCCAAGCTGGAGGATGTAGTCCGGCTGATCTATGCCGAGGCCGAGCGGTGACCGGCGCATCCCGGGTTCTGCGATCCGAACGACCTGCCTGGGTCACGCCGTGGTCGATGGTTCGACTCGGTTCCAGGAACGCGTTGTTCTTCCGGGCGAACGTCGCACTGTCCATGGTCTCGGTCGCCCTGCAGACGGTCCTGCTCGTGACGGTGTGGCGTGCTGTCTACACCAACCGGCCCGCGGTCGCGGGTATCAGCGAGTCCGACGCGGTCAGCTATGCGGTGATCGCGATGCTGCTGTGGCATGTCGCCCTGCCGTGGCAATTGTCGTCGATCCCCGAACGGGTGCGCGAGGGAACCATCGCGACAGACCTCATCCGTCCCGTCGGGGTGGTGGGGCAGAGCCTCCTGCAGTCCGTCGGAGCAATCGTCGGCGCGATCCCCGGAGTCGTGGTCGGCCTGGCCCTCGGCCTCGCGCTGGGAGGGCTGACGCCGCCGGCGACCGCTGCCGCGTTCCTCGGCTTCCTCCTCACCGCTGCGCTCGGCTGGTTGCTCGCCGCGTTGCTGAACCTCGCTGTGTCGATGGTGGCGTTCTGGACGACCGACACGCGCGGACCGTTCTACGTCTACCGAGCCATTGCCAGTTTTGCTTCCGGCGCGCTTGTCCCGCTGTGGTTCATCCCTGCGTCGCTGCGCCCGTTTCTCGATGCGCTGCCGTTCGGGCTCCAGGTCTTCGCCCCACTGCAGCTCTGGCAGGGACAGCAGCCACTCGGCGGGCTCGCGAGCGTCCTCGCGGCGCAGCTCGGTTGGCTGGCGGCTTCCACGGCCGTCGTTGCGCTGGTCAGTTGGCGCGCCTTGCGCAAGGTGGTGATCAACGGTGGCTGACCTGATCCGGGACTTCCGCATCCTGCTGCGCGTGGCGTGGCTGACCGAGCTCGAGCACAAGGCCAATCTCTTCATCTCCGTCATCGGCGCGCTGGCGTTCAACGCCGGACAGCTGCTGTTCATCGGAGTACTGCTGCACGCCTTCGGGTCGATCGGCGGCTGGACTCCGGCCGAGGTGCTGGTGCTGTTCGGCATCCGGATGGCGAGTCACAGCGTGTACGCCTTCTTCTTCCGCAGGACGGTCGATGTGGACCTGGTGGTGCACACGGGAGAGTTCGATCGCTATCTGTTGCGTCCGACCAGCCGGTTCCTGCAGTTGCTGATGCGCCGCTTCAACCTGCAGCAGATCGGCGACGTGATCATTGCCGGTGCGATCCTCGCGCTGGCCCTGCCCCGGGCGTCGATCTCCTGGCATCCGCTCCTCGCGGTGTGGCTCGCCCTCGCGATCGCCGCCGGCGGGCTGCTCGAGGGCGGGCTCCAACTGGCCCGCGGCGCACTGGCGTTCCGGTTGCGGAACACGCAGTCGCTGACGTTCCTGATCGACGCCGTCCTCGGCACCTACGGCAACTTCCCGCTGCAGATCTTCGGGCCGGTCGGAGCCGTGCTGTTCACGATCCCGCTGCCGTTGGCCTTCGTCGCCTGGATCCCGGCCGCCATGGTCACCGGGCGGGTGGATTCGCTGTGGTTCCCGGCGTGGCTGGGATGGCTGAGCCCACTGGTGGGAGTGGCTTGCATGGCGGCGGCGATCGCCTTCTTCACCCGGCAGTCCCGGCACTACTCCAGCCCTGGCTCCTGAGTCAGAACGGGAGCTTGGGCTGCGGTGGGGCGTGGGTGGGGTCGACGCCGTCGAAGAGGCTGCTGACGGATTCACCGTCGTGGATCCGGGTGATGGCTTCGGCGAACAGGCCGGCGACCGAGGTGACCTGGAGTTCGGGGAAGCCGTCGGGGCGGGGGACGGTGTCGGTGCTGATGACCTCGGTGATCGAGGGGTGGGCGCGGAGGCGTTCGACGGCGGCGCCGGCGAACAGGCCGTGGGTGCAGGCGACCGCGGCGGACGTGCAGCCGCGGTCCTTCAGGCGGTCGAGCAGCTCGATGATGGAGCCGCCGGTGGCGATCTCGTCGTCGAGGACGATCGCCTGCTTGCCGGCCACGTCGCCGACGATGGCGTCGATGACGACGCGGTCGTCGGCCAGCCGTTGCTTGCTGCCGGCCGCGACGGGTACGCCGAGCAGCCGGGCGAACTGCGTCGCGGTCTTCGCGTTGCCGAGGTCGGGGCTGACGACGACGGTGTCGGACAGGTCGCGGCCGCGGAAGTGGTCGGCGAGGACGCCGATCGCGGTCAGGTGGTCGACCGGGACCGAGAAGAACCCGTGCACCTGCGGCGCGTGCAACGCCATGGTCAGGACTCGGTGTGCGCCGGCCGTGGTCAGCATGTCGGCGACGAGCCGGCCGCCGATCGAGATCCGGGAGGCGTCCTTCTTGTCGGACCGCGCGTACGCATAGTGCGGGATGACCGCCGTGATCTGCTGCGCCGAGGCTCCGCGGGCGGCGTCGATCATCAGCAGCAGCTCCATCAGGTGCTCCTGCGTCGGGGGCACCAGCGGTTGCACGATGTACACGTCGCGCTGCCGGCAGTTCGTCTGCAGTTGGACCTGCAGGCAGTCGTTGCTGAAACGATGGATCTCGACCGGAGAAAGCGGTACGCCGAGATCCCTGCAGATCTGCTCCGCCAACTCGGTGTGGGCACTTCCGCTGAACACGACGATCTCTCGCACGGCTCTCCCCGAACGCTGCGACCCCGACAGCTGCACCCTAACCGATCAGTCGCGCGAGGGTTTCCGCGGCCGTACGGCAGTCGGCCGCCGATGCGTCCAGGTGCGTGACGATCCGCAGCTGCGTCGCGCCGACACCCCCGACGAGTACGCCGGCGTCACGCGCCCCGGCCACCACCTCGGGCACGGTGTGACCGGTGCCGGCCAGATCGACGACCACGATGTTCGTCTCGACCTGGTCGGGCTTCACCGCACCGGGCGCCGCGTCCGCGAGCACCGCGGCGATCGCGCGGGCGTTCGCGTGGTCCTCGGCCAGCCGCTCGACGTTGCGCTCGACGGCGTACAGCCCGGCCGCGGCCAGGACGCCGGCCTGCCGCCAGCCCGCGCCGAGCCGCTTCCGCCAGATCCGCGCCTCGCGGATCAGCTCCGCCGACCCGACCAGCACCGAGCCGACCGGCGCGCCGAGGCCCTTCGACAGGCAGACGCTGGCCGCGGCGGCCCGGGAAGCGAACGACGACACCGTACGACCGGTGGCGACGGCGGCGTTCCACAACCGGGCGCCGTCGAGATGCAGCGGCAGCCCAACGGCATCCAGCTCGTCGGCCAGGGCGTCGTACGAGTGCTGGATCGACCCGCCGCCGAAGTTGTGCGTGTTCTCGACCGAGACGGCCGACGTCACGACGAAGTACGGGCCGAGGTCGGGAGCAATCAGCGACCGGATCTGCTCCAGGTCGATCTGCCCCGACGGCGCGCTCCAGGTCCGGGTCGTGACACCGGCTGACACGGCGTGCGACCCGAGCTCGGCGCGGACGATGTGCGCACCGGCCTCGCACAGCACCTCGCCGCCGCGCGGGACCAGGGCCCGGACGCCGAGCATGTTCGCGAGCGAGCCGGTGACCGTGAACAGCCCGGCCTCGTGCCCGAGCAGCCCGGCGACCCGCTCCTCCAGCGCGTTGACGGTCGGGTCCTCGCCGTACACGTCGTCGCCGACCGGGGCCGACGTCATCGCGGCCAGCATCTCCGCCGACGGACGTGTGACGGTGTCCGACCGCAGATCGACAGTCATGCCTGTGCGCCCCGCAGCCGCTCCGCGACCAGGAACGCCAGCTCGAGCGACTGGTGCCGGTTCAGGCGCGGGTCGCAGGCGGTCTCGTACCGGTTGACGAGGTCCTCCGCGACCAGCTCCTCGCCGCCGCCGAGGCATTCGGTGACGTCGTCGCCGGTCAGCTCCATGTGGACGCCGCCCGGCCAGGTCCCGACCTGCTCGTGCGCGTCGAAGAAGCCCTGGACCTCGTCCATCACGTCGTCGAAGTTGCGGGTCTTGTACCCGTTCGGGGTCTCGAAGGTGTTGCCGTGCATCGGGTCGCACACCCACGCGATCGGCGAACCGTGGTCGCGGACGGCCTCCAGCAGCGGCGGCAGGGCGGAGCGGATCTTGCCAGCGCCCATCCGGGTGATGAAGGTCAGCCGGCCCTCGATGCCCTTCGGGTTCAGCTTGTCGATCAAGGCCCGGATGTACTCCGGGGTGGTGGTCGGGCCGATCTTCACGCCGAGCGGGTTCGACAGCGAGGCCAGGAACTCGACGTGCGCGCCGTCCAGCTGCCGGGTCCGCTCCCCCACCCAGAGCAGGTGGCCGGACACGTCGTACGGCTGCTCGGTGCGCGAGTCGATCCGGGTCAGCGCGTGCTCGTACTCGAGGATCAGCGCCTCGTGCGACGCGTAGAAGTCGACGGTCTTGAACTCGTCGGACGTCGCGCCGCAGGCCCGCATGAACGCGAGCGCGCGCTCGATCTCGGACGCCAGCTGCTCGTAGCGGACGCCGACCGGGGACGACTTCACGAAATCGGTGTTCCAGGCGTGCACCTGGTGCAGGTCGGCGTACCCGCCGGTCGTGAACGCGCGGGTCAGGTTCAGCGTCGCGGCGGCCGCGTTGTACACACCGCGTAGCCGCTGCGGGTCCGGGATCCGGGACTCGGCGGTGAAGTCGAAGCCGTTGACGGCGTCACCGCGGTACGACGGCAGCGTCACGCCCTCGCGGGTCTCCTCGCCGGACGACCGCGGCTTCGCGTACTGCCCCGCGATCCGGCCGATCTTCACGACCGGCACGCTGGCGGCGTACTGCAGGACGACGGACATCTGCAGCAGCACCCGCAGCTTGGCCCGGATGTTCTCCGCGGTCACGCCCGCGAACGTCTCGGCGCAGTCGCCGCCCTGGAGGATGAACGCCTCACCGCGAGCGACCGCCCCGATCTTCGCGGTCAGGTCGTCGCACTCACCGGCGAACACCAGCGGCGGCAGCGTCCGGAGCTCGGCGATCACCTGCTCCAGCACCTCTCGATCCGGCCACTCCGGCTGCTGCAGCGGCTTCAGCCCGCGCAGCTCGTCCAGCGTGGGAACCCCGGGAACCTGCCCAGCCGTCAACGTCGCGAATTGCATGGAGCCAACTCTAGGCGAACCCGCCGGACGCAGCGTGAACGTCTCAGGCCAGCGAGCGGGGGTCCGGCGGGACGTCGACGGCGTGTGCGCGCAGCACCGAGAGCGGGATCGTCTCCAGCGCCCGCGCGTGCGTGGACGCCAGGACGACGGGAGCCGCGGCGCCGTCGTGGTACGCCTGGAGCCAGCGGCCGGCCACGACGCACCAGCGATCGCCCGGCCGGAGCCCGGCGAAGCTGTACTCCGGGCGGGGTGTGACCAGGTCGTTCCCGACGGACGCCTGATGGGTCAGGAACTCCGTGGTCATCACCGCACAGACGGTGTGACTGCCGAGGTCCTCGGGCCCGCTCGTGCAGCAGCCGTCGCGGTAGAACCCGGTGACGGGATCGGTCCCACACTCCTCGAGCGGCTCGCCGAGCACGTTCAAGTCGCTGTCCATCGGGCAGGTGGTCAGCTGGCCTTGGTGTCGCCGAGGCGGAGGTGCTCGTCGACGGACTCGCCGGCCTTGATCAGCTCCTTGGCCTTGTCGGCGTACATGTCGACGTACTCCTGGCCGGACAGGTCCATCAGCGCGTACATGATCTCGTCGGTCACCGAGCGCAGCACGAACCGGTCCCGCTCCATGCCCTCGTAGCGGGAGAAGTCCAGCGGCGTGCCGAACGCCACACCGGGACGCACCAGCCGCGGCAGCAGCCGGCCCTTCTCACGGTAGAACCAGTTCGGCCAGATCCGGCCCGGCGGCTGCAGCTTCTCGGTGTCGATCATCGCGACCGGGATCACCGGGACGCCGGCCACGATCGCCATCCGCGCGACGCCGGTCTTCCCCTTGTACAGCCGGCCGTCGGGCGAGCGGGTGCCCTCGGGGTAGATCCCGAACAGGCCGCCCTTCTCGAGGATCCCGAGACCGGTGTTCAGCGCCGCCAGCGAGGCGCGGCCGCCGGAGCGGTCGATCGGGATCTGGCCCACGGACCGGAAGAACGTGGCGACCAGCTTCCCCTTCAGGCCGGGAGCGGTGAAGTACTCGGACTTGGCCGGGAAGACGATCTGCCGCGGCACGGACACCGGCAGGAAGATCGAGTCGCAGAACGCGAGGTGGTTGGAGACCAGCAGCGCCGGACCCTCGGTCGGCACGTGCTCCACCCCGGTCACTTTGGGACGGAAGAGCAGCTTCACCAGTGGTGCGACCAAGAACCGTCTGAGGAACAGGTACAGCATCCGCCTCGACCTCCGTCACTCGCCCGACACACTCACCCGACAGCACTCACGCAGGATCCGCCCCAGCCTCTCCAGCCATGGTCGGACCGTACCCATTCCGGCACCAGTGCACGCCGGTGGCGGTCACGCGACAACTCCGGCGCGCCACCTTCCGGTGCGGACACTACGTTCCAGCTTCCCTCTCAGGCAATGTCACCGCCAGGAATGCGGGTGTTGCTCACCGTGTTGTCACCTGGATGCAGGCTGGATGCAGACTGGACGCAGCCCAGATGCGACGATTGTCTCGCGCCTTCGAGGGATGGTCCGGGGCGCGGTTGTGAGGACCGTGAGCGGCGAGGAGTCGAGCGTGCCAGTGCAAGCCCACGCGGAGGAGTTTCGCAGTCCCGGCACCGGGGAGAACGCCGCCGTCGGCGTGCTCCTGAGCCACGGGTTCACCGGCTCGCCGTGGTCGATGAAGCCGTTCGCCGAGCATCTGGCCGCCGAGGGGTACGGCGTCGCGGTCCCCCGGCTGCCCGGTCACGGGACCAGCTGGCAGGAGATGAACAAGACCTCCTGGCCGGACTGGTACGCAGTACTCGACAACGAGTTCGAGCGGCTGCGCAAGGAGCACGACCAGGTGTTCCTGGTGGGCCTGTCGATGGGCGGCTGCCTGATGCTGCGACTCGCGGAGCAGCACGGCGCCGACGTTTCCGGTCTGGTCCTGATCAACCCGTCGGTGCGGACCGACGACAAGCGGCTGGCGCTGCTGCCGGTGCTCTCCCGGCTGGTGCCCTCGTTCCCCGGCATCTCGAACGACATCAAGAAGCCCGGCGTCGACGAGCGCGCCTACGACCGGATGCCGCTGCGCGCCCTGCACTCGCTGTCACGGCTGTGGAAGGTCACCCGGGACGACCTGGCGAAGATCACGCAGCCGGTCCTGCTGTTCCGCAGTACTGTCGATCATGTGGTGGAGCCGAGCTCGGGACGGACCGTGTTGTCCTCGATCTCGTCCCGCGACGTGACCGAGACCCTGCTCGAGGACAGCTATCACGTGGCAACCCTGGACAACGACGCGCCGCGGATCTTCGCGGACTCGACCGCTTTCATCGGCCGGCTGAGCAGGCCGCGGATCGAGCCCGGGAGCGAGCCCGAGAACGAGCCCAGCGATGCGTGACAACGGATTGACGGCCGCGTCGTACACATCGCTCGGGGGCATCGACCCGCTGGTCGCCGAGCCGGTCCTGGACGCGCTCGCCGCGGCCGGGATCGCGGCGTACTGCGAGAACCAGAACGAGGCCCGCACGCCGGAGGAGGCCGAGGAGGCACCGGCCCGGATCCCGGTCGGGTACGACGAGATCTTCGTCGACGCCGAGGCGGTGGACCGGGCCCGCCCGGTGATCGACCGCAGCACCGAGGACGCCGAGTGGCGGTCGCTGGTGGAGCAGTTCAGCAAGCCGTCCGCGCCGGGGCACGACGGCGGCGAGGACCCGGTGCCGCGCTGGCCGGTCAGCGAGGACGTCGACGACAAGTACGAGCCGCTGATCGACGTACCGGCCGGTCTCACCGTCGAGGAGAAGGCCGCGGAGGACGAGGAGCCGCCGGCCAAGAAGGCCGACGACCCGCACGACCACTACGTCCCGCCGGAGCCGCCGCGCGGCCCGCGACTGGACTGGATCAGCCGGCTCGCCTGGCTGGGGCTGCTCGGCGGGCCGCTGCTGCTGATCGCGGCCGCCCTGCTGGACTTCGGCACCGGCCGGATCACCACGCTCGCGGTCGCCGGGTTCATCGGCGGGTTCCTGACGCTGGTGTTCCGGATGAAGGACCGGCTCCCTCCGGGCGACGGCGGCGACGACGGGGCCGTCGTCTGAGCTAGAGTGCGGATCGTCGGACAATCCGACACATCCGATTCGATTTGGGGAGGGCGCCCCGTGCAGGTCACCGAGACCGTCGAGATCACCGGCCACCTGATGGACACCGGGCTGCTGTCCCGGGTCCTCGACGACATCCGCGGGTACGGCGGCGAGTACACGCTCGACAAGTTCGACCTCGGCTACGACAAGGACGACCCGTCCACGGTCCGGATGACGGTCGGCGCCGAGGACGAGGAGGCGCTGCAGCGGCTGCTGATGCGGATCCAGACCAAGGGCGCGAACCTGGTCAACCCGGGCGAGCCGGAGATCACCGAGGTGGTGCAGGACGGCGTCTTCCCGGACGGCTTCTACTCGACCACCAACCTGCCGACCAACGTGCGGCTGGGCGGGCACTGGGTCGAGGTCCGCAACCCGGAGATGGACTGCGGGCTGTTGGTCGAGGGCGACCCGGAGCCCAGCACCGTCCGGACCATCCCGATGTCAGAGGTCCGCGCCGGTATGAAGATCATCACCAGCGCCCAGGGCGTCCGGGTGATCCCGCCGCTCAGCGAGTCCACCGAGGGCGGGTTCGGCTTCATGGAGTCGGACGTGTCCAGCGAGAAGCCACAGCGGGTGCTCGTCCGGCAGGTCGCCGACGGGATGCGCGAAGCCAAGGCGAACGGCCTCAAGGTGCTCTGGGTCGGCGGGCCGGGCATCGTCCACACCGGGGCCGCGCCGGCCATGGTGGCCCTGGTCGAGGCCGGCTTCGTCGACGTGCTGTTCGCCGGGAACGCGCTGGCCACGCACGACATCGAGTCGTCGCTGTACGGTACGTCGCTCGGCGTCGATCTGGATCGCGGTCGCGGGGTCGAGCACGGGCACGAACACCACATCCGGGCGATCAACACGATCCGCAAGGCCGGCTCGATCGCGGCTGCCGTCGAGCAGGGCGTGCTGACGTCGGGCGTGATGCACGCCCTGGTGAGGAACGGCAACCGGTTCGTGCTGGTCGGGTCGGTGCGCGACGACGGTCCGCTGCCGGACGTCTACACCGACGTCCTCGAGGGTCAGCGCGCGATGCGGGCCGAACTGCCGGGCGTCGGGTACTGCCTGATGGCCGCCACCATGCTGCATTCAGTTGCTACTGGCAACATTCTGCCCGCGTCGATCCCGCTGACCTGCGTCGACATCAACCCGGCCACCGTCACCAAACTGGCCGACCGGGGATCGTCGCACGCCCGCGGCATCGTCACCGACGTCGGCCTGTTCGTCGAGCACCTGGCGCGTGAGCTGTCTCCCACCTACGCCGACGGCAAGTGACCCCCGCCGGAGTAGAGGCTGGAGTCATGAACCAGGACTTCGAAACGTTCCTGCGACGGTTCGAGGAGGCCAACACCGCGTTCGTGAACGGCGATCCGTCGCTGTGGTTGCCGTTGGTGTCGCGCAGCGAGCAGAGCTCGATCTTCGGCGGTTTCGGCGGCCAGGAGGTCGGCTGGTCCGAGATCGGGCCACGGTACGAGTGGGCGTCCTCGCAGTTCCGCGACACCGGCGGGACGGTCGACTTCGAGTACCTCGACACCTACGTCGGCGCGGACACGGCGTACACCGTCGCGATCGAGCGCTGCACCGTCCACCACGTCACCCAGCCCGCCCCCGTCCCGCACGAACTGCGCGCCACGATGATCTTCCGGCGCGAGGACAACGAGTGGAAGATCACGCACCGGCACGCCGATCCGCTGAGCCCCAGGTCCTCCCCCTCGGGGCCGTGAGGATGTTTGGATGACGGCATGACCGAACTCGTGCACCTGGACGTCGCCGGCGGTGTGGCCACGATCACGCTGGACTCGCCGCACAACAAGAACGCACTGTCGCAGCAGCTGACCGGCGAACTGCTGGAGCAACTGGAGGCGGCGGGGGCGGACGACGCCGTCCGGGCGATCATGATCCGGTCGGCGCTGGACGTGTTCTGCTCGGGAGCGGACCTGTCGGAGGCGACGACGGTCGGGATGGGCGTCGGGGCGCAGCGGATGGTCGACGTCCAGCGGGCGATCGTCGCGAACCCGAAGCCGGTCGTCGCGCGGGTGGCCGGGCCGGTGCGGGCCGGCGGTATCGGCATCGTGGCGGCCGCCGACATCAGCGTGGCCGGGGAGAGCGCGACGTTCGCGCTGACCGAGGTCCGGCTGGGTCTCGCCGCGGCGACGATCTCGCTGACGGTGCTCCCCCGGCTCACGGACCGCGCCGCGGCGTACACGTTCCTCACCGGCAACGGGTTCGACGCGCTCGAGGCCGCCCGGCTCGGGCTGCTCACCCTGACCGTGCCGGACGCCGACCTGGACAGCGCCGTCGACACGGTGCTGTCGTCGCTGCTGAAGGGCGTCCCGCAGGGGCTGCGCGAGACCAAGAAGCTCCTCAACCGTGAGCTGCTCGCCGATATCGATGCCCGCGGCAAAGACCTCGCCGAGCTCTCCGCCTCCCTGTTCGGCTCCCCCGCGGCCCAGGAAGCGATGCTCGCCTTCTTGAACCGCAAGAAGAACTGACTACCTGACGCTGAGCTCGATCAGCATCGGGAGGTGGTCGGAGGCGGCGGCCAGGTCCTCGGGTGCAGCGGGGGCCGGGAGGATGCGGCCCTGCAGGGTCGGTGACAGGTGGGCGCCGTCGATGCGTTTGTGCGGGTCCGTGGAGCTGAAGGTCGGGCCCGCGTCGGCGCCCAGGTCGGTCAGGCCCTCTTCGGCGAGGCGTTTCCACACCGGGCCGTCGGGTTCTTCGTTGAGGTCGCCCGCCAGCAGGTACGGCGCGCCGAACGTCCGGCAGCGGCGCAGGATCTGCTCGAGTTCGCGCCGGCGGCCGAGGATGTGCAGGCCGAGGTGGCAGCAGACGACGGCCAGCCGGGTGGCGCCCACGAGCACGTAGCCGCCGACGGCGCCGCCAGGGAGCTGGGTGGCGACGAAGTTCAGCCGGCGGCGGACGAACGGGCGCCAGATCCGCCAGTGCAGCGGCTCGGCGAGCTCGATGCCGTCGGCAACCAGGATGGCGTTCCGGGCGGACGCCGCGACGTACCGCAGACCGAACGTCGCGGCCATCGCCCGCCGTTTGCGCCGCGTCCCGAACCAGGTCGGCGCCTCCTGGACCAGCATCACGTCCGGCGCGCACGCCCGCACCACCCGCGCCAGCGCCGTACGGTCGTCACCCCAGCGGTGCACGTTGTACGACAGCACCCGGAGGGAGCCGTCGGTCATGCGTCGGGGTCGGCGTGGTGCAGGTCGTGGTCGGAGGCGGCGGCCCGCATCCCGGTACGGCGACCCGCGGACTTGCGGGCTGCTCGCTCCAGGCGGGTCGAGCGTCCGCGCGCCGCGGCCGTCTTCGCGGTCACGGCGGTGGTCTTCACCCGCACCCTGCGCAACCAGGTGGCCTCTTCACGGGCCAGGTCGGCCGCGCCGACGAGACCTGCTTCCGGACCGAGCACCGCGCGGACGATCCGGGCCTCCGGGCGGAACCCGCGACCGGTCAGCGTCCGCTTGAACGCCTCCCGCGCCGGCGCCAGCAGCAGCTCGCCCGCGTCGGACACGCCGCCGCCGATCACGAACGTGCCCGGGTCCAGCGCGGCGGCCAGGTTCGCGAGGCCGACACCGAGCCAGCGGCCGACCTCCTCGAGCAGCTCGACCGCGACCGGGTCGCCGTCCTTGGCCAGCTCGGTCACCATCGGGCCGTTGATCTTGCTCGGGTCGCCGCCGGCGGCCCGGAGCAGGTTGTGCGCGACCGGCGAACCGGACAGCGCCAGCTCGCGGGCCTCCCGGGTGAGCGCGTTGCCGGACGCGTACTGCTCCCAGCAGCCGCGGTTCCCGCACTCGCAGCGATGGCCGCCGGGAACCACCTGCATGTGCCCGAACTCGCCCGCGATGCCGAACTTCCCGCGCTGCAAGGCGCCGTCGTTCAGGATCGCGCCGCCGATGCCGGTGCCGAGCGTGACGCACACCAGATGGCTCTCACCCTGGCCGCCGCCGAACCGCCACTCCGACCAGGCGGCCGCGTTCGCGTCGTTCTCGACCACGACCGGCAGGCCGAGCCGGCGCTCGACCGCGTCCCGCAGCGGCTCGTGCCGCCAGGCGAGGTGCGGCGCGAACAGCACCGACGACCGGGTGCCGTCGACGAAGCCGGCGGCGCCGATGCCGACCGCGATCACGTCGTGCCGCGACTCCAGGTCGTGGACGATCTCGGCGATCGCGTCCTCGGTCTCCTTGGGGTCCTTGGTCGGCGTGTCGCGGCGCAACCGGTCCAGGATGTTGCCTTCGGGGTCGACCACCCCGGCGGCCACTTTGGTCCCGCCGATGTCGATCCCGATCGTCAAAGCCTGCGTCAAAGCCAAGGTTCGACCCTTCTCGCGACCCCCGCCGGACAGCCTCCAGTATCCCAGGTCAGGACAATCATCGGGACGTCGCCGGCACTGCGGCCGGCTGCCGGGCCAGGTCGGCGGCGCCGATCAGGCCGGCGTCGTTGCCCAGCTCGGCGAGGGTGAAGGGTGCGTGCGGGCGGTTCGCCTTGGCCGGCAGCACCTTCTCGAACGCCTGCACCGCGGACTTCATGATCAGGTCCTTCGCCGCGCTCACACCGCCGCCGATCACGACCAGAGTGGGGTCGAAGATGGTCGCCAGGCTGGCCACTCCCTCACCGAGCCAGCGGCCCAGGTCCTCGAGCAGCTCGACGGCGCACGGGTCACCCTGCATCGCCGCGTCGGTGATCATCGGGCCGGTCAGCTCGGCCGGGTCGGTGATGCCGCACACGCTCAGCATCTGCACCGCCGCCAGCGACCCCGACTCGGCCTGCGCCCTGCCCTCTCGCACCAGCGCCTTGCCGGAGGCGTACTGCTCCAGGCAGCCGCGGGAACCGCAGCCGCACCGGTGTCCACCGGGCACGACGCGCATGTGGCCGAGCTCGGCCGCCACGCCGTTGGCGCCGCGGAGCAGCTCACCGTCGATCACGACGCCGCCGCCGATCCCGGTGCCGACCGTGATGCAGACCATGTGCTCGACGTCCTTGGCGGCGCCGAACGCGAACTCGCCCCAGGCGGCCGCGTTCGCGTCGTTCTCGACCACGACCGGGATGCTCAGCTCCGCGGCGACCCGCGCGCCGAGCGGCTCGTCGCGCCAGGCCAGGTTCGGCGCGAACAGTACGGTCGACCGGTCCGACGAGACGAACCCGGCGGCGCCGATCCCGACCGCCTGCACGGCGTGCGCCGCGATCAGCTCGGCGGCCGCGTCGCAGATCGCCGCTGCGGTCGCGTCGGTCGACTCGGCCGGGGTGTCGCGTTGCGTCCGCGCGATGATGGCGCCGGTCTCGTCGACCACGCCGGCGGCGATCTTCGTACCGCCGACATCGATGCCGATCGTCAGTCCCATGGTTCGGGGTCCTCACTCACGTCGATCCGGTCCACCCGGGACCGGGTCGCTTCTTGGGCCGGTTCCTCCTCCGCTGCGGAGGACCGCGACGCTGCGTCCTCCCGCGCCTGCCGGGCCGCGTCCGCGGCGGCCTCCAGCAGAGATCTCAACGAGCCCAGCACGTGCGCGGCGGCCGTCGACAGCTGCTCGACCGTCTCCGGGCTGGTGTTCCGCACCCGGTGGATCAGCTGACACACGGGGCACCACACGCAGTCCGGCCCCAGCTTGTGCTCGTGCCCGTGCTCGGCGGCGCTGTCGTCAGCGGTACTGTCGCCCGCGGGCGGCGCGGCACTCGCGGCGTTCTGCAGTACGGCGAACAGCTTCGCCGCCTCTTCCGCGACGGAGCCCACTGGGTCCTTGCTCACCGCGCGGCCTCTTGCCGGGTCAGCTGCTCGTGGTACTCGGCGGTCAAGCCCTGGGCCAGCTCCTGCGCCGACTCCAGCGGACCGGATCCGCTCGGCAGCTCGGGCGCGACCGGCCGCGCGGTCTCCCGCGGCGAGAACCGCACCTGCAGCCGGCCTTCGTCCAGGCGGGCACCCGCGACCACGCCGCGCGCCAGGGCGGCCGGCAGCGGCAGCACCCGCCGGTACGACCCGACGGTGATGATCAGCTCGTCGCCGTGCCGCGCCAGCTCCAGCTCGTCGGCGGATGCCAACGGCAACGGCATCGTCAGCGTGTACGTCCGGCCGTCGGTGTCGATGTGCCGGTCCACCCACAGCGACGTGTCGGCGGTGGCCCGCGCGAACGGGTCGTCCCCGCCGTACATCTCGACCGCGAACGCGGCCAGCTCCTCGACGCCGACCGGCTCGCAGACCCGGTACGGCGACTCCCAGATCGGCAGCGGGCGGAACGAGTCCGCGACCTCCTCGAGGATCCCGCGCTGGGCGGCGACCCACTGCCGCCGCCAGGTGTCGGCGCCGGCGGCCGGGAACACGCGGTTGGCCACGACGCCGTCGACGCGGTACCCGTACAGCGACAGCCGGGTCAGGGAGCGCCGGGCCTCGGCGACCACGACCGCCTCGGGCGTCAGGACCAGCCGCACCGAGGCGTCCGGGCCGGCCAGCAGCGTCCGGATGTCCGACAGGTCGGCCTGCAGCCGCCGCAGCGCGTCGAAGACGGTGTCGTCCGGCACCGGGATGCTCGAGCCGCGGTTCAGGAACGGGCGGAAGGTGCGCATCATCTTGCGCTCGGCGTTGAAGATCCGCTCGAGGTACCAGTTCAGGGCCTCGGGCAGCGCCAGCAGCCGCAGCGTCTCGGCGGTCGGCGCGCAGTCCACGACGATCACGTCCCAGCGGCCGGACCGGACGTGGTCGCGCACCTCGAGCAGCGCGAGCACCTCCGCGGCGCCGGGCAGCACGGTCAGCTCCTCGGCCTCGATCGGGTCCACCCCGACGGTGTGCAGCACCGAGCGCAGGTAACTCTGGATGTCGCCCCAGGACCGATCGAACTTGCGCTGCGCGTCGATCTGCTGCACGAACAGCAGGTCGTCGATCTCGGTCGGCTCCGGCCCGACCTCGGAGTCGAACGCGTCCGACAGCGAGTGCGCGGCGTCCGTCGACAGCACCAGCGTGCGCAGCCCGCGCAGCGCCGCGAGCGTGGCCGTCCCCGCGGCGGACGTGGTCTTGCCCACGCCGCCCTTACCCGTATACAGCAGAACCCGAGTCACTGGCTTACGACTCGACGCGCTTCTTCAAGCCCTTCAGGGCCGTGTCGATGATGACCTTCTCGGCCTTGCGCTTCAGCATCCCGATCATCGGGATCGCCACGTCCACCGCCAGCCGGTACGTCACCTCGGTCCCCTCCGCACCCAGGTCCTTCAGGACATAGGCGCCGTCCATACCCTTCACCATCTTCGCCTCGACCAGCGTCCAGGTCACCTCGTTGCGGGACCAGACGTAGGCCAGCGTGTACTCGTCGGAGATCGCGCCGGCGTCCACCTTGAAGCGCACCTTGTTCGGCCGGCCGGCCTCGTCGGTGGACAGCACCTCGGTCTCCCGCATCGAGTCGGCCCATTCCGGGTACGCCGCGAAGTCCGCGATCACCGCCATGATCTCTTTGGGGGTCGCGTTCACCTGGATGGTCGAGGTGGTCTGTTCCGCCATCGATTCACCTCTTCGCCGGTCGGGTCTGGTGCGGGGGGCCGCCGGGCCGGGTGGTGCCGGCGCCGATGTCCTCACCGGAGACTATCGCGGGATCGGCCCCGGGACGGCGTTCGCCCGCCGCGCGGCCCGCTTCGGCTTCGTCCTTGAACGCCCACAGCCGCTTCCGGTACGCCGCGACGTACCGCTCCTTCAAACGTTCGGCCGCGCGGCCGCGGACCGGTTTCGCGGGGTCGACCCGCAGGTACCAGTGCACGACGACCCCGTCGCGGACCGCCTCCAGCCACCACTCCGCCGTACCGGTCGCGGCGCCGGTGACGGCCCACCGGACCCCCTCCAGGCCGCGCCGCTCGGACGGCGTCAGGGTCAGGTCCGGCCACCACTCGCGCCAGAGGGTGTCCGAACCGAGCCGCTCGGCGACGTAGGCTGGATCAGCAACGACCAGGTCGTCGCAACTGATGTCGAGCAACGGCATGGCTAGAAGCTAGTCCATAGTTCCGTGGGTCACATAAACCTGGCTACTTGTGGGTAGGTGACTGTAGCGTGCGCCGGAAGTCGACAATTCGTGACCGACTGAGGAGACGCGGATGCGTGAGTACACCGTTCCTGCTGTGACAGAAGCGCCCACCGGGAGCCTGAGCGACCCGGTGTGGGCGAACGCGTCCTCGCATCCCGACACCGCCGTGTTCAGCCGCCGCACCGGCACGACCTGGACCGACGTCACCGCGGCCGAGTTCGCGCGGCAGGTGACGAGTGTCGCGAAGGGCTTGATCGCCGCCGGCGTGAAGCATGGCGAGCGAGTCGCTCTGCTCAGCCCGACGCGGTACGAGTGGACGCTGGTCGACTACGCGATCTGGAGCATCGGCGCGGTCACCGTGCCGATCTACGAGACCTCGTCGCCGTCGCAGGTCCAGTGGATCCTGACCGACTCCGAGGCGGTCGTCGCCGTCGTCGAGAACGCGACCCACGGCGCCGTGGTCGAGTCCGCACGGGCGGAGGCGCCGGCGCTGCAGGAGGTCTGGCAGATCGAGGCCGGCGCCGTCGACCAGCTGACCGCGCTCGGCCAGGAGGTCAGCGACGCCGAATTCGACAAGCGCCGCTCCGCGGTCACGCCGGACGACCTGGCCACGCTGATCTACACCTCCGGGACGACGGGCCGCCCGAAGGGCTGCAAGATCAGCCACTCGAACTTCATGGACGAGCTCAACCCGGCGGTGAAGATCCTCGACAACCTCTTCGACACCACGGGTGCTAGCACGCTGCTGTTCCTGCCGCTGGCGCACGTGTTCGCCCGGATCATCCAGGTCGGCTGCGTGATGAAGCGGGTCAAGGTCGGGCACAGCGCCGACGTGAAGAACCTCGTCGACGACCTGGGTGCGTTCCGGCCGACGTTCATCCTGAGCGTGCCGCGGGTGTTCGAGAAGGTGTTCAACTCGGCCAGTCAGAAGGCGCACGCCGACGGCAAGGGCAAGATCTTCGACGCCGCCGCGGAGACCGCGATCGCGTACTCGCAGGCCCAGGACAAGGGCGGCGCGTCGTTCGGCCTGAAGGCCAAGCACCTGCTCTTCGACCGGCTCGTCTACGGCAAGCTGCGCGCGGTGCTCGGCGGCCAGGTGCAGTACGCCGTCTCGGGCGGCGCCCCGCTCGGCGACCGGCTCGGCCACTTCTTCCGCGGCATCGGCGTACCGGTCCTGGAGGGCTACGGCCTCACCGAGACCACCGCCGCGGTGTCGGTGAACCTGCCCGACGACATCCGGATCGGCACCGTGGGCCGGCCGCTGCCCGGCGTCACCGTCGCGGTCGCGGACGACGGCGAGCTGCTCTTCAAGGGCGGCCAGGTGATGCAGGGGTACTGGAAGAACGACGAGGCGACCGCGGCCGCGATCGACGCCGACGGCTGGTTCCACACCGGCGACCTCGGCGAGTTCGACGTCGACGGGTTCATCAAGATCACCGGCCGGAAGAAGGAGATCCTGGTGACGGCCGGCGGCAAGAATGTCGCGCCGACGCTGCTGGAGGACCAGATCCGGCTGCACCCGCTGGTCAGCCAGTGCATGGTGGTCGGCGACGGCAAGCCGTTCATCGCCGCGCTGATCACGATCGACCCGGAGACCATCGTGCCGTGGGCAACCGAGCGCGGGAAGCCGACCGACCCGGCCGAGCTGACCCGGGACGCCGAACTGATCGCCGAGGTGCAGAAGGCGATCGACGACGCGAACGCCTCGGTCTCGCACGCGGAGGCGATCAAGAAGTTCTCGATCCTGCCGATCGACTGGACCCAGGAGTCCGGCGAACTGTCGCTGAAGCTGTCGCTGCGCCGCCACATCGTGATGGAGAAGTACGGCGCGGACGTCGAGGCCCTCTACGCGAAGTAGGTAAGTATTCAGAGGTCTCGGTGAGCTCTTCGGGGAAGAGCTTGAAGGAGAGATCAAAGAAGCAAGAGAGATTCAGAGTGGTGGCTGGCTTCATTGGGTCAGCCGCAAGTTCGACGGTGCTGCCTGGCGTGTTCCGGATCCCCGACGCCGAAAGGGAACGTTCGGGCGCCCGCCGATGCTCGGCTAGTGACTTCTGAATAGCCTCAGAGAGAAGAGATTCGAGTCGCGCCCGGCTTCGCCGATCAGCCGTAGGTTTGTCTGCGTATCACCGAGTTGATCGGCAGGTGTCTCAGGTTCTCGGCGACCGGTCGCAGGGCTGTGGGCATCTGCCGCCGCGGGGTTGCACGAGCAGGTCGCTGACGCCGAGGTACCTGCGGCAGAACGTCAGCCAGGCGTACTCCCGACATGTGCCGCGTCGGGCGGCGCCGGCGTCAACGAGCCGGGCCGAGCAGCTCGAGGGGCTGGTCGACAGGACGCTGATACCGACGGGGAACCGCCCGGGCAGCGAGCGCACCAGCTCCAGCAAACGCCTCCGTCAACGCTCGAACATCCAGGCCTCCGCTGCCCTGCTTGCCATGTCCGCACCGGCTGCCGTAGGCCGTTACGGCCACCACGAGCGGCAGCGGACGGACGCCGCCCACGACGAGCCACGCTGCCCGCGGCCACTGAAGGATCCCGACCTCCTGACGCGGACAGCGACCGCTGCGTGTAGGAGCCCAACCTGTACGGGTGCTGCTGCGTGTACGTGCCTGCGCCGCAGCACAACAGCCTCCTGCTCGCATGGCCCGCGGGGAGGAGGTTGTTGTTGTGGTGTCCGGCCTCAGCCGGTCGCTGCGAAGGCGGCCGCTTGCTGAAGTGCGGCCTCGTCGGCCCGCCATCGCGACCGGTCGACGTCGGTTTCCTTGCGCCCGGGTGACTCGGCCTCCGGCGGTGCCGTACTCCGCGCCACGGAGCTGGCCGGCTGGTCGGCCCAGCCCGGGCCGGCGACGTGGATGCCGCCGTCGGCGGTCCTCTCCACGCGGGCGAGTGGCTGGCCGTCCGGCGACACCGGACGTCGTAGCAGGGTGTCCGGCGGTGCCGTACGTCGTAGCAGGGTGTCCGGCGGTGCCGTGCGTCGTGGCCGGGCGTTCGGTGGTGCTGTGCGTCGGGCGGCGGTGATGGTGCGTGAGGGTTCGGCCCAGCTTGGGCGGGCGACGTGGACTTCGCCGTTGGTGATGGTGATGTGCCAGCGGCCCTTGTGCAGGTCGGTGTGGTGCCGACGGCACAGCAGGGCCAGGTTCGAGACCTTGGTGTGGCCGCCGTCGATCCAGGAGATCAGGTGGTGGGCGTCGCACATGACCGGCGGGGCTCCGCAGACCACGCAGCCACGGTCACGGGCCTCCAGGGCGCGGCGCATCGCCGTGGTGACCAGCCGCACCCGGCGCCCCACATCCAGCGGCTCCGAATTCGAGCCCAGCACCAGCGGGATGATGTTCGCGTCACAGGCCAGCCGCCGGATCGTGGCCGCGGACAGCCCGCCGCTGTAGACGGTGCGCCCGACCGCGTCCGCGGTCGCGGCTTTGAGGTCGTCGAAGTCGATCGTGACGGTGATGGTCGCCTTCGCGCCGTACCCGGCCACCCGACCACCCGTACCCGCGGCGCTCTCAGCCGCCGAAGCCGCGGCACCCGCGGTGCCTGCCATATCCCCTATATCCGCGGTGCTTGCGGCGCCCCCTGTACCCGCGGTGCTTACGGTGTCCTCGGTGCCCGCGGTGCCCGCGGTGCCCATGGCGGGGCCGGTGGCGGGGCCGGTGGCGGGTGTGGGGCCGGCGGTGGGGCTGGGTGTGGGGCCGGTGGTGTCCCACACGGCGGCGGCGATACTCAAGGCATCCGACAGCGCGTCGGCCTGGCGCTTGTCACGTGACCGCGGATCGTGTTCGCCGTCGACAGTCTTGTACGGGCGAGCCCCGGCATGCACGACCGCCCGCAACAGCTCGGCGTTCTCGTTCGCCAGAAAACCCTTGAACTTCACCCCGTTGTCCGCAGCCGACAGCGTCAACGACTCCCGCTCATACGCCTTCTGCTCCTCAGGCTCGGGGCCGTCGGAGTCCAGCAGATCGGCGATCTCCTTCGCGGCCGTCCGCAGCTCACCGGGCGACAAATGACCGGCCAGCCCGACCAGCTGCTCCGCGGCCGCGTCCAGGTGCTCCACCGGCACCCGGGAGCGGACCCGGTCCAGCCCGAACACGATCGCGGCCGCCTGCGCCGGCCGCAGCAACCAGCCACCACCAGCACCACCACCGCCAGCACCGTCGTCGGACTCCTCGCAGGAGGCGGTGTCCTCGAGGGCGGCCGCCACGGCCGGGTAGTGCGGGGCGGTCTGGGCCAGGCGGAGGGTGCGGCGGGCGGCCGGGGCGTCCAGGCGGTACCGGAAGCGTAGGAGTTCGGCGGTGTCGCGGGCCCCGAGCTCTTCGGCGTACCCGGTGGACTCGATCGCGGCGATCACGCTCAGCCGGTACGCCTCCCGGCGGGCCAGCTCGGCCTCCAGCGTGTCGAGAGTGGACAGCAGTTCGCTGCCACTCATCGACCACACCGGCCGCTCGCCCAGAAGTTCCATGGCATTGACTCTAGACGGTCCCACCGACAGTTTCCGAACGAGAATCCCCTTATTTTGTGGGCTATTCGTGGGCCCACACCAGCAAACACCCCAGCCCACCCAAGCTGCTTCGTGAACCAATTGGTGACCGTCGAACCCAGCCACACACCTCAAGCCGACTGGGAGCTGGATGCACGGCCGGGTCCGCCGCCAGGCGCGCCGGGCTCGGATCGTTGCAGCTACCACCCACTGGGCACGCGCCTTCTCTCCCGGCGACCGGCGTGCCCTTGCGGGGAAGGTGTCGTCGGGCAGGGTGGCGAACTTGATGTTCCGGTCTTGCCGAGCTCTTGATGGAGCAGTTCCACCAGCTGTCCGCGCGATTGCCCGTACTGAAGTCTCCCGGCCCGCGCGCCAAGGCGGCCAAGCCCTCGCCCTGGACTCCAACCGACCGAGCACCACACCACCCTCGGCACCCACCTCGTCGTCCGCGAGATCGTCGCCCAACGCTGAACTCATTCCACAGCGTTCACGAACCAGCTGGTGATCGTGGTGGGGTGAGTGATCGCCGCGGCCAGCCGGGCGACAAGATCGAGGTCGGGCCCGTCGGTCTTCGTGGTGTACGGCGTGAAGCCCGAAAGCGTCGTACCGACGACATCGGCATCGGCCACCGGCCGCGACGCCCTCCTCGAAGGTTGAGCAGTCGGCCATCACCAGCGTGCCGGCGCGGTCGTGGAGCGCCTCGATGGTCTCGGCGAGACCGCGACCGTCCGGACGCAGGCGCTGCGTCCCGTCGAGTGCAGCGACATCAGTCCAGGCGACCGCGAGCGCATGATCCAGGGCCGGGGTGACGGATCGCGCCGATATCCGCGATCCCCTGCACCCACACACCGCCGGCCCCTCCCGCGACCACCGCCTCGGCCACTGCCCGCAGGGCGGCCGACGAGGCAAAACCGCGCCTACCTGCCGAGGCGACCACGCGCCAAGCCACTCCTCTGGAGAGCCGGTGTCTGGCTGATCCCGCATGCAGCTTCAGTTGTCGATCCACCGGGTCGGCCGGCGGAGGCAGGCGTGCGGCCATCAACCGAATGGCTGATGGCGGGAGTATCCCGTTGGACGATGTGAGCGGCGTTCGCCGTCCGCGAAGCTCGATGCATGACCAGTACTTCCCCGATCGTCGAAGTCAGCGAGCTGCGCAAGGCGTACGGCGGGCGCACCGTCGTCGACGGGGTGTCGTTCGGTGTCGACGAGGGCGAGATCTTCGGCATCCTCGGACCGAACGGCGCCGGCAAGACCACCACCGTCGAGTGCGTCGAGGGCTTGCGGGTTCCTGACGGCGGGCAGATCCGGATCGCCGGGCTCGACCCGGTCGCCGACCACGCGGCCGTCACCCAGGTTCTCGGCGCGCAGCTGCAGGAGAGCGAGCTGCAGGCCAAGCTCACGGTCCGCGAGGCCCTCGAACTGTACGCCGCGCTGTACCCGCGCCCGGCCGACTGGCGCCCGCTCGCCGAGCGCCTCGGTCTGGCGAGCCTGCTGAGCACCCGGTTCGGTGTGCTCAGTGGTGGCCAGAAGCAACGACTGTTCATCGCGCTCGCGCTGATCGGGAATCCGCGCGTCGTCGTGCTGGACGAGCTGACCACCGGCCTCGATCCGCGCGCTCGCCGGGAGACCTGGGAGATCGTCGAGGACGTCCGCGAGCGCGGCGTCACGGTCCTGCTGGTCACGCACTTCATGGAGGAGGCCCAGCGCCTCTGCGACCGGATCGCGCTGATCGACAAGGGCCGGATCACCGCGCTCGACACTCCGCAGGGACTGATCAGCCGGACGGCGGGATCCACGATCATCTCGTTCACGCCGTCGGCGCCGCTCGACGACGAGGACCTCACCGCGCTGCCCGCGGTCGCGAGCATCGAGCACAAGGACGCCCGCATCACCATCGGCGGGTCCGACGAGACCGTGACCGCGCTGCTGTCGCTGCTCGCCCGCCGCCGCATCACCGCCCACCAGCTCCGCGTCACCGACGCGACGCTCGACGACGCCTTCCTCGACCTGACAGGAGCCACCCGGTGACCACGAGCACAATCGCCCCGGTCCGCCGTCCGTCGCCACGGACCGCCGTGCTGCGCGCCGAGGCGCGGCTGTTCCGCCGGGAGGCCGGCGCGCTGTTCTGGACGCTCGGCTTCCCGCCGCTGCTGCTGGTGATCCTCGGGTCGATCCGCAGCTTCCGGAAGTTCGACCCCGGTCTCGGGATGCGGGTCATCGACGTGTACGTGCCGACCCTCGTCCTCGTCGCGCTGATCGTCACCGGTCTGCAGGCGATGCCGCCGGTGCTCACCGGCTACCGCGAGCGCGGCATCCTGCGCCGGATGTCCTTGACGCCGGTCCGCCCGTCCGAGCTGCTGATCGCGCAGATGGGGCTGAACGGCGCCGCGGGTGTGCTGTCGGCGTTGGTCTGCCTGACGATCGGCCGGCTGGCGTTCGACGTCCAGCTGCCGAAGCAGGCCTTCGGGTATGCGCTGGCGTTCCTGCTCACGGTCACTACCGCACTGGCGCTCGGCGCGTTGATCTCGGCGCTCGCTCCGACCGCGCGGCTCGCGACCGGTATCGGCACGTTGGTGTTCTTCCCGAGCCTCTTCTCCGCGGGTCTGTGGGCCCCGGTCCAGTCGATGCCGCACACGTTGCGCGAGATCGTCGTCCTGCTGCCTTTCGGTGCCGCGTCCCAGGCGCTCGAGCAGGCCGCGGCCGGGCAGTGGCCGGACTGGTCCCACCTGGGTGTGCTGATCGCGTGGGCTGCGGTCCTGTCCGCGGCGGCCGTCCGCTGGTTCCGCTGGGAGTAGGGCCCGGGTCGTGCACACTGGATCCGTGACAACGACGGACAGCGACCTCGACCGGCACGAGGCGGCGTTCCACCGTTGGGCTCCGTACTTCCTGCTCGGCCTCAGCTTCCTGCTGGCGCTGGCGACGGCGGGCGAGATCATGCCGTCGGGCCGGGACCAGATCGCGGCGTACGCGCTGGTCGGCGCCGCGCTGGTCCTGCAGTTGTGGTGGAGCTGGAGCCACCGCCTGCACCGCGGCCCGAATGCCGTGTCCGTGACGTACTACGTGATCCGCTGGGCGATCGCCGCCGCGTTGACGACGCTGAGCGGCTTCTTCGCGTTCTACGTGGCGGCGGGCTACTACGACACCGACGAAGTGATCCCGGGCCGGAGGCGGAAACGGCTCGCCCTCTTCGTCACCACGATCCCGATCGCCAGCGCGCAGACCGGGCGCTTCCCGCCGGAGGGACGCACGGGCTGGCTGGCCTTCGCCGGCCTGCTGGTCGCGAACAATGCGCTGCTCACCGTCGTGAAGCACTTCGCCGACCGTCAGGAGGCGCGGTCCCGGGCGCGCGCCGACACGATCGAGCAGCTCCAGCAGGCGCACGAGGAGAACGCCGCGCTGCAGGCCCAACTGCTCGTCCAGGCCCGCGAGGCGGGGATCGCCGACGAGCGCCGGCGGCTGGCCGCGGAGATCCACGACACCATCGCGCAGGGCCTGACCGGCATCATCGCCCAGCTCCAGGTGGTCGCGAACACCACCGATCCGGCCACCGTCACCGAGCACGTCGGCCGGGCGACCGAGCTGGCCCGGCACAGTCTCGGCGAAGCCCGTCGTTCGGTGCAGAACCTGGCACCCGCCGGTCTGTCGTACGACGGTCTCCCGGAGGCACTTCGCAAGGCCGTCGACCAGTGGGCCGAGCACACCGGCGTCGCCGCGGAGCTCACGGTGACCGGTGCGGCGCAGCATCTGCACGGGGAGGTCTCGGCGACCATCTTGCGCATCACCCAGGAAGCCCTCGCGAACGTGGCCAAGCACGCCGCCGCGCTCCGCGTCGGGGTCACGCTCAGCTTCATGGACGACGAGGTGACAGTGGACATTCGTGACGACGGCAACGGTTTCGACCCGCTGGCGCTGGCCCCCCGGACGGGCACCGGCGGCTTCGGCCTCGACGGCATGCGGGCCCGCGCCGAACGCATCGCCGGCTCGCTCACGGTCGAGTCCGAGCCCGGCTTCGGTACGGCGGTCTCGGCGCGGCTGCCGCTGGTGCTCCATGGCTGACATCTCGCTGCTCCTCGTCGACGATCACCCCGTCGTGCGGAACGGGCTGCGCGGCATGTTCGAGTCGGCGCCCGGCTTCACCGTGCTCGCCGAGGCCGCCAACGGCGTCGAGGCGGTCGAGCTGGCCGCCGAGCTGGACCCGGACGTCGTCCTGATGGACCTGCGGATGCCGGGCGGCAGTGGGCTCGACGCGATCACCGAGCTGACCCGCCGCGGCATCCGCGCCAAGGTCCTCGTCCTGACGACCTGGGACACCGACACCGACACGCTGCCCGCGATCGAGGCCGGCGCGACCGGCTACCTGCTCAAGGATGCGCCGCAGGACGAGCTGTTCAACGCCGTCCGGCAGGCGGCGGCCGGTCGCACGGTGCTCTCCCCCGCCGTCGCGTCCCGGCTGGTCTCGGCCGTCCGGTCGCCGGCGCCGAGCCCGCTGGCCGCCCGCGAACGGCAGGTCCTCGAGCTGGTCGCGAAGGGCACGTCGAACCGCGACATCGCCCGCGAACTGTTCATCAGCGAGGCCACGGTGAAGACCCACCTCAGCCACGTCTTCACCAAACTCGGGGTCGCCGACCGCGCCGCGGCCGTGGCCAAGGGCTACGAACAAGGCATTCTCGGTCGCGATTGAGAAATGCGCCGAAGTCTGGCCCGCAACGGAATCTGGGCTTAACCTCGGGCACAGGCAGGCGCCGCGGGGGTGCCGGCCGTACGCCGGTCCCGGGGGGGTTCGGTCACAGGGGTGAGGGCCTGATTCTTTCGTCGGGGGTCTCCTGACGCTGCCTCCTGCCGTGACGGCGTTCTTCCGTCTCACTGGAGGCCCGCGCATGAGGTCACCGTTCCACCGACGAAGTCCGCGAACCGTCATGGCCGGAGTGTCCGCCGGTCTGCTCGTCGCCGCCTTGCTACCCGCGATGACCGCGGCGGCCGACACGTCCCCGACCGCGCCGAACGGCCGGCCCTGGAAGGCAACGCCGCTGACCGTCGCGAGTATCGTCAACGGCGCGAAGTCGCCCAGCGGGCAGCTCGCGAAGAGTGATCCCGCGCTGGTGAACAGCACGTCCGCCAAGCAGGTCCGCGTGGTCGTCAAGCTCGACTACGACTCGCTGGCGGCGTACCGGGGCGGGATCAAGGGCCTGCCCGGTACCAGCCCGTCGGTCACCGGCAAGCGCCTCGACGTGAAGAGCGCGAACGCGACCAAGTACCTGAAGCACGTGTCCACGCTGGAGAACGACTTCCTCGCCGCGATGCAGACGCGGGTGCCGACCGCGAAGGCCGGCCAGCGGCTGCGCACCGTGTACGGCGGGATCTCGGTCAGCGTCCCGGCGAACCGGGCCCGCGACCTGCTGAAGCTGCCGGGCGTGGCCGCGGTCCAGCAGGACAACCCGCAGGAGATGCTCACCGACTCCAGCGGCTCGTTCATCGGCGCCCCGACGATCTACAACCAGCTCGGCGGCTCGGCCAATTCCGGCAAGGGCATCATCGTCGGCGTCCTGGACAGTGGCGCGTGGCCGGAGCACCCGTCGTTCGCCGACCCGGGCACCCTGCCCGCACCGCCGCCGAAGGCCGACGGCACACCGCGGACCTGCAACTTCGGGGACAACCCGCTGACGCCCGCGACCGACGTGTTCGTCTGCAACAACAAGCTGATCGGCGGCCGGCCGTTCCTCGACACCTACAACGCGGTGATCGGCGGGGACGTCTACCCCAGCAGCGCGCGTGACTCCAACGGCCACGGCACGCACACGGCCTCGACGTCGGCCGGCGGCCCGGTCGCGAACGCCAACCCGCTCGGGATCGACCGCGGCGCACTCGCCGGCATCGCACCGGCCGCGGCCGTGTCGGTCTACAAGGTCTGCGGCGCCGAGGGCTGTTTCCCGTCCGACTCCGTGCAGGCCGTCGCCCAGGCGATCCTGGACGGCGTCCGGGTGATCAACTTCTCGATCTCCGGCGGCAGCGACCCGTACAGCGACCCGGTCGAACTCGCATTCCTGGACGCGTACGCGGCCGGCGTCTTCGTGTCCGCCTCGGCCGGCAACTCCGGTCCGGGCGCGAACACCACCGACCACCGCGGCCCATGGGTCACAACGGTCGCGGCGTCCACGCAGAGCCGCACGTTCCGCTCGACCGTCTCGCTGTCCGGCGGCGGCGCGACCGCCACGGTGTCCGGCGCGTCGATCACGTCCGGCGTCGGTACGCCGGCACCGGTCGTCCTCGCGTCCGCTCCGCCGTACAGCAACGCGCTGTGCACGACGCCGGCTCCACCCGGCATCTTCACAGGCAAGATCGTTGTCTGCGAGCGCGGCCCGAACCGGGTCCTCAAGGGCTTCAACGTCAGGCAGGGCGGCGCCGTCGGCATGCTGCTGTACAACTCCGTGCCGTTCGACGTCTTCACCGACAACCACTGGCTGCCGACCGTGGCCCTGGAGAAGCTGGACGCGGACGCGCTGCTGGCGTTCCTGGCGGCGCACCCGGGCACCACGGCCTCGTTCACCCAGGGCGCCAAGACCGCCTGGCAGGGCGACGTGATGACGTACTTCTCGTCGCGCGGCCCCGGCGGCGACTTCCTCAAGCCCGACGTCACCGCGCCGGGTCTGCACATCATGGCCGGACAGACACCGACTCCCGAGTCCCCGGCCGAAGGCCCGCCCGGCAACTTGTACCAGGTGATCGCCGGTACGTCGATGTCGTCACCGCACGTCGCCGGTTCCGCCGCACTGGTCCTCGCCCTGCACCCGTCGTGGACGCCCGGCCAGGTCAAGTCGGCGCTGGAGACGACCGCGAAGACGTCGGTCACCAAGCCCGACCGCACCACGCCGGCCGACCCGTTCGACTACGGCGGCGGGCGGATCGACCTCACCAAGGCCGGTGACCCCGGTCTGACGCTGGACGAGACCGCGGCGAACTATGCGCTCTCGGCCACCGACCCGCTGAACCGGATCGATCTCAACCTGCCGTCGGTGAACGCGCCGACGATGCCGGGGCTGATCACCGCCACGCGGACGGTCACCAACGTGACCAACCAGACGCTGTCCTTCTCCGCCAGTGGTACGACGGTCAACGGTGCGAACATCAGCGTCCTGCCGCCGGTGTTCCAGGTGAAGCCGGGCAAGTCGCAGAAGCTGACGATCGCCATCACCGCGCCCGACGTACCCGACGGGCAGTACTTCGGTCAGGTCAACCTGAAGCAGGTCGGCGGCAGCCGTCAACTGCACCTGCCGGTGGCGTTCTTCCGCCAGGAGGGCATCGTGCCGGTCGACCAGACCTGTACGCCGTCCACCATCAAGAAGAACACCGAACAGTCGGTCTGCACGGTGACCGTGCAGAACAACAGCTTGCAGACCACGGACGTGACCGCAGTCAGCACGCTGAGCTCGCAGCTGCGGTTGAACAGCGTGACGGGCGCGACCCAGGTCGGCACGCAGATCGCGACGAAGACCGCGACCCTGGCCGGGCGCCAGCCCGACAGTCCCGCCATCGCGCCCGGGTCCTTGTTCGGTTACATCCCACTCGACGCGTTCGGGACCGCGCCCACTCCGATCGGCGACGAGCAGGCAGTGAACTTCACCGTCCCGGCGTTCGTGTACGCCGGCCAGACGTACACGAAGATCGGCGTCACATCGAACGGCTATTCGGTCGTCGGCGGTACGTCGACCGGTGACGACGTCCAGTTCCTCCCGCAGACGCTGCCCGACCCGGCCCGGCCGAACAACGTGCTGGCGTCGTTCTGGACCGATCTCGACGGCACCGGTGCGCCAGGCGTCTATGCCACCGTCCTGACCGACGGGGTGAGCAGCTGGATCGTCCTCGAGTGGCGGGTCAACCTGTTCGGCACCTCGAGTACCAAGGTGTTCCAGCAGTGGATCGGCATCAACGGCACCGAGGACATCACCTACGCCTACGACCCGGGCAACCTGCCGGGTGATCCCGGTCCGGCGTACGGGCTGACGGTCGGTGCGGAGAACTTCGAGGGCACGGCCGGCGGTCAGATCTCCGGTCCGCCGGTGACCGACTACCGGATCACGAGTACGCCGGGTGCGCCCGGCGGGTCGATGACGTACTCGATGAACATCAAGGGTGTGCAGAAGGGGACCGGCACGGTGACGACCGGCACCTCGACGCCACTCGTCAAGGGCGTCACGATCGAGGTCGACAAGATCATCGTCAACTGATCGTGAGGCGTCCGGGCCGGGCCGCGCAGGTCCGGTCCGGGCGCTCCCGCCCGCGCGGGTTACCCGCCGGGTACCGGTACGCATGAACACACCCCGCGCGATCAGGTCCGCTCGCCGCCCGGCAGAGGTGAGCGGACCGTTTGTCTGCAGTTGGAGCTCTGTCGGCGACTGTGCGGTGGTCCGGGTGGCGGGCAGGGTCGACGTCTGCACCGTGGCCACGTTCGCCGACGAACTGCGGCATGTGATCACCACCAAGCTGCCGCGCCTGGTGGTCGACCTGCGGCGCGTCACCGCGATGGAGGCGAGCGCCCTCGAGGTCCTCGCCGACGCCCACGAGCTGGCGGTCCGGCACGGCGGCTGGCTGCGCACGTCCGGGGCCGGCCAATGGCTGGGCGACCTCATCCGGGTCACCGCCACCGCCCGCCCGCTGGACCACTACCCCACGCTCGCCGAGGCCCTCCCGTCCTACCGCCCCGCCGCCCCCGGGCCGGCGAGCCTGTGATGGTCGGCACGTCCGGCATCACCCGATGTGCTGATGCCGGACGTGCGGTAGGTCAGGTCTTCGAACCGGACAGCGCGATGCCTTGCACGATCTGACGCTGGGCGATGATGAAGACGAGCAGCATCGGCAGCGCCGCCATGGTCGTGGCCGCCATCAGGCTCGTCCAGTCGGAGGAGTAGGCGCCCTTGAACTGGTTGACCACGAGCGGAATCGTGAAGTTCCGATCGCTGTTCAGGAAGATCAGCGGAGAGAAGAACGAGTTCCACTGTCCGAGGAACACGAAGATGCCGAGGGCCACGAGCGGGGTCCGCAGCAGCGGCAGGATAATGGTCGTGAAGATCCGGACCCGCCCCGCGCCGTCGATCGAGGCGGCTTCCTCCAGCTCCAGCGGAATGCCGCGGACATATTGGCGCAGCAGGAAGACCCCGAAGGCGTTGAACAACGCCGGCGGGACGATCAGCGCCAGGTGGGTGTCGATCCAGCGGAGCTGCCCCATGATGACGTACAGCGGGATCACGGTCAGCTGGAACGGAACCATCAAGGTGGCCAGGAAGATGCCGAAGATCAGTTTCCGCCCCGGAAAACGGATCCGCGCGAAGGCGTAAGCGGCCATCGAGCAAGTGATCAGGGTGAGGACCGTGACCAGGCCGGCGATATAGAGACTGTTGAGGTACGCGCGCGCGAAGTCGGCGCCCTGCCACGCGGTGACGAAGTTCTGCGGCTGCCAGACCTTCGGCAGCAGCTTCGGCGGCTGGGCGAAGATCTCGTCCAGCGGCTTCATGGCCGAGAACAACATCCACAGGAATGGCACGAACATCACCAGCGAGCCCGCGACCAGCAGCAGGTGCAGCGGAATCCAGGACGGCTTGAACCGTCCCCCGCTCAGCCCATGTGAAGCATTCTTTCGACGCGCCGGCTCGAGGCCACGAGCGTCGATCTCGCCTGATGAGGTAGTCATTCGGTGTAGTGCACCCACCTTTTCTGAGCAAGAAACTGGAGGCCGGTGAGGGCCAGCAGGACCAGGAACAGGTACACCGCGATCGCCGCGGCGAACCCGAACTTGAACTCACGGAAGGCGATGTTCACGATGTCGTACACGATCGTGTGGGCGTTCGACGGCGCTGAGGTGTCGAAGAAGAAGTAGATGTAGTCGAACACCTGGAAGGACCCGATGATCGAGGTGATCGACAGGAACAGGATGGTCGGCGAGAGCAGCGGCACGGTGATCTTGCGCAGCTTCTGCCACTCCGAGGCGCCGTCGATGTCGGCGGCCTCCATCAGGGTGGGCGAGATGTTCTGCAGACCGGCGACGAACATCACGATCATGTAGCCGAGGCCCTGCCAGATCGACACCACGACGATCGCGGGGATCGCCGTCCCCGGATCCTGCAGCCAGTCAGGTGGGTTGGGCACCCCGAGCGACTTCAGCACAGAGCTGACAGGACTGATCTCGGGGTTCAGCAGCCAGAGCCAGATGGCGCCCACCGCGACGGTCGACGTGACCTGCGGCGCGAAGAAGAAGATCCGGTAGAACGGCGTCAAGCGGCCCGCCTTCTGAATGAAGAACGCGAAGAAGAAGCCGGTGATCAGCAGTCCGGGGACCTGCAGGGCGGTGAACCACGCGGTGTTCAGCCAGGACTGCCGCAGCTGGTCGTTCTGCCAGACACCGATGAAGTTCTGCAGCCCGACGAACGTGCGCGAACCCAGACCGTCCCAGCTCGAGAACGACAGCACGATGGCGAAGACCAGGGGACCCACCATGAAGGCGATCAGGCCGATGAGCTGGGGGGTGAGAAAGGCGTACCCCCACAGCGCTTCGGTCCGCCGTCTGCGCTTCACATCGGGTGCGAGCGCCATGTCTCACTTCCCGTTGTTGATGAACGCGCAGATCTTGTCGGCCCAGGCCTTCGCGTTGTCGCCGGCCTTGATCGACTTGTCCATCTCGGTGCCGAGGTTCGCTCCGACCTCCGCCTTGGACGCGATGGCCGACGGGATGGCGTAGCCCTTCTTGGCGGCCTCCGTGAACCAGGCACAGTGCTCGGGCAGCTTGTTCTCCATCACGACCTCGTCCAGTCCCGCGACGGCCGGCACCGCGTTGCCTCCGCCGGAGAGCCGGGCCTTCTGACCGTCCTTGCTGACGAACCGGGTGGCGAAGTACATCGCGGCTTCAGGGTCTTTGGCCTTGGCGTTCACGGCCATGGCCGCTGTGTAGACGATCGCCGGCGGTACGGTCTTCCCGTCGGGCGACGGGAACGGTGCGATGTCGTAGCCGAACTTCAGCTTCTTGAGGTTCGGGAGGATCCAGCGTCCCACCTGGCAGCTGGCGAGCTGCTGGCTGTAGAACAAGGCGTCGATGGCCTGCCCCTTCGGCAGCGACCCGCCGTACGTGACGTTGCCGTTGGCCATACCCTCCCAGAGCCATTCGAGGGTCTCCATCGACTTCGCGTCCTCGTTGAAGATCATCTTGTTGCCGTCGACGACCTTGCCCCCGAACGCGGTCATCCAGCTGAGCATCGGGCCGAAGCCGCCTTCCAGCACCATGCCCCGCTTGCCGGTGGCCTTGATCTTGGTCAGGAAGTCGTCGACGGCGTCGCGGTTCCAGCCGCCGGATTCGTGCAGTTGCGCGGGGTTCTTGGTGACGCCGGCGGCCTCGCACATGTCCTTGTTGAACCAGAACACGATCGGGTTGCAGTCGACGACCAGTCCGTAGGTCCCCGGGCTGCCGTCGGCAGGCTTGCACCAGCCCATCAGGTTCGGATACAGGTCGTCGATCTTGACGGGCGCGTCCGCCTTGGACGTGAACTCGGTGAAGTCGGCGACCTTCTTGGACTGGATGAGCCGTTGCATGCCGGAGTCCTGCACGTAGAAGACGTCCGGGGCGCTGCTGCCGGCGAGCTGGGTGAGCAGCTTGGCGCCGTAGTCGCCGACGACCACCTGGAAGGTGACCTTGGTCCCATGTGCGGCCTCGTAGTCCTTCGAGATCTGCCGGAACCGCTCGGCCTCACCCGGGTTCGCCCAAGAGGCCCAGGTCACGGTGCCGCCCGTGCCGCCCGCGCCGCCGGCGCCGCCCTTCCCGGCAGAACTCGAGGTGCCGCCCGCGCTACCGCCGGCGCAGGCCGTGAGCAACGCGCTCGACCCCGCTCCGGCGACGGCCGCACCGGCGAGGAATCCGCGGCGAGTAATAGGTCGCCCGAAGGGCTTTTCATTGATCGGCATCAGGTTTCTCCTGCTCTTGGTTCGGTTTTCGGCAGACGGCCACACCGGCGAGATCGGAGCTGAGGGCCGGCCCGGCGGCTCCTCGAAGAGGCGGATATTAGCGGTAAAACATAGGTACCTGAGGCAATCGCGTCAATACCTCCGAAGCACTCGGTTTTACCGCTATAGTCCGGCACGTGACGACATTTGAGATCCGCTCGGCCGACGGTCTTATCGTCCGCAGCGCAAGCCTGACCGGTCCTGGCACCCTGATCGAGCGCGCAGTCGCCGAGCCCGGTGTCCTGCGGTACGACGTCAGTGCCGACGTCGCTGCCGACGGTCCGGTGACGCTGCGCTGGACCTGGCCCGCCGAGGACGCGGTGACGCTCTGGCAGGCGGCCCAGGGATCACGGCGCAACCTCCCGACCGACTGGGGCTCGCACCGCGACGTCCGATCCGTCCGCTCCGCACCCGTCGCGACGCTTGTCGACGCGCAGGACCGCAGCGTGTTGACAATCTCCTTGTCGTCGAACGTCCGAGGGTGCGACTTCGCTGTCGGAGTGAGCGAGGAGACCGCGGAACAGTTGATCGAGCTGACCGTGACGGATCTCGAGGGCGAAGGATTCGCCCTGCGGATCGATCCGCGGGCCCAGCACTTCGCCGAGGCGTTGCGTGCCGTGACGGCCGAGTGGACGGCCGAGCTGGGTGACCGGATCGCCGACGTACCGCCGGTCGCTCGACAGGCGATGTACTCGACCTGGTACAGCGACCACCAGCACGTCTCGGCCGAGTCCGTCGAGCGGCACGCCCGCGCCGGAACGGCGTACGGCACCGAGGCGATCATCGTCGACGACGGCTGGCAGACCGACGACACTCGACGCGGGTACGCGTACTGCGGCGATTGGGAGCCGACCAGCCCCAAGTTTCCGGACATGGCCGAGCATGTGCGCCGCGTGCACACGCTCGGCCAGCAGTACGTGCTGTGGATCGCGCCAGCACTGATCGGTGTGCACTCGAAGGCCTGGCGCAAGCTGAAGGACCGCACACTCGGCTTTGCCGACGGCGAGGTGACCGCCGTCCTCGACCCCCGCTGTCCCGAGGTACGCGAACACCTCCTGGAGTGCTGCGTTCGTCCGGTGCGTGACTGGGGCGTCGACGGGCTGAAGATCGACTTCATCGACTCTTGGGCGAGGAGCAGTGTCCCTCCGCCCCCGGGCAGTGACTGCTCCTCCGTCGACGAAGGCGTGGAGCGGTTCTTGCAGGCCGTCACCGACGAGCTACGGAAGCTGCGGCCCGACGTGCTGATCGAGTTCCGTCAGGACTACGTGCACCCGAGGCTCTGGCGGTTCGGCACGTTCCTGCGCGCCGGGGACTGCGCGCTCGACGCGGTGGAGAACCGTGTCCGGACGATCGACTGTCGCCTGCTCGCCGGTGACCGCGCGGTGCACTCCGACATGCTGATGTGGCACCCGTCGGCGACGGCGGAGAACGTCGCGCAGCACTTCATCGGTGCGTTGTTCAGCACGCCGCAGGTCTCGATGGAGCTGGACGCGCTGCCGCCCGGGCACCAGCAGGTGGTCCGGTACTGGCTCGGCTTCATGCGCGATCACGCCGACACGTTGCTGCACGGCCTACTGCTGCCGTCACGGCCAGATGCGCGGTACACGCAGGTTCGCGCGATCGGTGCGACCGAAACCGTGGTTGCCGTGTACACGAATCCTGTCGTACGGCTCCAGGAGCCCTGCACCGTCATGGTGAACGGTGGCGCCGAGCGGAGACTGTACGTCGAAGGTGCGTGCAACCGGCTTGCCGACCTCGTAGTCTCGGACTGTTCGGGCCACGAGGTGCACCGAGAGACGACGACGCCGCCTGCAGTGTGGGGTATCGACGTTCCGGCCGGTGGATCGGCCCGGATCGTGTACGACTGAGGGGGAAGGGTTGGCTGCAGACAAGCCGCGGCGTACGACTGTCGCGGACGTCGCCCGATTGGCCGGGGTGTCGGCGATGACGGTGTCGAACGTGCTCAACGCGCCACACCGCGTAGCGGCACCGACAGTGCGGACTGTGCGCGCCGCGATCCAGGAACTCGGGTACATCCCGAACCACGCTGCCCGCGCGTTGTCGTCCGGACGCAGCCAGGTGATCGGCCTGCCGATGTCCTTCGAGGACGACCTCGTGGACGACGACAACCCCGGCCTGGGCGGGTTCCTGCACAGCCTGCTCGGCGGTCTGGTCAAGGCGGCCGCGGTCCCGGGCTACGGCGTCCATGTCGTCGAGACCCCGGCCGACAGCGCGACCGAGATCGTGCTGTACGAGAAGCTGATCGCGGCGCGCCAGGTCGACGCGATCGTCGTCATGGAGACGATGCCGCACGACGAGCGGATCGAGTTCCTCAGCCGGCGGCGGTTCCCGTTCGTGGCGTTCGGCCGGACGGGACCGGAGCACCGGCAGTGCTGGGTGGACGTGGACAACGAGACGTCGATGGCCGGGATCGCGGCGCATCTGCGCTCGACCGGGCGGGAGCGAGCCGTGTACCTGGCGACCGACAGCCCGTTGCCGTGGGTGCATCAGCGGCAGGACGGGTTCGTCCGGGAGTTCCCGTCCGCGGTCGTGCGCTCGTTCGGTTCGCTCGACGCGGTGGCGGCGTACGTCGAGGAGACCGGGCCGCCGGACGCCTTCGTCGCGGACAACGACGCGTTCGCGGTGGTCGCGATGCGGACCCTGCAACGACGCGGCATCACGGTCGGTCAGGACGTCGCGGTCACCGGCTTCAACGACTTCCCGTTCGCGAGCATGCTCGACACGCCGCTCACGACGGCCCGGATCCCGCTGCGCGACATCGCCACCTCCCTGTTCGACCGCGCCCTGCGCGAGATCGCCGGCGAACCCGACGAGCCCGGCCGGCTCGTCACCGCACCGCTCGTGGTCCGCTCAAGTGCGTGAGACCGCGGGCGGTTCGGTGGAATGCCGGACGGCCGCCTCGACGAACCGGGCCAGCTCGGCGGAGCGGCTGCCGGCCGGCCAGACGACGTACATCCGGTACGGCTCGACGTCGGTCACCGGCCGGTAGACGACGTCCGGGCGGATGTTGCGCTCGGCCATCGACCGCGGCACCAGCGCGACCGCCTGCCCGAAGGCCACCACTTCCAGCAGTTGTGCGGAGTCCTGCACGACCGGCCCGTCCACGGCGTCGTCCGGCCGCGCCGACCAGTAGTTGCGCTGAGCAACGTCAGCCCGGCTCCAGCGTGGCGCCGGGATCCCCGCCAGATCGTCCGCCGCCAGCACGTCCCGCCCCGCCAACTCGTGCGTCACCGGCAACGCCGCCACGCGAGGCTCCTCGTACAACTCCTCGCGCTCCAGTCCGAGGTCGTCGAACGGCCGGCTGACCAGCGCGACATCCGCCCGTCCGTCGCGCACCATGTCCGCCTGCTCCCCGAACCCGCTCACCACCACCTCGACGCCCGGGAAGTCGTCCCGCAGCTCGGTGACGATCCGGTGCAGCAGTTCGGTCGCGACACCAGGCTTCGCCGTGACCACGAGCCGCTTCGTGGTCTGCCCCGCCCGCTGCGTCCGGCGGACGGCGGAATCGAGCGCGTCGAGCACCGGGCCCGACTCCTTCAGCAGCGTCTCCCCCGCGGCGGTGAGCGCGAGCCGCTGGCCGGAGCGGTCGAACAGGTCCACGCCGAGCCGGTGCTCGAGCTGGCGCATCGCGCGCGACAACGGCGGCTGGGCGAGGCCGAGCCGCTCGGCGGCGCGGGTGATGTTCAGGTCCTCGGCGACCGCGCGGAAGTACCGCAGCTCGCGGATCTCTGGCTCGGGCATACCTCCAGGGTATGGCGGACCACCTGATCGGTGTTGGTCCGCCGGGGCAGGTCCGCGCTGGACTGGAGGCATGAATCAGAACGAAGTCGCCCTGGTCACGGGCGGAAACAAAGGCATCGGCCGCGAGATCGTCCGGCAGCTGGCACAGCGCGGACCGACCGTGTATCTCGCGGCACGCAACCCCGCGCTGGGCGTTCGCGCCGCGGACGAACTGGCACGCGAGGGACTCGACGTACGGTTCGTGCAGCTGGACGTCACTGACGGGGAGTCGGTCGCGGCGGCCGCCAAGCAGGTCGAGGCCGACTCCGGCCGGCTCGACGCGCTGGTCAACAACGCCGGCATCGTCTCCGAATGGGGTACGGCGGTCGCGGACATCACGGCCGACCAGGTCCGCGCGGCGTACGACGTGAACGTGTTCGGCGTGGTCGCGGTGACCAACGCGTTCGTACCGCTGCTGCGCCGGTCGCCGAACGCGCGGATCGTCAACATGTCGAGCGGGCTCGGCTCAACCACCCTGCTCTCCGAACTCGACGGCCGCCTGGCCACCCAGGGGCTGCTCGCCTACAGCTCGTCGAAGGCCGCCCTCAACGCACTGACCCTGGTCTACGCAAGCGCCCTGCGCGCGGACGGCATCAAGGTGAACGCGGCCACGCCGGGTCTCGTGCCGACCGACCTGAACACGCAGGCGTCGGTACCGCGCGGCGAGCGGACCGTGGCCGACGGAGCAGCCGTCCCGGTCGCCCTCGCGACGCTACCCGCGGACGGCCCGACCGGCGTCTTCAGAGGACCTGAGTCGCTGTCCGACGTGGCACCGTGGTGAGCGCCTGACGGGCGATCAGCAGGGTGATCGTCGTGCCGAGGACGCCGGCCAGCGCGATCGTGAGGTTCGGGTCGAGGAAAGAACCGACGACGCCGCCCAGCGCGATACTGACGCCCTGGATCGCCATCAGCCCGCTGGTCTGGATTGTGAACAATCGACCGCGGTACGACGGATCGGTGTGCTGCAGGATCAGCGGATCGACGCCCTGGTTGAACGCGTAGCCGGTGCCGGAGATCGCGAGCAGCAGCGCGGCCACCGGGATCGGCGGCACGGTCAGGAACGCGATCGCGGGCAGCTGGCTGACCAGCAGGAACGGGACGACGAGCCGTCGCCGCACGGAAGGGGTGAACCGTGCGACGACGAGCTCGCCGAACACGCTGCCGACGGCATAGCCGGTGAACAACGCACCGGCGGCCGCCGCGGCGACGCCGACCTGAGCGGTGTAGGCGACGGCGAGTCCGTCCGGGAGGGACGAGAACGCCGGCGCCACCCAGGTCAGCAGGATCAGGTTGCGGAGACTCCTGTTCGCGAACAGCATCCGTAGGCCGGTCCACGAGTCGCGGACCGTGCTGCTCTTCCGCTCCCCCGGCGGCGTGGACGGCGTCCCGGCGCCGATCAGGATTGCCGACAATAGGAAAGTCGTCACTTCGACGACCAGCAACCACTTCGCGCCGATCGCCGCCACCGCGATGCCGCCGACCGCGAACCCGGTCAGGACGGCGGTCTGACCGATTGCCCGCAGCAACGACCGGCCGATCGGGAACAGGTCCTGCGGCAGCAGGTGCGCCAAGCTGGCGGCCCGCGCCCCGGCGAAGACCGGCGCGATCATCCCGGTGCCGACCAGCAGGCCGAGCAGCCCACCCACGGGCATGCCCGGCAACAGCATGCAGGCCACGCAGGTCGCGCTCAGCAGGTCACAAGCCACCAGCACCCGCCGCGCCGGGAAGCGGTCCGCGACCGAGGACAGGAGCAGCCCGCCCACGGCGTACGGAAGGAACGAGCACACCAGCACGAGTGCCGACAGCAACGGCGAACCGGTCCGCTCGAAGATCAGGATCGACAGCGCCACCTGCGCACCGACCGTGCCGAGCATGGTGACGGTGTGCGCGGCGTACACGGCACGCATGCCGGGCAGGCTGAGTACAGCTCCATAGGACCTCACGCCGCGAGAGTGCCCGACCGCGGGACGACCGGCGTAGAGTTTTGGTTGTGGCCGAAAGTTCTGGTTCATGACCGTCCTGCGGTTCACGCAGGCGGACGCGCTGCGCTGCCGGTTCGGAGTGTCGCCGTTGTGGGAGACGATGTCGGCGGTGCGGGTCCTGAACGGGTCGAAGCACCGGCCGCTGTACGGCGACTGGATCGCGGCGAAGCGGGACGTCGCGCGGACCCTGGACCTGCGGCTGTTGAAGGCCGTGCAGCCACGCGTCGGGTTCACACCGGACTTCCTGACGCCACCACCCAAGGCGTCGCGCGCGAAGTTCGGCACCGCGATCGCCCGCGTCCGCAGCACCCCGCTCGACACGGTCCGGACCGAACTGATCCGGTCCCGGGACGAGTTGAAAAACCCTGCCGCGCCTGAGATCGACGTCATGCTGACCGACCTGAGCGGCAGCCGGGAGCGACTGGCCGACGAGATCGAGGCCGCTTGGGAGGCCCTGATCAAGCCGGACTGGCCGCTGATCAGCCGCGTCCTCGAGGACGACATCGCCTACCGCGGTCGGCAGTTGACCGACGGCGGCCTGGCCGGCCTGTTCGACGACCTGCACCCGACCCTGGCCTGGGAGGACGACAAGCTGATCGCTACGCGGTACCGCTCAGAAGACCGCGATCTCACCGGGCAGGGCCTGCTCCTGGTGCCCGGGGTCTTCGCCTGGCCGTACCTGGTGATCGTCGTCGACCCCGCGTACCACCCGACCCTCGTCTACCCCGCCCGCGGCGCCGCGCGACTCTGGTCCGACGCCCCTGCTCCCCCGGATCCGCTGGCACGCCTCCTCGGCCGCACGCGCGCCACGCTGCTCGTCGCGCTCGACCCGCCCGCCACGACCAGCGCCCTCGCCGCCCAGTACGACCTGGCGCTCGCGACGGTCGCCGAACACCTGTCGGCGCTGTACGACGCGGGGCTCGCGACACGTCGCCGTACCGGGCACCAGGTGCACTACCGGCGTACCGAGGTGGGACAGGCCGTGGTCGACGCCTCCGTCGGCTGAGCGCTGATCGGCGTCAGAATGCTGGGGTGAAGAAGGCGTCGTATCCACGCACCCGCCACACCCGGCGCTGGCCGGCCTCGCTGGCGGTGCTGGCCGTGCTCGTTCTCCAACTGCTGGTGCCGGCGCAGATCAACGCGCTGCCGCGCTGGCTGATGCCGGCGCTCGGCTTCCTCCTGCTGGTGCCGCTGGTCTGGATGAACCCGTTCCACCTGCGCCGGGACGAGCCCTGGCTGCGGTGGGTGGAGCTCACCCTGCTCGGCGTCCTGGTGGCGGTGAACGCGTTCTACCTGGCCGGGATGATCTTCTTCCTCAACAACGGCGACGCCAACGAGGGCAAGGTGCTGGTGAAGAGCGCCGTGCTGATCTGGGTCACGAACGTCGTCGCGTTCGCGGTCTGGTACTGGGAGATCGACCGCGGCGGCCCGTTCGCACGGGCGCCGGAGCACGAGCGCGAGACCGAGCGGGCGGATCTGCTGTTCCCGCAGATGACCGTCGACCTGCCCGGCTGGAAGGGCTGGCTGCCCGGGTTCACCGACTACCTGTTCGTGTCGTTCACCGCCGCGACCGCGTTCAGCCCGACCGACACGATGCCGCTGACGGCCCGGACCAAGATGCTGATGGGCGTCCAGTCGGCGATCTCCCTGCTGACCGTCGCCATCATCGCGGCCCGCGCCGTGAACGTCCTGTGAGATCCCACTCGACAGGCATGTAATGGGCATGAGAGCGTTATGCCCATGTACAGCACGAAGTCGGTGGGGTTGGGGTTCGCGGTCTTCTCCGCGATCACGTTCGGCGGGTCGGGGCCGTTCGCCAAGGCCTTGATCGGGGCCGGCTTCACGCCCCAGCAGGCGGCCTGGTTACGGATCCTCGGCGCCGCCGCCGTGCTCGTCCCGCTCGTGCTGATCTTCCGCGGCCGCGGCGGTCTGCGCGCCGCGCGGGCGTCCTGGAAGGCGCTCGTGCTGTACGGCCTGACCGGGATCGCCGGCTGCCAGACGCTGTTCTTCCTCGCCGCCAGCCGGTTGCCGGTGGGCGTGGCGCTGATGCTCGAGTTCTCCGGTCCGGTGCTGGTGGTCGCGTGGCTGAAGTTCGGCCAGAAGGTCGCCGTCCCGCGCTCGGCCGCGATCGGTGTCAGCATCGCGGTCGTCGGTCTCGCGACCGTGGCCGAGATCTGGTCGGGGTTGCGGATCGACCTGATCGGCCTGATCGCCGGTCTCGGCGCGGCCGCCTGTCAGGCGACGTACTTCATCCTGATCGACAAGCTCACCGGCGCCGCGGACCCGCTCGTGATGACGGCCGCGGGCAGCGTCGTCGGCGCCGTCGTCCTGACGCTGATCGCGGCGCCGTGGGGTACGCCGTGGCACGTGCTCGCCGACACGATCGCGATCGGCGACCGGCACGCGCCGGGCTGGGTGATGGCCGCCTGGCTGATCCTGGTCAGCACGGTCGTCGCCTACCTGGCCGGCGCGGCCGCGGTGCAGCGGCTGTCGGCCGCGATCGCGGGTGCGGTCGCGTACGTCGAGGTGGTCGCCGCCTGCATCTTCGCGCTGATCCTGCTCGGCGAGACGCTGCGGCCCAACCAGATCGCCGGCGGCGTGATCGTGCTGATCGGCGCGTTCGTGGCCCAGTCGTCGGTCGGGAAGGTCGCGTCACCGGAGATCCCCGACGCTCCCCAGACCGACGTACTGGATCCGGCAGCCATCTAACGCAGGGAGTCGACGAGTTCCCGCGGTAGACCGTGGGTGTCGTGCAGGTACTCGTAGTCGGTGTCGTCGAGCGACTTGTGGAACCGCTCGTGGCTGAGGACCTTGCGGCCGCGGTCGAGCAGGTTGCTGAACCGGATCTCCTCGTCGATCAGGATTCGCCGGATCAGCGTCACCGTCTCGCCCTGGTGGAAGTGGTTCAGGGTGTGCTCGAACAGCTCGATCGGCAGGTCGGACAGTGACCGCGACTCGTCGGTCTGCCAGAGGATGGTCAGCATCCGGCGGATCAGCCGGCGCAGCACGTACCCGCGGCCGGTGTTCGACGGGTGCACACCGTCGCCGACGATCACGATGCTGGATCGCAGGTGGTCGATGACGATCCGCTGCGACCGCTCGTCCAGCGTCCAGAGCTTCGGGACGATCCGCATCCACGGCTCGAACAGCGAGGTCTCGTACACCGAGGTCTTGCCCTCCAGGAGCATCGTCAGCCGCTCGAGGCCGAGGCCGGTGTCGATGTTGCGCTGCGACAGCGGCTCCAGCGAACCGTCGTCGTGGCGGCGGTAGCGCATCATCACGTGGTTCCAGACCTCGACCCAGCGGTCGTCGGTGGTCGGCGTACCTTCCGGCTCGCCGTCACCGGTCCAGACGAAGATCTCCGAGTCCGGGCCGCACGGACCGGTCGGGCCGTTCGACCACCAGTTGTCGTCGGTGGTCAACTCGATCGGCAGGCCGAGCTGCTGCCAGGTGCGCAGCGATTCCTGGTCGAGCGGCACTCCGTCGTCACTGTCGTCGCCGCCGAAGACGGTCACGTACAGCTGCCGGGGGTCGAGGCCGTAGCCGGTGGTCAGCAGTTCGTACCCCCATTCCAGGGTCTGGCTGCTGCCGTAGTCGCCGAGCGACCACGAACCGAGCATCTCGAACACCGTCAGGTGGGTCGGATCCCCCACCTCGTCGAGATCGGTGGTGCGCAGGCATCGCTGGACGCCGGTGAGTCTGCGCCCCAGTGGATGTGGCTCGCCCTCCAGGTACGGCGTGAGCGGATGCATGCCCGAGGTCGTGAAGAGCACGGGATCGCCGAGCCGCGGGATGAGCGTGGACCCCGTCGTCGGGACGTGGTCGCGGTCGATGAAGAAGTCGATGAAGGTCCTGGTGATGCTCATGGTTCTCGTCCTTGTCGATTCAGGACCGGAGCCGGACCACCGGGGCTACGGAAACAACAACACCGGCGAACCGTTTCCGGTCGCCGGTGGAAGTTTCAGGATGTCAGGCAGCGGCAGCCGGAGAGCGGAAAGCTCGTACGGCTGCGGCAAGTCGGAACATCCGGTGCATGTCGGCCAGAGTACACGACCCCCACCACACCGTGTCCACCCATTCCCCCGCGCGTCACACGCCGAGCAGTTCCCGCAGCACGGCGCCCGACCGCGACCACGCCCACTCGTCCTCCACCCACGTGCGGCCCGCTGCGCCCAGAACCTCACAGTGCTGGGGGTTCGTCAGCAGTTCGCTCAGGCGCGCGCCGACGGCGGCCGGGTTGTACGGATCCACCAGGTACCCCGTCGTACCGTGCAGGACCGTGTCGGAAGCCCCACCGGAATCCCCCACCACCACCGGCTTGCCGGTCGCCGACGCTTCCAGCGTGACGATCCCCAGCGCCTCCGGCTCCAGCCCGAACCGCCGGGTTCGGCACGGCATCGCGAACACGTCCGCCGCATCGACGTACGGCGGGACCTCGGCCCACGGAACCGGCCCCGTTAATACCACCGCGTCGGACACCCCGGTGCTCACCGCCAACTCCTCCAGATAGTCCCGGTCCGGCCCGCCGCCGACCAGCAGCAGCACGGCCCCGGGCACCGACTCGCGAACCCGCGGCCACGCCCGGATCAGCGTGTCCTGGCCCTTGCGGCGAATCAGCCGCGACACACACGCGACCACCGGAACGCCGTCCAGCCCAAGCCCTTTGCGGACCTGTTCGCCACCGCAGCCAGGAACGAACCGGGTGGAGTCGACCCCCGGCGTCAGCCGTCGCACCCGCCCGGCAGCCGCCGGTGAAAGGGCGGGAACGATCTGCTCCTCGCACCACGACGACACCGTCGTGACCGTGTCGGCCGCGTCCCCGATCCTGCGCAACGCCTGCCGGGCTCCTGGTACGCCGGCCCACCACGTCTCGTGCCCGTGCGTCATCGCGACGATCTTCCGCGCGCCGGCCCGGCGCAGCGCGTTCCCCATCAACCCGAGCGGTGCGGCCGCCCCGAACAGAACCCGGTCGGCGCCGTACTCCCGCATCACCTGCACGGCCCGCTTCGTGACGCGGGCCGTCGGCAACAACATCGACGACCGGTCGCGGACGACCGAGAACGGCAGCGTGGCGTCGTACGCCGCGTCGCCCGGCTCGCGCGAGGTGTAGACGACGACATCGGGCAGCTCGTCGCACAGCGAACGGACGAACGTCTCGATCCCGCCCTGCCGGGGCGGGAAGTCGTTGGTGACGACGAGGACCGTCATCGTTTCGCCAGCGGCGGGACCGTGCCGCCGTTGCCGGCCGCCCAGGCCCGGCCCATCGCGATCCGCTCCGGCGCCGTCGGATGGCTGGCGAACATCCAGTACCGCCAGCGGCTGGGCTCCAGGCCGGAGATGTTCCGCACGGCGAGGTCGTGCTGCATCGCCACGAAATCGCGCGGGTCGTTCGTCAGCCGGAGCGAGTGGTAGTCGGCGCGCGCCTCGATCTTGCGGCTCACCAGGTTCTGCACCGGGCTCGCCAGCGTCGCACCGGCCACGATCAGCGCGACCAGGACCGCCGTACGCCGCGGGTCCGCCAGCCGGGGTCCGGCCAACAGGTACAGCAGCGTGATGCCGAACGCCGTACCGAGCACGCCGATCAGGGTGCCGTGCAGGACGTCGTCCTCCGCGGCGTGGCCGAGCTCGTGCGCCACGACGAGCCGGACCTGCGCGGGCGGCGTGTCCTTCAGGAGCGTGTCGTAGACGACCAGCCGCCGGGTCGAACCGAAACCGGACACGTACGCGTTGAGCGCCGTGGTCCGCTTCGACGCGTCCGCGACCAGCACGTCCTTCACCGGTACGCCGTCCTCGGCCGCGAGCTTCAGGAAGTCGTTGCGCAGGGCGCCGGCGGGCATCGACGTGAACGTGTTGAACCGCGGCTCGACCAGCACCGGGTACGCGAACGACACACCGAGCACGAGCAGCGCGGAGACGATTGCTCCGGGCAACCACCAGCCGTGCGGGCGGCGCTTCGCGAAGGCGATCAGGACGACCGCGAGCACCGCGACGCCGAGCGACGTGATCGCCCAGTTCACGCCGCGGTCCCACACCCACAGCCGCCAGTTCTCGACCGCCAGGCCGTACTTTTGACTGACCCGCTGGGCGAGCACGTCGGTCGGAAGGGTGAGCAGGTTGGTGATCAGGGCGATCCCCGCCACCATGACCGGTACGGCGAGGACCCACCAGCGGATGTGCAGAGCGTCGTACAGCCGGCGGCCCAACGGACTGAAGCCGATCACCAGCGGGACCACCACCGAGATGATCCACGATGCCGTCGACCAGCGGAGGAGCTCGTGGCGGAACGCGTTCTGGCGGGCGATCTCCGCGGACGTGAAGTCCAGCGCGGCGTCCGGTGCGGGCAGATCGATCAGGTGCCAGGGCGTGGTGACGGCGATCGTGAAGACCAGTGCGAGCGCGAGCAGACCGCCCGCGGCGCGAGGCGCCCACGGACGGGACGTTGCTCTAGGCACCGGCGAGCCGTTCGAGGTACTTCTGCCATTCGGCGACGAACTCGGCCTCGGTCATCCCCAGCACCGACTTGAACGCGTCCGCCAGCCCGGCCGACGTCTTCGACGCGTGCACCGCGCGGTAGAAGCGGACCAGCTTGTCCTGCCCCTCACGCTCGGCGATCAGCCGGCAGGCCAGCCAGGCCGACTCGTACGCCTGCGGCAGCTCGGTCGCCGACGCCGCGAACGCCTCCGGGGACGGCAGCGAAGCCGGCACATGCCCCGCCCGGACCGCCTTGAACAGCTCCTTCGCCGCCGACTCGTCCTGCACCGGCACGGCGGTGAACGCGACGTAGTCCGCAAAGCCCTCGGCCAGCCACAACGGCACCGGTGACGCAGTCGCGGTCGACGCGACGTGGGTGGTCTCGTGCGTGAGCACGATCCGCCGGCCCTGCTTGCCGAGCTCCTCGAACAGCTTCGGATTGGCCACGATCCGCACCGGCGCGCCGATGGCCGGCGTGTCCAGCTCGGCCATCGTGACGGCCGCGATCTGGGTGTAGGTGTTCGGCTGCGCGCCGAGCACGTTCTCCATCTGGGCCTGCTTGGCCGGCAAGTAGACGACCACCTTCTGCCGCCAGCCCTTGCCCCACACCTTCGTGACCGACTCGACCGCCTTGTCCGCGACCGACACATAGCTGCGCGCCTCGGACTCCGATTCCAGGCTGATCACCAGGCTGTGCTCGCCCTTGGCCAGGTCGATCGGGCCGAGCGCCCAGACCGGCCGGCGCTGTCCCGCCACGAACCGCTCCGAGAACGACGCGGCATACGTCTTGCCGTCGCGGGTCACGAAGGTCACCGGGAGCGTCTCGCGGGCGGGTTTGACGTCGTACCCGGCGAGTTGCCAGGAGACCTCGACCTGCGCGAGCCAGGACTGGGTCCCGCCGAGCTCCGCCTGCCGGTCCGGGGTCAGCGCGGCCGCGTCGTCGCTCACGTAGCGCAACTGGAAGGTGCCGAGCGGCAGCGTGGTGAGGTTGCTGTAGATCGTCCGCGCAGTGGTCCGGAACTGCGTGGCCTTGGGGTCGATCGTGTTCAGGAACTCGGTGCGGTCCTCGTTCTCGACCGCGTCGGTCATCTTCTGCAGAACCGCCTCACCGGCGACCGCCCGCTGCACACCGGCCTGGGCCTGGTCGGGTGTGGTCGGCGTCGACTGCGGCGCCTGGCCCGCTCCCGGAGCGTTCGGATCGGCCGGGGCGTCGGCGATGTGCTGCAGACCGGCATACCCGGCTCCGGCGACCAGGCAGACGGCGACGCCGAGCGCGACCTTCTTCAGGATCGGTGCGAACGGCGGCCGCTGCGGACCGTCGGCGCGTGACTCCGGCCGGTGGTCGATCGGCTCCCGAGGGTCACCGGACGACGGGATCACCGGCAGTGGAACCGTATCGCCCTGTTCGTCGATCACCTCGGCCCTTCGCTGCTCACCTGCCCCGACCAGGCGGAACACTACGTGCCTCCTCCGACACTACGGCACCGCCGTGAAAAGCCGCGGCTCCGGGGGACCCCCGGAGCCGCAGAGTATGTCAAGGTCGCAGGTCAGCCCGGACGGACCGCGGTGTTGTACGGGTTCTCGTCGAGCGGGGCGATCTCCACGCTCTTGCCCGGGCGCGGCGCGTGCACGATCCGGCCGTTGCCGAGGTAGATGCCGACGTGGCTGATCGGGCTGAAGAAGAAGACCAGGTCGCCCGGCATCAGGTCGGACTTGCTGACCCGGCGGCCCTCGCTGGCCTGCGCCTTCGACGAGTGCGACAGCGAGACGCCGGCCTTGCCCCAGGCGTACATGGTCAGGCCGGAGCAGTCGAACGAGTTCGGGCCCGCGGCACCCCACACGTACGAGTCGCCGAGGTGGGCGAGCGCGGCGTCGATCGCGATCTTCGCGCGGCCGCTGGCCGGGACGTTCGGCAGGTTCTTGTCGTCGCTGGTGCGGTCGCCGGTGCGGGTCGGACGCTGCCTGCGCGCCTCCTCCGCCTCCTTGGCGGTCTCTTCCTCGATCCGCTTGCGCTCGGCGTCGCTGAGCTTGTCGAGCACCTTCTGCGCCGCGTCGAGCTTGCCCTGGAGCTGGTTCTTGAACGCGTCCTGCTTCGCCTGCACGGCCTGCAGCGCGGCCAGCTCGGTCTGCTCGCTGGCCTGCAGGTCGGTGAGCTTGCCCTGCGCGACCTGGTAACGACGCAGCGCCGAGTTCTGCTGGCCGGCGAAGGCCTGGGCGGTGGACGCCTGGCTGAGGAACTGGTCCGGGTTGCTCGACAGCAGCAGCTGCGCGGTCGTGGAGATGCCCGACGTCTGGTACCCGGCGACCGCGAGGGAGCCGATCTGCCGCTTCACCGCGTCCACCTGGGCCTGCTGCTTGGCGATACCCGCCTGCAGGGCCTTCACCCGGGCGCTCGAGGCGGTGATCTGCCCACGCAGGTCGTTCGCCGACTCGCCGGCCTCCTCGGCCTGGTGCTGCAGCGCCGCGATCTGCTTCTTCGCCTCGGCCAGAGTGGGCTTGGGGTCGGCGTCAGCCGCTCCCTGGATGAAGATCACTCCCGCGGCGACAGCGGTGCTGGTGATGGCGGCGAGGGCGATTCCCTTGGTGCGGTTGATGCGTCCGATGGACACAGCCCGGTCGGTCCCTTCCTCTGCTCGCGCCGTCCCCGTTGATCAGGCCCTCCGCACGGACTTTCGGTCCGCGGATCCGCCGGATCACTCCCTCGGCTTGCCGTTGCCCGGTCGGCCGGAGCGGCCGACGCCCTGAGGCAACGAGAGGTAACAGTAGTGACCGTTTTGTGACCAGTGCAATTCGCCCCTCGGGTTTGATCGAAAATTAACGAAGGCCGATGGCGGCCAAACGATCGTTTCGCCTTCGTCCGCAAGGGTCCTGACATCGGCGGCGGTCAGCCGGTCTGCTCCTTCGGCGCGTCGTTCGGGTCGACGCTGTTCACCGCGTGCACGAGGCGTAGCGGCGGGACCAGGCCGGACTCGGCGAGCGCGTCCAGGGCGGCCTTCTCGTCGTCGTCGATCCGCAGGCTGCCGGACCGTTCCTCCGAGAACCCCAGCACCACCGTGACGACGCAGTCCTGGCAGCCCGGACCCTTCATCACACAGGCGTCGCAGTCGATCAGCACAACATCCTCCAAGGGGGGAAGCACCCGGACTTGCATCCGGCTGAGAAGGACGCTAGAGACCCCCGCCGACAATTTCTGTTGTCAGGCGCGTGCGATGCGTGCGATGAGGCTGCTCGCGCTGAGCGCGCGGGCGCCGAGTTTGACGATGCTGTCGGCAACTTCGCGGTCGGTGGAGACGACCACGACCGGGCGGCCGGGTGGTTCCGCGCGGACCAGTTGCCGGATCACCTCGTCGGCGATCACGCCGGCCGGACTGAACCGCACCCGCACACCGCGGGGCGGGTTCAGCTGGACCGGACCCGACAGCTCGGCGCCGTCGAACACCACGGTGACCTCGATGCGCCGCTGTGCGACCAGTGCACCCAGTGCAGTGACGAGCCGCTGACGCTGCGAATGCAACGGTGAGTTCGGCCAGGCGGTCTTCGTCACGTTGTAGCCGTCGATGATCAGATGCACCTGCGGCAACGCGAGCAACTCGTCGAAGAGCGCCGGGTCGTCCTCAGGCGCCGTACGCCCGACCGGGGCCGCATCGGGCTCCGAGCCGGCCACCGTGTCCGCGGGACGGAGCTCTCCCCCGGGCGGCAGGGCCAGTTCACGGCGCAGACCGCTCGCTGCCTCGAGCAACGTGTCCAGCAACAGCCGGGTCCGGGTCGACGCGAACTCGCGCTCCTGCCCCGCCGTACGACGGGCCGCGTGCTCGACCGCCTCCAGTTCGGTGATGCGGGCGCGGAGCTTGCGCAGCTCCCGCTCGACCTCGGCCCGCGCCGCGTCGACGCGTTCGTCGGCGCTCTCGGCTTCCCTGGTGCGTTGCTCGACCTCCGTCTGCAGACCGCTGATCCGCTGCCGGGCCTCGTTCAGCTTGCGCCGGAGCGTGACGTTCTCGGCCTTCAGCTCGTTGACCTGTTCACGAAGCCGTTCGCGCACCTGGCGGGTCTCGGTGCGCGCCTGGTCGAGCTGGTCGGTGAGCCGGTTCACGGCATCGTTACCAGCCTGCGGGTTCTCCACCGGGATCTGGGCGGCCGCGGCGATGTGCTGCTCCCAGTCATCGGGACGCAGCAGGTAGGCGAGCGCGGCGACCTCGACCGGATCCGCGGCCGGGACCGGGACGCCGTCTGCCACCGCGTCGCCGAGCTCCGGGTGCTCCCGCCGTACCTCGAAGGCCGTCAGCCGGCGGAAGTGGTCGTCGGTCTCCAGGATCGGCCCGAGCACCGAGGCCGACAGCTTGGCCCGTTTCGCCGGGGCGAAGCTGGCGAACCGGCGCAGCGGCGCCGGGATGTCGGTCGCGGGCAGCTGACCGAGGGCGTGCGCGGCGAGGGTCAGGACGCGTTGCCGGACCGGTTCAGGCAAAGTCGTAGCGGCGGAGCTCGCGGCGGTGCCGGCCTCAGTCACCGGTCCGCAGTCCGGCTGGAACGACGACCTGGCAGCTGCTGCTGGACCAGTGACGCAGACCACAGCGAGCGGGCGCCGGGCCCGGTTCGGCGGTGATCGCCTGTGTACGCATACCGAGAGCCTAGTCGACTCTCCTGCGTGTCACCTGCGGAATTGTCGGTGGCGGCTCCTAGCGTCGTGGCCATGACCAGCCCAGGGCATGCGCCGGCCCCGGATCCGATACTGCCGATCCGCGGCGTGCAGCACAGCTTCGACGACCTCGGCACGCCGCTGCACGCCATCACGTTCTGCGTCGTCGACCTGGAGACCACCGGCAACCCGCCGGGCGAGGGCGGCATCACCGAGATCGGCGCGGTCAAGGTGCGCGCGGGCGAGGTGGTCGGCGAGTTCCAGACGCTGGTCAACCCGTCGGAGTCGATCCCGCCGTTCATCGCCGTGCTGACCGGGATCACCAACGGCATGGTCGCCGCCTCGCCGCGGATCGAGTCGGTGCTGCCCGCGTTCCTGGAGTTCGCGCGCGGCTGCGTGATGGTGGCGCACAACGCGCCGTTCGACATGGGCTTCCTGAAACACGAGAGCCTCGTCCACGGATACGACTGGCCCGACTTCACCGTCGTCGACACCGCGCTGCTGGCCCGCCGGGTGATCACCCCCGACGAGGCGCCGAACTGCAAGCTCGGCACCCTCGCGAAGCTGTTCCGCACGACGACCACGCCGAACCACCGCGCATTGGCCGACGCCCGCGCGACCGTCGACGTGCTGCACGGGCTGTTCGAGCGTGTCGGGTCGTTGGGCGTGCAAACGCTGGAGGACCTGCAGACGTTCTCGTCCCGGGTCGCGCCGGCCGTCCGGGCCAAACGCCACCTGGCCGAGTCGTTGCCGCACGCACCGGGTGTGTACCTGTTCACCGACGACCGCGGCGAGGTGCTGTACGTCGGGAAGTCCAAGGACCTGCGCACCCGCGTCCGCTCGTACTTCACCGCCTCCGAGACCAGGAACCGGATCGGCGAGATGGTCGGTATCGCCACCGGCGTCCGCGGGATCGAGTGCGGGACGCCGCTGGAGGCGGAGATCCGGGAGCTGCGGCTGATCGCGGAACACAAGCCGCGGTACAACCGGCGCTCGAAGTTCCCGGAGCGGCAACAATGGTTGAAGGTCACGGTCGAACCGTTTCCGCGGTTGTCGCTGGTCAAACAGGTGCGGGACGACGACGCCGGGTATCTCGGGCCGTTCAGCTCCCGCAAGACCGCCGAGCGGGCGATGGCCGCGCTGCACGAGGCGTTCCCGATCCGGCAGTGTACTGCCCGGATGTCCAAGCATCCCTCGTTGTCGCCATGCGTGCTGGCGGAGATGGGCCGGTGCGTGGCGCCCTGCGACGGGCGGATCTCGATGGATTCGTACGGCGAGTTCGTCGCGGCGCTCCGGTCGGCGCTGACGGCCGACCCGACGCCGGTCGTCGAGGCACTCGACCGGCGCATCGACGTCCTGTCCGCGGACGAGCGGTTCGAGGACGCCGCCGTCCACCGGGACCGGTTGAGCGCGTTCGTGCGAAGCTCGGCGCGGATGCAGCGGATGGCGTCGATCACCGGCTGCGCCGAGATCTGTGCCGCCAGGCGGACCGACGACGGCGGCTGGGAGCTTCACGTGATCCGTCGCGGGCGGCTCGCGGCGGCCGGGTTCAGCCCGCGCGGCACCGACCCGCGGCCGCACCTGGAGATGCTGCGCGCCTCGGCCGAGACGGTGCTGCCCGGGATCGGGCCGGTCGCGGCGGCCTCGCCGGAGGAGATCGAGCTGATCCTGCGCTGGCTCGAGCTCCCCGGCATCCGCCTGGTCGAGATGGACGGCACCTGGACCTGCCCGGTGAGCGGCGCCGGCCGGCACCTCACCCGCCTCGACAACGCCCACTCCGACCACCACCAGCACCCCACCGAACGCCGCCGCCACCTCCGCCCGCTGGGCCCGGCCAGGGTGGGTTAGGGCGTGTCTCCCGGCCGCCCGCCGAGTGCCGCGCAGTAGGCGTGGGGCCGGGAGACACGCCCTACGCCTCGATGAACTGGTAGTCGGTGCTGATGCGGCCGTCGGGGGCGAGCTGGAGGAGATCGATGCCGATGGCAAGCGGCTCGCCGCCGCCGGCCGGGACCATCGCCCAGCGCAACTTCACCACGTCGCGGAGCGCGGCCGCCTCGCCGTGCTTCACGAACTCGTACTGCCCGGGCGCCACGAACTCGTCGTACGCGCGGGTCACGCGGCTGAGCAGCTCCGCGTGTCCACGCGCCTCCAGAGTCGCGGTGACGCCGATCTCGGCGGCCCGCTTGACGATCTCCTCGGGCGGCTCCAGCAGGTGCACGCCACCGTCGGTCCACAGTGCTTCGACGGCCTCCTTGCGGGCGTCGGTGTCGGCTTCGTTCCAGACTGCTACATAGCGATTCGCGAGGTCTTCCGCTGCGTTGTTGTTCACGTGCACGACTTTGCCGGGGGCATCCATCGACCGGCAATTCCCTGCTGGGTATGGATTGTCGGCGGCATGCGTTAGAACTGCGGCATGGCATCCGAACTGTCCGTGGGACTACGGTCATGGCGCACCCGCCGGCGGGTGAGTCAGCTCGAGCTGGCCGTCCGTGCGGGGACCACACAGCGGCACGTCAGCTTCATCGAGAGCGGCCGGTCGGTGCCGGGACGCGACATGGTCATCCGGCTCGCCGAGTCGCTCCAGGTGCCGCTGCGAGAGCGCAACCAGCTGCTCGTGTCCGGCGGATACGCCCCGGCGTACGACGAGACGCCGTACGACTCCCCCAGCCTCGGCGCGATCCGGGCCGCGTTGGCCCGGATCCTCGACGGTCACCGGCCGAGCCCGGCCGTGGTGGTGGACCGGCGTGGCGACGTGGTGCTTGCGAACAGGTCGTTCGACGCGCTCGTCGCCGGAGTCGCGCCGTACCTTCTGGCTGCGCCGGTGTCGGTGCCGAGGCTGTTCCTGCACCCCGACGGGCTGGCGCCCAGGATCGTCAATCTCGCCGAGTGGTCGTGGCACGTGATCGACGGGCTCAGCCGCGAGGCCGCCCTGGTGCCGAATCTCGAGGCCGATGCGCTGATCGCCGAGCTGGTCTCGCTGATCCCGCCGCGCCCGGAAACAGGGCCGGACCACCTCGGCTTCGCCGTACCGCTGCGGCTGCGGTCGCCGGGCGGGGAGCTGCGGTTGATCACCACGCTGACCAGGTTCGGGACGGCCGTCGACGTGACCGTGTCGGAGCTGCGAATGGAGGCGTTCCTGCCCGCGGACGAACCGACGGCGGCCGCGCTGCCGGGACTCGGCCGCGACTATGCTTCAGCAGGTTGACAAGGTGAGTGTTCTGGAGGAGAGGACGGCATGGTCACCGCGATCGTGTTCATCAAGGCCGACGTCGCACGGATCCCGGAGGTCGCCGAGCAGGTGGCGGCGATCGACGGCGTCAGCGAGGTGTACTCCGTGACCGGCGGGCTCGACCTGATCGCCCTCGTCCGGGTCGCGCGGCACGACGACCTCGCCACCGTCATCCCCGAGCACGTCAACCGGGTGCCGGGTGTGCTCAGCACCGAGACCCACATCGCCTTCCGCGCGTACTCCAGCCACGACCTGGAGGCGGCCTTCAGCCTGGGTCAGGAGGACGGTGTCTGAGACGTGGTCCCAACGGATCCGACTGACACGAGCTGAAGTTACGGTGTGCACATGAACGTCTGGGGTCAGGTCTATGCCGAGCAGGTCCGCGCAGTCGCGCCGGCATCCCAGCGAGGACGCGGATGAGCAACCCACCCGTCGGCTGGTACCCAGACCCCACCGGCCAGCCCCACACCATCCGCTTCTGGGACGGCGAGAAGTGGACCAACAAGACCAAGCACGAGAACGAGGCGACCGAGGAGCCCACGGCGCCCGAAACCTCCAAGCCCGAGCCGACACCAGCTGATCCCGATCAGGCCGCCTCCCGCCCGGAAGCCACCGCCGACCAGGCCCAGCAGCCCCGGCCAGCCGAGCAGCAGCAACAGCCTTGGCCGACCCAGCAGCAGGAGCCTGCTCAGCAGCAAACCTGGCCGACCCAGCAGGACGAGCCGTCCCAGCAGCAGTCCTGGCCGGCTCAGCAGCAGGAGCCAGCTCAGCAGCCGTCCTGGCCGAGCCAGCACGCCGACGGCCAGCAGCCGTGGTCCGCCGATCAGCAGCCGTGGTCCGCCGACCAGTTCAGCTCCTACGACCAGCCCGACGCCGACCAGCCCCAGCAGCAGCCGTGGCCCGGCCAGCAGCAGCCCGGAGCTCAGGAGCAGAACCAGCCCTGGCCTGCCCAGCAGTCCGCGCCCCACGACACCACGCAACAACAGTCGTGGTCAGCAGACCAACAGCCGTGGTCAGCAGACCAGTTCAGCTCCTACGACCAGCCCAACGCCGACCAGCCCCAGCAGCAGCCGTGGCCCGGCCAACAGCAGCCCGGAGCTCAGGAGCAGAACCAGCCCTGGCCTGCCCAGCAGTCCGCGCCCCACGACACTACGCAACAACAGCCCTGGTCCGCCGATCAGCAGCCCTGGTCGGCAGACCAGTTCAGCTCCTACGACCAGCCCAACGCCGAGCAGAACCAGGCCTGGTCCGGTCAGCAAGAGCCCGCAGCGCAGAACCAGCAACAGCCCTGGCCCGCCCAGCAGGCCACGCCCCACGACACCACGCAACAACAGTCGTGGTCCGCAGACCAGCAACCGTGGTCGGCCGACCAGTTCACCTCGTACGACCAGCCCGGCCAGCAGCCCGTAGGGCAGAACGAGCAACAGCCCTGGCCTGCCGAACAGCCGGGTCAGCAGCCGAACCAGCCTCAGCAGTCGTGGTCGGCTGATCAGTTCAGCAGCTATGACCAGTCGAACCCTGACTCCGAGCAGACCCAGCAGCAGCCGTGGTCTGCGCAGCAGGACTGGCCACAGGACCCGACCGTGCAAGGCTCCGGCACATCTGAGCAGACCCAGCAACAGTCGTGGTCGGCCAACCAGCAGCCGTGGTCAGCAGACCAGTTCACCTCGTACGACCAGCCCGAGCAGACCCCTTCTGAACAAGGCACGTCCGGCAGTTGGGACACGCAGCAGCAAGATCCGGCGCAGCAGCCGGCGGACCACGCACCTGACGCCAACGAGCCGACGCGCCCAGTGCCCGTACAGCCTGCGCAGGGCGAGCCACAGCCCACGCCTGGCCTACGCGCGGTGCAGCACACCCCTGCCGAGACGACCGAACAAGCCGAAGGCGGCGGCTGGTGGCAACCGGCCGCCACACCGCAACTGTGGAGCACGACGCCGTCCACCACCGACGCCGCGACCGGCGGTACACGCCTGCGCGCGGTCGCGCCGGAAGAAACTGCGCCGTCGCACCAGTCAGCAGCCCAGACAGCTCAGGCGACACAGACAGCTGAGCCGGCTCAGACCACCGAGGCGTCACGAGCAGAGGCAGCCGCACGTGCGCGAGCGACCTGGGGCGCGCCGGAGCTAGCCCCCGCTCCGCCGGAACACTGGACGAGGCGCGAGATCTCTCCCGAACTCGAAGAAGAGCTGCCACCCACCGACGCGCAGCCAGAGGAACAAGCCACCGGCCGGACGCTCAAGCTCGCTCCAGCGCTTGCCGACGACGCAACCGAGGCAGCGCCGACATCTGCAGCCGTCACCGACACGCAAGCCGCAGACGAGCAGGCCACGAGCCAGCGGGCAACGGACCAGCACGCCGCAGTCCCGCACGCCGCGGACACGCAGGCACCGAACCAGCAGGCAACCGCCCCGCACACAGTGAACCAGCAGACAGCGGACCAGCGAGCTGCAGACGAGCAGGGTGCGGACCAGCAGGGTGCAGAGCAGCGGGCTGCGGACGAGCGGGCTGCTGAGTTGCTGGCGGCCGATGACGCCGAGGCGGCCAGCCAACTGCAGCCCGATTGGGGTGACCAGCCCGGTGACGGGCAGGACGCGCAGGCGACCGACGTACCGGCGTGGGGTGTCGAGGCACCGGACGAAGAGGACGATCAGACACCAGAGAAGGCCAGTCCCCTCTGGACTGTTCCGGAGACGTCAGAGACCCCGCAGGAGCAGCCTGTCCAGCTCTGGGGCGATCAGCCGAGCCAGACCTCGAGCGCGGGGCAGAGCGCGCAGTCCGGGCAAGTTTGGGGCTCACAGCAGAGTACGGCGGGAGTTGATGCGCCCAGCGACAACGGTTGGGGCGACTCGAACGGCGTACAGGAATCATCGCCGTGGGGTCAGCAGCCAGCCGCTCATCAGGGTGGTGACCAAGCGTGGGGCGGGCAGTCCTGGCCCGTTCAGGAGGCCGCCGGTCAGCAGAACGCTCAGCCGACCCAGCAGCAGTGGGGTGCCGGCAACCAGCAGGCCGGCCCGCAGCAGGGCCAACAGGCTTGGGCTGGTCAACAGACGCAACGGGCCTGGGGCGACGACGGGAGCGAGGCTTGGGGCGGTCAGACCGACCTGAGCGCCGGCGTCGGCAAGCGGGACGGCGGCAAGGGCAGCAAGAAGTCCAAGAGTTCCGGCGGCGGTGGTCCGTTCGGCGGGAAGATGCCGCTGATCATCGCCGGCGGGGTCGCGGTGGTCCTGCTCATCGTGGCTGCGGTGGTGCTGCTGACCAAGGGCGACAAGGAGACGGCGGACCCGGATCCGACCGGTACGCCGACACAGAGCACCTCGCCCACACCGACGAACCAGTCCAGCACCAAACCCGGTCAATCGAAGAACCCGTCGCTGCACGAAGGCGCCGGCCGGATCGCGTCGGATGCGATCTCGTTCCCGCGCCGGAATCCGCCGTGGTCGGACCGCAAGCGCCTGGTCGAGCAGCTGATCAACTCGAACGGGCAGCGCATCGTCCTCAAGGAGGACGTCGTCGAAGGCGACGACTGGAGCGCGGACATCTTCGTCGGCGGTCTGGGCACCGGATCCGGCTTCAACGGCGACCCGAAGGCAACCGCGGCGTCGCTGTCCCTGAAGGTCCGCGAACGCATGTACGGGAACATCCCGGTCACGTACAAGACGGTTGCGAACGGCCCCGTCAAGCGGAGCGGAAAGGCCGGCTGGGTGTTCCAGCAGTCCGTGACCGCGACGACGACCGCGGTGACCGAGCGAGTACTTACCCTGACAGTGGCCGTTTTCGACCTCGGTGACGGGACGGCGGTCGCCTACATCAGCGGCATCCCGAACAACCGCCCGGACCTGAAGAAGGCCGCGGACCAGGCCTACCTAGGAATTCAAGTTGGCTGACAACAACCACACCCCGCCCCACGACAACTCCCAGGGCACGGACCCGCTCACCGGCACACCCCAAGCACCGCCCTCCCCTACGCCCAGCAGCGAGGCACAGGGCGCCGGCCACGTACCAGGTCTCGGTGAACCGCCGCGTGCTGACCAGGCGGCAAGTGCCGGCGAAACGCCGGGCGCCGGTGAGGTGCCGGGTCGTGGAGAGGTGCTGGGGCCAGGTCAGGTGCCCGGTCTGGGTGGGGTTCAGGGATCGGCTCAGGCACCGGGTACGGGGCAGGGTGGGTCTTCGGATGCTCTGTTCGGGCAGTCGCCTGCCCCGGCGCCGCCTCCTCCGCCGCCGGTTCGGCCGCAACACGCAGCCTCGCCGCAGCAGCACTGGACCAGCCAGCCCCCACAGCCATCTCCCCACCAGCAACCGACCACTCAGCAACCACCTGCGCCGCTACACCCCGGCACACAGGCACCAAGCGCACAGCAGTTGGGCGACCTACAGCCAGGCGGACAGCAGCCAGGCGACCAGCCCTTGGCATCCCACCAGTCGGGCGGCCAGTCCGGCGGCCAGCATGCGGGGTCCCAGCCGAGCGGGCAGCACGCGGCGTCCCAGGCGGCGGGTTCTCAGCCGATGGGTTCTCAGCCGACGGGTTCTCAGGCGGCGGGCGGTCAGCAGCACGGTGCGCAGGCGGGTGCGCCGATGTGGGGCGTACAGCAGCCACAGCAGCGACAGCAGCCAGGTGGGCAGCAGGCGCGGCCTCAGCATGCGGCTCCGCCGGCGGGGGCGCAGTACGGTGCGCAGCGTCCGGTGCAGCAGGCCGGACAGGGTGAAGCGGGCCGACCAGACGGTGGCTACGGGCAACCGCGTCAGCCCCAATCCCATCCCGGGCAGCAGACCCCTGCACAGCCGGGCCAGACCGGACAGATGTGGGGCGTGCAGCAGAGCGGTCAGCACGCCCCGCCGCAGGCTGGGGTGCAGGGTTCAACGCACGGCGGGCCGGTCGGCTCGGCGCAAGGTGGCCAGCAGGCTGGGCCGCAAAGCGGGCACCTCGGTTCGGCGCCGCAGGGCGGAGGACCGCAAGGCGGTCAGCACGCCGCGCCGCAGGCGGCAGCGCACGGCGGGCCAGGCGGGTCTGCGCAAGGTGGGCCGGCTGGGCCGCAGAGCGGGCAGCAGGCCGGGGTGCAGGGCGGTCAGCACGCCGCGGCGCAGGCGGGGGTGCAGGGCTCAGCGCAGGGCAGGCCGGGCGGGTCTGCGCTAGGTGGGCCGGTTGGGCCGCAGAGCGGGCAGCAGGCCGGGGCGCAGGGAGCTCAGCAGCCTGCGCCGCAAGGCGGGCAGGCTGGTTCGACCCAGGGTGGTGGTCAGCAAGTCGGCGGGCGGGGCTCTCAGCAGCCCGGGGCGCAGGGCGGGCAGGCCGGTTCAGCGCAAGGCGGGCAGGGCAGCCAACTCTCCGCGCCGCAGAGCGGCCAGCAGGCCGGTGCGCAGGGTGGGCGGCCTTTGTTCACCGAGGTGGTTTCGCGGGCCGTTGGGCCTGGGGCTGCGGGGGGTTCTCACGCGGGTGTGCCGGGGGCTGGTTCGGGTGATGGGCGCTCGGACGGGCAGGGTGCTGGGGGGTTCGGTGGGGCGGCGGGTCATGGTGCTGGGCTCGGCGCCGGGCAGGGCGCCACGCATGGTGCTGGGCTCGGCGCCGGGCAGGGCGCCACGCATGGGGCCGGACTCGGCGCTGGGCAGAGTGCCGCGCATGGCGCTGGACTCGGCGCTGGGCAGGATGCCGCGCAAGGGGCTCGGGACGGCGCCGGGCATGGCGCCGCGTACGGGGCAGGGACGGGTGCTGGGCACGGGACCGGGCAGGGCACCACGCGCCGGGCTGGACACGGGGCTGAACAGGGCGCCGCAGGCGGTGTTGGGTACGAGGCCAGACACGAGGCTGGGCACGGTGCCACGCAGGGGGCTGGGCACGGGGCCGGTGGGTTTGCGGGGAGTCGTGGGGTTGGCGGTGGGTCGCGGGCGGCGGCTCGGCATGGTGGCGGGGGGTCCGTCGGCGTAGGTGCCGGGGCTGGGCCTGGTGGCCGGGCTCGGGCCGTGGGGGCGGTGGTGTTGGTGGTGGCGGCTTTGGCTGCTACCGGGTTGAGTGTGGGGTGGGTGTGGAACCGGGCCGAGGCGATCAGTCCGGTTGCGTTGCCGACGGCGGCGGAGAAGCCGATCGAGACGGTCAGTCCGTCGGTGAAGCCGACGAAGACGCCGACGCCGTACGGCAAGGTGCTCGGGACCGAGATGCTCGCGGCCAACAACGACACCATGCCGGTGATGAGTTCGGCGTGGGGCAACAACTACGAGCGCACCGGTTTGTGGGGCGGCGCCGCGGTCTGGTTGACGGTGCACAACAACTACAACGGCAAGGGCTCGTCGTGGGGCAACTACGTGTCGTTCGGGCAGCTCCCGCCGGACATCCCGTACCAGAACTCCGCGGCGGGTCGTAAGCAGGCCGCGATCCAGATCGGCGCCCGCGCACTCGTCAACCTGTACGACAAGAACGTGACGGTGGTGAAGGGCAGCAGCACCCACAAGGTGATCACGGTCAACGGCCACCCTGGCCACGAGCTGACGGCCAGGGTCCCGGTGAGCGTGCCGAAGCTGACGGAGACGTATTCCACGATCATGATCGCGGTGATCGACCGCGGCGACGGCACCGCAGACGTCTCGATCGCCGACCTGGCCGGATCCACCCCGGCCTGGCAGAACGTCTGGCGCTACAAGGTCAGCCAGATCAAGGTCAACAAGTAGGAAGGTGCCGGCGGGGACAGTCCCCGCCGGCATCAAGAAGGACAGGGCCTAGGGCATGTCTGATAATCCAGCGCCGTCGCGAGGAGGTGCTCGGTGCGGTAGCTCGGCGTGCGGGAGCGAAGGTCTCGATGCGGCGCA
>NZ_JBEXNA010000001.1:752013-955694 GCF_040610875.1 Kribbella sp. NPDC003505 | reverse complement strand
CCTCGGAGTAGTTCTTGCGGGCCATAGTTCTCAATCATCTCGCTTCCCCAGCACATGCTGGATTCAGCGTGTCCAAGAACCAGGGTCAGGGCCCCTCGCATCTCGGCGATGGGTCACGCCTAGAGGAGATGATGTTGATATGCCGCGCTGGCGGCGGCAGCACGGGTCGGGACGTCGAGCTTTCTGAGGATATTGGAGATATGGACGCCCGCCGTTTTCGGCGAGATGGTCAGGGCTGCCGCGATCTCCCGATTGCTGAGTCCGGAAACCAGCAGGCGGAGGACCTCGCACTCGCGCTCAGTCAGGCCGAAGGGTACTCGGGGCAGCGATTCGTTATCAGTGCCCAGTGAGATCCTGGATCGTCGTGCGACTGTCATAATCCTGTCGGACAGCGGGCGGGCCGAAAGCTCGCGCGCGAGATCAGCGGCCTCGACGAGTACCTGTTTCGCGGTTTGGCGCTCCTCGGCGGCGACGAGCGCCACAGCAGCGTGTACGAGCGCCTGCACACGGTTGTGTGGCTGCCCAAGGTCGAACCAGCTTTGCGCTGCCGACAGCCAGTGCTGAGTCGCGTCGGGGTAAGCAGGGGCGAGAGCCGATGCCGCTACCGTGTCCGCGTAGGCTCTCTCGAGCGGTCCGAACTGTCTCAAACCCAGCGTGGTTTCAAGCAACTCATCACGAACGAGCTCGAACCCGCCGATGCTCTCGAGAGCCAGGGCGGCTGCCAACACCGCAGGCCAGGCGTCGGTGGCGTCGGCGTTCGGAATCGCCGCAGGGAGTTGGGCCGCCAGTTCTGCCAGGTCATCGGTTCGGCCCTCGGCAGCGGCGAGTTCGATCAGGAACCGCGTTCGGCCCAGTCGGTAGGAGCCGTCATCGGAGTCCAGACCCGCAGGCGGTTTCAATGCCTGCGCCAACCTCCTCGCGGTCTCGAGTTCCCCGCGGGCAACGGCGACGATGCCGTTCGAGACCAGCAACTTCATCCGCTCGTTGAGGGGTGGCCTCATCAGGAGTGCGCCGTCGATCACCTCGATCGCCTCGTCCCACTGGCCTGTCGCCACGAGCGAACTCGCAAGCTGATTGGAGACCATGGGGCCGGCATAACGGGTTCTTCCGAGATCTACGACCCGTGCGAGCGCTACTCTCCCGCGGTCGATGGCAACCTGATGCCTTCCTAGGCTACGAAGAGCGCGCAGAAGGCACAGATGGGCGACGATCTCGCAGTCGCCTGAACCGTGCGCCTGCGCAACCGTGAGTGTCTCGCCGAACGCGGCCTGAGGATCGCCGCCTTGACGGACGGCGAGAGAAGCCGATGCGATCTGGCTTTCGAGCTGTACTTCGATGGCGGGCAAGCGCTCGGCAAGCTCAGCGAGTTCGGCGACGAAGGGTTCAGCCTCGTCATGGCGGCCGCGCACCATCAGGGCACGAGACAGTTGACCTAGGAGCTCCGCACGCTTGGCGCTGCGCTTCTTGCCGAGTCGTACTGCTTCCTGCAGGTCATCCACTTCACCGGGCACGATGAGCTGGTGGCGCATGACAGCGCGTTCCAGCAGTAGCGCCGCGCTTCGCTCGGGCGCCGGACTCGCAGCCAATTCAAGGAAGGCTTCCTCGACAAGGACGAGGCCTCTCTCGCTCTCGCAGGCCCAGCCGGCCGCGTCGGCTGCCAACTCCAGCACATCGAGTCGGGTCGCCTGCGCGCGGATTGACGGTTGGTCTATGCGGTCCCAGAGATCGAGAACCATCTCGAGCATCTGCAGTTTCTCGTCGGCACCTATTTGCTCGTCCTCGCTACGACAAGCCGACCATGCGGCGGTGAAGGCGCGGGTGGACTCGCCGGCCGCCAGCCAATGCCGCGCGATTGCCGCGATCCTCCACATTTGCGCGTCGTCCGGCGCTGTCTCGCTGAGAACCTCCGCGTACCGTCGGTGAAGCTCGAGGATTTCGCCGGGGAGTAACCCGGTGACGATCGCCTCACGGATCAATCCGTGGCGGAACGTGTATCCGTCGGCTGAGCCGAGCAGGACCTTCGCCGAGATCGCCGGCGCGACGAGAGCTGTGAGTTCTGTCGTCGTGTGCTTGGTGATCTGGACCAGTACTTCGTGCTGTACGGTCGTACCGCCCACCGCTACTGCTTTGAGAACCTGCTGGGTCTCTGCGGGGAGGTCGTCGATCATCCTCAGCAGCAGGTCTCTGAATGAGTCAGGGAGACTGCTGCGGACCGAGCCGTCAGGAGCGATGAGGGCCTCAGTGAAGAGCGGGACGCCCTCACCGACCCGGTATACCACTGCGACCACCTCGGGCGGTGCCGGTTCTCCGAGAATCCCGTTCAGTTGCTGGGCGACCTCGGCTCGCGTGAGTCCGGCGAGGTCGACGCGGATGACCTGTACCAGTCGGCTGAGTTCAGTGAGAATCCGGCGCAGGTCGCTCGAGGTCTCCGCCTCCTCTGTGCGGAACGAGACCAGGATCAGCAAAGGAGAATCGACCATGCTGGAGACCACGTAGCTCAACAGATCTTGCGTCGCCGGGTCGGCCCAGTGTGCATCCTCGATGACGAGGACACAGGTTCCGGCACCGCAGATCGTTTCGATCAGCGATCGGAACGCCTCGAACACCCTTGCCTTCGCGAGGGCAGCATCATCCGTAACCGGCGTAGTACCTAGGGCCGGCAGCAGTCGGGCCAGTTCGTCGCGGCTCGGCACCCCGATCAGGTCGGCAATCCCTGATGCGCCGTACTCCTTCGCCAACTCGCGCAGCATAGACCGGAATGGGCCGTAGGGGAGTCCCGCATCGCTCTGGTCGAGGCACGCGCCAGTCAGAAAGCGCGTTCCGGACGGCAGGCGGTCGCGGAACTCGCGGATCAGCCGAGACTTGCCGACACCTGCTTCACCGGCGACCAGCACCGTCCGGGTGCTTCCCTGGCCCGCGTCGTCGAACGCCTCGGCCAGCAGGGACAGCTCGGTCTGGCGTCCGGCCAGCAGTGGGCTCACGCGGCGGTTCAACGCACCTCCTCCAGGAACGCGAACGGCGAGGCGGTGCCGGTCGATCAGTCTTCTGCCAGGTTAGCGGGTCAACAGGCTCGTCCGTGGTGCTGGACGTCGGAAATAGGTTGTCTGCCTCATGTGGCGGTAACCGCCTTAGCCCGAGAGTGGATACGGCCGACCGACCTGTCCGCTCGGAGGAACCCATGACGAATCCGACCATTGATTCGTACGAACGTGACGCCCTCAGCTACGCCGCCGGGATCGACGACTTCCCGCCACCGGAGATCGAGGGCGCCCTGCTTCGCCTGGTCGAGGCGATTCCGCCTGGCGGCCTGGTTCTGGAGGTGGGGTCCGGCACCGGCCGCGATGCCGACTTCGTCGAGGCATGTGGCGCCTCGGTGCGCCGTACAGACGCCACCCGGGCATTCCGGAACCTGCAGCTTGCCAGGGGCAAGCAAGTCGAGCTGCTCGACATGATCAGCGACGACCTGGGTGGACCGTACGACGGGATCCTCGCGCTGTGTGTGTTCGTCCACGTCGATCGCAAGTCGACGTCAGCCGTGCTCCGGCGGATCGCGGCCGCGCTGCGGCCCGCGGGAGCCTTTCTGGTCTCTGTCCGCCAAGGCAGTGGCGAGACCCGTGGTGCCTACCTGATGTCGTCGTGGGGTCGGGACGAGTACGAAGCGCTGCTCGCACAGGCCGGGCTGCGGGTCGACTGGGACCACCGCCACACCTACGGCGTCGGCGATACCTGGCTGACCTTTCTCGCCCGCAAGGCGCAGTCCTCGCTGTCGAGTGAATGAGGCGGGAAATGCCCGGCTCCGGCCTGGAGATTCGCGTACTTGGGCGTTTCGAAGTGGTCATCGATGGGCGACCGGTCGAGATCAGTTCCGGACGGCTGTGCGTCTTGCTTGCGACTCTCGCCATGTCGGCGGGGGAGGTCGTATCAGCGGAGCGACTGTCGGCTGCTCTGTGGGCTGGACGGCCCCCAGCCCAGGAACGGCGTGGTCTCCAGACCGCGATCTCCCGGCTGCGCGGGCTGCTTGGGGCAGCCGCCGTGGCACGAGGGGCCGGCGGTTACGCACTTCGCTGTCGGCGTGAGCAGATCGACGCGTTGAGGTTCGCCGAGCTGGTGGCGACGGCGCCGGGCGACGAAGGAGAACGGATCCGTCTAAGTCAGGCCCACTCCTTGTGGCGAGGAACCCCCTTTCAGGGGGTTTACTCTGCGCATCTGGTCAAATTCGAGCTGCCGCGACTGACCGAGGCCTACTTGGCGCTGCTCGACCGGCGAGCCGATTTCGACATCGCCGACGGGCGATACGCCGAGGCCGCGGCCGACCTCCGCCTTGCGTGCTCAGAGCAACCTCTCAGGGAGACCACCTGGGCACGCTGGATTCTCGCACTCGCCAGGAGCGGCCGGCGAGAGGAGGCGCTGCACAGGTACGAGGAGATCAGCGCTCGGATGGCCGATCAGCTCGGCGCAGATCCAGGCCCTGAGCTGCGAGCGGCGAGGGCAGAGCTGCTGTCCGCTGCGGAACCCGACCTGATCAGTACGTCGCGCGGTGCCGCGGTTCCCCGCCAGTTGCCGGCCGACATCGCGCGATTGGTCGGTCGGGGTGAGGAACTTGTCCAGATGGACGGGGCACTGGCCGGCAGCGTGCCGACGGAGCCGACCATCGTAGTCCTGCACGGGACTGGCGGTGTCGGCAAGACAGCCCTAGCTGTCAAATGGGCTCATCAATCCGCCCGGTGGTTTCCGGATGGCCAGGTCTACATCGATCTGCGCGGACATGTGCTTGGTGCGCAGCCGCGCACAGCCGTCGAGGCCCTCGATCTACTTCTGCGCGGTTTTGGTTTCGACGGCAATCTGGTCTCCTCCGACCTGGACGGCCTCAGCGCGTTGTGGCGAACAGTCCTCGCGACCCGAGACGTCCTCGTGATACTGGATGATGCGCGCGACGCGGATCACCTACGACCGCTACTGCCTGATCGGGGTGGCGGCATGGTCGTGGTCACGGGCCGCAGTCGACTCCGGTCGCTGTCCGGCCGAGTCGAGCGGATCTCCCTGGACCGGCTGACATCAGTTGCATCGGAAGAGCTGCTGGCGCGGAATCTGGAAGCAGAGGGACTCAGTTGGTCGGCGGCGGCAATCGCTGAGCTCGCCGAATTGTGCGACGGCCTTCCGCTCGCGCTTGCGATCGCCTCGGAGCGTGCGGTTCGGAACCCGTCCGCTTCGCAGGATGAGCTTTTCGAGCGGCTACGCGAAGAGCCGCACCGATTGGATGCGTTGGAGATCGGCGACGATCCGCTGGCCAGCGTGCGGGCCGTCCTGACGGCGTCGTACGACGTGCTCGACAGCGAGTCGGCGCGGACCTATCGGCTGCTTGGAAGCTACCCCGGTGCGGAACTCGGAGTCGCGGCGGCCGCCGAGCTGACCGGTACAACGCGCGCCACAGTTCGAAGGCTGCTGGGCCGTCTCGAGGACCTCCACCTCGTTCGGCAACGCGAGCCTGACCGCTACACGATGCATGACTTGGTCCGGATCCACGCGCTCGAGCAGTCGACGACCAGATCTGGCCGAGGGTGACCTCGCCCACCGCGCGACATCGAGCTACTCCCACGACAGCCGTGCGTACGGTTTGAAGGCGTTCTGTAGGCATTGATCCCTAGCATCGGTGCTCAAGCCTGCCGGGTCGCCCCAACCCTTCGGCGGAGCTGGTGCGCGACACCTTCTCCGGTAGGCGCCGCGGAATACACCGACTTCCGCGGCACGTGCGGCGGTGACTGGGACCTCCTGCCAATCACCGCCGTACGCCATTCCGAAGTCGATCTAGGTCACCGCGGTCCGGCTGGATACGGGAAAACCCTGAGCCTGGCTTGTCGTGGTGCACAGCTAGGTCGACGTTTTACAGGCGATTTGAAGGCGCTCAGTGACAGCCTCACCGGTGACAGCGCTTCCACGAACGAGGGAGGTCAAGTGGTCGCCGGGGGGCGCCGGCTTTCAAGCCGCCAGAGCCACAGAAGGTCAAATCCGTGCCCGGCCGGTCTGCTGCACCGGCGATCCCGCCGGCCAAACCGGTGCCAGGTCGCGGACCGGCGAAGGTGGACTGGCCGGGTGCGGAGACGGCCGAGGTGACGATTCCGGCGGGTCTGACGCGGTCGGCGGTGGGTGCTCGGGCCGACAACCTGCCGGTTTGGCTTTCGGTCGCGGGGGCGCGTCCGGCCGACAAGGATCAGCAGGTGAGGGTGGAGGTCCTGAGCCGTGCGGAGTCGGCACGCCGGGGCGTCGACGGGCTGATAATGAAACTCCGGCGCGGGACTGGCTCCTCCGCGCCGGTGCGGATGACAGTTGACTACAACTCATTCCGCGACGCGTATGGCGGTGACTGGTCCTCGCGGTTGCGGTTGGAACCCGCGGACGCTGCGGACCCCCTGCCAGTTACCGCCGTACGCAACGACCTGTCCGCCGGCTGACGGCCGACCTAGTGGTCGGCACCTCCGATAGGATCGTCGTACTCGCCGCGACGCCCAATGGCTCGACCGGCGAGTACAAGGCACGTCGTTGTCGCCCGCAGGCAGCTGGGCGGTCTCCACTCAAAGCGGCGCATTCGCCTGGAACCAGGTGTTCCGGACGCCTCCGGTACCCGGAGGGCTCACGCCGACTCTGGCTGCGTCTTACTCGTCGTCGGCGGTCGACGGCAAGGTCGCGACGACCAACAACCAGCCCTGGTGGGTCGGTGAAGGGTGGAACCTGTCCACCGGATTCGTCGAGCGCACGTACAAGAGCTCGCCGACGATCTCGGCGGCAACAACGGCGGTACGCCGACCGGAGACCTGTGCTGGGAAACCGACAACGCGACGCTTTCGCTCGGAGAGCGATCGAGCGAGCTCGTCTACGAGAACGGAACGTGGCGACTCAAGAACGACGACGGCACCAGGATCGAACGGCTTCTGGGAGCCGCCAACGGTGACAAAGAGGGTGAATACTGGCGGGTGACGACCCCGGACGGTACCCAGTACCACCTCGGTCTGAACCGGCTGCCGAACTGGACCAGCGGCAAGGCGGTGACGAACTCGGCCTGGAACGTCCCGGTGTTCGGCAACGACCCGCTCGAGCCCTGCTACGCGACCACGTTCGACGCCTCGGAATGCAACCAGACCGACCGGTGGAACCTCGACTACGTCGTCGATCCGCGGCAGAACCCCATGGCGTACTTCTGCACGCCAGAGAAGAACCTGTACGGCGCGAACGCCGGCCGACGCGGTGCCCCTACACTCGCGGCGGGATCTTGGCCAAGGTCGAGTACGGGTTCCGCGCGGGTTCGGAACACGCCGCGCCGGCGCCAGCGCGGGTGGTGTTCGACGTTGCCGACCGGTGCAAGCCGGGGACGAATTGCACCAACCATGACGCCGTTTCCTGGCCGGACGTCCCCTGGAACACCGAGTGCAGCACCGGCACCTGTCCCGGCAATTACTCGCCGACGGTCTGGTCGACGAAGCGGCTGGCGAAGATCACGACGCAGATCTCGACTGCAGTTGGATACCGGGATGTCGACCAGTGGGCCCTCGCGCACGCCTGGCCCGAACCTGGCGACGGCACGACCGCGGGGTTGTACCTGAGCGGGATCACCCACAGTGGGCTGGCTCCGACGGCGGTCGTACTCCCGGACACCACCTTCGAAGGCACGATGATGGCCAATCGGGTCTACCAGGCCAACGGCGACAACCTGCCGGCGCTGAACAAGTACCGAATCACCTCGATCAAGACCGAGGCGGGCGCCGCGATCAACGTCAACTATCCCGCGCCGGATTGCTCGCAACAGTCGCTGCCGACCAGAACACGAAACGCTGCTTTCCGGTCCGCTGGACGTTTCCGCCGTCAACCACTCCGGTGAACGACTGGTTCCACAAGTACGTTGTGGCACGGGTGCTTGAGGACGACCTGGTCGGCGGCAACAAGGACATGCTGACCAACTACGAGTACAGCAGTCCGCGACAGGCCCGCTGATCGCCAGTTGGACCTACGACACGCTGGCGAAGGGGAAGCGCACCTCCTCGACTCGGTACGTGAACGGCAATGCTTACACGCGTGCCGTGACCGGGTATGACGCCGCAGGGCGGGCGACCGGCGAAACGGTGACCATCCCGTCGTCCGAGGTGGGACTGGCCGGTACCTACACCACCTCAACGATCTATGCACCCGACGACAGCCCATGGTCAGTGGCGTTGCCCAAGCTTGGGGACCTCGCCACCGAGATCCTCGACTACGACTACAACGACCTCGGTGCGCTCAACACGGTCACCGGTGCCACGACCTATATTGCGTCGACCAGGTACACCGCACTCAGCGAGCGCTCGGTGGCCCAGTTGGGAGTTGACGGGAGACGCGTTGGGACACGCTGTACTGCGAGGACGGAACCCGACGACCGGCTCAGCAGCAGGTAGAGCGCGAAAACGCCAGTCAGCGTGTCGTCAACGTGCGGAAGTATGGTTATGACCCGTCCGGCAACGTCACGAAGATCAGCGACCAGCCCCCGGAACCAGCGTCTACAACCAATGCCTCGGGTACGACTACCTACGGCGGGTGACCCAAGCCTGGACGGCGACCGGGGAGTGTTCGGAGCAACCCTCGGCCACCACCATCGGCGGGCCTGCGCCGTACTGGCAGCAGTACGAGTACGACTTGACAGGCAACCGAACGAAGCAGGTGAAGAAGGGCGTCGCAGGTGCCGCCGATGTTGTCAGCACCTATATCTATCCGGCAGCCGGTTCGCCGAGAGCGCACTCGGTGACCACGGGGGCCAAGTGTCACGAACTTGGCTATGACGCGGCCGGCAATACCACCAGCATGCCCGGGTCGGCCGCGCAGCAGTCGATGGCGTGGACCGACGACGGACTGCTCGACTCGATCGGCACCGCGGCGGGTGCTACGCAGTACGTCTACGACGCTGACGGGACACAGGTAATCCGTCGCGATCCGGGGCGGGCTACCTTGTTCGTCGGCGGTGGTGAGCTGACGGTCGATACGGCCACGGGCGTGCGGAAGGGCACCCGGCACTATCAGGGTGTCGCGATCCGGTCGGGTGGAAAGCTCAGCTGGATCTCGGCAGACCGGCATGGCACCGCACAGTTGGCGATCGACCAGTCGACGCTGGCCGTCTCGATCCGCCGCCAGGATCTGTTCGGCAACCCACGCAACTCCGCGGCCTGGCCCGGCGGCACCATCGGATTCGTCGGCGGTCTGACGAACACAGGAACCGGCCTGACCCGGGGGGGCTCGCGAGTACTCCACTGATCTTGGCCGCTTCATTTCGGTCGACCCGGTCCTGGATCCGGAGAACCGGCAGCAGCTCAACGCCTACGCGTACGCGAACAACAGCCAGGCGACGCTCAGCGACCCGTCCGGTTTGATCGCCGACTACGACGACTGCCGGTGCAACTACAACGGCAATGCAGCGAAAATTGCGCGGCGGCGAAGAGCATTCGAGGAGGTCTGAACAATGCGACTTGGCAAGAGGAGAAGCGGAGCATCAAAAACCACTCGGCCGCGGTCCTCACGTAGCACAGAATCGATCAGAGGCGGGCAGCAGCCGAACAGGCGGTGCCGCAGGGCATGCAGCGAGTTGTGGATTCCGGCTCAGATTTCTGGGACGTGGCCGGTGTAGTTCTTGACGTCGGACTCAGGGTAGCGGCATGCGGGGCTACCGCGGGCGCGGGGTGCGTGCTTCGGGGGATGCTCTTCGTTGCAACGACTACGGTGGCGGTCGCGGTGGCCGACAAGCCGAAGCAGCCCCCGGTGTAGGGGCTGCCGCTGCGGCGTCGAACATGCGAATCAACTGGCCCGAAGGCTACGAGCCGGTGGACCCGAGCAAGACCAACTCAGTTGTCGGCACGCCACGCCGAGATATCTCATTTACTGAAGAGATGACCGAGTTCTACAAGTACGACAATCACACACCGGCGATGCTCGAGATCAGGGAGTACGACGCCAGCGGCAAGCTCGTCAAGTCCTCAAAGTTGAAGACTAGATCCAAATGGCTGATGGCACTGCGGATCTTCGGAAGGGTGTTCGGCTGAGATCACAGCCTGCCTGCGGGAGCCGACGCACGGCGTCGGCTCCCGCATTCGCGCTCTCATCCGTGTCCAAGCTCCTGCTTCGGATTGTTCGCGAACTGGGTTACCGGTCGAACCAGTAGTCCAGGGTCACCTTTGCGTGAGCGCCGACGGCCCCCAGGAAGCGGCCTTCGCCGCCCAGCCCCGTCAGTTCGCCTGTGCCTGAGTGTGGAACGACGAACCAGTTGCCTGACATCCTCGAGCCGGCCATGACGCCCGTGACCTGTAGCACGAAGCTCCCGTAGCGCCCGGCAACGGCGCCCACGACGCGTTCGATGCCGACGAAGCCGGCAGAGTTGTCCGGTCGCACAGTCTGCAGGAGGCGCGCGGTGCCGGTCCCACTCATGTCTCCGCGGAATCGCTGAGTGACGTACGTCTCGACCAGATCCGGAGCGGGATCGAAGCCGGGGCTGAAGATCGCGGGCTCGTAGGAAATGACCCGTACGGATCCACGAGCGTGGCCGCCAGTTGCCTGGGCAGGGACCCGCCAGGCGTCCCAGCGAGGGTCGTCAAGCATCAAGTTACTCCTCTGTGAACGATCGCGGATCGGGATCGTGCGAGCTGAGAGCGCTCACATCACGCCGCGGAACTATATGGAGCTTGCCAATCCAAGGCTTCACAGCGCCTTCACAGCGCCAGCATCGATGCACCCCGGCCGTGTCCAGAGATAGGGCGATCACCCCATGGCGTCGACCCCGCCTTACCAGGAAGCTGCATCGGAGTAAGTCGGGTAGGCGCTCGATCGTGAGGAGTAGGAGTCTGCCGTGGTGCATCGTCCCCAGGACCCGGGTTCGGCCGGGATCCGCTCGGCGCTCTGGCTGCCGATCTTCGACGACCTTGCCGATCCTCTGGTGGTTGCCCGGTTGGCGGCTGACGCGGAAGAGGCCGGGTGGCACGGGCTGTTCGTCTGGGACCACCTGCTGTGGCGGAAACCGGTCGAGGCGGTTGCTGACCCGTGGATCACGCTGGCAGCGGTGGCCTCCGCGACCGAGCGTCTTCGCTTCGGTCCGATGATCTCGCCGATTGTCCGGCGGCGTCCGGCCAAACTGGCACGCGAGACCGCCACGCTCGACTGCCTTGGCGCCGGGCGGTTGACGCTGGGAGTCGGCATCGGTAGCGACCGCTTCGCCGGCGAGTTCTCGAAAACCGGAGAGCAGTCGGACGATCGCGTCCGAGGGCGGATGCTCGATGAATCCCTGCAGGTGCTCTCCGCAGCCTGGTCCGGTGAGGTCGTGAACCACCACGGGCCGCACTACACCGTCGAGGGCATGAGGTTTCTCCCGCGGCCCCTTCAGCGTCCGGGCATCCCTGTTTGGGTTGCTGGGTTTCCGGGCAATGCTGCGCCGATGCGCCGAGCGGCCCGCCACGACGGCTTCTTCCCCGTGAACTTCGAACACCCCGACGAGCTGGCAGAGGCTGTCTCGGTCATCGACACGCTCCGCTCAGCGGCGGGCCGCGATCTGTCGAACCCGTACGACGTCGCTGTCGGCCTCCCCGCGGGCGTCGACCTCGATCCGTTCGCTGCGGCCGGCGCCACCTGGTGGATGACCGAATTCGACCCGGCGGCGGTCTCGCTCGACGAGGTCCGCGGAGTTCTCCGGGACGGCCCGGCGTGAACGGGCGCTTGGCTGCCCAGCCGGAGTGGCAACCCGCCCAATCGATGTCAACCAAGGAAGAGGGATCTCGATGCCTGGAAGGCTCAGCAGGACGGAACGACAGCAATTCCTCGCCGAGGCACATGTCGGCATCCTGAGCGTTGCGGCGGTCAACGGACAACCACCGCTGACGACACCGGTCTGGTACCACTACGCACCGGGCGGAAACCTGACCTTCTTCACCGGTACTCAGGGCCGGCCTGCACAGAAGGTTCCGCTGCTGGAGAAGGCCGGACAGTTCAGCTTCTGTGTTCAGCGACCCGAGTATCCGTACAAATATGTCACCGTCGAGTGTGCGGTCGTGAACACTGAGCGGCCACCGACCGTCGAGGCTGTCCTCGCGATCACGAGGCGTTATCTGCCGCCGGACGCGGCTCTCGGCTTCGCGGAAGCCGAGGTCGCCAACCCAGCCCGCACCTTCGTCCTCTTCACCGGCCGTCCAGAGCACTGGAATAGCATGTCGTTCGAGTAGCGACCGGAGCAGCGGTTGACGGGTGCGGGCCGGCGAGAGCCCGCACCCGCACCGAGAGGGAACTACCACTCCCTCTCGATGGCCTTCAGATCCCGGTCACTCATTCCTGCACCTCCTCAGCATCGGCTGTCGGGGCCAGAACCTACCGAGAGGCGCCTTCACGTCGCCTTCAGTGAGGTCAATGACACCCATATGAAAGCGTCACGACTTAGCGTCGCCTCCATGCCCAGCCGTCCGAGCCTCCGTGAGGTCATTGCGGTCTCCGAGTTCCGAGCTCTGTGGTTCGCGCACGCACAGTCCCGATTCGGCGACCAGATCGCTCGGGTCGCGATCGCGCTCCTGGTCTTCGAGCGGACCGAGTCGGCGCTGCTGACCGCGGTCACCTATGCGTTGTCGCTTCTGCCTCCACTGGTCAGCGCTCCGCTGCTGACTGGCCTGGCCGATCGATTCTCGCGCCGAAACATCATGGTCGTGACTGACTTCAGTCGCGCCTGTCTCGTAGCGGTGATGGCGATCCCCGGACTTCCGATGGCAATACTCGCGCTGCTGCTGACCGCGGTCGTCAGTCTGCAGCCTCTGTACAGCGCAGCGCGGAACGCCGTCCTGCCCGCCGTTCTGGACGGCGACCGATACGTAGTCGGCCTCGGTCTGGTGACGGCGACCGACAGCGCTGTCCAGGTTCTCGGCTTCGCTGGGGGCGGAGCATTAGTGGGCCTGATCGGATCGCATGCGGCGGTCGGGCTGGACGCAGTCACCTTCCTGATTTCGGCGACACTCGTCGCGACGAGTCTCGGAAGGCATACGCCCACGACACCAGTTGCGAGTACCACCGGCCGATCGCTGTCGGCAGGTGTTCGCCTGCTGTGCAGCGATCGTCGGCTACGGTGCCTGCTGGGGCTGAGCTACCTCTACGGTTTCTACATCGCGCCTGAAGGGCTGGCTGTCGCCTATGCGGCGGACGAAGGGGCACCTGAGGCGGCAGTCGGCCTGTTGATGGCGGCCGATCCGGTCGGTGCGTTGCTGGGTTCGCTGGTCCTCACTCGCTGGTTGCCTGCGCATTGGCGAACTCGGTCGCTAGCGCCGCTCGCCGCGGTCTCGGCGGTTCCGCTGGTGGTCAGTGCCTTGTTCCCGTCCATACCCACTGCGGTCGGCTTGTGGGCGTTGGTCGGGGTCCTGTCCTCGTACACCGTACTCGTGACGGCGATCTTCGTGCGCCTGGTGCCGGATGCTCAACGCGGCCAAGTCATCGGACTCGCGTCAGCGGGCCTTCAGGCGGCTCAGGGGCTTGGCGTCACGGCCGCCGGGGCGGTGGCCGACGCGACCTCGCCGGCCGCGGCGGTGGGGATCATGGGTGCTGCGGGCGGCCTACTCGCCGTGCCGATCGGCGTGGCTTGGTCCCGGGCGACCGCTCGCGTCCGCGACGACGGTACCAGGGACTACGGTTGATGCCGCAGAACAGACCATCACAGGCGGTGCGGCGGGCAGGTGGTGCGCGCGTTGGTCACGGCGCGTACTGGGATTCCCGAGGCGTCGAGGGCAGTGTGTGGATGTGCTGCTGCGATCGGAATCCCGAGGGAGGCGGCCAGCAACAGAATCTCGTGGCGTGAGGTGACGGCGACCGAAGGTTCTTGCTCGTAGACATACCTGAGCTCTGGCCACCGCGCTTGTGCAGGATGGACAAAGACGTCCCCGCCCAGTACGGCCGATGGCGTGACAACACATTGGTGACCGGGAGTGTGACCGGGAGTGGGCAGCAACCGGATGGTGCCCATCGATACCTCACCTGAGACCGTCCGCAGCTGCTCGGACTTCACGATCGGAAGGATCAGCTTCTCGTACGTTGCCGATCCGCGGGCGTGCTCGACCTCGGTGGCTTGCACTACGTAGGTCGCGTTGTTGAATCGCGGTACGTCGGCGGCCAGATTCCAGCCGACGTGGTCCAGGTGAATGTGCGTGAGGACCACGGTGTCGATCTCGCCGGCGTCAACCCCGGCGGCGGCAAGGAGATCAGGTAGCCGACCTGACGTACCCAACCAGCGGGCGGCCTCCCCGCCCGCTGGTCCGACGCCGGTGTCCACCAGCACCGCGCTGGACTGGTCGGTCACCAGATAGCTGTGGAAATGCAGCGACCATCCACCGGTGGCGGCGACGTTGCCCGGCAGGTGTTCTTCGGTCCATCGCTGATGCGCCGCACACCATCCAGGCAGTGCGTCCTCCACCTTTTCGGGAAACACCGCCACCGCATCGCACAAGACAGTGACGTTCATCCACCACGTCCTCACTCACACACCCTGGTGTCCTCGAACCTGCCGCCACAATCCACGTAAACCTACGGCGCCGGCATCGGCCGATCGCTGTATCGGCCGGCGCCCATCACAGCAAGTGGTGCCGGTGGGCCGCGCTGGCGGCGGCTGCCCGGGTGGGCACGTCGAGCTTCCGGAGAATGTTGGAGATATGAACCCCGGCTGTCTTCGGCGAGATGGTCAGCTCTGCCGCGATTTCGCGATTGCTGAGTCCGCGTACCAGTAGGCGTAGTACCTCATTCTCCCGCTCGGTCAGACCGAAGGGAGCCCTCGGCACATATTCGTCGGATCCCAGCGAGATTCTCGCGCGTCGCGCCAGCGCGGTGATCCGACCGGTCAGCGGGCGGGCGGCGAGGTCTCGCGAGATCTGAGCGGCCTCGACCAGGAGGGGCTTGGCGGTGTGGCGCTCGTCTGCCATGACGAGCGCTGCGGCAGCACGCACGAGGGCTTGCGCTCGGTTGTAGCCCTGCCCGAGGCCCAGCCATTGCCGCGCCACGGACAGCCAGCGCTCGGCTGCATCGCTTGCGGGCAGAGCGAGAGCGGAGGCCGCGACCGTCTCCGCGTAGGCTGTCTCGAGAGGCCCCAATCGTCTGAGCTTGGCCGCCGACACCTCAAGGTCCTTGGGAAGGTCCGCGGCGATGTCCGCGAGAGCCAGTGCAGCTGCCATCACGGCTGGCCAGACCTCACTGGCATCCGCGTTCTGCATCGCGGAAGGCAGTTCTGAAGCCAGTCCCGCCAGGTCGTCGGCTCGTCCCTCCGCCGCCGCGTGCTCGATGAGGAAGCGCATACGGTTCAGCCGATAGGAGCCGTCGTCGTCCACGCCGATCGGAGGCTTCAGCGTCTGTGCGACGCGGGACGCCGTGTCGTGGTCTCCGCGGGCGACGGCGACAATGCCGCCGCAGATCAAGAGCTTCATCCGCTCGTTGATCGTTGGTCGCATCAGCAGTGCGCCGTCGATCACCTCTGCGACCTCGTCCCACTGCCCGACCGCGACAAGGCAATTCGCGAGCAGATTCGCCACCACCGATCCGGCGTACTGAGGCCTGCCGAGCTCCATGGTCCGGGCGAGCGCAATTCGGCCGTGCTCGACCGCGGCCGAGTACTGACCGCGGCTGCTCAGCGCGCGCAGAAACCAGATAGAGGCCAGGATTTCGGCATCTCCTGACCCGCTCGCTCGCGCCTCGGCGAGAGTGTCTCTAAAGGCATGCTGGGGATCGCCACCGTCGCGAACAGCGAGCGCCCCAGAGACGATGCTGTGCTCCAGACGCAGATCAGGTGCGGCCAGCCGGTCCGCAAGCGCAGCGAGCTCAGCGCTGAGACATCGAGCCTCGTCGTCGCGTCCGCGCACGATCAGGGCGCGAGCCAGCTGCCCTAGTATCTCGCCACGCAGTGGGGTCGGCTCGGTGGCAAGCCGGACGGCGTTCTGGAAATCCTCAAGTTCGCCCGGAACTATCGACTGGCGCCGCATCACGCCACGCTCGAGCAGGAGCAGGGCGACCCGCTCGGGCTCGTACCGCTCGGCCAGTTCGTCGAAAGCCTGCGCGACCAGGTCTAGACCTTTCTCGCTCTCGCAGGCCCAACTGGCCGCGTCGGCCGCGAGTTCCAGGACGTCGAGACGGCTCGCTTGTGCGACCTCTGACGGCTTACTGACCTGGTTCCACAGGTCGAGGACCATTTCGAGCAGCTGCAGCTTTTCGGTAGCACCGATTCGAACCTCGTCGTTGCGGTAGGTGAACCATGCGGCCTCGAAGGCGCGTTCGGGCTCGCGGGCGGTCAGCCAGTGCTGGGCGATCGCAGCTGACTGCCAGGTGTGCGGATCGTCGCTGCCGATCTCGGTGAGAACCTCCGCGTATCGCCGGTGAAGGTGGAGAGTCTCGCCAGGTAGCAAGTCAGCGACTATCGAGTCACGGATGAGACCATGGCGGAACGCGTATCCGTAGACGGATCCAAGCAGCACCTGCGTGCTGACCGCCGGGCCGAGGTCGGTCGTCAGCTCCGCGGTCTGCAGCCCGGAGACCTTGGCCAGAACCTCGTGGTCGACAGCCGACCCACCGACCGCGATCGTTTTGAGGAGTTGCCGAGTCCCGGGCGGCAGATCCTCGACCATCCTCATGAGCAGGTCACGGAGTGAATCGGGGAGGCCGCTCCGAACCGAGCCGTCCGGGCTGATCAAGGCCTCGGCGAACAGCGGTACACCTTCGCTGAGGCGGTGGACGAGGCTCACTACCTCGGGCGCGGCCGACTCGCCCAGAATTCCCCTCAGCTGCTCCGCCATCTCAGCCTGAGTCAGTCCGCCGAGCTCGAGCCGAACGACCTGTACGAGGCGGCCGAACTCGGTGAGTATGCGGCGCAGATGATTCGTTGTCTGAGCCTCTCCCGCGCGGAAGGACACCAGGACCAGGAGCGGGGAATCGTTCAGCGTCGAGACCAGATAGCTCAGCAAGTCCTGAGTCCCCGGATCGGCCCAGTGTGCGTCTTCGACGGCAAGGACACACGTTCCGGCGGCGCACATCGATTCGACCACCGACCGGAAAGCCTCGAACATCCGAGCCTTGGCCAGGGCGGAGTCGTCCGTGACAGGGGTGGCGCCGAGATCAGGCAGGAGACGAGCGAGCTCGTCCCGACTCGGCTCCCCGATCAGGGCGGCGATCCCGGACGCACCGTACTCGCGGGCCAGGTCCCGCAGCATGGACCGGAACGGCGCGTACGGAAGTCCGGCGTCGCTTTGGTCCGGACAGGCTCCGGACAGATAGCGCGTTCCGGACGGCAACCGGTCGGAAAATTCACGGATCAGCCTGGTCTTGCCGACGCCGGCTTCACCGCTGATCAGCACCGTCCGAGTACTGCCCTGGCCGGCATCCTTGAACGCCTCGATCAACAGGTCCAGCTCGGCTTGGCGTCCGGCCATGAGGGGGCTCACACGGCGGTTCAAGGCACTCCTCCAGAGACATGAACGGCGATGGGCGGTGCCGGCCGACAGGGTTCCCAGCAGGCTAGCTTGCCGCTGGTGTCGTACAGGGGGCGGCCGTAACAACCGGCGTGGTGACGGTTCGTGGATAGGGCAGATGCCCGATGCGCGGGCCGGAGGCTTACGAACATGCTCCAGTTGACCGTTCCATATGGGGGAGGTTCGCTGTGGGATCAGGCGACGCGTCCATGCACCCGCTGGTGCACGCCACTGGCCAGCGGCCCGAGCTGGTGACCAGTGCTTGGGCAAGCAAGGGCTTCCGTTGGTTGTGGACAGGATCGACGGTGTCGTCGTTCGGCTCCGAGATCAGCGAGCTCGCCTTGCCATTGCTCGTGCTGGTGACGCTGTCTGGGAGCCCGGGCGAGCTGGGGCTGCTTCGGGTAGCCCAGTTCCTGCCCTTCCTGCTGGCGGCCCTGCCGCTCGGCCTTCTGGTCGATCGCAGCCGGCGCCGGCCGCTGATGATCGGCGCCGATCTAGGGCGGTTTGCGTTGATCGCGCTCATCCCGTTGTCGTTATGGCTCGACGCAGCGTCCATGATGTTGCTCTGCGCACTGATCTTTGGTGCCGGTGTGCTCACCGTGCTTTACCAAATGGCCGACTTCGCCTTCCTGCCCGCGGTGATCACCGTAGACCAACTGTCCGATGCGAACGCGAAGATCGCCGCGACGCAGTCGGCGACGGAAATCGGTGGACGCGGTATCGGCGGCCTGCTGGTCCAGTCGTTGACCGCGCCGATCGCACTGGCGGGCGATGCTCTGACCTACCTGCTGTCGGCCATCAGCCTGAGCCGGATCACGGTTGACGAGCAGGTGCCGGAACGCACGCGGCGATCGCCTGTGCGCGAGGTCGCCTTGGGCTTCAGGGTTGTCGCCTCCAACGCCTACCTGCGCGCCCTGCTCGGCGGTGCCACGACCTTCAACGTGTTTCAGGAGGTCTTCACTATCGGATTCATGCTGTATGCGGTGCGTGACCTGTCGATCTCACCGGCTGGTCTCGGCGCGATTCTGGTGGCCGGAGGAGCGGGGTCTTTCGCCGGTGCCTGGTTCGGCAGCAGACTCACCGCGCGGTGGAGCTACGGCAGGGTCCTGCTCGCGGCTCTCGCGCTCGGCAACACAGCCCCCTTGGCGGCATTCCTGGCAGCTCCACTGGCGGCATGGGCCTTCGAGTTGTTGATAGGGGTGTTCTTCGTGATGAGCATCGGCATCGGGATCTCGAACGCCCATGCGATCACGATCCGGCAGGTGGCCGCGCCGATCCACCTCCGTGGGCGAGTCAACGCGGCGTACCGCCTGATCACCTGGGGTGGCATCCCCGTTGGCGCCGTAGGCGGTGGGCTGCTCGCAAGCCGGCTCGGCAACAGCCCGACGATGCTTGCCGGAGCAGTGGGACTGGCAACGGCGACTCTGTGGATCCTCTGCTCGCCGATCCGCAAACTGCGGAGTGTCCAGCAGGCGGCTCCCCACGAGCACGCGGCGTGAGGCCGCGATGGCCGAGATCGAGATCCGGCTGCTGGGCCCGTTCGAGGTGCTGGTCGACGGCCGACCGGTCGAGCTTCGCACGCAACGGCACCGCGCCGTACTGGTGGGCCTGGCCTTGCACCCCGGTGAAGTCGTCGCCGTCGACGACCTGGCGGCTTTGGTCTGGGCAGACTCGGGATCGCTGCCCGAGGCACGCACCGTCGAATCGTGTGTCCAGGGCCTGCGTGCGGTCGTCGGGCAGGAACTGATCAGGGCAGTCGACGCGGGATATGTTCTCGAGATTGAGCGCGATCAGGTAGACGCCTTGAGATTCGCACGGCAGGCGGAGCTGCGGAGTGACGACCGGAGTGAGGTCGCTGAGATCCTTTCCCTCTGGCGCGGCGACCCTCTGACTGGGGTCGGATCCTCCGAATTGCTCGCGGCGGTCGCACCGCCACTGGTGGAGGCTCGGCTGGCCATGATCGAGCGACTGACGGATCTGGATATCGCGGCCGAGCGGCACCGGGACGGTCTGGTTGAGCTCGAAGAACTGGCGGCAGCCCACCCTCTCCGGGAGTCGTTGTGGGCACGGCTGATCGTCGCCCTGGCCAGGTGCGGTCGCCGAGCGGACGCGCTCGACCGTTACGACCTGTTCAATCGCCGAGTCACCGACGAGCTCGGCGTCGGCCCCGGACCTCAACTCCGACTGATTCATTCCGAGCTGGTCCGAGCGGGCGGCCCGGGGGTTCTCAGCGATGGCTTCGACGGGCCGATGCCGACCAGCCTGCCATCCTGCGACCCGCGGTTCGTTGGGCGAGTCGACGAGGTAACGAGGCTCGACACGGCCTTGGACGAAGGCGCCGGGACGATCCTGATCCACGGCCCGGGTGGAGCGGGCAAGACCACGCTGGCGATCCACTGGGCTCACCGCGTGAAAGATCGGTTTCCTGAGGGCCAGGTCTATCTCGATCTCGAGCAGTACGGGGCTGGTCACCGAACCTCGGTGGGGGAGGCCGCGGAGATTCTCCTTGGGGCGTTCGGGCTCGAGCGGGGTCATCTCCCGGCGAGCGTGGACACAAGGGTAGCCCTGCTGCGGTCGACCTTGACGGCCAGGCGGATCTTGCTGGTACTGGACAACGTAGCCGACGCGGATCAGGTCAGGGCGTTCCTGTCCCAAGGTGCCGGCTTGGTCGTCGTCATCAGCCGCGAGCCGCTCCGCGCGATTGTGGATCTCGGGAGCAGTGCATCGCTCCACCTCGGCTGTCTGTCGTTCGGTGACTCGCTGAGCCTGCTGGCACAAGCGGACTCGCCGGTCAGTTACTCCGCAGGCGTGATGGCCGAACTCGCGGATCTCTGCGATCGAGTGCCGCTGGCTTTGGCGGTCGTCGCCGGGCTCACGGACTCGGGCGACGGCCGGCACTTGGTGGCGGAGCTGAGAGGTGAGCAGACCACATCCGACGTGATCGGGACGGAACAAGACGCCTCGGCGAGCGTCCGCGCCGCATTGGCATCGTCGTACCGGACGCTCGACGACGAGACAGGCAGGTTGTTCCGGCTGCTCAGCCTGCATCCCGGCGTGCCGTTCGGTTTGCCCGCCGCAGCGGTCATCGCGGACCTTCCGGTCCACGAAGCAGCTCGCTTGACCAGCCGCCTGGTGCGGACTCGGCTGTTACGGGAGCTGTCACCGGGCAGATTTGACTTCCACGACGTCGTTCGCCGCTTCGCTATCGAAAGGGCGGTTCTGTCCGAGTCGCCACTCCGTAGGACCGCTGCTGTACGGCGGGTTCTCACCTGGTATGTGTTTTCAGCCGATGCGGCTCGACGGAAGATCTCAGTTCCGACGGTCGGGGCAGTACCGATCACCCCCGCGGCGGACACCTCACCCCTGACGTTCGACAACCGGAACCAGGTCTCGAAGTGGTTTGAGGTCGAGTACGCGACGCTGGTCGCCGTCGCTCTCGAGTCCGTTGCGGTCGGCTATCACGGGCTGGCCTGTGCCCTGGTCGAATGCCTTCACGTGTATCTCTGCGAGCGTGACCCTCAAGCGGCAGGTGCGTTCGGTCGGAGCTACACCGCGTCGAAGACGGTGGGCACCGTCGACGATGTAGCCGTTGCGTTGGGCAACCTCGCCGCAGTTGAGCAGCTCCGGCGAACAGACAAGCCAACGGCAGGCTAGGCAATGCGATGCCGTTGACGGATTCGTGGGAGGTCAGGGCGTTGGGTGTTGGCTTGGAAGTCAGGTTGCTTGGACCGTTCGAGGTCATGAGGGACGGTCAGCCGCTGGATGTCCCGGCGGGACGGCTTCGTGCCCTGCTCGCGGCGCTGGCGATGCGCGCCGCGGACCCCGTCCCTGCCGACCACCTGATCGCGGCGACCTGGGAGGAGCACGAACGTCCTTCCGACCCCCGCCGCAGCCTGCAGATCGCAGTCGTGCGGTTGCGCGCGTTGATCGGTGCGGAATGGATCGAAACCGTGTCGGGTAGCTACCGGCTCACCTGTGCCGTCGACGACGTCGATAGTCTCAGGTTGCTGAAGGCCACGGCTGAGTTTTCAGCTGGTCGCGATCTGCTGGACGTTCTCGCCCTGTGGCGTGGGGAACCGTTCCAGGGCGTTGCCTCACCATTGCTCAAGGCAACTGCAGGGATCCGGCTGACAGACGCGTACCTCAGTGTGATCGAGCACCGAATCGACTGTGACCTTGCTGACGGGCGGTACGACGGGCTGGTCGCAAAGCTACGCGACCTCATCGAGACGTACCCGCTCCGCGAGTCTTTGTGGGCGCGACTCATCGAGGTGCTGGATCGCACTGGCCGGCACGCTGAGGCGCTGAAGTCCTACGAAGAGGTTAGGACGCGCATCGCTGACGAGTTCGGTGTCGATCCGAGCCCCGAACTGCGCGCCCTGCACGCTGATCTGCTCAAGGCTGATCCTGGGCCACCGCCGATCCGAACTCCCGTCAGACCGCGGCAACTGCCGTCCGACGTCACACACTTCATCGGACGTACCGAACACCTGTCCGCTCTGCGCTCGGCCATGGCGGAGGACTGGACGACGGCCTGTGTGATCACGAACGTACACGGCGCGGGTGGGGTCGGTAAGACGAGTCTGGTCGTGCACTGGGCTCGCCAGATGACCGTGACGTTCCCGGACGGGCAGCTGTTCATCGACTTGCATGGGTACGGGCCGGGCGAGCCCTTGAGCGCCGCGGAAGCGCTCGACTCGCTGCTTCGCGGCCTTGGAGTCCCAGCGGCGCACATTCCGCCGAGTATCGACGGCCGCAGCGCGCTGCTACGAACGACTCTGGCGGATCGACGCGTACTCCTGGTGCTCGACAACGCGCGCAACGTGGACCAGATCAGGCCGTTGCTGCCCGGCACGGGCATGGTGGTGGTGACCAGCCGCAGCCAGCTGCGGAGCCTGACGGCTCGTGAGGGGGCGATCCGCATCGCGGTCGACAGACTCTCTCGAGAGGAGTCTCGCGCCTTGCTGACCGGCGCGCGTACGGAGTCGGGCCGGTGTGGGTCCGCGGTCGACGAGCTCGCCCAGCTCTGTGACGACCTTCCGCTGGCTCTTGCGATCGTGGCTGAGCGAGCCGGGCGTAGTCCGCACCTTTCGCTCGACGGCCTGCTAGAGGAGCTACGTGGAGAGCGGCGCCGTCTCGATTCGTTCGACACCGGAGACGATCAGTTGACGAGCGTACGCACAGTGTTGACGGCCTCGTACGTGGCGCTCGGATCGGAGGTGGCCCGGATGTTCCGGCTGCTCGGTCTCCATCCCGGCCTGTCTATCAGCCTCCCGGCGGCGGCTGCGCTGGCCGAAAGGAGTCTGTCGACCGCGGCCAGACTGCTGGATCTTCTGGAGGATGCGCATCTGACTCGCCAGATCGCGCCGCGGCGATATGCGGTGCACGACCTGGTTGGCGCCTTCGCGGCGGAGTGCGCGCTCACGGGGCCTGCGGGCGAAGGTGACGCCGCGAAAGAGCGGATCACGAGCTGGTACCTGCATTCGGCCGAAGCTGCTCGCGCCCAAACCGATCAGGGTCGCACCGCCTCGACCCGGCTCGACGGCCCGCCTCCCGGGGTGGTGCCGCTGACGTTCAACGACGCGCGGCAGGCGATGGATTGGCTGGACTCGGAATACCCGACCCTTCTCAGAATCGTCCGGGGCGCCGTCGACGGCCGGCGAGGTCAGGTTGTCGTCACCGTGATCCGGAGCCTGTTCAGATATCTCCTGACCCGGCGCCCGCCGGAGGAGGCACTGGAGCTGCACCAGCTCGCCGTCGACGCCGCGCGGGCTGATGGCGACATGTTGGCCGAGGCAGTGGCCGAGAATCACCTCGGTACCTCGCACGGTCGTCTCGGCGAGTACGAACATGCGATCAGACGATGCGAGCGAGCTCTGGAGCTGTTCCGGGCGATCAGCGACGTGCAGGGTCAGGCGACCGCACTGGGCAACATCGGCATGGTCCACGAACTCGACCGGCGCCCGGAACTGGCAATGGCCGCGCAGGAGCAAGCACTCGCCCTCGCCCGGCAAACAGGCGAGCCGGCCGCCGTGTCGTCGATCCTGAACAACCTCGCGACGACTCAGTTGCAGATGGCCCGGTTCGACGCTGCGGCCCGAGCAGCAGCGCAGGCTGTGGAAATCAATCGCAGGCAAGGCGATCTGACGGCGGAAGCGACCTGTACCGACACTTTGGGCCTGGCGAAGATGGCACTGGGACTCCACGACGCGGCCGCTCGTTGCTTCACTCGCGCGATCACCATCCATCGTCAGATGGGGAGCGGGTGGAGTGAGGCGTTCACCCTCCGCAATCTCGGCCGTGCGGAGCAGGTTCTGGGGAGACGGGAGGCGGCGCTTCGGAGATGGGAACGTGCGTTGCTGCTGCTCGACCGTTACGAGGCGCCGGACAATCCGCAGTTGAGTCGCGGCGAGCTCCGCCGCCTGATCGGAGCATTGTGATGACCAGTGCCGATTCCGCGAACCTGCTGAGTCCTCGATTCTGCGGACGGGTGGCCGAGCTGGCGGCGTTGCGCTCGGCGTACGGTGACGTAGCCAGCGGTGAATCTCGCGTGCTGCTGCTCGGAGCCGAGGCCGGTGGGGGTAAGACGCGCCTCGTCCAGGAGTTCGTCGCATGGGTCGACGGCGAGACGATCGTTCTGATCGGCAACTGTGTCGGGCTGAGCGAGGCGGCCCTGCCATACGCGCCGTTCGTGGGTGCTGTGCGTGAACTTGTTCGGCTCCGCGGCGTCGAATGCGTCAAGGACTTGGCTGGCGGCGCACCCGAGATGGGCTGGATACTGCCCGAGTTCGGCTCACCGGATCTGGGAGCCACGGCCACGGAGATGGCGAGGGCGCGGCTCTTCGAGGTGTTCCTTCGGCTCTTCGAGACGCTGGCAGGGGAGCAGCCGATCGTGCTCGTGATCGAGGACGCTCAATGGGCGGACGACTCGACACGTGATCTGCTCAGCTTCCTGACTGGCAATCTCCGCCACTGCGCGGCGTTGATCATCGTCACCTTCCGATCGGAAGCCCTGCACCAGGGGCATCCGCTGCGTCTGCTGTTGACTCGGCTGGTCCGATCAGGCGCCGTCACCGCGCTGAATCTGCCGCGGTTGACCCGGCTCGAGGTGGCGGACCAACTAGAAGGCATCCTCGGCCGTGCGGCGCCGCCCTCCGTCGTCGCGTCGCTGTACGAGCGCGGCGCCGGAGTGCCGTTGTTCACCGAAGCGATGACGACTGCGGCCGGCGCCGTCCGAACAGAGCTGCCCTTGTCCCTGCGCGATTTGCTACTCGAGATCGCGCGGGGTCTGCCCGACGCGACTCAGGAGGTTCTCCGTGCGGCGGCGGTGGGTGGTAGCCGCGTGAGTCACCGGCTGCTGGTGCCCGTCACCGGCCTGGACGACTCGAGCCTGACCAAGGCGCTTCGCTCCGCCGTCGCAGCGAATGTGATGATCAACGACGGCGACGGGTATAGGTTCAGGCATGCGCTTATCCGCGAGGCGATCGACGCCGACCTGCTGGCGGGTGAACGCGCACTCTGGCATCGGGCCGTCGCCCAGGCGCTCGAGTCCACCCCGGACCTGGATCGTGAGGTCGGGAGCGCCTCTCGATTGGCGGTCCACTGGCAGGCTGCTCACGATGACGAACGGGCATTGCACGCAGCGTGGGCAGCTGCGGACGAGGCTCGGCGTGGCCTTGGTCATGCGGAGCAGCTGCGCATGCTGGAGCAGGTCCTGCGGCTCTGGGCGACCGCCCCGGATGCCGCCGCGCAGACGGGGGTCGACCACGTCGGCGTGCTCGAACTCGCCGCTGAGGCGGCCCTGTGGGCAGGTCGGCCGGAGCGCGGTCTGACCTTGGTCGAAACCGCGGTCGGTGAGCTAGGGGCCGACGGAGGGGAGCGGCTGGCGGCCCTGTTGATTCGACGAGCTGAACTCCGTCAGGAGAGACTGCAACCAGGCCAGCTCGACGACCTGCAGGCGGCGTTGCGGCTCGCAGGTCGGCCGAGCCGGACACGGGCCCAGGCACTTGGCCAGCTGGCCCGGGTGTTGATGCGGCACGACCTGCGCGACGAGGCCATGCCATTCAGCCTCGAACTGTCCGACCTGGCTGCCACAGTTGCGAACGACGAGATCCGGGCTGAGGCGCTGATCACTCGAGCTCACCTGGGGACCCGCGAGGGCGAGGACACGATCCCTCTGCTCGAGCAGGCGCTGGAGCTGGCCGCAGGCTCCGGATCGGTCCGCCTCGAACTGCTGGCGTACGTCGGTCTGACCCATGCGCACGAGAGCCGCGGAAACCATCGCGAGGCGATCCATGCCGGGCGGGCCGGTCTGCTCAGGACGTCTCAGCTGGGCTCCGCCCGGTACATTGCGGAGTTGATCGCCCAGAACCTGGCGGAGTCGCTCGTCTCCGGTGGCCTATGGGACGAGGCTCTCGACGTTGTTCAGCGCGCGCTCGACATGGACCCCGCGCCGTACGCGCGGGTGAATCTGTTGCTGTGTCGCGGCCGCGTTGCCGTTGCCCGCGGCGAGGCTGCCGTCGTCGCTCGGACGCTCCAGGAGTTGGCGGAGCTGTCCGATCCGCACGACGAGGCCCAGCAAACACTGCCGCGGGCACAGCTCGAGCTGGATGGTCGATACACCGAGGGCGACTCCGATGGTGCGCTGGCGGTGGCGGCTACCGTGCCTTCCATTGGACGCGGCGCGGATCCGCGCTATCTGTGGCCACTGCTGGCAGCCGCGGCCCGGGTGTGCGCCGAGGCAGGGGCAACGGGAGAGATTGAGGCAATCGCCGCCACGACTCCTACGCCTTGGCCGGTGGAGCGTGCGTATGCTCAGGTGTTCGCAGCAGAGCTGACCCGCGGCACGGATCCAGCTGCCTGGGACCTGGCCGCTGCGTCCTGGGCCGCGCTGGCCCGCCCATATCCGCAGGCGTATGCCTTGATGAGGTCGGCGTTGGCGGCGGCAAGACTGGGCGACCGCGCCGGAGCGGCAGCGGCATTGCGTGAGGCTGCTGCTCTCGCCGGAACGATCGACGCGCGAGTACTCCACCAGCAGATCGCCAGGCTGGCCGGCCGGATGCGGATCGAACTCAGCGACTCGCCGGCAACGGATGTCGTCGATGAGCCGTTCCACCTGACCGCGCGCGAACTCGAGGTGCTGAAATTGATCACCGTCGGCGCAAGTAACCGCATGATCGCCGGCGAACTGTTCATTTCGCCCAAGACGGCCAGCGTCCACGTCTCGAACATCCTCGCCAAGCTCGGCGTCGCCTCGCGAGGCGAGGCTGCCGCCACGGCGCACCGCTTACGGCTCTTCGATCTTGGCCAGCGTCAGGCGACCGAATAGGTCATGTGCCTCATGTGCTGGTGAGTGACTTAGCCGGACAGTGGCGAGTACGGAACCAGCAGCAACACCTCGAGTCACCGGACGTGATCATGAACAACATCCAAGCTCTCTCACTGGTCGATCTGTCCAGGGCGCTGGCTGTCGGCGACCTGGTGGCGACGGAAGTGGTGGACGCCTACCTGGACCACATCGCGCACCACAACGAGAGTCTGAACGCCGTGGTGTCGCTCGACGAGGAGGGCGCCAGGACGCGGGCGGTGGCGGCCGACAAGGCTTGGGCCGAGGGCAAACCCGTTGGGCCCCTCCACGGGGTACCGCTGACGCTCAAGGATGCCCACGACGTGGCGGGCCTGCGGACGACCGTCGGAACGGCGGACCTCGACCAGGTGGCCGAGATCGACAGCACGGTGGCTGCGCGCTTGAGGGAGGCTGGGGCCAACCTGATCGGGCACACCAACGTGCCGGCCTGGCTCGCCGACTATCAGAGCGCCAACGCAATCTTCGGTCGGACCAATAACCCCTGGGACCTCGACCGCACGTCCGGTGGTTCCAGTGGCGGTGCGGCGGCCGCGGTCGCGGCCGAACTCACTCCGGGAGACTTCGGCTCTGATCTGTCCGGTTCCCTGCGGCAACCCGCGGCGTTCTGCGGTGTGTACTCGCTGAAGCCGACCGAGCACCGGGTACCGCTCACGGGCTTCCTGCGTACCCCGGGACCGCGGCCGGTCCGAGTAATGGCCTGCGTCGGACCGATCGCTCGTAGTCTCGACGACCTCGAACTACTGATATCGATTGTGGTCGGCCCGGACGGGTACGACGCGGAGGTCTCGCCAGTACCGTTCGACCATCGGCCCGAGGTATCCCCGGGAGCACTCCGCCTGGCCGTCGCGCCTACACTGCCGGGCGCGCCGATTGCCGCCGTACTGAGCGACACGGTGCGCGAATTTGCCAAGGGCGTGTCGGACGGCGGCGGTCAGGTCGCCGAGGAGTTGCCCGACCTCAACTGGCGCGGGCAGCTGGAACTGTTCGGCGATCTGCTCAATACGCTGACCGGCAGCCCCGAGAATCACGGGCTGAACGACTATTTGACTGCTCTACATCAGCGAGACATCCTGATCGCCACCTGGGACGCTTTCTTCCAGGACCATGATGCGTTGCTGATGCCGGCTGCGGCGACGGTGGCCTTCCCTCACTCCGACGGCGATTCGCTGGACATCGACGGGCAGCGGGTTCCGTATTACCAGCAGGGATTCCTGTACGCACTTTCCAGCCTGACCGGCCTGCCTGCCGTAACCATACCGGCGGGACTGGACTCCGCCGGACTCCCGGTCGGCCTGCAACTGGTCGGCCCGCGCTGGTCCGATACGACCTTGCTGGCGATCGCGCGTGGCCTCGAGTCGAGCGGCATCGCACCGGGATACCGGCGGCCACCCATGCTGCCTGCCTGACTGATGCCTCGGTGAAGGCATCGTGAAGGCGCGCGTCCAGATCGTGCGCATGTGCGTTTGTGAGGTTCGCCTCGACCTCGCTTCTTCGACCGAGGAGTTGTTGATGGTGCGGCGGGTCCTGCCTGCCCTGGTGGCTGTTGCGGTGCTGACTTCGGTGGGCGTTGTCGCCACCCACCGAAAGGTGACGGCGGACTCCGACCCGCCGTCAGATGCGCGGGTTGCGGTCGGCTCGGTAGCGCCACTGGGGTCGGCGGCGCGTGCCAGCGCTGACGCCCGACGCCTCGGTCAGAGCGTCGAGGTGACATCGAAACGGTCCGAAACCACGACGGTGACGGCGAACCCGGACGGGACCTTCACGGCGAAGACCTTCGCCGTGCCGGTCCGGGTGCGCCAGGGATCGAGGTGGGTGGCGGTGAACACCGACCTGAGGATCCGCGCAGACGGTTCCGTCGAACCCCAGCCCTCGCACTTCCGCTGGCCTTCTCGGCTGGCGGACACCAGCCGCTGGTCTCGCTCGGACACAAGGGCCGGCAAGTCAGCCTGCAGTGGTTGCGGCCGCTGGGTGTTGAGTGGCGACACGGCGACGTACCGTGAGGTGCTTCCCGGAGTCGATCTCCGCCTGCGTGCACTCGCCCAGGGGTTTACCCAGGTTCTGGTGGTGAAGTCGCCGCGGGCGGCCGCGAACCCGGCTGTGCGCGAGCTGCGATTCGGGCTATCGATGTCGCCCGGCCTGTCCTACCGCGTGGACAAGTCCGGAAACCCTCAGATCGTTGACGGCGCAGGAACGATGGTCTTTGGTTCGTCCGCGCCGGTCATGTGGGACTCGACGGCACGACCGACCAGCCGGGGTGCTGCCGAAACAGCGTCGACTGATCCCGCAACTGGCGCGCGGCAGTGGTCGCACCGGGCGGTCGGCTCTGTCAGCTGGTTGGGTGGACCAGGTCATGTCGCAGGAGCCCTATGCCAGCGCCCGGCGAGTGTTCTGGGTTGTCGACAACGGCGCCTTCCACCGCAACTGGGCCGCGGCGGCACGGCTTAACGATGCCTACTCCGACGCGCATATGGTCCATCTGCCCGTGCACGCGTCGTGGTCGATCCAGGTCGAGATCTACTTCTCCGCCGTGCAACGCAAAGCGCTCACTCCCGACAACTTCACCGACCTCAGCGCCGTGGCAGAACGGCTGCTGGCCTTCCAGGACCGCTACAGCCGCACCGCCAGCCCCTTCGACTGGACCTTCAACCGCACCGACCTCAACAAACTACTTCAGACGACTCGGCAAGCACGACCCCCACACCGCTCGCCGCCTAACAGAACGAACCAACGGTCGCAACCACTAGTAACGCGGCGCGACTCCCGGCTCCTTGTCTGAAGCGATGAGCCGGGTCGGCGTGGACGTGCCCGGCCGCCGTGAGCGCCATGAAGGCTGACCGTAGGCGGCCGTCGCCATAGTTGGCCTGACCTGATCGCTCTGGAGGCCCGCCCCGGCCCTACGTTCCCTTGGAGGGGCCGTGTTGGTGCGGCGTATTCTGTCTACACTGGTGGCGACTGCGGTGCTGACCTCGGTGGGCTTGGTCGCCACCGCAAGGCAGGTCGCGGCCGACTCGGACGCGCCGGCCGGGGTTCCCGCATCAGCGGACCTCGTGCCGCCGGTTGGCTCGGAGGAGCGCGCGATGTCCGACGCGAAACGACTCCACCGAAGCGTCGAGGTGACCTCGAAACGGTCCGAGACTACGACGGTGACGGCGAACCCCGATGGCACCTTCACCGCAAAGACCTTCGCCGTGCCAGTCCGGGTCCGGCAGGGATCCGGCTGGGCGGCGGTGAACACTCACCTTGTGGTCCGGGCGGACGGCTCCGTCGGTCCCGTTGCCACGTCACTGCCGCTGACCTTCTCTGGAGGCGGGCGGGACGCGCTGGTGTCGCTGGGCGACAACAGCCAGCGAGTGACACTGCGGTGGCCGCGCGAGCTGGGCAAGCCGGTGCTGAGCGGTGACACCGCCACCTACCGTGAAGTGCTGCCTGGGGTCGATCTGCGGCTTCGTGCCCTGGTCCAGGGCTTCACCCAGGTCCTGGTTGTGAAGTCGCCGCAGGCGGCCGCGAATCCGGCCCTGCGCGAGCTGCGGTTCGGGCTGTCGACGTCCGTCGGGCTGTCCTACCGCATCGACAAATCGGGCAACCCTCAGATCGTGGACAGCACCGGCAAAATGGTCCTCGGCTCGTCCGCGCCGGTCATGTGGGACTCGACGCCACGACCGCCCGCCACCCGGGCCGCGCCGCTGGAGAGGGTCTCCACCAGCCTGGCGACCGGGCCCACGCAGTGGTCGCGACGGGCGGTGGGCACCATCCGGGTGGCCGGCGCCCAGTTGGTATTGAAGCCCGACCTTCGGATGCTCACCGGCAAGACGACCCAGTGGCCGGTGTACATCGATCCCCCGTTGCAGGCGCCGCGTGACGGGTGGACGGAGGTGGCAGTAATCAACGGGCGCCAAATCGATGAGCCGAAATGGAACGGAGCCAACGACGACGCCGGCATTGCCAAGGTCGGCTTCTCGGACTGGAGTTGGCCGACAGTAACCTACCGGTCGTTCTTCCAGTTCGTCACCGAGGGCCTGCGTGGCAAGAACGTCCTGTCGGCCGACTTCAGGGTCTTCGGCATCCATGCGCCGTCCTGCAACGGACGGTGGTTCGATGCCTACGGTACGGACGCGGTCAGCCCCGCGACCAACTGGGGCAACCAGCCGGGTGGCGTCATCTGGCTCGGCAACCAGAACAGCGCTGACGGCGGCGGCAGTGCCTGCCCGGCGGCTTGGCGGGGCTTCGACGCGCGGCCGATCGTGAACTGGTCGCTGGCGAACGGGCGGCAGACGTCAACGATCATGCTGAAGGCCGGCAGCGAGACGGACAACTACGCCTGGAAGAAGTTCGACGCGAACAGCGCCTACCTGGCCACGACGTACAACACCTATCCCAACATCCCGACCGCCATGACGGTGGAGACCAAGACCTGTGTGGAGCAGGAAGGCAACGAGCCTTACGTCAATCCCCACGTGGACAACGACCCGTCCAAGCCGGCCCGAGGGCCGCAGTTGGCCGCCACGATCTCCGACGCCGACGGTGGGCCGGTGCACGGCCAGTTCGAATGGTGGACCCGCGGCGGATCCAACCTTGGGGTGCAGGACACCACTGACAAGGCGTCGGGATCGGTGTTCTCGATCGAGATTCCCGGGGCCGACGCACCGCACGGGGCGAAGCTGTCCTACCGGGTCCGGGGCACCGATGGTGTGGACTTCGGCTCGTGGAGTCCATGGTGTCAGGTCACGATCGACAGGCAGGGCCCGACAACCGGCCCGACAGTCAGCTCGACAACCTATCCGGCCTGTGGGATCGATGACTGTCCCGTCGGCGGCGGTGTCGGCCGGACCGGCACCTTCGAGCTGGTGGCAGGTAGCACCGACACCGATGTGGCCGGCTTCCGGTTCAGCCTGCACGACAACCCTGATACTTACGTTGCCGCTACTGCCGGCCAGGCCCAGATCCAGGTGACCCCGCCGGACGATGGCCCGATGGACCTGTACGTACGCAGCGTCGATCGGGCCGGCAATGTAGGTCCGATCACCCGCTACGAGTTCTTCGTCGGCCTCGGCACGCCGTCCATCGCGCACTGGCGGCTGGAAGGTGTGGACGAGACGACCGCGTACGACGAGTTCGGCCGGCACCACGGCACTCTGGACCGCAACCACACCGGTTGGGCGACGGGCCGGCACGGTTACGCACTCATGCTCAACGGCAGCACTTCGTACGTCAGCACGACCAACGGCCCCGCGGTGCGGACAACCGACTCGTTCACGGTGGCTGCCTGGGTCAAGATTGACAGATATGACGGTGGCACTGACACAGCCATCAGCCAGAGTGGGACCACCACCAGTGGGTTCGCGCTGCAGCACCTATCGAGCGCAAAGCAGTGGACCTTCTGCCTGGCCAACGCGGACAGCGCGACGGCCTCGAGTATCTGCGCATCCGCTGGGACGACACCATCGATCACCGGTCGCTGGACCCATCTGATCGGCGTGTACGACGCGGGCCTGCGTCAAAGCAGGCTGTACGTCGACGGCGCGTTGGCCTCGACGGCCAACGTGACGATGCTGTGGGATGCGGCCGGCACGGTGGAGTTCGGCCGCGCCAAGCGGGCGGGGATCTTTACTGACTATTGGCCGGGATCGATCGACGAGGCGCGCATTTACGACCGCACTCTGTCGGCCGAGGAGATCCACGACCTGGCCGTCTCCCCGGCGTCGGAGGAAGCGTTTTTCCCGCTCGACGACGTGGCTGGTACCACTGTGGTGGCCGAGGTCTCCGGTAATCATCGGGTCGGTGTCGCAAATGGGGTGACCTCGGTGACCGGCAAGGTCGGGCCGCTGGCGCTCCGGTTCAATGGGACGAGCAGCTCGATCCAGACCAGCGGACCGGCGGTGCGGACGGACAGCAGCTTCACAGCCTCTGCCTGGGTAAAGCCCGATGCGCTCGGCCCTGGTGCCAGGACGGTGCTTAGCCAGGACGGTGTGAAGAACAGCGGATTCTACCTGCAGTACCGCGGTGACACCAATCGTTGGACCTTCCTGATGCTTGCCAACGACAACGGCCCGGCCTCTGGGGTGTCGGCGGCCTCACCGACGACACCCACCACGGACGAGTGGGTCCACCTCGGCGCCGTGTACGACGCTGCCGCGAAGCGGTTGCGGATGTACGTGAACGGCGCCCTTAGTGGCGAGACCGCTGCGGCCACCCCTTGGAATGCAGCTGGTCCACTGGTGATCGGCCGCGGGAAGTACAACGGGGTGAACACCGACTTCTGGAGCGGCACGATCGACGACGTCCATGTCTGGGCCGGTGTCCGCACCGCGGACCAGATTCGGGCAGAGTACAGGCGGCCGGTCACCTTTCGTACCAACTCCTACACAGGTCAGATCAGCCGCTACTGGAATCTGAGCGGCCACCATGTGGTGACCACCGCACCGGTCTCGCTGACAGGTGCGCACTACGAGGGGTCGCTGGGCCTCCCGGCACCCTCCGGTGCCACCGGAACCGTGGTGATCAATTCCTGCCGCAACGGCGAGACGGACTATTTCCTGTCCAGCCTGCCGGACTGCGCCGGGGCGACCAAACTCGGCCCGTCCTGGTCGATGTATAGCCAATGGCAGAAGGGCAGGGTCGCAGTGTTTTCCTGCCTGAACTCCGTCGGCGGCAACCACTTCGCATCGGTCAGCCCGTCCTGCGACGGCAAGATCGTCGAGGGCCTACTCGGGTACGCCCGTGACCTGACGTATCTCATTCGCAGTGTCTCGAGAGGCCGCGGCGACCGGATCAGCAGCAACCTCCGGACCGCCAGTGACTACGATCCCGATGTCGGCCTGGGCATGGTGCCGATGATGTCCGGTACCGGCCGGGTCGCGCTGCGGATTTGCCAGGACGGCGATGACGCGTTCAGCTCGACCGACCAGGCCTGCGAGGGTAAGACGTTCGTTCGGATCACTGGGTACGTCTGGACCGCGCCACCGACCGACCTGCCTTCGAGCGCCGAACTCTTCCGTTGCCGGACCGGTCCGGCCGGGGATCGGTTCGACTCGCTTGACCCGGACTGCGAGGGCCAAATCATGGAACGCTCGCTCGGTTTCGTAGCGACTGGCGTCTGAGTTTCGCACAGGGCAAACCTCGAGCACTTTCGTTTCACCTTTGAAGGGACATCTATGCGCACGCAGCGACTCACCGGTCGGGCAGCAACCGTCGCGATCACGGGCGTGTTGTCGATCGCCCTGCTAGTTACCGTCGGCGCAACATCCGTGGCAGCATTGCCACCCGCCGTAGTGGCAGGCGAGCGGGATACGGAGCCGCAGGAGGTTAAGTCCGTGCCCGGCCACGACGCGAGGCTGGTGATGCCGGCGAGCAAGTCCTTTCCGGAACGCGGGCCGGCCAAGGTGGATTGGCCAGCCGCGGAGACGGCCGAGGTGACGATCCCGGCCGGTCAGACGCGATCGGCGATCGGCACCCAGGCCGGCAACCTGCCGGTCTGGCTCGCGGCTGGCGGTGAGCGGCCGGCCGAGAAGGCCATGAACGTGACTGTAGAGCTCCTGAGCCGGGCAGAATCGGAACGCCGGGGCGTTGATGGGGTGGTATTGAAACTTCGGCGCGGCGATGGCCTCACCTCGCCGGTGCCGGTGCGGATGACAGTTGGCTACAACTCATTCCGCGACGCGTACGGCGGTGACTGGTCCTCCCGTCTGCGGCTGCGCCCCGCGGACAAGGCGGACACCCTCCCGGTCACCGCCGTACGCAATGACCTAGCCACCGGTCGGCTGACCGCCGACGTGATGGTCGGTCAGACCGACCGGATGGTGGTGCTCGCCGCGGCGTCCGAAGGCTCGGCCGGTGACTACAAAGCGACCTCATTGTCTCCTGCGGGCAGATGGGCGGGCTCCATCCAAGGCGGTGAGCTGGCCTGGAACCAGGAATTCCGTACGCCTCCGGTGCCGGGCGGGCTCAAGCCGAGCGTCGCTGCCTCCTACTCGTCGTCTGCCATCGACGGCAAGGTTGCCACGACCAACAACCAGCCATCGTGGATTGGTGAAGGGTGGGGGATGTCCACCGGATTCCTCGAGCGCGCCTACAAGCGCTGCGCCGACGACCTCGGCGGCAACAACGGGCAGAACACCGAGATCGGCGATCTGTGCTGGGAGACCGACAACGCGACTCTCTCGCTCGGCGAGCACTCCAGCCAGCTCGTGTTCGAGAATGGCACCTGGCGGCTCAAGAATGACGACGGAACCCGGATCGATCGGCTCGAGGGGGCCGAGAACGGTGGCAAGAACGGTCAGTACTGGAGGGTGACGACGACTGACGGGACGCAGTACTTCTTCGGCCTGAACCGGCTGCCGAACTGGACAGAGGGCAAGCCGACGACGAACTCGGCCTGGAACGTCCCGGTGTTCGGGAATGACCCTGGGGAGCCCTGCTACGAGAGCACGTTCGACGCCTCACAGTGCACCCAGACCTATCGATGGAACCTCGACTACGTCGTCGACCCGCAGCAGAACGCGATGGCCTACTTCTACACCCCCGAAACCAACCGGTACGGCGTCAACCTCGCCGTGCGAGGCGTGTTCTACACGCGCGGCGGCACGCTGGCCCGGATCGAGTACGGATTCCGGCGTGGCGCGGAGTACGCCGCGCCGGCTCCGGCACGAGTGGTATTTGAGTCCGACGACCGATGTAAGGCAGGAACGACGTGCACCATTCACAACGCCGAGTCCTGGCCTGACGTCCCCTGGGACACCGAATGCACCACGGGGACATGCCCAGGCAAGTACTCACCGACGTTCTGGTCGACGAAACGGTTGTCGAAGATCACAACGCAGATCTCGACCGGCGGCGGATACCGTGGCGTGGACCAGTGGACGTTCGCCCACGCGTGGCCCGAGCCAGGCGACGGTACCACCGCGGGGCTTTACCTGACGGGGATTACTCACACTGGCCTGGCCGCGGGGTCGGTAGTTCTGCCGGCCACAACCTTCGAAGGCATCATGATGGCCAACCGGGTGTACATGGCCAATGGTGACAACCTGCCGGCGTTGAACAAGTACAGGATCACCACGATCAAGACCGAGACAGGTGCCGCAATCAACGTCAACTACCTCGCGCCGGATTGTACGCAGCAGTCGCTGCCGGCCTCAGCCGACCAGAACACGAAGCGCTGCTTCCCGGTCCGCTGGAATTTCCCGCCGGCAACCACTCCCATGAACGACTGGTTCCACAAGTATGCCGTTGCCCAGGTAGTCGAGGACGACCTGGTCGGCGGCAACAAGGACATGGTCACGAACTACGAGTACCTCGGCGGCGCGGCCTGGGCCTACGACGACGATCCACTGGTCAAGGCCGAGAACCGCACCTGGTCACAGTGGCGCGGATTCGAGAAGGTTGCCGTTCGCAAGGGAGATCCAACCAACGATGCCAACAAACCGGAGTCGAGGGTGCTCTACCAGCATTTCCGAGGGATGAACGGCGACCGCACCGCCATGGGCGGAACCAAGACCGTGAACATCATCGACTCTGCCGGGACGGTGCTGCCCGATGCCGAGCCGTTGAGTGGATTTCTCCGCGAGCAGATCGCCTACGACGGTACCGATGGCGGGGAACAGACCGGGACGATCAACGATCCCTGGTACCGGCTCACGGCGACGCAGGGCAGCGTCAAGGCTTACCAGGTGGAGACCGGCCGGACGACGGAACGAGTCCGGCTGACTGGTGGCAACTATCGCCGTACGCAGGTGGACACGACGTACGACGCACACGGGAACGCGACCCAGGTGAAGGACTTGGGCGACCTGGCCGACGTCACGGACGACCGTTGCACAACGAGCACCTACGTGAAGAACGAAGACGCCTGGATCATGAATCTGGCCAGCAGGGTCCAGACTGTCGCCGTACCCTGTGGAACGACTCCAAACTACCCCCAAGACGCGATCACCGACACCCGGCTGCACTACGACGACCAGCCATGGGGGAGTGCGCCCGTGCGTGGCTCCGTCACCAAAACCGAGACGGCCAAGGACTACTCTGCAGGGCAGGCCGTCTACCTGGCCACCTCGCAGCGCAGCTACGACGACTACGGCCGGATCACGGCGACGGTCGATGCCAAGGATCGCCGCACCACTACCGAGTACGTTGAGATGAACGGTCTCACCACCACGACGAGGCTCACCAACCCGCTCGGTCACACGACCACCACGACGTTGGACCCGGCCTGGTCGCTGCCGACCTCCACGGAGGACGCCAACGGGCGCACAACGACGATGACGTACGACGGTCTTGGCCGACTCCTGGCGGTCTGGAAGCCGGACCGCAGCAAGGCCGGTGGCGACGGCCCGAACATCCGCCACACCTACTCTGTCAGGCGCGACGGGCCGACCTGGGTCCGGACCGAGCGCCTGCGAGCCAACGGCAACATGGTCGGGAGCTACGTCCTGTACGACGGATTCCTGCGCGAGCGCCAGACCCAGCAGCCGAGCCCTCAGCCCGGTCGCGTCATCGCTGACACCCTGTACGACTCCCGCGGGCTGGTCAACGTTTCGCGAGCGCCGTACTACAACTCGGACGCCGAACCGGACACTCAGCTCTTTCTGCCGGAGCCCGGCCGCGTGCCGAGCACGACCGTTGCCGTGTACGACGGAACAGAGCGTCAGACCGCCGCAATTCAGCTGGGCACCAACGATGTGGAGCGCTGGCGGACCACCACCAGCTACGGCGGGAACTCCGTCACCGTCACGCCGCCCGCGGGCGGGACAAAGACGACGACGATCAGCGATGCCCGCGGCCGCACCACCGAGCTGCGTCAGTACAAGTCGGACACCGCGTATGACCAAACGACCTATACCTACACCAATCGCGACGAGCAGGCGTCGATCCGGGATGCCGCCGGCAACCAGTGGACGTTTGAGTACGACCTGCTGGGACGCAAGGTTCGAACGGTCGATCCCGACCAGGGGGAGACGCGGATGGCGTACGACGAGGTTGGGCAACTGCTGACGACCACCGATGCCAGGGGCAAGGTCGTGGCCGCAAAGTACGACGACCTGGGCCGCCGGACCGAGACCCGGCAGCAGTCCGAAACGGGTCCACTGATCGCCCGCTGGACCTACGACACCTTAGCGAAGGGACAATTCACCTCCTCGACCCGGTTCGTCAACGGCAACGCTTATACGCGCGCCATCACCGGCTACGACAGAGCGGGTCGGCCGACCGGCGAATCGGTGACGATCCCAGCGTCCGAGCCGGGTCTGAACGGCACGTACACCACCTCGACGATCTACTCGGCCGATGGCAGCCCATCGTCGGTGGCCCTGCCCAAGCTGGGCGACGTGCCTGCCGAGACCCTCAACTACGACTACAACGACCTCGGCGCGCTCGACAGCCTCACCGGTGCCACGACCTACGTGGCGTCGATCTCGTACACCGCGCTCGAAGAGCGGTCACAGGTCGAGTTCGGTATGAGTGGGAAGCGGGTCTGGGAGAAACTGTTCTACGAGGAGGGAACACGGCGGCTGGTTCAGCAGCAGGTGGATCGGGAGTACGCCAGCCAGCGTGTCGTCAACGTTCGTCAGTATGCCTACGACCCGGTCGGCAACGTCATGAAAGTGAGCGACCAGGCGACCGGGACGAGCATCGATATGCAGTGTTTCGGGTACGACTATCTCCGGCGGGTCACCCAGGCGTGGACTGCGTCCGGGGAGTGCTCGGTGCAGCCAACGGCGACCACGATCGGCGGCCCGGCGCCCTACTGGCACCAGTACGAGTACGACCTGTCCGGCAACCGCACCAAGCAGGTCTCGAAGGGCGTCGCGGGCTTAGCCGACGTGGTCAGCACCTACACGTACCCAGGCGCCGGGTCGCCGCGATCGCACTCGGTGCAGTCGATTACCACGGGGGCAAACGTCACCGATTTCAGCTACGACGCGGCCGGTAACACCACCGCCATGCCCGGGCCGGTCGCGCAGCAGTCATTGACCTGGACCGACGATGGGCTGCTCGACTCGATCGGCACCACGGCGGGCGCGACGCAGTACGTCTACGACGCAGACGGGACACAGCTGGTGCGTCGTGATCCAGGACGGGCGACCCTGTTTCTCGGTGGCGGGGAGCTGACGGTGGACACGGCCACGGGCGTAAAGAAGGGCACCAGGCACTACGAGGGTATGGCGATCCGATCGGGCGGAAAACTCAGCTGGATCTCGGCGGACCGGCACGGCACCGCGCAGCTCGCAATCGACCAGTCGACTCTGGCCGTCACCATGAGGCGCCAGGACCTGTTCGGCAATCCGCGCAACTCCGCGACCTGGCCCGGCGGCACCGTCGGCTTCGTCGGCGGTCTGACGAACACGGGCACCGGCCTGACCAGGCTGGGCGCCCGCGAATACTCCGCCCAACTGGGCCGCTTCCTCTCGGCCGACCCGATCCTGGATCCGGAGAACCCGCAGCAGCTCAATGCCTACGCCTACGCCGGCAACAGCCCTGCGACGTGGAGCGATCCCTCCGGCTTGATAGCCGACTATGACGACTGCCGCTGCAACTACAACGGCAACAGGGCCAAGATCGATGCGGCGGCCAAGAAGATAAAGGGAGGCCTGAACAACGCGACCTGGCGAGAGGAGAAGAGGAACGTCAAGGAACATTCCAGGGCGGTCCTGGCCAAGCGTCGCGGGGAGCTGAGGGAGGCGGCCGCAAAGGCTGCACTGCAGCGGGCGATCGATAGGGGGCCAGGGTTCTGGGAGACGATGGGCATCGTGGCCGATGTCGGGTTGACGCTCGGGGCCTGCGCGGCAACTGCAGGTGCAGGATGTGTAGTTCGGGGCTTGGTCTTTGTCGCGGCCACCACTATTGCGTCCGAAGTGCCACCCCGCGCGGTCACGCCGGCCGCAGCGTCGCCGAACTACCGGGTCAATTGGCCTGAGGGGCATGGTCCGGTCGACCTGAGCAAGACTTACAGCGAGGTTGGGATGCCGAGAGAAGGAACCTCCTTCACCGGCGAGATGACGACCTGGTACAAGTACCAGGGCCACGTCCATGACCCATGGGAGACCCGAATCTACGACGCCAACGGCAAGATCGTCGAGTCCAACTCCTTGAGGTGGAGATCACGCGCCCTGGGGGTCTTGCGGGTCTTCGGAAGGATTTTTGGATGACAGAGAGAACCTTCTGGCCGCCTCGTCGGACCCGCATCCCGCTGTGCCTGGTGGCGACGGCCGTCGCGGCTGCTGGATCAATCACTGCGTGCTCCGCCGACGGCGTCTCAGGATCGAGTTCCGGCCGCGATACGCCGGCGATGACCTCTCCCTCCTCGACGCGGAGGGTGTTGGCTCCGGCTCCGGTCAAGATCGACAAGCCTCCGCTCGGCGCATCGGTCGGCAGGCCCGAGTTGCGCGCCGAATTGCTCGCGATGCTTGCGCAGGACCAGGCGGTTCGGACCGGCACGCCGCCTCCGGGTGATAAACGCACGCCGGAGGAGCTCGGCGCGGCGTGGGAGGCGACAGATCGAGCTAACGCTCAGCGGATGGCCAAGATTCTTGATGAGCACGGCTGGCCGGGCTGGAATGCCGTCGGGAGCAACGGTGCGCAGGCGGCGTGGGTCTTGATCCAGCACGCGGACCTCGACCTTCCATTGCAGGAGCGTGGTCTCGCACTGATGAAGGACGCGGTGGCGGCTGACGATGCTGACCCGAGCGACCTCGCGTACCTGGTCGATCGGGTTCGGGTGGCCAAGAACGAACCGCAGGTGTACGGCACCCAGTGGGGCAGGAACCCGGCGGGTAAACTCGAGCCGCGAACGCCGATCGAGGACGAGGTGATGGTCGACATTCGTCGGGCCGCAGTCGGACTGGGCACGATCGACGCCTACCTGAAGGAGCTCGCCGCGGCCTTTGGAGAACGGTAACCGCTCGCGAGCCGATTAAGGCGTCGGGTGGTGGATTGGAAGTGTCAGAAAGCCAACGGCGAACCCAGGTTTCCGGGGGAATCGGGCTCAATAGTCTGAGATCTGCATTTGGCTGACCAGTACGCGCCTCGGCGCGTTTGTCAAGCTGGGGAAATAGCGCCTGCTGGCGGATCCGGCGCCGGTGCGAGCCACGGCGTCAACGCCAGCGCCGCGTTGCCGCCTATGATGCGCGCTGCTAATTCAGCAGCCCGGAGGTACGCACGCAGGCCCGCAAGGCGCTCGGGTGGGAGGTTCCAGTCGAGCGCCTTGTGCGCACCCGGTTACTGTGTAGCTGCGATATTCGGGGTGTGCCGCATCTTAGCCTGGATCCACGGATGGACCAGGGTGAGTTGGGTGGGGTGAGCGTGGCTTGACGCGAGAATACCCTTGCGTGGCGGGAGGATTGGACTTGCTGAAGGTTCAATCTGACCGCGCCGAAAGGGCATCTCGGAGATGCAAACTGTCTCACACTCCCCGGGCCGTTCGTGCGGCGTTCGATGATCCGAGTCTGGTGTCGTCAGGCGGGCTGGTGCCGGCGATGGCGCTGGCGGGGTCGGTGGGCCTGTGTGGCCTGGCGGATGAGCGTTTGAGTGTGTGCCGACGGACATGGGCGCGAACGCGGGGTTGAAGGTGTCGTCGCTGGTGGCGGGGATGGTGGCCGACGCGGGCTCGATCGATGACATGGCGTTGTTGCGGCATGGCCGGACGGGGCGGGTGTTCGGCCGCGCGTATGCGCCGTCGACGCTGGGGGTCGCTCCTGCGCAGGTTCACCTTCGGTCACGTGCGTCGGCTCGACGCGGTGGCGTCGCGGTTCCTGACCGGGCTGGCCAGCCAGACGCCGCTGGTCGGCGGGGCCGGTGGTGTCGCCGACGGCGAGTTCGTGCTGGTCGGTGTCGATGACACGATCGTCGAGGTCCACCGCCGTGCCAAGCAGGGCGCGGGGTTCGGGTACTGCGGGGTGCGTGGGCTGAACGCGCTGCTGGCCACGGTCACCACCACCGGGACCGCGCCGGTGATCGTGGCGCAGCGGCTGCGGAAGGGATCGGCCGGGTCGCTGCGCGGCGCCAAACGCCTGGTCGCCGACGCGTTGAAGACCGTGCGCGGACTCTGGCGTGGACTGTCGGGCGGCGCGCTGCTGGTGCGGGCCGACTCGGCGTTCTACGGACGCGGCCTGGTGCTGGCCGCGGTCCGTGCCGGTGCCGATGTCTCGGCCACCGTCCGCCTCGACAAGCGGGTCAAAGCCGCGATCGCCGCCATCAGCGAAGCGGCGTGGACGCCGATCGAGTACACCGACGCGATCTACGACGAGCAGACCGGTCAGTGGATCTCGCGCGCCGAGGTCGCCGAGGTGCCGTTCACCGCGTCCGCGTCCCGCAAGAAGACAGAGCGGGTGCCGGGCCGGCCTCAACACCGGCAAGAACACATCGTCCGGGCAGATGCGCTGTTCGACGTCTGGCGATTCCACGCCTTCTTCACCACCGTCGACACCGACACCATGGACACCGTCACCGTCGACAAGACCCGCCGCGGGCACGCCATGATCGAACAAGTCAACGCCGACCTGAAGAACTCCGCCCTCGCCCACCTGCCGTCCGGGGTGTTCGCCGCGAACGCCCCTGGCTGGTGCTTGCGTGATGGCGTTCAATCTCACCCGCGCCGCCGCCACCCTCGCCGGCGGTGAACTGGCCAAAGCCACCACCGGCACCATCCGACGCAAACTCATCAACGTCGCCACCCGGACCGCCTCATCAGCCCGGCGCATCACCCTCCACCTGCCCACAGGCTGGTGGCCCTGGGTACACGCCTGGACACGGCTGTTCACCCGCCTATGCGGACCGCCCGCCACCGCCAGGCCCTGACCACCACGCCGACACCGGCCCTGATACCCCTCAGTGGAACACTCCCGCAGCAAAGCGGGACACTCCACCACGCCCACCTGCACTCCAGGCCGATCTATCACCACAAACGCGAGTCCATCGAGGCGCACCTGACCATCATGTTCGCAGCGCTCGCGATCACCCGGCTGATCGAGAACCGCACCGGCTGGTCGATCAAGAAGTTCGTCCGCACCGCCCGAGGCTGCCGCACCGTCCAGATCCGCGGCCGGGCAACAGATCCTCACCGCCGCAGACCCCTCCCACGCGACCTACGCAACGCACTCGCGCGCATCAACTGGCCAGGCCTTGCGCACTAACTTGAGCCAAGTCGGGTTGTCAGGCACGGCCGGCCGGTCGGTCGGCCTCAATGATGTCCTGCGCTTCCGCGACCAGGTCGTCGAGGTTTGAGTAGCCATCGACAACCTCGGCGACGTATGCGCGGCGAGCGCTTCGTCGGCTGACGACGGAACTCACAGCTCTCGCTGTCGCCATGAGCGGACTCACCTGCATGGTCGTGTCCTACTGGCAAAGGTGACCGGTCTCGGAAAGTGAAGCTGCGTGCAACGCCATACCGCGCGTATGGTAGGCCCGGGATGGTGAAATCAATCCTTCTGGGTGATGAACGCGAGAAACCGCTTGCCCAGTTCGGTGGTGTGACCGAACAAGTACTCTCCATCCAAGGACACGACCTCCCCACGGGAGCGCGGTGGGCCATCGATGAGGTGGTGACTCACGAGGTCGGTGATCAGGAGATCGCGAATGCTGCAATGGGCGGCATACTCGGGCGCGCTTCCGTCGAGCGGGTATCCCAAAAACCAGACGCGTTCACACCTCGCTGGTCATCGACCTGCTCGGCTGTACCCCAATGATCGTCAGCCGGCGGAGCAGGAGCAGATGACCCGCCGTGAACCCATCGGCCAGCCGCAAAATCGGGCCTCGCTCGTCAGCGTTCGGGCTGTCAGGAGCGACCGCGTTAGCGACCGCGCTCCGCAGGGCATCTCTCTTCTCCTGCGGGTCTGTTGCTTGGGCCGCCCGCGTCGCCTCCACGAGCGCGGCCAGCAGTACCTCGTCATGAGGAAGTGTGTTGTATCTCTCGACGAGCTCGTTGATGACCTCTGTCATCACCCGAATCCAGTAGTCCTCCTGGTTCCTCTATGGGGCGTCCACATAATGCTCGAACCAGGCCTGTGCGATTCCGCCACCAGGAAACTCGCTGATCAGGCCCGCGACGAGCTTGGCGACAAGTGCCCTCTTTGGTTGTTCCGGTGGCTCGGGGAGGTCGTAATTCGAGTCTAAGTCAGGCGCAATTCATCGGATACAGAATCGCGAACCCCAAAAAAGAGAATCCGGAGCATTTCGCGCCTCCCGTGTTGCTGGCGCCAACTTGGTCGTCCGAGACTTGCTCAGCAACCAAACGCCTGGCCAAGGGCCTTCCTGGCACGGGATTGTAATCCAGCCACGCACGAGGCCATCCGTTGCACGATCTATGGATCGAGTGCGCCGCGGTGCCCCGCCCGGGGGCGTACGCCGGTGCGTTGAGGTCGTCGTTGCGGTGGCCAGGTGTGGGGCGAACAGTTTTGTCGACCTGCCCCGTCAGCGCCTCGAGCCCATACGCCGGGCCGTATCGCTGCAAGTCAGCAGCGCAACTCGCGGGCTCGCAGTGGTCAAAGTGTGCCGCTCTGGTCGATCAAGTGGTAGTGCAAGGTCTCTGACCGGATCTCCATCGACCGTCCGCGAGGGTCTGCGGACGCGGAGGACCCTCCGACCACGTCGGAAAGCCGTTCACCTTCAGCCTCCCGCTCGTGCCCCATGCAGCCACCATTGGGCGACCCGGCCAACGGACACCCCAACGGATGCTGCGGCGCGGCCCGGATCTTGCCGGTATTCCTCGCATCGTGCGCCTGATGCCTGCGCCGGCCCGCGCAGCGCCGTCTTTGATCCACTGAACAGCCAAAAGTAGGAGGTAGCCAATCAGGTGTGACGCGGGGACGATGGTGAAGAACAGGTACGCAGCTGCGCCGGCCTGCCCGAAACAGCGAGGGTCCGTGCAGGCCATCAGGCTGGGTCAGGCGGCCAAAGCGATGATCCAATCCGCGTCGCGGACTATATAGCCGTGCGCATTTCGCAGGTAATCGACGATGCCGGGCATGTGCCGGGCTCCATACACGACGGCCACTGTGATCTGCTCGTCCGATCGATCTCGTACGAGGTCACCAAGCAAGCTGAACAGTCCTGTGTCCCGCTGATCGACAAGCACGTTCTGCAGCGTGACCTCGTCGCCCGCGAGCTCTTCCGCGCGGGTCGGCAGATCGGAGACCTCCACACTCGGGCAGAGCAGTCTTCTGCGTCCGCCCACCAGTTGCAGCAGCATGACGTATGGGATGAGCAGCCAAAGCAGCAATCGAAGCCGCCACGGCATGGAGCGCCAACACTTGCCGACCTCCTCGGCGGTGGCGTCTGCGTTCACCACCTGGACATCCAGCTTCTCGTAGTCGACGGTGTCCGCAACCAGGCCGCTGCGTCGGTTCGCGGGGATGATCCGGTAGGTCATGGTCAGAGCCGTGACGATGGCAGACGAGCCACGAACACCCTCCTGGACAACCAGGTCGGCGTCGGACACCAGGCGCTTGACCTCGCCGAAAAACTCCGGATCTGCGATGTGCAACATGGGGATCAGCAGGAACTCCATGGCGGTGTCCCGCCGGCGCACCCGCAGGGCTGCTGAACGAGTGCCGATGATGCTGTGTTCGATGATCTGCATAGTGCCTCCTGACGCGCCTGCGCCGGTCGATTGGTTGCACAGGAGTGCCCTGGCGACCTTTGCGGTGTCAGCCGAAGTAGGCCGCGAGTCCGCCGAGGACGAACATGGTGGCCGAGGCGCCTAGGACGACCGTCGGATCGGAGTAGCCCTTACGGTGGCCCCAAACTGCCCTGATGAAGTTTGTGAGCATGCTTGCGGCCGCGGCCGCGCAGAGGGCACATAGCCAGCTGAACGCAAGCTCGTTCAGGTCGGCACGCACGGCCGGATCGCGGGGGCCGTTGCCGTACGGCTGAAGGAGCAGCACACAGGTGACGACCCAGAGGGGACCAGATCCAGCCCATGTCTCTGGACCACTTGCGGCGGGCGGCGATCAGGGGGACGCTGATCAGCCAGGGGAGGGCTCCCAGGCGAAGCCCACCAGGCGCAGCGAGGTCAGGCCGTGATCCAGATGCTTCCCGATCGCACCGATGACCGCCGGGGCCGCGAGCGTCCATGCGATCAGGATCGGCACCGCGAGGATCATCGCGAGCACGCCGCAGATCCTGTAGAGCCGCTCAAGTCCTCCTCCAGGAGGTGCCGTGCTCACGCCTCACGCCTGCACAGGAGAGTGCGCCAGACGTCTCCGACGCAGTCTTCGTAGCGTCCGGTGCCCTCGATGACGAAGCCGGCGTCGAGCGAGAGCCGCTCGAACTCGCCAGGTCGCCACTGCGAGGTGAAGCAGATAGATGAGATCTCGTCGCCGACACCTTCACGCATGCTGACCAGGAAGAGCCCGCCAGGACGAAGTGCTGCCAGGATCTTGGCCAGGACATCGGGCAGGAGCGGGCGGTCAACATGGACCAGGACACACATCGCCACGATCGCGTCGTATCTGGGCTGCCCTGCGAGGACCAGGTCGTCCGCAATGACATCGAGCAGGTCAGCCTGATGGCCACGCTGGCTCTGGATGTCCACGAAGGCTTGCGTCGCGTCGGTGCGACGTACATGGCACCCCAGCGACTCGAGATAGTCGGCATCGCATCCGGAGCCGGATCCCACCTCGAGGACGCGGGCGCCGTTTCCGACGGCGCCGCGCAGCCGTACCAGCCATTGGCTGCGGTCGGGGTCGGGGAGATCGCCGATGAGAAGGGCGTACTCACTCGCATAGTGCTCGTACATCCGCAACGTGCGGGCGTTGAGCGTTGTCGCGGCTGCATCCGGGCTACTCATGCCGACTACGCTCATGCTAAACCTGCCGAAATCGCATGGGGTGTTCGCCGTATTTGGCCCAGTTCCGCGGTCACGCCCAGCCGGCGCGGCGATACGCGGCCATCTGCTGTGCACCGTCCACGTACACATCCTTGCGAACGACTTGTCCGTCCGCATTGACGTCGACGACATCCAGCAAGTCGATCCGTGCTGTGAAGGGAAGGCCTTCGATGCCCTGAAGGTCGACGACCATCGTCCACTCCAGAACCCAGTGACCGTCGCCCAGAAGCAGACGCTGCACCTCGGCGCGATACCCGGCGAATCTGTCGAACACCGCGGCGAAATGCGCGCGTAAGGCGGTGCGGCCCTGCACCCGCTCTTCGCCTCCGCGCAGTACGAAGGTCGAGTCCTCGGTGTGGAGGGCAACGATTGCGTCCGGATCCTTCGCTTCCCACGCCTGGTGGTAACGATCGAAGATCCGCTGCAGATCGGTGCGGTCCAGGCGCGCCTCGCGCTCGGTGGTGACGTCAGACATTTGATCCCGCTCCTCAGGATTCCGAAAGAGTCAACCGGACAGTGGCGCCCCCGCCATCCTCCAAGGCGCGAGTCTTCGGCTAAGCCGTCGTCGTTGGAATGGGGCAGACGCCGTATTCGACTGCGCTGGGCCGGCCTGTCGACTGACCACCCATCGCGGTCGTCACCTGTCGCCCTGTGTTGATACGGCGAGTTGGCGGGTGGCTTCCTGGTTTCTGCCGCGCAGGCCGGTGGCATGGTACGAAGCTCGAGATCACGCCGACCGTCGGCGGCCCGCTCCGGTTCCGGAGTCCCTGGACGGGCGAGGTCGTTGGCTGCGACGCCGACGCCGTGGTCAGGGTGACTGCCGATGCCTCGGGCGTGGTTTCCGCGGGGTGAGCTGGTACGGGACCGCGGTAGCGATCCCGTACCAGCTCGGAGTCGCGCCTACTTCGTCGGCGCCACGATCACTTCGTCGAGGCTGGCCTCGCCGGGAACTTCCTCGAGGGTGATGCCTCCGTCCTCCGGTTCGACGACGATCACCGGGCCGATGTCCTCGCGTTGGCCGGGCTGGATCTTGGTGAAGTCCGGCTGGACGCCATTCCCGGCCGGCGTCAGCTGGATCTGAGCCGGATCGATTTGGATCTGATCACCTCCCGTGGAGGCGAGAGCGTTGGTGGTGCTGGTGGCGGCGATCGCGACCGCGGTGATGGCGGTGATGAGGATGGCCTTGACCTTCATAGCTGGTTCCTTTCGTCAGTTGCTGTCTGCCGGATTCGACTCTGGCGAATGGAGGCTGAAGCCAAGCTGAAGTCTGAAGATTGTTTCAGGCCTGCACGAGCCATACTGATGTGGTGCGGATGCTGATCGTGGAGGACGAGCGTCGACTGGCGGTGTCGCTCGCGGGGGGCCTGACTGCCGAGGGCTTAGCCGTCGACATCTGCCATGACGGTCGCGAGGGGTTGCTCAAGGCAAAGACTGTTGGCTACGACCTCGTCGTACTGGATGTGAATCTTCCGTACGTCAACGGATATCGCCTGGTCACCCAGCTCCGGTCGGACGGTATCGACGTACCGGTGTTGATGCTGACGGCAAAGGACGGTGACTACGATGAGGCCGAAGGATTGGATGCCGGCGCGGACCACTACCTGACGAAGCCGTTCTCCAACATGGTTCTCCTGGCCAGGATTCGGGCTCTCTTGCGGCGTAACCGCGGCGGCCCGACAGTGGTGCTGCTGGAGTACGGCGAACTCCTTGGCGGTGAGCTCGACCTCCGCCCCGCCGCGGTGCACCCGCCGGGCACCGAGATCCATCGTCAGCTCACCGATCCTGATCGCCCGTCCCGGCGACGTGGTGTCGAAGGCGGCGATCTCGCGCAGGTCTGGGATCAGGCGTACGACGGTCATCCGAACATCGTCGAGGTCTACGTCAGCGCACTGCGGCGCAAGGTTGGCTCTGAGATGATCCGAACCGTCCGCGGCTCCGGCTACCGGCTCGTGACCGACGATGCGGAGGTTGCTCGCATCCGTGCCGGTCGGACCGCGCTCGGTGCGACTGGGATCGTCGCTGTCGCGTTGGTGGCAACCGGGCTGACGTTGCTGCGGGGCAAGAACTACCTCGCAGCGCAGCACGCCCGGTTGTCCAAACGTCGTGGTCCGGGGCGAGCGCAACTCGCGGTCGCGCACTCCATCCTCGTCTCGGCCTACCACATGCTCAGCAAGAATGAGCCCTACCGCGATCTTGGCGCGGATTGGCTCGCTCGCCGCAACGACGAGGCCCACGCGCGCCGGCTGGTCGCACAACTCGAGGCTCGGTCATACCGTGCAGCTCGCCCCCGTCGCCTAGCAGCACCCATCAAAGAGCGTGTCGGGCAGAGCCAGACGCGCTGACGCGCCTGCGCACCAACAGGTGATTCACGGGTCTGTGCCAGGAGTGGCTGCTCCAGTTTGTCGGGCTTGATCGCTTCGGCTCGGTTCCGTGGCGGATACCCCAGGTGGTCGGCTCGGGCTGACTGTCCGGTCGGCGGTCTAATGGGCCCACGAGCGTCGCAGATCGGCGGGAACGAGAGCACGGCTCGAGCGAGCGGCACTTGCTCCTGAGGGCCTGTGTCGCTTCAGACCAGACCTTCTCGCCGTTGACCAGGATCGGGAGGCTCGGCCCCGGGTTCCGGCCGCCTCGCCACGGCGTTGCAGCGGTGGCCCACCGAGCGTCGTGGATCAGGGCGAACCTCCCCCGGCGCGCGCCTGTTCGAACGCGCTCAGGGATGTCCGCGCAATAGCCCACCGCGGCAAACGGCCGTAGCAAGCTGCCGTGGCCGTGATCGTCGGCGGCGGAGTCGCGATCGCAGCTACTTGTCACGCGGGCTGAAAGGATCGCGGTCGCCGGTGGGTGTGGCCGCGCCGACGGCACTGGCTTGCACGGCTCGCGGAACCTGTCGGGGCAACGCCTGCCGGCCCTGAGCCGAGCTACTTGCCAACAAGCCCCGGTCGTCGCAGCCGCGCTGGTAGTTGATTCCCAGCGAACCTCGGCCGCGCTGGTATACGGCGGATGCCCCATTGCTCGAGCAGTGGCTTACCTGGAGATTCGCGTCATGGAGGACGTCGGGGACAACGCGTACAAGCCGGTTGGCAGGCGCATGTAGCCGGCACGGGTTTAGGACGCTCGCATTTCGACATGGATCGAAGAGATCGATGACTAGCACCACGCGGTCTTCCGCGATGCCTAAGCCCTCGCGAGCAAGATGAACCGACGAAGGGAATCAGGATGGGCCGATGGGGAAGGAACAGCGCGGCGGACAGGCTCGAGGCTGCTCAGGAGCAGTTGAAGGCCGCCAAGCAGCACCAGAAGGACCTGCGCGAGCTTGTGGGCATGCCGGGCTACAAGGAAGCGGTCAACTACAGCGCCCGCAACATCGCCAAGGCTGAAGAAGCGGTGAGGGCAGCCCTGAAGGCTGTCCGGATCGAGCAGCTCGAGGCTGCTCAGCAGCAGTTGGAGGCCGCCAAGCAGCACCAGAAGGACCTGCGCGAGCTTGTGGGCATGCCGGGCTACAAGGAAGCGGTCAACTACAGCGGCCGCAACATCGCCAAGGCTGAAAAAGCGGTGAGGGCAGCCAAGAAGGCTGCCCGGAACGAGCGCTGATCTCTTACCCACCGTGGCGGACCGCCCGAACCCGGTATGAGCGATGCCCGACGCCGATGAATCCATCGCGCAGCGAAGCGTCGGGAGAGATGGTCCGCCACAGCTGGAGGGTGGCTGGCATGATGCGCGACCCACCATTTGTGCACGCGACACGCCGCAGATCCTGCTCCGATCCGGTTCGATCGGCGACGGCGCGGACGCGGACCTTCGGATGTAGGCACCAGTGTCCGCCGGCGACGACCCGCTCAGCCCGTCCGTACTGTTCCGGGGTAGGTGTGACGGCGACTGCTGCCCGCTACCTGCCACCATCCAGGTTGCTAATCGGTTGCCCGAACAGATATTGACCCTCTCCGTAGTTGCCGCAGGCAAGGTCGAGCCCCTGGTTGCCGACCATCGGGTTCTGATTTGTGCCACTCAGACATGGGAGCGGGGGAGGGCCGCTGCGCTACGACAAGCGCGGGCGCGTCGGGCGAAAGCAGGTGCGACCGCCACTCGGTCAGGGCACGAGAGTCGCTCGACCGCCCACCTGGACCGGGAAGTCGCAAACATGCCGCCGACGCAAAGACTGTGTTGGCAGTTGAGGCAGTCGAGCTGCAGGCGAGATCTTCGGATGGTTGATGTCATGACTCCACCGGTCGTGAGGGTCCGACCGAGAGCGACGTACGGTTGTCGACGAGCGCTTGCTGGAGGCCACGATGCGGGCGTGTCTGACTCAGGATCCGATCTGGGCATCGATGGGGCCGTCGCGTACCTGCGTACGCGGAAGCGAAGCTGCCGTGGCGGAGGCTGGTCCTGCCGCCGCTTCCCCTGTCGATGGCAGGGCCACAACCATTTGGATGCGAGGAAGGCCTCTGGGAGCTCCGATGACAAGCAGGCAACCTGGTCGGCAGCGATGGAAGTCCGACTCCGACGCCCTGCAGTGGAGTGGCTTCGAGAAGGGCGACAGAGTGCACCACTTCGACTACGGGCCAGGCACCGTAGACGCTACGGGACCGCTCTGGTTGTGGATCACCTGGGACGATCCGGGCGAGTACCTCTGTTACCACGCGTCCGAGATCACGCGGTTCCTGACTCGCCTACCGCTTCCTGAATGGGTAGCACCTCCATGGGACCGCCCAACCAACCCTGCCGTGAGTTTGCACGTGGACGCGGCCGCGGAGCCGCTCCACTAGAGAGGATCCGACGTCCCGCTCCGAATCGACGAGAGCGAACCCATGGCGGTATTCGCACACGATGGTCGGCTATCACACGGGGAAGCTGAACCACATCGATCGCCTGCTCAAGGCGCAGGCACGAACCGTCCCGGCCCGATCTGGGACTTGAGTCATTGCGGACCTATCGAGGATTCGGATACACATCCGGCGCATCGACCTCGACGAGCGACGCCAGTACGGATGCCCACTGGTTCGGTTTCAGTGAGCTCCTGCACCGGCGCCGATGACATGCCGATCGCGCCGGCATGACCCGCAGAGCGCGGTTTGGACCTACGCGTCAAGGACGAGATGCAGCCGTCGAATGTTCAGTTATCAAGCACGCCAAGAACCGGCGTCTTGGGCGTGGGGAACCCATCGTCGACCCAGATTCGCAAGGAGACGGCATCAAAAGTTGTCTGTGGCATGCGTTGAGTTGCTGTGGCCTCGGGCGGCGGTCGTCCGGGGAACCAGGACTCGATCGGAGGGCTTCAGATGCAGGAGAAGGCGGCGGAGGGTGTTGGTGATCGGCGGCGGGTTGTTGAGTTGGTGAGTCGGGTTGAGGCGATTGTTGAGGGGCTTGAGGCAACAGCCTGTGATGGGCGGTGGGCGATGACCGCGTTCAGTCGGTATCGGCTGTGTGAGTTGCTCGGGTTTTGCCGTACGTGCGGTACGACGGTGAGCTTGACGGGGATCCCGTAGGACTGCTGGATGAGGCTGTCCGGGTGGCGGGGCGGATCGACGTACCTGTCGAGGATCTGAGTTGGAGGCTCGCGCTGGGGGATGCCTTGCGTTCAACTGCGGCTGACATCCGGAGCGTGCGGGATGCGCGCGACGTATGAGGATCTGCTGTGTACGGCGCGGCGGATCGCTGTCGGTGCGCTGCGTGGGATCTATCCGAACGAGTCTGAGGTGATGGCTGACTGGAATGGTCTTCTTGCGGCGACGAAGAACCACATGCGCTGGCTGCGGGGAGGGATGAGGACGGAACCGAAGGCATTGGACCCAGTCGTCTGTTCAGGCAACGGGCTGGGTCGGTTGGCGCAGGCGATTGGTGCTGCTGCGGACCTGCTGGCGGTTCAGGATTCGGGCGCCGCGGCCGCGCTCGATGTTCGCGAGGACCTTGTTGCCGCGAGGGCTGAGGTCGCGTCCATCGCATTGATGGGCGCGCGAGTTGTCGTACGCAACACCAGGGCGCGAACTCCGGGGAGGACTCATCTCACCGTTGTGATGAAGGAACTGGAGCAGGGATCATCGAGCAGTGGCCGCTCACGCCGGGGACCCACCCCGCCACATCGCGAACTACGGCTGTCGTACTGGGCACATTCCGTATAGACAATCCCCGCACCGTAGGCGTGATGTCCGGTTAAGCCAGAGGAAACCGGATGAGCACTAGTCGTGGCGCAATGGAGGGCGCGCCGCGAGATACAACACGTGCCTGACCGTTGAGAACGTGGAAAGCGCTGATCATGACCTGGTGAGTCGAGTATTGTGACGGTACGTTGCTCAATCCGTGCGACCGGACTGACTCTCAGGAAGGGAAAAGTATCTGACAATGGCGAAGGGGATGAGTGTCGATGAGATTAGGAAGCTTCAGCAGCTGAACAACGAGGCGCATGCAAGGGCTGGAGGCAAATCGAATAGCCCGGAAGTGGAGAAGCGCAAGGAAAATGCGAGGAAGGGAATTCAGCCGCCTTCGACGGAGAAGTGTGTACGCGGGAACGGGAGAGGGTAAAGAAGGGGCGCGTTAAGGTGGTTGTCAGCGGTGAGCATTTGTAGAGCGAGATATTGCGGGACCCCTGGCAGTCTGTGGACTCTTGCGTAGTCACGTGTCGCCGTCATCTCGGCAGTGCAAGTCTCGGTACCTGATCAAAAGGGTGAAATCAGCCGGTCTGCCAGATGACGGCGTTGCGTCAGGCTGTGGTTGAGCGTGTTCGCAAGTCCGACTGACCCGCCTTTCTGGGTGGTTGGCGGCCGCCATGAGGACGTGGTCTAACGACGACGGTAGCCACCTGCCCAGCCGGTCGAACATCGTCTACGACGCCACAATTGCTCCCTCCGCTGTTGCCAGAACCATGTCACTCGGTGGAGGGAAAGGTTCGCCGTCGATGTGGTGTCAGTTGTCGGATGGTGCCGCAATCGTCTCGCGTGAGGTCATGGTACTCGCGATGTCTGACCGGGGGAGGGCTATATACGCCGCCCGCGGTCCAGTCTGGCGCATCGCAGGCGCGCCCCTGAACCGCCAGAGTCAATGCGGCTCGAATAATCAAGCCCAACATGCGTTACGCATCGGAGGCGAGCGCAGTCGGATTGGGCTACACCATCGATGGGCGCAGCCGCACAGTCCTGCGCGACGGCTGAAACCACGACGGTCGCCGAGGTGTTCGGCGTCCACTCGTTTGCCCTGTGGACGATCCCGTCGCCCTGGACTGGCCGCGTACGACATTCGCCGCTCTGGCATGCTCGCACTCCCCTGCGGATCGGGTTGCATCGCGAGGCGTCGCAGGATTTCGGCGGGTCGCGGGTGCCCAGCCGACGTCGTAGTCGGCCTTCGGCCAGTCACAAATCACGCTTTCCTTGATGTCGGGACAGGCCTACCTATGCTCCTTCGCCCGCTGGACCGGCGCCTGCCGAGTTCGCTGCCGGCTCAGAGTCGTCTTCGTCGATATGCTCCTTGGCCAGACCAGACCGCGTTCGCCAGAGTCTGCTCATAGTACTCGGCCTTACTGCGACATTCGCAACGCAGGACGTGCGCTTTTACAGCTTCTGCAGCTATAGAGTGAAGAGGGTTCATGCCGCCGAGCCATCCTCGTCCTCGAAGACGCCTGCGGGCGGCACAGCGTTTGGCACGGGTTGATTCGGGACCTCGGCGTGCTGGTCGTTCCGGCATGACCGAAATGGACCATCTGGGTCGAGCAAGTAGGTCATATGGTGGTCGGCGTGTTCCCGCCACCACACAGACATGCCCAGACCTTCATCCTGGCGGAGGTATTCCCAGGCCCGCCAGAGGGCGTCGAGTCGGCTCATTGCCTCGAAGTGCTGCCACCACTCCAGCACCAAACATGGGAATGACCGAGGTTGCGCGCAAAGCCTTCACCAGCCATTCTTCAACGAAGACGGCGACGTTGGGAAAAATCGCCTCAGCGATGGCTCGATCCTCAGCCATACCATTCTCCCACCGTGCCGCGGACCCCTCGGTCCGCCGCCCGCGGTTCCGAAGGGTCCGCGTGTCTACCCGAATTTAGCGTCCGCGGCGATCGGCCCTGCGGATCTGACGATCCAACTTGGACAGTTGGCGGGCTGTCGTCTTCAAAGCATCGGTTCCAGCCGAGGCTCCCATCTCCCGATTGAGAATGCGCTGCGACGCCTTGACGCCCTCGTACTCCGCCCGCAATTCCGCCGCGGTTTTTTCGCCATCCTCGTACGTCCCTATCTGTCATAACTGGTCGATCTGTCCAGAGTGGGCGGCGCCACCAGCTTAGAGGAGTCAGCTCCTTGCGTCTGAGGTGTGATTCGGTTAGGCAACTCAGCCGGTTCGATAGCCAGCAATCGATCTGTCGACTGTCTGGTCGTACTACGTCCGACAGGCAGCTAATCGCCCTCCCACCTGGACCGCCTCACTTGCCGATGGATCATTTCAGAACACGCCTTCAGATCGCCTTCATGGGGACCAGGGGCCGCAGGTGGTAGCTCCGCGTGCCGTCAGAGACGGTCCGAACGTCGCGAGCACTGGTCTAGTGTGTTCTCTCGCCAGCAGTTGCGGCAGGGGATCTGCCAGCATGACGCATGCAGCTCTGTCCGGTCAGCGTGCCGTACGCGGCTAGCATGCCGTCGGTCCTGTCCACAGCTTGGCTGGCTCGGCCGGCCTAGTGAACCGTGCCGGTCATGCCCCAGTTCAGTCACCTTGGCGAGGACCGTAGATAGGGCGTATGCCCGATGTGCGAGGAGGCGGCTTACGGACACGCTGCTGTTGTCAGGCCAACGCGACGAGTAACGGCGTGCCGGTACCGATTGTGAAACGGGTAGCGTTGTGGAACCAGGTGATGCATCTGTTGTCCCCTGTGGAGGCAACTGGCCGGGCGTTGCGGGTCGAGGTGATGACGGGTGAGTGCAGGACCAGGGTTTCAGTGGCTGTGGACGGGATCGGCAGTGCATTCGTTCGAATCCGAGGTTCCTGACTCGCCTCACGTGCTGCTCGCAACGGTCACGCATTCAGCGAGTCCAGAAAAGTTGGGATTGCTTCGCGCAGCTCAGCTCCTCCCCTCCAGTTGGCGACTGTACCGATCGAGGGCAGCGCGATGGTCGACTTCGGTCGGGTCGCGGTCGGTCGGGATGCGATCGACCCCTACCTCAAGGAGCTCGCGCCAAGGTCTGGCAGCGATGGCCGCCCGCGGACACAGTAAGGGTTTCCGGATCAGTGTGCTGAACTGCGCCCGCAACTCTGCCCGAATCTGAGCCAGACTCAGGGAGATGGACGGACTGGTGGTGGCTGCTGAGCGGTGGTTGGCGTCAGCGAAACGCTGGCTCGCGAGCCTGGTCAGTCCTGAGCTCCGCCTCCAAGATCGCGAGGTCGATGTTCTCCTCGTGATCGCGGTTTCCGTCGCATCAGCCGTGGCCTTCATCGCTCCTGCACCTGGCTCTGTCACGGCGCTCGGTGTGATCCTGAACCTCGGCACGATAGTGCCGCTGCTGTGGCGGCGCCGAGCGCCATTCGTGGTGATGGTGCTCGTCGGCATGAGTGCGACCGGCGTATCGATCTACCACCGCCCTGGGCAGAGCCTGCAGTATGGAGGGCTGTTGGCGATCTATACCCTCGCGAGCCGCGGTCAGAAGCGCTGGCAGCGAGTCGGATTACTGGTGGTCATCCTGGTCAGCTTCCCGCCGGCCTCCCTGTTGCTCAAGCACAACAACCTCGACGAGTTCATGTTCACGGTGTTGCTCCCGGTCGCTGCTTACCTGCTGGGCTCCCTGGAGCGCAGCCGCCGGGAACACGCGCAATTCCTCGAGGATCGGGCTCGCCAACTCCAACGTGAGCGGCGCGCCGAAGCCGCACGCGCGGCGGCCGAGGAGCGAGCGCGGGTCGCCCGGGACATGCACGACATACTGGCGCACGCGGTCAGTATGATGGTCGTCCAGGCGGAGGCAGGGCCGATCGCGGCACGTATCGCCCCTGAGCAGGCCGAGCAGGTTTTCGAAGCGATCGCGGACGCAGGACGGGACGCCATGGTGCAGCTTCGGCGTCTCCTTGGCGTGCTGAAATCAGACGAACAGTTGCGCGGACCGCAGCCGACCTTAGCGGGGCTTTCGGATTTGGTTGGAACTACCGCGTCTCTCGATGTGACCGGTATGGTCCGCCCGATTCCGGCCGACACTGAAGTCGCGGTGTACCGGATCGTGCAGGAGGCGCTCACCAACACCGTCAAGCACGCGCGCGCCCAGCAGGTCCGGGTACAGTTGAAGTGGTGCCCCCAGGAGCTCGTGGTGTCGGTGACTGATGACGGGCAGGGGCCGCTGGCAACTATTAACGAGGGCTACGGGTTGATCGGGATTCGAGAACGCGCGGCTGCCTGCAGTGGAACCGCGGAGGTCGGTCCGCGAGTTGATGGCGGGTTCGAGGTTCGAGCGCGGCTGCCTTACGGGGAAGGCATTCGATGATCAGAGTGGTGTTGGCCGACGATCAGGAGCTGGTTCGTAGCGGGTTCGCCATGATCCTCGACGCTCAGCCGGACATCGAGGTCGTCGGCGAGGCCAATGACGGTGCTGGTGCCATCGACTTGATCCGGTCGTTGCGGCCTGCGGTGGCGCTGCTCGACGTTCGGATGCCACTCACGGACGGACTGGCAGCGGCGCGGACGGTCTGCGCCGATACGGAGACCAAGGTGTTGATGCTTACTACGTTCGATTCCGACGAATACGTGTACGACGCGCTGTACGCCGGCGCGAGCGGTTTTCTGTTGAAGGATGTCCGCCGCGACGACTTGGTGCACGCCGTGCGAGTTGTAGCTGCGGGTGAGTCGCTGCTGGCGCCGAGCGTTACACGGCGACTGATTGCCGATCTGACTCGCAATCGGCCACGCACCCGTCCGTCGGCCGGACTCGACGCCCTCACGGTGCGCGAGCAGGAGACGCTGCTGCTCCTGGGCCGCGGCCATTCGAACGCGGAGATCGCGGCGGCGATGACGGTGAGCGAGAACACGGTGAAGACGCACGTCAGTAACACGTTGACCAAGCTCGGCCTCCGCGACCGTGTGCACGCCGTGATTGCGGCATACGAGACTGGTCTCATCACCCCCGCGAACTAGCTCGCCGCCGAATCTCACTCGTGCCGGCGATGGAACATGCGGCGCGGAGCTGCCAGGATGACGCCATGAAAATGGCCTTCATCGGAGCACCTGTGCTCTTCATTGCCTACGGCATCGTTCGTTGGATGGACGGCGTCGACGGCGAGTATGGCCCCGGCCTTGCGTGGACCGTTGGTCATCTGCTGTTCCTGACAGGCTTCTTGCTGTTCGCTGTCGTGCTGATTGCCATGCACCAGATGGTCAGCAGGCCGCGGGTCATCGCGTCGATCGCGCTGCTGGTGGCCTTGGTAGGCGTGCTGGCATTCATCCGGGTGATCGTGATCGATCTGCTCGTCGGCTTCCGGGCGAGCGATCACGACACGATGTCCGAAGTCGGTGATACCTACGATCGATGGCCGGGTGACCTGAGCGTCTACGATTCGCTCTACTCGGTCGGGCCGATCTTCTTCCTGGTCGGGCTCCTGACACTCACGATCTTCCTCGTGCGGCTGCACCGGATGCCAATCTGGTCCCCGGTCGTTCTTGCGCTCGGCTTCGCGGCGATTATCGCCAGCCTCAGTCTCATGCCGCTAGGCGGCGCGTTTCTGCTGGCTGCCCTCTTCCCCTTGCAAGGCTCCAGCAGAATCTTTCAGCCGCTGTAGATGTCGACAAATGCTGCATGTCGACCGAAAGGATGCCAGGACGTGGAGGTATACAGCGCCACCTTGTGTGTGACGCGTCTTTCGGTGCCTACTTTCGCTACTGCTCCGGCGTTCGCCGTGGCTGGTGTCGTGGCAGTCGTACTGACCGCGCTCTCCGGGCGGTATGGGTACCACCGCGACGAGCTCTACTTCCTGGCAGCCGGCCAGAACCTGGACTGGGGGTACGTCGACCAGCCGCCGCTCACTCCGTTGCTGGCACGGATCTCAACCTTCCTGTTCGGCGACACTCCGATGGGGCTGCGAGTGGTGTCGACATTGGCCTCTGCGATCACCGTGGTCGTAGTGGCGTTGATCGCGCGGGAGTTCGGCGGCTCGCGCGCCGGGCAGATGGCCGCCGCGGTATGCGCGGCCGTGTCCGGGTTCGTACTGGGCGTGGGGCATCTGGTGTCGACGGCGACGTACGACCTGCTGGCGTGGATGCTGATCGTCCTGTTTGCGGTGAAATTGCTGCGGACGGGCGAAGGGCGGTGGTGGCTCGCGCTCGGTCTGACCGCAGGCATTGCCCTGCAGAACAAGTACTTGGTCGTGTTGCCTGTCGGCGCATTGCTTGCGGCGGTGTTGATCGTCGGGCCTCGCCCTGTACTGCGATCCTGGTGGCTGCCTGCCGGCGTCGCGGTGGCCGGGTTTGTAGCGCTTCCGAACGTCCTATGGCAGTTCCAGCACGGCTGGCCGCAGCTCACGGTGGCAGGCGGCATCAGCTCCGACGACGGGATCGAGAATCGGATCACGTTTGTCCCGCTGCAGTTGCTGCAGTTGTCGCCGTTCCTCCTCCCCGTCTGGGTGGCCGGGTTCCGGCAGCTGTGGCGGACGCCGTGGGCGCGGTCCGTGGCGTTGGCGTATCCGCTGTTGTGCGTCGTCGTACTGGCTGTCGGCGGGAAGTCGTACTACGCCTTGCCGCTGCTGCTCCCCATCGTCGCGGCCGGTGCTACGCCTGCGGCCGATTGGCTGGATGGGCATCGCCGGGCTGGTGTCGGCGCTTTGGTGCTGACCGCTGTGACGTCTGCTGTGTTCGCCTTGCCGATGCTGCCCGCGTCCGCGGTCGGCTTTGTGCTCCCGATCAATAAGGAGCAGGGCGAGCAGCTCGGCTGGCCGTCGTTGGCATCGGCGGTCGCGGATCAGTGGAATCGCATTCCAGCAGAGGAGCGCTCGTCGGCCGCGATCTTCAGCATCAACTACGGCGAGGCCGGTGCCCTCCGCCGCTACGGGCCTGCACTCGGACTGCCCCCGGCGTACTCGGGTCACATGAGCTTCGCCGACTGGGGACAGCCGGCGGACATCCAGACAGGCCCGGTGCTGCTGGTCGAGATCGAGCGGACCCTGACGCTCGAGAGGTACTTCCGCAACTGCTCCGAGGTCGGGACGATCGACAGTATCGTAGCGAACGACGAGGACGGCGCCGCACTTGTCCGGTGCGATGCGCCCGCTGATGAGTGGTCGACGCTGTGGCCGAAACTCCGCCGCTACTACTAGGGCGCTCGCCACTGGATCGGCAACACCGGGCAGCCGGGACCGTAGAATGACTTGTTCATCGGTGGGCGATGGGCTGGTGCCATGCCGACCGGTGCCTAGCGCGTTGCCCATCAGCGGTGCAGAAATATCCCGCTCAAGAGCGCCGCCCAAGAAGCGTTGAGCGGAGGCGGGACGCAGCCGTCGACCCGGCATCAGCGTTCACCTGATGCCGGCAGCCGCTGAGAACCCGGGGTCGCCGCTTGTTTGCAGAGTTGGATCGAAGGAATCAGGCAGTGTCAACGCCGGTCGAACCTTGACCCAGCTGTTGTTCCGGGCCGGGTTCAAGTCATCGTTGTAACACAGTGTGCGTCGGCGAGATAGCAGTGCGGTGAACAGCTCGGCGGGTGAGCCGTCTCCCGATCGCGCTCGGGTGCACCGAGTGATCGTTTGAGTCCAGATGCACATAGTCATCGCACGGCAGCCGGGTCGTCAGCCGCCAGCCAACCCCCGGATCGACCGGCGGCAGAGCAAGCATCGCGGCCCGATCAGCCTCCCACCGATCGATCGGGCGGCAGCCCAGCCGCCGGAGCTGGGGGGTGTTGGCGCGCGTCAGCCAGCCGGCAGTTGCGTGTTGAAGTCGGCCGGCGAGGCGAAGTTGCGGCCGGCCCGCTCGACTAGGCCCTTGGCTTCCGGGGTCGGCGGGTCGGCACTGGATCACCTTGATCCCGAGCTTCCGCGGAACGCGTTCATCGCCTCGGTCAGCTGCGGCCGCCCGCCCTCCACTGCCCGACCGCGGAATCGTGTCCCACACCAGCGCCCTCGGCACCCGCCCCACCTGCTGATGAGCGCCCAGTGTCCGGCCGACAGATCTGGTGACCGCGGCCAACTCTCCGGCCTGATACTCCGTGCGCGACGCCGGATCGGCCGGGGCGAACAGCGGCCGCAACTGCTGGACTCGTTCGACGAACACCGTCTTCCCGCGCTGCCAGCCGACCCGCTCCTGGAGATCCCCAGCCGGCGATGGCCCCAATCGCCATCCCCTCCGCCCGGTGCAACCGGCGGATCTCCGCCCAGTCCTCCACGTTCAACACCTCACGATCGTCAAGGAGGTGGGTCAACGTTCACCCGGGTGGTTTCCACTGACGGTTGCAACACTTCGTCCTGGACTGGGAGGTTGTGTTGTCGTCTCGTCGTGTGAAGAAGGGGCCTGGCAGGCGTCCGCTGTCGTTGGCTCGGCAGCGGTTCGTGGAGTTGCGAGCTCGTGGGTGGAGCATCATGGCCGCGGCCCGAGAGGTCGGGGTGTCGAGGACGACCGGTGCGAATTGGTCGCGCGGCTACAAGACCTACCGCAAGGGCGAGGTGGTCGGCTTCGTGGCGCCGCTCGACCGGCTGGCGGTGCGCGAAATCAGCTCGCGGTTCCTGTCCGAGGATGAGCGAATCGAGATCGCCGATCTGCGGCAGGCGGGTATGAGCATTCGTGGGATCGCTGATCGGCTGGGTCGTGCGCCGTCGACGATCTCGCGAGAGCTGCGTCGCAACGCGCATGTCGGCGGTGGCTACCGCCCGTTCGAGGCCCACCGGCAGGCGACCGCCCGCAGGGCCCGTCGGCACCGGCGGCGCCTCGAAACCAACCGGCAGCTGCGCGACCTGGTGGGAGAGCTGCTGGCGCAGCGGCGGAGTCCGCAGCAAGTCAGCCGGCACCTGCGACTGCGCCATCCCGACGAACCGGCGATGTGGTTGTGTCACGAGACCATCTATCAGGCCGTCTATCAGCCCGGAACGACGCTGCTGCGGCCATCTCGGCTGGCGCCGCACCATCGTTCACCGCTGCGGACCGGACGCGATCACCGGCGCGCGCACCAAAAGAACGAGCGGCGCCGGCCACGGTTCGAGCGGCCCATGCTCACCATTCACCAGCGACCGTTCGCTCCCGACGATCGTTCCGAGGCCGGGCACTGGGAAGGAGATCTCATCATCGGCAAAGAGCAGGCCTCCGCGATCGGAACCCTGGTCAAGCGGACGACCAGGACGATCCGGCTGCTGCACCTGCCGCGGCGCGACAGCGACCACCTGCACGCCGCGCTGAAGGACCGCATGAGCGACCTGCCACCAGCTCTGCTGCGCTCGGTCACGTGGGATCAGGGGACCGAGATGGCCCGCCACACAACGATCGCAGCATCCCTCGGTGCGCCGATCTACTTCTGCGACTCCCACTCACCGTGGCAACGCGGCTCGAACGAGAACGCCAACGGACTCTTACGCCAGTACTTACCGAAAGGCACCGACCTCAGCATCCACAGTCCCGTGCACCTGCGGGGCGTCGAACACGAGCTCAACCACCGACCCCGCCACGTCCTCGCAGACCGCTCACCCGCGGAACTGTTCACCGCCCTGCTAGGGTCGCCGACGCATCCCGTGTTGCGACGTTGACTAGAACCCGCCCCGGAACCACAGGGTCAGTATTCAGGCGGAACCGACAGGCAGACGCCCAACGCATTGCGGGGGCTTAGTGCGACCGTATTCGGGATGAGGACCCGAGCACACGGATCTCGCAACACCGGGAACACGGTGGCAGTGTGGCGTGTGCGAGCGCTCGGCGATCCCCGCTTCCGTGGTAGTCGAAAGTGGTCGAAGCAACGACTTCAAAGGTGATCCGTGGCAGACCTTGGCGTGCCGGCGGGAACGCCGACGTGTTCACTCGTGCGCGTTCCTCCGATCAGCGTCATCGCGGCCCGGCTGCTCGTCGCCAGCCTCGTTTACACACCAGCTGCCGCGATCGCGTGGCGGCCGATGCACCGTCGCGTCAGCTGCGTCGATCATCCTGCTTGGGGGGTTGTGCACTGGGATCGCATTCGTTCTCTTTTTGTGCCTATCGCCGAAGCCGATCCGGCGCGCGCCACCGCATCACCTGATCGCAGGGCGGTACTGGCAATCCGCCAGCGTGGTTTCTGGCGATTCTCCGCGAATAGCAGACTCTCCGGTGGGTGGGTCCCGGGGGGAGCGCGAATCCAACCATCGCAGATCGAGTTTCGCGGTCTCCTCGGGCAAGGTCCGCACGGAGTTGGTGGTTCAGCGTCACGCTGCGGAGGAGTCGCTGCTGTCGGGATGCACTCGAGTCTTGCGCGCGATAAACGTGCACCACGCCCCTTCCTCGTCCAGGCTGTGAGCCCTCCGGAACGGTTCGAGTCCTGCATCCCGTAGGCGTTCCTCGAAGGTGAGGACATTCCAGAGGGTTACGTGGTAACGGTTTCCGGAGGCTCTGCCCTCCCAGCGGTCCCCGATCCCCTCGCGGACGGAGACCAGGAACACTCCATCTGTTCGCAGGGCCGCGGCGACCTTTTGCAGGACGATGTCGGTGGCTTCACGCTCAATATGGAGCAGGACGCACAGCGCCATGACCCCGTCGAAGGCTGGCCAGGCCGCATTGGTGTAGTCATCCGTGATGGCGTCGAGTCGTTCGGCATGCTTGCCGCGCGACCTTTGAAAGGCGCAGAAGGCGGCGGTGGCATCGGTACGGCGAACCCGGACGCCCAGAGACTCCACCCAGTCCGCATCCCAACCCGGGCCAGATCCCAGTTCGAGAACGGTGCCGCCCGTGGGCAGCGAGTCAGCTAGTTCCTTCAGCGTCGCCTGGTTCACCCCAGTCGGCGTGCCTTTGGTCGATGACGCGTACTCCAAGGCGATGGCCTCGTAGGCGGCGAGCGTCCGCCGGTTCCTGGACAAGTCGAGCATGTGGGCCCTCCATGGTTTCGTGACTGGATCTCACCCTGCCTATAAAGCGGCGTGATGCGCATCGGGCACTCGCCTTAGGTAGTCGCCTCGACAGCACAAACGGGCGACAAGGTGTAGTCCTCGGTGAATAGCCGCCGGCGTGGCTGTCAGCGGGCTCGCCGGCCTCTCGGAGTTCATGCGTGGTCCGAGGCGGACTCGGGCATACTCCAAGATCGATGAGGTGGTGGATCTTGTGCATCGCTGTCAGCTCGCCGGACTGTTGCTTCTGGAGCAGTGCGCTCAGCTGTCGTCTTGTTCTTGCCGAAGGCACTCACCGGACGAGGCCCGGCCAGCAAATCACCCCCTCCTTGACCGGCAATCACCGCAGGCGGTGTCCAAGACCGGTCCGACCGCGAGCTCGTAGGCAACGCCACGCCGGCCGCACCTCCATCAACTATTGGATTTCCACATCCGAAAATCCGTGACCGTTAGACGCGATCCTTTGCCCGGTTGGCCAGCGGGACCTCAGCCCAGACACCGCCTTCACCCTCGGCGTCGAGCATTGAGCCGGCAGGCGCGGATCGCGGCTGCTTGTTCCATTGACCCAGGACCGGTGCCTGGCGAGGCTCGGTCCAGGCGCCGGGCTGTCGCTCTCATCGCGGCTGCCCACGCTGGTCGTGTGGCTCTCATTTGGCCTGCGTAGCCCGGGCGTCGCCAGGGCCAGGAGAGGCTCGAGAAGGGTTTGTCGCACTCGAAGCAGCGTTGCCCTCCCGGCTCGACAACCGCCACTGGATCGAGCATCGGAGGACCCCATGCGCTCAGCGCCACAGGGAACAGGTCGCGTGGTCGTCGGGATGGACCCGCACAAGTGCGCGGCGACGATCGAGGTGATGATCGCCGACGAGACCATCGTCGGCGGTGGCCGGTTCGGCACCGACCGGGATGGCTACGCCGCGATGCTGCGCTACGTCCGGCAGTGGCCGGACCGGGTCTGGGCGATCGAGGGGTGCGCCGGGATCGGCAAGCACATCGCGCTGCGGCTACTGGCCGACGGTGAGGAGGTCGTCGACGTGCCACCGAAGCTGTCGGCCCGGGCCCGGGTCTTCGCCACCGGTCAGGGCCTCAAGACCGACGCCACCGACGCCCACTCCGTCGCGCTGGTCGGCACCCGGATGGCCGGCCTGCGCCCGGTGGTCAACGACGAGCAGCTGGAGGTGCTGCGGATCCTGGTCGACCGCCGTCGGTCGCTGGGCGAGGAGCACACCCGCAAGGTCTCCCAGCTGCACCAGTTGCTACTCGACCTGATCCCCGGCGGCGCCAAGAAGTCGCTGTCAGCCGCGCAGGCCAGGGCCCTGCTAGCCAAGGTCCGTCCGCCCCCGGGACGCGGCCGGCAAGACCCGCCGCCGCGTCGCCGCCGAGCTCATCGCAGACCTGGAACGGATCTACCAGCGCAAGAAGGCCGCGGACAAGGAACTCACCAGCCTCCTCGCCGCCACCGGCACCACCCTGCTCGAGCTGCCCGGCATCGGACCTACCGGCGCAGCCCGGCTGCTGGTCGAGGCCGGCGACATCACCCGCTTCCCAGACAAGGCGCACTTCGCCTCCTGGAACGGCACCGCACCCATCGACGCCTCCTCCGGCGACCAGGTCCGCCACCGGCTCTCCCGCGCGGGGAACCGACAGATCAACCGCGTCCTGCACACCATGGCCCGGGTCCAGCTCCGCAACCCCAGCTCCGGCCGCGACTACTACGAACGCAAGAAAGCCGGCGGCAAAGCGCCCATGGAAGCCATGCGCTGCGTCAGACGCAGACTCTCCGACATCGTCTACCAGCAGATGCTCAACGACACCGTCCGCACCACCGCGGCGCAGTCGAGGACAGGCCCGGGAGGGCAACAGGGAAACGACTCTGACTCCAGCGCGACCGGCTCACATCCCAACACCGGCTCTTCGGACAAGCCACTTCCCGGACCCGCCGAACAACAGCCTACGACCCAGCTCCCGACCGCCTCTTGACACAGAAGGGAGCCAATGGGGCAAGATCCCGGCGCGGCAGCACTCAACCGGCCGGCAATCCAAACATGGAGGACTGTGTGGTCGAGCGCGGTCGCTAGTGGGGCCGCATTGATAGTGTGCGGCGTCGTGTGTCCCAGACCTCGCTTGGTTGCATCCGCCCGCGCCGCTCGCTGGATTCCGTTGGCAGCCATCGTCGGAGCGACTGGGCTGTGGGGTTGCTCAGGTGGCGTCATCGCGGGGCTCGACGTGAACGGTCTCGCCGCCGCTGCCATCGTTGAGCTGGTCACCGGTGTCGTGCTCGTAGCCCTCGGTCTCGCGCAGGGAGGGCGGCCGGTGGCGGCGATCGCGGGGCTCGGGCGGTTGTTGCCTTTGCTGGCCGTCATGGAGACAGCCAACGTCGCGCTCTACTACGTCGCCCTCCAGTTGGCGCCTGTCGGCCCGGTGATGGCGCTCCATCTCACCGCTCCGGTGATGCTCACGGCCGTCGAGCTCGCCCGCGGAAGGCGCCGTCTGACCCCGGCTCAGGTCGGCTCGCTTCTACTGATCTGTGCCGCCCTGGCTGTACTCGGCCTCGGTGGCCGGTTCGTTGGGAACCGGCCGCACCTCGTCGTCGGGCTGCTGCTGAGTCTCGTTAGTGCTGGATGTATAGCGGTGTTCATCACGATCGTCAGCAAGGTCGCCGGAAAGACATCGCCGACGATGGGCGCTGGGGTGCAGATGCTGTGCTCAGGCCTGGTGCTTGCCCCCGCACTGTTTGTCATTCGGGTCGCCACGGACGACCTGGTGTCCCTGGTTATGACTGCGGCAAGCCTGTTCGCGCCAGCATGTCTGTTGTACTGGCGGGCGATGCGTGATCTCGCTCCAATCACGGCAGGCAGGGTCCAGCTCGCCGAACCGCTGTTTGGCGCGGTCGCTGCGATGGCCATATTTGCGATCCGGCCGAGCGGGTTCGAGGCATTTAGCGCCGTGCTCGTCCTGGTGGCGGTCCTTCTCGAGCTCCGCGCGCCCCTCATGGAGTCTTGACGTGGGCGTCGCCGATTTAGGAACTGATGCAAGCCGCGGTCCGGAGACCGATGCCGGTCCTGAGGTCAGGACTTGGTTGGGCAAGCGGGTGGCAACGGCGTCGAATGCACTGGCCGCCCCCGAACGGTGAGGGGCAGACCAGAGAGCTCGGTGGCGAGTTGCCTCTGAACCGTAGAGTTCCGCCGCGATCGGCTGTGAGTAGCACCAGACGGGATCGCGGCGACGACGCAGGTGTTGCAGGAAGCCGGACTGCGGGTCGTGACACTGAAGCTGGCGTTCGCCCACCGCGGCACCACCTCGCGGCTGCCATGGTCCCGCCGCGTGCCGTACTCGTACCGTGTCGACATTTGCGCGCGCAGGACAGCCATCGCGGTCGACCGGTTGTTGTAGCTCAGGATCTGCCGGTACCGCCTGAGTTCGGCCGCGTCCCCGAAGATCGTCCGGTTCGCCGAGTAGTAGAACGAGCTCGAGTCACGCGTACGAGTTCGAGCGCAAGCTGCATTGGGCCTACGTCGAGCCGACCTTGAACACTGATTGCACATGCTGACGAACGGCGAGCTGGGCTCGGCGGTCTCGGATGTCTGGCTGCTGGCGGGCCGGCGGCTTGGGTGAGCGGAGTCTCGCGTGTGGCACCGCTGGCGGCCAGGTGGGAGCGTGCGCACACGTCGGTAGCCCCGGCTGACGTCCTGTCGCGTGACTTGCGTTCGACGACGGCGCAGTTCCGAACCGTCGGCGGCCAGGTCTGGCACTTGGCGAGGCATTGCTGCCAGCGGCCGGAACCGACGCTGGCCAGCGTCGAGATCTAGGGATCATCCTGAGTGCGCTGCGAGGATTCGACGCCAGCGACCGCGGAGCGGAGGAGGCGCTGCGCCGACGTGTTTCGGACCTGAACGGGTGGTCTGACTCGCTGGGCGAGGTCGCATTCCGAGACCTGAAGGATTCGGTCGACGAGCTCCTCCGAGATCATGACGGGTCTCGTGGTCCGCGAGACCCGATGTCGATGCATTTCTCGGCCGGCAAAGTGGTCGAGGCGATGGACGAGCTGCTGTGGTCAACGGAGCAGGTTGCCACAAGGCATGAACACCGCGATTCGGTACGTTGCTTACATCAACGACATCTGAGGAGCTGAACTTTGCGCGCGGCTGAACTGACGATGGGACGGACCTTCGCGGTCCATTTCGACCATGGTGACGATTTCTACCCGGCGCTGGCAGATTTCTGCGCGGAGTACGGCGTACGGCAGGGCTTCATCCCGATGTTCATCGCAGGCATGCGTGATGTCCAGCTCGTGGGAACGTGCGAGAAACTCGAGGATCCGGATGCACCGGTGTGGAGCGCAGTACATCTGGAGAACGTGGAGGCGGTCGGTGGTGGCTCGCTCGCGTACGACGAGGAGTCGGGCACCGTCCTGCCGCACATCCATGTATCGGTTGGCCTGAAGGCCCACTCGGCTACGGCTCACACCAGTCATCTTCTGGGGGCGAAGATCCATTTCCTCACCGAGATGTATCTGGTCGAGGTGAAGGCGCCAGGATTCTCGCGGCCGCGGCAACCGGACCTGTACAACGTCCCGTTGCTGGCTTTCGACTGAGTCCTGGATTCTCTTCGCCGGGTTCAGGGAGTACGCGCTGCTGCTGACTCTCGTTCTATGGGCAGCAGTCACGGGGGAGCAGGCAACAGATTCCGGGTGACCGTCGAAGACCTCCGCAGAGCGGTTGATGCCGAGGTCCGGCGAAACTGGTCCGATCATCAATGGACGCGATGGCTTGATGCGGCAGGGGATCTGCGTGGCCAGACGTTCAGGAACGTGGTTCTGATCAAGTTACAGATGCCTGACGCCGTGTGGGTCGACGGAAGGTCAGGGTGGCAACGCCAGGGCCGCCGCGTCGTGCGAGGCGCATCCGGCATCAGGATTGTCGCGCCTGGGCGGGATGTTGATCGTCATTCGGAGCCCGTGCAGGGGCACGGGGTCGCGCCAGTCTGGGACTTTGCGCAGACGGAGGGCCGCATCCCGCCGTGGACAACGGCCGCGAGTATGCGGCTACCAGATGTCTACGCCGCGCTGACGCGAGTCGCGGCCGAGGCGGGTATCGCGTCGAACGAGGACCGCTGCCGGATGGATTGAGTGGTGCAATCACGGACCGGCGAAGGCAGCGAGTGACGGTGGGTGACGAGCTAGACGGCTCTGTCGCCGCCATGAGCCTGGCTCACCAACTCGCCCACCTGCGTATGCACAAGCTATCGCGTGGCTCCGGGTGCCATGGTCTGGTGAGGCTCCCGAGGCGGAGTCGGTTGCGTATGTGACGCTCGCACGGTTCGGTGTACTGCCGGTCCACCACATGGCGAGTGCCGCAGCAACTCTCGGCCGCCGGCCCGCGGCGCGGCTCGTCGAGACGCTAGGTGGTCGAGTCGTGGCTGCTGCAGGACGGTTGATCGAGTCCACGGAGCGGCAGTTGCCTACACTGCAGACGCTCCGCCACGTGTCGCGCAGCGGGCCGACCGCTTCCGAGATGGAGGACCTGAACTCGACCGTGGCCTCTGAGTTGTCCTTCGTCGCGGTTGGACACTGCACGTTCGTTGCCCGATACAACCAGTGATTGACGGACGCCGGAGAACGGCTCCGGGTGGGCATTTTGGCCTCGCCGATCGGCCATCGTTGCCCATGCCTTGTAGATCTGCGCATGGTGGATGGGTGGACACAGGCGAGGTGGCGCTGAAGCTGTACGGGTTGGAGCCCGAGCAGTTCACCGCGGCTCGTAACAGGCTTGCGCGCGCAGCAAGCGACGAGGCCACCGCCGCGGCGATCATGGCGATGCGGAAGCCGACCGTCACGGCGTGGCTGGCCAACCAACTTGTCCGCACGGATCCAGACGGCATCCACGCCTTGACCGAACTGGGGGAGGACCGAGCTCATCGCTCTCGACGATCCGGACCAACGCACACTGGAGACGCAGAACGAGGAGGACCAGGCCGATGACTAAGAATCTCCCGCCCGGCCGCGGCGGCTACCGGGCGAAGACCGTCAACAAGAAGACCTCGAGCAAGAACGAAACGCGGGACGGGCAGAAGTCCGTCGTGCCGCCACCTCCCAAGCCAAGCAAAGGTGGTCCCACCAGTGCCGAATGACGACCGTAGACGAGTGATCGGTGTCGGGCCGACCGAGGAACGGGGCTGGAAGCCCAAACCCGTGATCCGCCCGGTGCAGCCGCGGACTCCTCCGCCCCCGCCTCCGAGCGGCGGAAGGCCTCCGAAGCAGACCAAGACCCGGTAGCGCCACCCGATCAAGGAATAGCCCAATGCCCAACGACAACCCGTCGCGCCCTCGGACCAGCGAAGGCTGGAAGCCGTGACGACTCCGAAGATGACACCGCAGCCGAAGCCGCCACCCCCGCCTCCCACCAGCGGCGGGGCGCCTGCCAAGCAGTAGGCCCCCGCGACAGACCGCCAGCGGCGCGACCTGGCGATAGAGCACTTGGCTTCCTAGAACCATGGTTCTTCGTGCAGGTCCCAGAGGCGACGACGGGGAAGAACCAGGGACACGCACCGGATTGCGTCCTGGATGGTGATCCCTGCGGTGCCGAGCCCCGTCGATAACGGCTGTTACAGCCGGGGCTACAACCAGCCCGGTAGCTTCAGACCCTCGATCGGGTCTACAGGAAGTCCCTGCGGCCGTGCGGTAGCGAGGCTGCCGGAGAACTTCGCCTCGCCAAGGTCGACGGTGCCGCCGGCGAACTCCGCGTATCCAAAGTTGACGGTGCCGCCGGAGAACTCCGCGTATCCGAAGTCGACGGTGCCGCCGGCGAACCTCGCGCCGACGAAGTCGACGGTGCCGTCGGCGAACCTGGCGGCGAAGTTGACGGTGCCGCCGGAGAACCCCGCGCCGCCGAAGTCGACCTTGGCGCCGGCGAACCACGCGCCGCTGAAGTTGACCGTGCCGTCAAAGAACTCCGCGCCGCCGAAGTCGATGTTGCCGCCGATGAACGCCGCGTCGCCGAAGTTGACGGTGCCGCCGGAGAACCTCGCGCCCCGGAAGCTGACGCTGCTGCCGGAGAACTCCGCGCCGCCGAAGTCGCCACCGTCGAAGACAGACCCGGTGAAGTCGAAGTAGTGCCGATGCCACCCGGGCGGCGGCTTTGGTGGCGTATCGCGCTCAGGTTGCAGGTGTTGATTGATGAGCCGGATGACAGTGTGGCGAACCTCCCGCTCGCCGTGGCGCGCCCCTTTGCCGGCAGCCACAACCTGGGCGCGCCGCCGCTTAACCGAAGCCTGGGGTCTGGGTTCACTGGTGTCCGGTTCGTAGGGCAGGCGGAGATATGCGCACAGGACGTCGATGCACTGTTGCCGCTGCTCTTCCCAGTCGTCCGCGAGGCGCGCCATCGCGTAGATGCCGGCCAGCCGGACGGCGGCTTGCTCATGGCCGATGAGGTCGGCGGCGTCTTGGTATCGGCTGCTGAATAGCCGGCGATCGTCGCGAAAACTGGCCGACTCATCAACGCGCGCGCGCCGGTAGCCGACGATCAGAGCGACGGCCGCTCCGATGCCGGCCGCTAGTCCGAGGGCGATCTTCACCAGGTCTGCGAGCAGTTTCTGTTGCTCGGGTGTCGCCGTTTCGGGACGCGCGTCGATGCGGACGAGCCAGGCCAGGACGAAGTAGAGCCCGACGGCGCCAGCCGCCGCCAGAACCACAGCCACGGACGCCCACACGATGAGAGGCGCCATATGTGGCGTCCGCGCTCGATCGCGTGACGTCGGCACAGTTCCCCTCCCACAGCGCCAGCCACGGTCACCGCGGCATCCCCGAATCCCACCGTGCCCGTGCCGCGCCGAGATGTCTACCCATTGACGGCTCGCAGTTCGCGGACCCAGAGGAACTGGCTGGCGGTCCGGTGATAACCGCTCTTCTGGAACCGCCCTCCGGCACCCCAAACCCGGGCTGAGACCAGTCCTGTGCTCCGTCGCGATCCGGATCGCGATTCCGCCGTTATCACTGGCTCGCGGGGGAGCGTACGACGCCGGAGCGACGCGGAGGCTGTCATCGGCTGTTGTCGGTGTCACGTGGCAGGCTGCGGGAATGTGTGGTCGATACGCCTCCGTGGTCAGCCGTGCCGATCTTCTCGACCGTTTCGCCGTCGACGAGAGCAACGCTGACGAGCCGCGCGGCCAGGATTTCAACGTGATGCCGACGAAGGACGAGCCGGTGGTGATCGCCCGCGTTCCGAAGGACGCCGGCGATGACGCGGCTCCGGAACGCGACCTCCGTACCTTCCGCTGGGGCCTTCTGCCGTTCTGGGCCAAAGACATCAAGGTGGGCGCCAGGATGATCAACGCGCGTGTGGAGGTCGTGCACGAGAACCCGGCGTACCGGCGCGCGTTCAAGTCGCAGCGGGCGCTGATCCCTGTCGACGCGTTCTACGAGTGGCTCGAAACCGACCAGGTCGGTAAGGCCAGCAAGCAGCTCAAGCAGCCGTTCGTCCTGCGGCCCACGGACGGCCTAACGCTGCCGCTGGCCGGCCTGTACGAGGTCTGGTACGACAAGTCGTTGCCCGACGACGACCCAAACCGGATCATGCCGACGTACACGATCATCACCACCATCGCGACTGACAGCGTCGGCCGGATCCACGAACGCATGCCCATGGCGATCACCCCAGATCATTGGGACGAGTGGCTGGATCCCCGCAACCACGACGTCGATGAGCTCTGCGGCCTGATGGCGCCGCCAGTCGACGGCAGCCTGGACATGTACGCCGTCTCGAAGGCCATCAACAGCGTGAAGAACAACGGCCCCGAGCTCCTTGAGCCGCTGCCGGCCGAGCACGAGCGGACGCACGCGCCGGCTGGTTGCAGGCAGGGCACTGTAGCGGACCGCTGAGTCGACTCCCGAGACTTGCCAGGCGGAAGGGGTTAGTAGGTGGAGATGGTGCAGTACTCGCGGCCGCCGATGTTCGCGCAGGCTTTCCAGGGTCCGCCGTATGAACCCACGTACCCGCTGAACAAGACATTGCCCGTGCCCGCGGCGGTGCGCAGCGCAGTGATCGTGCCGGCTGCGCTTCGGAGGTAGACCTGGTTCCCCCTGTACAGAGGCCCCGTCAGGGTTCCGTGCCACTCGTCGCCGCCGCATCTTACGAGCTCTACCCTCCAGGCGATGGCGAAGTTTTTCGACGCCGCAGTCACGCAGGACGAGACGGCGCTGGATGAGTTCGAGGCCGTTGCTGCCTCGGAGGCGGAAGCCGCGGAGGCTGGTGCCATGGCGGTCGCCGTCAGGGCGATGCCTCCGGCCAACGCAGCAGCAATTCGGGTGCGCAGCATTGATGTCTCCTTTGTAGCTAGAAAAGTTCGGCAGTCCGGATCCCACCAAGCAACGCTTTCAATCGGCTTTCAGATGTTCCTCGCGCCCGAGGACCAGGGCGTACCGCGGGAGCAGCCGGGCGAGCCGCATCTGTCGGGAACGGTCGGTCGTGTCACCTACCGTGATGGTGTGGAGACCGAGGAAGGCAACCAGACCCCCGGCCGTCGAGCACCGGCACCGCAACGCTGACTGGACCAACACTCATTACCGGCAGCTCGTCGACGGCCTCCGGGCACGCCTGACCGTCGAGCAGCTCGCCGAGGACCTCGATCGCACTCCCGGTGCGATCCGGTCCCGCGGGAAACTCCTCCTGCCCGCGGGGACCCCACATGCCCGCGGCCAGCACGCGGTCGACGTACTGCGCGAACTACTCCTCGACGACCCCGACTACCCGTGGGAGTCGGTCCTGCTCGCTGAAGGGCCTGGGGCGGCGGTACTGGAACGCCGCAGACACCGAGCGGCTGCAGGACGCCTGGAACACCGCCGTACCGCTGATGGATCTGGCTGAAGAGTTCGACGTCGACGAACCGCAGTTGATCCGGCAGCTGATGTCGCTCGGGCTCGGGCACAACAGGACCGAGATCGTCGACCGGCTGGGATGCCGGCCCGGCGGCATTGTCGACCTGTGGCAGCGTCTCGCTGCCGACCGGGCGGCCGCGGAGATTTGGATCCTGACCATCCGCGGCGTGCCCGACGAGCCGGTCCACGTATCGATCCACTCCAGCGCTGACGACGCTGCCGCGCTGCGCGACCAGCTCTTGGCGCGGGCCACCAGCACCGACACCGGCGCGGCCCCCGTGTGGTGGTGCATCGCTGGCCGCTCACCCGGATTCGAAGGCGGTGAAACCACCAGCGGGATTGTCACCGTCGGCACCTGACGACGGATCCGTCGGTTTCAGACCGTACCGGAGCTGTGGAGTTCGTTCCGGTCCAGCAGCTCGGCACGAGCCAGGAGAACGTCGCGGTGGCAGGGCGATCCCAGCGGGCAGGTACACGCGAGAGGCCGGCCGACAAGTTCGTGCAGGTGGTCACGAATCCAGTCGCGGTCGACCCAGCGGGAGCCAGCCGGTCCAGCTCCGCCAGGTTCAAGACGTCGCCGGCGCGGATCCGGGGGCGGAGCTCATGCCAGTCCAGCCGGTTGAAGTTCGCCCCGGTGAGGTTGTCGACGTACAGCCTCTTCGCGTCGCCGGTCAGCCCGTCCGGGATGCCGTACGAGATCAGAGCGTGGACCTGGCGATGCAGGTCCTGCTTGCTGGTGGACACGCGCGCGTAACCCCACTCGCGCCCGGTAGCCACTACCGCAGGCCATGTCCCAGTTGTATCGAAACTGACGACATCACATGAGTGAGACTGGGACACCTTTCGCACGTGTCGCGGCGGTGTCGACGGATGTCTCAGAAGCCGGGATCAGAACCATACTTCTGACACAGCGCAGAGACAGGAGCGCGGTCCGCGCACAGCCAGCGGTACCCGTGTCATCGTTGGCAGCGGGTCGAGGCCCTGGCCGCTCTCGTTGTGGCCGTCGAGGGTGCACTTGCTGAAGGTGCCGTCGGACCTCATCAGGCTGTTCATGTGGGGGTAGCACACGGACACGCCGGTGCCGGGTTCGAGCCGGAGGGCTTCCCAGGAGCGCCAGAGCGCGGACAGGACGCACGTCGGCAAGTGACGCTCAAGATCGCGAAAGGGTCTGCTCAGTGATGTTGGGTGGCTCGGGATGCGAGCCGCCCAACATCGGGGTCACTTCGTCGTGGCGCGTAGCTCGTCTTGGTGCAGGTTGAGCCACGTTTCGAAGGACTCCAGGTCCGGGTTCAGTTCGCGGACCTTGGTGAGGTCGCGGTCGCCGGTGAAGTCGTCGTGGTTCTCGGCGTAGAACTGGCTCTTGTTCGCTGGCTATAGAAGGTCGGGGTCGTCGAAGGCGTGTTCGAGGGCTTGGGCTGCGGCGGGGTTGGCGGATTGGCGGCCCATGTAGATGTCTTGGGTGATGGAGACTTTGGCTTGGCCTAGTTGGTCGGCGATTTGGCGGGCGGTGTGGCCGGCTTGGTCGAGGGCGGTGGCGGTGGTTTTGCGGAGGGCGTGGGAGCGGATCCAGGCGAGTTTGTCGGATTCGGCTGGCTGGACGGCGTCGTGGATCTGGGCGAGGAGCCCGTGGAACTGCTCGAGGTCGACGTTGTAGGTCGCGACTAGGGTTCTGACCAGTTCGTGGTCGACCTTGATGCGGCCGGTCTCCACTAGTTCGACCCTGTTTTGGGGCCAGTTCAGGTGGTTGGCGACTTGTTTGCGGGTCATGCCGGTTTCTCGGCGGAGGGTTCGGAGGCTGAGGCCTAGGTCGCGGCGGGCGGTGTTGCCGACGGGGGAGAGGGCGGTGCGGAGGGCTCGGCGGGTGTTGGATGGGTCGCGGTAGCCGCCGCGGGTGTCGGCGAAGACGGGGTCGTTGAGGATGCCGGCGGCATGGCGGGCGCGGAGGACCGCTAGGGCCCAGTTGGGGAGGTGGAGGAGGCGTTCGCCGGCTCTCGACTTGGTGACCTTGCGGATGAGGCCTTCGCCCCTGACACGGGCGATGGTGTGGGTGATTTCGACGGTGCCGGCTTCGAGGTCGACTTCGTGCCAGTGGACGGCGAGGGCTTCGCCGATGCGGACGCCGGTGCCGAGCATGAAGGCGACCAGATGAGGTAGATCGGCCTCCACAGCGCGCTCGTCGGCTGCCAGGCTCTTGCGGAGGAGGGTGACCTCCTCGCCGGTCAGAGCGCGGGGGTGGATTCTTGGGCGGGGCTTCGATGGTGTCGACCTCGCGGACTGGATTGACGGAGATGGCTCCGTAGCGGACTGCGAGCTTCATGGCGCCGGAGATGGTGGCGCGGCAGGTCTTGGCGGTGGCGGCGCCAGCGGTGCTCTTGACCTTGGCGAGGACGGTGTCGATGCGCGGGGTGGTGGCTTCGCCGATGCGAAGCTCGCCGAGGGCGGGGCGGACGTGATTCTTGAGGGCGCGCCGGTAGGTGTCCAGGGACGTAGGGGAGCGTCTGCCGTCGGCGACCAGTCCCTCGAATCGCTTCTCCCAGAGGTCGAGGAGGTGGTTGATCTTGTGCATCGCAGTCAGTTCGCCGGACTGATTCGTCCTGGCGCGGTCCTGGAGCTTCCGCTTCAAGGCGTTCTCGGCACCTGTCTTGGTCGTGCCGACTGCGCCGACTTGGCGGACGTGTCCGTCGTGGTCGCGAAACTTGGTCTGCGACTGATGCTTGACGGCCTTGCCGTTCGTGTCTGTCTTGATGACCTTCGTGGAGATGCTTCCCCACGTCCCGATGGGCAGCGGTGGTCTCGACATGTCAAGCTTCCAACCTGGGGGATGGTTGGCAACTCAACGGTGGCCGCGGCGGCACATCACCGAAGTTGGCAACGATGCAAACCGATGTGATGTGACGCACAGTTACGAGCAGATCGGGGCTTAGCTGGTGACCCGGGAGGTCACGGCCGGAGGCCGACGTGCGGTCGGCTCCCGCAAAGAGATGGGTTTGAGATGACCTATCGACATGACAAAACCCAGGACACTCGCGTGACCTGGGCTGTTGTGCGCCGCCAGGGACTCGAACCCCGAACCCGCTGATTAAGAGTCAGCTGCTCTGCCAATTGAGCTAGCGGCGCTTGGTGTTGCCTTCGAACGAAGAGGATCGTAGCAGGGGGATCGGGGAGATGCGAAATCGGTTAGCGGGTGAGGATGGTCATGGCTGCGTTGTGGCCGCCGAGGCCGGAGACGGCGCCGCCTCGGCGGGCGCCGGAGCCGCAGATCAGGAGGTTCGGGACGTCGGTCTCGGTGCCCCAGCGGCCGGCGTCGGCGGGGTCGGTGGCCCAGGGCCATTGGAGGTCGCCGTGGAAGATGTGGCCGCCGGGCATGCCGACCGATTCCTCGATGTCGTAGGGCGTCTTGGCCTCGATGCACAGGTTGCCGTCGGCGTCCCGGGCGATGCAGTCGTCGAGGGGTTCCGCGAGGTACGACTGGAGTCCGGCGAGCACCCGGCGTACGGACTCGGCCCGGGCCGAATCGTTGTCGGCGGCAAACAACCGGGCGGGGAAGTGCACGCCGAACACGGTGAGGGTGTGGTGGCCGGAGGCAATCAGGTCGGGGGAGAGGATCGACGGGTCGGTCAGCGAGTGGCAGTACACCTCCGACGGCGGTACGGCGGGCAGCTCGCCCGCAGCGGCGGACCGGTACGCGGCCTCGAGTTGGCTGTAGTCCTCGTCGATGTGGAACGTGCCGGCGAAGGCCCGCGCCGGATCGTCACCCGACTTGAGCGCGGGGAGGTGCTTCAGCAGCAGGTTGACCTTCAGCTGCGATCCCTCCGGCTTCTCGACACCGGTCTGACCGCGCAGCGTGGCCAGTGTCGACGGGGCGACGTTCGAGAGCACCCAGGAGCAGTCGACGGATCGCTCACCGTCACCACCGAGCCAGGTGACCGATCCGCGGGTCCCGTCGACCTGGACCGAGGTGACTGCCGCATCGGTGACCAGGGAGGCGCCGGCGCGTCGTGCTGCTGCCGCCAGCGCGTCGGTGACCGCTCCCATACCGCCGACCGGCACCCGCCACTCGCCGGTGCCGTTGCCGATCAGGTGGTACAGGAAGCACCGGTTCTGGATCAGTGACTCGTCGTGCAGCCCGGCGAACGTGCCGATGATGGCGTCCGTCGCGACAACCCCGCGGACGGTGTCGTCGGTGAAGCGCCGTTCGATGGTCTCGCCGAGCGGCCGCTCGACCAGCTCGTCCCACAACGCGCCGTCGACGCGGGAGCGGAGGTCAGCCGCCGTCCTGAGCGGCTCCAGCAGCGTGGGAGCGACAGCGGCGGCCACTGAGCCGACCGCGCCGTAGAACGCCGCCCACGCGTCGTACTCCGCGTCACCGCCGGTCAGCGCAGCGAACGAGGCACGGGTGGCCGCCCCCTCGCGACGCTCGACCATGAGGCCGACGTCGCGCCCGTCACGGCGCACGGGCGTGTACGACGCGACTGTCCTGGACCGGAGCTCGAGACCAAGGCCCAGGTCGGCCACGATCTTGTCGGGCAGCAGGCTGACCAAGTACGAGTAGCGCGACAGCCGGGCGTCCACGCCCGGAAACACGCGCTGGCTGACCGCGGCGCCGCCGGTGTGCGGCTGCTGCTCGAGGACGAGGGTGGAGAGCCCGGACTGGGCCAGATACGCGGCCGCGACGAGCCCGTTGTGCCCGCCGCCGACAATCACGACGTCGTAGAAGTCCTTCATCCCACCGGCCAATCGAGTTTGTTGTACGCGGCGTCCCAGAACATCCATTCGTAGCGGCACGTCATGGCGAAGTGCTGATGACAGCGTTCCCGCTCAGCTGCTCCGACGTCCAGTCCGTCCGTGACGGCGAGTACCGACTCGACGACAGCGTCGAACTCGGCCGAGCCATAGGTCTCGATCCACTTCCGGTACGCAGGGTCGGGGGACGACCGCTTGAGCAGCTCACGCCCCACGTCGCGGTAGATCCAGTAGCAGGGCAGGACAGCGGCCACCGCCTCGGCGTACGTCCCGGTGGCGCACACGGCGGTCAGATACGACATGTACGCCGTGGTGGTGGGACCCGAGCCGGCTGCGTCGACGTCCGCCGCCGTCAGCCCCAGAGACGCCAGCAGTGACGTGTGGAGCTCACGCTCGACAGCTATCGCGTTGGCGGCGTGCAGCGCGAACATGCTGACCGCGTCCTCGTCCAGGGCGCGTCCGGCGACCAGGCTGAGCGCTCGCGAGTACGCCCGGAGGTAGTGGCTGTCCTGGATGATGAAGTACCGGAAAGCGTCGTGGTCGAGGGTCCCGTCGGTCAGGCCGGTGATGAACGGGTGCCGGACGATCTGGTCGTACACAGAGGCGGCCCCGCGGTCCCACAGCTCGCTGGAAAACGTCATCCCCACTCCTCGCCGTCGACTGCACCGACCTTATCCACGAGGCGCGCAGCGATCACCGAGACGCAGGTCACGTCCGCGCCATACTCTGAGACATGGGTATCCAGGGGGAGCAGGCGGAGATGCCGCCGGAGTCGCCGTTGCTGCGACAGATCCGGGCGTCGGTGATCGGTGACGACCAGGTGATGCCGGGGCCGTACGGCCCGCGGCGCGTCACGTACGCCGACTACACCGCCTCCGGGCGGGCGCTGACGTTCCTGGAGGATTTCATCCGCGAGGAGGTCCTCCCGCGGTACGCGAACACGCACACCGAGTCGAGCGGGACCGGGCTGCAGACGACCCGGCTGCGCGAGGACGCCCGGCGCATCATTCACACCAGCGTCGGCGGTGACGACGAGACCGCGCTGATCTTCTGCGGCTCGGGCGCGACCGGGGCGATCGACAAGCTGATCGGGATCATGGGCCTGCGAATCCCCGCCGAGCTCGACGACCGGTACCACCTGACCGACCGGATCCCGCGCGAGGAGCGCCCGGTCGTCTTCATCGGCCCCTACGAGCACCACTCGAACGAGCTGCCCTGGCGCGAATCGATCGCCGACGTCGTGGTGATCTCGCAGGACGCGGACGGCCACATCGACATCGACCAGCTCGAGTCGAGACTGCGGGAGTACGCCGACCGGCCGCTGAAGATCGGATCGTTCTCCGCGGCGAGCAACGTGACCGGCATCGTCAGCAACACGCAGCGGCTGTCGGCGCTGCTGCATCGCTACGGTGCGCTCTCGTTCTGGGACTGTGCCGCGGCGGCGCCGTACGTCGAGATCGACATGTACGGCGGGCGCGACCAGGACCCGTTGTCGTACAAGGACGCGATCTTCCTCAGCCCGCACAAGCTGATCGGCGGCCCGGGCACGCCCGGCGTTCTGGTCGCGCGCCGCGAGCTGCTCCACAACCGGGTGCCCGACGTGCCGGGCGGCGGCACGGTCGCCTACGTGAACCCTCTCGAGCATCGCTATCTGGACGACCCGGTGCACCGCGAGGAGGGCGGTACGCCGGCGATCATCGGCTCGATCCGCGCCGGGCTGGCCTTCCAGCTGAAACAGGCGGTCGGGATCGACATGATCCGCGCCCACGAGGATGCCTACCTGCGCCGCGCGGTCGCCGCCTGGACGGCCGAGCCGAACCTGCAGATCCTCGGCAACCTGGACGCCGAGCGGCTGTCGATCGTGTCGTTCGTGGTCAAGGCGCCCTCGGGGCGGTACCTGCACCACAACTTCGTGGTCGCGCTGCTGAACGACCTGTTCGGCATCCAGTCGCGGGGCGGCTGTTCCTGCGCCGGGCCGTACGGGCATGCGCTGCTCGGGATCGATCTGGACCGGTCGCACGAGTTCGAGCACGAAATCATGCACGGCTGTGAGGGGATCAAACCCGGCTGGGTGCGGGTCAACTTCAACTACTTCATCTCCGAGGCGGTGTTCGCCTACGTCGTCGAGGCCGTGAAGCTCGTCGCCCGGGACGGCTGGCGGCTGCTCGGCGACTACCGCTTCGACCCGGCCAACGGCCTGTGGCGGCACCACCGCGGCCCGGTCGAGCCGCCGATGCGGCTGTCCCAGGTCGGATACGACGCCGACGGCAAGCTGCGGTATCCGCGCCACGACCACACGGCACCGGAGTCCGCCCTTGACGACTACCTCGCCGAGGCCCGCGACCTGCTGTCCACCTGTCAGCAGGACAGCACCGACTCCGAGGGCAGTGTCAATACCGATTTCGATCACCTCCGCTGGTTCGATCTCCCGTCCCGCTGTCTGACCCGAGACCGCTAGCTAGCGGGCTCCGGCGGCGCGGAGAGTCTTGGCGATCTCGTCGTACCCGCGGGACTCGGCGTGCCGGAGTGGGCTGACGCCGTCGGCATCGGCCAGGTTGGGATCCGCGCCGGCGTCGACGAGGATCTCCACGATCTCCTGCCAGTGCTTCGTGCCCTTGCCGAGGATGATCGCCTCCAGCAGGGCGGTCCAGCCGAGGTTGTTCACGTGGTTGACGTTGATCTTGGTCTGGACGACCCGCCGGACGTAGTCGACGTGACCGCGTTCGCCGGCCGGGATGACCGAGATGCCGCCGAACCGATTCCGCAGGGTCAGATCCGGGTTCGCGGGCAGCAGGGTCTCCAGCATCGCGACACTTCCGGTGACGCCGGTGACGAGCCAGGCGGAGTCCTGCCGGTCGTCCTGGGCGTCGGGGTCGGCGCCGAGCGCAACGAGCAGCCTGGCCACGTCGACCCGGTCGTTGAGCGAGGCGAGCAACAGGGCCGTGCGGCGGTGGTCGTCGCGGGACTCGATCGGAGCACCTGCAGCCAGCGCCGCCGCGACCTTGTTCGCGTCACCGGCCGCCGCAGCGTCCAGCAGCGCGTCAGCCTTCGTCTGGGTGTCGAGGACGGCGCTGACGGCTGTCTGGCCGCGGTCCTCGGCGGCCTGGATCGGTGTGACGCCGTCGTTGACGGCAGGCTTGGCGCGATCGGCGCCACCCGCGATCAGCAGCCGGACGGTGTCGACATACTGCGGGGTGCCCTTGCCGAGCAGCACCGCCTCGTGCAAGGCGGTCCAGCCGAGGTTGTTGACGTGATTGACCGCTACGCCGGCCGTGATCAGCCGGCCGACCACGGCGGCGTGCCCACGCTCGGCGGCCCGGATGAGCGCCGTGCCGTGATAGCTGTCGAGGCTGCGGACGTCGGCACCGTGGGCCAGCGTCAGGTCGAGCAGCTCCAGGTAGCCCTCGCTCGCGGCGATCAGGAACGCGCTCTGGACGGTGTCGTCGACCGCGTTGACGTTCGCACCCGCGGCGATCAGGCGCTTGGCCTCGGCCACGTCGTTCTTCCAGGCGGCGGCGATCAGCTGACTGTCGAGGGTTGACGGCACGGTTGCGCTCCTGGAAGGCGAGGGGGAGGTCGTAGGCGCACTGCTGGGCTCAGTGGAACACGCTGTGGTCGCCGCCATCAGCAGGACGGCGGTCACAGCGATCGGGCGGCGGTTCATCGACGCGGATCGAGCGTGATGACCTGGTACGGCGGGACCGCGGTCGCCTCGTCGAACTTGCTGTCGACGACCAGCAGCCGGCCCTGGGCGAGCTTCGCGGTGGTCAGCACCCGGTCCGGGTCGGTCGGCGTCGCGGACACCAGCCGCGCGGCGCGTCCATCGGCCGACAGCCGCAGGGTGCTGAGCACCTTCGAGAAGTTGCGCACGACCCAGAGGCTGTTGCCCTCCTGGACGAGACCGTCGGCGTTCACCAGCTCGGCGCCCGCGGTGTCGACCGCGGTGGCCTGCGCGGTCCGCAGGTCGAACCGCCACAGCTTGCCGACGTTGCCCTGGGCCACGACCAGCGCCTTGCGGTCCGGCGACAGCACGATCCCGCCGAGGTTGAAACCGGTCGCCGTGTCGATCGTCCCGGTCGCGTCGGCCCAGGTCGTGACGGTCCACCGGCCGTGCTGCTCGGCGACCCGGAAGATCTGTGGAGCGTTCGAGTTCGTGAAGTACGCCGCGCCGTCCGGACCGATCACCAGATCGTTCAGGAACGCGTTCGGTACGCCGGTCCGCAGCGCGGCCAGCAGCTGCCCGTCGCGGTCATACACCCACAGGTCGGGTGCGCCTGGGTGGTCGATCCCGTTCGGCCCGCCGGCGACATACACGCGGCCCTGGGAGTCGACGTTGACGCCGCGGGCCGTCCAGCGGCCGTCGGTGCCGTCGCCCTGGAGCCACTCGGTCGCCGCACCGGAGCGCAACTGCCCGCGGTGGATCTCTCCGCCGGTGGTCTCGGACACGTAGTAGTTCTTCGTGCGCGCGTCGAACCCGATGCCCTCGAACTTGGAGCTGCCGGGGTCACCGGGGAGCTCGTAGGTGCTCGGCCGGGTGTTTGCCGGCGAGGCGAGGGCAGCCGATGCTCCGGCGCCGAGCAGGGTGGCGGACAGCGCGAGGGTGGCGGACAACGAACGGACAGACATCTGAACCTCTCAGGACGGTCGGTGGATCGAGCTGCCTCCAGCCTCCGTCGGCGGGACCGGGCCGCACGACGGGTGTTCGGCCACCGATGGATAGCCGAACGGATGATTCGGATCCGGGCTGAGCGGCCTACGATCGGCAGAACATGTCCACTGCGCACACGCCGTCGATCCTGAGTCACGCGACGCGACTGGTGACCGCACTGCACGCGGCACTGGTCGTCCTCGTGCTGGCCTCCGCGATCCGGTACCTGACTGGGCACGGCCTGGGCGACCGCGCGCCCTGGGTGCTGCTCGGTGCAGCGGTGTTGCTGGCGACGTACGGCGCCTACCGATTGCTTCCCAGCCGGGTCTGGCTGGCGCTGCTGGTCGTGGAGTGGTGCGCCCTGGTCCTGCTGGCGCCGTCGTTCGCCTGGTGCGCCGTGCCGCTCTCTTTTGTTGCCCTGCGCATCCTGCCGTTCCGCCCGGCCTGTCTGGTCGTGGCCGGCATGGTGGTGGTCACCGTGGTTCAGTGGACCCGCATGACCGACCGGCTGGACCCGACAATCGTGCTGGGGCCGGTCTGTGTCGCAGTGCTTGCCGTGGGCGCGTACCGGGCGCTGGAGCGGGACGCGCTGGCCAGACAGGCGCTGCTGGACGAACTGCATGCTGCGCAAGGCGACCTCGCCGACGCACAGCTCCAGGCCGGAGCCATGGCAGAGCGAGCGAGGCTGTCGCGGGAGATCCACGACAGCGTGGCGCAGGGTCTGTCGAGCATCAACCTCTTGCTGCAAGCCGCCGAGCGCGAGTGGGACGCCCGGCCCGCTGCCGCGCGCGAACACGCGGCCCAGGCGGCCGCCACCGCCCGCGACGGACTGGACGAGGCCAGGAGAGTGGTCCGCGACCTTGCCCCGGCCGAGCTGGCCGCGGGCCTGCCGGAAGCACTGCGCAAGACCTGTGAGCGGCTGGCGGCGCACAGCGCCCTCGACGTCCGGGTGCAGGTGCACGGTGAGCCGGTGACTCTCGACTCGGAGGTGGAGACCGCACTGTTACGCACCGCTCGCGGCGCACTGGCCAATGTGCTCGAACACGCGCACGCGGAAACGGCCTTCGTGACTCTCACGTACCACCCCGACGCGGTGGTCCTCGACGTTGTGGATAACGGCCGGGGTCTTCCGCGATCTCATGTCACCATCGATTCCGACCGCGGCCACGGCCTGGCCGGAATCCGGGAACGACTGAGACAACTGGGAGGAACGCTGGTGCTGGAGAGTGAACCGGGAGACGGTACGGCGCTCGCGGCGTCGATCCCGCTGCGGGCGACGGCGGAGCATCCATGACGAGCGACGCCCCGGCCCCGGCGATCCGCGTTGCTCTGGTCGACGACCATCCCGTCGTGCGCGCCGGCGTCCGCGCGCTCGTCGAGGCCCAGGACGATCTGATCGTCGTCGGCGAGGCGTCCGACGCGCACAGCGCGGAGCAGCTCGTCGCGGGCCTGCACCCGGACGTCGTGCTGATGGACCTCAATCTCGGCCCCGGCCCCGGTGGAGCCGAGGTGACGGCGCGGCTGCGGGCACTGCCCGAGCCGCCGTACGTGCTGATCCTGACCACCTATGACACCGAAGCCGACATCATGAGCGCGATCGACGCCGGCGCCTCCGGATACCTGCTGAAGGACGCGCCGCCGGAGGATCTGTTCCGCGCGATCCGCGGCACCGCGCGTGGCGAGACCGTGCTCGCACCGGCCGTGGCCGCACGGCTTGTCCGGCGCTCCGGCCCGATGCTGACCGAGCGCGAGGTGGAGATCCTCGGTCTGCTCGCCACCGGCAAGTCGAACCGGGACCTCGCGAAGAAGCTGTATGTCAGCGAGGCCACGATCAAGTCCCACTTGGCGCACATCTACTCGAAGCTGGACGTCGACACCCGCGCGGCCGCCGTGGCACGCGCGATCGAGCAACGCATCATCCGGCCGGTCAGCTGAGTATGGTCGGACTGTGAGCAGCTCGGACGACGAGGCGACCGGTGGCGAAAGCCTGTTGACCGTCCTGGTCGCACTCAGCGCCAACCTGCTGATCGCGCTTGCCAAGACGGTGGTCGCGGTCATCACCGGATCCGCCTCGATGACGGCGGAGGCCGCGCACTCGTGGGCCGACACCGGCAACGAGGTGTTCCTGCTGATCGGGGAGCGCCGGGCACGGAAGCCCGCCGACCGGTTGCACCCGCTCGGGTACGGGCGGGTCGGCTACATCTGGTCGATGTTCGCGGCGTTCGGCCTGTTCACGGTCGGTGCAGCGGTCTCGGTGTGGCACGGCATCCAGTCCCTGCAGCACGGCGACGCGGAAGCCACGTCGTACGGCTGGGCGTATGCCGTGCTCGGGATCTCGTTCGTGCTCGAGGGGATCTCGTTCGCGCAGGCGCTGCGGCAGACCAAGGCGGGCGCGCTGGAGCGGATGCTGCGCCCCTGGCGGTATGTCCGGCTGACGTCGAACCCGGTGCTCCGGGCGGTGTTCGTCGAGGACCTGTCGGCGCTGATCGGCATCCTGATCGCGGGAGTCGCGATCCTGCTGCACCAGCTCACCGGCAACGCGGTCTGGGACGCGATCGGCTCGATCGTGGTCGGCATCCTGCTCGGTGCGGTCGCACTGTTCCTGATCAGCCGGAACATGGACTTCCTGACCGGTGAGGCGGTCACCCCGCTGGCCCGCAACCGGGTGCTCCGCGCGCTGCTCGCGCACGAGGACATCGAGCGGATCAGCTTCCTGCACATGGAGTGGGTCGGCGCGGACCGGATCTTCCTGGTCGCCGCGGTCGACGTTGCCGGCAACGACGTCGAGTCCGAGGTCGCCGCCCGCCTGTACGCGATCGAGGACGCGCTGAACGCCCGCCCGGAGATCCAGCAGGCGATCCTCACGTTGTCCCGGCCCGGCGACCCGACGAGCCTGGAGCCCGGCGAGCTGCCGCGCTGGTACGTCGAGCCGCAGGTTTAGGGCACGTTCGCGAGGAAGCGTTCGCGGTCGACGACGACCCGTTCGAGCTCACCGTCCGCGACGAGCTGGCCGGCGGAGTTGGTGGCGCGCACCTGGAAGCGCAGGTGCCGGCCGTCCACCTCGGGGCCGTCCGCGGTGATGTCCACGGTGTCGCCGACGCGGGTCGGGAGACGGTGGTGGATGCGGACCGACGTACCGACCGAGGTCTGGCCGGGCTCGAGCGCGGTCAGGGCGAGCTGTGCGGTCGTGTATTCGAGCCAGGTGATCAGGCGGGGTGTGGCGAGGACCTCGACATCGCCGCTGCCGACGGCGAGTGCTGTGTCGGCGGCGGTGACCTCGTGGCGCACGGTGGCTCCTCTCAGAGGCGCGTAGGCTCCCGACCGTGGAGCCGGTACACGTTGCGGTTTCGGCACTGGCTGCATTGTTGCCGATCATGAACCCGATCGGTGCGGCCGGCCGCTCTCACCGGCATCATCGGCTTCGTCACCCTCGCCGTCGGCGTCGAGTTGGTCACCCAGGCGTACTCGCCGAGAACTGAGCCCATCGCGATTGCTCCTTGGGAGCAGTCGCGATGGGCTCGGGGTGTGCCTACTTCGTGGGCTTCGCGCCCTTGGTGCCCTTCCACGCCTTGGTGGGGGAGACCGGGGGGAGCTTCCAGGCCTTGCTCTTCGCGAGGGTGGTCAGGGCCTCGGTGGAGAGCAGCGGCTTGGGGCGCGTGTGTTGCTTGCCCTTTTCCGCGGGGCCGTTGTAGCTCGTGAGGCTGATGACGCGGCCGTCGTGGCGGTACAGCATCACGTAGTTGCTGATGACGCCGTACTGCGACTGGCGGCTGTCGCTGTACACGGGGGACTCCTTGGACACGTACACGACCGAGCCGTCGGGGAGGGTGCTGCAGCCCTGGCGGACCGGGACGCACGGGTTCGCCTCGCCGCCGCCGGACAAGAGTACGTCGACCCGGGAGGCGCCGTGCCCGTCGTCGACGACGTACGCTGCGCCGGCGTAGTCGCCGCCGCCCCAGGTCTCGGGGCTCGAGAGTGTCCGTCCGGGCGCCGTGACGAGCGTCTTCAGCGTCGCGAGCGTCTCTTTCGGGTTGACTGCGGGCGGCTTGGCGGTCGGTGTCGGCTTGGCCGACGGCACCGGGGAGCCGGCGACGGCGGCGTTGGTCGGGGACCCGGCCAGGTGGATCCCGCCGGCGATCAGGCCCGCGGTTGCGAGTACGGCCCCGGCGCCGGACGCGGTGCGCAGCGCCGTACGCCGGCGCCGCAGGCGTAGTCCGTGCGCGACGGAGCGTTCAAGCAGGTCGGGTGTGACCGGCTCGAGGTTCTCGGTGGCGCGGTGCATCAGGTCGGTGAGTTGGGTGTTCATGGTTCTCCTCGCCTTTCAGAGCGCGATCAGCTGGTCGGCGCCTTCGCCGAGGACGGCGCGGAGGCGGTCCAGGGCGCGGGCGGTGCGGGTGGTGATCGCACTGGTCTTCTTGCCGAGATCGAGCGCCACTTGTTCGACGCTGCGATCTTCGAAGAACCGCAGCACCAACACGGCCCGATCCAGCGGCGCGAGCTCGGCCAGGGCGCTCTGCAGGGCCATCCGCAGCTCCGGATCCCCGGCCCGCTCCGCAACCTCGGGCACGTCGGCGGTCGGCCGCTCCGACCAGCTCTTACGCCGCCGCTGCGAGATGTACGTCCGCACCAGCGCGGTCCGCGCGTAAGCCCCCGGGCTGTCGATCCGCTGCCAGACTTTCAGCAGGTTCGCCAGCGTTTCCTGCACGAGATCTTCGGCGTGATGCCGATCGCCCGCCAGCAGCCAAGCAGTCCGATAAAGCCGCGGTATCTGTACCCGCGCAAACTCCTCGAAGTCCCCGGTCGTACCCATCCACACCTCCTGTAGATGCCTCTGCCCCACAAGACGCACCCACGGCGGGCCTGGGTCACACCCAGCTCAGAAAACCTTCGAGAGAACCCAAACGGCGAACGCCAAGAACCCCACCACAAACGTCACCACAACCACGACGCCGTACCCGAACCAGGCACTCCCACTCAACTTCACCAGCGCATCCTCCCACGCCACGAGCCAACCCACCCCCAACCAACTCACGCCCCACCCGAACCCAGTGCCGACCGCGCCCCACCCCAAGACCCGCCGGCGACCGCGCTCCCAACCCAGGACCCGAGCCAACCGCGAACCCCAGCCCCCGACGGCGACCGCAAAACCCAACCCCAGCCCCGGCGGCGACCGCGAAACCCAACCCCAGCCCCGGCAGCGACCGCGAAACCCAACCCCAGCCCCGGCAGCGACCGCGAAACCCAACCCCAGCCCCGGCAGCGACCGCGAAACCCAACCCCAGCCCCGGCGGCGACCGCGAAACCCAACCCCAGCCCCGGCGGCAACCGCAAAACCCAACCCCAGGAGCCGAGCGAAGCGAAGGCGCAAGGGGGTGCGGGTGGCGGAGCCCCCGCCCGCGGCAAGCGAAGCGCAGCCGCACAAAATGACGAAGCCGACCAAGCCTGCGCTCTCCGCAGGCATGGCCGGCCATCGGGTGAGTGACGGGACTCGAACCCGCGACCACCTGGACCACAACCAGGTGCTCTACCAGCTGAGCTACACCCACCATTGCCGTCCGAACCGCGACGGCTGAGCAATCATAGCGATGAACTGTCAGGACCAGAAATCGAGGGTGGATCCGCAGGTCAGGCGCCTGTTGGACTGTCCTCGGGGGTGCCGTCGACGATGAGGCTGGCGGCGGCCCGGGCGGTGGTGGAGTCGGGGCCGGGCTGTGGCACGAAGACGGTTTCCCGGTAGTACCGCAGTTCGTCGATGCTTTCGGTGATGTCGGCGAGCGCCCGGTGGTTGCCGGTTTTCGCGGGCGTCGCGTAGTAGACCCGCGGGTACCAGCGCCGGACGAGTTCTTTGATCGAGCTGACGTCGACGTTGCGGTAGTGCAGGTGGGATTCGACGCGCGGCATGTCGCGGACGAGGAAGGTCCGGTCGGTGCCGACGGAGTTGCCGGCGAGGGCGGCTTTGCGGGGTTCCTTGACGTACGACGTGATGTAGTCGAGGACCTGCTGTTCGGCGTCGGCGAGCGGGATGCCGTGGGCCAGTTCTTCGAGCAGCCCGGACCCGGTGTGCATGTCGCGGACGAAGTCGCCCATCTGGTCGAGGGCGGCGGGTGGGGGCGCGATCACCACGTCGATCCCGTCACCGAGCACGTTCAGTTCGTAGTCGGTGACGAGCACCGCGACCTCGATCAGGGCGTCGTTCGCCAGGTCGAGGCCGGTCATCTCGCAGTCGATCCACACCAGCCGGTCGTTCATGGGCACCCACCTTACGGTGGAGCGCCGACAGCGCGGTGACGGCGTGCCTTGTCAGCGCGGCGCGTGCCCCAGGTGGACGCTGCGGACGGACAGTACGGCGAGGTCGGAGCGCCGCCCGAGGTACTGCGGCCCGTCGGGGTCGAGCAGCTGCCGCCACACCGCGACATCGTCGGGCGTCAGCCACTCCTCGTCACTCACAACATGCCCATGCCCATGCCCATGACCGTGCCCCTGACCGTGCCCCTGACCGTGCCCGTTGCCGCCGCCGGTCAGCCGCTCGATCCGCGTCCGGAACGCCTGTACGACGCCTTCCAGCCGCTCCGGCGGCAGCGGTGCCGGCGTCTCGGTCAGCACGCTCCGAGTGGTGGCTCCGGTCAGCCCGGCGCGGGTCAGCGCCTCGGTCCACCCGTACGGCATCGGAACCGATCCCGGCAGCGAGTCGCGCATCACCTTGAACCACCGGTCCTGCGCCAGGTCGAGCCGCAGTTCCAGTCCGGGTTCGCCGACCCCGAGGTCCCACGGCAGGTACCGCGCCGGCAGACCGCCTTCGGCAAGCGCCAACCGACCGCCGGGCGCGAGCAGCGAGGCCAGCGCGTCGACAGCGGCCTGCTGGTCGGCGGCGTGATGCACCGAGGCCGATGCCCAGATCAGGTCGGCGGGCGCGGCGATTGCCCGGCGCAACGGTTCCGCGCCCTCGTCCATGGAGGCGAGCTCGCACCGCACCAGGCCGGCGGTGTGTTCGCGTGCTTGCTCGAGGACGTCGGGATCCGCGTCGATCGCCACGACTGACGCACCGGGGAGTGCCTCGGCGAGTGCCTTGGCCATCCCGCCGCCTCCGCAGCCGACGTCCGCCAGGACCTTGTCGCCGTCGCGCACGAGGCTGCGGGCCACTGCCGCATTCCAGTCCGTTTCGCCCTCGGCCGACGCGCGCAGCCGTCCGGCCTCTCCCGCCCAATCGATCTCGATCATGCCGACAGTCTCGCGCCGTCCAGGGACGTTGTCCGTCTCAGGTTGCTGTTTCGGCAAAGGGCGTTACCGTTGCGCGGGTGATCGCCACGGACCGCCTGACCCTGCTGCCGCTGCGGGTCGAGTACGCCGAACCGATGGCGGAGGTGCTGTCCGACCCCGCGCTCTACACCTTCACCGGCGGGGAGCCCCCGTCCGTGGCGGAGCTCGAGGCACGCTACCGCCGCCAACTGGCCGGTCCGGGACGCCCGGACGAGCAGTGGCTCAACTGGGTGATCGAGTACGACGACGCGCTGGTCGGCTACGTCCAGGCGACGGTGACCGACGGTACGGCGGAGATCGCCTGGGTGATCGGCACTGCCTGGCAGGGCCGGGGTCTCGCGAAGGAGGCCGCCCAGGGACTGGTCACCTGGTTACGGGCTCAGGGAATCGGCCGGATCGTCGCGCACGTCCATCCGGACCACGGTGCGTCGGCCGCGATCGCGGCCGCGGCAGGTCTCGCGCGCACCGACGTGCTGGAGGACGGCGAGTACCTGTGGTGCACGGCAGACCCGGCCTGAACCGGGTCTGCCGCCAAGCTCAGATCAGAGCGGGCGAACGTTCTCCGCCTGCAGGCCCTTCGGGCCCTGGGCGATCTCGAACTCGACCCGCTGGTTCTCGTCCAGGGAGCGGAAGCCCTGGGTCTGGATCGCCGAGTAGTGCACGAACACGTCGGCGCCGCCGTCCTCCTGGGAGATGAAGCCGAAGCCCTTCTCGCCGTTGAACCACTTCACTGTTCCCAAAGCCATTTTCTTCTCCTGATACGACAAAACGCCCGGCGGATCACAAATCCGCGGGCGCTTCGACACGAACGTGGAACTGCAACTGCAACGATCAGAAACCCTAGCACGCTGGATGAGCCGTCAGCCACCCCTGTTCTCGCCGTACGTCGTACTCGTCGGGCGTACCCTCCCAGGGGGCAGCACAACCGGGTGTCCCGCACTCGCAGGCGAACGGGTACGGCGGCAGCTCGGCCAGCCCGATGTCCGCCTGCCACAGCCGCCCCTGCCGGCACGCTGCGAGGTTCTCGTACCGTCGCTGCCGGCTCAGCTCGGCGCCTGGCGCAAGACGCGGTAGGGCACCCAGCGCGTCCTCGACCGCTTCGGTGATACTTGCCCAGTCCGGTTTCGCGGAGACCTCGATGAGTACCCGCCCGCGTTCGAGCGCCTCTCGCCGTACCAGGTCAGCCAGTACGGCGTCCCGCGCCAGCAGGCTCTCGAGACGGGCGCGCCCGGCAGGATCGTCTGCCCGGGCCAGCCGCTCCTCCCGCGCTCTGCGGGTCTGCTCGGCGTCCGGCAGCAGCCACACCGCTGCCGGAACCGAGTCAGCCATCGACGGGAAGAGCTGCGGTCCCTCCACCACCGCGGGTACGTCGCCCAGGTCGCGCTCGCGGACGTCCGTGACAACGAGGCCCAGCCGCAGCCGCGCGACGTCCACGAAGGCCTCGGCGGCAGAGTCCGGTCCCTTGGCCAGATCCTCCGCCAGGGGCCGGAGTGGCGGCAGCCGGTCCAGGTGCGCATACGTCCACAGGTCCACCGGGTGCAGAGGCAGATCGGCGCGCCGCGCGAGACCCCGCGCGATCGTCGACTTCCCCGCGCCCGGAGCCCCACCGATCCACACCATCGCCGGCCAGGTCATCGGATCATCTTGCTAGGCCCGGACGTAGGTCGCCAGTGACGCCGCGCCGGTCTGCGCCACCGAGGTGAGCCGGAAGTGGAAGGGTGCGTCCGACGGGCCGAAGAGCTGCGAGCCGGTGCCGACGATCGACGGGAAGGTCATCAGCCGGTACTCGTCGACCAGGTCCGCGGCCTGCAGCTCCCGGATCACGCTGAGGCTGCCGGTGACGGCGATGGTGCGCGACTCCGACCGCACGTAGTCGGCCAGAGAGCCCACCATCAGCGTGGAGTTGGGGAAGGCGGACAGGTCGGTCAGCGAGTGCGTGGCGACCACCTTCGCCATCTTGTTCATGCGGGTGGAGAACTCGTCGGTGCGGTTCGGCCAGAGCCGGCTGAACAGCTCCCAGGTGGTCCGGCCGAGCAGCAGCACGCCGGTGTCCATCAGGTCGCCGAGGCGGAACTTGTCGCCGCCGACCGTCTCGGGACCGTGCCGGAACGCCCAGCCGCCGGCCGGGGTGCCGCCGGAGCCGTCGGGGTCGGTGACGATGCCGTCGAGGCTGACGAACGCGGTGACGATGACGTGGCCCATGGTTCCTGCTCCTTGCGTCGAGTGGGTTGACGCAGGTACTTACCGCCGGCGATGCGCCGATTCATCGGTCCCCGGTGAACTTTTTTCGGCGAGCGCTTGCCGGGGGATGTGATCTTGACCGCATTCAGCCTCCAGCCTACTGTATGCCGTATACCAAGCCCTATCCGGCCTCCTCGGAAGGCAGGGACCCCTATGAGAGTTGCGGTTCTCGGCGCCGGTGCGATCGGTGCGTACGTCGGTGCGGCGCTGCACCGTGGTGGGACAGAGGTTCACCTGGTCGCCCGCGGCGCGCACCTGGACGCGATCCGGTCGAACGGCGTAACGGTGCGCAGTCCCCGCGGTGACTTCACCGCCCGCACACCCGCCACCGACGATCCGGCCGCGATCGGCCCGGTCGACTACGTCTTTCTCGGGCTCAAGGCGAACTCGTACGCGAGCGCCGGCCCCTTGCTCGAGCCGCTGCTGCACGACCGCACGGTCGTCGTCGCCGCGCAGAACGGCATCCCCTGGTGGTACTTCCACGGGCTGAAGGGCCCGTACGAAGGCCGCCGGATCGAGTCGGTCGACCCCGGCGGCGCCGTCACCGAGGTGCTGGACCTCGACCGCGCGATCGGCTGCGTCGTGTACTGCTCCACCGAGCTCGACGGCCCGGGCGTCGTCCGGCACCTGGAAGGCACCCGCTTCTCGATCGGCGAACCCGGCGGCGGGCGGTCGGAACGCTGCACCCAGTTCAGTACGGCGATGATCGCCGGCGGACTGAAGTGTCCGGTCGAGGACGACATCCGCAAGGACATCTGGATCAAGCTGCTCGGGAACGCGGCGTTCAACCCGATCAGCGCGCTGGCCCGGGCGACGATGGTGGAGATCGCCACGCACCAGGGCACCCGGCAGATGGTCCGGATGATGATGGAGGAGTCGCTGGAGATCGCCGCCGCACTCGGCTGTCACCCGGAGATCTCCGTGGACAAGCGCCTCGACGGCGCCGAACGCGTGGGGGAGCACAAGACGTCGATGTTGCAGGACCTGGAGAAGGACAAGCCGCTCGAGCTCGACGTCATCCTCGCCGCGGTCGTCGAGCTGGCTGACCTCACGGGCGTCAAGGCTCCGACGCTACGAGCGGTCCACGCCGTTGCCGATCTGCTGGCGAGCAAGGTCGGCGTGTAACTGACCAGGTGGGTCCGACCACAGCGACGTCGGACCCACCTGTTCCATCAACTTCAGCCGTTGACCTGGAAGCCCTGCTGGTTGCCGTACTTGACCAGCGCTTCCTGCCACGCCGTGAGACCGGTGTTCAGGTCGGACTTCGACTGGTACGCCTTGCCGACGGTGTCGCCGTAGATGCTGTTCGCGTACAGCTCGTACGGCAGGTAGCTCCAGCCCTTCACGACCTGGCCGGCCGCGCTGGTGAGCACCTGGTTGATCTTCTGGCCGCCGAAGTACGCGCTCGCCTTGTCCACGAACGCCGGGTCCTTCAGGTCGGCCGTGGTCGCCGGGAAGCCGCCGCTGGCCAGGAACGGCTTCACGCCTTCGTCGTGGTTCAGCCAGCGCACGAACGCCGCCGCGAGGGCCGGGTTCTTGCTCTGCTTGATCACGGACTCGGTGCTGCCGCCGTTCTCCGCGGTGGCCGGCTGGCCGTCGTACGTCGGCATCGGGGCGACCGCCCACTTGCCGGCGCCCGCCTTGACCGAGGCCTCCATCACGCCCGGCATCCACGCGCCGGTCGGCAGGGTGGCGATGGTGCCGTCGCCGAGCGCCTTGAACCACTCGTCGGTCCAGCCGGGGATGTTCGACACCAAGCCGCCCTGGACGAGCTGGTTCCACATCCCGGTCCACTTCTTGGAGCCGTCGTCCTGCAGGTTGATCGTGACGTTCTTGCCGTCGGTCTTGAACGGCTGCCCGCCGGCCTGCCAGATCATGCTCGTGGTGAAGCCGGCGTCACCGGAGTCGTTGGTGATGTAGGACTTCGGGTTCGCGGCGTGCAGCTTCTTCGCGGCCGCGACGTACTCGTCCCAGGTCTTTGGCACGGCGATGCCGTACTTGTCGAAGACCTCCTTGTTGTAGAACAGCGCCATCGGCCCAGAGTCCTGGGGCAGGCCGAACAGGCCGCTGCCGGCGTGGACTGCGCCCCAGGTCGAGGCCGTGTACGCCGACTCGTACTGCGAGAACCCGTACTGGTTCAGGTCGACGAGCGAGCCGGGCAGCGCGAACTGGGGGAGGGCCTGGTACTCGATCTGGGCCACGTCCGGTGCGCCGGAGCCGGCCTTGATCGCGTTCTGCAGCTTCGTGTAGTGGTCGTTGCCGGTACCGGCGTTGACGTAGTTGACCTTCACGTTCGGGTACTGCTTCATGAACGCGGTGACCTGGGCCTGCGCCGACGGCGTCCAGCTCCAGTAGGTGATCTCGCCGCCCGCCTTGAGTGCGGCGTCGACGGCGTCGGCCGAGCCGGTCGTCGTACCTGCGCCGGCGGCGTCGGTCTTGGAGCCGCCGCCACAGGCGGCCAGCACCGCGAGGGCCGTGAGAGCGGCTCCGGCAACCACCAGCTGCCGGATGCCCCGCCGATGTGACTTCATCCTGTTCCCTTTCATTTCACACTCCCGGCGGACAGGCCCGACTGCCAGAACCGCTGGAGAAGGAGGAAGGCGACCACCAGTGGAACGATCGTCAGCAACGATCCGGTGACCACCAGGTTGTAGATGGGGCGGGCGCCCACGCCGGTCGCCTGGTTGCTCCACTGGGTGAGCCCGACCGTGAGTGGGTAGAGGTTGGGTTTGCTGAGCATGATCAGCGGCAGGAAATAGTTGTTCCAGGTCGAGACCATCGCGAACAGCAGCGTGGTGACGATGCCCGGGGCGAGCAGCCGCAGCGCGACGGTGAAGAACGTCCGGACCTCGCCGGCGCCGTCGATCCGGGCCGCCTCGAGCAGTTCGCCCGGTACGGCGTCGGTCGCGTACACCCACATCAGGTACAGCCCGAACGGGCTCACCAGCGACGGGATGATGATCGCCCAGACCGTGTTCGTCAGGCCGAGGTTGGAGAACATCAGGAACGTCGGTACGGCGAGCGCCGTCCCCGGCACCGCGACCGCGCCGAGCAGCACCGCGAACACCGCGCGGCGACCGGCGAACTTGTACTTCGCCAGTCCGTAGCCGGCCGCCGTCGCGAGCAGCGTCGCACCGCCCGCGCCGACCACGACGTACAGCACCGTGTTGCCCAGCCAGCGCAGGAAGATGCCGTCGTTGTAGGTGAGCGTGTCCTTGATGTTGGTGAAGAACGCGAAGCTCTTCCCGAACCACAGCCCGGGCGTCGAGAGCAGGTCGTCCTGGGTCTTGGTCGTGCTGAGCAACAACCAGGCGAGCGGGACGATCGTGTACAGCAGATACAGCACCATCACGCCGGTCAGCAGCTTGGAGCGCTTCGGGCGCAGGGGAGAGGTCAGGGCACTCACAGTGACTCCCGGGATCCGCGGAGCTGGACGACGTACGCGATGACCGCGGTGATGACGCCCATCACGATCGCGATCGTGGCCGAGTAGTTGAACTGCTGGCCGGCGAAGGACAGGTTGTAGGCGTACATGTTGGGTGTGTAGTACGTCGTGATCACGTTCGGTGCGAGCGTCCGCAGGATGTTCGGCTCGTTGAACAGCTGGAAGCTGCCGATGATCGAGAAGATCGTCGCGATCACGATCGCGCCGCGCAGCGCCGGCAGCTTCACCGCGCGGATCGTCCGGAACGTCCCGGCGCCGTCGATCGCGGCCGCCTCGTACAGCTCACCGGGCACCGTGCGCAGCGCCGAGTAGAAGATCAGCATGTTGTAGCCGACGAACTCCCAGGTCACGATGTTGGCGATCGACGGCAGCATCCAGCTGCTGCTCAGCGGCTGGATCGCGGTCGTGCCGAGCAGGTCGTTGAGGTTCGACGCCAGGCCGAAGTTGTCGCCGTAGATGTAGCCCCACATCAGGACGGCGACCACGCCCGGTACGGCGTACGGCAGGAAGATCACGATCCGGAAGAAACCGGCCGCGTGCAGCCGCGCGCTGTCGATCGCGAGCGCCGCGAGCAGCGCCAGCACGAGCATCACCGGCACCTGGACGACCAGGAAGACCGCCACCCGGGCGAACGCCTCCCAGAACTTCGGGTCCTGCAGCGCCTGGGCGTAGTTGTCCAGGCCGACGAACACGGTGCCGCCGAAGAACGCCTGGTTGCGATACAGGCTCAGGTAGATCGCGTACCCGATCGGGGCCAGGAAGGTGAGCGCGAAGACCGCCAGGAACGGCCCGACGAACAGCCACCCCTTGCCGTCCTTGAACACCCGCCGGCGCCGGCCGGCCACCCCGGCCCGCACCTGCTGCCCGGCCGGTTGCCGGGCCGGTTGCCGGGCCGGTTTCTGGGCCGGTTGCTGGGCCACGGACTCCGCCATGTCCGGGGACCTCCTCTCGCTTTCCACGCCCGGAGGTGGGCGCGACGCGCGATGTTGACGTCAACATCGACGGCGCGACGGTAACGTGTTTACGTCAACATGTCTACACTCCGACGCAAAGACCGAGGAGGTGCGGATGCCAGCGGAGGATTCAGCGGGCCGCCGGCGGCGCGGCCCGTCGATGGCGGACGTGGCACGGCTGGCGGGGGTCTCGGGGCAGACCGTCTCGCGGGTCGCGAACGACCGGAACAACGTCGACGCGGTCACCCGGGACCGGGTGCAGGCCGCGATGCGCCAGCTCGGGTACCGCCCGAACAGCGCCGCCCGCGCGCTGCGCAACGGCGAGTACCGCAGCATCGGCGTCATCGTCTTCGAGTTGCACAGCTTCGGTACGACGCGGACGCTCGACGCGATCGCCACCGCCGCCACGATCAGCGGGTACGCGATCAACCTGGTCCCGGTGCTGGACGTCACGCAGAGTGCGGTCACGAACGCGTTCAGCCGGCTCGGCGAGCAGGCGGTGGACGGCGTCATCATCCTGATCGAGGCGCACACGCTGGACGAGGCGGGCGTGCGGCTCCCGCACGGGCTTCCGGTCGTCGTGGTCGACTCGAGCGCGCACTACGACTACCCGATCGTCGACACCGACCAGCGGCAGGGCGCGCGGCTGGCGACCGAGCACCTGCTCGGCCTGGGGCATGCGACGGTATGGCACCTGGGCGGTCCGCCGACCTCGTTCGCTGCGGACCGGCGCCGGCGGTCGTGGGAGGCGACGCTGCTGGATCACGGCCGGGAGGTCCCGCCGGTGCTGGACGGAGACTGGACGGCGACCTCCGGGTACGAAGCCGGTCGGCGGCTGGCGACCAACGCCGAGGTGACCGCCGTGTTCGTCGCGAACGACCAGATGGCGCTCGGCCTGCTCCGCGCACTTCACGAACACGGCCGGGACGTGCCCGGCGACGTGAGCGTGGTCGGTTTCGACGACATGGAGGAGTCGGCGCACTTCTGGCCGCCGCTGACCACCATCCGCCAGAACTTCGTCGACGTCGGCCGGTTGAGCGTCGACGCGCTGATCCGCGAGATCCACGCCGGCGAACACCACCACGAGCCGGTCGCCGTCGCCGCCAAACTCGTCCACCGCAGCAGCACCGGCCCGGCCCCCCACCGCTGACCCCGCGCCCCGCCCGCCTCCGTATTTGGTGGGTAGACCCATCACGTTGGGGGTTTGTCACCCTGGATACGGTGACAAACCCCGGATTTCGCTGGTCAACCAGCGAAATGGTGGACGGCCGGGAGCGTCGCGCGGAGGAGATGGGCGGTTTCGGTCGGGGTTTTTCCGACCTTTACGCCGACGGCCTCGAGGGCCTCCTTCTTCGCGGCCGCGGTGCCGGACGAGCCGGACACGATCGCGCCCGCGTGGCCCATCGTCTTGCCCTCCGGCGCGGTGAAGCCGGCGACGTACCCGACGACCGGCTTGGTCACGTTCTCCTTGATGAACGCGGCCGCCCGTTCCTCGGCGTCACCGCCGATCTCGCCGATCATCACGATCGCGTCGGTGTCCGGGTCGTCCTGGAACGCCTGCAGCGCGTCGATGTGCGTCGTCCCGATGATCGGGTCGCCGCCGATCCCGATCGCGGTCGAGAACCCGAAGTCCCGCAGCTCGTACATCATCTGGTACGTCAGCGTGCCGGACTTGCTGACCAGTCCGATCCGCCCGGGACCCGCGATGTCCGCCGGGATGATGCCCGCGTTGGAGCGGCCGGGACTGATGATGCCCGGGCAGTTCGGGCCGATGATCCGCGTCCCGTTGGCCTGCGCGGCGGCGAAGAACGCGGCCGTGTCGTGCACCGGCACGCCCTCGGTGATCACCACGACCAGCGGGATCCCGGCGTCGACCGCTTCGAATACCGCGCCTTTGGTGAAGCGCGGGGGGACGAACACCACCGAAACGTCCGCGTCCGCCGCCTTCACCGCGTCCGCACACGACCCGTAGACCGGGATCGACTGCCGCGCGAAGTCCACCGACTGACCGCCCTTGCCGGGGGTCACGCCGCCGACCACGGTGGTGCCGGCGGCGAGCATCCGGCTGGTGTGCTTCTGGCCCTCGGACCCGGTCATGCCCTGCACGACGACCCGGCTCTTCTCGGTCAGGAAGATCGCCACGTCAGTTTCCCTTCTCTGCGGCGAGTTCGGCGGCGCGGGCGGCGGCGCCGTCCATCGTGTCGACCACGGTCACCAGCGGATGAGCGGCCTTGGCGAGGATCGCGCGGCCCTCGTCGACGTTGTTGCCGTCCAGCCGGACGACGAGTGGCTTGTCGGCCCGGTCGCCGAGCACGGCGAGCGCCTGCACGATGCCGTTCGAGACCGCGTCGCAGGCGGTGATCCCGCCGAAGACGTTCACGAAGACGCTGCGCACCTGGGGGTCGGACAGGATGATCCCGAGCCCGTCGGCCATCACCTCGGCCGACGCGCCGCCGCCGATGTCCAAGAAGTTGGCCGGCCGCACGCCGTACGCCGACCCCGCGTATGCGACCACGTCGAGCGTGGACATCACCAGACCCGCGCCGTTGCCGATGATGCCGACCGAGCCGTCCAGCTTGACGTAGTTCAGGCCCTTCGCGTGCGCCTCGGCCTCGAGCGGGTCGGCGGCTGTCTTGTCGTCGAAGCCGGCGTGGTCCGCGTGCCGGTACGCCGCGTTGTCGTCGAGCGTGACCTTGCCGTCGAGCGCCTCCAGCGATCCGTCGCCGAGCTTCACCAGCGGATTCACCTCGACCAACGAGGCGTCCTCGGCGACGAACACGTCCCACAGCCGCTGGACGACGGCCGACGCCTCGGCAGGGAATCCGGCTGCGGTCACGATCTCCGCGGCCTTCGCGTCGTCGACTCCGACGGCCGGGTCGATCGGCACCTTCGCGATCGCGCCCGGGTTGGTGTGCGCGACCTCCTCGATCTCCACACCGCCTTCGGTGCTGGCGATGCAGAGGTACTCGCGGTTCGCCCGGTCGACCAGGAACGAGACGTAGTACTCCTCGGCGATGTCCGCGGCCGGCGCGAGCAGTACCCGGCGCACGGTGTGGCCTTTGATGTCCATCCCGAGGATCTCGCCCGCCCGGGCCGTCGCCTCGTCCGGTCCGGCGGCCAGTTTCACGCCGCCGGCCTTACCCCGGCCGCCGGTCTTCACCTGTGCTTTCACCACCACGCGCCCGCCGAGCTCGCGGGCCGCGTCCGCCGCGTCGGCGGGGTTCTCGATCACCCGTCCGAGCGTCGCCGGGACGCCGTGCCGGGCGAACAGTTCCTTCGCTTGGTACTCCATGAGGTCCACGTCGCCTCCCTGAAAGTGTGGTGACGACTGTATGCGGTATGCAATCTACTCACAAGACCAGCTCAGGTCTGGACAGGCCGCGACGGGAGGAGTACCACAGACTTCATACGGTATGCAGTAGTCAGGAGGCTCGATGGATCACGCTGATGTACGTGACGTCTATGGCCGGCGGTACCGGATCGGCGAGGATGCCCGCGAACTGACCGGCCGTTCGCGCCGCTGGCAACTCTGGGCGGCCTGGGCCTGCATGGTCGCGATCAGTCCGCTGCAGTACTCGTTCGGCGCGGCGGCGCTCGGTCTGTCGTCGGATCGCGGGTGGGGCGCTGCCCGCACGCTGTGGCTGCTCGCGCTCTTCGTCGCCTGCCAGGCGCTGGTCGCCGTCCCGGCGGCGTGGGCCCAGAGGGTACGGCGGGCCACGCCCACGCAGCTCGTCGTCGGAGGCGGCGTGCTCTCGGCGCTCGGCCTCCTCACGCTCGCGCACGTCGACGCGTACGTCGCGGTCGTGGCCGGTTACTCACTCCTCGGCGGCACCGGTGCGGGCCTCGTGTACGCCGCCTGCATCACCACATCGGCCCGCTGGTTCCCGGAGCGGCGGACGGCGACGATCGGATTCGTCACCGGCGGCTTCGCGGTCGGCGCGGTGCCGAGCATCTTCTTGCTCACCTGGCTGGACGAGTCGTTCGTGTTCGACCTGACCGCGCTGGTGGCGGTGCTGATCGTACTGGTCGCCGGCGGTCTGTTGAAGGATCCGCCGCGGTACTGGTGGCCCGCGCACATCGACGCTCAGGCGTGGGCAGTCGACCGGAAGCTCAATCGCAGCATTCCGAACAATGCGCCCGCCGTCCGGCACTACCGTCCCGCGGAGGCGATGAAGACCGGTGCGCTGCCGCTGATGTGGTTGCTACTGGCAATCAGCGCGGCGCTGTCGCTGCTCGGGATCGGGTTCGTCGCCGGCTACGCCGTCGACACGGGCCTGGGGACGGCGACCGCAGCCGGCGCCGCCGGATTGCTTGCCGCCGTCAACGGTCTCGGGCGATCGTCGGCGGGCCACCTTTCCGACCGCTTCGGCCGCCGCCGCGTGCTGGCCGCCGTACTGATGGTCGAGGGGTTCGCGCACCTGGGACTCGTGACCGCCGGAACCGGGTGGGGGTTCGTGGTGTGTGCCATGTTCGCCGGCCTCGGCGGCGGCGCGTTCTACGCGATCATGGCCAACCTGGTGCTGGAGTTCTTCGGCGAGAACAGCCTGGTGCAGAACCAGGCCGTCCTGTACTCCGCGAAGGCGGTCGGCGGGCTGGTCGGCATCGGTGTCGCCGCCTCGGTGATCGCCGCCATTGGATACCGGCCGGTGTTCCTGACCGCGGGGCTGGTCGGCGTACTGACCGCGCTCAGTGTGCGGCTGCTCAAACAACCCGGCCGACCGGCGCTGCCCGTCCGCCCGCAGCTCGGTACGCCGGTGGCGGGCGAGTGAACGGCTACGGGAAGGTTCAGCGGGATCCCTGTGTGATGGAGCTGGTGTCCCGTTTGGCGCGAGAGCCCTGGACGGATCGTCCTGGATGCGTGCATCCGGTACTGAGTGCAGTGGCGCGGGTGGCTCACGACCACAGCACGTCGACCGGTCGACGCGAGTTGCTTCCACTGGCTCCGCGGTTCATCGACACCAACCGGGCGGGCTTCGAGTCGTCCGCCCGGTTGGTCGCGCTCTGCGTGTCGACAGCGCTGACGACCGGCGAGCTCCTGCGTGACGAGCGCCGCCGCCTGACCGTGGCGCACCAGACTGCTCTGCACCTGCTCGGTTCCGAAGGCCGCCCTGGGGGAGCGGCGCGATGGTGGCTACCGGTGCTTTCGCCCCTGAAATGGAGCGAGCCGTTCTATCGCATGTTCGTCGCCACGGAGCACGCAGCCGAGGCGGTGACGATCACCGCTCGCGCGGCCGATCCCGACGTGCACCTGCGAAGCCTGCTGAAGCTCTGCCTGGCGACTCAGGGCGCCGTGCGCCCCAAGCCCTCGTGCTCCGCGTCGGCCCAGAAATCGTGGTCGTAGTCGTCGTCCGGGATCACCACGAGCTCGTGCCGGCGGGGCGCGCGGACCTGCTGCTGCTCGAGGCGGCGGAGGTCTGCCGTGCAGCGCTCCAGGTCGTCGAGCAACCGCAATACGTCGAGGTGCGGACCGAGGCGATTCCTCAATGCCACAAGGGATTTCTCCAGCGCGAGCAGCGCGGCGCGAGTCCGGTCGAGTTCGTCGGAAATCGTCATCACAGCCTCCTGGGTGCGAACTCTGGACAACCACCGCGGCGTGGGATAAGACTACGACTACACCATACGGTATGCAATCTACATCCAAGCCGCTAACCGGCCTTTCCGAGGAGTGACTGCAGATGGCGCAGACAGTGTCGGAGACCCACCCCGTCGCGGAAGTCAAGGAGCCGGAGACCATCTCCGGGGGTCACCTCGTCGCGAAGGCCTTGAAGGCCGAGGGCATCGACGTGATCTTCACGCTCTGTGGCGGTCACATCATCGACATCTACGACGGCTGCGTCGACGAGGGCATCGCGGTGGTCGACGTACGGCACGAGCAGGTCGCGGCGCACGCGGCCGACGGGTACGCGCGGGTCACCGGCAAGCCCGGGTGCGCGGTCGTCACCGCCGGCCCCGGCACGACCGACGCGGTCACCGGTGTCGCGAACGCGTTCCGTGCCGAGAGCCCGATGCTGCTGATCGGTGGCCAGGGCGCCCTGAACCAGCACAAGATGGGGTCCCTGCAGGACCTGCCGCACGTGGACATGATGACGCCGATCACCAAGTTCGCCGCGACCGTGCCGCACACCGCGCGGGCCGCGGACATGGTCTCGATGGCGTTCCGCGAGTGCTACAACGGCGCGCCCGGGCCGTCGTTCCTGGAGATCCCGCGCGACATCCTGGACAACTCGGTGCCGGTCGAATCCGCGTCCGTCCCCGAAGCCGGTCACTACCGTGCGTCGACGAAGAGCATCGGCGACCCGGCCAGCATCGAGGCGCTGGCCGACCTGCTGGTGCGGGCCGAGAAGCCCGTCGTCCTGCTCGGCACCCAGGTGTGGACGTCCCGCGGCAGCGAGGCGGCGGTCGACTTCGCCCGCACGCTCGACATCCCGGTCTTCATGAACGGGTCGGCCCGCGGCACGCTGCCGCCCGGCGACCCGCACCACTTCCACCTGTCCCGGCGCTACGGCTTCAACAACGCCGACCTGATCCTGATCGTCGGTACGCCGTTCGACTTCCGGATGGGGTACGGGCGCCGGCTCCCGGAGAGCGCCACCGTCGTACAGATCGATCTCGACTACCGCACCGTCGGCAAGAACCGCGACATCGACCTCGGCCTGGTCGGCGACCCGGGCGCGATCCTGGCGGCCGTCACGCAGGCGGCATCGGGCCGCATCCAGAAGACGGACCGGAAGGCCTGGTTCGCGGAGCTGCGCGCCGAGGAGGACTCGGCGTACCAGAAGCGGCTGCCGCGGCAGCTGTCCGACGCGAACCCGATCCACCCGCTCCGGCTCGCGCACGAGATCAACGAGTTCCTCACCGAGGACTCGATCTACATCGGCGACGGCGGCGACATCGTCACGTTCTCCGGCGGCGTCGTGCAGCCGAAGTCGCCCGGCCACTGGATGGACCCGGGCCCGCTCGGCACGCTCGGCGTCGGCATCCCGTTCGTGCTCGCGGCCAAATACGCGCGGCCGGACAAGGAAGTGGTCGCGCTCTTCGGCGACGGCGCGTTCTCGCTGACCGGCTGGGACTTCGAGACGCTGGTCCGCTACAAGCTGCCGTTCGTCGGCGTGGTAGGCAACAACTCCTCGATGAACCAGATCCGGTACGGCCAGGAAGCCAAGTACGGCAAGGACCGCGGCCGGGTCGGCAACACCCTCGGCGACGTCAAGTACGACGAGTTCGCGCGGATGCTCGGCGGGTACGGCGAGGAGGTTCGCGACCCCGCGGACATCGGGCCGGCGCTGCTGCGGGCTCGCGAGTCCGGGCTGCCGTCGCTGATCAACGTCTGGGTCGACCCGGACGCGTACGCCCCCGGAACCATGAACCAGACCATGTACAAGTAAAGGGGACCCGCATGAGTAAGGCCCTCGAAGGTGTCCGTGTTCTCGACATGACCCACGTGCAGTCCGGACCGTCCTGCACCCAGATCCTCGCCTGGCTCGGCGCCGACGTGATCAAGCTCGAGGCGCCGACCGGCGACATCACCCGCCAGCAGCTGCGCGACCTGCCGGACGTCGACAGCCTCTACTTCACGATGCTGAACTGCAACAAGCGCAGCATCACGCTGAACATGAAGTCCGAGCGGGGCAAGGAGATCTTCACCGAGCTGGTGAAGAACTCCGACGTCCTCGTCGAGAACTTCGCGCCCGGCGCCATCGACCGGATGGGGTTCACCTGGGAACGCCTCCAGGAGATCAACCCCGGCCTGGTGTTCGCGTCGATCAAGGGCTTCGGCCCGGGCCGGTACGAGAACTTCAAGGCGTACGAGGTGGTCGCCCAGGCGATGGGCGGCGCGATGAGTACGACCGGGTTCGAGGACGGACCGCCGACAGCGACCGGTGCGCAGATCGGCGACTCCGGCACCGGGATCCACCTGGTGGCCGGCATCCTCGCCGCGCTGTTCCAGCGGACCAGCACCGGCAAGGGCCAGCGGGTCACCGTGGCCATGCAGGAAGCCGTCCTGAACCTGACCCGGGTGAAGCTGCGTGACCAGCAACGGCTGACGCACGGCCCGCTGCGCGAGTACCCGAACGACAACTTCGGTACCGAGGTCCCGCGGTCCGGCAACGCGTCGGGCGGCGGCCAGCCCGGCTGGGCGCTGAGGTGTGCGCCGGGCGGCCCGAACGACTACATCTACGTGATCGTCCAGCCGCCGGGCTGGGCCCCGATCGCTGAGCTGATCGGCAAGCCGGAGCTGGCCGAGGATCCGGACTGGGCGACGCCGGTCGCGCGGCTGGACAAGCTCGACAAGATGTTCGCGCTGATCGAGCAGTGGACCGAGCAGCACACCAAGTTCGAGGTGATGGACAAACTCAACGCGCTGAACGTGCCGTGCGGGCCGATCATGTCCACGGCCGAGCTGATCGCGGACGAGACGCTGGCCGACCTCGGCGCGGTGGTCGAGGTCGAGCACCCGCAGCGCGGCACCTTCAAGACCGTCGGCTGCCCGATCAAGCTGTCCGACTCGCCGGTCGAGGTGCAGACCTCGCCGGGCCTCGGCGAACACAACTCCGTCATCTACGGCTCGCTCGGGATCTCCCCGGCCGAGCTCGACGACCTCAAGACCGCCGGCGTGATCTGACTCTCGCGAAATGGAGTGCATTCGCATGACTTATGACAAGGCAGCAGTCCGGACCATCCTCGACCAGGCTCTGGCGGACGGCCGCACCTCGCTGAGCGCGCCGGAGGCCAAGCTGGTGGCCGACGCGTACGGCATCCCGACACCGGGCGAGGGGCTGGCCACGACTGCCGAGGAGGCCGCCGGCCTCGCGGCCGAGATCGGGTTCCCGGTCGTGCTGAAGATCGTCTCGCCGGACATCCTGCACAAGACCGACGCCGGCGGCGTCGTGGTCGGCATCGACGGCGAGGACGCGGCGCGGGACGCCTTCGACAAGATCCTCGCCAACGCGCGGGCACACCAAGCCGACGCCGAGATCACCGGCGTACAGGTCCAGAAGATGCTGGTCACCGGCGGTGACGCGCAGGAGGTCATCGTCGGCGCGGTCACCGACCCGACGTTCGGCAAGGTGGTCGCGTTCGGGCTGGGCGGCGTCCTCGTCGAGGTGCTGAAGGACGTCACCTTCCGGCTGGCTCCGCTCGGTGACGACGAGGCGCGGGCGATGATCGACGGGATCGGCGCCCACGAGATGCTCGACGGCGTCCGCGGCGCCCGGCCCGTCGACAAGGACGCCCTCGCCGACCTGGTCCGGAGACTGTCGGACCTGGTCACCGACTTCCCGCAGTTCGCGGAGGTCGACCTGAACCCGGTGCTCGCGGCGCCGGACGGCGCCACCGCGGTCGACGTCCGGATCATCGTGGACGCCGAGGCCGGGAAACCGGTCGAGCGGTACTCCCAGGAGGAGATCCTGGCCGCGATGACCCGGATCATGAAGCCGCGCGCGGTGGCCGTGATCGGCGCGTCCAACGAGGACGGCAAGATCGGCAACTCGGTGATGAAGAACCTGGTCAACGGCGGGTACGCCGGGGACATCTACCCGATCAACCCCAAGGGCGGCGAGGTGCTCGGGCGGAAGGCGTTCGCCAGCATCCTGGAGGTGCCGGGCGACGTCGACGTGGCGGTGTTCGCCGTGCCGGCGAAGTTCGTCGGCGGCGCGCTCGAGCAGTGCGGCCAGAAGGGTGTCGCGGGCGCGATCCTGATCCCGTCCGGGTTCGCCGAGACCGGCGAGCAGGAGCTCCAGGACGAGGTCGTCGCGATCGCCCGCAAGCACAATGTCCGCATCCTGGGACCGAACATCTACGGCTACTACTACCTGCCGGAGAGCCTCTGCGCGACGTTCTGCACGCCGTACGACGTGCGGGGTTCCGTGGCCCTGTCGTCGCAGTCAGGCGGTATCGGGATGGCGATCCTGGGCTTCAGCCGCTCGAGCCGGATGGGAGTCTCCGCGATCGTTGGGGTAGGCAACAAGGCCGACATCGACGAGGATGACCTCCTGACGTTCTTCGAGAGCGACGACAACACCAACCTGATCGCCATGCACCTTGAGGACCTGAAGGACGGCCGGGCCTTCGCCGAGACGGCGGCCCGGGTGTCGAAGAAGAAGCCGGTCGTCGTACTGAAGGCCGGCCGCACCTCCCTGGGCGCGCGGGCGGCCAGCTCGCACACCGGCGCCCTGGCCGGCGACGACAAGGTGTACGACGACATCCTGCGGCAGAGCGGCGTGGTCCGGGCGCCAGGGCTGAACGAGATGCTGCAGTACGCCCGCGGCATCCCGCTGCTGCCGACGCCGAAGGGCGAGAACGTCGTCATCATCACCGGCGCGGGCGGGTCCGGCGTACTGCTGTCGGACGCCTGCGTGGACGCCGGGCTGAGGCTGATGGACATCCCGCCGGACCTCGACGAGGCGTTCCGGGCGTACATCCCGCCGTTCGGCGCGGCCGGGAACCCGGTCGACATCACCGGCGGCGAGCCGCCGTCGACGTACCGGAACACGATCGCGCTGGGACTGTCCGACGAGCGGATCCACGCGCTGATCCTGGGGTACTGGCACACGATCGTGACGCCGCCGATGGTGTTCGCGGAGCTGGTCGCCGACGTCGTCGGGGAATTCCGGGCCAAGGGCATCGACAAACCCGTGGTCGCCTCGCTGTCCGGCGACGTCCAGGTCGAGGAAGCCAGCCAGTACCTGTTCGACCACGGTGTGGTCGCGTACCCGTACACCACCGAGACCCCGGTCCAGGTCCTCGGTGCCAAGTACCGCTGGGCCCGCAACGCCGGGCCGCTCGGCATCAGTTGATTGGAGGAAGCAGTCCGCGGGGGTGTGGTAGTCCGCTAGTTGGCGTCGATCTAAGGAGTCCGCCTTGGACGTCACGAGCAAGACCTCAGAAGTACCCGAAGAGTCGGCGGCCGCGGTCACCGAGAAGGTGTGGAAAGCCGGCCGGCTCGAACCGATGCCGATCCGGAAACTTCCGGACGCACCGCCCTCGTTGCACATCCTCGGCCCGACCGTCTTCCTGGTCGCGCTGGGGGTGGGCATGGGGGAGTCGTACATGTGGCCCCGGCTCGTCCTGGTGTTCGGGCCGGACATCCGCTGGTTGTTCATGGTCGGTGTCACGCTGCAGGCGTTCGTGCTGCTGGAGATGGCGCGGTACGCGATGGCCACCGGGGAGAGCATCTTCTTCGGCGCGGCCCGGATCTTCAAACCGCTGATGTGGTTCTTCTACGCGGCGGCGATCCTGATCTACATGTGGCCGGGCCATCTGTCCGCCGGCGCGGCCGCCTTCGAGGAGATCACCGGCATACCCTGGCAGGTCACCGCGTGCGTGGCTCTGGTGTTCGTCGGTGTGCTGTTCAGCCTGTTGTCGGTGATCTACAACTTCCTCGAGAAGCTGCTCGGCCTGCTGATCGGGCTGCTGGTCGTCGGTACGTCGGTGATCGCGGCGATCGTCGGCAGCTGGGACGACCTCGGCCGGACGCTGTCCGGGATGTTCGCGTTCGGGTACTTCCCGGACGAGGCGATGACCTCGGCGTGGTTCCCGGTCGTGGTCGGTTCGATCGCGTTCGCGGGACCGTCCGGGATGCAGCAGATGTGGTACACGCTGCAGCTGCGGGACAGCGGCGCCGGTATGGGCGCGCACATCCCGAAGATCCGCGGGCTGCGGGCGGCGAGCGAGGCCGAGTCGATGCCGTCCCGCGGGTTCATGTTCGACACCGAGGACCCGGCCGAGCTGGCGAAGTGGAAGGGCTGGCGCAAGTGGGTCACGTTCGACGCGCTGCTGCTCTTCTGGGGTATCACGATGCTGGTCACGATCTCGTTCACCGTGCTGGCCATGTCGGCATCCCGGGAGAACCCGAACGTGGCCACGCTGATCGAGGGCGGTGACCGGGAGGCGGCGCTGAAGGCGATGTCGGACGCGTTCGCGTCGGCCGGCTCGCCGATCCTCGGCACGCTGTTCTTCGCCTTCATCGCACTGATCGGGCTGAACGCGACCCTCGGTCTGTTCGACTCGTTCTCCCGCGGTCAGGCGGACATGACGTACTACTTCGTGCCCGGCGCGAAGCGGTTCTCGATGTCGCGGCTGTACGCCGGGTTCCTGTGGGGCGTGATCCTGTTCGGGATCCTGATCCTGCTGTTCGGGCCGGCCGACGGTCCGGCGGGGATCCTGGACACGCTGGCGTTCCTGTCCACGTTCGCGATGGGCGCGTACTGCATCGTGCTGCTGCTGACCAACAACATGCTGCTGCCGAAGAAGATCCGTCCCGGCCCGGTGCGGAACGTGATCATCGGCTTCGGAGCGGTGTTCTACCTCGGAATGCTGTTCTACTGCCTGTTCCGCTTCGGCGTGGCTGTGGGCTGACATGGCGGATCTGAAGCAGTTGGCGGAGTACTCGGTCCCGGCCGTCTCGGTCGGTGCCGCGGCAGGGATGATCGCCGGTGGGCTGGCCGCATTCGTCGGCCAGCCCGCCGGCTGGGCGGTGCTCACCGGGCTCGGGCTCGGCGTACCGCTGATGCTGTTCGGGACGGGGTACGCCGTCCTGGTCGCGCTGGGGAAGGTCCCCGCCGGGGTGTTCGCGCCGGCGGCGGTCTACTGGGTGATCGCGTTTCCGCTGGCCTTGCTGGTGCACGCGGTGGTCACCGAATGGGTGGTCGCCGGTTCGCCCGGCCTGCCGCCGGAACCGTGGAAGTTCCTCGCCTTCCGTGCGCTGGTGAGCATGGGATTCGCGATCGGCTTCCTCTGGATGCACGAACAGATCGGCCGCCTGTGGTGGCCGCACATCCTCGACCGCAACCTGTACGCCCGGCGGGTCGTCGAGCAGTACACCCATCTGGCCGCCGCCCTGGAGGCCCGCAAAGCCGTCACCGGCCGGGGCCGCAAGAACCGCACCGCCTGACAGTTGCTCGAGGGGATATCCCCTCCTGTTGTAGGTTCTCCGCTCGTATGCCAGGGGAGAACCCGCAACTCGAGGGGATATCCCTCGAGTGCTGGTACGGCGGCACCTGTGCTCGGCCGGGCCGCAGGACCCGTGCCTGTCAGCTGGTGCGGCGTCGGCGGCGCGCGGGTTCGGGGTCGGGGGTTTCTGCGGGGGGTGTGGAGGCCTGGAGGTCGTGGTAGGCCTTGCGGGTGTGTTCGGTGTGTTCGCGCATGATCTGGGCGGCCTTGTCCTCGTCGCCTTCGCTGATGGCCTTGACGAGGCGGTTGTGTTCGCGCCAGGACGCGGCGCCGCGGACGGGGGCGACGGGGGTGTAGTACCAGCGGACGCGGCGGTCGACCTGGGCGGCGAAGTCGACGAGGAAGCGGTTGCCGGACATCTGGGTGATCAGGCTGTGGAGCTCCGCGTTGGTGCGGACCGTGCCGTCGATGTCGCCGGCTTCCTGGTATGCGGTGCCGACCTTGCAGAGCTCGCGCAACCGGGCGACGTCGTCCTTGGACGCGTGCCGGGCGGCGAGGCGTGCGGACTCCGATTCCAGGGCGGCGCGGGCCGCGAGCAGCTGGTCGACCTCGTCCTCGGCCGGCACGTGCACCATCGCGCCGAACCCGGGCCGCAGGTCGACCCAGCCTTCGTTGTTCAGCCGCTGCAGGGCCTCGCGCACCGGTTGGCGGGAGACGCCGAGCATCCCGGCGAGCTCGACCTCCACCAGGTGCCGGCCGCGCTCGAGCGTACCGTCGATGATCATCTCGGTGAGGGCCTCGTACACCGATTCCCGCAACGGCTGCGGGCGCTTGACGTGCCGCACACCGGCCGGTTCCGAACCCGCCCCTGGCCCTGCGCTGATCGTCGTCATGAGGTCCCTTCCGGTCCTACAGTCATGGCACTTGGTAGACAGTCTACCAAGTGCCATGACCTGCCATATAGCTCCGGCGGCAGAGTGTTCTGCCCCGGATTCAGGCGGCCGACTCGCGGTCGCCGTCGTGCGTGCCGCGGCCTTCGCCGGCCGTCAACTCGGCGAGCTCCGCGTCGAGATCGAGCGGCTTGTGCAACTCCTGCAGCTCCGGGGCATCCGGGAACTGCGGCCGCGCCGCCAGAGCACCGAACCTACGCGTGAAGATCATTGCTGTCCCTTCCTGAATTCTGCCTTCTGTATACATTCAACCAGCCGTAGTCACCGGTTGTGCCCACGTCTCACGTGATCCCCGTTACGTACGCCGTGATCCCGCTTACACGCGGGTCGAGTACATATGCGCTCCGGTGCCGGCCGGTCGCCCACTGTCGACGATCAGGTAGGCACTTCCACCATCGCCGGGTCAGTGGCCGGCGGTCAAAGACTTGGTTGCTATGTCGAGATAGCCCGAATCCATCAGATGTACGTCGAGCAGGTCGTCGAGGGCTTTCTGTACGCCGGCCTGGCGCGCGACGTCGAGCAGTGCGCGGGCGAGGACGGGCTCGGGGCTGCGGGCGGCGATCACCAGGCCGATGCGCGGGCCGTGCGCCGGCCGCTTCAGCGGCACGACGCGCATCCCGTCCGGTACGCCGAACATGTGCAGCCACGCGTGCGAGATGACCGTCGACCAGTGGTTGCCGTGCAAGTGGCTGTAGAGACCGGAGACCGTGTCGCTCTCGATCGACGGTGTCGCGGTCACGCCGTCGTCGGTGAAGTACCCGTTCATGATCCGGCGGTTGCGCATGTCGGGGGAGAGCAGGCACAGCGGCAGTCCGGCGACCTGCGCCCAGGTCGCGAACGGCAGTTCGGCGAGTTCGGTGTCCTTCGGCGTGAGCAGCAGGTACCGCTCCTCGTACAGCGGTGTCTTGCGCACCTGGCCGAGCGTGTCGTCATCGAGGTACGTCATCGCGACGTCCAGCTCGAAGTCGGCCAGCTTCTGGGTGATGTCGCGCGACGACAGCGACTCGAGGGTGACGCGGGTGTTCGGGTGCCGCTCGCAGAACGGGGTGGTGAGCAGCGAGACGACCGGCATCGCGGTCGGGATCGCGCCGAGCCGGAGGGTGCCGTTCAGGCCGCCGCGCATCATCGACAGCTCGTGCCGGAGCGCGTCCTGCTCGGCGAGGATCCGCTGCGCCCACAGCAGCACCCGCTCGCCCTCGGGAGTCAGGCCCTCGAAGCGCCGGCCGCGGCGCACGATCGGTACGTCGAGCTCCTGCTCGAGCTTGCGGATCGCCGCGGACAACGACGGCTGGGAGACGTAACAGGCGTCCGCGGCGCGCGCGAAATGCTTCTCGCGGGCGAGGGCGACGAGGTACTCGAGCTGGCGGAGCAGCATCAACGACCTCGGGCTGGTGTGCAGTCGTCTGTATACATAATCCAACTGTAGTGAGGCCGGCCGCGCACGGAAAGATCCCGGCCTACTGTGATGTGGGTCACACGATGTCTCGGGTGGACCCCGCCGTTCGACGGTAGGGCAGAGAGTTTTTTCGGGCGAAGGAGCAGTGATGGAGAAGGTTGTCTCGAAGGACGGCACCGAGATCGCGTACGACGTGACCGGCAGCGGACCCGCACTCGTGCTGGTCGCCGGCGCGTTCACCGACCGATCGAGGTACGTCCAGGACGCCGAGGCGCTGGCGTCGGCGTTCAGCGTGGTGAACTACGACAGGCGTGGTCGCGGTGACTCCGGCGACACGCTGCCGTACGCGGTCGAGCGCGAGTGGGAGGACCTCGCGGCGGTGCGCGACGCGACCGGCGCGCGGTTCGCCTGCGCGTACTCGTCGGGGTCGATGGTGCTGCTGCGGTCCCGGGTGCCGTTCGAGAAGCTGGCGGTTGTCGAGCCGCCGTTCCGGGTGGAGGGCGCACCGCCGGCGCCGGAGCGGTACCTCGAGCGGTTGCAGGAGTTCGTCGCGGCCGGGAATCCCGGTGGCGCGGCCGAGCTGTTCATGGTTGAGGCCGTCGGCCAGCCGAAGGAGATGGTCGACCAGATCCGGCAGACGCCGATGTGGGCCGGCCTGGAGGCGATCGCGCACACCCTCGTGTACGACGCGCTGCAGATGGGCGACAGCGCGGTGCCGACCGCGCTGCTGTCGTCCATCGACATCCCGGCGCTGGCGCTCTACAGCAACGCGAGTCCTGACTGGCTGAAGGATTCGGTCCGGCAGACCGCGGACGCGTTGCCGCACGGCACGGCCGAGGGCCACGACGGCACGTTCCACACCATCGCCTCGGAGAACCTGGCGCGCGTGCTGGCAGGTTACTTCGGCGCTGCGTGAACCGGGCGGCGACCGGGGAGACCTCGGTCCAGGAGGCGTTTGAGGCGCGGGGCGAGCGGCCGTTCGACGCCGTAGTGCAGGGCGGCCGCGACGCCGGTCATCAGCGCCATCGTGGCGGCGACCAGGAGGACGTGGTTCACCTGGTCGCCGAGCCGCTCGAAGATGATGAAGCCGATGTGCGCGTTCACCAGGTACAGCGGATAGGTGAGCGCGCCGAGCACCGCGAACCACGGCCGTCCCAACCGGTGGGTGAGCTTCAGCGCGACCGCCAGCATGACCGCGAAGATCGCCACGCCGAGCGAGACCGCGACGAGGGCGAGTGTCTGCGGCGTCGCGCCGTACCGGTGGATCAGGCACAGCGCCATACCGGCGATGAAGTAGGGCGAGAACTGGGTGTTCAGCACCAGGTCGGTTGCGTGCGGCAACAGTCCGGCCTGGAACGCGACGGTCGCGGCGAGCCACGCCCAGAGGAAGATCGTCACTGAAGGCGACCGAGGCGACCGCGGTGAGCGCGACGGCGATCCAGTACGCCGGATACAGGCGCACCGCCCGGGAGGTGACGAACGAGGAGCCGACCCCGTGAGGGTTCCACAGCCTTCCTTCTGTCGGGTCCCCTCACTACACCGCACGCGGGTCCCTCGATCGTCAGCCCTCAGCACGATCTGGACCTGCGACCTACGGATGACGGTCGGATGCGGGGTGTGCGGCGACGAGACGGTTGTAGGTGGCAAGTACTTCGTCCGGAACGTCGATGTGGTCGATGAAGTTGCGGCCGCGAGGCCCGTAGACGTCCGGCGACAGCCGGTGGATCTCGCCGAGCAGCAGGGAGCGGAAGCGCTCGCGGCTCCAGACCTCAGGCGCGCCCGGCGCCGCGCCGACGTGATCCGGGCCGATCCACGGGATGACCGGCGCGTGGCTGATCATCGTGCTGCCAGGCAGGTCGGCGAAGGACCGCTCGAAGCAGGCGTGCGTACGACGCTGCATGGTCGGATCCTGGATCAGCAGCAGTGTCTGCGGGCGGCTGATCAGCGCGCGGGTGAACGCCGCGTTCTCGCCGCAGTTCGCGGATCGGTCCTCGACGACGATCTGGTCGTCCGGGACGCCGTAGCTCAGCAGGAGTTCGCGGAAGACGTGCGACTCGGGCCGGCCGGTGGCCAGGCCGAGCCCGCGCCGCCGGACGGCCTCGTCGAGGAACTGTGTCGAATGCCCGATCCCGCCGCTGACGAGAATCGGCGCCGAGTGCGCGCGGTGCGCCTCGGCCGCAACCTCAACCGACTCCAGCACGGCCGACCCCATCAGCACGACCCGATCGACCGGCCGATCGATTGGGTCCCGGCGCGCGAGCCAGCGCGCGATGACGTGCTCATCCAAAGCTGACTCGCTCCCGGTAGTACTCGAGGAGATCCGTGTCACCGTCCACCTCGAGATTGTCGTCGCGGCTACTCCTCCGCTCGGGTCCTTTGCCGTGTGGTCGGAGCCGAAGGCGGCGGTTTGACGTCAGGTCGGGAGGCGCATCGGCATCAGGATGTAGGCGGCGTCGGACGGCGGTGTGTCGTCGGGAGCGCTGAGGCCTGTCAGGTTGGCCGGCTTGGTGGGCTGGGTGAAGGCGAAGTGTGCGATCGGTGCGCCCAGGGACGCCAGCCCGTCGAGCAGGTAGCCCGCGTTGAACCCGGTCACCACCGGATCGCCGTTGAGGGTGACCTCGACGGACTCGGACGCCTGTGCCTCCTCGCCGTTGCCCGCGTCGAGCGTCGCCGTGCCGTCCGCGAAGGTGATCCGGACCGGCGCCGACCGCTCGGCGACCAGCGCGACCCTTTTGACGGCCTCGACGAGCGCGGCGGTCCGGACCGTGACGGTGCTGGTGATCGCGCTCTCGGCTGGGATCAGGCCGCGCACCTTCGGGAACTCGCCGTCGATCAGCCGGCTGGTCGCATGCCGCCCGCCGCCCTCGAACCCGATCAGCCCGTCCCCGCCGCCGGTCGAACCGAGCGAGAGGGTGATGTCGTGCCCGGACATCGCCTTCGCGACGTCGGCGAGCAGCTTCGCGGGAACCAGGGCATTCGTCTCCAGGGCCGGATCGACGGGTTGCCACGGGACGGTCCGGACGGCCAGCCGGTAGCGGTCGGTCGCCAGCAGCGAGATGGTCGATTCGCGGATCTCCAGCCGGATCCCGGTGAAGACCGGCAGCGTGTCGTCGCGGCCGGCCGCGCTCACCACCTGCGCGACGGCTCGGGCGAAGACCTCCGCGTCGACGACGCCGCTCGCCGCCGGGATCTCCGGGAGCGGCGGATACTCGTCGAGCGGCAAGGTGTGCAGCAGGAACCGGGCGGCCCCGCTGCTCACCTGGACCCGGGCCGCTTCGCCGCTCAGATCCACCGAGTCCCGCGGCATGCTCTTGCAGATGTCCGACAGCAACCGCCCGGAGACCAGCACCCGTCCCTCGTCGGCCACCTCGGCCGGCACGCTGACCTGCGCCGAGCTCTCGTAGTCGAACCCGGACACCGTCACCTGACCGTCGGCTGCCTCGACCAGCATCCCGGCCAGGATCGGAACGCTCGGCCTGCTCGGCAGCCCGCGCGCAACCCATCCGACGGCCTCGGCCAGCACCTCGCGCCCGACTCGAATCTTCATCCCAGCTCCTCCCCATCGAGAGGAACGACTCAATCAGGCGGCACCGACAATTTCCGGACGGACCGGCCGACCGGCCGGTCCGTCCTCAGGAAATGACGATCAGTAGATCGTCACGCCGTACGCGTTCGCGGCTTCGCGGACGGGCTGGAAGAACGTCGTCCCTCCGGACTGGCAGTCGCCGCTGCCGCCGGACGTGATGCCCAGCGCCTTCGTGCCGTCGTACAGCGGGCCGCCGGAGTCGCCCGGCTCGGCGCAGACGGTGGTCTGGATCATGCCGTCGACCTTGCCCCCGCCCTGGTAGCGGACGCTGACGTTCAGTGCGGTGACCCTGCCGCTGTGGATGCCGGTCGTCGAGCCCTTGCGGGTGACGGTCTCACCGACAACCGCGTCGCCGACCGTGAAGCCACCCGGGTGGCTCAGCGACGTGTTGGTGTACTGCACCAGGGCGTAGTCGTTGCCGGGGAAGCTGTAGCCGATGGTCGGGCCGATCAGGGTGCTGTGGTTGGAGTTGGTGAACCACTCCTTCGCGACCTTGCCGCAGTGCCCGGCGGTCAGGAAGTAGTAGCTGCTGCCCTTCTGCACGTTGAAGCCGAGCGAGCAGCGGTACTGCCCGCCGTAGATCGCGTCACCGGCCGAGAGCAACGGCTTGAAGACACCTCTGGTGCGATTGACCTGCACACCGTCGTGCTGCAGCGCCGCAAGCTCCTTGGCGGAGACCGTGCTGTCTGCAGTCACCACGACCTTGCCGGCGGCCGCGTCGGTGTACCAGGCGACGCCGCCGACGCCGGACCGTTCGACTGCGGACTGCGCCGCCGCCAGCCGCGCGGCCGGTGATGGAGCCTTGGCTTGCGCCGGTACGGCGTACAGGGATGCTGCGACCGCGCTGACGGCGGCCAGGAGCTGGACGGTACGGCGCACGCGTGACGTACGTTCGATCCTCACTGTTCCTCCTGCGACATCGCGGGACCGTGTGGGCGGGGTCCCTGGAATGTCGTCGGCGCCTGTCAGGGGTGAGCACCGCGACAGTGCACATGTTCCCGCCTGAAGTCAGTTGCAACCAGACCGTAGGCGCAGATCACCGAACGTAATCTGCTCCACCTCCTCGGCCTCCTGTCTGGTCAGAACGACTGCGGACAGTGCACCAGGCACGACGCGGCCCGGGGCGCTTGCCGCCTTCCGAACCACGTCCGGCCAGCGCCGGCAGTGCGTCTCCATGCTGGCCGACCGTACGACCCGACCGCGGGCCCACTGCCCAGAGCGGGCCATATCGCCCGGTACGTCGAGCAGGATCAGGTGCAGCGGCAAGCCGGCCTGACGGGCGCGCCATCCGATCAGGTGGCGCACCCACGGCCGCGTCGCGCAGTCGTGGATCACCAGCGGCCCGCGTCCGGGGCGCATAGCCGTCAAGAGCGCCACGTAGTACACGAGATATACCAGGGGACGCCACAAGGCGTAGGGGAGGACGCCTAGGACAGGCATCCACCGGTCGCGGATGTGCGCGGAGTCGTACACGCGCACGTCGTCGTTGCCGGTGAACACCCGGCGCAGGAGCGTGCTCTTCCCTGCGCCGGGTATTCCGGCCAGCAGTACGACCGCGTCGACCGCATACCTCAGCTCTCGTCCCCGCAGCACTCCTTCGACAAGTCCCGTATGCACCACGCACGTCCTTCCTGCACTCGCCAGGTACAGGTAGGACGAACAGGGTCCGCCGGCGGCCCCGAAAGAACGCTGAGAAGTGGTTAGGAACTCCCTGAGAGAGGCTGTGGTCAGTGCGTTCCGAAGGTCTCCAGCAAGATCTGGCGCTCGCCCTCGGTGAGGTTGGTGTCGACCAGCTTGATCCCCATACCGTGGAACCGCTCGCCCAGCCGATCGAGGTCACCTTGGTCGGTGACGACGAACAGGGCCGAGGTTCCTTCCGTCACTTCGCTGTGGATCTTGTGCAGCTGTTCCTTCGTGATGCCGACGTCCTCTGTCGCCTTGCTGATCGCACCGATCGCCGCTCCGACGGCGCCGCCGATCAACGGGACGAAGAACAGCGCGCCGAGCAGCAGGCCCCAGAACGCGCCCCACCCGGTCCCTCGCCAGGTCTCCTCGTGACTCTGGTGCGTCGTCGGCTTCGACTGGCCCTTCGGCCAACTGACCACCGCATGGTCGAGGATCTTCACCAACCCGTCCGCACTGGCCCCCTTCAGTATCCGGACGGCCTTGTCGGCGCCGTCCGGGTCATCGAACTTCCACACCGTGAACGTGGTCATGCCACCGCTCTCCCCTCGAAGGTCCGGCGCAACCCACGTGCCCCCAGGGGGCTACGCCCTGTGTCGAGCGTAGCCCCCGCCGGACCGCCCCTGAAGACCGCGCGACAACCCTCTGACCTGCGACTTTCCGGTCAGCGCCGGAGGTCGCGCCGCTGGTGCATCCGGCCGTCGCCGTCGAGCTCGACGACGGTGTCGACGCCGATCCGTTCCAGGAACGCGAAATCGTGGCTGACGACGAGCAGAGCACCGCGGTACGCGTCGAGAGCCTCCGCGAGTTGCTCCACGCTTGTGAGGTCCAAGTTGTTGGTGGGCTCGTCCAGTACGAGCAGCTGCGCCGGCGGCTCCGCGAGCAGCAGTCTGGCGAGTGAGACGCGAAAGCGCTCCCCACCCGACAACGTGCGCACCGGACGGTCCGGGCTGTCGCCGCGGAGCAGCAGACGCGCAAGCTGGTTGCGAATCGTGCCGACCGGCGTCTGCGGGGCGAGGGCCTGCACGTTCGCCAGTGCGCTCGCGTCGTCATCGAGGCCGTCGAGGCGCTGGGGGAGGTAGCCGACCAGATCGGTCAGGAGCTTCCCGTGCGGTCGTCCGGGCGTCGCATCCGTCCCGTTGACCAGCTGACTGATCAGCGTCGACTTCCCGCTGCCGTTCGCACCGACCAGCGCGACCCGCTCGGGGCCCTGGATCACGACAGTGCGGTCGTTGTCGTACAGCTCGGCGATCCGCCGTCCGCGCGGTACGTCGGGATCGGGCAGCACGAGGTTGATGTGCTCCTCCTGGCGTACCCTGGCGTCCGCGGCGTCGACCGCTGCCTGGGCCGACTGCACCTTGTCGTCCAGCGTCGAGCGCATCGCGCCGGCCGACGCCTGGGCCTTGCTCGCGCGGTTGCCCGCCAGGATCTTCGGTATGCCGCCGTGCTGCTGCGTCTTCTTCGCGGTGCGTTCGCGGCGGGCCAGTTTGGTCTCTGCCTCGACGCGTTGCCGCTTCTCCACCTTGAGCGCCTGCTGAGCAGACCGTGCCGCTTGGAGCGCGGCTGCTTGTTCTTGCTCCTGGTGCTCCTTCCAGGCGCTGTACGGACCGCCGTACGTGCTGAGCGTGCCGTCGTACAGCTCGGTGGTGTTCTCCATGTGCTCCAGGAGCTCGAGGTCGTGGCTGACGACAACGAGCGTCCCGGGCCACTTGTCGACGAACTCGGCGAGTTTGGCGCGCGTCGGCCGGTCCAGGTTGTTGGTCGGCTCGTCGAGCAACGTGATCGGCGTACGGCGGACACGCAGCCCGGTGATCGCGATCAGCATCGCCTCGCCGCCGGACACCTCGGCGACGCGGCGGTCGAGGTCGGCGGCGGAGAACCCGAGCTGGTCGAGGGCCTCGCCGGCGCGGGCCTCGATGTCCCAGTCGTCGCCGATCGTGTCGAAGTGGCGCTCGTCGGCGTCACCGGCCTCGATGGCGCGGATCGCGGCGACGATCGCGTCGACCCCGAGCAGCTCGGCGATCGTGGCGTCCTGGCGCAGCGTCAGCGTCTGCGGCAGGTACCCGACCTCGCCGCTCACGTCGATCTGCCCGGACGCCGGTCGCAGCAGGCCGGCGATCAACCGCAGCAGGGTCGACTTGCCGGCGCCGTTGCGCCCGATCAGACCGGTGCGGCCGGCATTGATGGTGCCGCTGACGCCGGACAGGGCGACAACGCCGTCCGGCCACTCGAAGGTCAGCTCGCGCAGCGTGATTGCGGACTTGGAAGACATAGGCGTGTGCTTTCGTGGATCGAGGTCGCGCGCGTCGGAACGCCCGGACCCGGGGAACAGGTCGGCGCGAAGCGGACAGGCCGGACGTGGCTCAGGCGGACCGCGTGACAGCACGGGTCGGACGCAACTGAAAGCCACCGGCGGTCCGGTGGCTAGATTCTGTCGACCTCGATCTCCACGACACCGAGCTTAACAGGTGCCACCATCGGTTCTAGCGGGCCGAATCAGGGCCGAGTCAGGGCCGAGTCAGGGCCGAGTCAGGGGAGGTGGCGGCCATGGGCGGTGCTGTACGCCGGGTTCCGACCTACTGCCCGTTGTGTGTGTCCAAGTGCGGCGCGACCGCGGTGATCGACGACGGCGTGTTCGTCGCCCTGGAACCCGATCCGTCGCACCCGACCGGGCAGGCCGTCTGTATCAAGGGCAAGGCGGCGCCGGCCGTGCTGAACCATCCCGATCGGCTGCTCTACCCGGTCCGGCGTACCGCACCGAAGGGCGCCGCGGACCCTGGCTGGCAGCGGATCAGCTGGGACGAGGCGCTGGACACGATCGCCGCGAGGCTGACCGCCGCCGCGCGCGAGTACGGCCCGGAATCGGTCGTGTTCGCGAGCGCGTCCCCGTCGACGTCGGCGATGTCCGACGCGATCGACTGGGTGGACAGGCTGCGGCGCGCCGTCGGCAGCCCGAACCTCGCGGTCTACATGGAACTCTGCGCGTGGGGCCGGATGGGTGCGCCGCTGTTCACGTTCGGCGCGCCGGTGCCCGCGGCGTACATGCCTGATCTCGACAACGCCGGCTGCATCCTGTTCTGGGGTTACAACCCGTCGGTGGCGCGGTTGGCGCACGCCACGGCGACGACCGCCGCGTTGCGCCTCGGAGCCAAGCTCGTCGTCGTGGACCCGCGGCGCGCCGGACTGGCGAGCAAGGCGGATCACTGGCTGCGGGTCCGGCCCGGGACCGACGCCGCTTTGGCCCTGGCGATGACGCAGGTGATGATCACGCGCGGCTGGTACGACGAGGACTTCGTGCGACGCTGGACGAACGCGCCACTGCTTGTCCGCAGCGACACCGGGGAGTTGCTCCGGGCAGACGGCGATCCGGCGGGGTACGTCGCATGGGCTGGTCGCCCGGTCCGTTACGACCCGTCAGCAGGCCGGTACGAGGTCGACGAGTCGCAGTTGGACCTCACCGGAACACATGTCGTGCCGACGGCTGCCGGGCAGGTCGTGTGCCGCCCGGTGTTCGCCGTACTGGCCGAGGAGTGCGCCCGCATGACGCCGGAAGCGGCGGCGGAGCTGACGGGAGTGCCGGCGGAAGAGATCGAGGCGTGTGCGCGGACCTTGTGGGAATCCCGCCCGGTCGCCTTCTACACGTGGAGCGGACTCGAGCAGCACAACAACGTCACGCAGACGGTCCGTGCGATCGACGTTCTCTACACCCTGACCGGCTGCCTCGACGCTCCAGGTGGCAACGTGCTGTTCTCGGCGGTCCCAGCGAACCCCGTGGCGCCGAGGGCCGCGGCGGCCGAGCAGGTGCAGGCTCTCGGGTTCACTGAACGTCCGCTCGGCCCTGCGCGGCTCGGCTTCGTCACCGGGTCGGCCCTGTACGAGGCAGCGCTCGACGGTCGCGTCCGGGCGCTGCTGACGTTCGGTGCGAACCTGGTGATGGCCCACGGCGACACCGCGCGCGGCCGGAAGGCACTCGCCGCCGTCGATTTCGTGGCGCACGCGGACCTGTTCATGAATCCGACCGCCGAACTCGCCGACATCGTCCTGCCGGTGGCCGCCGCGTTCGAGGCCGAGGCGCTGCGGATCGGCTTCGAGACCAGCCAGGACGCGCAGTCGCTCGTCCAGCTGCGCACCCCGTTGGCGGCGCCGCGCGGGGAAGCCCGGTCCGACCTGCAGATCCTCTTCGCGCTGGCCGAGCGCCTCGGCGTCGGGGACCAGTTCTTCGGCGGGGACATCGAGGCCGCGTTCCGTCACCAGCTCGAGCCGGCCGGTATCACGCTGGAGCAGCTGCGGGACAACCCGGCAGGCGTTCGCGTCCCGCTCACCACGGCGTACAGAAAGTATCGCGACACCGGCTTCCGTACGCCGACCCGCAAGATCGAGTTGTACTCCGAGACGCTCGGGGCCGCGGGCGCTCCGCCGCTCCCGACGTACTCCGAGCCGGCCACCAGCCCGCGGTCCCGCCCCGACCTCGCGGCGGAGTTCCCGCTCGTCCTCACGTGTGCGAAGTCGCTGTGGTTCTGCGAGTCTCAGCACCGCGGCATCGCCGCCCTCCGCAAGTCCATGCCGGACCCGCAGGTCGAGCTGCACCCTGACACAGCCGCTGCGCGTGGGATTGCAGCCGGCGACTGGGTTCGCATCTCGACTCCCGCCGGGAGCGTCCAGGCCCGCGCCAAGTTCAACGCCGGCCTCGACCCGTCGGTGGTCTGCGGCCAGCACGGCTGGTGGCAGGGCTGCGCTGACCTCGACCTCCCTGGCTACCCGGTCGAGGGCCCCGGCAGCGCCAACCTCAACCTCGTGCTGCCCCAGCAACCTGGCGACCCGATCAGTGACAGCGCGCCCCTCCGTTCGTCCCTCTGCGACATAACGCCGCTGTAAGCCCCCGCGAACAGCCTGTGTTCCGAGATCGCGGTTTCACCCGGTGCGGGCGATGCCGCGGGGTCTGCGGCGAATCCACAGTCGAACGAAGACCGCTCACATCATCCGGGTCGTGCCGGACGTGTAGAGCAGGCTGTGGGGAGGGGCCGGGGGGCTATGAGGGCAGATTTGCGGACGGAGCGCATCGGACAACACACTGCGGGTACGTACGGTCTCAGACACGTGACCGACTCGGCCGTCCCGCCCGACCGGATCCGTCCACCGGGGCCGCCGCCGTTCCGGGTCGTCCAGCGGCCGCGATTGCTCGACCTCATCTCTCGGGGCGTCCGCGAGGCCCCGCTCACGCTGGTGAGCGCAGGTGCCGGTTCCGGCAAGACGGTGCTCACCGCAGCCTGGGCGAGGCACCACCGACAGACGTCGGTCGCCTGGCTCTCATTGTCCGATCGTGACGACACGTTCATCCCGGATGTGTGCAGTGCGCTCGCGCGCGCCGGTGTTCTGGACGCCGACGACCCGCACCTGACCGACGTCGAGGCGCTGTCCGCGCACTTGCTGCTGCTGGACGAACCGGTGGTCCTCGTCCTCGATGCGGCCGACCGCGTACGGCGCCAGGTGGTCTTCGACCAGCTGGGCAGGCTGCTCGACGCGGCCGGGGACCGGCTCCGGGTGCTGATGGCGACGAGGGCGGATCCGCCGCTGCCGCTGCACCGGCTCAGACTCGAGGGCACGGTCTCGGAGATCCGCTCCGACGACCTCGCCTTCACCGCCGCGGAAGTCGAGGCACTGCTCGGCGTCCATGACATCGAGGAGCCGGAGGCGGTCCAGGAGGTGGTCGAACGGACCGAGGGCTGGGCCGCCGGCGTGCGGCTGGCAGCGCTCGCACTGTGGTCCGGCGATCGCAAGTCCCTGCCGACGGGGTTCGCGGCCGACTACCTGGCTGCCGAGGTGTTCGCCGGTCTCGACCGGGCCGATCGAGACTTCCTGCTCAGGATCAGCCTGGTGGACGAACTTCCGGCAGAGCTCGCTGCCGTGCTCGCGGATCGCCCGGACGCGGACACCGTGCTGCGGCGGATGGCGAGCGGCAACACCTTCGTCCAACCTGTACACGGCCACTACCGGATCCACGGACTGGTCCGGGAGTTCCTCCGCGCCGAGCTCGCCCGCACCCTGCCCGGCGCGGTCGACGACCTCCGGCGGCGGGCCGCGGACTGGTACGGCGCGAACGGCCGGCTGGTGCAGGCCGTCAGCCATGCCGCCGAGACGGGCGACTGGGAGCGCGCCGCCGGTTTCGTGGTCAACGGGCTGGGCGTCGGAGACCTGCTGCTGCGGACCGGAGTCGGCATGGAGCTGGCCCGTGGCCTGTCGGAGATGCCGGCCGTGGCCTCTGTCGACGGACAACTCGTGCGCGCCGCGATCGCCGTCGCCAACGACGACGTCACCGCAGCCAGGCAGCTCCTCGCGGACTGCGCGGTGGACCACCCCGTCAGCGGTGCCTGGTCGGCGTCGGCCGCTGCCGTGACCACCTTGCTGTACGACAAGTCGGGCAGTGTCGACCAGACATTGCTCGCCGCCCGAGCGCAACGGGAGGAACTGGCCGCGCACGGCAACGCAGTACTGAACGCGCTGGTACTGGGCGCGGAGGGCAAGGCGCACCTGCGCGGCGGCGACCTCGATGTCGCGTGTGCGGTGCTCACCGAAGCGGTCCGGACGGCCGCAACGGGTGACTGCGCGGATCTCCGGTTGCTCTGCCTTGCCACGCTGGCGCTCGCCGAAGCCTGCCGCGGCCACCTGTCCCGCGCCCAGGGGCTCGCGGACACCGCCGAGCGGCTTGCTGCGGAGTCCGGTGCCGCGGCCGAGCGTCCCGCCGCAACACATCTGGCGCACGCCTGGGTGGCACTGGAGCGTCAGGACCTCGCCGGGGCGCAGCAGTCCCTCGACCGCGCTCGCCGGCTCCGTGAGACGCACAGCGACCATCTCTTCAGCTCGGTGTTCTCGCTGCTGAGCGTGCGGTTGATGCGGGACCGGGGCGACCGGATCGGCGCCCGCGGCGCCCTGGCGGACCCGGAACCGCCGGACAGCTGGCTGCGCAGGTCCATCGACGCCGAGGCGGCAGGCGTCGGTCTGGACCGGGCCGGGCGGCACGACACGACCGGGCGCGGGACGATCACCGCGTCGCAGCAGATGCAGGAGCTCCTGGATCAGGCGCTGGCCGAATGGCTCGACGGGAACGTCCGCGACGGCCGGTCCGACATCGCCAAGGCGCTGTCGCTGGGTCGCGCCGAGCGGCTTCGCCGTCCGTTCGCGCACACGTCCGCCCGGATCCGGGCGATCATCCGCAACGATGCCGCGCTGCGCTCACTGGCCGGCTGGCTGGGCCCGGACGAGCTGACGGCCGGGGACCCGTCGGACGGGCCGGCGCCGATCGTGGAGGAACTGTCCGAGCGCGAGCTCGAGGTCCTGCGGCTGCTGGCGGCACTGCGCACCACCACTGAGATCGCCGACGAGCTGTTCATCTCGGTCAACACGGTGAAGTCGCACATCCGCAACATCCTGCGGAAGCTGTCGGTCTCGAGCCGCAACGAGTCCGTCCGCCGGGCGTGGGACCTGAACCTGATCTGATCCGGCGAGCTGGGGAGGCTCGATGATCGTGGGGGAGACCGTGATCGGTCTGGCCGTCGCGGCCGCCGTGGACCCGGTTCCGTGGGCGCGGTCGCAGATGGCGTTCACGCTCGCCTTCCACATCGTCCTGGTGCCGCTCGGGGTGTCCTGGGCGTTCATGGCCCTGATCGCCAACTACCGGGCGGTACGGCGCGACGACCACGACGCGCTGCTGCTCGCGCAGCGGTGGTCGAAGTACATGGCCGTGACCTTCGCCGTCGGTGCGGTGACGGGGACCGTGCTGAGCTTCGAGTTCGGTCTGCTCTGGCCGCGGTTCATGGGCACCTGGGGTGACGCGTTCGGGATCCCGTTCGCGTTCGAGGGCCTGTTCTTCTTCACCGAGGCGATCTTCGTCGCGATCTACATCTTCGGCTGGCGCCGGCTGAACCCGTGGACGCACTTCTGGACCGGCGTGCCGATCCCGGTCGCCGGCGTCTTCGGCTCGATCTCGGTGGTCGCGGCGAACGCCTGGATGAACGCCCCGGGCGGCTTCACGATGAACGCGAACGGCGAGATCACCGATGTCGATCCGATCAAGGTGATCTTCAACGACGCGATGCCGTTGCAGGCCGCGCACATGGTGATCGCGGCGTACCTGGTCGGCGGGTTCCTGGTCGCGTCGGTGTACGCCGCCGGGATGCTGCGCGGCCGGACCGACCGGTACCACCGGCTCGCGTTCACGATCGCTTTCACGGTCGCCGCGGTGGCGACGCCGATCCAGATGGGGGTCGGCGATGCGCTGGCCCGGTGGGTGTTCAACAACCAGCCGGTGAAGTTCGCCGCGATCGAGCTGGTGCCGACGACGAGTTCCGACGTACCGGAGCGGTTGCTCGGCACGCTGAATCCGGACGGCCAGGTCTCCGGCGGCATCCCGATCCCGGGGCTGGCGTCCTGGCTGTCGGATCCGAGCACCGGTCGGTCGACCGTCGTCCAGGGGCTGAACAGCGTGCCGGCCGACGAGCGCCCGACCGTCGGCGAGACGAACGTCGTCCACCTCGCGTGGGACGTCATGGTCGGGATCGGTACCGCCCTGTTCCTGCTGTCGGTCTGGTACGGCGTGATCTGGCTCTTCCGCCGCCGGATGCCCCGGAGCAAGTGGTTCCTCCGCGCCGCGGCGTGCTCCGGTGTCCTCGCCGTGATCACGATGGAGGCCGGCTGGATCGTCACCGAGGTCGGCCGGCAGCCGTGGATCGTCTACCAGCGGATGAAGGTCGAGGCGGCCGCGACCGCGAACACCGGCGTCTGGCTCACCTTCATCGGCGTCTTCGTGCTGTACGCCGCCCTCGGCGTCACGCTGATCCTGGTGCTGCGCGGGATGAGCCGGCGCTTCCGCCGCGCGGGCGGCTTCGTCGAGGGGGACACGCCGTACGGACCGACGGAGGCGGCCGCGGCCGCGGAGGTCGAGACGGCCGAGCAGGTCGAGGAGCGGACGCCGTGAGTACGACGATCGCGGTGCTGCTGCTCGTCGCCCTGGCGACGTACGCCGTGTTCGGCGGGGCGGACTTCGGCGCCGGGTTCTGGGATCTCGTCGCGGGCGGACCGGACCGCGGTGCGGAGCCGCGCGCGGTGATCGAGCGCTCGATCGGCCCGGTGTGGGAGGCGAACCACGTCTGGCTGATCTTCATCTTCGTGGTCACCTGGACCGCCTTCCCGGCGGCGTACCAGTCGATCATGCTGACGATGTTCGTCCCGCTGACGGTGGCCGCGCTCGGGATCGTGCTGCGGGGGGCGAGTTTCGCCTTCCGCAAGGGGGTCGTGACGCTGCGGTTCCGGCGGATCTTCGGCGGGGCGTTCGCGTTGTCGTCGGTGCTCGTGCCGTTCTGCATGGGGGCGATCGCGGGCGGTATCGCGTCGGGGCACGTGCCGTCGGGCGGCAAGGCCGGCGACCCTGTGGACAGCTGGCTGAACCCGACGTCGCTGCTGACCGGCGTGCTCGCGGTCGTCGTGGCGGCGTACCTTGCCGCGGTCTATCTGGTCTGGGACGCGCGCCACTTCCGCCAGTTCGTGATGGCCGAGTACTTCCGGCGCCGCGCTGTGCTGAGCGCCGTCGTCGCCGCGGTGGTCGCGGTGGCCGCCCTGTTCGTCCTGAACGCCGAGGCGTCGCACGTCTTCGACGGCATGACGTCGAGAGCGCTGCCCGCCGCGATCCTCAGTGTGCTGTCCGGACTCGGCGCGCTGGTGCTGCTGACGCGGTACGCCGCCCGCGGTGCGCGGGTCCTCGCCGTACTCGCAGCGGCCGGGATCATCGTCAGCTGGGGCATCGCCCAGTGGCCGTACCTATTGCCGGAGAGCTTGACCGTCGCGGCGGCGGCCGCACCCGACGACACGCTGGTCGCGTTGCTGGTGGCGGCCGGGCTGGCAGTGCTGATCGTCGTGCCCGGCTTCGTCCTGCTCTACGTGCTCGACCAGCGTGCGCTGCTGCCCGACGAGAGTGTCGAGGACGCCGGCGACCGTCCAATCACCTCTGGCGGGTGATTCCTTGTCCTGCACGGCCGCAGATCGTGGAGGCAGGCCCGTGACGTCGCGTGTCACGACTGTGAAGGAGCTCCCGCCATGACTTCGTCGCCGTTCCCGCCGATCGCCGACTACGCGTTCCTGTCGAACTGCCACACCGGTGCGCTGGTCGCTCCGGACGGATCGGTCGACTGGCTCTGTCTGCCGTCGTTCGACGCGCCGAGCGTGTTCGGAAACCTGCTGGACCGCGGGGCCGGGTCCTTCCGGTTCGGTCCGTACGGGATCAACCAGCCGACCGCCCGCACGTACGTGCCGGGCACGAACGTGATGACGACCACGTGGCACACCCCGGCCGGCTGGCTGCTCGTCCACGACGCCTTGACGATGGGCCCGTCGCACGGTCCGGACACGGTGACCCCGCACACCCGTCCGCCGGCCGACGACGACGCCGAGCACGTCCTGGTCAGAACCGTCGAGTGCCTCGACGGATCGGTCGAGATCGAGCTCGTCTGCGAACCGGCCTTCGACTACGGACGCGTCCCGGCCGAATGGGCGATGGTCGGCGACGACGCGCACACCGCGGACGCGTCCGGCGCCGGCCGGACGTTCCGGCTGAGCACCGACATGCTGATCGGGATCGAGGGGGGCTCCGCCCGGGCCCGGCACGTCATCTCCAAGGGGGAGAAGGCGTACTGCGCGCTGTCCTGGGCCGACGGACTGGCGTCACCGGCCGACCTCGCCGACGCGGAGGCACGCATCGCCGCGACGATCCGGTTCTGGCGCAACTGGCTGGCCCGGGCCCGGATCCCCGACCACCGGTACCGGCATCCGCTGGAGCGGTCGGCACTGACCATCAAGGGCCTGACCTACATGCCGACCGGAGCCACGATCGCCGCACTGACCACGTCGTTGCCGGAGACGCCGGGCGGCGAACGCAACTGGGACTACCGCTACACCTGGATCCGCGACACGACGTTCACCTTGCAGGCGCTGCACTACCTGAACCTGGACTGGGAGGCCAACGAGTTCATGCAGTTCGTGGCCGACCTGGAGCCCAACTCGGACGGCGCGCTGCAGATCATGTACGGCATCGACGGCCGCCGCGACCTGACCGAGTCGACCCGCGACGACCTCACCGGCTACGAGGGCGCCAGGCCGGTGCGGATCGGCAACGGCGCGTTCGACCAGCGGCAGAACGACGTGTTCGGCGCGGTGCTGGACTCGGTGCTGCTGCACACCGTCCGGAGCAAGCGGCTGCCGCGCCGGCTCTGGCCCTTGGTCGAGTCGCAGGCCCAGTGCGCGATGTCGTCGTGGCGTGATCCCGATCAGGGCATCTGGGAGGCCCGCGGAGATCCGCAGCACTACGTCTCCTCCAAGCTGATGGGCTGGGTGGCCCTGGACCGTGCGTCCCGGCTGGCCCGGATCCGCAACGACGACGACCTCGCCGAGCTGTGGGCGAAGACGGCCGAGGAGATCCGCGAGGACATCCTCGAGCACGGGGTGAGCGACCGCGGCGTCCTGCGTCAGCACTACGACACCGACGCGCTGGATGCCTCGACCCTGCTGGCTCCGCTGTTCGGCTTCCTGCCGGGCAGCGACGAACGGATGCGGGCGACCGTCGAGGCGATCGACAAGGAGCTGACCGAGAACGGCTTCGTGCTGCGCTACCGGACCGACGAGACCGACGACGGCATGTCCGGCAAGGAAGGCACGTTCCTGATCTGCTCGTTCTGGCTGGTGTCCGCGCTCGCGATGACCGGTGAGACCGAGCGCGCCCGCAGCCAGTTCGAGCGGCTGCTCCGGATCGAGTCGAAGCTCGGCCTGTACGCCGAGGAGTTCGAGGTGGACCGGGCCCGGCACCTGGGCAACTTCCCCCAGGCGTTCTCGCACCTGGCGCTGATCGGAGCGGCCGGCCGGATCATCCTCGCAGACCTCCGGGAGGAGTTCTCGCTGTGAACGAACAGGGGCAGCAGAGCCCGCACGTCGTCGTCCTCGGCGGCGGGCTCGGCGGGGTCGCGTGTGCGCACCGCCTCGGGGACGAAGGTGTCCGGGTCACGCTGGTCGACCGCAACGACTACCACCAGTTCCAGCCGTTGCTCTACCAGGTCGCCACCGCGCAACTGCCGGCCGAGGACATCGCCCGGCCGCACCGGGCGATCTTCCGCGAGCATCCGACAGTCGAGGTTCGCACCGCCGACGTCGCGCAGATCGATGCCGACGACCTCACGCTGACGCTGACCGACGGCGAGCGGATCACCGGATCGCACCTGGTGATCGCGGCCGGCGCGCGACCGGAGTACTTCGGGGTTCCGGGCGCGGCCGAGCACGCGTTCGCGCTCTACTCGGTCGCCGACGCGGAGCGGTTGCGGCTCCATGTGCAGTCCATGGTCCAGGCCGGTGCCGAGCCGACCGCGGACGAGGGCGAGCTCGACATCGTGGTCGTCGGCGGCGGCCCGACCGGCGTCGAGATCACCGGGGCACTGACCGAACTGATGGCCGCGCTGGTGGCCACCGAACGGATCCCGCGGCCGGGCAAGGTCACCGTGGTCGACCGCGGTGACACGTTGCTCGGTGCGTTCTCCGAGAAGTCGCATGAGTACGCGCACGAACGGCTGACCAAAGAAGGCGCCGAGCCGAGACTCGGTACCGGCGTGTCGGCGGTGCACGCCGACCGCGTCGAGTTCGACGACGGGACGTCGATCCGTACCCGGACGGTCATCTGGGGCGGCGGCGAGTCGGCCGCCTCGGTGGTGGCGAACGCGCCCGGGCTGCCGACCGGCCGCGGCGGGCGCATCGACGTACTGCCGGACCTCACGGTCGACGGCCACCCGCACGTCTACGCGGTCGGCGACGTCGCGAACATCCCGGCCAAGGACGGCACGATCCTGCCGCAGCTGGGCTCGGTCGCGCAGCAGTCCGGTGCCTGGGCCGCCGGCAACATTCTGCGGGAACTGCACGGAGACAAGGCCAAACCGTTCCACTACAAGGACAAAGGCATCATGGCGATGATCGGCCGGAACGCGGCCGTCGCCGAGGTCGGCCGGCATCGGCACCAGGTGGAGGGCCCGGTCGCGTTCGCGGCGTGGCTCGGCGTGCACGCGATGCTGGTCAGCGGTGCGCACAGCAGGACCGACGCGTTCCTGTCCTGGGCCTGGGACTACTTCGACCGTGACCACGCCGCCTCCGTCGAGTGGTCCACCACGCCGGAGCGGATCGCCTGGGGCGACGAGGCCGCCGACGTTCCGCACATCGTCCTGGACCGACGCGGCCCGACCGCCCGCGACGCCTGAGGAGAACAGGCATGTCCGACCACTACGACGTCGTCATCGTGGGATCAGGAGCAGGTGGCGGCACGCTCGCGCACCGGCTCGCACCGTCGGGACGGCGCGTCCTGATCCTGGAGCGCGGGGACTGGCTCCCGCGGGAGGCCGAGAACTGGGACGCCGAGGCCGTTTTCGTCGACAACCGCTACGTCTCACCGGACCAGTGGTTCGACAGCGCGGGCAAGCCGTTCCAGCCCCAGGTGCACTACTTCGTCGGCGGTGCGACCAAGTTCTACGGCGCCGCGCTGTACCGGCTGCGCGAGCGGGACTTCGGTGAGCTCAAGCACCACGGCGGCATCTCGCCGGCCTGGCCGATCTCGTACGACGTGATGGAGCCGTACTACACGCAGGCCGAACAGCTCTACCAGGTGCACGGTGTCCGGGGCGAGGACCCGACGGAACCGCCCGCGTCCGCGCCGTACCCGTTCCCGCCGGTGTCGCACGAGCCGCGGATCCAGAAGCTGTTCGACGACATGGCCGCGGTCGGGCTGCATCCGTACCACGCGCCGTGCGGCGTGATGCTGGACGAGAGCCGGCCCGCGTTCAGCGCCTGCGTGCGCTGCGCGACCTGCGACGGGTTCCCGTGTCTCGTGCACGCGAAGTCCGACGCGGACGTCATCGCGGTCCGGCCCGCGATCGAGCACGACAACGTGACGCTGCTGCGCAACGCCGTCGTACGGCGCCTCGAGACCGACGCCACCGGCCGCACGGTGACCGCGGTCGTCGCCGACGTCGAGGGGGCCGAACAACGGTTCAGCGGCGACGTCGTCGTACTGTCGGCCGGCGCCGTGAACTCGGCGCGGATCCTGCTCGCGAGTGCCGGCGACCGGCATCCGAACGGGCTCGCGAACGGATCCGACCAGGTCGGGCGCAACTACGTGTTCCACAACAGCCGGGCCTTCCTGGCGGTCTCGACCGAGAAGAACGACACCCGGTTCCAGAAGACGCTCGGGCTGAACGACTACTACTTCGGCGACGCCGACTTCGACTACCCGATGGGCAACCTGCAGATGGTCGGCAAGTCGTCGGCCCCGATGTACCGCGGGGAGAAGCCGGTCGAGACCCTCCTGGCGCCGAGGTTCGCGCTGCGCGACGTCGCCGCGCACGCCGTCGACTTCTGGCTGTCGGTCGAGGACCTGCCCGATCAGGACAACCGGGTGACGCTCGACCGGGACGGCGCCGTCGTCCTGAGCTACACGCCGAACAACACCGAGCCGATGACGCAGCTGTACCGGCGGATCAAGAAGAACCTGGGCCGGCTCGGCATGCACCCGCGTCACCTGGTCCCGCGCAGCGTCTACATGAAGAACGACATCCCGGTGGCAGGCTGCGCGCACCAGGCCGGGACGGTCCGGTTCGGGCACGATCCGGAGACCTCGGTGCTGGACGTCAACTGCCGCGCGCACGAGGTCGACAACCTGTACGTCGTCGACACCAGCTTCTTCCCGAGCATCGGCGCGGTGAATCCGGCGCTCACCGCGATGGCGAACGCGCTCCGGGTCGGTGACCACCTGCTGGAGCGCCTCGGCTGATACAGGCTGATACAGGCTGATACGGCTGTGCGTCAGCTCGGGATCCAGGGCTGCCGCCAGCCGCCGTACCCGGCCGGTACTTCGGCGGCCGCGGCCGGCCCCCAGGTCCCGGGCTGATACGTGTGGATCGGCGTCGGTGCGTCGAGCAACGGCTGCATGACCCGCCACTGCTCCTCGACCGCGTCCTGGCGCGTGAACCGGGTGCTCTGCCCGGTCATCGCCGCGTGCAGCAGCACCTCGTACGGCGTCGGGCCCTCACCGCCCTCGGCGGCGAATTCCGTGTCCAGGTCGATCGGCGCGATCCGCGACATGTCCGCACGGTGCGCGTCGATCCGGACCCGGACGCCGGTCGACGGGTCGAGCTTGATCACCAGCTGGTTCGGCTCGGCGATGTGTCCCCGCGGCCCGAACCCCAGCCGCGGCGGGCGCTTGAAGACCAGCCGGAGCTCGGTCTGGGTCACCGGCAGCCGCTTCCCGGTGCGGATGAAGAACGGCACGCCGGCCCAGCGCCAGTTCTCGATGTCGAGCCGGAGCGCGGCGTACGTCTCGGTGGCCGAACCCTTCGCGACCCCGTCGATCCCGAGGTAGCCGTCGTACTGGCCGCGGACGTAGTGGGCCGGATCGGCGTCCTCCACCGCGCGGAACAAGATCACCTGCGAGTCCTTGAGCGTGCTTGGATCGCCGCGCGACGGCGGCTCCATCGCGGCCGCCGCGACCACCTGCATCAGGTGGTTGACCACGACGTCGCGCAGCGCGCCGACCGGGTCGTAGAAATGGCCGCGGTCCTCGACGCCGAAGCTCTCCGCCATGCTGATCTGGACACAGTCCAGGTAGTTGCGGCTCCACAGCGGCTCGAGTACCGCGTTCGCGAACCGCAGGTACAGGATCTCCTCCAGCCCCATCTTCCCGAGGTAGTGGTCGATCCGGAACAGCTGCGACTCGTCGAGGTACTGGTGCAGCTCGGCGGCCAGGTCGCGGGCCGACTGCTGATCGTGACCGAACGGCTTCTCGACCACCACCCGGGCCCCGGCGGTCAGCCCGGCCTCGGACAGTCCCCGGATCACCCGGCCGAACAGGAACGGCGGGATCTCGAGGTAGAACACCGGGGTCTTGGCGCCCTTGATCGCCTCGCCCACCCGCTCGTACAGCGGTGCGTCGGTGAAGTCGCCGCCGACGTACGACAGCCGATCGGCGAAGCTGTCGAAGACGGCCTTGTCGATCGTGACGCCGGTCCCCTCGATCGACGTCCTGGCCCGCTCGATCAACTGGTCGACGGTCCAGTCGTCGGCCGCCACCCCCACGATCGGGCAGTCGAGCAGACCGCGCGCCTCCAGCTGGTACAGCGAGCGGAACGTCATCACCTTGGCCAGGTCGCCGGTGATCCCGAAGATCACCAGGACGTCCGCCGCCTTCGGGCCGGTTGCCGTCTCTGCCATGACTACCTCGCCTCTGGAAATCTCTGGGGACCGGCTGTCTGCGGGATCAGGCCGGGCGCGCCTGCCGGCCCGGGATCTGGTTGCGCTGCGTCGCGCTCGCCGCCCAGTGGCCGAGGTCGAGCAGAGCGGCCAGGCCGATCCAGAACCAGTCGAACCCGTGGATCCCCCCGGGAGCCCACAGGAACAGGTAGATCAGCGTCGTGAACGGCAGGAAGATGATGCCGAGCAGCGGCCACAACCAGGTGCTGAACGCCGCGTCGACCCGCTCCGGCCGCGCGACCCAGACGATGAACACCCCGAGCCGCGGAAACACGCCGGCCATCAACGCGAACAGGCAGCCCATCGGATCCCCCTGACATCCTCCGACCGCCACTCGGTCAGACGTCGCACCATCCTGTCTGGCGCCCGATCGGTGCGAATCACCCGCGACGAATGATTCGCCCGGCCGTTCACTGCGAAACGCTCGACCTGGCGCTGCGGATCAGCTGCTCATGGCGGCGTAGTGCCGGAGAAACAGTGCCTCGGTCAGGGCCATCGCTTCGATCTCGGTCGGATCCACGCTCTCGTTGGGGGCGTGGATGAGGGCCAAGGGCTCCTCGACGCCGATCAGGATCAGCTCGGCATCGGGATAGGTCTCCTCGAAGACGTTGCACAGGGGAATCGAGCCGCCCTGTCCGAGACTGGTCATCGGCCGGCCGTACGCCTCCTGCATCGCCTTGGCCATCGCCCCGTACGCCGGGCCGTCGGTCGCCGCCTCGAAAGGAGCACCGGCGGCCTCGACGTCGGCTGTGATGTGCACTCCCCAGGGGGCGGCGGCTTTCAGGTGCTCGATGAGGGCCCGCTGCGCGATCTCGGGTGACAGGCCGGGCGGGATGCGCAGATTCAGCCGTGCCGCGGCCTTGGGGACCACGGCGGCGGCCGAGCCGACGACCGGTGGGCAGTCGATGCCGAGAATGGTGAGCGCGGGCCGGGCCCACAGCATGTCGGACACGCTGCCGTCCCCGAGCAGCGAGACGCCTTCCAGTACGCCGGCGTCCGCTGTGAACTGGTCGGTCGGGTACGGCGCGCCGGACCAGGTACGGGTGTTGTCCAGACCGGTGATCGTGGTGTTCCCCTTCGCGTCGCGCAGTGTGGACAACATCGCCACCAGCGCGGCGAGAGCGTCGGGAGCGGGGCCGCCGAACATGCCGGAGTGGACCTCGGAGGAGAGGGCCTCGACGGTCACGACGAGGTTGACCATGCCGCGCAGACTCACGGTGGCGGCCGGGTGGCCGACCGCGGCGTTGCCGGTGTCGCAGACGAGGATCGCGTCGGCGCGGAGGAGGTCCGCGTGCTCGGGGACGAACGCCTCGAGACCGCCGGTGCCCTGCTCCTCGGAGCCTTCGACCACCAGCCTCAGGTCGACCGGGACGTCGTCCCCGAGTGCGCGCAGGGCCGCCAGGTGCATGACGATGTTGCCTTTGCAGTCGGCGGCTCCACGGCCGTACCAGCGCCCGTCGACCTCGGTCAGCTGGAACGGGGGAGTGCGCCAGGCGGCGTCGTCGAGCGGCGGCTGGACGTCGTAGTGGGCGTACAGCAGCACCGTCGGAGCATCGGCCCGGGAACACTTCCTGGATCCGACGACCGCCATGCTGCCGTCGGCGGTCTCCTCGAGGCGGGCGTCGGAGAACCCGAGGTCCGCGAACCTCTCGAGCACCCACTGGGCGGTGCGCTCGCACTCTTCGGCGGGGTACTGGCGTGGGTCGGCCACCGATCGGAGCGCGACGAGCTCGGCGAGTTCGTCGTGGGCCGTCGGCATCAGATCCGCGATGCGCTGCCGCAGGTCGTCCATGTCAGTCGCTCGCCACGTCGTCGGTCTTGAGGTCCTCGACGAGCCTCTTGAAGTCGTTCAGCTCGTTGGGGCAGTAGATCTGGATGATCAGCAGCTGGCCCTTGAGCGCGCGGCTGTCGACGATGACCGGCCTGGCGCCCGGGCCCGCGGCGCCGTTGGCGAGCTGGCTGAACAGCACCGCGCGGCTCAGGGCGTCGTTCGGGTTCTCGCAGGTCGCGCCTCCGTCGGTCCCGAGCACGCGGACGATCTGGTCCTTGTCGGGCGTTCGGGCCCCGGCGGCCGAGAGCGCAGCGATCAGCTGATCGGCTTTCTGGTTGGCCTCGTTCGTCCGCCTGTGGGAGCTGAAGGTGAGCAGGCCGATGATCAGCAGCACCCCGAGGACGACACAGGCGGTGATGTAGATCCACGTCCGTTCGCGTTTGGGCTCGTTCTCGGCAGACGTGCTCATGACGGAGTCACCTCCTCCTGCTCAGGCTGCCTCCAGGACGGCTTGCGCAGCCGGTAGAACAGGAACGGCACGAGCAGGCCGAGACCGAGGGCGCCGCCGCCGACGATCAGCAGGTACACACCGGAGTTGCCGGACTCGAACTGCGACGGCGGGATGAAGCCGACCAGCAAGGCGGCCAGCGAGGCTGCGAAACCGACGCCGCACAGGCTGAACAGCATCGGCGCCCGGTAGCCGCGCGCGTGGTCCGGATCCTTGCGGCGCAGCTGGATCGCGGCCACGAACATCAGCAGGTACATGATCAGGTACACCTGCGTGGTGATCACCGAGAAGATCCAGTAGGCGCTCGATACGTCCGGGATCAACGCGTACGCGAGGCCGATCACGGTCGTGAGCAGGCCCTGGACGACCAGGATGTTCTGCTGGACGCCGTTCTTGTTCAGGCGCTGCAGGTACGGCGGGAGGTAGCCCTCCTGCCGGGAGATGAGCAACAGGCCCTTGGACGGCCCGGCCAGCCAGGTCAGCATGCCGCCGAGCGAGGCGGTGACCAGCATGATCCCGACAATCGGGGTCAGCCATTGCCAGCCGAAGTTGGCGAAGACGGCGTCGAAAGCCTGCATCACACCGGCGGTGAGGGACAGTTCCTCGGCCGGCACGACCCAGCTGATCGCCAAGGCGGGCAGGATGAAGATCGCAAGCACCATGCCCATGGCAAGGAACATCGCTCGCGGGAACTCCTTGCCGGGCTTCCGCAGCGACGACACGTGCACGGCGTTCATCTCCATGCCGGAGTAGGACAGGAAGTTGTTGACGATCAGCACGAGGCTCGAGAGCCCTGCCCACGCGGGCAAGATGTTGTCGGCCGTCATCGGCGCGGCCGACGGGTTGCCCTGGCCGAGGAAGACGATGCCGAGGGTCACCAGGACGACGCCCGGGATCAGCGTGCCGATGATCAGGCCGCCGCTGGCCAGTCCGGCCACGCCCTTGGTGCCGCGCGAGGAGACCCAGACGCCCGACCAGTAGACGACGATGATGACCGCCGCGGTCCAGACGCCGCTACTGGCCAGCTCCGGGTTGAACACATACGCGAGGGTGCTCGCCACGAACCCCAGCAGGCTCGGGTAGTAGAAGATCGTCATGGCGAACTGGCACCACACCGCGAGGAAGCCGGCCGGCTTGGAGATGCCTTCCGAGACCCACTTGTAGATCCCGCCGTTCCAGCCCGACGCCAACTCCGCCGAAACCAGCGAGGTCGGCAGCAGGAACACGATGGCCGGGAGCAGGTACAAGAACACGCAGGCCAGTCCGTACACCGCCATCGTCGGCGCCGCCCGGAGGCTGGCGACCGAGCTCGTCGTCATCATCGCCAGCGCCACCCAGGAAATCCATTGGGTGGTGGTCGCACGCGAGCGTGCGACAGCAGCGGCTTCGGTGCCGTCGGCCGGCACGTCCGCGGCGCTCATGACCGTCCCTGACGTGTTGCACGCGTATGCATGAGAGCCTCCGCTCCCCGGGCCCCAGTAGGTAGGCCACTCGTCACAGTCTGGAATCAGGTCGGTCGGTCGGTCCTCATCCTGTCCGGATGACGTACGCGGGACACCCGCCGTGGGACGGCCTTACCGGACGCTGCGGAGGTCGCGCCCGGTGTTGTTGAGTCGGCGCCCGCCGGTCCCGGTGACGGTCACGATGTCCTCGATCCGCACCCCGAACTGCCCGGCGAGGTAGATGCCCGGCTCGACCGAGAAGCACATCCCGGGCACCAGCGGCTGCTCCTCACCCTCGATCATGTACGGCGGTTCGTGGGTCGTGGTACCGATGCCGTGGCCGGTGCGATGGATGAACCGCTCGCCGTAGCCGGCCTGCGTGATCACCTTCCTGGCCGCCCGATCGACCTCCTGACACGCGACGCCCGGCCGGACCGCCTCGACGCCTGCCTGCTGGGCCAGGCGCACGATCTCGTGCACCTCGCGGATCCGGGCGGACGGCTCGCCCACGCACACGGTGCGGCTGGTGTCCGATCCGTAGCCGTACATCAGCCCGCCGAAGTCGAGCACCACCGCGTCGCCGACCTCGATCGTCCGGTCGCCGGCCTCGTGGTGCGGGTTGGCGCCGTTAGGGCCCGAGCCGACCACGGTGAAGTCGACCTGTTCGTGCCCGAACTCGCGCAGCAGCCCGGCCAGATCGGCCGCGACGTCGGTCTCCTTCCGGCCGGAGAATTGCACCTGCAGGATCCGCTCGTACGCCGCATCCGCGGCGGCGCCGGCCGCTTCGAGCCGGGCGAGTTCGGTGGCGTCCTTGACCGCTCGGAGCATCGGCAGGCTCTGCGTGAGGGAGCGGTACGAGGATCCGGGCAACGCCTCCTGCAGGCCGAGCAGATGCATCGCCCAGGCGGAGTCCGCGATGCCCAGGGTTCCGGTCGCGCGAAGGTAGCCGGCAGTTCTCGCGAACGGGTCGTCTCCGTCGGCCCAGTCCACGATCGTCAGGCTCGGCGCGCCCGGCGCCCCTTCCGCGTCCGGCCGTTCGAGGGTCGGCACCACCAGGGTCGGCTCCTGATCCGGTGTCAGGACAAGCGCCGTCAGTCGCTCGGTGATTGCGGTCGGCCGGTACCCGGTGAGCCAGACCAGGTCCGGCCCGGGCGTGATCAGGAGCCCGTCGAGCCCCGCGCGTACGGCGTCGGCCAGGACGCGCCGCATCCGTGCCGCGTAGTCCTCGGCGGTGAAGGGAGCCGGTGCTGCCGGCCGGGTTGTGGTCATCGATTCCTCCCGGGTGCGGGCGTCGGCCTCAGCCTTGCCCGGCGGCCGTTCGTCCAGCAGTTGCCGAGGTGGGCAGGGTGTGGGTGTGCGCGGCCGCTGCCGCGGCGGCGTCGTTCAGCGTCCCGGCGGCCGCGCGGTGCCGGCCGATCACGAACGCCATCACGACGCCGAGGAAACTGAAGATCGCCATCGTCCAGGAGGCCGCGGCAAGACCCGAGGCGAGCGAGTCACCTTGCGACGCGCCGTCGGCGGTCTGGTTGCCGATCACCGAGCCGTAGATGGTGGCGGCCAGCGCGGTGGCGACCGCGGCGCCGACGTACCGGGCCATGTTCGAGACACCGGACGCCCCGCCGACCTGGTTCTCCGGCACCGACGCCGTCGACGCGGACGACGCCGGACCGTTCGACAGGCCCATGCCCACCGCGATGGCGATCAGCGGCAGCAGGAACGCGACGTACTTCCACGACGCGTCCACGAAGCCCACGATCACGAATCCCAGCGTGGTGAGGGCGAATCCGGCGCCGATCGTCTGCCGGCCGCCGATCTTCGCGGCAAGCTTCGGTACGAAAGGCGCCACGACGACGAGACCGATGGTCGCCGGCAACGTCGCCAGGCCGGCCTGGAGCGGGCTGAAGTCCAGGACCGCGGGATCCTGGAAGTACAGGCTGAGCAGGTACATCAGCGCGTTGATCGTGCCTGCGCCGATGAGGATCGCGATGGTCGAGCCCACCAGGACGCGGTTCCGCAGCAGCGCGAGGTCCAGCAGCGGTACGGCGACCCGCCGCTCGACCGCGATGAATCCGTACCCGGCCCCGATCGTGATCGCGAAACACCCCAGCGTGGCCACGGAGATCCATCCCCAGTCGCTGCTCTTGGAGACCCCGAGGATGAGCGGAGTCAGGGTCAGCGCGATCAGCACCGTGCCCGCATAGTCGATCGTCTTCGGCCGATCCGGATCCCGTGACTCGCCCACGGTCGCCGCCGTCAGCAGCATGCACAGCACCGCAATGCCGGCGTCGATCCAGAACAGCCCCTGCCACCCCGTGGCCTCGACGAGGGCGCCGCCCGCCAACGGACCAGCGGCCGCGCCAACGGCCGCCGCCGCGCCCCACAGCGACACAGCCTTCAGTTGCGCGGCGCCCTCGTTGGCGACCGTGAGCAGGCTCAGGCCGCAGGCCAGAATCGTTGCCCCCGCCGCACCCTGGATGACGCGGCCGGCGATCACCATCCCGCCCGACCCGGCGAGCGCGATCAGCACGCACGACGCCACGAACAGCAGCAGGCCGAGTTGGAAGACGCGCTTGCGGCCGAAGACGTCACCCAGCGAGCCCGAGGTGACGATGACCGCGGCGCCGACCAGCGAATATCCGGTCACCGCCCACTGCAGCGTCGTGACCGACGTACCGGTGTCCTCCGAGATGGCGGGCAGCAGAATACTGACCGCCGAGGTGTTCGCGTTCACCACGAGCGTCGAGACACACGTGGCCGCGAGCACCCCACCCGCCCGGCTCTTGACCTGCGCGGTGTCGCTCATGCGAGCCCTCCCGGTGACCGAGACCGAGCCCCAACGCTAGGGCTGGGCACCGCACGGCGGCCTCACCCGCGACGGACGAGGCCAGGCGGACGTCAGCTCGCCGAGCACCGCCGCGGTGGCAGCTGATGCGTGAGGGCCCGCCGGACAGCCGGTCCGGCGGTTGCCTGTTCGCGGGTCTCTTCACCCTTGCCGGGTGAAGACCTGGAAATCGCAGCGCACAAGCGTGAGGACCGCGAGGCGGTTCGAGCGGATCTCGTTCCCGATCCGTGGCCGACGGCTGTTCGAGGAGAGGCGAGGATGACCGAGATCCGTAGTGAAGACTCCGTGCGCGCTGGTACCTCATCACCGCTGGTGCAGCAGGTCAACAGCGGGAACTGGCTGGAGCAGGAAGAGGCTCAATCGCTGCGCGCGGAGGTGTTCTACCAGCGTGCTGTGCACGCCTACATGACAATGCAGCCGGCTTTGAATGTGATCGGGATGCGCGACGGGTCGGAGAAGGTCTTCGGGCGGGGCTACCACGTGCTGCCGATCTGGAAGGACCGGATGGACAGCCGGACCTGGGTCCCGACGCCGAACGCCGATGTCATCTATTCGATGAGCTACTTGGACCTGAAGGAGACCGGTCCGCTGGTGGTGAACGCGCCGGCGAATGTGATCGGGATGTTCACCGACTTCTTCCAGCGCACCATCACCGATGTCGGCGCGATCGGCCCGGACCGCGCGCGAGGCGGTCTGTACCTCCTCCTACCGCCCGGCTACGACGGTCACGTCCCGGGCGGTTACTACACGTTTTCGTCCTCGACGTACAACGTCTTCCTGTTCTTCCGTACCCTCATGGGCCAAGGCAACGGCGAGCCCGACCCGGCCGCGGGAGTCGCGGTTGCCGAGGGCACCCGGGTCTTCCCGCTGTGGACGCCGGAGAAGGACGCCACGGCAATGTCCTTCCCCAACGCCAGCGGTCAGCGGCTGGACATGATGTACCCGACCGACTTCGCGTACTGGACCAAGCTCAAGGAGTTCGTCGACTACGAACCAGTCTCCGCGATCGAGCCCGAGTTGCGAGGCGTCCTCGCGTCGATCGGAATCATCAAAGGCAACCCGTTCGAGCCGAACGAGTGGCAGCGCGCCCAGCTCGACCGTGCGCTGCGCGACGCGCCGCGGATGATCCTCGCGCTCGCACAACTCGGTCGCGAAGACCAGCGCAACCTCTACTACGACGACCGGCGGTGGCAGGTGGCGTGGGCGGGCGGCACGGCCGAGTGGATGCAGGAGACCTACCTCGACCTCAATACTCGTGCCAGGTTCTTCCAGTACGCCTACTCCTCGGCCCCGGCGATGAACATCCACAGCACCGGTGCAGGGTCGAAATACCCGTTCACCTACCACGACGCCGACGGCGAGTTCCTGCACGGCAGCCACACCTACAAGCTGCACCTACCACCCGGGATCCCCGCCGGGCTGTTCTGGGCAGCCACCGCCTACAACATCACCGACGGCACGATGCCCGAGACCGACCAGTTGCTGCCCTCGACCAACGGCTACTACGAGATCCCCGAGAACGACGACGGGTCCCTCGACATCTGGTTCGGCCCGAACAAGCCCGACGGCGCCGTCGACGCTGCGTTCGTACAGACCGTCCCGGACCGCCACTTCCTCGTCGCGCTGCGCCTCTACGGCACCGAGGCCGCGTTCTACGACCAAACCTGGCGACCCGACGACATCACCGAAGTCAAGTGACCCGGCTCGGCCGGACACCGGGGTCGGTGGCATGCCGGCGAGCTGACGCACGCTGCACAGCGCAGTGCTCCGGGTGTCAGCGTCGGGCTCCTGGGTGTGGTCTTGGGCGGCCGCGATCCCGGCGCCGACGTCTCGGTGGATCACGGAACTCGCCCACGGTCGATGCCGTCAGCAACGGCCGAAGTGTTCGCGTTCACCACGAGCGTCGAGATACATGTGGCCGCGACGGACGAGCCCAGCGGCTACTCGCCAGTTCGGCCGTGGTCAGCGAGGGCGTCCCGTCTTCATCGCACTCCATGCCTCGATCGTCATCCCGAGAGGCGTGCTCTGTGGGCTGTCGCGAGCTAGATTCGGGTGCCTCGGCTCTCTCGCGGGAGGACGTCACATGACCGGTCGGATCGTCGTCGGCATCGACGGCTCACAGCAAAGCGGCAACGCGCTCGAGTGGGCGGTGGAGCGGGCACGCCTCGGAGGTGAGCAGCTCGAACTGCTCAACGCCTACACGCTCGTTCCAGAGCTCAATTTCTACGGCTTTTACGGCGCACCGAGCCAGCCTGTGGATTGGTACGTCGACTTCTCCGGGCAGCTGCTCGAGGCCGCGGCAATGCGGGTGCGGGAGCTCGCGCCCGCTCTGACCTGCAAGGTGACCTCGCAGCTCGGCCACCCGGCCCACCTGCTCGCGGAGGCTTCTGAGGGCGCGGACGCCGTCGTGGTCGGCCGGCGCGGGCTGGGCAGTGTCGCGAGCGCACTGATGGGTTCGGTGAGCAACCGGCTGACCAGCCAGGCGAAATGTCCGCTGGTCGTGGTCGGAGAGGAGAAGTGGCCGACGACCGGCCCGATCGTGGTCGGTATCGACGGGTCGGAGTTCGGCGTGCACGCGCTGCGCTACGCGCTCGCCGAGGCAGCTGTGCACAAAACGGCGGTCCGCGCCGTCGCCGCCTACGAGCTGCTGCATCCCGCGCTCCGGGACGACCCGGAGCTCGTCGCCCGGATGCAGGCGGACGTCGAGCGGGAGACCGCCGACACCATCGCCCACGCACTCGACGAGGCGAAGGGCACCGACACCGCGTCGGTGAGCGTGGAACCCGTCGCGGTCCAGGGCCCCGCCGCAGAGGCGATCCTGGACCACGCCGAGGACGCCCGGCTGATCGTGGTCGGCACCCACGGCAAAGGCCTGGTACGCCGGATCCTCCTCGGCTCCGTCAGCCGCCGAGTCCTGAACGACGCAGACCGACCGGTCGCCGTGGTCGACCTCCCCGAAGCCTGACAGCGAGCCGCCGGTCCAGACGCGGTACAGGCGAGCCGCCTCCCCCTCGGTGGATGAGCCCGGCCCGGGCCACCGGCGAAGCGGGCGCACGGACAGCCAGCTTGGTTCCGGCAGGGAGCCCTCGGCCGAATCCGGCTCCAGAGTCGAACCTGGGCAGACACCGGTCCGGTATCTGCCCAGGTCACAGCTTGCGCGCCCGGCAGGACTCGAACCTGCGACCAACGGATTAGAAGGCCACCGGACCGCATCAACAGGGGTCGATTTGAGCCTCAGGACCCATGCAGAGTTCGGCCTCTTGTCGACTCCAGTAACTCTATTACTCGCCAGTCCGTTCCAAAATGTGTTCCACAGCTGCTCCACGAGCTCCGATGCGCAGAGCAGTGCAGTGCGGTTCGCCTGGCACCCGAGGGCTGACGTCGACTGCCGGGTAAACCTCTTATGGATCAAGGGTGCGCCTTTGGCGCGCGGCCTCGGCTGCGGGCGGCGCTGGGGCGCCGTCCTCGCCGGAGCCCAGCAGCAGGACCTTTCCCTCACCACCGATCCCAACCGCCACGAGGCTCGTACCAGCGTCTGGCCTGGGTTAGCCCCCCGCCGCTCGATCGTGCGGCCACGACGACCACATCAAGAGCGTCTACGGCGTCGCTATGGGATCGGCGAGCCGACTCTCGACACGCGCCGCGCTGGCCTGGGTCTCTCTGACCAGGGTCCACTGGGCCGTCACGTTGGTCCTCTCGCTGGCGATCCTGTTTCTCGTCGCTGCCTGGCCGGTGCGGGCCGTGATGGGCTCTCCGAATCCCGGGATTCGTGCGATCGAGGGCCTGGCTTCCTCTGCGCCCTTGTTCGTCCTGCTGTTCGCCGCGACCTATTACGTGATGAGCCAGTCCGACGTCGCCGACTTCAGCGCCTCGTCCTCGGCCTCGGCGTCTGGGGTCTTCGCCGGAGCCGTCCGCCTCGGCCGAGCCCGCAACCACGGAGTCCGATCGCCCAGGGACGACGCCTGAGAGTGTGGCCAGCTCTGAGCGCCCGAGTAGACCAAGGGTCGGAAGACCCGTTCGGGGTGATGCGGGTGATGCTGCGAGATCGTACTGTCGCGCAAGCACGGACGGTTCGTGTTCGACCTGCCCCTGCCCAGTGGCCCTGAACCCGGTTGGATGAATCCAAGTCCCACCAGCAGTGGGTGTCCCAGCAGGCCGGCCACACAAACAAGGGCCCGCCAGCGAGCAACCATGAACAGGTGGCGAAGATGCCGGCTGGGCTACTCGCGGGAGCTGGCCTGGGTGAGATGGGCCGTTTGGCCCTGCCCTGTGAGTTCGCCACGGAAGACGGTCGTGGGTATGAGGGGCTCACCCCGCCGGATGACCGGGGGCGACGCCTGTTGGTCCGAGAGTCCGAGCTGGTCGTCGATCCCTTGGAGGTGTCGGGGATGGCCGTGATGGAGAAGGCTTCGGTGGTGTTCAAGGTCGATCCGAAGGGATTCGATCTGCGCAGAGGCGTCGGTACCTTTCTCGTGTTGCTGGTGCCGCTGATCGTTCTTGGCCTGCTGGACCAGGAGAAGTATTTCCTCAGCACAGCGTTCGGGGCGTTGTTCACGGGATTGTGCGATCCGGGCGGGAAATACGCCTACCGGGCGCCGCGGCTGGCCGTGGTCGCCGTGGCGGGCGCGCTGCTGACCGCGCTGGGCTATTGGCTCGGGCCTCTCGCCTGGGGATGGGTGGTGCTGGCCGCGTTCATGGTCACTGTCCTGGCCAGCCTGGCGGTGAAGTACGGCACCCACCGGTTCACCGCCGCACTGCTGCTGAACATCTGGTTCCTGATCGCGCTGTCGTTGCCGGGGGCGTACCAAGCTGACCAGGTGCGCACCAGCGCCTGGCCGCAAGCGCTGGCCTGGCTGACTGGGGCAGCGATCATGATCGGCTACATCGGTCTCATGTGGCTGGTCGACGCGCGGTCGGGGCGACAGCAGACCGGCGCGGAACTGCTGCCCGGTGATACCACGCCGGTTCCGCTGAGTCCGCCGGTGATCATGTTCGCGGTGATCCGGGCCATCGTGGTCGCGATCACGGTAGCGATCCCGTTCGGGCTGGACCTTCCCAACGCCGACTGGATGCCGATCGCCGCGCTGGTCGCGATGAAGCCGAGCCTGCAACAATCGACGTTAGTGGCCGCCCAGCGCCTGGCCGGGGCGACAATCGGAGCTGTGGTGGCGGCGGTTCTCCTGCTGGGCGTGGACAGTAAGGTCGTGCTGGGAGTGGTCGTGGTTGTCCTCGGCGCACTGGCCGGCGCACTCCGTGCGGTCAACTATGCCTGGTACTGCGCGACCGTGGCCGCAGCGGTGCTGATCGCGGAGGACGTCGGGCATCCGACGAACCTGTCCGAGGAGGCCAGGCGGGTGGCCTTCACCTTCGCCGGCGTGGCGACCGCCGTCGCGGTGACGTTCCTCGCCGGTCTCCTGGCAAAGCGCGCAGCCCGCCGACAGACTTCTCCCGCGGCCGGGACAACCGGATAGCGAGGCCTCCGGGCAGCTTGTGACGAACCCGAAGAAAGCGTTTGGAGAGTCAGCCTGGCCGGGCGCATCCGGGCGGGTGTTGTGCTGCTCGGTCTCCTGTCAGTGGCGGCCGTCGACAGTGTGGTCAGCCATCCACCCAGCGTAGCCACGAACGATCCTCACCGAGGAACTCGATGACACGGTCAACCTCCGCGATGAACCCAGCCCCGGCGCCGCCTCGAAGTTGGATCAGACCGCCCTCCAGCCAGACGTCGGGTGCTACAGCTCCACGGACGGCCGCCTCACCAAGAACCGCCTGCTCGAACTGAACCTCCCGGCAGACGCGACGGCCTACATCTGCGGTCCAGGCTCCTTCATGACAGACATGCGCGAGGCGCTCACCGCCGTCGGGGTGACCGACATCCACACCGAGGTGTTCGGTGCCCTGCCGCCCCTCAACCCCGGCACTACCGGCCAGATCACCCGTCCACCTCACCAGCCCGAAGGCCCACCAGGTGAGGGGCCCCTGGTCACGTTCGCCCGCAGTGGAATCGCAACGCCGAGCACTCACAGCAGTCTGCTCGAACTGGCCGAGGCCTGCGACGTCCCGCCCAGCCGGCCACGATCGCCGCACTCCAAACGCTGCTCGAGGTCTTCGTGGACGAATGCAACCACCGCCGCCCGCACCGATCCCTGCCTCGCCGCGCCACTCCGGCCACCGCCTATCACGCCCGCCCGAAAGCCACTCCGACCACGGACCGCACCGGCGAGGCCCACCATCGAGTCCGCACCGACCGCGTCGACCACACCGGCGTCGTCACGCTGCGGGTCAACGGGCGGCTGCACCACATCGGCATCGGCCGAACCCACGCCCGAACCCACGCCCTGATCCTCGCCCACGACCTGCACATCCGCGTCGTCCACGCCGCCACCGGCGAACTCCTCCGCGAACTGGTCCTCGACCCCACCCGCGACTACCAGCCCACCGGCAAACCACCAGGACCAGCCCGCAAACACCCCCGGAACGACAACAGGTGAACCCACAAATCGTGGGTTCACCTGTCGCCGATGTCTTGAGACATCACATTGCGCGCCCGGCAGGATTCGAACCTGCGACCAACGGATTAGAAGAGTGATGCGACCCGCCACATAGCCACTCTTCAGACGGTAGCACTCGCCGATGCGCCCCCAGGAGGAGACGTTTACCGCCCCAGTTGACTGGATTTCATGTCACGAACCATGTCACGCCATCGAGCCCTGCGGCGGCCCGTGACGTCGGCGGCAAGGTGCTGATCTTCGACTCCTCACGACCGGGCTGGCTGAAGTCGCCTGTCCGAGTTGCGTTCCATGACCCTGCCGGGTACGCCTCTCGATGGTCAAGGGGCACGCCTTGGTGCGTTTACCGCGCGGGGTGGGCGACTGCCGGCCTCGAACCGGATCTCCGGCCGCCGCTTAACCGACCTACCCCCGCACGACCTGGTACGTGACATCGTGCAAGCCGTGCTCGTTGATCAGCCGTGAAAGTCCACCGCCGCAATGGCTGCTACTGCTGGACCTCAGCGGTATGACCCTTAGCGGCGCCACCGGTATTTCTCCTCGCGACCGGTGTCTCCGCAGGTTTCAGCGCTGCTCCGCCCGCTGAAGGCATGCCGCCCAAGGCAGTCTCGGCAGCCGACCGATCGGCCCGATCGTTCTGCAAGCCCACCAACCAATCGGAGTCCGTATCCAGCGGACTCGAAGTGCGCGGCTGGCTCTGTTCAGATTGCCGAAGGTAGTTCACGGCCCACTCGCGGGGGTTCGGGATGCCACGGCTCGTCGCGTCCGCGGTGAGTGCTTGCAATCGACGCTCATGTTCCCGCGCCGCGGCGGAGCCCTGGCCAAGATTGTCTTGTGGTGTTGTCCATTTCTGGATCACTGACCGGGCTTTGGCGCGGTAGTAGGCTGCCTCTGCGGCTCGGAACGTGGGCCAGTCGGGGGTGTGGGCGTGCTGAAGGCTCGCTTCGGCGAATGTGATCTCGACGGGGTCGGCGGCAGCGGTGGCGTCGTCGAGTTGTGCCTGGGCGATGGTGATTTCGCCTCGTCGTCGGGCCGCCTCGAATTGCTGTGGTGTCGCCGTGGCCAGGTGATGGGCATCGAGGACCCACCGCCACCGGGCTGCCGCCGCGTTCTGGCCCTTGTTCTCATGTTCTGCGATCCGCTGTTCAACCTGCGCAACGGTAAGAGATTCCTCAGCCTGGCGCCAGCGTATCAGAGGGTGAAGCTGTGTCCGGTCGGGTGGAAGAATAACAGGAGATCGCATGATGCCTGTCGGCAGCCCCGCAGCGCGCGCACGCGCATCAAACTCCTCGGCTGCACGGGCGGTGAGCAACATCAGAGCAAGCTCAGCCTCGCCGTCAATAAGGTAATCGCCGCCGACTCTTGTTATCCCCTGCGGGCACAATGCGCGCAGAATTAAGTAATTGTCAGCGAGTTCTTGCTGCTGTTGCCTGGCGACAGCGGGGTCGCTGCTCGGTGGTCCGATCGCTGAGGTGATATCCGCTACTGGGCCATCGTTTTCAGGGAAGCTTTCATGTATCTTCTTGCTCGTTACAGCAAGAACTGTCGCTGACCTGGTCAGCTCTCGGATGACGGCGTCTTTTCTGCCGCTGAGATTGATTTCTATCTTTTGTATGGGGTCTGGATCAGTGGCAACTGCCAATTCTAGTGCCTCGCGCGCATAGTTGTGCGCCCATTGGGTTTCGAGCACCAAATTTAGCGCTGAAACGGCATTGCCGAGTCGTCCATCGGCTTCCAGTTGCAGCATGGCCGAATGTTGGGTTTCGCAAATGTCCACGAATCGCCGAATTTCAGCCACAAACCAGGAATTCTGGGGGAAGGCTTCGGTCCCGCTCGTTCCCTGTTCTCCGCCGCGAGATAAGACAATCGATGCTAGGCCGGTATTCCCGACAATATTTTCTGGAAGTGTGAATCTCGGTGCTGGTGTGCGTAGCGACCTGGTGCGTTCAGCGGGCCTGATGAGAGCCGGATCTAGCGGCACTGGCACATAGAGCAGCCGCATGTTGATGACCCTCGGCGATGAATCGCTCATGGGCCGAACCTTAGTTCTGTGCGAGGGTCACCTCTTTGGGTGGGACGGGGTCTCGCGGCAAGCGGTCAGGTCCGGTGAGCCACAGTGAACGGGCAACGCGTGCCATGTCGCTTCCCCTGCACGGCCCCCTCCGGAACTCGACGTTCAAGAAGCAGGATGAGGATAAACCAGTGTCGTTGCCGACACTCGATCCCAAGACGACCGGTCAGACGGCAGGGCCCCGCAGCTTCACCGAGTCGGGATCATCGCTGCCGTAGTCGTACAGTTCCACGCCGGGCTCCTGGTTCTTGGACTCGACGGTGATCAACTCGTGCGGATTCGATCTATTCACTGTTTGTCGCGGGTCAAGCTCGTATCCAGGTCGCACGTACCTCTCGCCGAGTTGCTTCTGAAGATACTCGACATAGCCTCGATCTTTCGTCTGGCTGGTTGATGAGTGGGTGATGGTCGGGTTGGGGGGCTTGGGTTGGGTAGGGCGTGGCGGGGTTCCGGCGCTGGTTCCGCCGGTTCTCCGGGGTCCTGGTTGGGGTTTGGGGTTGGGTGTCAGGTGGTGCGGAGGTTGGCCCAGCCGGTGTCGATGAGGTGATTCCAGGGCCAGTTGGCGGGGAGTCTGAGGCGTCGTCGGCGGCCACCACGGATGATTTGGCCGGCGACGGCCAGGATCCGGAAGCGTAGTTTCTTGGGTTCCCACCGGCGGGCGGGGGCTTGGTGGTCGAAGGCGAGGGTCTGGGTCCAGGTGAGCAGGTCGGTGGCGAGTGCGACGATCTCGAGCCAGATCTGGTTGTGGGCGTAGCCGTGGAAGGGCAGGTTCCGCATTCCGGTGTCTTTGGCGTTGCGGATGCGGTCTTCGGCGCGGGCGCGTTGCCGGTGCCGGACCTCGAGGTCCTGGACGGGCCAGCCGCGGCGGCCACCTCGTCCAGTGGGGTCGACGGGGGTGTTGGTGGCGAAGCAGGTGACCCGCCAGCCGTTGTGATCGGTCAACCTGAGTTGGGCGCCGGGGTGGGGACGTTCGCGGCGGGCGATGACCCGCATGGTGTCGGGCCAGTGCTGGGGGCCGAACCGGGCCGGTGAACGTGTCGGCAGTGTCGGCATGGTCGGGGTGGGCATCCAGCCGGTCAGGTCGGCGACCTGGGCGCCGTCTCGCGGCAGGCCATCACCATCGATGGCGTCGGTCCAGGCGGACTCGGGGATGGTCTCGATCGCGGCTTTCACGGTGTCCAGCGCCCCGAACCCGACCGAATACTCCAGCCCAAGATCGGTGATGTGGTGCAGGAACGCCTTCGACCCGCCGCCGGCGTCGGCGCGGACCAGCACCTGGCCCCGCTCGCCGGCGGGCAACTGGACGAGTGCCGCGTTCAGGCAGGTGATGTGATCGGCGGCGTTGAACGGCGAGGCGTTGCCCGGCCGCAGATCCAGTGCCAAGACCTCACCGGTGCCGTACTCGCCGTGGTCGACGAACGCGCACATCGGTGCGAAGCCGAACCCTTTCTTATATGTCGGCGCCGCACCTTGTTTGTCCGAGTGTGCGGTCACCAGCGTGGCGTCCAGGTCCACGATCACCAGGCCGCCGTCCCGCGGTACCGGCCAGCGGACGGCGCCGGGCCCATACCGCCGCCCGCGCCCGGGCTCGCGCGGCCCGGATCGCCGGCACCACCTGGTCGGCGTCGGCGGCCAGCCGCGCGATCACCCGCGACACCGTCGGATCCGACGCCACCGCACCGAACAGGTCCGGCTGGGAACGGACCACCGCCACATCGGCCAGGCAGTCCCCACCCAGCGCGACCGCAGTCGCGACATCCAGCAGCACCTTGCCCGGATCGTGGATCGCCCGCGCCGCACGCCACGGCGCCAGCACCTCCGACAACCCGCGCCCCAAGCCCGCGACCCGGGCCGCCTCCCGCACCAGCAACCCACCCGACGACGAGATCAGCGACTCGCGCCCCGGATCCAGACCAACGCCAACAGCCCAGCTACGCTTCACCTACGGAGTGCCTTTCTGTGCGGCGGACCTTGACCTTCGACAAGCCAAGAATCCCTCACCAGACAGGCACTTCCGTGCGTTACGCGCCGACCTTAACCCCCACCAGATGAAATCTCGAGGATAGTAGTTGTCAACCTGGTCCTTACCGTCGTCCTCGGCGGCACCTCCGCCATGCTCGACCTCCCAGATCCACACCTCACGCGGGCCTCCATCCTTCGGCACTGGGTGGCATACTGACGGTTCTGGGGTACGTGGGGGTACGCGATCTGGAAGAGGAACGCCGGCGAGAGTGGCGCAGGGATGACTGACGGGATGTCGGCGGCCGACGAGGCGACCCGGCTGAAATCGGCGCGTGGGATCCGTGGTTTGTCACATCCCAGCCGGGTGATTGTCAACATGCGGGGGCAAGAGGGCCTCGAACTGGACCACGAGACCTCGATCGCCCATGCTTCAACGGCGGGCACCGCGTACTCCGTATTCAGATGTTGGCTTCAACAACCCGCATCAAAACGGAACGTGGTGCCCGCGTCACATCCCCAGACCGACACGCCTACCCGTGCGATCTCTTAGTCACCAGCCTTGAATCCCGTTGACTTTCCTAACCAGTCCGGGAGCGGCTAATTCGCGCCTAACAGATGCATGCGATGACGCCACGCAAGAGTCAGGCAGGTAGCGCTGGTCTGCCCGAGCGGCTCACGTGTCGTCAGTCGTTTCACGGTCTCCTCGTCGAAGGGTAGTCCCCGGATCGATTTGCTGTCGCTCAGAGAGAACACGACCTCGCCCTCGGGATTCGTGGTGACCAGGTCGCTGAACAGGTCGTCGAAGATGGTGTCGTCGATGATGGTTGCTGTGGCGATGGAGGCGTTGAGGCTTAGGGCGTCGAGGATGACGCCGAGGGCGAAGGGCCGTACGGCCCCGGCTTCGCGAGCGGTCGTCATGTCTCGGTAGAACGGCCAAACGTCGTAGTCGACGGGGATTCCGCTGCTGCCGTCGTGTTCTGGCTGCCCGAGCATTTCTTCCGCGTACTCGCGGATCATGTTGCGCCAGATATCGAGGTCAGTCGTGATGCTCTGGGGAGAGATGCTGGCGGGTTGGAACTCGCCTGCGGGTGGGAGGCTGTAGTGGCGGCCGTTCGTGACCTGTGTCGGGTCGCGTCTGAGCAGGAAGAACGTTCCGGTGCCATCGGCCGTGTTTCTGCGGATCGTGAGCGTGCTGATGCCCGGGTTGACGATCCGAGTCGCGAGGTCGAACGGATCCGACACAAGGTCTCTGAATGGCAGGTGTTGCCAATCGAGGTGGCCGGTGATCTCGGCTGCCGCGGCCTCGTGTCCGAGTGGCTCGGAGACGTCGAGTTTGTCGAAGAAGGTCGCGAGGGCGAACGTCATACGTCCGACGCCTTGACCCCATTCGATTGCGCTGAGGCGGTAGCTGTGGTGGTTCTCGAACAGCGCCGGTTTTCGCAGGCACCGGATTGCAGCGGTGTACCGGGCGAATGCGTGCCCGGGTGCACGCAGGGGCAGCGTGGGACGAGCCTCTGCCTCAAGCCCCGTGATTCGCGGTTTACGCGGGTTGTCGTCCCAGTCCAGGACGAGCTTCTCGAGTGGTACTGGTTCACTGGGCAGCCAAGCGGCGGGGCTGATCGCTGGCACATGCTCTACGCGAAGGTCTGGATCGTACAGGTCGGCCGTCCTCGCAGCCAGGCCGATCCCGCTTTCGATCAGGTACTGCCGTACCTGGCGCCAATGCGCCTGGCTTGCGTCCACGGCGCCGTCTGGCGATGGTCTCTGGCCGCGCGTTGGGAGCGTGGAGCGCTCGGCCGGCGCATTCGGCAGGGCGCCATCCTGTGCGGCCAGCAGCATGCCAAATCGGCGTTGCACGCTCTCGTCTGCGCCCTTCAGTGCAGCATCAAGTACTTCCTGCATGCCCTGCGAGAGCACCATGTCCGGATTCGCCTCCCAGTTCGCAACCGTGCGAACTCCGGCACCGAGGCGGCTGGCGAAGGCTTCATTGCTCATGCGCAGGGACGCTCGGAGTGCCGACGCTCGTCGGCCTGTCCACAGGTCAACTACGTCCATCGTCTGAGTCCCTCCGCAAGGTCGATCCAGTAAGACTGCACTGCGGCTGCACTGTCGTTGCATCGTCGCGGCATGTTGAGCAAGTCGCCTTCAGTATTCACTGGTTCACGTGACAGCCAGAGACAACCAAGCTTCGTTGACTCACTCAGGGGTCTGCTGCGCGGATAGGTGACATCTGGGCTGGCTTGCCGTGAGGTGGGCCTGGAAGGATGTTGCTGTGCCCAAGCCCTATCCCCGTGAGGTCCGTGACGATGTCGTTCGCGTGGCTCGCGATCGGGGTCCCGGAGTCACGGTCGAGCAGATCGCCAAGGACTTCGGGGTTCATCCGATGACGCTGTTCAAGTGGTTGCGGCAGGCCGAGATCGACGAGGGCGCCAAGCAAGGTGCGAGTCGGGGTGAGTCGGCCGAGCTCCGTGAGGCCCGCCGGCGGATCAGGCTGCTGGAGCAGGAGAACGAGGTACTGCGCCGTGCGGCGGCCTACCTGTCCCAGGCCAGCCTTCCGGGAAAAGGCTCTACCCGCTCGTGAGCGATCTGGCCGCTGACGGGATCCCCGTCGCGGTGACGTGCCCGGTACTGAAGATCGCTCGCCAGCCCTACTACCGGTGGCTGGCCCAGCCGGTCACCACTGCCGAGCTCGAGCAGGCCTACCGCGCCAACGCATTGTTCGACGCCCACCGCGACGACCCCGAGTTCGGCTACCGGTTCCTGGTCGACGAAGCCCGCGACGCCGGCGTGTCGATGGCAGATCGGACCGCGTGGCGGGATCTGTTCGGCCATGGGCTGGTGGAGCGCATTCGGAAAGGCGCGTGGGAAGAACGGCAAGAAGCCCGGTCCACCGGTCCACGGTGACCTGGTCGGTCGCGTGTTGACAGCGCGGAGACCGAACCAGCTGTGGCTGGCCGACATCACCGAGCACCGCACAGGCGAGGGCAAGCTCTATCTGTGTGCGATCAAGGACGTCTACTCCAACCGGATCGTGGGCTATTCCATCGACCCACGGATGAAGTCCCGGCTCGCGGTCTCCGCGCTGAACAACGCCGTCGCGAGGCGCACCGACGTAGCCGGCTGCGTCCTGCACACCGACCGCGGATCGCAGTTTCGGTCCAGGAAGTTCGTGCACGCGCTCGGACGCCACGGCCTGGCCGGGTCCATGGGCCGGGTCGGCGCCGCCGGTGACAACGCCGCGATAGAAAGCTTCTTCGCGCTGCTGCAGAACAATGTCCTCGACCGACGAACCTGGTCCACCCGCGACGAACTCCGGATCGCAATCGTCAGCTGGATCGAACGCACCTACCACCGCCGCAGACGCCAAGCCGCCCTCGGCCGATTGCCCCCCATCGAATACGAAGCAATCATGACCACCCCAGCCAGTCAGGGCTGCGTGACCCGAACTGTCACCTACTCGTGCAGCAGTCCCCCTCTTCCGCGTCCGCACGCCGCTCGGCAACCAGCCACAACCTCGCGAACTCACCCACAGGCATACGCACATTCCTGCGCGGTATCCGCTCAATATGCCGCGCCGTCAGCTCCATACCACAGCACGATCCCACGCCTCACCGACAGTGTCGCGCCGGTCAGCGCGGAGGCTGTTGCCGGGGTGTGGGCAGCGCCGTCATCACCTGTGCCACTTGCACCGGACCGCGGTCGACGCCAACGCGCTCGGCGCGGACCTTGGAGCTGCAGCTACCGGGCCTCGACGGTCGACACCGAGACTGAACCGCTCGCTACGGCATGGTCACCGGCGCAACACGCGTCAAGGTCGCCATAAACATGGTGGAGCCGGCCAGGCCGTCGAGCGCGTGCTGGAGATCGCTCACGTCGTCGACGCGGCCGATCATTGTGGTCTAGTCTCCGATCACGCACTGCAAGCATTAGACGGAAGCGAGGGCCAGTGCCTGACGCCGATCCCCAGCCAGCCGACGTGTACAAGGCGAGTCCAGCGACATCGATCGACGGTGACGCGCACGGAGATAGGTACCGGCCCGTCGCCGTCGTTGAGCGGCTTCCGCGCACCGCGACATGTCTCACGCGGACGACGCACCCCGAATCCAGGGCCGAGACGCTCGAGTCGGAAAAGAACGTAGAGATCGGCCTCACGGAGGATGGCTGGTGGACTAACCGGCATCAGCGGTCGGTGCCCCGCCGGTTCTGGGGCACCAAGGACTTTGTGTATTCTGGTCGGCTGCCCGAATCCGAGGCGGCTGCGTTGGCGCGGTTCTGGGAGCTTCTCGGGATGCTTGGAAGGAGGAACGCATGACGTCGATTCCGACCCTCCTGCCCACCGAGCGAATCGATACGAGCCGCGCTACCCCCACCCCGGAGCCGGGTCAGCTGTGGATCGCCTCCTGGGGCGGTGAGTCTCTGGGATTGGTTCTCGTGGCCATCGCGTATGACGACTACTTCATTGCATGGCCCGTCACCGACGAGAGCGTGCCGCCGTCCCATCCTTGCTTCAAGCTGGCCATGGCTGGTCCGCCGCTGGCGTGCTGGCCGGAGGGTGAGACTGGCATTTCAAACGCCGTGTTGGACAGTTGCCTCGGACAACCGCTAACGGGTAGAGCAGTGCGCGAGATCCGGGCCTGGGTGCGAGGCGACGAGCCGGTAGAGGGACTCGACGTCTACCCCGAGCGTACCGATGATGACGCTGAGGACGCTCTCGCGCTCGTCTGCATGACGGCCGCAGCCTGGGGCGAACTGGACTCGCCAGGCTTGGAAACCACCGGCGGCGTCCTGAGCGCTGCCTTCGTCGAGTCGCATGCGGTCGATGCGATCAGGCTGAACAGGGTTCTGGGAGGTGTGGCCGCGTTGGCACGGGACGCGCTGGCACAGCGCAGGCTGCTGGATGCGAGCCAGGCCGCGGCGATCGCCTCGGAGTTCGGCGCGTCTGTCGACCACGTTTGGTCCCCGCCCTCGGGGGAGGAAGCCGTGCTGCTACGCAGCCCCGAGATGAAGCATGAAGTCCTCGAGACGGCACGATCTCTCGGCTCGTCGGAGGACGAGGTGCGCGCCAAGGCCTGGGAGGCGTCCCTGATCGCCGCCCGCCAGGAGGGGCAATCCCGGGACGCGATCCGCGAGCGGGTCCGGCACGCGCTCCGGTCGCTGCGAAGTGAGGCGTAGACGACGATGCTACCGGATCTTGCCGCCGAGTCGTGGTTCGGACCTGAGGCCATTTCCGCCGGCGCGGACCATCTCCTGGAGGTCGCCGCGGGTATTGGGCCTGAAATCCTCAGCCGATGCCGCTGGGACACGCGAGGCGCCCTCGAAGCGGTGCCTGGATTATCGATCAGTGAGGACTACTCGCTGCGACCGCGGGCATGTCCGATTGACGGGACATACGACCCGGCAACGCGGTCGATCAGATACCGCCCAGTCAGCGAGCGCCGCGATCGCTTCACGTTGCTGCATGAGTTTGGACACGACCAGCTGGCGATCGACACGGAATGGTCCCTACGGGTGGCGCCCGCTCTCGACAAGCGTCAGTACGGAAGACAAGTCGAGGAGAAGATCGTCAACCGCTTCGCTTCCCGAGTCCTGATCACAGACCAAGAGGCGGAGAGTGCGTTTGCGCACGGGGTGACGGCTGACGCTGCTGCATCTCTACACAACATTGGGTCCGCCTCAGCGACCGCATGCCTGGTTCGTGCCCTAGGGGAGCGGGGACAGCGGATGGTGATGCTGACGGACTTCGCAGGTCGGCCGTGGTTCACCGAGAGCAACGGAGAACCCTATGCCCCGTCGCGCGAGATCCGGCAGCCCGCCATCGAGAAGGCCGCGTTACGCGCGGCCGAGACCGCCACCGAGACATTCAGCGGCGTAGGGCTCGGTGGGGTGCAGTACAAATCTGGCAAGGTGTTGTCCGACGTTCGCATCGATGTGGCCGTCCGCGGCGGCCTGGTTTTCGCGGTGGTTACGGCGTTGCCGCGAGACGTCCGAGTGGAGGCCGGGATTTCCGAGTGGCACGTCGAGTGCCTTGCTGGCTGCGGATGCACGTTTACCCAGGAGGAATCACCCGGGCAGTGCGACGTGTGCCGCGAGCCGAAGTGTCCCAGCTGTCGCGGCTGCGAGTGCGCACTGAACCAGCAGGAGTTCTGCTCAAAATGCTTCATGTTGTTGCCCAAGGCCAGAAAAGGCCAAGCATTCTGCGAGATTTGCGAGTGATCCGGATCGCTAACGTATCTACCTGCCGGAGCCATCCACGCGCTCAGGTGACGGCATCACACAGATGAGTGCCTCAGGAGGTCACGTACATCACGACGCGTTTGTACTGGGTGTTGATCGCATATTCACCTCGCAGGGTCCAACCGGCAGTTCCGCCGTGGTTGATCCCGCCACAAGAGCACTCGCACAAGAGCGCGTTCTTGGGATCGGCCTGCTGGCACGCGGGCGCACAGATAGTCTGCATCGCAACGTCGCGGATGACCGTAATTGCTCTGCCAGGGAAGCCCGCGACGAGGGCGGCGCGCAGCTCGTCAGTGTGATTTCGACCCAGGACAAGAGCGCCGGTCCCTCGTTCGCCGCGACCGACTCGCACTCGGGAGCCAAGGGACGCACGTAGCCAGTTGAGTCCGAACAGAGGCTTGTTCGGGACGTACGGCAGGAGAACCTGGACCTTGCCCTTGACCGGCACCCATAGCGAGGGCGGCGGCTTCATTTCCGCTGGCAGACCCATATCTCAGGATGGCACCACCCCTCGGTAGGTGTCGAGTATCGAGCTAAACCCCCACCCAGTTCCGGTTCTCGGCGCGGGCCTCAACGGAGGCGTGCTGCTGGTCACGTCCGTGGTGCAGCTTGTGGTGCACCTCTGCTGGCCGCCGGCGCAGGACTCATCACCTGCTGGCGACACGGTCGGCTAGGTGCTGCCCCGCTCAGCGGCCGACCGGTGAGCGGGGCATGTCTCATGGCACGAAGTGCCGGATATTGATGCCGAATCTCGGGTCCCATGAGCGGACGCCTGTTGAGAGCGGATCTGACGCTGTCGTTCCTTCTCGTAATGAGAAGGTCGTCGGTTCGACTCCGACTAGCTGTATCCACAGCCCTTCGATCGCCGCCCGCAAGCCACGATGTCGCAGGGCTTCAGTCCGACGAACTGAGGTCCTACATCATTCCGACTCGGCGGCAGGCGGTACTAGAACGAAACACCTACAGACGGGGCGACCTTGAAATCAAGGTCCATCACCTCGTGCAGCAGGTCCCGGGCGAGTGTGACCGCAGCGATGGCATCCTGGTAGCTTGCTGCCGCGACTCCGTGGATCCATTTGTTTCTCCTGCTACGCACCTCGCCGATCGCAATGCTGAGTTTCGGAGCGATGGTGCCGGCTAGCGTCATTACCTCGACGATGATGGATGCAGTAAAGTCGCGGCCCGACCAGTAGGCCCGACGGTTCTTGCTGACGCTCAACCCGTGACTTGTCGCTTGAGCATGAGTGTAGGTATCCCAGAGGGTTTGAAGGAGGGATTCGCAAGCCGTCCATGCTGAAGCAACCGCTAGTTCGAAGTCGTGCCCTTTGCAAGCGCTGAGGGCGTGATTGGTTAGAGCAACAAGAGCAAGCGACTTAGGATGCGAGCATCCGAGAACGGAATCCAGTAGTTTGCATGCATGTTCGATGGTCGATGCAGGGACGACCCCGTGCCTGGACGGATGCGGTAGGAGATATCCCTGTAGAGGGATCAGAGGAAGGTGCTTCATCCCTGGACCGCCGTGACCTTGGCGTAGATCGTCGTAATGAACGAGGTCCTCGTGAGTTATGCGAAATCCCCCGTAGCTGAACTTGTCGAATTCGACTGTCGCGGAGTGCAGGCATAGAGCGAAGGCGTTGATAACTTGTACGCGCTCTCGCATGGCCTGAATTGCTAGTTCAAGCATATTGTCGGCAGGAGGGTCATCGTTCGGGAGGACGGCACTTGGCAGATGGGTGAAGTCGAAACCTAGGAAACCTCCGGCTGTCGCCTCGATCGATAGGCCCGATTCTAAGCTCCACCGACCCACCGGCGAGAAGAAATCTCGAAATTCCATTGTGGCTGTTGGAAGTCTAATCCCAGGATCGCTTACGAGCCACCTAGCCTCAGGATAAACCAGCCCGCTCTTTGCTGACCGCATTGTATGAGTATCCAATTCATTTGATATCGGCTTGAGAGGAGTGCGTGAAAGAGGCGTCGACTTCGGGGCCGCGTCCCCGTTCAGCTACGCCGATGGCGTAGGCGGCTTCGGGCTCGCGGCGATCACGCGCGGCCTCTTGCCTCGAGGGCCCTCGATCATGCCAGCTTCCTTCAGCGCCGCGATGGCGCGACTAACCGTGCCAGTCGAGACCTTGTGCTTGGCTCGAATCGTCTCGTTGGAGGGCAATTGAGAACCGACCCGGTACTCGCCACCCTCGATGGCTTCCCGGAGGTCGCTCAGCACTCTTTCATAGGGAGTGCGTGGCACGCGCCTCAGTGGGTCGGGGACCGGCAGTTTGGTTGCGATGCTGCCGGCGGCGCGCTTGTCGGCTTCTTCGAGCCAGGCAGCGTAGAACCGGAGCGTGGTGCTGCCGCTGGCATGGCCGAGGCGGCCGGAGACCGTCTTCAGGTCGACGCCGGCCGCGAGTAGTTCAGTCGCCGAGTAGTGCCTGAGGGAATGGATTCTGGTGCTGCGTAGGCCGTTGCGTGCAGCCAGGCGCCTGTACCGCTGCGTGACTGTGTCCGGCCTCATCGGCTTCGAGAAATCTGCTTCGAGCGAGAAGACGTAGGAGTTCTGGCCGAGGGTTATGCCAGCGGCGTTGCACTGCTCGGCGGCGCGTTTCTTGTGTGAGCGCAGCATCTCTACCGTGTAGGGGTCGATCGAGATACGCCGGTCCTGTTCGCTCTTGGTGGACTTCTCCTGCAGCTTTCGGGTCAGCGCCGAGTCGATGGTCACCTTGGCTCGGTCCAGGTCGATGTCCGACCAACGCAGTGCGCAGAGCTCGCCGCGCCGGCAGCCGGTGACCATGACCGTCCAGAGGAGTGCGCCCCAGGCTGGTGTTTTCCAAGCCTCGTTGAGGATGGCCGCGGCTTCAGCCTCGTTTGGGGGATCGGGTGCACCCTTCTTGGCGGCCGGGGGCTTTGCAAGTTCCGCGGGATTCACCCTGAAGTACTTCCAACGCACTCCACGCTGGCCGGCGCCCGCCAGCACCGCGTGGATCTGCCGGACGCTGCTCGGTGCGAGTGGTGCGCAGATGTGGTTCTTTGCGCGTCGTTTGTCGCACAGGTACCTGCACTTGCGCAGCCGCGAGTAGAACGTCTCCAGGTGCTCAGGGTCGAGCTTGGCGAACTGGATCGAGCCGAAGGCCGGTTCTATGTACTTCCTGTTGAGGCCCTCGTATCGCTCGCGCGTGGAGTCCTCCAACTCGGCCACGTCGAACCACTTCTCGATCAAGGCGCTGACGGTGATCCTGCTCTTCGGCTGGCGTTCCTCATCGATCTGCCGGTGCAGTTCGAGCAGTTCGGCTTCGGCCTCGGCTGCCGTGGCGAACAGTTCGGTCTTCGGCTGCCGTCGGCGACCGGTCACCGGATCACGACCGGCCGAGGCAACTCCTCGGAACTTGCCGCCGACCTCTTCTATATGGCCCCGACGCTTCCCCATACGGGGAGTCTAGAGTGGTCCTGTTCCAAAATCTGTTCCAAGTACAGACCAGGGCAGACACCGCTTGCGGTATCTGCCCTGGTCACAGCTTGCGCGCCCGGCAGGATTCGAACCTGCGACCAACGGATTAGAAGTCCGACGCTCTATCCAGCTGAGCTACGGGCGCGTGGCACGGAAGAGTGTCTCAGATCTTCGGGTGATCTCGCCTCCGGGTTCCTGATCGCGACGGTTCGCGGCGGGCCGAAGTACAGGGTTGTCGTTCCATCCCGGTAACGCTGAGTGGGTGGTCCTGCCACTGGATCTTGACCCCAACTAGGCTTCGGGGCATGAGTCACCCCTCACCAGGCCCGTCCGGCGCGCCGCAACCCGCGGCGGGGTCGGCGTACTCACCCGGCGGACCGTACCCGCAGCCCAACGTGCTCGGGAGCCATCCCGTGCCCGGGCAGCGGCGCAACCGCGGCGTGCTGATCGGCATCGTGATCGCGGTCGTGTTCGCGATCGCTGGTCTGGTGATCTTCGGGATCGTGGCCAAGTCGACCGGCGCCGGCGGCTTCACCTGGGGCCTGGTGTTCGCGTTCGTCCCGGTCATCCCGGTGATCGCGCTCTACCTCTGGCTGGACCGCTACGAGCCCGAGCCCACGAAGTACATCGTCTTCGCGCTCTGCTGGGGCGCGTTCATCGCCACGCTGGCCGCGATCTTCATCAACACCGAGGTGTCGCACCGCCTGGCCGAGACCGGCGTCGGCGGCGACCGGTCCGCGGTCTTCGTCGCCCCGCCGGTGGAGGAGTTCGCCAAGGGCTCCGTGATCCTGCTGCTGGCGCTGGTCCGGCGCAAGGAGTTCGACGGCATCATCGACGGCCTGGTGTACGCCGGGATGGTGGGTGTCGGCTTCGCCTTCACCGAGAACATCCTGTACTACGGCCGCGTCTTCAACACGCTCTCCGAGGAGGCCGGCAGCGACGCGGGCCTGCGCGGCGCGTTCGCGCTGTTCATCATCCGCGGCGTGATCTCGCCGTTCGCGCATCCGCTCTTCACATCGTTCACCGCGATCGGCATCGGCGTCGCGATCCGGCACCGAAGTACCGCCGTACGGTATCTGGCTCCGGTCGTCGGGTACCTGGCCGCGGTGCTCGCGCACGCGGCCTGGAACGCGTCGGCGAGCTGGGCCGGCGGCGGGGGCTTCATCCTCGCGTACCTGTGCCTGATGGTGCCGCTGTTCATCTGCCTGGTCGTTTTCGCGCTGGTGATGCGGTCGCGGGAGGGCCAGATGATCGCCTCGCGGCTGTATGACTACGTCCGGTTCGGCTGGCTGGTGCCGCAGGACGTACCGCTGATCGCGACGCTGCGCGGGCGCAAGGCGCTGCGGCAGAACGCGCGCCGGTACGGCTCCCAGGCGGAAGCGGCCGCGAAGGCGTTCCAGCACAACGCGACCGAGCTGGCGTACCTGCGCGACAAGATCGTCCGCCAGGTGATCGGCCCCGAGGCGCTGGAGACCGAGAAATCTCTGCTCGACGAGCTCCGGGACCGGCGCCCGAGCGTCCCGTTCCCGCCGATGCCGGCGTTCGCCCAGGCCGCACCGCAGTACGCCGGTGCGCCCGGGTATCCCGGCGCGGCGATGCCGCCTGGTGGACCTGGCGGGCAGATGGGGCCTGGGGCGCCTGGTGGGCCTGGTGTGCAGCCGGGGCTCGGCGGAGCAGGGCAGGGCGCAGGCGGAGCGGTGCCGGGTGCGGATGGCGCGGTGCCGGGCCAGGCGCCGTACCCGCGGCCGCAGGACGGTTATCCGCCTGCTCAATCCGGGTATCCCTCCGGACAACCCGGTCACGGAACCGGTCAGCCTGGTTACCCACCGGGACCCCCTGGTCGACAAGGACCGCCGGGAGGATACGGTCCGTATCCACCACCGCAGTGACTGCCACCCGTCCACGCCGCCAAACGGGGATGACGATGACTTTGCTTCTGCGCTGTCCGACCGGGCACTCTGTGCTCGTGGGCGGACGCCGTGGCTGACACCAGGTCAGCAGCTGGTGACGGTTCGGAACCGCGGGTTCCGAATCAGGATCAGCATGCCCAGGAGCTGGCGAACCTCATCGCCCAATCACCCCCGAAGCCCCGAGGCTTCTGGCGCCGCCGCCGCAAAAAGCCCACCGACGACCCCACCCCATCCACGTCAACCACGCCGCCCGGAGACGTCCCAGCCGACCCCAAGTCAGCAGACAGCTCATCCGCCGTCCAGCGCGGGGCCGACTCGGAGCGGCCCCTGTCAGTTGCGGCAGCGGCCCAGCCGAGTCCCGGCTCGTCCAGCGCACAGTCGAGCCCCGGCTCGGCGAGCGCTCAGCCTGGAGACGGGACGGCCAGCGTCGAGCAAGAAGTTGGCGCGGGTGAGGCCCAGCCGGGACCGGCACAGGCGCAGCCGGGCGACGAGTCTGGCGCGGTCCAGCCGGGCGACGGCTCCGGCGACGCCTCGACGGACGTCCCAGCGGACTCCGCAGCGGGCGACGCCGCAAACGTGTCAGCAGACGGCAAAGCGGCAGACGCGCCCGCAGAAGCCCGTACGACGGCGAACGGGTCAGCTGACGCTCCTGCCCGGGCTGACGCGTCCACCGACGCCGATTCTGGCGCGACGGCCCCAGGGACCGGGCCCCAGGATGGAACTGCCGGGGAGACGTCTGCCGTGCAAGCCGACGCAGAGGACGCTTCCGCCGTGGAAACTGCGTCCGGCAACCCAGACGGCCAGGCCTCAGCTGGGCTGACGGCCGCGGAAGGCGGCGACCCTGGCCCGGTAGACGGCGAGGGCTCCGCAGGTTCGGCAACTGCTGGTACGACGACCGGCCGCGCCGACGGCCGAACTGGTACGTCGACCGCTGAGCAGGCCGCCGTACGCCCGGCAACCGCAGGCGAGCGTCCGCGCTCGGCCGTCGGTGTCGTGTACGAACCTGACGAGTCACCCGACGGATTCCCTCTCGAGTACGGCAACATCATCATCGGCCTCCCCAAACAAGCGGAGACGGCCGACGCCTCAGCTCACACGGCCCAGGCCGCCGACGGTGCTGATGAGCCGCACCCCGCGGACGTCGCCGACGGTGTGGGCCCCTCAGACCGTGCCGACGAGACGGATCGTGCGGGCGACCGAGACGAAGCGGGCCCGGCCAACGGTGCGGGCGAGGGTGTCGGGTCCGGCGACGGGCCTGAAGCTGACGACGCGACTGAAGCTGACGACGCGACTGAAGCCGGCGATAGGCCCGAAGCCGGCGATGGGTCTGAAGCTGGGGGCCGGGCTGGAGCTGGTGGCGGGGCTGAAGTTGGCGAGGCGGCTGGTACTGCCGGTGGTGCCGAGGGGGCGGCGCCTGACTCTCAGGGCGACGTACAAGCCGATGGAGCGGTGGAGGCGCCCGCGGCGGCTGCAGGCGATGGCGAGGATGGCGACGGCGCTGCGGAGCATGCGGGCGAGCAGCCCGCGGAGGACGCGGCTGAGGCTGGCAATGCGGACCGCGTGGCGTCTGGAGCCGGCGAGGCGGATGCCTCAGCCGGCCCGGTCGAGGGGTCCGACGCGGGTGCTGAGGCTGGCGCGGACGTCGAGGTTGGTGCCGGCGTTGCTGAGGGCGCGGATGCGGCTGCAGTGGGCGCTGGGGCGGCTGCTGATGAGGCTGCTGGTCAGTCGGATGAGTCTGCGGGTGCAGAGCAGTCCGATGGGTCGGCCGACAGCACTGGCGTGGATGGTGCCGGCGACGAGTCGATCGATTCCTCGGCGGCGGACGGCGCTGACGAGTCTGTAGGCGGAGACCTCGCCGGTGACGGCGCGGGTGCGTCGGGGGATGGCTCGGCTGGTGACGCTGCTGCTGAGGAAGGCGAGTCGGTCGCCGATGGCGATGCCGTCGAGGCCGGCGCTGCCGGGGACTACGCTGGAGACGCTCCGGCCGGCGAGGCGGGTGCGTCGGGGGATGACTCGGCTGATGACGCCGTCGCTGGGGAGGGCGGCACGGCTGCAGAAGGTGCTGTCGAGGGCGGTGCTGCCGGGGACGGCGCTGGAGACGAGCCAGCTGATCCCGCCGGCGAGGGCGCGGTCGTCGATGAGGTGGGTGCGTCGGGCGACGACTCGACCGATGGTGCCGCCGTTGTGGCTGCTGCGGACGATGCGGCTGACGAGGGTGCTGCCGAGGGTGAAGCGGCTGAGGGTGACGCTGCCGAGGGTGGTGCTGGTGACGGTTCTGAGGGGCCGGATGAGCCGGAGCTGACCGGGGAGGAGTTGGCTCGGCGGTTGGCGGCTGAGCAGGCTGCTATGGCGCTTATTACGGCGCTGATGAAGCTGCGGGGCGTGCTGGCGGGGAGTCAGTTGCCGTTGGAGGTTGTCGGGGCTGACGAGGCTCGGCAGCAGCAGAAGGCGATGCTGGATCAGCTGGACGACTACTTGTTGCCTCGGCTGGTGCAGCTCGAGGCTCCGATTCTGGCTGTGGTGGGTGGGTCTACGGGCGCCGGTAAGTCGACGCTGGTGAACACGGTGATCGGCAAGGTCGTGAGCGAGCCGGGCGTACTGCGGCCCACGACGCGGTCGCCGGTGCTGATTCATCACCCCGCCGATGCCGACTGGTTCGTGGGGGACCGGGTGTTGCCGGGGATGGCGCGGACCAGTTCGGACGAGCCGGGCGGCATGGAGGACGCGGGGCAGTTGCGGCTGGTGGAGGCCGACAGCGTGCCCCGGGGCCTGGCGATCCTGGACGCGCCGGACATCGACTCGGTCGTCGAGACGAATCGTGATCTCGCGACCCAGCTGCTCGCGGCGGCGGATCTGTGGTTGTTCGTGACCACGGCGGCCCGGTACTCCGATGCGGTGCCGTGGGAGTTCCTGCAGAGCGCGTCGGATCGCAGTACGGCGGTCGCGGTCGTGCTCGACCGGGCGCCGAGCGAGACGATCGACGACATCACCGGCCACCTCGCGCAGATGCTGCTCGAGCGCGGGCTCGGCGAGTCGCCGCTGTTCTCGATCCAGGAGACGGTTGTCGATGGCAACGGGATGTTGCCGCAGGCGGCCGTTGCCTCGATCAAGGACTGGCTCGCGGACCTGGCCGCCGACGCCGAGGCGCGGGCGGCGGTCGTGCGCCGAACCCTGCAGGGCGCGGTCAGTGCGATGGTGAAGAAGACCCCGCCGTTCGCCGAGGCGGTGAAGGCGCAGGCAGACACCGCGGTGGAGCTGCGGTCCTCGGTGGAGTCGGCATACGACCAGGGCGTCAAGGACATCGCGAAGGCGTGCCAGGACGGGACGCTGCTGCGGGGCGAGGTGCTGGCCCGGTGGCAGGAGTTCGTCGGGACCGGCGAGCTGCTGAAGGGTCTGCAGTCCAATGCCGGTCGGCTGCGGGATCGGTTGAAGAGCTCGCTCGGCAACAAGCCGGCGGAGACCCGTGACGTCAGCGACGCGATCCAGTCCGGTCTGGAGTCGTTGCTGGGTGAGCACGCGACAGCCGCCGCAGAACGCGCGGAGAAGGTCTGGCAGGCAAGTGCTCCCGGTCGCCAGCTTCTGGCCGCCGCCGAGGCGAATGATGCCGACGGCAACAGCGGGCAGGCGCTGGGCGTGGTGTCGGAGGACTTCCCGGCCGCTGCGAGCCGGTCGGTCCGGGAGTGGCAGACGTTCGTCCTGGAGCTGGTCCGCAAGGAAGGCGCGGACAAGAAGTCGACGGCACGGATCCTGGAGTACGGCGTCAACGGGCTGGGCCTCTCGCTCATGGTGGTGGTGTTCGCCAGCGGTGCAGGCATTCCGAAGGGTGCCGAGGCCAGCGCCGGCGCGGGCAGCGCGGTGGTCGGGAAGCGACTGCTGGAGGCAGTTTTCGGCGACAAGGCCGTTCAGGGCATGGTGGACAAGGCACGCGAGGAGCTGGACGGTAAGGTTCATGCCCTGATGGATGCCGAATTCGCCCGGTATCTGGCTGTCCTCGACCAGCATCCGGTCGACGCCGAGACGGCCAGGCAACTCACCGAGGCCGCGCGCGCGGTGGAGGACTGCACGTGACGGAAACAGTGGATACGGTCGAGACCCCGGCGCGGGCCGAGACCGATGTCCTGAAGAAGATCGACGCGCTCGAGGCGGCCGCGGAGGCCGGCGACGGCCGGCTCGACCCCGTGGTGCTCACCGAGGCCGGGCAGATCGTCGACCGGGCCGCGCAGCGCCTGCGGATGTCGGGCGACCTGACCGTGGTGGCGCTCGCGGGAGCGACCGGCTCGGGGAAGTCGTCGCTGTTCAACGCGCTGACCGGGCTCGACCTGGCCGCGATCGGAACCCGCCGGCCGACGAGCTCGATGCCGCTGGCCTGTGTCTGGGGTGACGAGCCGGCCGGTGAGGTGCTGACCTGGCTGGGCATCCCGCGCCGGCACCAGGTGCAGCACCGCAGCTCGCTCGAGGAAGCCCAGTCCGAGGATCTCGACGGTCTGGTGCTGCTGGACCTTCCCGACCACGACTCGACCGAGGTCGAGCACCGGCTGATCGTCGACCGGCTGGTGGAGCTGGTCGACCTGCTCGTCTGGGTGGTGGATCCGCAGAAGTACGCCGACGCGGCGCTGCACAACCGCTACATCAAGCCGTTCGCCTCGCATTCTCCGGTGATGGTGTTCGCGCTCAACCACATCGACAAGCTGACGCCCGACCAGCGGAAGAGCTGCCTCGAGGACCTGGAGCGGCTGCTGAAGTCGGACGGCCTCAAGTCGCCGACCGTCGTCGCCACGTCGGCCGTCAGCGGCGACGGTCTGGAAGAAGTCCGTTCGCTGCTGGTCAAGCGGGTCAGCAACAAGCGCTCCGCCCGGGAGCGGCTCGCGGCCGACGTCGATCGGGTCGCGGACCGGATGGCGAGCCAGTGCGGCAACGCCAAGACGCCGGAGATCGCGGAGGCCGACGTCACCGAGCTCGTCGACGCGCTCGCGGACGCGAGCGGGCTGTCCGTCGTGTCGGACGCCGTACGGCGCTCCTACCTGCAGCGGGCGCGGGCGGCGACCGGGTGGCCGTTGACCAAGTGGCTCGGGCGGTTCCGTCCGGATCCGTTGCGGCGGCTGCACGGCGACCAGGTGTCGCGCGAGCAGGGCAAGGCACTGCGCAAGTCCGCGGCGAGCGAGGTCGCGATCGCACGCTCTTCGTTGCCTGCGGCAACGCCGGTGCAGCGGGCGCGGATGGACGCCGCGGTCCGCACGATCACGAACAAGGCCGCCGAGGGGCTGTCGCGCCCGTGGGCGGACTCGGTGCGTACGGCGATCAGGCGGCGCGAGGAGTCGCTCGGCGACGAACTCGACCAGGCGGTCGCGCGGACGGATCTGGGTGTGTCCGGCAACCCCGGGTGGTGGGGTTTCGCCAGGGTCGTGCAGTGGTTGCTGTTCCTGGTCACGCTCGGCGGCGCCGCCTGGCTGATCGCCTTGCTGGTGGCGCGGATCGCCGACCGGAACGATCCGCCGCTGCCGGAATGGAACGGCATTCCCTACGCGTGGATCATGCTGGTCGGTGGTGCCGTCCTTGGAGTGGCGCTCTCGTTCGTCTGCCGGGTGTTCGCCACGAACGGCGCGCTGCGGCGCTCCCGGCAGGTAGCGACGGCGCTCCGCGCCGAGCTGGTTAACGTTGCCGACAGCCACGTTGTGGCGCCGGCGCGCGCGGAGCTCGCGGCATACACGAAGTGCAGGGACAGCGTCGCCGCTGCCCGCGGATAGTCCGCCGGTCGCCGGTATCTCTGCCGGCGGGCAGGCGCTGCTCTGCCGCCGCGCCTCTCGGACGAGACGACGCGCGACGGCGAGGGCGATCAGAGCTCGGCGTCTGGCGCGTACTGCGACAGGGAGATCTTGGCGGCGCCGAGGAGGTCCTCCTCGGTCGTGGTGCCGGACGCCCGGATCGCCTCGATCCAGGCGCGGACGGACTGCTCGTTGTAGTTGACGACCTCGGGAGAGTTGGCCATCTCGACCGGGTCGGCGTCGGCCGGGAGCTCGCCGGTGACGTAGAGGGCGAGGCCGAGCAGGCCGCCGTCCCAGCCTGGCCCGACCCAGAGCGCGCCGGAGCCGCCGGGCGCCGGGGCCTCGCCCATCGAGTGCTCCAGCTCGAGCTCGGTGGAGGAATCCGCGCCGGGCAGCAGCCGGAGCTCCAGCAGGCTGGTCGGGCCGCCGAAGGTCACCTTGAACCGCTTCGGCGGATCGCACTCCAGGATGTCGCCGCCGGCGTTGCCCTCCAGCTGGAACGATCCGCCGACCTTCAGGTCGCCGCTGACCGGCATGAACCAGCGCCGCATCCGCTCCGGATCCGTCAGCGCGTCCCACACCTCGGCCGGCTCCGCCCGGTAGGAACGGCGCATCAGCACCGTCACGGTCTCGCCGGTGCGGCTGACCTCGCGCTGGACCGCGTTGAGGTGCTCGAGGATGTCGATCACGGGTGGTTCCCTCTTCTGAAGTGGTCTGGAGACCTCCACAATGCCGGGATTCACTTATATAAGTCAACACTGACTTATAGGGTCCGGCGGCGTCGCGGACCTGCGCTGCGGGGGCGCTGGGAGTCGTCGAGCTCATGCGGCGTCGGCTGTCAGCGGGAGCGAGGTGGCGGAGTATTCCTCGGCGGGGAACGGGGTGGCGGTGACTTCAGGCGCGGAGGCTTCGGAGCGGGGCGCGGATTTGGTGTAGCTGGTGGTGCCTCGGTTCAGGTCGTGGCCGATGGCGAAGGCTTCCAGGACCAGGCGGCTGCGAGGCTCGCCGTTGTCGTCCCTCCACTCGTGGGTGCGGAGTTTGCCGGCGACGATGACCGGTTGGCCGAGCTGCACCGAGTCGGCGGTGTTCTGCGCCAGTTGACGCCAGCACTCGACCTGGAACCAGGTGGTGGTCTTGTCGATGAAGTAGCCGAGGTTCTTGTCGAACTGTCGCGGGGTGGAGGCGAGCCGGAACGACAAGTGGGGGGAGTGGCCACGCTCCTTGAGGTCAGGCTCGCTGCCGACGCGGCCGAAGACTGTCACATAGGTTTCGTTGAGGCTCATGGGATCGCCTTCCGTGAAGAGTTCTGTCCACGGAGAAGATGCACCGATCGGGACCGGGTCGGGCGGGGAAAGTCGGAGGCTGTGGATGACATAGGCTCTGGGGTATGGCGGAATTCATCTACACGCTTCGCAACGTCCGGAAGGCGCACGGCGACAAGGTCGTTCTCGACAATGTGACGCTGAACTTCCTGACCGGGGCGAAGATCGGCGTGGTCGGGCCGAACGGCACCGGTAAGTCCTCGCTGTTCAAGATCATGGCGGGGCTCGACCAGCCCTCCAACGGCGAGGCTCGGCTGGCCGAGGACGCGACGGTCGGGATCCTGCTGCAGGAGCCGCCGTTGACCGAGGGCAAGACCGTGCTGGAGAACGTCCAGGAAGGCGTCGGCGACACCAAGCAGAAGCTGGACCGCTTCAACGAGATCTCCGCCGAGCTGGCCGATCCGGACGCGGACTACGACACGCTGCTCGCCGAGATGGGCGATCTGCAGACGGAGCTCGACCACCGCAACGCCTGGGACATCGACGCGCAGCTGGAGCAGGCGATGGACGCGCTGCGCTGCCCGCCGCCGGACGCGATCGTCGACAAGCTGTCCGGTGGTGAGCGCCGCCGGGTCGCGCTCTGCAAGCTGCTGCTGCAGCAGCCGGATCTGCTGCTGCTCGACGAGCCCACCAACCACCTGGACGCCGAGTCCGTGCTGTGGCTCGAGCAGCACCTGCAGAAGTATCCGGGCGCCGTCATGGCGATCACCCACGACCGGTACTTCCTGGACAACGTCGCCGAGTGGATCCTCGAGCTCGACCGCGGCCGCACCTACGGGTACGAGGGGAACTACTCGAAGTACCTGGAGACCAAGAAGCAGCGCCTCGTCGTCGAGGGTCAGAAGGACGCCAAGCGGCAGAAGATCCTGGAGCGCGAGCTCGAGTGGGTCCGGTCGAACGCGAAGGCCCGGCAGACCAAGAGCAAGGCCCGGCTCGCGCGATACGAGGAGCTCGCCGCCGAGGCCGAGCGGAACCGCAAGCTCGACATCGACGAGATCAACATTCCGCCGGGCCCGCGCCTGGGCAGCACCGTGCTCGAGGTGAACAAGCTGGAGAAGGGCTTCGGCGACCGCAAGCTGATCGACGGCCTGAGCTTCAGCCTCCCGCGGGCCGGCATCGTCGGTATCGTCGGCCCGAACGGCGTCGGCAAGTCGACCCTGTTCCGGATGATCGTCGGCGAGGAGCAGCCCGACGCGGGCTCGCTGAAGCTCGGCGAGACCGTGAAGATCTCGTACGTCGACCAGTCGCGTGGCGGCCTGGACCCGAAGAAGACGGTCTGGCAGCAGGTGTCCGACGAGCTCGACTTTATCAAGGTCGCGAACTTCGAGATGCCGAGCCGGGCGTACGTCGCCTCGTTCGGGTTCAAGGGCCCGGACCAGCAGAAGCTGACCGGTGTCCTGTCCGGCGGTGAGCGGAACCGGCTGAACCTGGCGCTGACGCTGAAGATGGGCGGCAACCTGCTCCTCCTCGACGAGCCGACCAACGACCTGGACGTCGAGACCCTGCAGTCGCTCGAGGACGCTCTGCTGGAGTTCCCGGGCTGTGCGGTGGTCGTGTCCCACGACCGGTGGTTCCTCGACCGGGTGGCGACGCACATCCTGGCCTGGGAGGGCAGCGACGACGACCCGGCCAACTGGTTCTGGTTCGAGGGCAACTTCGCGGCCTACGAGGCGAACAAGATCGAGCGTCTCGGGCCGGAGGCGGCGCGGCCGCACCGCGTCACCCACCGCAAGCTCACGCGCGACTAACCGACGACGACCCGAAGGGCCCCGCTCCTCATCAGGAGCCGGGGCCCTTCGCACGTTCCAACACTTAGCCCTTGCGTTAACTATCGAGCTCGGGCAATACTTAGCCTCATGGCACAGTATTCGGAGCAGGTCGACGGCGTCTTCGTGGCGCTCGCCGATCCGACGCGGCGCAGCGTGATCCGGCGTCTGGGGCGGGGACCGACGAGCGTCGGCGAGCTCGCGGCGGAGTTCCCCATCACGTTGCCGTCGTTCATGAAGCACGTCCGGACGCTCGAGTCGAACGGGCTGATCCGCACCGTGAAGACCGGCCGGGTGCGCACCTGCGTGCTCAACCGGGAGCGGCTGGAGCTGGTGGACGACTGGCTCGCCGAGCAGCGGCGGATCTGGGAGGAGCGCACCGACCGGCTGGAGCGCTTCGTCATCGAGGAGGAGGAATCGTGAGTCGTACAGGGTTCGATCCGGAGCTGGACCTGATGGTGGAGCGGGTGATCCGCGCGCCCCGCAAGGCCCTGTGGCGGGCCTGGACCGATCCGCGACGCTTCGAGCAGTGGTGGGTGCCGGCGCCGGCGCTGTGCCGGGTCGAGCGGCTGGAGATGCGGCCGGGCGGGGCGATCGTGACGCGGTTCAGCCAGGACGGCGGCGACTTCGTACCGCATCTCGAGGCGGTCGTCCTGGTGGCCGACGAGCTCGAGCGGATCGCCTTCACGAACACGATCGACAGCACCTGGCGGCCGGCGGATCCGCAGCCGATCGCGATGACGGCCGAGGTGCTCCTGGACGACCACCCGGACGGTACGGCGTACCGGATGATCGCTCGGCACGGTGACCCGGCCACTCGCGGCCGGCATGCGGAAATGGGGTTCGCGGACGGCTGGGGAACGGTCACCGAGCAGCTGGCGACGTTGGTGGAGAGATGAAGCTCGTACTGACGGAGTTCGTGACGCTCGACGGCGTCAGCCAGGGGCCGGGCTCGCCGACCGAGGACACGAGCGACGGCTTCACACGCGGCGGGTGGCTCGTGCCGTACATCGACGAGCTCTTCGTACGCCGGACGGCCGAATGGCTCCGACACGCCGACGGGCTGCTCCTGGGGCGACGCACGTACGACGCGTTCGCGCGCGACTGGCCGCAAATCACTGATCCCGATGATCCGTACACGGAGCGGATGAACTCCCTACCGAAGTACGTCGTGACCAGCACGCGAACCGCGGGCACCTGGCATCCGACGACGGTGCTGACCGGCCTCGACGACGTCGGCGAGCTGAAGCGGCAGCCAGGCGGCGAGCTGCAGATCCACGGCAGCGCACGGCTCGGGTACGCGCTGTTGAAGGCGGGGCTGGTCGACCTGGTGCGGCTGGTCGTCGCGCCGACCGTACTCGGCGCCGGAAGGCGGTTGTTCGAGCCGCCGGGTGACACGGCAGGGCTGAGGCTTCAGGCGCAGGAGTCGACGCCGAGCGGGCTCATGCTGCTCGAGTACGAGGCGGTCGGCGCCGCTCCGGTGGGGGAGTACGAAGGCGTCACGGCGTACGTCTGAGTCAGCCGTCGCCGCCCCCGTCGATCCCGCCACCGTCGAAACCGCCACCGTCGAAACCGCCACCGTCGAAACCGCCGAAGTCATGCCCGTGCATGCCGATGTCACCCCAGCCGCCGGCCGCGCCGCTCTGGGCCTCGAAGCCGGCGAGCGGGATGTAGCTCGCGCCGGCGCCGGCCGCGAAGTACCCCTGCCCGTACGGCGTGACGGCGGCGCCGGCCTGCCAGTACGGGACGCGGCGGCCGCCATAGTGGACAAGGCGGACCTCAGGCTCCTCGTCCGCGCGGATGCGGGCGGCGTCCTGCGCGCAGGCCGGGACGGTCCGGGTTCCGTACTTCGGCTGGGTCCAGACGATGTCGGTCGTCGACGGACCGTGCTGCGGGTTGAAGAAGCACGGAACCCGGCGCTCCGGCGCCGGCTCGCCGCGCATCCGCGCCTGGACGCAGACGATCGCGTAGCGACCGGTCGCGAGCGTGTCGGTGACGGAGCTGATGCCCTCGGCGCTCCGGATGCGCGTGACTGCCCGCTGCGCCGCCTCGTACGCGTCGAGTGCCACCTGGTAGTCCGCCCGAGCGTCCGGGTCGAGCGGATGCCCTTCCACTTGCGTGTCCAGCCGCCGCAGCTCCTCGCCGAGCAGCGTCACGTCCTCGTCGGCCAGCTTGCGGATCTGCTCCAGTTCCTCGGCGTCACCGCGCTGGGCGGCTCGCCGGTCCCAGAAGTACCGGCCCGCGAGTGCCAAACTCCCGCCCCCCAAGGCGGCCAGAAACCACCACATCTTCCGACGGTAACGCCGGTTGCCGCGCGGCTAAACGGTCTGCGCCAGATAGTCTGTCAAAACGTTGCCGACGACGCGCAGGTCCTCGGTGATGAGCGCCTTCCAGAGCGCCCAGCCGCGGGCCCTGGCCCAGGTGCCGGCGTCCTGGTCGACCGTCTCCCGGAAGGTGGCGCGGGAGGCGCCGGAGAAGAACGTGTAGGCGATCACCAGGTCGCACGCAGGGTCGCCGACTCCCGACGTACCGAAGTCGATGACCGCGCAGAGCCGGCCGTCGCGGACCAGCAGGTTGCCGTTGGCGATGTCGCCGTGGAACCACACCGGCGGCCGGTCCCAGGACGTCGTCAGCGCCGCGTCCCACACCTCACGCGCGAGATCGGTGTCGATCCGGCCCTTCAGTGCGGCGAGGGCCTCGATCGTCTCGTCGTGGTAGTACGCCGGGGGCCCGCCGCGATGGAAGCTGTGCGCACCGGCGAGCGGCCCGCCGGTGGGGTCGACGTCCTGCAGGGCGCGGATGAACTCCGCGATCGACCGAGCGAAGCCGGGCAGGTCCGTCACGGTGTCCGCTGACGCGGTCCGGCCGTCGATCCAGCGCCGGATCGCCCAGGGGTGCGGGTAGCCCTCGCCGGGTGCACCCTTCGCGACGGCCTCGGGGATCTCGACCGGGAGCTGTGGACCGAGAACCGGCAGCCACGTGTGCTCCTTGTCCACGGCCGCCACGTAGCTCGCGTGCGTCGGCAGCCGAGCGGTCAGCCCGGCGCCGAGCCGGTACGTCCGGTTGTCCCAGCCGTCGACCTCGACCGGTGTCACCGGGAGGTCGGCCCACTGCGGGAACTGCTGTGCGATCAGTCGCCGTACCAGCGCTGCGTCGATACCGGCCCGGCCGTCCTGGGGGAGTTCCGTCACGCGAAGAAGGTTCCCCGATGCGGACGGCCGGTCTCAAACGCTTTAGCCGTCGGCTTCAGCGTTGGCCGATGTGCTCGGAAACGGCGTCGAAGACCCGGCCGACGGCGGCGAAGTCCTCGGGGCTGGCGAGGTCGACCAGGTTCTCCCGGACGCCCTCGACGTGGAACGGCGCGGCCTGCTCGAGCAGGGCGAAGCCGGCGTCGGTCAGCTCGGCCCAGACGCCCCGCTTGTCGCTCGTGCACGACGTGCGGCGGACCAGTTCGGCGGCCTCCAGGCGGCCGACGGTGTGCGTCAGGCGGGACCGGCTCTGGTGCAGCCGGTCGGCTAGGTCGGCCATCCGGAGCCGCCGGTCGGGCGCCTCGGAGAGCCGCACCAGGATCTCGTAGTCGTTGATTCCGAGGCCGAACTGGCGCAGATCGTCGTCGAGTTTGGCCATCAGGCGTGCAGTGCCCAGCAGGTACGCACGCCACGCCACCTGCTGCTCGGCGTCGAGCCACCGAGTCCCCCGGTCCATCTCAGTCTCCATCGTCACGGGAACAGTGTAGCGGGAATGTAGTTGACTTTTAAACCGTTACTGCCTACTGTCGTAGTCATCGGTTGAAGTTTTAACTACCGAGGCTGCGTCGCCCCCGACCAGTACGACCCTTTCCGAGAGGACCCCATGAGCGACACCACCACCGGCACCCCGACCAGCAGCATCCCCGGCCTGGTCGCCGGCACGTACGCCCTCGACACCGCGCACAGCGAGGTCGGCTTCACCGTCCGGCACCTGATGACCAAGGTCCGCGGCACCTTCCAGGAGTTCAGCGGCGAGATCGTCGTCAAGGACAGCATCGAGGAGTCCACGACCAACGTCGCGATCGAGCTGGCGTCGGTGCACACCCGCAGCGAGCAGCGCGACGGGCACCTGCGCTCCGGCGACTTCTTCGACGCCGAGAACAGCCCGAAGATGACCTTCGTCAGCACCGCCATCAAGCCCGAGGGCGACGACTACGTCCTGGCCGGCGAGCTGACCATCAAGGACGTCACCAAGCCGATCGAGCTGGCCGTCGAGTTCCTCGGCGTCGACCAGAACGCCTACGGCCAGACCATCATCGGTTTCGAGGCCTCCGCGTCGATCAGCCGCAAGGAGTGGGGCATCGACTTCAACGTGCCGCTCGAGGGCGGCAAGCTGCTGATCGGTGACAAGGTGGACATCCACCTCGACGTCCAGGCCGCGCTGCAGGCCTGACCCACCCAGCAAACCCGAAAGACCCCGCGCCGCCCGGTGCGGGGTCTTTGCTATGCCTGGACCATGCGGTGCGCGAGGTCGGCGTACAGCTTGCCGAGCGCGGCCGGGTCGCCGCGGTGCGGGGTGTACCACCGGGCGACGTCGATGGACAGCGAGAGCACGGCGAGGGTGGTGCCGGGCAGGTCGGGCACGGTGAACTCGCCCGCGGCCACGCCGTCAGTGAGAACCTGCTCGATCTGGGCGGAGATCGCCCGGCGGATCGTCGCGACCTCGGCCAGGTGCTCGGGTGACAGGGCGGCGAGCTCGTACTGGACCACGCGCGCGATCGTGTGGTGCTCCGCGTGCCAGGCGGTGAAGGCGGCGACCAGCGAGCGGAGCCGGTCCGCAGGCGCGGAACCGGTGTCGGCGGACCGTAGGACGTCGAGGGCCGCATTGTGGCCGTAGAGGCTGATCTCGAAGAGCAGCCGCTCTTTCGACGGGTAGTGGACGTACAGCGCGGCGGGGCTCATCCCGGCGCGCGAGGCGATGTCGCGGGTGGTGGTGGCCTGGTAGCCGCGCTCGGCGAAGGCGTCGACGGCGCCGGTCAGCAGCCGGCGCGCCGCGGCCGGCTGGACGTGCTCCCACACCAGGGGATCGGTGACTGCGGACACGTTGACACCTTGCACCGAACGCGTGAAGCTAAGCAAGCGCTTAGCCATTTGTCTCAATCCTCGGGGAGGCCCCATGGAGCGCGTCATCTTCGGCGAGGACCACCACGCCTTCCGCGCCAGCGCCAAGGAGTACTGCGACCGCTCGCTGGTGCCGCGGATGGAGCAGTTCCTCGAAGCGAAGACGATCGACCGCGCCGCCTGGCTGGAGGCCGGGAAGCAGGGCTTCCTCGGCCTCGACGTGCCGGAGGAGTACGGCGGCTCGAGCGTCGGCGACTACCGGTTCAACGCGGTGTTCGCCGAGGAGGTGTCGAAGGTCTCCGCCTCGCTGTCGAGCTGCTTCGGCATCCACTACGACTGCGCCGCGCCGTACTTCGTGGACCTCGGCACCGAGGAACAGAAGCAGCGCTGGCTGCCGAAGTTCTGCGCCGGCGAGTACGTCGCCGCGATCGGGATGACCGAGCCGTCCGGCGGTTCGGACCTGGCCGCGCTTAAGACCACCGCGAAGAAGGCCGACGGCGGCTGGGTGCTGAACGGCTCGAAGACCTTCATCACCAACGGCGACATGGCCGACCTGGTGATCGTGGCGGCCCGCACGACCCCGGACAAGGGCGCGAAGGGCATCACGCTGTTCGTGGTCGAGGAGGGCATGGAGGGCTTCGCCCGCGGCCGCAAGCTCGACAAGGTCGGCCAGACCGAATCCGGTACGTCGGAGCTGTTCTTCGAGGACCTGTTCGTCGGCGACGACAACGTGCTCGGCGAGCTGGACCGCGGCTTCATCCACATGATGGAGCGGCTGGCGCAGGAGCGGATCGGCGCCGCGGTGTCGAACATCGCGCACGCCACGCAGATCCTGGCCGAGACGATCGACTACGTGAAGCAGCGCAAGGCGTTCGGCCAGCCGGTCGGCTCGTTCCAGTACAACAAGTTCCTGATCGCCGAGCTGGTCACCAAGGCCGAGGTCACCCAGTCGTACGTCGACAACGCGATCGTCGCGCACGACGAGGACCGGCTGTCCGCGGTGGACGCGGCGAAGGCGAAGTGGTGGAGCGCCCAGGTGCAGAACGAAATCCTGGATGCCTGCGTCCAGCTGCACGGCGGCTACGGCTACATGAACGAGTACCGGGTCGCGCGCGCCTGGCGCGACGCCCGCGTGACCAAGATCTGGGCCGGCTCGAACGAGATCATGAAGGAACTCATCGGCCGCGACCTGGGCCTCTGAAAGGGAACTGACCATGCCTGAAGCAGTCATCGTGTCCACGGCCCGGTCGCCGATCGGCCGCGCGTACAAGGGGTCGCTGACCACGATCCGGCCGGACGACCTCGTCGTACAGATGATCGAGGCCGCGGTCGAGAAGGTGGGCCTGACCGGCGACCAGATCGAGGACCTGGCGCTCGGGTGCGCAGAGCCGCACGACGAGCACGGCGGCAACATGGCGCGCCGGGTCGCGGTGCAGCTCGGCTGGGACAACACGCCGGCGACCACGGTCAACCGGTTCTGCGCGTCGTCGACGCAGACCGCGCGAATGGCGTACCACGCGATCAAGTCCGGCGAGGGCGACATCTTCGTCAGCGCCGGCGTCGAGTGCGTCTCGCGGTACAAGAACTTCGGCTCCGCCGGTGTCGGCGACCCGAGCTCGTTCAACCCGCTCTTCACCGACGCCGTCGCGCGGACCGAGAAGTACGCCGAGACCAACGACACCTGGCACGACCCGCGCGCGGACGGGCAGATCCCGGACATCTACATCTCGATGGGCCAGACCGCGGAGAACGTGGCGACCCTGCGGGGCATCAGCCGCGAAGACCAGGACGTCTTCGGCGTCCGCTCGCAGAACCTCGCCGAGAAGGCGATCAACAACGGGTTCTTCGAGCGCGAGATCACGCCGGTGACGCTGCCGGACGGGACCGTGGTGAGCAAGGACGACGGCCCGCGGGCCGGGACGACGCTGGAGAAGGTGAGCCAGCTGCAGCCGGTGTTCCGCCCCGACGGCACCGTGACGGCCGGGAACTGCTGCCCGCTGAACGACGGTGCCGCGGCGGTCGTGATCATGAGCGACACCAAGGCACGCGAACTCGGCCTGACGCCGCTGGCGCGGATCGTGTCGACCGGCGTCAGCGGTCTGTCGCCGGAGATCATGGGACTCGGGCCGGTCGAGGCCTCGAAGCAGGCGCTGGCCCGGGCCGGGATGAGCATCAACGACATCGACCTGGTCGAGATCAACGAGGCGTTCGCGGTCCAGGTGATCGGCTCCGCGCGCGAGCTCGGGATCGACGAGGACAAGCTGAACGTGCACGGCGGCGCGATCGCGCTCGGTCACCCGTTCGGTTCGACCGGTGCGCGGATCATGACCACGCTGGTCAACGGTCTGCAGTTCGAGGACAAGCAGTTCGGCCTCGAGACCATGTGCGTCGGCGGCGGGCAGGGGATGGCGATCGTTCTCGAGCGCCTCAGCTGATGAGCCTCGACGGCCGGACGGCGATCGTCACCGGCGCCTCACGCGGTATCGGGCTGGCGATCGCGCAGCGCCTGGTGGCCGACGGCGCGCGGGTCGTCATCACCGGCCGGACCCAGGAGACCCTCGACCAGGCGGTCGAGGCCCTGGGCGGCCGGGAGCACGCGCTCGCGGTGGCCGGCAAGGCCGCCGACCCGGAGCACCGGTCGCAGGTGGTGGCGGCCGCGGTGGCGACGTACGGCTCGGTGGACCTGCTGGTGAACAACGCCGGCATCAACCCGATCTACGGAAAGCTGCTGGACGTCGACCAGACGGTCGCGGCCAAGATGGTGGACACCAACGTGCTGGCCGCGATCGCCTGGGTGCGGGCCTGCCGGGACGCGTGGATGCGCGCACACGGCGGGGCCGTGGTCAACCTGTCCTCGGTGGCCGGTCAGGGGCCGTCGCCCGGCATCGGGTGGTACGGCGCGACCAAGGCGATGGTGTCCCGGGTCACGCAGGAGCTCGCCGTCGAGCTGGCTCCGGAGATCCGGGTCAACGCCGTGGCCCCGGCGGTGGTGAAGACAAAGTTCGCCGGAGCGCTCTACGAGGGCCGTGAGGAGAAGGTGGCGTCGACGTACCCGCTGGGACGGCTGGGCCGGCCGGAAGACGTCGCCTCACTGGTGTGGTTCCTGCTGTCCGACGAGGCGTCGTGGATCACCGGCCAGACCATCACCATCGACGGCGGGCTGATGCTGAACGGTGGGATCGCCTAGGGCCGGCGGCCCTGCCAGCCCGCCAGTTGGTCGTACGGCGGCGCGTCGGCGGCCACCGGCACCACCGGGCCGAACGGTATGTGCCCGCCGCGCTGCTCGGCCGGGACGTACTGCCGAACCATCGGAAGCACCTGTGCCGCGAGCTCCTCGTCGAGCTGGTCACGGCGGCCGGTCGCCGTGGCCAGGTCCCAGGCGTGGGTGGCGAGCTCACCCGTGTACGCGGCGATGGCTGCTGCGCCGGGGAAGGTGCCCCAAGGCAGCTTGCAGATCCGCCCGAGGATCGAGTCGTCGGCCAGGGTGGCGTCGAGCGCGACGCGGCGTTCCTTCCAGGCGGCCGGGACGTCGTCGACTCCGGTGGTGACGACGGGGACGGTCAGCGGGTCGCCGCCGTTCAGCGCCAGGTCGATCCGCGCCGCGACCGTGAGCAGGTGGCCGAGGAGAGTGCGGACGTCGTACTCGTCGCAGGGTGTCTGGCGGTCGAGGTCGTCGGGCCCGGTGGTGTCGACGAGCTGCTGGGTCTGGTCGAGGGCGCGGACGAACAGTGCGCGTGGGTCGTTGGTCATGAAGACCAGCTTCGAGGGGTATATACGACATCCTCTGTCCCATATTGTTGAGGACATGCGCGCGGACCGGTTGTTGCAGATCATCCTGTTGCTGCAGCGGCACGAGCGGCTGAGCGCGCGGGAGCTGGCCGAGCGGCTCGAGGTGTCGACGCGGACCGTCATGCGGGACATGGAGGCGTTGTCGGCGGCCGGCGTACCGGTGTACTCCGAGCGTGGGCGCAACGGGGGCTGCGTGCTGCTGCCCGGGTATCGCGCCGACGTGAGTGAGCTGACGCCGCGCGAGGCGCAGGCGCTGTTCGCCTGGTCCGGGCGAGCGGCGCTGTCGGAGGAGCTCGGGCTGCGGGACGCGCTGCACTCGGCGATGGGGAAGCTGTCCGCGACGTTGCCCGCCGAGCTGCAAGGCGATGCGGACGCGTTGTCGGGCGCGATCGTGGTGGACCGGCGGCGGTGGTTCGCCGACACCGAGGACACCGGCGCGTTGCCGGTGCTGCGGCAGGCCGTCGTCACCCGCCGCCGGGTGCGGCTGCGCTACGCGTCGGCGAGTGAGGGCGTTCAGCAACGAACCGTCGATCCGTGGGGACTCGTGGAGCAGGCTGGCAGGTGGTACCTGGTGGCTGCGCATCGCGGTGCCGCGCGGATGTACCGGGTCTCCCGTGTCGAGCAGGCCGACGTACTCGACGAGGCGGCGGAGCGGCCGGAAGGGCTGGACGTCCGCGCCGAGTGGGAGCGGTTGCGCTCAGGGCTAGAGCGGCAGCTGCCGGTCGGGGCGGACGTGCTGGTTCGGGTGCGGCCGGACCGGGTGGAGATGGTCCGGCGGATCGCCACGCCGATGCTGGTCAAGGGGGAGGCGGCCCGCGACGTACCGGCCGACGACGAATGGCCGCACCTGCGGATGCACTTCCGGGTACGCGAGGCCGCGTGCGGCGTGCTGCTGGGGTTCGCCGGCGATGTCGAGGTGCTGGAGCCGGCCGGCATCAGGGCGCGGATGCTCGAGCTGGCGAAGGCGGCGGTGGCGACCTACGGCTGACGGGTGGCCACGAACGTCTGCCGCAGGATCACGTTGCCGTCGGCACCGATGTCCTCGTTGCGCCAGTGGAATCCTGTCGTCGTGATGCCGGTGAACTGCCAGCGGGTACTGGCGTTCTGCGCCTCGAGCGTGATGGTGTCCCCGGTCGCGTGGGCGATGAACGGCATCACGAACGCGGCCTTCGGGCCCAGCCAGGTCGAGCGGAACGCCTCCAGTCCGGGATCGTAGATCCGGATCGACAGTCCCCACTCCCCGTCGCCGTCGGTCGCCCGCGCTGCTCGGCTCGGGGTGATCCAGATGTCGGCGACCGCGCGGCCGTCGAGCGCCCAGGCGAAATGCCATTCCCCCGTGGTCTGCCGGATCACGGCACCGCTCTCGTCGTACCAGGCGACGTCGAGGTCCCAGCTCCCGATCAGCGGTGCGAACGGGCGGAACGGCTCGGCGAACTCGGGGCGCGGTGCGTCGGAGACCATCAGGCCGGCCAGTGTCCGGGCGGCCGCCGCACCGTCGGGGATCTGCATGAGCTCAAGCCTAGGCCCGGACGCCCCGCCGCCGGTGACCCCGTCGCGTGGAACCACGATGGCACTTCCGGCGGTCGGGGCGATCAGTCCGACAGCACCGCGCCACTGTAGTACGAGTCCGGCGCACATCCGAATCACGGGACGCGCGCGATCCCGTCACTTAATCCGTGGCGGGTGCCCTGCCTGCTGGCTAGGGTCCGGGCATGACGACTCGGGCGGTGGTACGGCTGGCGGTGGGGGACGATGCCGAGGCGGTGGCAACGGTCCGGGCGGTGGTCGCGCCGTACAAGGTGATGTCGGCCGCGGCGACGCGGCACCTGATCACGGTGCAGTCGCCGAAGGAGCGGTTCCTGCCGCTGGTCGCCGAGCACGAGGGTGAGATCGTCGCTTGGGCGTCGGCCGGGATCAACGTGTGGACCAGCGAGCCGGGGCAGGCCCACCTCAGCATCTATGTGCATCCGGACCACCGTAAGCAGGGCATCGGCAGCGAGCTCGCCGAACGTCTGCACCAGCACCTCACCGAGGTCGGCGCGGTCCGGGTCCGGACCTTCGTGCAGCCCGACGGGCTCGAGTTCGCGCGCAACCTCGGGTACGACGGGACGCGGCAGATGCACTTCGCCGGCCTCGACCTGACGGCGGCGCTGCCCGAGCAGCCGGAGACCCCGGCGGGGATCGAGCTCGTGGCGCTGGACAGCGTGGATCCGCGGACGGCGTACACGGCCGACACGATCGCGTCGCTGGACGAGCCGAGCGACTCGCCGCTGGACTCGGTCGACTACGACCAGTGGCTGGAGGAGGTCTGGAACAGCCCCTCGGTGGACAGGTCGCTCAGCGTCGGCGCGATGGCCGGCGAGGAGCTGGCGGCCTTCACCGTCGTCGAGACGGCCGCGGACCGGATGTGGTCGGGCATGACCGGCACGGTTCCGGCGTACCGCGGGACCGGCCTGGCGAAGCTGGTGAAATCGGTCGCGCTCCGGCGCGCGGCGGCGGCCGGGATCACCTCGGCGTACACGTCCAACGACGACGAGAACGGCCCGATGCTGGCCGTCAACAACTGGCTCGGGTACCGCCGGGTGCAGACCGAGCTGGGGCTGCTGAAAACCCTCTGAGACAGAGCTGTAATGGGTTCACTTCCGGTATGCACCTGAAATGGCGCTAGATTCCGGGAGACTTCGGTGTCGTTGGAGTGCCCAAGGAGTTTCAGATGGAGATCAGGGCGGCTGAGCCACGCGATGTGGACGCGGCGGTCGCGCTGCACGACGCACTGGTGCCGTACCTGGTGACCACCCGGGGCGCGCTCGCCCGCCGGATCGGCACCGGGAACGCGCCCGGTCGGGGAACGTTCGCGGCCGTCGGCGACGACGCCACGCTCGCGGGCTGGGCGACGGACGGCCTGATCGCCGGCTCCGACCCGCTGGACGGGGAGTTGCGGGTGCTGGTCCGGCCGGAGTACCGGCGCCGGGGGATCGGGACGCGGTTGCTGGAGGCAACGCACGCCAACCTGAGGGCGGCCGGCGCGACGTCGGCGCGAGTGTTCGCGGACCCGGGATCGGTCGCCTGGGCGGCCCGGTTCGGGTACCGGCAGACGCGCCAGGTGCACTACGCGGGCATCGATCCGCGGAAGGCGCCGGAGTTGCCCGAGATCCCGAGCGGCGTGGAGCTGTTGCCGGCCGGCGCCGTCGATCCGCGGCTGCTGTACGAGGCCGACATGGTTGCCCAGCGCACCAAACCGGGCGACGCCAAGATCTCCACCCGGCCGTACGACGACTGGCTGGCGGGGGTCTGGCGGAACCCGGACACGGTGCTCGATCTGAGCGTCGCCGCCGTGTCCGAGGGCCGGGTGGTCGCGTTCACGCTGGGGCTCGGCGACCACACGATGATCTGGTCGAAGATGACCTCGACGATGCCCGAGTACCGCGGCCGCGGCCTGGCCAAGCTGGTCAAAGCCGCGGCCCTGCACCGCGCCGCCGAGGCCGGAGTGCACGGCGCCTACACCGCCAACTACGACGGCAACGCCCCCATGATCGCCGTCAACGAATGGCTCGGCTACCACCGCATCGCGACGCACGCGGTGCTGATCTGCCCGCTCTGATTCGTGTTGCCGCCTGGGTGGCGCCAGGAGATAGTGGTGGGGATGGACCGCCCACTGCTCATCACCTGCCTCGCCGGCTTGGCCTGTGCCCTGGGTGGGTCGTTCCTCGCCACTCTGACCGATCGCAAGGACCGGCAGCACTACTACAAGACGTACTTCTGGGTGGAGTTCGGCGACGGGATCTACTTCGTCGCCGGCTTCGGCCTGCTCGCGGCATCGGTGAGCAGCGTGACGGCACTCGGTCGCGCGGACTCCGACGCGCCGGCCGGCCGTGCCGGTCTGATCGTGCTGGCGGCGATCGCAGTTCTGATCGCGGTGCTCGGCGGCCTGGTCTTCCAGCGGTCGTCGCGCATCGTCGTGCCGAGCCTGCTCACCGGTGGCAGCGTGGGAGCGGCCGTGCTCGCGCTGGCCGGCCTGCTGGGGCTCCACGGACAGGATCTGGTCGACACCGGCGCACTCGGCTGGGTCGTCGGACTCGGTGGGACCGTGGTCGTCGGCGTGGTGTCGCTGTTCTTCGTCGACGGCATCTGACTCAGGGGACGAGCAGGACGACCGTTTCGGCGACGCAGGCCGGCTTGGTGGAGTTCTCCAGTTCGATCACCCAGTTGAGGGAGACCTGGACGCCGGCGGGCGTCTGTACGGCGTTCGCGATCGAGGCGCCGGCGCGGACCCGGGCGCCGACCGGGACCGGGGCCGGGAAGCGGACCTTGTTGACGCCGTAGTTGAGTTTCGCGGTCACGCCGTCGACCTTGAACAGCTCGTCGCCGAAGCGGGCGATCAGGCTCAGCGTCAGGTAACCGTGCGCGATCGTCCCGCCGTACGGGCCCTTCGCGGCGCGGTCGACGTCGACGTGGATCCACTGGTGGTCACCGGTCGCGTCGGCGAACTGGTTCACCTGCTCCTGGGTGATCTCCAGCCACGCGCTCTCACCGAGCGTCGTGCCGACCGCGTGCACCACCTCGTCGACGCCGTTGAACGTCTGCGGCATGTCGCCTGCCTCCTAGTTCCGCGGTCCGCCGGCGACGTACAGGACCTGGCCGGACACGAAGCCGGCCTCCTCGCTGCAGAAGAACGACGCCGCGGCGGCGATGTCCTCCGGCTTGCCGGTGCGCTGCACCGGGATGCTCGCGGCGGTCGCCTTCTTGAACTCCTCGAAGTCGACGCCGACCCGGGCCGCGGTCGCGGCCGTCATGTCGGTCTCGATGAACCCCGGCGCGATCGCGTTCGCCGTGACACCGAACTTGCCCAGCTCGATGGCGAGCGTCTTCGCCAGGCCCTGCAGGCCGGCCTTCGCGGACGCGTAGTTCGCCTGGCCGCGGTTGCCGAGGGCCGACGTCGAGGAGAGGAACACCATCCGGCCGTACTTGGCCTCGACCATGTGCGCCTGGCAGGCCTTCGACATCAGGAAGCTGCCCTTGAGGTGCACCGACATGACCGTGTCCCAGTCGTCCTCGGACATCTTGAACAGCAGGTTGTCCCGCAGGACGCCGGCGTTGTTGACCAGGATCGTCGGCGCGCCGAGCTCCGCGGCCACCCGCTCGACGGCGGCCGTGACCTGCTCGGCCTTGCTGACGTCGGCGCCGACGCCGATCGCCCTGCCGCCGGCCTCGGTGATGGCCTTCACGGTCGCCTCGCAGGCGCCCTCGTCGAGGTCGACGACCGCGACGGCGTTACCGTCCGCGGCGAGCCGCTGCGCGATGGCCGCGCCGATTCCCCGGGCCGCCCCGGTCACGATCGCCACCCGCTGCGTACTCATCAACCACTCCATTCGGTCCACTGGTCTGCCGGAGATGACATTACCCACGGTCAGTCACCCGGGAAGTACCCCGGATGACATGATCGTGGTGTGGATCATCACAGACCGGGGCGGTGGGGTGGGCAAAGTATGAGGAACCGCCACGTTTACCACTGCCCGTTGCGCTGGGGCGACATGGACGCGCTCGGCCATGTGAACAACGGCCGGTACGTGGACTACCTCCAGGACGCCCGCGTGGACTTCCTGTTCCGGACCGCGAAGGAGCTCGGCGCCGACAACCTCGAGACCGGCCTGCTGGTGGCCCGGCACGAGGTGCAGTACCGCGCGCCGCTGCACTTCCGGCCCGAGCCGGTGCGGATCGAGCTCTGGATCAGCGAGATCCGGGCCGCGTCGTTCACGGTCGACTACGAGATCCTCGACGCCGAGCCGGAACGCCGGACGTACGTCGAGGCGCGGACCAAGCTGGTCCCGTTCGACTTCACCGCCAACCGCCTGCGCCGGATCACCCCGGTCGAGCGGACCGCCCTGGAGAAGCTGGTGGGCGCCTGATGTATACACACCCGGTCCTGGTCCGGTGGTCCGACATCGACTCCTACGACCACGTGAACAACGTGCGGTACTTCGACTACCTGCAGGAGGCGCGAATCGCGTTCCTCGGGCAGGTGATGGAGACGACGGGCGACTTCTTCGCGCAGTACCCGTGCGTCCTGGTCAGCCAGACGGTGGACTACCTGCGTCCGATCCTGCTCCGGCACCCGCCGTACGACGTGGACGTATGGATCGCGTCGGTCGGTACGTCGTCGTACACGCTCGGCTCCCGCATCGTCGACCGCAGCGCCGGCGCGGAGGACCTGTACGCCAAGGCGGAGTCGGTGATCGTCGCCGTGGACGGCGCCACCCACGCCAAACGGCCCCTCGGCGACACCGAAAAGGCAGCCCTCCTCCGACACCTTGTGACCAGTTGAGAGACTGGGTCCGACATGAGTGAGCAGCAGAGCTTCTACGACGCCGTCGGTGGGGCGGAGACCTTCCACCGGTTGGTGGCAGCGTTCTACCGCGGGGTTGCCGCCGATCCGGAACTGCGGGCGATGTACCCGGAGGAGGACCTCGGTCCGGCCGAGGTGCGCTTCCGGATGTTCCTCGAGCAGTACTGGGGCGGCCCGAAGACGTACTCCGAGCAGCGCGGGCACCCCCGGCTGCGGATGCGGCACGCCCCGTTCGCCGTCACCCCGGGCGCGCGGGACCGGTGGCTCGGCCACATGCGGGCCGCGCTCGACGAGATCGCCCTGTCCCCGGAGCGGGACGAGGAGATCTGGCGCTACATGGTGATGGCCGCGCACAGCATGGTGAACACCGACGAACCGCAGTACCCGGGCGCGATCGACGTGTCCGGCCGCTGAACCACTGTCTGAATCTTCCAGAAGGAGACAACACGAGCATGGCTACCACTCGTACGGCGAAGGCCCACTGGGAAGGCTCGCTGATGGAGGGCGCCGGCAAGGTCGCCCTGGAGTCGTCCGGTGTCGGCACGTATGACGTCACCTGGGCCTCCCGCGCGAACGACGCCAACGGCAAGACCAGCCCGGAGGAGCTGATCGCGGCCGCGCACTCCACCTGCTTCTCGATGGCCCTGTCGCACGCGCTGGCGCAGGCCGGCAACCCGCCGGCGTCGATCGACACCCAGGCCGACGTGACCTTCCAGCCGGGTGAGGGCATCACCGGGATCAAGCTGGCCGTGAACGGCAACGTGCCCGGGCTGACCGCCGACGAGTTCGCGGAGTTCGCCGAGGGCGCGAAGAAGAACTGCCCGGTCTCGCAGGCGCTGTCCGCCGTCCCGATCACCCTGGACGTCACCTTCACCGCCTGAACCGCCGGCGCTGAACCACGGCGCTGAACCACGGCGCTGAATCACCGCTCTGACGCCTCCCGTGCCTCGGCACGGGAGGCGTTCGCGTCTCAGCTCCGGGCCTCGTCCTGCTTCTCGGCGGCCGCGCTGTCGTCGGCCTTGGCCTCTTCTTCCTTCTCGGTGCCGGAGCCGACGCCGGAGGTGAGGGTGCTGTTCGGGTCGCGGGTGGTCAGGTTGCCGACCCGGAGGACCTCGCCGTTGCGGACGTACCAGGTGGTGCCGTCCTCGCCGCGCAGCGTGGTGATCCGCAGGCCGACCGCGACCACGACGCCGGTCGCCTTCTCCATGTCGATCAGGTCGCCGACGCCGTACTGGTCCTCGAAGATCATGAACACGCCGGCCAGGAAGTCCTTCACCAGCGTCTGCGCGCCGAAGCCGAGCGCCACGCCGATGATGCTCGCGGACGCGATCACCGGGAGGATGTTGAAGCCGAGCTCGGCGAGCACCATCACCACCAGGACCGCGCTCAGCACGATGGTGATCGCGCTGCACAGCAGCGAGGCGATCGTCTCCGCGCGCTGGGTCCGGCGCTCGCTGGCGAGCGTGCTCTCCACGAACCCCTGGCCGAGCTTCGACTTGGACAGGACGCCGGCCACGGCACCGTTGCCGGTCCGCCGGGCGAACCGGCGGATGATCTTGTGCAGCAGCCAGCGCAGCACGAAGAAGCCGATGATCAGGCCGGCGATCCGGGCCGGCACGACCACGACCTGATCGGTCACCTCCAGCTTGCCGTCGTTGCCCATCCGGAAGAACGTCGGGAACGTGTCCGGCAGACTCAACGACGAGGAAAACAGGGGGTGACTGACTAGGGACACAAGGTAGCTGGTCAGAATAGGCATCTCGCCGCCTGATGTTAGTAGGGCTGACAAGGAGACGGAAAAGCATGTCGAGCCGGCTGGACGACGAGCTTTCAAGGCTCGTGAGCGCTGGTGTGCTGCGCCAGTACCAGGCCGACTCGATCCGGGACGCCGCCGACGCCGAGATCGCCGCGGCGCTCGCCGACCCCGGCCGGCCACGTCCGCGGCAGGAGCCGCCCGAGCCGGAGCCGGCCAAGGGCAAGCGGCCGCCCGTTCCGGCCCACACGAGTGCGCTGGTGGAGGTGCTCGGCTACATCGGCGGGGCGCTGCTGCTCGGCGCCGTCGCGCTCCTGACCTTGGCGAACTGGGGCGAAATGGGCCGCGCCGCCCGGATCACCACCGGCACGGCCGCCGCGGTCGTGCTGCTCGGGGCCGCGGTGGTGCTGGCGCTGGTGCGGCGCCGGGAACAGCTGAGCTCGGCGCTCGCGGCCTTGGGCTGCTGCGTGGCCGGCTTCGCGACGTACGTGGCGATCGAGGGGGAGGCCGGCCGGGTCACCGGGGTCGCGATCGCGCTTGCGCTGGCGGCCGGTGGGGTGTGCTGGCTGCAGCAGCCTTCGTTGCTGGTGGCAACGTTCGGGATCCTGGCCGTGGGTGTGTTGGTGATCACGGCAGATGTCCTCACTCCGGACACCGGGTCGGCGCCGAACAGTGCGGGGATCGCCGGGACCGGGTTCATCATCGTCGCGTTCGTGTTCGCGATGCTCGGTCTGGTGCGCGATCAGGTGACGTCGTGGTCACTGGCCGGAGCGGCGATGTTCAGCTCGTCGATCTGCTGGCTGGTCCAGGAGCGCGGCGAGATCATGGCGCTGGCCGTCGGTACGGCGGGCCCCGCGGCGCTGCTGGTCGCGTACGGGCGGACCCGGCGCTCGGCGTACGCCGTGGTCGGCTGCGCGATCCTCCTGGTCATCTGGCCGACCGCCCTGTACCAACTGACCGACAACCTGGCCGGCGTCGCCATCGGCCTCGTCGTCGCCAGTGCGGTCCTCCTGCTGGCCGTCCTCATGCTCAGCCGGCGCCGCTCGAACGCGTAAGAGGGGTCTGCAACGCGCGCCGTTTGGCCGTGGGTGCCGTTGATACGGCAGACTCGCTGGGGTGACTGCTCCTACTCCGGCCCTTGTCGAGCTAGCGGTTGCCCATGGCGTGGCGACGGAGTACTGGAACTGGCAGGGCGAGCATGTGATCGTCTCCAGCGAGGTCGTGGCCGACGTGCTCGCGGCCCTCGGTGTGGACGCGTCGACGCCGGAGAAGGCGGCCCTGGCGCTGGCCGAGCACCAGCAGGCGCGTTGGCGCCGGACGCTGCCGGCGACCGTGGTGATGCGGGAGGGCTGGACCCCGTGGTTCGCCGTACACCTTCCGCACGGCTCGTCGGCGGAGGTGTGGATCGACCTCGAGGACGGCGGTCACCGGCGGGACATCCCGCAGCAGGAGCACTGGGTCGAGCCGGAGTGGATCGACGGCGTCCAGGTCGGTGAGGCGACGTTCCAGCTGCCGGGCGACCTGCCGCTCGGGTACCACCGGCTGTGCGCGCGGATCGGCACCAACCCGGAGATCTCGGTCAGCACGCTGATCGTCACGCCGGCGAAGCTGGCGCCGGAGAAGCTGCGACGGACGTGGGGCTGGGTGCTGCAGCTGTACTCCGTGCGCTCCCGCCGCTCGTGGGGCATCGGCGACCTGCACGACCTGGGGGACCTGGCCGCGTGGTCGGCGCACGACCTGGGAGCGGGCTTCGTCCTGGTGAACCCGTTGCACGCCGCGGAGCTGGCCGGCCGCATGGAGCCCTCGCCGTACCTGCCGGCGTCCCGGCGCTTCGCGAATCCGATCTACCTGCGCATCGAGGACATCGAGGAGTACGGCGACCTCGCTCCGGCGGAGCGCGACCGGGTGCGGGCGCTGGCGCTGCAGGCACGCGCACTGAGCGAGGACTCGACGGCGCTCGACCGCGACACGGTCTGGGCGGCCAAGCGGGAGGCGCTGCAGGTGCTGTTCGGCGTGCAGCCGTCCGTGGGACGGATCGCGGAGTACGGCGCGTTCTGCGACCGGGAGAGCCAGGGGCTGATCGATTTCGCCACCTGGGCCGCGATCGCCGACGTGCACGGGCCGGAGTGGAGCAAGTGGCCGGAGGAACTGCAGGAGCCGACCTCGCCGGAAGTTGTTGCCTTCCGCAATGAGAATCCGGACGCGGTGGAGTTCCACTGCTGGCTGCAGTGGCAGCTCGACGATCAGCTGGCGCGGACCCAGGCCCGCGCGAAGGCGGCCGGCATGTCGCTGGGCGTGGTCCACGATCTCGCTGTCGGTGTGCATCCGGACGGCGCCGACGCCTGGGCGCTGCAGAACGTGCTTGCGCGCAACATCCACGTGGGTGCGCCGCCGGACGCGTTCAACCAGCAGGGACAGGACTGGTCGCAGCCGCCGTGGCGGCCGAACGCGCTGGCCGACACCGGGTACGCCGCGTGGCGGGACCTGGTGCGCGCGGTGATGCGGCACGGCGGCGGGCTGCGGATCGACCACATCCTCGGCATGTTCCGCCTGTGGTGGGTGACGTCGCCGGAGCGGCCGACCGAGGGCACGTACGTGCGGTACGACCACGAGGCATTGGTCGGCATCCTGGTGCTGGAAGCGCAACGCTCCGGGGTGACCGTGATCGGTGAGGACCTGGGGACCGTCGAGCCCTGGGTCCGCGACTACCTGACCGAGCGGGGCATCCTCGGTACGTCGGTGCTGTGGTTCGAGCGGGATGCCAACGGCAAGCCGTTGTCGCCGGAGCGGTGGCGGGAGCTGTGCCTTGCCACGGTCACCACCCACGACCTGCCGCCGACGGCGGGCTACCTCGCCGGTGATCACGTCGAGCTGCGGAACCGGCTGGGGTTGCTGACCCGGCCTGTGGAAGAGGAACTGGCGGTCGACGAGGCCGATCGCGACGCCTGGCTCGACGCGCTGCGTGAGCGCCACCTGCTCAGCAACACCGACGGCGATGTCGAGCGCATCGTCGAGGCCATGCACCGGTACGTCGCGCACACGCCGGCGAAGCTCGTCGGTGTCGCGTTGACGGACGCCGTCGGGGAACGCCGTACGCAGAACCAGCCCGGCACCACGGACGAGTATCCGAACTGGCGCGTCCCGCTCGGTGGCCCGCGCGGCGAACCCGTCCTGATCGAGGACCTGCCCAACAACCAGCGCCTCCGACGGCTGATCGGCGCCCTGAACATCTAGCGCTTCGTACCTTTCTGTATTCACCTGCTCACGAACCGTTGACAATAGATTTGAACGGTTGTTTTCTATTGAGCAGGAGAGGCGCCTTCCTTCGCTGTCCACCGCCCCAACAGTTGAAGGAGTTTGTTGCATGCTGCCCAAACGAAGGCTCAGCCTGGCCGGAATTGCCGTCGGCGCTCTCGCGCTGACCGTCGGTACGTCGGTCCCGCTCGCCTACGGACATGGTTGGACGAACTCGCCGATCAGTCGCGCCAAGCTCTGTCAGCAAGGCGCCGTACAGAACTGCGGCGCGATCCAGTGGGAGCCGCAGAGTGTCGAAGGGCCGAAGGGCTTCCCGGCCGCGGGACCGGCCGACGGTGTCCTGTGCTCGGCCGGGCTCGCTCAGTTCCACGAACTCGACGACCAGCGCGGGGGAGCCTGGCCGGCAACCCAGTTGCAGGGCGGGCAGGGGTTCACGTTCACCTGGCACCTGACCGCCCCGCACTCGACCGCCGACTTCTCGTACTACATGACCAAGCAGGGCTGGAATCCGTCGCAGCCCCTGACCCGGTCCGCGCTCGAGCTGACGCCGTTCCTGACGGTCAAGATGAACGGCAGCCGGCCGCCGAACGACGTGTCGCACCCCGGCACGATCCCGACCGGCCGGTCCGGGCGGCACATGATCCTCGCGGTCTGGACGATCGCCGACACCGGGAACGCCTTCTACCAGTGCTCGGATGTCAATTTCTGATTCAACCTGACGTTTCGCCAATAACTTTCCTGGGAATTGCACTCCTTGAAATAACCGCCCCATATTTCAAGGAGTGTCCCCATGAAGTCGTTGCTCCGTCGCGTCGTGGTTCCCCTGGTCGCCGTGGTCGTCGGCCTGCTGCCCGGAGTGGTGGCGGTCGAGCAGGCGTCCGCGCTGACCAAGCTGACGCACTCCCAGGCCACGTCGATCTTCCGGGCCGCGGGGCTGACCTGGTCGTCCAGCGGTGGCTGCTCGGACCGCTACAACTCCACGTGCACGTCGTTCGAGCAGATCAACGACAGCACGGCGTACGGCGTCCGCACGCTGAAGACCGCCAGCGGGTGCGCGGTCAACATCACCGGCGGTACCGAGGTCGGCCACGCGAGCGGCACCTACAGCCACTGGAACGGGTACAAGGTCGACATCTCGAAGTACACCTGCGTCGGCAACTACATCCGCAACACGTTCACCCGGATCGCCGACCGCGGCGACGGCGCCGCCCAGTGGCGCTCCGGCGCCGGCAACATCTACGCCGACGAGGGCAGCCACTGGGACATCACCTACTACAACTGCGGAGGCTGCTGACAGAGTTGCTGACAGGTCTTGCGGGAGGGGCCTCGGTCCCTCCCGTGCTGCGGGTACTAGGCTTCGGCTTGTGATTGTCGAATTGTCCGGGCACTCGTTGCTGGTGTTCGTCGGGATTCCTGCCCTCGTCATCGCCGTGCTGGCGCTGCTGGTGTTCGCGTCGTCGATCGCGAGCGGCCCGCGGTACCGCCCGGGCCTGTCCTGGTGGGCCCCGCCGGTCTGGATCAACGGACCGACGGCGACCAAGCCGGACCCGGCCAACCTGCCCGAGATGCCTGAGCTGACCAGTGCACCGGGTGCCACCGCGACCGCCGGCACCGGCGTCGCCCGCACGCTCGGAGGCGCAAGTGCCAGCTGGTGACGCATTCACCCCCGACCAGCTCTACGACATCGAGCGGGCCGTCCGGAACGCCGAGGAGACCTCCGGCCTGCACTTCTCGGTGTACGTCGGCGGCGCGGACTCCGAGACCCGTCCGTTCGCGATCGAGCTGCTGAACGAGCTCGACGACCCGGACAGCAGCGTCCTGGTGTACGTCGACCCGGCCGGCCGCCGGCTCGAGATCGTCACCGGCTCGCTGGCCAGGCGGCAGCTGTCGGACACGTCCGCCGGCTTGGCCGCCTTGACCATGCAGACCTCGTTCGCGACCGGTGACCTCACCGGCGGCCTGGTCACCGGTGTCCAGCAGCTCGGCGCGCACGCCCACCAGCCGCCGCTGCTGCACGCGAACAACGAGCCGCACAAGCTCTGACGTGGCGGCCCTGCAGCCCCGTCGCATCGCCCTGGACGACGTCGTACTGCGTCCGTTCGTCGCCTCCGACGAGGCTGCGGTCGCCCTCGCGCTGCAGGACCCTGGCATCCTCCGCTGGACCGCCGGCACGGCGGTGATCAGCACGCCGGCCGACAAGCGCGCCCGCCGCTGGCTCGAGCCGCGGATCGACAGCTGGGCGCGCGGCAACGCGGTCTTCGCGATCGCGGACACGCAGACCGATCAGGTGATCGGCAGCGTGACGCTGCGGGACGTCCACCGCGTACCGGACCAGGCCGTGGCGGCGTACTGGGTGAGCCCGCTCGCCCGTGGTCGCCGGCTCGGTGCCCGCGCCCTGGACGCGGCCGCGCGCTGGGGATTCGCAGCCGACGGCCTACGGCTGCACCGCATCTCGCTCGACCACGCGCTGGTCAACGAGGGGTCATGCCACGTCGCACAGCGCGCCGGGTTCCGCCTCGAAGGCGTGATGCGTGACTACTACGTCGAGCCGACCGGGCTGCGGCACGACTCGCACCTGCACGCCCGGCTGGCGACCGACCCGGTGCCCGCGGTGCCCCCAGTACCTCAGCCGGCTGGTTCGTAGGTCGGGCACGGGCTCTGGTACGCCGCTTGCGTGCGCGGGTCCAGGCACAGGTTCAGCATCTGCTCAGAGGACGTGCCCGGGCCGAGATAGACCATCCAGGTGCCCGTGACCGGTGTGAGCGAGCTGGTCGTGAGGCCCGGGTACTGGCCGTCGACCAGCATCGCCTTCGCCGGGATTCCGGCGCGCGTGATCTTGGCGGCTGTCTCCTTGGCCGTCTCGCCCGCGTCGGCGGGGTACTTGTCCAGCATCGCGATCCACTGGCCGCTCTTGAACTTCGGCGAGGTCGGACCGGTGTTCACCGGCGGCGGCGTGGTCGTCTGAGGCTTCGCTGTCGGCTTAGGGGCTGTCGCGGACACCGGCGGCTTCCGGTCGGCCTTGCTGACGCTGCCGGTCGCGCTCGCGGTCGGTGCGGCCGGCGCCGCGGCGCCGCTGTCGGTCCCCGACCCCATGCGCAGTCCGTCGGCGGGTGTCTCCGAGTCCGCGCCGCGGGTGAGGATGAACGCGAACACTGCGACCATCGCCAGACTGGCCACGATCGCTGCGCCGATCGCACTGCGCGATCGCTGCGGCTTCCGCGGTCGCCCTGCGGGCGCGTTCCGTCGGGCGGCAGGCCGCTGCTGTCTGCGGGCAGCCCGGGCGGGCGGCTTCCGGTGGTCGACGCGTGTCACGGCAAGGGCCCCTCCCCAGACACCCTGATGGATATATGCGGTGCAGCTTAAACCGAACGCACGAGTAAGTGAGCCTTCTTCAGGTGGTAAGAATCTCTTTCCCCAGAAGGGGATCGCACACCGCACACACGCCTTCACGATCCGCCGACCAACAAGCGTTTGACCCTCACGGGTAGCGTTCGAGCTACCACTGTCCGGGTCCGGAGGCGATGGCTGCCGTCCGGCGGCGCTGGCAGCCTCGTGCCAGCTGACCGACCCGATCCGGAGGGGATCTCGCCGATGAGACGCCTGCCCGCTGTTGTGGTGATCATGACTCTCGCCCTGTCCGTCGTACCGCTGCGGGCCGACGCGGGGCGCTCGTCGCTGCAGCGGGACGCCGATGTCGTGCACGCCGTCGGCGTCACCGGAGTGATCGCACGGCAGACGACGACGTCCGGCCGGACGCGAACGGTGGCGAGCGGCGTCGGGGAACTCGGCGGCCGGCCGCCCAGGAAGGACGGGCAGTTCCGGATCGGCAGCACGAACAAGGCGCTCGTCGCGACCGTGGTCCTGCAACTCGTCGCCGAACGCCGGATGCTCCTCGACGACGTGGTGCTGGCCTGGCTGATGGGTGGCGAGCTCTCGATCATCCCGCTGGTCGGTGCGTCGTCGGTCGCCCAGCTCGACGAGACGCTCGCATCCGTCGACCTGGAGCTCACCACGGACCAACGGCACCGCCTCGACGCGGCTGGTCAGAACTAGGGCATGCCCTAGGTGCCGGACGGTATGCCGTCGGGGCGTGGGGTGGGGCGGGTGTCGAGGACGTCGTCGAGCCAGCCGTCGACGTCCACGCCGGCCGACAGGATGTGCTGCACGTACGACGCGCGCTCATGGCTCAGGACCTCGAGTTCCCAGACGCAGGGCGCGGCGCCGATCGGTGCCGGGCGTAGGTCGTCGACGTCCATCCCGCTGAAGATGCTCAGCCGTGACTGGAAGTCCTTCGCCCAGCTCTGCACCACGAGGTAGATGCCGTCGTCGCCCAGATGCAGTACGACGACACCGAGCCCCACGGAGCCCATCGCGTCGTCGAACTCGAGCTGCCGGGTGGCGGTACCGCGGGCGACGTCGACCATGTGGTCGTCCCATTGCCGGCCGCGCGCTGTGACGACGTACGGCTTCACCAGACGGTTGCTGTAGCGCCAGGGCATCAGCGGTGTGATGGGGCGGGGTCGGTACGCCTCTGCGAGTCCGGTCAGCGCAACAGCTGCCGCACCAGCCAAGGCGGGATCAGAGGCGGGCACCGACCCAGTCTTACCGCACGGCGAGGTTCAAAGCGACAGGGCCGGTCCCGTGATGAGACCGGCCCTGCCTGAAGGGTGTCAGGCGACGATGTCGTTGGCCTGTGCGGCGATCGCGCGGGTCAGGTCGGCCTGGGCCTCGGTGACGTACCGGAGCGTCGGAGCGTCGACGGACGACGACTCCACGGCCAGCCAGCCGGTCAGTGCGTCGAGCGCGCCCTGGTCGGCGAGGTGCCGCGGGGACAGGTACACGAGCACGTTCTCGCCCATGGACGAGCCGAGCCGCGTGTAGACGTCCTTGGCCGCGTTCAGGTACTTGTCGACGTACGGCCGCAGCAGGTCCTCCTGGCCCGGCTGCTGGAAGCCGAGGATGGTCCGGAACTGGGTCTCGTTCGGGGTGTCCTCGGACTCGACGGCGACCCGCCAGGCTTCTTCCTTCGCCTCCGCCGTCGGCCGGGCGGCACGGGCCTGGGCGGCCCGCTCCTGACCGGTGATCGTGGTGTCGCGGGTGAGCTCGTCGTCGATCTCGTCCGCGCCGATCCGGCCGAGCCGGGCCAGCGCCACGATCAGCGTCCAGCGCAGGTCGGTGTCGACGGCCAGGCCTTGCGGCAGGTCGCGACCCTCCAGCCAGCCGCCGAGGCGGTCGGCGCCTGCCTCGGAGAACACCGCCGAGCTGTACGCCCGGACGAACGCCAGCTGGTGGTCGCTGCCCGGCTCGGAGTCGGCGACCAGTCCGGCCAGCGCCTCCTCGAACTGTGCGCGCAGGGCGGGCCGGTTCTGCGGGGCGGCGTACTGATTGATCGCGCTGCTCGCCTGGTTGAGCAGGGAGCGCACACCGGTCAGATCGGTCTCGGCCCGGATGCCGCGCAGCACGATGCCGACGTACTGGCTGGCCGGCATCTCCGCGTCCCGGGTCATGTCCCACGCGGAGCCCCAGGCGAGTGCCCTCGGCAACGACTCGGTGAGCTGGTCGATCGACTCCACCAGCGTGCCGCGGGAGCGCTCGTCGAGCCGGATCTTGGCGTAGGTGAGGTCGTCGTCGTTCAGCAGCACCAGGTCCGGCTGGGTCGCACCGGTCAGCTCCGGGAGCTCGGTGCGTGGCCCGTCGATGTCCACCTCGAATCGCTCGGTCCGGACCAGGCCGGCCTCCGTGCGCCGGTACAGGCCGACCGCGAGCCGGTGCGGCCGCAGCACCGGGAACTTCTCGGTCGCGGTCTGCTCGATCGCGAACCGCGTGAACGCGCCCTGCTCGTCGACCGCGAAGTCGGCGCGCAGCGTGTTCACGCCGGCGGTCCGCAGCCAGCGCTCGGTCCAGTCGTCGAGATCGCGGCCGGACGCCTTCTCCAGCGGCTTCAGCAGGTCCGCGAGCTCGGTGTTGGAGAACGCGTGGTCCTTGAAGTACTCCTTCAGGGCGCTGACGAAGGTGTCCTCGCCGACGAACGCGACCAGTTGCCGCAGCGTCGACGCGCCCTTGGCGTAGGTGATGCCGTCGAAGTTCACCTCGACCGCGTGGAAGTCGATCATGTCGGCCGCGATCGGGTGCGTCGACGGCAGCTGGTCCTGGCGATACGCCCAGTTCTTGCGGGCGTTGCAGAACGTCGTCCACGCGTCGGAGTACTTCGTCGTGGCGACCACCTGCGCCCAGTGGCTGGCCCACTCGGCGAACGACTCGTTCAGCCACAGGTCGTCCCACCAGGTCATCGTGACCAGGTCGCCGAACCACATGTGCGCCAGCTCGTGCAGCACGGTGTTGGCGCGCGCCTCCATCTCGGCGTGCGTCGTCCGGCTGCGGAACAGGTACTCGTCGCGCAGCGTCACGCAGCCCGCGTTCTCCATCGCGCCCATGTTGTACTCCGGCACGAAAGCCTGGTCGTACTTGTGGAACGGGTACGGCGTACCGAACGCCTCCTCGAAGAGCGCGAAGCCCTGCTTGGTGACCTCGAACAGGTCGTCGACGTCCAGCGCGCCCTTCAGCGACGGACGGCACAGCAGCGACAGCGGGTACGTCCCGTGCGGCCCTTCGTACACGTCGGTGACCACGTGGTACGGACCCGCGACCACCGCGGTGATGTAGGTGGAGATCCGCTCGGTCGGCGGGAACTCCCAGCGCGCCAGCTCCTCGCCGTTCGCGCCCTGGTACGGCGTGGGCTCGGGGGTCGGGGCGTTCGAGATGACGACCCAGCGGGCCGGTGCGGAGACGGTGAAGGTGAACGGGGCCTTGAGGTCGGGCTGCTCGAAGGTGGCGAACACCCGGCGAGCGTCCGGCACCTCGAACTGGGTGTAGAGGTAGGTCTCCTTGTCGGCCGGATCGACCGAACGGTGCAGCCCTTCACCGGTCCGCGAGTACAGGCAGTCCGCCACCACGGTGAGCTCGTTGCGCTCCGCCAGCCCGTCGAGCTGGATGCGGGCGCCGTCGTACACGGCGTCCGGGTCGAGGGTCGCGCCGTTCAGTGTCACCGAACGGACCTTGTCCGCGATCAGGTCGGCGAAGGTGCTCGCCCCGGCCTCGGCCGCGAACGTGATGGTGGTCACCGACGGGTAGGTCGGAGCACCGGTCGGGGCGTTGGCCAGATCGAGCTCGACCGCGTAGCTCACGTCGCTGACCACGCCCGCACGGGAACGCGCCTCGTCGCGCGTCAGGTTGGTTCCAGGCATGTCGGCATCCTATGCACCTGGCTCGCGGGTTCGCCGAGGGTTTCCCCCCGACATTGGGTATTGGATACCGAGTCGGTATAACCGTTGCTTCAACTTTGTATGATGGTGAATATGACTGCCTCCGCTGATTTCTGGTTCGACCCGGCCTGCCCCTGGGCCTGGATGACGTCCCGCTGGATGCTCGAGGTCGAGCAGGTCCGGGACGTGAAGACGACCTGGCACGTGATGAGCCTCGCCGTCCTGAACGACGGCCGTGACGAGCTCGACGAGAAGTACAAGGCCAACCTGCGCAACCTGTGGGGCCCGGTCCGGGTGCTGATCGCCGCCGAGCAGGCGCACGGCAACGAGGTCCTGCTGCCGCTCTACACCGCGCTCGGCAACCGCATCCACGTCGAAGGCCGCGGCGTCGGCGACGGTAAGGGTGACGTGGTTCGCGAAGCCCTGGAAGAGGTCGGGTTGCCGGCGTCGCTGATCGAGGCGGCCGACACCGATCGGTACGACGACGCGCTGAAGAAGTCGCACCACGCCGGCATGGACCAGGTCGGCATGGAGGTCGGTACGCCGGTGATCTCGGTCGAGGGCACCGCGTTCTTCGGCCCGGTGGTGACGCCGGCGCCCAAGGGCGAGGCGGCCGGCAAGCTCTGGGACGGCGTCCGGCTGGTCGCCGGCACCGAGGGCTTCTTCGAGATCAAGCGCACCCGGGACCGCGGGCCGATCTTCGACTGACGGTTCAGGGGTTGAACTTTCGGCACCCGGGCGGTGAAAGTTACTCACTCGTGAATCCGTCCAGGAGTGAGTGGGTTTCCAGATGACTTTGGCCGCCGGCGTCGCCGTGTTCGACCGCCAGACCGGACAGTTCGTCCACCAGCAGGACGCGGACCAGCGCTTCCGGTCCGCGTCGGTGGTCAAGCTGCTGATCGCGCTGGACTTCTTCGCACGCCGCGAACCGGAGTCCGACGTACCGCCCGACGACGGGAAACGGCTCGAGGTCATGCTGCGCAGCAGTGACGACGACGCGGCGAGCTACTACTGGGACCAGTTGGGCGGTGCCGCGATCGTGGACCGCACGGCCGAGCGACTCGGCCTGACGCACACGGCCGGGCCGCCGCCCAGCCACCCGGGCTTCTGGGGGTACGTCGCGATCACCGCCGCCGACACCGTCCGGATCTACCGCCACCTGCTGGAGGACGCCCCGCGGCCGGTGCGCGACTTCGTGATGGGCCACCTGCATCAGGCGACCCGCCACGGCACGGACGGCTTCGACCAGTTCTTCGGGATCCCGTCGGTCTTCGAGGACGGCTACAGCATCAAGCAGGGCTGGTCCGGGTTCCAGGGGTCGAGCGGGTACCGGTCCGACCGGGCGAAACCGGACTCCGTGGTCGACCTCGTCAACGACGCGCTGCACACGACCGGCACCGTCGGGCCGGACGACCGGAGCATCGTCGCGGTCTTCACGCTGCACCCGAGCGGGACGCCGTACGAGCAGGCGTACGCCGCTGTGACGGAGCTGACCGCGGGGCTGACGGTGCCAGGCGGCGTACACCTGCGGAAGGCTGACAAGTAGATTGCGGGCCATGCGAGTGCACATCGGCTCCGACCATGCCGGCTTCGAACTCAAGAACCACCTGGTGCAGCACCTGACGGCTGCCGGGCACGACGTCGTGGACCACGGTCCGGCGGTGTACGACGCCGTCGACGACTACCCGCCGTACTGCCTGCGCACGGGCCGGGCCGTGGCCGGCGAACCGGGCAGCCTGGGCATCGTGATCGGCGGCTCGGGCAACGGCGAGCAGATCGCCGCCAACAAGGTGAAGGGCGTGCGGGCAGTGCTCGCCTGGAGCACCGAGACCGCGCGGCTCGGTCGCGAACACAACAACGCCAACGTGGTCAGCGTCGGCGCCCGGATGCACACCGAGGAGGAGGCCACCGCGTTCGTCGAGACGTTCCTGGCCACCGACTACTCCGGCGAGGAGCGGCACACCCGCCGGATCGAGATGCTGTCCGCCTACGAGTCCACCGGCGAACTCCCGCCGCTGCCCTGATCGTCCGTCTCGTTCGCATCGGTCGCATCGGTGCTCGGCAGGACGGGGCGACGTACGGCGGGCTGACGTGGCCGCGACACGTCGCGGGCCCGCATGCTCCGGCCGGTGCCGACTACGGCCGGGGTGGGCGGACTCGTCCGACCCCCTCTGGATCCATCTGTCGTCCCCATAAGAGGAATTATGCCTGAAGGTCACACCCTGCATCGATTGGCGAACGACGTCTGGGACGCGTTCGGCGGCCGGACGGTTCGGGCGTCGAGTCCGCAGGGGCGGTTCGCCGAGGGCGCCGCGCTGCTCGACGGGCACCTGCTGCGCCAGACCGAGGCACACGGCAAGCACTTCCTCGCCGACTTCGAGGGTGCGGGCTGGCTGCACATCCACCTCGGGCTGATCGGGAAGATGGACATCCGCCCGGCGCCGGTCCCCGAACCGGTCGGTCAGGTCCGGCTGCGGCTGCAGAACGCGACGGCGTACGCCGATCTGCGCGGTGCGACCGTGTGCGAGGTGATCACCGACGAGGAGCGCGACAAACTGCTCGGCCGGCTCGGTCCGGACCCGCTGCGTGACGACGCGGATCCGGACCTGGCATGGAACCGCATCCACCGTAGCAAGCTGCCGATCGGTCAGCTGCTGATGAACCAGGACGTGCTGAGCGGTGTCGGCAACGTGTATCGCGCCGAGGTGCTGTTCCGGGCCAAGCTGAACCCGATGACGCCCGGCAACGTGGTGAAGAAGCGCGAGTGGCAGGGGATGTGGGACGACCTGCTCGCGCTGATGAAGTACGGCGTCGAGACCGGGCGGATCGACACCGTTGCCGACGACCACACCCCGGAGGCGATGGGCCGTGACCCGCGCCGGGACGACCATGGCGGCGAGGTCTACGTCTACCGGCGTCAGGGGCAACGATGCTTCGTCTGCCAGTCGGTGATCCGCACGAAGATCCTCGCAGGCCGTAACTTGTTCTGGTGCCCCAAGTGCCAGCGAACCGGTCTCACTCGCAAGAGCTGACAGTCATCGGTTGTGTTTCGAATTGATGCACGGACCGGTCGGTACCGTTATCTTCTTCACACCATGAGGAAGAGCGGCGGACTCGCGCTGATACGACGCATCGGCCGCCGGGTCGAGGCGCTGGGCCGGCGTGCCCGCCGCTCGCACCGCGTCGCCTTCGGCGCGCTCATGCTGGTGCAGTTGCTGATCTCGATCGCGTGCCTGGCCTGGTCGACGTTCGTGCCGGCCTCCTTCCTGATCGTCCCGCTGGTGGTCGGCGGCGTACTGCTGCGGTTCGGGGAGCTGGTCGCGCTGACCGCGATCACGACGACCTTCGGCGCGTACGTCGTCCTGTCGCGCGGCCCGACGCTGCCCCGGATCGGCTTCGTGCTGGTGCTCGTGGTCGTCGGCTGGATCATGATCACCAGCGCGAAGGTGCGCAGCCGGCTCGGCGTTCCCGGGACGCGCGGCGAGTCGATGCTGATGGAGTTGCGCGACACGCTCACCGCACAGGGGGAGTTGCCGACACTGCCGCCCGGCTGGCGGGTCGAGGTCGCGATCCAGTCGGCGGGCGGATCGACGTTCTCCGGTGACTTCGTCGTGTCGACGGTGCACGAGCACGTCCTCGAGGTGGCGCTGGTCGATGTCTCCGGCAAGGGCATCGACGCCGGGACCCGGGCGCTGTTGCTGTCCGGGGCGTTCGGCGGGCTGCTGGGCGTCGTACCGGAAGAGGAGTTCCTGTCGTCGGCGAACCGGTACATCCGGCGCCAGGAGTGGGACGACGACTTCGCGACCGTGGTGCACGTCGTGCTGGACCTGCGCACAGGGGACTTCGACGTCCGGACGGCCGGGCATCCGCCGGCGATCCAGTTCGACGCGTGGTCGGGGCGCTGGCAGACGCGGGACACCGACGGGCCGCTGCTCGGGCTGGTGGAGTCGCCCGAGTTCGAGGTGAACCACGGGCAGCTGAAGCTCGGGGACGCGTTGTTCCTGTACAGCGACGGGATGGTCGAGACGCCGCGGCAGGACATCGGCCGCGGCACCGACCGGCTCGCGGGCCACGCGGAACGGCTGGTGGGCCAGGGGTTCCTGGGCGCGGCCGCGGAGCTGGTCGCGACCGCCGGCGGGCCGGGCGACGACTCGGCGATCGTCATCATCCACCGCATGGCGCATGCCTGAGGCAACCAAGTCTTTCGTTGTCATCCCCCGAATTCGTTGACTTGGGCAACGAGAGGGTCATACTGCTGGAGAGATGTCCGCCCGGGTTGTGACCATTGGTAGACAGGGGACTGGGGATGGTCGTCAAGGGGGTTCGCGCTCAGGCTGCCACGATGGTGGCGGCCGCCGGGGCGCTCACGGTTCTGATCGGCGCCGCCGCGATGTTCGTGCGGCCGGGCGGGGACGCGCTGCCGGCCGGCGCGGCGATGGGGGCGCCGCCGGGCAACAACGGCACGATCAAGATCGACGGGGTGGAGCTCGGCGACAAGCCGCCGGAGAACAACCCGCATCAGGGGTGTTCGTTCACCGTCGAGTTCTACAACTACGAGGAAGGGCCGTACAACGCGCAGGTCATCTTCCAGGACCAGGCGCCGACGTCCGACGCCGGCGTGCAGGTCGTGTCCGGTGACCTGAACCCGTTCATCGGCGGCGATCCTGCGGGCGGCGGCAACGACCTCGACGCACGCGTGGTCTACACGGTGAAGTTCACCGGCCAGCCGCATCCCGTGCAGGGCTACCACCTCAAGATCACCATCCACGCCCCCGGCGCCCAGGGCAACGACACCAAACACAAGGTCTTCTGGGTCAAGGGCTGCGACGCCCCACCCCCGACGACTCCGCCGACGACTCCGCCGACGACTCCGCCGACGACTCCGCCGACGACTCCGCCGACGACTCCGCCGACCACTCCGCCGACCACTCCGCCGACCACTCCGCCGACCACACCGCCGACCACACCGCCGACCACACCGCCGACCACACCGCCGACCACACCGCCGACCACACCGCCGACCACACCGCCGACCACACCGCCGACCACCC
>NZ_JBEXNA010000001.1:721497-751915 GCF_040610875.1 Kribbella sp. NPDC003505 | reverse complement strand
ACCGCCCGCCACGCCTGAGACGACGCCGCCTAGCACTCCGGTGACGACGCCGACGGTGCCTCCAGGCACGGTGTCGAGTACGCCTCCGGCCAGCACGAGTACGACGACTCCGGCGCCGACGCACCGCACGAGCTCGGCAAGTTCCGACGTACCGACTGCGGTGAACGCCGGCCTGCCCGGGCCGCCGACCCGTCCGGCCGCGGTCACCGGCGACGACAGCCCGTCCGAGGCCGGCAGCATCCTGATGACGCTCGGCGGCATGCTCCTCGCCGGCGGCGCGATCGGCTCACTCCGCCGCCACGGCCGCCACACCAGATAGCAAGCTCCGGTCCCGGCGGCCGTCGCAACCGCCGGGACCCGCGCTGTGCACGGCCCTCCAGCGACGAATACGCCGACCCCGGCGCATCATCCAAGCCCGGCAGCTCCCGGCGTACCGATTGCGGTAAACGCCGGCCTGCCCGGTCGCGACCACCGACGACGCCAGCCCGACCGAGGTCGGCAGCATCCTGATGACGCTCGGCGGCGTACCTCTAGCCGGTGGCGCCAGCGGTTCACTGCGCTGTCACGACCGCAGTGACGCGGGACTGTCCGCAGCCCTTCGCCAAAACGTACGACGACCCCGGGCCCGCCGCGCCGTGCGAGCTCGGCGAGTTCCGGCGTACGGACTGCGGCGAACGCCAGTGCGACGACAGGCGGACCGAGGCCGGCGGCACGCTCCTTGCGGGTGGCGCGATCGGCTCACTCCGCCGTCACGACGGCCAGTACGCGCTGTCCGCAGCCCTCCGCCGGCGGCCTACGTCTGGGGCCGACGCGCGGCATGAGCTCGGCGAACTCCGACGTACCGGCTGCGGTTCACGCCGGTATGCTCCGTGCGCCGACCCGTCTGGTCAGGCAAGCAGTGACGACAGGCCGATCGAGGCCGGTGGCAACTGATGACGCGCGAAGGAGTACCTCTGGCCGGTGGCGCGATGGGCTCACTCCGCTGTCACGGCCGCTGGGACGCGCGATGTCCGTCGTCGAGTACGACGGGTCCGGGGTCGATGTCTCGCACGAGATCGGCGAGTTCCGGCGTACCGACTGCGGTGAACGCCGGTGCGCCGACACGGCCCGGTTGGGGCGAGCAGTGACGACAGGCCGACGAAGCCGGTGGCAACTGATGACGGGTGGGGGAGTTCGTCTGGCCGCTGGCGCGATGGGCTCACATCGCTGTCACGGCCGCCGGGACGCGTAGTGTCCGCGGCCCTCCGTCGTCGAGTACGACGGGTCCGGCGCTGCCGCGCCGTGCGAGCTCGGCGAGTTCCGCCGTACCGACGCGGTGAACGCCGGCCCTCGTCCGGGGCTGGGGCGTGCTTTTCGCGGGTGGTGCGATCGGCTCGGTCTGTCGTCTTGCGCGCTGTCCACAGGCCTTGGGCAGCGCGAGCTGTGGAAAACTCTGCGACACGCGGGCGAATCGTTACCGAACGAGCTTGACTGCTGTAACGGAACCGAAATACTTCTCCAAGGCCTAACCCCTGCACTCGTTCGAGGACGGACATGACCCACACGGGCGTTCGCTCCCGCGCGGCCGGTATCTTCGCCGGCGCCGGAGCGCTTTCACTGCTTCTCGGTGCGGCGGCATTGCTCGTCGCTCCCTCCGCCAACGCCGACCAGACCGCCGGTCACAACCCACCGGGCAACAACGGCACGGTGAAGATCGAAGGCGCCGACATCCAGAGCGGACCGCCGGACAACAACCCGCACCAGGGCTGCACGTTCACCGTCGAGTTCTACAACTACGACAAGGACGACTCGTACAAGGCCACGGTCACCTTCGAGGACCAGGCCCCGACAGCGGACGCCGGCCTGCAGGTGGTGTCCGGCGACCTGAATCCGTTCATCGGCGAGGACGAGGCCGGTGGCGGCACGGACCTGGACGCGCGCGAGGTCTACACGCTGAAGTTCACCGGCGAGCCGCACCCGCAGCAGGGCTATCACGTGAAGCTGACCGTGAACGCCCCCGGCTCGATCGGCAACGACGTCAAGCACAAGGTGTTCTGGGTCGAGGGCTGCACCACGACGCCGCCCACCACGCCGCCGACGACTCCGCCGACCACGACGGACACTCCGCCCACCACTCCGCCCACGACGCCGCCGACGACCACGGACACGCCGCCGACGACTCCGCCGACGACTACGGACACTCCGCCCACGACGCCGCCGACCACGCCGACGGAGTCGCCCACCACGACGGACACTCCGCCTGCAACGCCGACGGACACGCCGTCCACTCCGGGCACGTCGGTGAACCCGACGAGCACGCCGCCGCCGGTGACCGAGTCGACGCCGGTCTCCGACGTGCCGAGTGACACGCCGACCGCCGGTGTTCCGACCGCGATCGACGCCGGCTTCGGCGGATCCGACGGAGATTCGATTGCCAACAGCAACGGTGCGTTCGGTCTCGCGGGCGGTCTGCTGCTCGCGGCCGGCGGCATCCTGATGGCCGGCGCCGGAGTGGTCACCTTCCGCCGTCGCGGCAAGCACACCGCCTGACCGTCACCCGTGCGCGGCCGCCCGCTCCGTCAGGGGCGGCCGCGTACCGGTCCGTCGTCGCCCCGGCGATGGCGTAGCCTGCTCCGTCGTGACGATCGATGGGCTGGGTGACACGTTCGGCTCGGACGCGGATCCGGCGGCGCCGGACGTGTCGTTCGAGGAACTCGTCGCGATGATGCCGGAGACGTTGCGGGAGGTGTTCCCGCCGTACCGCTGGCAGCTCGCGAAACTGTGGGAGCTCGACCTGAAGGTCGAGCCGGTCGAGATCGCCGACCTGGTCTGGATGTTCGACCTGCCGCTGTGGCAGCTCGAGGGCGAACGGTTCAAGGTGACGCCGCACCAGGTCGCCGAGACGCCGATGAACTTCCGCGCGCACTACCAGCGGGTGATGGACGCCGACCTCGACTTCCCGATCAACCTGGTCGCGTACCGCGGCCGGCTGGTCGTGGTGGACGGCGTCCACCGGCTGCTGAAGGCGCACTTCCTGCGTCGCCGCTGGATCGGGGCGACGATCGCGACCGCAACCCAGCTCCGCTCCTGCGCCCGATGAATCAAGTCCGACGAATCTGGGCACCCCGGAACGGGGGAGGATAGGCGTCATGGACAGCGTGGAGCGTGAGGTGTACGTCGAGGCCCGGCCGGAGGTGGTGTGGGCCGCGGTGACGCAGCCGGAGACCTTTGCCCGGTGGTACGCGTTCGGCGGGGCGGAGATCGATCTGCGCCCGGGTGGGCGGCTGGTGCTGCGCTGGGACGAGCACGGCGAGTTCCGCGGCTTCGTGGAGAAGGTCGAGCCGGGCCGCCGGTTCGGCTACCGGTATGCCGTCGAGCCCGGTGTGGAGCCGGTGCCGGGGAACGCGAACCTGGTCGAATTCACGCTCACGCCCGAGGGTGACGGCACCCGGCTGCTGGTGGTCGAGTCGGGCTTCGACCGCCTGGACGACCAGCATGACCCCGAGCAGTCCGCGCAGGCCTGGGGCAACGCGCTGGCAGCCCTGACCGAGCTCGCTCCGGCGCTCTGACCTGTCCGCGCGACGCGCCGGGGGTGTTGATGGTGATGCGTCACCATTATCATGGGTGACATGACAACCAACAGCGACGAGTACGCCCCCAGCACCAGCGACTGGGTCCGCGAGCAGGTGGAGAAGGTCACCGAGGCCGGGACCACCGACGCGGTCGACATCATCGGGCTCAAGGTCGTGCTGATGACTATGCGCGGTGCGAAGTCCGGCAAGATCCGCAAGGTGCCGGTGATGCGGGTCGAGAAGGACGGCGTGTACGCCGCGGTCGCCTCGCTCGGCGGCGCGCCGAAGAACCCGGTCTGGTACTACAACCTGAAGGCCGACCCGAAGGTCAGCCTCCAGGACGGCGAGGTCACCAAGGAATACGTCGCCCGCGAGATCGAGGGCGACGAGTACGACGAGTGGTGGCAGCGCTCGGTGGCCGCGTACCCGCCGTACGCCGAGTACCAGACCAAGACCACCCGAAAGATCCCGCTCTTCCTGCTCGACCCGGTCAACTAAGTCCTTGCAAAGATCTCGCCTCGGTCGACGGTCGGTGGCGAGGCGCGGGCCAGGCTTGTGAGACGCTGGCGACGGCTGGGTCGACCTCGACCCGGCCCGACGCCTTGCGTCGCCTGAGTTCTGGGAGTTGTCCTGACCACACACGACGCGGTGCGGGAACCGTTCGTCGGGTCGACGCGGCTGCGTCTGGCCGGACTGGCACTGCATGCCTATACCGCGAGCGGAACGGTGCTCGCGCTGCTGATCGTCATCGCCGCCATCGACGGCGACGCCGTGCGGGCGCTCTGGCTCGGGCTCGCGACCCTGGTGATCGACGGCACCGACGGGATGCTCGCCCGTCGGCTGCGGGTCAAGGAGACGATCCCGTGGTTCGACGGCGCGATGCTCGACAACATCGTCGACTACCTGACGTACGCGTTCGCGCCGATCGTGTTGCTGTGGACCGGCGGCTATCTCCCGTCCGGGACCTGGGGCGCGATGCTCGGCGCGCTGCCGCTGCTCGCGTCCAGCTACCAGTTCTGCCGGGTCGACGCGAAGACCGAGGACCACTTCTTCCTCGGCTTCCCCAGTTACTGGAACGTGGTCGCGTTCTATGTCGTGGTCCTGAGCCTCAGCCCGGTCACCACCGGCATCATCCTGGTGGTCTGCTCGGTGCTCGTCTTCATCCCGGTGAAGTACGTGTATCCGTCGCGCACCAAGGCGTTCCGCTCGCTGAACCTGCTGACGACCGCGATCTGGCTGGCGTCGTACGCCGTGCTGCTCGCGCAGATGCCGGACCCGAACGCGGTCGTGGTCGCGATCTCGCTGTCGTACCTGGTGTACTACGGCGGCCTGAGCCTCTACCTCACCTGGCGCCGTAGGGCCGTCGCGTAGTGGTTCTCGGGCTGAGCGCGGCCCTCGGCGCCGCGGTGCTGTTCGGTATCGCGGCGATCCTGCAGGCCGTTGGTTCGCGGAAGGTGCCGACCGAGTCGGAACTGGATCCTCGCCGGCTCGGCGGATTCGTGGCCGCGCTGCTCAGGCAGCCCGCGTTCCTCGGTGCGCTCGCGCTCAACCTGGCAGGCTTCGGGCTGCACTTCGTCGCGCTGCGCCTGCTGCCGCTGTACCTGGCGCAGGCCGGGATCGCCGTCAGTCTGGTGATCACCGCGCTGCTCGCGACGCGGCTGATGTCGGACCGGCTGAGCGCGCTGGAATGGTCCGCGGTGATCGGCGTCTGCGTCGGGCTCGGTCTGCTCGCGGTGGCTGCCGGTGCCGCCGGCGACAGCGCGCAGCACCACGGCCTCACGATCGGCATCATCATCGGGCTCGTGACGATTGCTGTCCTGGGCGCCGTCGCGAGCCGTTCGCAGCACGGTGTTTCCACGGCGCTGCTCGGTCTGCTGGCCGGTCTCGGGTATGCCGGTGTCGCGATCTCGGCCCGCTTGCTGCAGGACGGGTCGATGAGCGAGCTCGTACGAAGCCCGACGCTCTACACCTTGCCGATCAGCGGCGCGCTGGCGTTCATCCTCTACTCGCTGGCTCTGCAGCGGGGGTCGGTGACGCTGGCCACCACGCCGATGATCGCGCTGCAGACCATCACACCTGCGGCCGTCGGCGTCTTCGTCCTCGACGACGCCGTCCGTGCCGGCTGGTGGCCGGCCGCGATCATCGGTTTTCTCCTGTCCGCGGCGGGTTCGGTCATCCTGGTCCGCTTCGAGAGCGTGAAGCCCCAGGACGTACCGGCCGGTCCCTAGCGCGTCGGCCACTTCCAGGGCGGCTCGTCGAGTGGGCCCTGGCCGGTGATGGTCGTGGCGCCCTTCTCCTTGACGAGCTCGAGTGTCTGGAGGTCGGGGGAGAGGGCCTCGAGGGCGGCGATGAACGGGCGGGAGTGGGTGACCACGATGACCTGGGTCTCCTTCGCGGCGGTGACCACCAGGTTGGCCAGTGCGGGCAGGAGATCCGGGTGCAGGCTGGTCTCGGGCTCGTTGAGGACGAGGAGCTCGGGAGGCCGCGGGGTGAGCAGCGCGGCCACCCAGAGGAGATACCTGAGGGTGCCGTCGGACAGCTCCGCCCCGGACAGCGGGCGGAGCAGACCGTGCTGGTGGAAGGCGATCTCGAAACGGCCGGCGGTGTTGACGATCTGCACCCGGCTGCCGGGAAACGCCAGCTCGATCGCCTCGTCCAGCGCCCCGCGTGGGCCCAGCTCCCGGATCGTCTGCAGGGCGGCCGCGACATCCGCACCGTCCGCGGCGAGCACGGCGGTGCGCGTCCCGACCTGCACCCGACGGGCGGGTGCTGTCGCGTCGGTGCGGAAGTGGTCGTAGAACCGCCATCCGCGCAGCCGCTCCCGCACCAGCAGCAGCTCGGGCGCGCGCTCCGGATCCGCGAACTCGCTCAGCATGCTGTCGAACGTCTGGAGCGGGTGCCCGCCGCGCTGCCACTCACCGCTCGCCGAACGGATCCGCACCTCGTGGTTGTTGCGCTCGACCAGCAGCGCCGCCGGGCGCAGGAACGGCCCGGCCCACAAGGCTTCGCGCTTGATCTCCGGATCCAGGTCGAACTGCGATCCGTGCGCGATCGGCAACCCGAGATCCATCAGATAGCCGTAGTCGTCGCCCGCGAAGCCCATCCGCAACGTCACCGGCCCGGTCCGCACGGTGCCCTGCGTCGGCCGGTCCTTCCGCACCTGCTCAGGCCCGGCCCACAGCGTCGACTGCAACCCACCCTCCCGGGCAAGCGCCGCGACCGCGCCGTTCCGCGAGGCGTCGGCGAGCAACCGCAGCGCCCGGTACAGACTCGACTTGCCTGTCCCGTTCGCACCGGTCACCACATTCAGGCCGCTCAGCGGCATGACGATACGCCGCAGTGACCGGTAGTTCTCCACCGCCAGCGTCGTCAGCATGTCAGTCAAGGTACCGACGCCCTCCGACAATCAGGTTTCGGCGCGGTCCGGGGAGATATGCCAGAGGACTCCGAGCTCCTGCAGCATCGCCGCGGCCGCTGCGCCGTGCATCTTGCTCCGGTCGGCCATCGTCGAGAACCGCGGACGGCGTACGTCGACCGCGGGTAGCCGGCGGGCGAGCTCCTGCTCGATGGCGTCGAGCAGCCGCGCCCCGGCCCGGCGGACCGGCCCGTCGATCACGACGTCCGGGATGTCGAGGATCGCCGCCTGGACGCAGACCAGCGCGCCGAGGCTCCGGCCCGCGAACTCGACCCGCTCGGCGAGGGCTCGCAGCTCGGGTGGTTCGCCGGGGGACGCGACCTTGTCGAGGTCCTCGACGGAGGCGTCGTCGAGGATCGCGGGCAGGTTCGCCACCGTTTCCAGGCAGCCCGTCCGGCCGCACTCGCAGCGCCGGTCGCTGACGCCGACGTCGATGTGCCCGACCTCGCCGGCCCGCTGCCGTTCGCCGAGGTGCACGCGTCCGTCGAGGATGATGGCGGACCCGATGCCGCCGGCGATGTGCAGCACGATCACACTGCCGCCGGCCTGACTGCGGTGCGACAGTTCGGACATCGCCACCGCGGTCGCGTCGTTGACGAGCACCACGTCGTACCCGAGGGCCTCCCGCAACGGGCCGGCGAGGTCGACGTCGTGCCAGCGGAACTGGATCGACTCGACGATGCCCTGCTCCGGCGACAGCATGGCCGGGACGGCAACGCCCGCGGCGAGCACCGTCCGTCCGTCGTCGGCTGCCAGTTGCTGCAGGAAGCTGCCCAGGACCGAGATCACGTCGTCGACGCCGGGGCCGGGTGGCAGGGCCACCCGGCCGGTCGTGCTGATCACCCCGTCCAGTCCCACCACGCCCGCGACGATCTCGGTCGGCCGGAGGTCGGCCATCAGCAGGCACTGGCGGCCGGTGTCGACGCGGAGCGGCTTCGCGGGCTTGCCGCGGCCGCTCGGCGTCCCGGCCTCCTCGACCACCAGATGCCGTGCCATCAGGGACTCGACGATCTCCGACACCACCGCGCGCGCCAGACCGGTGGACCGGGAGATGTCCGCCCGCGACATGCTGCCGTCGCCGATCAGCACGGTCTGCAGGACCAGTCTGGTGTTGCGCTCGCGCAGTACGCCGGGCGTCACCTTCTCGGTGATCCGTATCGCCTTCGTCATCCCTGCCTTCAGTACACGCCGTACACCGCCAACTCTTGCAGGTGGAGCGTGTAGGCGTTGGTGGTGTTGCCGAACCCGGTCACCCGGACGTACCGGTAGGCGCCCGTCACGTCGTACCGGTCGCCCACATCAGTCTGCGCCTTGTGAGTGACCTTCGCGGCCAGCTGGGTCCATGTCTGCCCGTCCACGCTTCCGTCGACACGATAGAGGTACGACCGGCCGTCGGCGTAGTACGGCGTGACGCGGATAGCCGACAGCGCGTGAGCGGCGCCGAGATCCACCTGCAACGACGACGGTTGCCCTGCGCACTGTGCGGGCGCACAGAACCAGCCGGTGCTCAGATCGCCGTCGACCGCGCTGGCCGCCGCGTGGCCACCTTCCGCGCTGTAGCCGCTACGGGCTTCCCCAGGCTCAAGGGGACCGGCGGCGGCGTGGAGCACGTGACCGTCGGTACGCCGAACGACAACGCGTCGAAGTACCGGTTCGCGTCGTACTGGTGCACCTGCAGCCGCAACTGCCGTACGCCGGTGACGTCCGCGTCGAGCATGACCGCCTTCGACGCGTCGCCCGCGATCCCGCTGCGCAGCACGCCGGACTCGGTCAGCAGTCTGCCGTCACCGAAGACGCGGACGACCACATCGCCGTCCGGAGTGTGGTTCATCGCGTCGTCGATCCCCGCCACCGTGGTGAAACGCTCGCAGCCACCGCCGAGCTCGAAGCGTACGTCGGCGTTCGCGTTGGTGCCGAGGCCCTTGCTATAGGCAACACCGTCGAGCAGGATCGGCCGGCCGTTACCGGACGGTGTGGCCGGCGTGACGGTGTCGCGCGCGACCGGGTAGACGCCGTCGTGGTTCCGCGAAGAGGCGAACGGCAAGTCGCTCAGCTGGTACCTACCGGCCGCTGCGACCGGTAGGACCGCGGTGGCCTTGCGCAGCTCGGACTCGTCGGAGCGCATCGACACTTGCAGGGCCACCTTGTCTGGCAGCCCGTCACCTCCGCGTACAGTCCAGGACTGTGACACCGTGGCGCCGGGGCCGATCTGGGTGGGTGCGTCGTCTGCTGGCTCGACCGTGATTCCAGCGGGTGCCGTGACGTCGAAGGTCACTCCGGTCAGGGCGGCGAAGTAGTTCGTGTTGGTGACCGTCGCGGTGACCTGGGCGGCCCCTGACGCATCCACGGTCCCGGTCGGACGTAGCGCCAGCGTCACGTCGTAGTCGTCGTTCTTGAGCCGGGTCAGCAGCTTGCCGGCTTCGGTGTAGGTGTCTCCGATCGGCTGGGCGCTGTACTTGGTGCGGTCCCGCGACCACTGCTCTGCTACGTCGTACCAGTCGATCTGTGGGGCTGCGGTGCCGGCCTTCAGCGCCTCGAAGTACTGCTTCCAGCGCGGCGCGTAGTAGCCGTCGAGGAGGCCGGACCACTCGCGGTACGCGTAGTCCTGCAGGTCTGTGGTGCGTAGTCCCCACGACGTGAGCTGTTTGCGCGCGTCGTACTCGAGCTGCGCGGACTCGGCGCTGTCCGCACCCCAGCTCCTGGCCTGCTCCAGCCAGCGTCCGATCAGGTACTGCTCGTTGGTACCGACCAGGTCGTCGACGCCGGCGATGTACCCGAGCCACGTGTCGGTCAGCTGCGTGAACCGCCCGAGGTCCCCGGCCTCGTACGCCGACCGGATCTGCGGCAGCAACGTACGGGACCGGTCGGCGACGGACTGACGCGCGACCTCCAGCAGGTCGTTGCGGTACGCCGCGTTGTTCCGCAGCGAGCGGCCGACCGCGAGCAGTGCGGGCAGCGCACCCGCGAACTCGGCCGGATCGTAGGCGAACGCCGCCTGCGCCCAGCTGTGCGGCCGCTGGACCGTCAGGCTCGGAATCGCGGCGAACAGGCCGCCGTGGCCCGACGAGCGGCCGCCGTTCGGCGGAATCGAGTACGCGGTCTCGGCCAGGATCCGCCACGCCACCCGCGCCTTCGGGTCCGTCCCGCCGTACCGGGCGTCCGCGTAGTCGGCGAACCACTGGTCCAGGTCCACGGGGCCGTCGTGCCAGGGCAGCTCGGCCAGGAACTCCATCGCCACCGCGTTGTTGTAGCTCGCCTCCGGCATGATCGCGATCCCGGACAGGGCCGAACCGGGCTTCGCCAGCGAGGCCCAGAAACGCTCGTTCCAGGCGCGGATCGGGGCGCCCATGGTGGAGTTGCCGCCGAAGTTCCAGATCGACCCGAACGCGTACGGCGTCCCCGACCAGTCCTGCTCGCGGTCAGGGCTCAAGGCCCGGTCGGACAGCCCGTCGACGACCAGCATCCGGCTGCGGTCGATGGCTGCGATCGTCTCCGGACGCGGGTTGCTCTGCCAACCGAGGATCGCCCAGATCGCACCTTGATGTGCCCTGTCCAGGGCGTTCTGCACCGCGACCGACGCCTGACCGACCGAGATGCTCCCGGGGCGGCCGCCCTCGTGCAGGAGATCCATCTTGAACATCGTCGACGGACCCAGGATCCGTTCCTGGACGGCGTAGAACCGGGCGGCGACCTGGTCGAACAGCGGGTCGGTCGGCGCCAGCCAGTCCGGCCGATCCAGCCCCACCCAGGTGCCTTGCGGCACGGTGGCGGCGCCCGGGTTCTTCGCCGCGAAGCCCCGTGGCACCGTGCCGAAGTAGCCCGGCAGGACCGGCGTGATCCCCAGCGATCGCATCCGGTCCGCGATCCGCCGGCCGAGCTCCGCGCGCTCCTGAATCACCTGGGCGCTGACCGGCGCGGTGAAGTTGGACATGTTCTGCAGCAGCCACCACGGCTGGTACCCGGGCGTCGGGATCCACGCGCGCAACTCGTCCGCGCTGTAGCCGAACGACTGCAGCGCCTCGTAGTACACGGCCTCGGTCCCGATGGGCATGAAGATCTCGTTCACACCGTGCAGTGCCTGGACGTCGATCAGCCGTTCCCAGTCCTCGAACGTCCGGTACGGCCCGGAGTACCCGTCCTCGGTGTCGTTGCCGGCGAACCGGTGCTCGATGACCGACGACTGCTCGATCGGCCGCTGCGGCGCGGGCAGGACCGGCGGGAGGTCGAGCTGGTCGCCGGTCCAGGAGATGTCCGCCTTCACGACGTGCTTGAGGTACCAGTTGAACCCCATCAGCAAGGCCGGCGTACTGCTGCCCTCGACGACCGGCCGCGCGCCGCGGCTGGTGATCCGGAACGTGTCGCGGCCCGCGGACGCCGGGATCGTGGCGAGCGTGATCTGGCTGCCGTGCCGGGTGCCGACCAGGCGCCGGATCGCATCCTCGGCCGGGCCGGTGTCGAACAGCGGGCGGCCGGACGGGGCCGGCTCCGGGGACTCTGCCAGCGCGGGCGGCGCGGTCAGCAGCAGCGCCGTCATCGCCGCCGCGGTCGTCGCGGCGAGCCATCGCCGGACCCTGGTACGTCGGTTCATCAACCTGACCTCCGATTTTGATCGCGGCCCAAACTAAATGGCGGTGCGCAACCGGGCAACAGCTCGGCGAGGACTTTCGAAAATATTCTTCCAAAACCTGCCGTGTCACAGCAGGCCGCTCTGTCTCGTCTCGGGGGCGCAACCGATCGAGGAGTGTGAGAGCGATGCGTGTGTTCGTGGCCGGCGGGAGTGGAGTTCTGGGGCGGCGGCTGGTGCCGCAGCTCGTGGCGCGCGGGCATCAGGTGACGGCTACGACGACCAGTGCGGCCAAGCTGGAGCTGGTCAGAGCAGCAGGTGCCGAAGCAGTGGTGATGGACGGGCTGGACGGCGCCGCTGTCGGTGAGGCGGTCGCGCTCGCACGGCCGGACGTGATCGTGCACCAGATGACCGCGATCTTGATGGCGCATGCGGGCAAACCGGACATCAAGCACCCGGACCGCTGGTTCGCGAAGACCAACCGCCTGCGGACCGAGGGGACCGACCACCTGCTGGCCGCGGCCGAGGCAGTGGGTGTGCCGCACTTCGTTGCCCAGGGCTACGCGAGCTGGAACGGCATCCGCGAAGGCGGGTGGGTCAAGACCGAGGAGGACCCGCTGGGCCTTCTGGAAGGGACAGCCGCGTACGTCGGCCTGAAGGCGCTCAGCCGGATCGAGGACCTCGTGGTGAAGATCGGTGGGGCCGTCATGCGGTACGGCGCGTTCTACGGCCCGGGAGCGATCGACGACCAGGTGGAGCTCGTGCGCAAACGGCAGTACCCGCTGGTGGGACGCGGTACTGGCTACAGTTCCTGGGTGCATCTCGACGACGCGGCCGGCGCGACAGTGCTGGCTGTCGAGCAGAAGGCCGGGGGCGTGTTCAACATCGTCGACGACGATCCGGCACCGGCCCGCGACTGGCTGCCCTACCTGGCGGAGTGCGCGGGTGCGAAGCCGCCGCTGCGCGTTCCGGTGTGGCTGGCGCGGCGGCTGGCGGGGGACCAGGCTGTGGTGATGATGACCGAGGGCCGCGGGTTCTCCAACGCCAAGGCGAAGCGGGAGCTGGGTTGGGAGCTTCAGTACCCGTCGTGGCGTCAGGGTTTCAAGGCCGAGCTGGCGTGATGCGTACTCGCGACGAGGAGTTCGAGGAGCTGCGACCGCTCCTGTTCTCGATCGCCTACCGGATCCTGGGCAGCGTCAGCGAGGCGGAGGACGCCGTACAGGACACGTGGCTCCGGTACGCCGCGTCACGGACGGAACCGGCGTCCGCAAAGGCGTTCCTGTCCGCTGTCGTGACACGGATCTGCGTCGACGTACTGCGGTCTGCTCGGCTCCGCCGGGAGGCGTACGTCGGACCCTGGTTCCCGGAGCCGTTGCTGTCGGACCCGTACGAGGACCCGGAGCGGGCGGCCGAGCTGGCCGACTCGGTGTCCATGGCCGCGCTGCTCCTGCTGGAGCGCCTGTCTCCGCTGGAGCGGGCAGCCTTCGTGCTGCGGGAGGTGTTCGGGTTCGACTTCGCTGAGGTGTCGTCGGCGCTGGGACGTACTGAGGCCGCCTGCCGTCAGTTGGTGGTGCGAGCGCGTCGCCATATGGAGGCAGGGCGGCCGCGCTTCGCTGCGGACCAACGTGAGCGGGAGGAACTGGCGGTCCGCTTCTTCGACGCGTTCAAAGAAGGCGACGTCGACAACTTGCTGGAGTTCCTGGCTGCCGACGTGCAGCTGGTGGGGGACGCCGGTGGCAAGGCGCCGCAGTGGGGCCGGGGTGTCGTCACGGGCGCTCACAACGTCGCAGGAATGCTGGCTGCCCTGTCCGCGCCGTTCACCCAGATCGGCGGTGTCGTGGAGCCGCACGTGGTGAACGGCCAGCCGGGCGCGATCTTCCGCGACAAGGCGGGTCGCGTGGTCAACACCTGGACGCTCGACATCGCCGACGGTCAGATTCAGGCGATTCGCGCGGTGGTCAACCCGGACAAGCTCCGGCACGTCGGGCCGGTCGCCGACGCGTGGGCCGTCGTACGGGACACGAACGCGGCCCGCCGAAACGGGTAGCGGGGCGCAGGGAAGACCCCTGCGCCCCGCTGTGTGCCGTCAGGTCAGGCCAGGGACTCCTCCCAGGCCTGGTGCAGTCCGGCGTAGTGGCCGTCGACGGTGATGAGGTGGTCGGGCGCGCCGTCCTCGATGATCTGGCCGTATTCCAGCACCAGGACGCGGTCGGCGGTCTCGACCGTGGACAGCCGGTGGGCGATGACGATCGCCGTCCGGTCGGCCAGGATCGTCTTCAGCGCCCGCTGGATCAGCCGTTCGCTGGGGATGTCGAGGCTCGACGTCGCCTCGTCCAGGATCAGGACGGCGGGGTTGGCCAGGAACGCCCGCGCGAACGCGACCAGTTGCCGCTGCCCCGCGGACAACCGGGAGCCGCGCTTCTCGACCGCGGTCTCGTACCCGTTCGGCAGCGCCATGATGAAGTCGTGCGCGCCGATCACCTTCGCGGCCTCGACGACCTCCTCCATCGTCGCGCCCGGCTTGCCGAACCGGATGTTGTCCGCGACCGAACCGGTGAAGAGGAAGTTCTCCTGCGTCACCATCACGACCCGCTCGCGCAGGTCGTCCTCGGACAGGTCCCGCAGGTCGACACCGTCGAGCAGCACATGCCCGCCCGTCGGGTCGTAGAACCTGGCCACCAGCTTCGCGATCGTGGTCTTGCCGGCACCCGTCGTACCGACCAGGGCCAGTGTCTGACCGGCCGGGACGTCCAGCTGCAGACCGGGCAGTACCGGTACGCCGTCGACGTACTCGAAGCGCACGTTCCGCAGCTCGAGGTGGCCGTGCGCCGGGCCCGGCTTGGCCGGCTGGATCGGCTCCGGCACGTCCGGGGTCTCGTTCAGCACACCGGACAGCTTCTCCAGCGCCGCCGACGCGGACAGGAAGGTGTTGTAGAACTGCGAGATGTCCTGCAGCGGCTCGAAGAACTGCCGCAGGTACAGCAGGAACGCGGTCAGGACGCCGACCGTCACGTGCCCGTGGTAGGCCTGGTAACCGCCGTACGCCAGGATCGCGACGATGGTGATGTTGCCCACGCCTTTGATCGACGGCATGAAGATCGCGTTCAGCCGGAACGACTCCAGGTTCGCCTTCCGGTAGCGGTCGTTGACGCCGTGGAAGATCTCCTCGTTGCGCGGCTCGCGACGGAACGCCTGCACCGCGCGGATCCCGGTCATCGACTCGACGAAGTGCACGATGACCAGCACGACCGCCTCCCGGGTCTGCCGGTAGACGACCGCGGACCGCTTCCGGAACCAGGCCGTCAGGATCAGCAGCGCCGGGAACGACAGCAGGGCGAGCAGACCGAGCTTGAGGTCCAGCGTGAGCAGGATGATCGCCGTACCCACCAGGGTCAGCGCTGCGGTGACCAGACCGTCGAAGCCGTTCGCCAGCATCTCGTCGATGACCTGGACGTCGGACGTCAGCCGGGAGATCACCCGGCCCGAGGTGAACTTGTCGTGGAAGGCCGGGCTGAGCCGCTGGAAGTGGTCGAAGACCCGGCGCCGCAGACCGAGGAGGATGGTCTGACCGAGCCGGCCGGAGCGCATCAGGAACAACTGCCGTGCCCAGGCCTGCAGCAGTGCCGAGGCGAGCACGGCGATCACGATCGTGATCAGCTCCCGCGAGCCCTGACCGGCGAGGATCGGCGGGATGCCGTTGTCGATGCCCAGGTGCACCAGGTACGGCACGGCGAGCCGGGCACCGTTCTCGACGATCACGATCACGACCAGCAGCCAGATCAGCTTCTGGTACGGCCTGAGCAGCTCACCGAGCAGCTTCCGGGAGTCCTCCTTCAGCCGGATGCTGGTGGCCCGGGAGATCTCCCGGTCGGGGTCCTCCTCGAACTGACCCCGCCAGCTCTGCTCCTCCGGTAGCTGTTCGTCCTTCGTCTCCGTACGAGGAGGTGTCTGCTGGGTCGTCGTCATGCGTGCACCTCCTCTTCCTCTGCTGCCAGCAGGTGCCGGTATTCCGGGACCGTCGCAAGCAGCTCTTGATGGGTTCCTACGTGGGTGACTGTGCCGTTCTGCAGCAGTGCGACCTTGTCGGCCAGCATCACCGTCGACGCGCGGTGCGCGACCACGATGCCGGTGGTCTCGGAGAGCACGTTCTGCAGTGCTTCCTCGACCAGGGCCTCGGTGTGTACGTCGAGAGCCGACAGGGTGTCGTCCAGCACCAGTACGGCGGGCTTGGCGAGCACTGCCCGCGCCAGTGCGAGTCGCTGGCGCTGACCGCCTGACAGCGACATGCCCTGCTCACCGACACGTGTCTCGAGGCCCCACGGGAGGTCGTTGGCGAACTGTGCCTGGGCGACCTCCAGCGCCTGCTGGACCTCGGCGTCGGTGGCGTCCGGACGGCCGAGCGTGAGGTTCTCCCGGACGCTCATGGAGAACAGCGTGGGATCGTCGAACGCGGACGCGACCGCCGTCCGCAGCGACACCAGGGTCAGGTCCCGGATGTCGTGTCCGTCGATCGTGATCCGCCCCGCTGTCACGTCGTACAGCCGGGGGACCAGTGCGGTCAGCGTGGTCTTGCCGGACCCGGTGGCGCCGACCAGTGCGAGCGTCGTACCAGGGGTCAGGTCGAGGTTGATGTCGTGCAGCACCTCGGTGGAGTCGTCGGAGAACCGGAACCCGACGTGCTCGAAGCGCAGGTGACCGCGCGGCTGGGTGAGCTCCTCCGCACCGGACTTGATCACCGAGTGGGTGTCGAGGATCTCGCTGATCCGGTCCGCCGCGGTCATCGCCTCCTGGGCCATCGCGAGGATCGCGCCGAGCGAGGTGACCGGCCAGACCAGCGACAGCATCAGCGTGATGAACGCGACCAGGGTGCCGAGCGTGATCGCCTCCCGGCCGACGGCGAGCGCGCCGAGCAGCAGCACGATCACCAGGGTCAGGTTCGGGATGACGCCGAGGAAGCTCCAGAACCGGGATGCGAGCCGGACCTTCTCGACCTCGGTGTGGTACAGCGTGGTCGCCTCGTCGTCGAACTGCGCCTGGACGTGCGGCCGGCGGCCGAACGCCTTGATCACCCGGAAGCCGAGCGCCGACTCCTCGATCCGGGTGGCCAGGTCGCCCTGCTGGTCCTGCACCTTGCGCGAGATCCGCAGGTACTTCTTCTCGAACTTCAGCGAGACCATCACGATCGGCACGGCGGCCACGAGGACCACCAGACCGAGCGGCCAGTAGAGCTGGAGCAGCAGGATCGTGACCACGACCAGCTGCAGGATGTTCATCACCAGGAACAGCAGGCCGAAGCCCATGAACCGGCGGATGGTGGACAGGTCGGTGGTGACGCGGGACAGCAGCTGGCCGCTCTGCCAGCGGGTGTGGAACTCCATCGGCAGCGACTGCAGCCGGACGTACAGGTCGTGCCGGAGCGTGGCCTCCAGGTCGCTGACGGTCCGGGACTGCGCCCAGCGGCGCATCCAGACCAGGAGGACCTCGGAGATGCTGAGTCCGAGGGCCAGCAGGGCCAGCGGGACCAGCATGCTCAGCTCGCGCCGGGTGACCGGGCCGTCGATGATGGCCCTGGTGACCAGCGGGACGGTGAGGCTGACGGCGACGCCGAGCATCGCGGTGGTGAACATCACCGAGAGGCGCCAGCGGTGGGGCTTCAGATAGGGACGCAACCGCCACAGATTGCGGCTACGTTCGGGGGCACGGGTGGTAGGGGCAGCGATCGACGGCGCTTGGACAGCGTGCTCGGAGGGCATCTGGACGGGCGCACTTCCCATCTACTTCGTCAAAGGGGTTTCGGCGACCTGAAAACGGCGCACTTTCCAGTATCGCTCAGTGGGTAAGCGCTTGTCCTGCCAATTCCATTCCCGGGCGATGAATTACCGCTTGTCGCAATAGGCCGTCCTGGTGCCAGGCGGCGAGGGGTTTCGGACCTATCACGTTCCATGATCAGTGCGTGGCGATCGATCGCTGACCTGATGCCTCATCGGGCAGTGCCCCGAGGTCCCGGAGCGGGGAGCAGAGGGCGATCAGCAGCCCGCCGAGCATGCCGCCGGTGGCCAGCAGCAGCGTCGGACGGATCTGGATCGCGGTGGCCAGGACGCCGGAGACCGCTGCTCCGGCGGTCTGGCCGCCGATCACCAGGGTCCGCCACGAGGCGGTCACCTGACCCAGCAGGTGCGGTGGGGCCGTGGACTGTCGCAGGGTCCGTTGCGGGACGGCGAACAGGGACATTCCGAGCCCGGCGAGTACCTGTCCGAGCAGGATGAGCGGCGTCACGCCGGAAAACAATGCGACGCCGTTGAGGGACGCCAGAAACACACCGCTGAGATAGGAGCGGCCGATTCCTACGCGCCGGCACCAGCCGGGGGCGACGAACGTACCTGCCACCGCGGCAGCTCCGAATGCGGTCAGCGAGAGCCCCACGAACGCCGGTGACTTGTGCAGCTCCCGGATCAGGAACAGCACGACCAGCGGCCCCTGCATCGCTCCGGCCATGGCCGCAACAGCCGCCGACACCACGAGTGGCCGCAGAATCCGGTCGCCGAACAGCACGCGCAGTCCGGCCGACAGCCGCACCTGGGACCGCTCCGGCGCAACTCCACGGGCAGGCTCACGGATGAGGTACGCCGCCACCGAGGACACGACGTACGACGCCGCGTCGACGACGATCGCGAACGGTGCTGTGAGCACCTGGATGAGGAGGCCTGCCGCGGAGGGACCGAGCGTCGAGGCAAGGTTGAGATTGAGCAGCGCGGCGCTGTTCGCCTGCATCAGCTCAGCCCGTGGCACCAGCCGCGGGATCATCGTCTGGGACGCGGTGTCGGACAACAGAGTCAGCACTCCGGTCAGTACGGCGACGGCGTACAGCTGCTCGATGCGCAGCCAGCCCAGTGCCGCCGCGGCAGGCACTGAACCGAGCAGGAGCAGCCGCCCGACGTCGGTCCAGATCAGCACGAGGCGCAGGGACCACCTGTCGACCCAGATCCCGGCCAGCAGGCCGAACACGAGGTGCGGCGAGATCGTCAACGCCGACAGCGCACCCATCTGCACTGCTGACGCCTGCAGGCTGACGACGGCGACCAGCGGCAGCGCGACAGTGGTGACCGCACTGCCCGACGCCGACACCAGCTGCCCGATCCACAGCTTGCGGAACTCGCCTCTCACGACCCATGCCATACCTGTGAACCTGTCACTCAGCAGAGTCGTCCGACTACGCCTGTTCGCCGTGAGCAGATGCAGTTCACTCCACGCGAAACACGGGACCCCTTGCGGTGAAGGGCAGTGACGCGCCACGGGGGATCAGCCACGCGTGCTCCCGCCGTACCCGGACGACGTCGCACTGGCCGTCGGTGAGGAGCAGGATCGGCCCGTGCGCAGGGAAGTCGGCTGCGCGCTCGAGAAGGTCGACACCGGGTTGCAGCACGGTCCCGCCGCGACCGTGGACCGTCACCCGGCCCGCGATGTCGTCGACCGGCACGTAGCCCGCGTCGTACGCCGCGGCGTCGCAGTACACGACCCGCGCGGCCGGTACGTCGCGGGCGCGTGAGTACGACGCGATCGCGCCGAGTGCTTTGCCGAGGAGCTCGCGGTCCATCGAGCCCGACGTGTCCAGGACGACGCCGTACGTCGGGAGCCGTTCGAGCTCGACGGGGCGGATCCAACCCGGCCGCGGGATGTCCGGCGTACCGGACTGGCGCCGGGAGGCACGGGCGTACGTCCGGGTCTTCTCGACGGCCGGGACGTGCTCCTCGAACCAGCGCGCCAGCTGCGCGTCCCAGGCGAGCGGCGGGTGGTCCAGCGCGCGGATCTCCTCGACCAGTCCGGCAGGCAGCGTGCCCCGGGACGAGTCGTGGTAGGCCAGCCCGGTGCTCAACGCGCGGCGATAGATGTCGTCCAGCCCGGCCGCGCGGGCGGCCTCGCCTGCATGCGGGAGCGGGTGCCCGAGGACGTCGCCGAGTCCGACTCCGCGCAGCGTTGCCAGCTTGCGGTAGCGGCGCAGGTCGGTGGAGATGCGGTCGTAGACCTCCTCGGCGGACATGCCCTTGAGCGCGGGGTCGTGGAGCGCTCCGTCGGGCATCGTGCCGACTCCCATCTCCAGGAGCCAGCCGTTGATCACCAGGTCGGCGGCCACGTTGCACAGGTACGGGTCGCGGCCGCCGACGCGCTCACCGTGCCGGAGCGCGGCGTGCAGCATCTCGTGCGCCATCACGAACCGCCACTCGCTGAGCGTGAGGTCGGTGAGCGGGTTGACGTAGATCTCGCCGGCGGACGCGTTGACCGCCGCGGTGTGGATGTCCCAGCCGCGCGCGAGTTCGGTCTCGGCGACGACCTTCATGCTCGACGCGATCGCGCCGAGCAACGGGTACGACGACACGAACCAGCCCAGGGCCAGGTCCCACTTGTCCCTGCCGTCGCGACCCGAGGTCAGCGAGGAGCGTGCGCCGCCGGCAACGTCGACAGCTGCCGCGGCGGCAGCCGAGAGGCCGGCGGCGAACAGCTCACTCCAGTTCGGCGGCTTGCCCCAGCCGTTCCAGCGGGCGGTCTGGACGTCCGGTGCATGGCCGGCAACGCCGAGGCGCTCGTAGTCTGCCGGTACCCCCTGGCGCCGCCACAGCCGAGCCAGGGCGTCCTCCTCCATCGCTGGGAAGGACACGGGGAGGTCGACGACCGGCGTACCGAGTTTGAGCGACTGGAGGTAGCGGTTGACCGCCACGTCGTACGAGGCGCTCATGGCCTGGTCAGCTGCCGGCAGGTCCCGCTCGGCGTGGCCGAGGCCGAGGTGGATCAGCAGGTGCGCGAAGACCCACGACCATTCCTCCGGCGTCGCCCGGCGCGTCCGGTGCGTACGGATCTGACCGTTCGAGTCGATGGTCGCCCAGCCGTCCGCCGGGCAGCTGTCGTCGCGGAGCGGGCTGTGCGCCCAGTCCGCCATCGGCGCGAACAGCGGGTGCCGGGCGATGACGCCCCAGCCGGACTGGATCGCCTCCCAGGCCAGGTCCCGTCGCGCCTTCTTCTTAGGCACGTGCGGCCACAAGACGCGGCAGGTCGCGGCTGACCTCGACCAGGAACCACGTCGGCAGCACCGGGCGGCCGTCGTCGTCGGCCGCGATCACCAGCTGCGCCACCTCCAGCGAGATCGCCGCCAGCTCGACGAGCAGCGCCTTGCCGCGGTGTGCGAGCTGACGGGCCGCTGGGCTCGCGGACGCCTTGTCGGAGGCCAGTTCCTTGACCAGCCGAGCCCGGAACGTCTCGGCCAGGAAGTACAGCAGGTCCCGGTCCTCCGGCGCGGACGGCCAGCCGGTCTCGCCCTTCAGCACGGCATCCAGGCCGAACGCGTGCCGCACCGTCTTCACATAGGCGCGGAACGTCGACGCGTGCGCCGCCGACAAGGTGCCGAAGGCAAGGACCCGCAGGGTCTCGTCGGACACGTCGTCGCCGTACGACAGGAGGGCGTCCGACAGCATGTGCCAGCTGCGCGGGGTCGAGAACGGCTCCTCGGTCTTCGGCGGCGCGGTCCACAGGTGGTCCGGACGGTTGCGCAGGTACTCGAGCACCCACGGGTGGATACCCGCCGTCCCCGCCCACCGCAGCCAGTCGGTCGCGGAGGCGCGCAGGTGGATGTGTACGAGCCGGTTGACCAGGGCGCTGGCCATCGGGCGTGCCAGGGCGTTGTCGGTGGCGCGGTTACCGGCCCCGATCACGACGGAGCCCTCGGGCAGCTCGTATTCCCCGATGCGGCGGTCCAGGATCAGCGAGTAGAACGCCTTCTGCACCTCGGCGGAGGACGCGTTCAGCTCGTCCAGGAACAGGCAGTACGGCTCGTCGCGGGCGATCGCCACCGGCGGCGCGAACCGGCTGCGGCCGTCGACGATCTGGGGTACGCCGATAAGGTCCTCCGGCGCCAGTTGGGTGCCCAGGAGCGTGACGCATTCCAGACCGAGCGATTCCGCGAACGCTCGCACCAGGCTGCTCTTCCCGATCCCTGGTGCGCCCCAGAGGAAGACAGGGCGTACCACTGCCACGTGCAGCAGTACTTCGGGCAGCTCGGCCGCCGACACCGTGATTCCCGCCTGCATCAGTTCCCTTCAATGGTGAGTGACTGTTGGCCAGCCCTTCAGGATCCTCCTGCGGTCACTGTGTGTCACGCGGTTTTCCGGGGCGCTTCCGTTACCGGTGGTTACTGGCTAGGGTGCGGCGCGACGATGTAGGAGTGCTGGGGGGTCTGTTGTGCCGAGCTTTCGCGTGAAGGCGGCTGCTGTTTGTGCCGTCGTACTGCTGCCGTTGACCGCGTCGTCGCAGGTGATGGCCGCCGACCCGCCGGAGCACTTGGGGGAGGGTGTGCTCGTCCCGGGGAAGACCGCGGTGGACGTCGGCATGTCGGGTACGCGCGTGGTCGTCTCGAACCCTGTCTACGAGACGAGCAACAACGGGACCACCTGGACGGCCTCCGGAGGCTCGAACGACGGTAAGCCGCTGCAGGTCGAAGGGTCGTCGCTGCTGACCTTCGACAGCGGTACGGCGAAGGTCGGCGGGCTCACGTTCCCCGCGACGGACGAGGTGCTGCTGGGGAAGGGCGGCAAGCTCGTCTCGCACCGGGCGGCCGCGGCAGCGACGGCTGAGGTGTACGACGTCGCGACGAAGGCCAAGCTGGCCGACTTCGCCCCGCCGTTCGCCATGGCGGGCGACACGGTCTGGAAAGTGACCGAGCCAGGGCACCTGGACGGCAAGAACCTGACGACCGGCGTCGTGAAGACCGTGCTGGTCGCCGGCGCGTGCACAGTCGGCCCCGACGACGTCAACGGCCGGTGGGCTGTGCTGAGCGGTTGCAACCAGGTCGTGGACGTCAACGGGCCGCAGCCGCCGCGCAACCTGTCCGTGGCCGCGGGCTCTCAATTGGGCAACGGCTTCACGGTGCAGACGTCCGGCTCCGACCTGCTGGTGACCGATCTGAACGACCCGGCGCTGGGCCAGCGCCGGTACGGGCCGATCCGCACCGCGACTCCCAGCTTCCGCGCGGACGGCTCCGGACTGGCGAAGATCGTGTACGCCGACGCGTCGAGCAAGCCTCGCGTGATCACGCTGGGCTGGCTGACCGCGGACCCGCAGCAGCACCCCGACGCCGTGGCGCCGATACTGACCGCTGCGTCGGCGGGTGACCGGATCCGCGACAACACGAGTCTGTCCTTCGAGTGGGCGTACGACGACCCGCAGGACCCGAACTCGCCGGCGACGGGTGTGAACAGCTACGACCTGCAGTACCAGCAGCGCCCGAACCGCACATCGCCGTACGGCGCGTGGGTCCAGCCTGCCGCGTGGCAGGGGCTGAAGACGACCGGAGCGAGTCTTACCGCGCCGATCGGCACCGATACGTGCTGGCAGGTGCGGGCGCGTGACTACGCCGGCAACCTGAGCGCATGGAGCGCGTCGTATTGCAGCGAGGTGGACGGGACCGCGCCGTCGCTGGTCACGTGGCGGATCGGTGATCGCGTCCAGCTCAGTGGATCCGCGACGGTGCGCTGGGCGTACAAGGACGACACCGACATCGCGTCGTACGACGTGGTCTACAAGGTCGCTGCGCCGGGTGTCGCGTTCGGGAAGTGGATCTACCCGGCGGTGTGGCAGAACACGCGCATCACGTCGATCACCTGGGCGCCACGTCTCGGTTGGGACGAGTGCTTCATGGTCCGCGCCCGCGACTACCTGGGCAACCTCTCCGCCTGGTCGGCTCCGATCTGCTCGGTCGCCCCCGAGGACGACCGCGCGCTCACGTCGGCCGGCACGGTCACCCGCTCCACGAGCACGCTGGCGTTCCAGGGCACCACCACCATCCTCAAGGCCAACGGCGCCTACCTGACCAAGGCGACCGAGGCAGGCCTGCGCATCGCCCTCGTAGCCCTGCACGGCCCGGGCCAAGGCCGCGTGGACATTTACCACGCCAACATCAAGATCGGCACCGTCTCACTCGCGGCCACCACCACCAGCCGAGTGGTCACCTACCTCCCCACGACCCCCTTCCGCACCGGAGCCCTGAAAATCATCTCCACCTCGACAGCCCCCGCCACCGTCGACGGCATCGCCTTCCTCCGAGCTCCCTGAGACTGTCAATCGTTTGAATTCACAGGGGTTTGAGCGGGGCTCAGGGTTTTCGGCACGTTCAAGTCCGATTGGCGGTTTCGGTGCCGAGGCCCGAGGGTAGGTCTCCGCGGAGACAAACGGAGGACTGAACAAGAAGACTCGGGGACTGGAACTGGGACACCCTTGTCAACGCAGTATCCCGTCGGCGCGACCTGCCGACGAACGGCAGTCAATCGCACCCGCTGACGGGCCGTTCGCACCTCTCGAGGAGCTGCCTTCTCGAGCCGGATAGCGAAGCCCGATGGATGCAAACGCCCTCCAGGACAGCTGGGACCGGGTGACGCGACACGGTGAACAGGTGCCGCTGTACTTCTACTCACACCTGTTCGTCTCCTATCCCGAAGTGCGCGCGATGTTCCCGCTCTCGATGTCGGGCAGCGGGACAAGTTCGTCAGTGCGCTCGGCCGGATCGTCAGCCATGCCAATCAGATCGACCAGGACGCGGCCTTCCTGCAGCACCTCGGCCGCGACCATCGCAAGTACGCCGTCGTCGCGGAGCACTACAACGCCGTCGGCGCCTCGCTCTGCGCGACCCTGAAGCACTTCCTCGGCCCCGAGTGGGACGAGGACCTCGCCATGCACTGGACGGCCGCCTACCAGGTGATCGCCCGGATCGTGGTCGAGTCCGCGGAGACGTCGTCGGAGACCAGCCCGGACTGGTGGGACGCCGACGTGCTCTCGGTCGAGCGGCGCACCATGGATCTCACCCTGCTCACGGTCCGGCCGCGGCGCGCGTACTACTTCCGCCCCGGTCAGTTTATCTCGATGGAGATCCCGCAGCGCCCCAAGATGTGGCGGTACTTCAGCCCGGCGAACGCCCCGCGCGCCGACGGTTCGATCGACCTGCACGTCCAGCAGATCGACGGCGGTCAGGTGAGCCCGAGCGTCGTACGGTCGCTCAAAGCCGGTGACGCCGTGAAGCTGGGCGCGCCGGTCGGCGAGCGGCTGACCCGGCGCGACGACGACGTACGGGACCTGCTGATGGTCGCCGGCGGAACGGGTCTCGCCCCGCTGCTCGCGGTCCTGGAGCAGATCGACAACGAGTGGAACCGGACGCGCACAGCGCCGCGGGTCCAGCTGTTGCACGGCGTACGGATGCCCTGGCACCTGTACGAGCGCCCCCGGCTGCAAGAGCTGGCTCAGACCCGGCCGTGGTTCGACTACACGGAGGTCGTGTCCGACGACGCCTCCTACCCGGGGACGCGCGGCAAGGCCGGGACGATCGCGGCGCAGCAGGACCTGCACGGGCGTACGGCGATGGTGTGTGGCGGACCGCAGATGGTCGCGCACACGCTGGAGAGGCTCGCCGCCGCCGGTGTCGATACCGAGCACATCAAGTACGAGCACTTTTACTACGCGGCCGTTGACGAGCACACCGCCACCGCCGGCCCAGCGTTGACCAGGTCAGGAGACAACAAGTGACGAACGGAAAGCACCGCCACGGCTCTCCGCACTACCGGACACCCGAAGCGATCCGGGGCGAGACGTTCCAGCGCCGGCTACGGGGTCTCGACGCCGACCAGGTGTACGACTACCTCGACGTGGTGGCCGAGCAGGTCCACGCGACGGCCAGCGACCTCAGCGAGAGCCGGGCCGAGAACCAGCGTCTCCAGGCAGAGCTGCAGCGCACCCGGGCCGAGCTCCAGCGCGCGCAGACGCAGGTGGACGAGTACGAGCAGGCCGGCGACCGCGTGAACGAGCAGATCGTCCAGCTGTTCAGCCAGGCGCAGCTCGTCGCCGAGGAGATGGTCCAGGACGTCAGCCGCGATGCCCGCGAGCGGATCGGGCAGGCACGCGCCCACGAGCGCCGAATCGTCGAGGAGGCGATGGACTCGGCCGGGCAGCAGGTCCGCTCGTACGCCCAGACGGCCCAGGTGCGGATGCAGTCGATCGTGGACACGTTCGCCACCGAGGTCGACCGGATCGGGAGCGCAGCGGTCCCCGGCGAGCCGGAGGCCCGCCAGAAGGACGCCTGGTTCGACGACATGAGCGACTGGCAGGTCCGCCTGCGGAACGGGAGCGGCCCCGCGTCTCCGAGCTCGGACTGACCGGTGCGAGCTCCTCTGAGACCCGCTCCCGCAGAGGACGACATGTTGGGCCTTCCGGCCCATCAAGCGCCGCCACCCCTTCGCCGCCGCCTTCCGGCGCGCCCGTTGGCGCGCCCGCTGGCGGCTGTCGGGCTGGCCGTGGCAGCCGGCGTCATCGGCGCGCTCGGCCTCGGCGGCGACCTGCCAACGGCTGTAGCGATCGCACTCGGCGTGGCCATCCTGGTCCTGGCGGTCGGAATCTGCGTCGCCTACGCCGTCGAGGTGCGCCCCCGCCCCCGACACCCCCGAGCCGACGAATCCCGAGCCCAAGCCGGCGACCCTCGGTCCCAAGCGGGCGAATCTCGGCTCGCACCTCGCCGCCGGGGCGGCAGCTCCCGCCTGCAGGGTGGCGCTCCAAGGCTCGACGGCGGCGCTGAGCCGTCGGGCGGCGACCGGCGTACCGGCTGTCCGGTCTCGTCCGGGGCGTCCTCCGGGCCGCCCGTGTCGGAGCCCGCGCCCGATGTCGCCGACGTCGAGCACGTGCGTGCCGCGGCGACGGAGTTCCTCGAGCTCTTCTACGGCGAGAACCCGAGCGCCGGGCGGCTCGAGCCACGGCTGGCGGCGGTGATGCAGGAGATCGACCTGACCGGCACGTACTGGCACACCGCCGACGAGCTGAGCTTCGGCGCCCGCGTCGCCTGGCGCAACAACAAGCGGTGCATCGGCAGGCTGTACTGGCGGAGCCTGCAGGTGCGCGACCTGAGAACGGTGTCCGACGCGGGCAGCGTCGCCGCGCACTGCTTCGAGCATCTGCGGAGCGCGCACAACGGCGGCAAGATCCGGCCGACGATCAGCGTGTTCGCCCCCGAGACGCCGAACCGGCCCGCGCCCCGGATCTGGAACGAGCAGCTCATCCGGTACGCCGGGTACGAGCAGCCGAACGGGCGATCGCTCGGCGATCCCCGGTACCGCGCGTTCACCACCAAGCTGATCCAGCGCGGGTGGCGACCGCCCGACCGGCCCGGCGCGTTCGACGTACTCCCGCTCGTCGTCGAGACCGCCGACGAGGGTCCGCGGATGTTCCAGCTGCCCGGGGACGCGGTGCAGGAAGTGCCGCTGGAGCATCCCGAGCTGACCTGGTTCGCCGGGCTCGGGCTGCGGTGGCATGCCGTACCGGTGATCAGCAACAACCGGCTCGACATCGGCGGCGTCTCGTATCCGGCGGCGCCGTTCAACGGCTGGTACATGGGCGCGGAGATCGGCGCCCGCAACCTGGGCGACACCGACCGCTACGACCTGGTTCCCGAGGTGGCGGACCGGATGGGCCTGGACACCTCACACGAGGCGACCCTGTGGCGCGACCAGGCGCTGGTCGAGATCAACCGCGCGGTCCTGCACTCCTTCAACCTCAACGGCGTCACCGTCACCGACCACCACACCGAGTCCCGCCGCTTCCTCATCCACCTGGAGAAAGAGGAACGCGCCGGCCGCGACTGCCCCGCCGACTGGAGCTGGATCGTCCCGCCCCTGTCCGGCTCCCTGACCCCCGTCTTCCACCGCTACTACACCACCAAGACCCAGGTCCCCAACTTCTTCACCGACCCCGAAGCCACCTGCCGCTCCCTCCACGGCGGCCCCCCCGCCTTCCCCTGACCACGTCGCCGGGCGTTCAGGGATTCTGATGTAACTCGTCTTTGGCCTGGTCGCTCAGTTCGTCGACCAGGCCCGTGTACTCGACCCAGTCGAGGTGCTGGGCGTAGAAGTCGTCCAACTCATCGGCCGGCACCCGCTGGATCAGTTCGCCTGTGTGGTGGTCCCGTGCGACCCACCGGTTAGGAGGCCCGTCCGTCGAGTCGTCGTCCTCGGCGATGACCATGTCGAACACATACACGCCGGTGCTCCGCCAGTCGCTCCTCGACCAGCTCCCGCAAGCGCGCCTCATGCCGCTCGAACCACCGGCGGTCCTCAGCACTCCACTCGATCGTCACGCCCGGATGCTCAGACCGGACGTACTTCGGCGAGGCGTTTGACGGAGTAGTCGTCGTCCCAGCAGACGGCGGCTTCCCAGGCGGCGGAGGCTTGGGCGGCGACGTCGTACGCGGCGTCGTCGAGGCCGGCGGCGTTGTCGGGCAGGACGAGGTCGAGGTCCGGGACGTCGACGTGCGACTCGTCCCAGTCGATCAGCCCGACGTGATCCGCGGTCAGGCGGATGTTGCCGGGGTTGGGGTCGCCGTGGACGACGCACGTCTCACGCCCAACGAGCCGAGCCCACGCGGCCCGGCATCGGACCACCCCTTCGGGAGGCATCGCGCCGAGATCGATCTTCGTACCGGTCTCGGCGTGCAGCAGATCGGTCGACGACCGCCACCCCGGCCGCTGCGGCCAGCCCCGCGTCAACCGATGCAACTCACGCAGCGTGCCGGCCACCCGACGCCAGTCGGCCTGCGTCTCCGGAGGTCCACCGTCCAGATGCGTCATCACCACCAACCCGTCGGCAAATAGCCGTCCGTCCGCGGTCGGAATCGGCACCGGTACCGTCAGCCCTTCACGGTCGAGATACCTCAGCAGCTCGGTCTCCCAAGCAAGGTCAGCATCACTCCGCCCCCCAAGCCGCCCAACCGCCAGCCGCCCACCAACCCGCACCCGCCACACGTCATTGGCCACTCCACCCGACAACTGCTCAACCCGAACAGCGTCGTCCCCCCACAACCCCAACACATCCCATCCCACCCGCCACACCCTACGGTCCCGCAGATCCACCACACGCCAGTCGGTAGACGAAGACGAAGACTGTGATCACAACGCTCAGATGTGAAGCGGTGCGCTGGGTCGACGACGAGCCGCAGCCCGGCCTCGTCGAGGTCGTGTTCACCGACGCTGACGGCCAGCGGAGGAGTCTCATCGACAAGGTGGCAATCTTCGACGATGCGGACCGGATAACCCCGCATGGTCCGTTCCCTGTACCTGTTGATGTCCGCTGCGAAGTGATCTCCGACGCGGGCGAGAGTGGAACACAGGTCGTCACCATCTCGACAGCCCGGCCAGGGGGCCTTGAGACACCGGACGGCCAGTCACAGTTCCGCGTCCTACCTTCGCTCGTGGAGCGGGTGGCGCGCAGAGGGCGGGTACGGGGGTTCGGAGGCCTACGGTCACCGACTGGGTAGCTCGCGCGTATCAGGCCAACCGGATGTGGTGGCGGTCGATTCTGGTGGAGGAGGAGCCGTCGTACTGGCGGGATCGCTTTCCGGCTGGGCGTCGCCTCGGCGCCTGGATCGGCGGCCCTGCTGCCTACGGAGGTGCCGCTCTGCTGGGCCATGGTTGGGCGGCCTGCGACGTCGGCGTCAACGCCGCCGCCAACTCCGGGACTCTGCTGTTCTTGGTGCTGCCGTTCCTGTGGGTCGTCAACACGTTCCTGTTCGGCCTGGTCTTCGCCGTCGTCTCCGGCAGCACCAGGCGTCAAAAACTGCTCGGCGTACTGGCTGGACTTGCCGCCGTGGTCGTCTTCGCGTGGTTCGTGTTCGCCTGGCAAGGCACACCAGCCGACTCACCCGACCCGCGATGCCCCGGCGGCGTCCCCACCTGGTGGCCGTCCTGGATCCCCACCTGACTGAGCAGCGGCAATCGTTGACAGCCCGGTTACGCGCGGCGTCTGGGAGGCGTCAGGAAGAGCTCGCGATCGCGCCACACCACGACGACTGACAGCATCAGCAGCAGGGCGGTCTGGATCACCTTGGTGTCCGGATCCGTGAGGAAGAGCTCGTTGCCGAAGTTGGCGGCGAGGTGGAAGACGATCGCGACCAGGACGCTGCGGCCGCCACGGTAGTAGAGCCAGTTCATCAGAATGACGAACGGTATCAGCGAGACCGTGTAGTTGAGGGTATGGATCAGGCCCTCGTCGACGACCTCCGCCTGGTAGTAGCCCTTGATGAAGCCGAGCGGCACGTGCCACAGCACCCACACCACACCGAATACCAGCGACGTCCACAAGACGTTCATCCGCGATGCGAGCGCATCCGTCCCGTAGGTCTTCCAGGCGAGTTCCTCCAGGACGGGGGCCAGGATGAGCGTGATCCATGCCGGCATCAGGCCGGTCGTGAACGAGAAGCCGTTGCGGAGCTGGAATTGCGAGACGTCGTAGCCGAACAGAATGGAGACCGCGGTGGCGACCAGCAGCGAGCCTGGGAGCAGGAAGAGCGCGGCCAGCCAGACCCAGGTATGAGTGCCGCGCGGCGCGATCAGGCGGCTGAGGACGTCGCGGGTGAGCCCGTCGTTGCGGATGAACCCGATCGCCACGACGACCGGGGCGGCGAGGCCGGCCAAGCCGAGGCCGGTCATGACGGCGAGGGTGACTTGGGTGGGATCGGGCTGCCGCGACAGCCAGGCGGCGGTGAACCACAGCGCCCAGGGGATGGCGGTGGCCAGGACGTAGAAGGCGACGGGGTGGCGGTAGCGGCTGACGTTGTCCAGCGCGCGACGCGTCTTGGGCGGCCGGTGGTCGCTGTCGAGTGGGTACATCGGGTTTCCATTTCCAGGGTGTGCGGTGACGGCTCCTTGCCGCCGTTCGGATTTAGATAACGCTACATGTAGCGTATTTATTTCCAGCTAGAGTGGAGGCGTGCAGCAGCAGACCACACCGAAGACACCGAAGACACCGAAGACACCGAAGACACCGAAGACACCGAAGACACCGAAGACACCGAAGACACCGAAGACACCGAAGACACCG
>NZ_JBEXNA010000001.1:267816-721404 GCF_040610875.1 Kribbella sp. NPDC003505 | reverse complement strand
ACGTAGACACCGAAGACACCGAAGACACCGAAGACACCGAAGACACCGAAGACACCGAAGACACCGAAGACACCGAAGACACCGAAGACACCGAAGACACCGAAGACACCCAGGACGATGCCCGGTCAGCGCAGCATCGGCCGACCGCGCTCGACTGAGGTCGACGCTCGGCTCATCGACGGCGCCTTGGGACTGCTGCGCCACAGCGGCCCGGCCGCGGTCACTGTGGAGGCGGTCGCCGCCCGATCCGGGGTGGCCAAAACCACGATCTACCGCCGCTACCGCGACCGCGACGACCTGCTCCGCGCCGCCATCGGCTCCGCGGTGACTCCACCGGACCAACCGCCCGTCGAAGACATTCGGGGCCGACTGACCTGGGCGCTCGGACAGGTCCAGACCATCTTGAGCGAGGTCCTGGGCCGCGGCGGGATCGCGGCCCTGCTCGACGACCGGGAGCCCACCTTCACGACGCTGGTCCGCGACCTGCTCACTCCGTACACCACCGCCCTGGCCGGGCTCATCGAGCACGACACCGCCGCCGGAAGGCTGCGCAGCGACCTCGACGCCGACGCCGCCGTCTCCCTCATGCTGGGCACCTACCTCGGCGAACTACTCCGCCACGGCACCGTCGGCGCCGACTGGATACCCGATGCGTCGACCTGCTCTGGCACGCCATGACCTGACCTCGGCCCTCCGGCAACTGCACGATTCGCGTGGTGCCTGATCCTTCCGGCCCGCTGGGAGGCAGCCCCCAGGCAGTTCATCAGCGCCTTGCGAGATCAGGGCTCGGTGGCGAGGTCTTCAGTGAAGACTTCCCGATGGTGGCCTTCAACGCACCAGCCGGCGGCGACGTCCACGGGATCAAAGCGCTCCTGATCGAAGGAGAAGAGGAGGGATGGTGGCACTACGAGGTAGGCTGTGCCACCGATGAGTGGTGCAACGCCTGATCTTCGCGCCCCCCGATGCGCAACACGCGGAACGCCGTCTGACGGCCGCGTTCACCGGCATCCGGTGGGGTGAGCTGATCGCACTCCGCTTATCGCTCGTGTTCGTGCGGGTGAGGGGCGGTACGCCGAAGCGGGGGAGCTGGCGAACCACCGTCAAGTGGACCAAGCGGGTAACGGAGGCGGGTCTTCCGGCGGGCTTCACCTCTCATGACCTGCGTCACACGGGTAATCAGCTGGCGGTGAGTGACGCGTCCACTCGGGAACTGATGCAGCGCGTGGGCCACTCGACGATGCGCGCAGCGCTGATCAATCAGCACGCGAACGAACGAGCGAGCTCGGGAGATCTCTGACCGGATAAATGAGGTTGTCGAGCGGGAGACCAGGACCGGGGATGGGGACTCGCCGGACGACGAGGCTGGGGCCGCCGGGGTGCTGGTCCCGACCGGTCAGGGCGCGTGGAGGGCGCGGCGCTCGAATCCGGTCTCCGCATGACGAAGGCCCTAGCCCACAAAATCGCTGTGGCTCGGGGCCTTTGCCGTTGGAGCGGGTGACGAGATCGAACTCGCGTAGCCAGTTTGGTAGATCGGTCGACAGCTCGCTCACCGCCTGGTCCTGAGCCTGGTCAGGTGCCCCGGAGTGACCCTATTTGCCCCCGGCTGACCCTTGCTAATCGCAGGCTAATCGCACGCTGCCTGGATCGTCGTCAAGAGATTCAAGTTGCTGATCCACCGTCAACCCAGGTATGCCGCCGACCCACCATGTCCGGTGCAGCCGGTCCCGATGTGATGTGAGACGGTGTGCTGCATGCAGGAGCCGGCGACGGACCCGAGGTGGTTGAAAGAACCTGGGTTCATGGCAGCGGGCATGATTCTCGGGATCACTGCCTGCTGGTTGACGGGGATTGTCCTGGTCCTGCGCGCATTCGGCACGCCTGCCGACACCGCCGTGGTGGAGTTCTACCTGCCGCTCTTGATGCCCGCTGTCGTCGGGACAGGTCTTTGCGTAATACGACGCGTTCGGCTGTGGGCCGCGAGCTTTGTGGTCGGCGTAACCGTAGGTTGGTACCTAGGTCTCGTACTCGGTTCCCTGGCCGTTGTCTCGTGGAACGTGTAGGCGCGATGACTGCACCGGTCTCCACACCTGCCGCCGCCCCCTGATAGCTGCCAAACCCAGGCCAGCGCGGCGCACGTCAAGAGTCGGCATTCGCGGAGCTGAGTGGCGGGCGGCTCGTCGTGGTGCCACCAAGGTCGGAGGCGAGTGAGCGTGGAGTGACCATCCCCAACGTCCTGGTGGGCGAGCTGGCGGCCCATCTGAACAAGTTCGTCGGCGAGGACGATGCCGTGCTCGTGTTCGTGGGGGAGCGCGGTGGTACGCCGAAGCGGGGGAGCTGGCGAACGACCGTCAAGTGGACGAAGCGGGTCGCGGAGGCTGGGCTCCCGGCTCCGCCACGTGCGGCTTCGGCCGGGCATGATCTTCAGACGGTCGGAGCTGACCTATGAGGAGCTTGTCAAGTTCGTCATCGGCCTGCAGCATGGCCGACCCGACCAGCTTTCTGGGTTCAGGGAGTTCCTCGTCCTCAAGTTGAACGACGGGGACAACCTCGGCCGGCCGACCCTGGTGACTCGGCTCGTCGTACCGCAGGCCGGTCACCCGCTCAGTCCGGAGGATGACCAAGCTGCGGTGCATGGCCTCCTCGATCTCCTGGATGAGTTTCTGGCCGAGACTGCCGGGTCGGACTCGCGCGCGATCGATCGCGAGTACCTCCTCTGGCTGCAGCAGCAGAGCTGGTACAACCTGGAGCTGGCGAGATTCGACAGCAGCCCAGCTCCTCGGATGCTCACCCTGGACGAGGCGGCAGACCAGCTCGGCGTGCAGCGTGAAGCGGTCTTCGACTGGATGGCGTCCCGCAGGCTGCGATCATTCCGTGTCGGTGCGGAGCTCCTCTTCCGTGAGGGCGACGTTGTCCAGCTTCGGGCACGGACCGACCCCAACGAGCGTCAGTCGTCTGGACCGGACAACCGCTCGTCGGCATAAGCGCGCGCACGGACAGCGGCATGAGCGGATGTTTCCGGGCGATGTGGCACCATCGGGGATGTGAACGACCCGCGTGGTGAGTGGGCTGCCTTTGGGTCTCGATCCACACCGTCCGATGAAGAGTGGGCTGACGCCGTTCGTCGCTACCGGGCAGGGTGCATCGTTGACGGGACGGTGATCAGTCATCACCGGTTCGGCTTCTTCATTGACCTTGGTGAGCAGATCATCGGGTTGGTCGAGATCCCAATGTCACCGGACGACTATCCACCAGTCGCGTCGCAGGTCCGAGCCGTCGTGCTCGACGCGACCGATCACAACAGACAGATCCGCCTGAGCATGCGTCCGTCCGACCTCGGCCGCCCCGGTTGCTGATGCCCGCTCACCGGCAGTTCCGTGCTTCACGGACAGCGGCAATTCCGGACGTTCGCCGGTAGCCGCATCTCTCGTGGGAACTCGTGGATGCGGACGCCTGGGGTAGGAGAATGGCAGGCGTGAACCAGTGGCAGCTGCCCCTTGGCGGGCTTGATCAGGCCCGTTCCCTCCACCGCATGCTCATGGAGCGCAAGTTCGACGGCCCGGCCGACGAGTTCTTCGGCAGTCCGCACATCGCGGCCATCCAACACAGCCTCGCCGACATGCTCGCCGCCGCTGAACCCCACAAGGACTGGAACTTGTGGCGTCGAGCCGAGCACCAACCCCACCGCGTGGAGCAGATCCGGGACCACCTCCGGCAGTCAGGGAGTTGGTGGCCAACCATGCAGCCCGAGACCCGCCGCCAGTACGTCCAGGACCTCCTCGCGCCGCTGATCCCCAGCGACGAGCTGCTCGACGAACTCGTCAACATCACCAACTCGTAGGGTCGTCGTCGTGCCGGCACCCGCGACCCGGAGACGCGGAGCCGCTGACATCTCTCCGTTGCTCGGCGTCGCGAACTGCTCCCCGAGCTGGCGGGGTCTCGAGCGTGGGTCAAGGTTCGGACCCCACGTGCGAGGCGCTCTGAACAAGTCCTCAATTCTGCAGATCCGTGCGTTGGCCGCCGCTCCAGGTGTGGTCGCCAGGCTTTCGCCTGTCGCGAATCAGTTGGCAGATGTGTCGTTGATCAACTGGCGGATCACAGACCGGGGAGCTAGGCGGAGTGGCCGAGCGGCACAGCGGCGACCGTCCGCCACTCGTACTTGCGGTTGTCGCGGTGCATCTCGATGAGCGACACGGCGTTGATGGTCAGGTCGGCCGGGTCGGCTGTGACTCGGTTGATCGCGTCGAGTGTGACGCTGGCGGGCTGCGGGGTGCTGACGTACGCAAGGCTGATGTGGGGTTGGTAGTGGTCGGCGTTGTCGGGGACGCCATCCGGGCCGAACACATCGGCCCGGATGGCATCCGGCGGAACGCTGAACACACCTTCTCGGATGAGACTTCGGCGGGGGTCTGGCTCACCCTGAGACAAACTGACCTCATCCGTGGTGAGTGGAACGGTCCTGACCTCGGTCGCATCCCGTTCGGCAACTTCGCGGCGAGCTGGATCGAAGAGCATGTGCTGAGTGAACGCACGCGGGAGTTGTACGCGACCTTGCTGCGGCTCCACATCCATCCGTTCCTCGGGCGGAAGGAACTCGCGGCTATTGGTCCCGAGACGATTCGCAAGTGGCGCAAGGAGCTGGCCGAGGAGGGGCAGTCGGCGGATGCTGTGGCCAAGGCGTACAGGCTGGTTCGGGCAGTCATGGCAACTGCCGTGGATGACGGGAGGATCAAGCGCAACCCGTGCCGTATCAAGGGTGCCGACACCGCCGCCCGGGCTGAGCGACCGGTCGCCAGCGTCAAACAGGTCTACGGGCTGGCTGAGGCGATTGGTCCACGCTTTCGAGCCTTCATCCTGGCTGCCGCGTTCACCGGCCTGCGCTGGGGCGAGCTCATCGCGCTGCGCCGGATCGATGTCGACCTGGACGACGCCAAAATCAGCGTGCACCGAAGCATCGCTGAGCTGAGCGGGGGCCGCCTGGTGGTAAAGCCGCCCATGTCGACAGCTGGTACCCGCAGGTCCCGATCCCGGCTGTGCTCGTTGAAGAGCTGCGGACTCATCTGTCGGAGCACGTGAAGGAAGGGCAGACGGCTCTCGTCTTCACCGGCCCGCGGTGGTCCGCCCAAGCGGGGGAGCTGGCGGTCAACCGTGAAGTGGACGGCCAAGGTCAAAGAGGCGGGCCTACCTGCTGGGTTCCACTTCCATGACCTGCGTCACACCGGTAACCACCTGGCGTCGAAGAGTGGTGCGTCCACCAAGGAACTCATGCACAGGATGGGCCACGGGACGATGCGAGCCGCGCTGATTTACCAGCACGCCACTGATGCACGGGCTCGGGAGATCGCCTCCGCCCTGAATGAGGTGGTTGAACGCGAGAACAGGCGGGATGACGACGACGGTGCCGCCGGGGTGCTGGTGCCGACCCCCTAATTGCACGGTAATTGCACGCGGCCTGATCGGGCCTCAGCGTGAGAGAAGGCCCGTAGCCGCGGATTCCCTGTGGCAACGGGCCTTCTGTCGTTCGAGCGGGTGACGAGAATCGAACTCGCGTAGCCAGTTTGGAAGACTGGGGCTCTACCATTGAGCTACACCCGCGGTGCTCGGACATGATTCCATACGGAGGCCTGGAGACTCAAAACGGGTTTTCGGGGGCCCCGGTGGCGCGAGCACTGGTTCTGGGCGGCTAGACTCGTGCGGTCACTGCGGGGCGTAGCGTAGTGGCTAGCGCGCCTGCTTTGGGAGCAGGAGACCGCAGGTTCGAGTCCTGTCGCCCCGACAAACCCCGTGCAGCACCGGCTGTGGCGTCGGCTGTCCGGCGTCGCAACATGTCACCGAATCAAGGAGAACCGCCACCGTGAAGAGCACCGTCGAGTCCTTGAGCCCGACCAAGGTCAAGCTCATCGTCGAGGTGCCGTTCGAGGAACTCAAGCCGAGCCTCGACGCGGCGTACAAGAGCATCGGCCAGCAGATCGTGGTGCCGGGCTTCCGCAAGGGCAAGATCCCGCCGCAGGTCATCGACCAGCGGGTCGGCCGCGGCCCGGTGCTCGAGGAGGCGATCAACGACGCCCTCCCGAAGTTGTACTCGCAGGCGGTCAGTGACAACCAGGTGAAGGCGATCGGCCGGCCCGAGGTCGACGTGACCGAGTTCAACGACAAGGAGAGCCTGCAGTTCTCCGCCGAGGTCGAGGTCCGCCCGGAGATCACGCTGCCGGACCTGGAGGGCCTGGAGGCCGAGGTCGAGGACATCGCGGTGTCCGACGACGAGGTGACCGAGCAGATCGAGGCGCTGCGCCAGCGGTTCGGCTCGCTGAACCCGGTCGAGCGCGCGGTCGCCGACAAGGACTTCATCACGATCGACCTGTCGGCCAGCAAAGACGGCGAGAAGGTCGAGGAGGCGCAGGCGACCGGCCTGTCCTACCAGGTCGGCAGCGGTCAGCTGCTGGACGGGCTGGACGAGGCGGTCATCGGCCTGACCGCGGGCGAGAAGAAGACCTTCGTCACCCAGCTGGTCGGCGGTTCGCTGAAGGGCGAGGACGTCGACGTCGAGGTGACCGTGACGGCGGTCAAGGAGCAGGAGCTGCCGGAGTTCGACGACGAGTTCGCGCAGACCGCGTCGGAGTTCGACACCGCCGACGAGCTGAAGGCCGACGTGCAGGGCCGGCTGGAGCGAGGCAAGCGGCTCGAGCAGGCCGGCGAGGCGCGCGACGCCGTGCTGGAGAAGATCCTGACGCTGGTCGACGTGCCGGTCCCCGAGGGCCTGCTGACCGACGAGCTGGCCGCCCGCAAGGAGAACCTGGAGCAGCAGCTCGGTTACTCCGGGATGACCATGGAGCAGTTCCTCGAGGGCGAGGAGCAGACCCAGGACGAGTTCGACGAGGACCTGAAGAAGCGCTCCGAGGACGCGATCAAGGCGCAGTTCGTGCTCGACCTGGTGGCCGAGCAGCAGGAGCTGAGCGTCAACGACCAGGAGCTCACCGAGCACATCGTCCGGCACGCGCAGCGTTCCGGCGTCAGCCCGGACCAGTTCGCCCAGCACGCGGTGGAGAACAACCTGGTCCCGAGCCTGGTGTCCGAGGTCGTCCGCGGCAAGGCGCTGGCCTACCTGGTGGAGAACGCCAAGGTCACCGACGCCTCCGGCAACACGGTCGAGCTGAAGACCCTGCAGCCGGACGGCACCTACGCCGACCCGGAGGCCGCCGAGGCCGAGGCCGAGGCGACCGCCGAGGAGCCGGAGCCGGCGAAGGCCTGACCCGCCGCGCGACCCCGCTAGACCGCGCAAGAACCCCGCAAGAACCCAGCAAGACCCCGTACGGCCCGGACCCCAGGTGGGATCCGGGCCGTACGCACGTTCGCCGCACGATCGCGACACGATCGCAAGAAACCTCGCCTACGGTGGCTGGTGAAACGATTTCAGGCGAGGGGACCGGGTGTGGCCGCGCTGCTGCAGGAGCCGGACGTACGACGGGAACCAGACCGGCCGGTGCCGCCGGAAGTACCTGACGAGGCAGCGGCCGACGAGCCCGGATCCGTTGTCCTGTGCGGCTGGTGAACGTGCCCGAATTCGCTCACAGCCGACGAACGGCGGGCGGGCGATGCGCCGTGAGCGAACACCTCCGGCCCAGCCTTAGGTCTGTCGCCGCCGACCAGTAATGTCGGGTTCGTGAACGAGACATTTGCAGCCAGCCCCACCGCCGCGGGCGGCAACGGATCCGGCGGACAAGACGACGACATCTACCGCGAGCTGCGCAAGAATCGGATCATCTTCCTGGGGTCCGAGGTTCGCGACGACAACGCGAACGCGATCTGCGCGCAGATGCTGCTGCTGAACGCGCAGGATCCCAACGCGGACATCTGGCTGTACATCAACTCGCCGGGTGGCTCGGTGGACTCCGGCATGGCGATCTACGACACCATGCAGTGGATCTCCAACGACGTCGCCACCGTCGGGATGGGCCTGGCGGCCTCGATGGGTCAGTTCCTGCTCTGCGCCGGCGCGAAGAACAAGCGCTTCGCGCTGCCGCACGCGCGGATCATGATGCACCAGCCCTCCGGCGGTATGGGCGGAACGGCGTCGGACATCAAGATCCAGGCCGAGCAGTCGCTGCACCTGAAGGCGCTGCTGTTCCGGCTGATCTCGGAGCACACCGGTCAGCCGCTCGAGCAGGTCGAGAACGACGCCGACCGGGACCGCTGGTTCACCGCCGACCAGGCGAAGGAGTACGGCTTCATCGACCACGTGGTCAGCAGCGCCGCTCAGCTCAGCCAGGGCAGCCCGAACTCCTGATCTCCCACTCCGTCAGTTAAGGACGCACCAATGAACTACTTCATCCCGCAGTGGGAGGAGCGCACGTCGTACGGCATGCGCCGGATCGACCCCTACACGAAGCTGTTCGAGGACCGGATCATCTTCCTCGGCACGCCGATCACCGACGAGATCGCGAACGCCGTGATGGCGCAGCTGCTGTGCCTGCAGTCGATGGACTCCGACCGCGACATCAGCATCTACATCAACTCGCCCGGCGGCTCGTTCACCGCGCTGACCGCGATCTACGACACGGTCCGCTACATCAAGCCGGACGTCCAGACGGTCTGCCTCGGCCAGGCCGCGTCGGCCGCCGCCGTGCTGCTCGCCGCCGGTACGCCGGGCAAGCGGCTCGCCCTGCCGAACAGCCGGATCATCATCCACCAGCCGGCCACCGAGGGCACCTACGGCCAGTCGAGTGACATCGAGATCCAGGCGAACGAGATCCTCCGGCTGCGTTCGCTGCTGGAGAAGATGATCTCCGAGGCCAGCGGCAAGGACCCGGAAGAGGTTTCCCGCGACATCGAGCGGGACAAGTTCCTGACGGCCGAGCAGGCGATCGAGTACGGCCTGATCGACGACGTCCTGCAGTCTCTCAAGGCCCCGGTCCCGGCCGGCGTCTGAACAAGTTCAGATCAGGCTCGGCCGGTCTGACCGGCTGTCAAGAGCTTGACGCGTTCGCCACCGGCGTAGTCACAACCCGGTGGCGAGCGCGGTTTTTCGGCCCCGGACGGGGTACCGTCGAAAACGGTCCGACTGCGCATAGAAGGGATCTGTCCCGGTGGCACGCATTGGTGACGGCGGCGATCTGCTCAAGTGCTCGTTCTGCGGCAAGAGCCAGAAGCAGGTCAAGAAGCTCATCGCCGGTCCCGGCGTCTACATCTGCGACGAATGCATCGATCTCTGCAACGAGATCATCGAGGAGGAGCTGAACGAGGGCTCCGAGGTCGGACTCACCGAGCTGCCCAAGCCGCGGGAGATCTACGACTTCCTCAACGCGTACGTCGTCGGTCAGGACGTGGCCAAGAAGGCACTCGCGGTGGCGGTCTACAACCACTACAAGCGGGTCCGCGACGGCCAGGGCGCGTCGAGCGCCGGCCGGCACGCGAAGGACGAGGCCGTCGAGCTGGCCAAGTCGAACATCCTGCTGATCGGCCCGACCGGCTGCGGCAAGACCTATCTCGCCCAGACACTCGCCCGGATGCTGAACGTCCCGTTCGCGATCGCGGACGCGACGGCGCTGACCGAGGCCGGGTATGTCGGTGAGGACGTCGAGAACATCCTGCTGAAGCTGATCCAGGCGGCGGACTACGACGTCAAGAAGGCCGAGACCGGGATCATCTACATCGACGAGGTCGACAAGATCGCCCGCAAGAGCGAGAACCCGTCGATCACCCGGGACGTCTCCGGTGAGGGTGTGCAGCAGGCGCTGCTGAAGATCCTCGAGGGGACGACGGCGAGTGTGCCGCCGCAGGGCGGCCGCAAGCACCCGCACCAGGAGTTCATCCAGATCGACACGACCAACGTGCTGTTCATCGTCGGCGGCGCGTTCGCCGGCCTGGACCACATGGTCGAGCAGCGGGTCGGCAAGAAGACCCTCGGCTTCAACACCAGCCGCGAGCCGGAGAAGCCGAAGGAGCTCGGCGGGTATGCCGACGTCATGCCGGAGGACCTGCTCAAGTTCGGTCTGATCCCCGAGTTCATCGGCCGGCTCCCGGTGATCACGACGGTGTCCCCGCTGGACCGCGAGGCGCTGATCAAGATCCTGTCCGAGCCGAAGAACGCGCTCGTCAAGCAGTACCGGCGGCTGTTCGAGATCGACAACGTCGAGCTCGAGTTCAGCGACGACGCGGTCGAGGCGATCGCGGACCAGGCGCTGCTGCGCGGCACCGGCGCCCGCGGCCTGCGGGCGATCATGGAGGAAGTCCTCCTGAACGTGATGTACGAGGTGCCCAGCCGCGAGGACGTCGCGAAGGTCGTCGTCACCGGCGAGGTCGTCCTGGAGAACGTGAACCCCACGCTGATCCCGCGCGACCAGATCGAGCGCAGCAAGCGCGACCGGCGCGAGAAGAGCGCCTGACACTCTCCACTCAGCGGGAGGCCGGGTCCGCCGTACGGCGGGTTCCCGGCCTCCTTCTCGTGGTGAACGCGACCGGAGGACCGGCTGACGAAGTGACGTGTCTGTACGCCGACGTGTACCCGGACGCGCGCAGGGTGACGGTCGAGGTGACCTGCGCCCAGGATCGCAAGCCGTTCGATCCCGTTCCTACAGGGAGGAAAGCACTGAGTCCGCTGCCGCAATAGTCTCGTCGACCTGGTCCGCGGTGTGCTCGGTGGACAGGAACCACAGCCCGCGCGGGACGATGTTGATCCCGGCAGCGAACAACCCCGCGTGGAACCGAGCCATCGCGGCCCGGTCGCAGGCAGCGAACGACCGATAGTCCGTGACGGCGGCCTGGTCCGTGATGTAGGTCTGGAACACCGGACCAGGTCCGTCGACCAGCAGCGGTACGCCGTGGCGCTCCGCCGCAGTCCGCAGGCCGGCCATCAATCGCTGACCCGTCGAGGTGAGCGGTGGGTAGACCGAGGCACGCTTCTCGTCGAGGTACGTCAGGACGGCGTCCGCCGCGGCCATCGCGACTGGGTGCGAGTTGAACGTGCCCGCATGCGCGACCTTGCCGTCGGCGATCGACCCCATCACCTCGGCCGAGCCGACGAGGGCGGACACCTGCATCCCGCCGGCCATCGCCTTGCCGAACGCGGCCAGATCGGGGACGACGCCGAGCAGCTCGCCGGCTCCGCCCGGAGCGACCCGGAACCCGGTGATGATCTCGTCGAAGATCAGCAACGACCCGTGCTGCCTGGTGAGCTCCCGCAGCCCTTCGAGATAGCCGGGGGCGGGCGTGATGCAGCCGGTGTTGCAGAGCAGCGGTTCGAGGATGACCGCGGCGATCTCGTCCCCGCACTGGTCGAGCACCGCGGCGACGGCGGGAAGATCGTTGTAGGGCAGGACGATCAGGTCGTCGGCGTCGTGGCGCGGCTGACCCGCGGTGCCGCCGACCGCGGTCGGGTGCTTCGCGTCGCCGGCCAGCGCGAGGTCGGGGTGCACGCTGTAGAGGACCGGGTCGAGCCAGCCGTGGTAGTTGCCCTCGAACTTCACGATCTTGGGCCGTCCGGTGTGCCCGCGGGCGAGCCGGATCGCGCCGTGCACCGCTTCCGAGCCGACGCTGTTGAAGCGGACCAGCTCGGCCGCCGGCACCATGTTGCACAGGCGTTCGGCGACCTCGGCCTCCAGTTCGTGCTGCGCCGCGTACGCGACGCCACGGCGTACCTGTGCGGAGACCGCGTCCGCGACGAGCGGGGCGGCGTGGCCAAGCAGGTTCGGGCCCTGCCCCAGCACATAGTCGACGTACCTCTCGCCGTCCACGTCCCACAGCTCGGCGCCACGGGCATGGTCGACGAACAGCGGCTTGTCGGCGCGCCGCGCGTCGCTGGAGACGCCGCCGGCGATCACCTTCTTGGCGCGGGCATAGAGGTGGTCGGCTTGTGTGGGCACAGCGTCCTCCTAGTCGAGCTTCTCGGTCAGTAGCCGGAACTGCTGGCGCGGCCGTCCGCCCCCGGTCGAGCGAGCCGGCGGTAGCGGCCAAGCGAGACCCGCCTCCACCAACTCCTTCAGCATCCGGCGTCCGGTGCGCTGGGTGACCTGCATGATCGCGGCGACGCTCTCGACGTCAACAACGACCTGCCGGCCCGGTGCGGGGCTCATGGCGGAAGCGATCGAGGTGACGATCTCCAGCGCCCGCTGGTCGAGCGGCGACGTACCGTCGACCGGTGCGGCGTCAGTCGTCGCAGGACCGGGCTCCAGGTCCAGCCGGTCGCTGCTGCCGTCCAGATACACCGCTACCTTGCCGCCGGCCGCAACAGATTCCTCAACGGCCATGAGCGCGCTTGCCTCGGCAGCACGGGCAGTCTGACCGGTGCCCGCGCCTACAGCGACAGGCACGCCGAGCTGTGCCGTCAACGTGCCGAGGAAGGGTGCGACGGCGAACTGCTCGGTCAGCCGCAGCAGAGCGCCGTACGTCGTGGTGACGAGGAAAAGTGTGTCGGAGCGACGCGTGACCGATGCACCGACCTGGCGGGCCTCGGACAGCAGCTTCTGGTGCGTCGACAACGCCAGCTCCTGCTGCCAGTAGTCACCTGACTCGGCACCGGACGGAATGACCTGGACGGCGATCATCGCGAGCTGGTGCGCACCCATCCGCGTGCCCTGCCCGAGCAGTACGGCGGTCTCCAGCGCGTCCCGCACACTCGACCGCGTCGGCGCGATCCGCAGCACAGGTACGCCGTCGGCGCGCAGCTGGCGCTCCACGGACAGGATCGTGGTCAGCGCGACGGTGGTGTGCTGACGCTCGAACTTCTCCCGGTGGAACGCCGCGAAGCCGGCCACCGACTCGGGCCCTTCGTACGGGACGTCGTACACCTGCGCTGTGTCGAGGCCGATCTCGCTGTACGCCTCGGAGACGTCCGCGAGGGAGAGCGAGTCGATGCTGACGCGGCTCAGGTCGACGTCCGGGATTGTCAGCGAGGCCCGCAGCAGAGCGGCGTACAGCGCGGCGCCGGTCAGCGGCAGATGCGTCGACGGGACAGTGAGCCAGTGGCCGGTCGTCGCCAGGTCGAACGCCCACGGGCCGGGAAACACCGCCGAGTCGATCCGGTCCCGCAGCCGGAGATAGCGCTCCTCGGCCTCGGACAGGTCGTCGTACCCGCCGGTCAGGAACCGCACGCCGTGCGCGGACCGCTCCGCGACCTCCTGGCCGACCTCCGACATGGTCTTGACCAGCCGGCGCGGCCCGAACAGACCGACCGTCACGGACGGCAGGCGCTCGCCGGACACCTGCTCGGTCTGCTGTGTCTCATCCGTCATAGGTCAACCCCTCGTTCTCCTGGCCCGTCCGGCAACGGCCGCCACCGGAACAGCTTGCGGGCGTTCCCGCTGAGAACATCTTGGCGTTGACTGTCCGACAGTGGTGCGCAGACCACCCGGCCCAGCGACATCCGCTGGTCGATGAACGGGAAGTCCGAACCGAACAGCACCCGGCCGCTGCCCACCTGGTCGACCATCGATCGGATCAGCGGCCCGGTCATCTGCGAACCGCAGACCTCGAGCCAGAGTGAGTCGTGGTGGCTCGCTGCCTCGATCGCCTCGTCCACACCGGCCGGTGTGATGCCGGAATGGCCGAGGATGATCGACGTCCCGGGGTACCGCTCCGCGACGGTCCGGAACAGCGCGGGAGCGTCGTACGGCGACTGGTGCTCGGAGTGGCTGAGGACGGGGCAGCCGGTGGATTCGGCGAATTTCCACACCGCGGCGTACCGCGCGCCGGTGACCGGGTAGCGGTGCAGGCTCGGATGCACCTTGATCCCGACGAACCGGTCGTCGCTCGCGACCCGTTCGAGCTCGCGTTCCGGGTCCTGCCACGGGTTGACGACCGCGTACGCCGCGATCCGGTCCGGGTACGCGTCGACCGCGGCGAGTGACTGGGAGTTGCCCAGGTGTGCGTCCTGCTGGATCGCGCGGTTCGCCGAGAGCACGGTGACGTCGGTGCCGGTCCGGTCCATCACCGCGACCATCGTCGCGGCGTCCGGCTCGGGGATGAAGAACAGCGAGTACGGGCCGAGGTGCGCGTGCACGTCGACGATCCGATGCAGCGGCCGGCGCCCGATCATGAGCGGACCCCGCTCCGGAACAGCCGGCCCGCGGTGCCGGAGCCGACCAGCCGGACCGTCGCGTCGTCGAGGCCCGACCACGCGAGCCGCACCACGCTCTCGCCGGGATCGCGGACGCCGAGACCGGTCGCGAACAGCAGCCGGTCGGCGAGGTTGTTGGCGGCCAGCCATTCGACGCCCTGGTGTGCGGCGAAGTCGACCAGGTCGACGTATACGCCTGCGTGCGCGTCGAGCACGGCCCACAGTTCGCGCAGCTTGCGGTAGCCGAGGTTCGACACGACGATCGGCAACTCCGGGAAGCGGAGCGCGATCCGGGTCAGGTCCGGCCACGGGAGTTCCGCGGCGTCCGCGCACAACGGCAGCTGACGGGCCTGCAGCGCGTCGTACAACTCGTCGAGCAGCGCGGGGGAGAAGCCGTGGGACGCCGGGTGGATCCGGAACGCGGCGACACCGTCGTCGACGGCGCGTTCGACCAGTGCGGCCAGGGAATCGAGCTCTCCCGGCGTCGGCGGGACGGCGGTCCAGCAGGCCAGTACGCCGCGATCGGCCAGGCTGTGCGCGACCGCAGAGGCTTCCGCGTTCCCGCCGACAGGATCGTGCAACCAGGACGCCATTGCGCTCACCAGGGCGCCGGACAGCGCGTACCGGTCGAGATGCGCGGCGATCGCGTCCCGATCGGTGGGCGGGAGCAGCGAGGCCGGGTGCGCGCCGCTGACGATCCGCGCGTCGAACCAGCCCTCAGTCACGTCGTCACCCATGCCACACCCCGTCAACAGTCCAGGGCCCGGCGTACGGGAGGGTGAGGTGAGCCCATTCGTTCTCGGTCGTCGTGTCAATGATCGTGCCGCCGAGCCGGATCTCGCCACCCGCCCGGACCCACAGTCCGCATCGCCCCGAGCAGGTGATCGAGAAACGCACGTGGTCCCCGCTGACCTTGGCGACGACGTCGAGCTCGTCAGTGCTCCGGAGTACCTCGGGCAGCTCCCGGACTCGCCAGCCGGTTGCCCACGACAACTGTCCGTCGACGTTCCGCGTCCAGGTCGACGGGCCGATCCGGTCAACCGTTCTGCCGGCGGTGACGACCAGTTCGCCGTCGATGCTTTGCACTGACACCGCGGGCGGCTCGGCGTCGGCGTGCGGGATCAGTACGGTCGTGAAGTCCCCGGTCGACCGCGTGAGGCCGAGCGAATGCAGCGGGCCGTACTCACCCACTCGACGGCCCAGAACCGGACGACGTGCGATCCCCTCTGAGACCCGGGTGGTGGTTGCTGCCGGGTCGGCCGCCTCCACCAGCAGCAGGCCGGGCCCGTCGGGGCCGGCGGCGTCGTAAGCGAGAGGCCCTACCTGGCGCCATGGATGCAGGGCGTGCCAGTTCGCCTGGAACGTGTAGGGGCCGTCCGCGTGGTCGGTGACGACGACGTACGACGGTTCCTCGCGGACCATCGCGACCGCCCGCGTCTGCTCGAGGCCGTTGCCGTGGTGGCGGGCGGAGAAGATCGCTACGACGTCGGCGTCCACCAGCGAGTCGACGAAGACGCGACGGTCAGTGGACAGCTCATGGTCGTCCACGAGCACCGTGTTGTGACCGCGGCCTGACTGGTACCAGGTCTGATACAGAGGATCGTCGTAGCTCGGGGGACCACCCGCCTCCCAGAGCAACGGCTGTCCCCACCCGTCCAGCACCAGATCCAGTACGGCGCGATGCGAGTGGGACTCCAGCTCGTGCTCGATGTGCGGCCCGTGGTTGATCACCGCACGTACGTCGGGACCGCGCAGGATCGTGTACCCGGACTCGGGCAGCACGGTCGCCGGCGGCAACGCCGGAACCGCTGCCGGCAACAGCCATTCCGCACGGTCCGGCCGCGTCGGAAAGGTCGCCACCTCGGCAGCGAACTCCGAAGGCGACAGCCACTGTCCCGCGATCTGTGCGAGCACCGGGTCGTTCAGCAGGTAACTCCCGCGCAGCAACGACGCTGCCGGCCACTCGATCCCGCTGTCCTGCAGATGCGGCAGCCAGCCGCCGGACGACGCCAGCTCGCACATCCACGTGTGCATGGCGGCGAACCGGGGGTGTGCCGCCACCGCCGGGTCGATCCGCGCAGCGGTCTGCAGTGCCGTCAACACCATCCGGTGGTACCCAGGTGAGCGCTCGTAGTGCCCACCGTCCGGATAGACGTCCAGCACCAGGTGTTCCTCGATCCGCTGCCGCGCACGCTCCGCCCAGGCCGCCGACTCCACCAGCGACGGCAGGACGGCGCTGAGGTGCAGCAGTTCCGTGGCGCACACAAGTTGCCAGTTGCCGTGCCGGAAGACGTCATGCTCGTCGTACGCCCAGCGGGCTCCGCCGACGAGTGTTGCGACCAGCTGGCCCCACACACGGTCGGACAGCGGCGAGTCGGTCAGTACTTCGAGTGCCGGCAGCAGGCTGCGGCAGCGGGCCCAGGTGCCGAGCGAGTACCAGATGACGTCCAACCCCGGCCATTCGCCAGTCACTGTGTCCCGGCGTGACACCCACTCGTCCAGATGCTGCTCAAAAGCCTCCAGGTAGCGCATGTCCCCGGTCAGCTGCCAGGCCTGCACACCAGGAGCCAGCCACCCGAGGTAGTGGAAGCCGTACAGCTGTGACCGACCCAGCCCACTCCCGGTGACGTCCACACCATCCAGCAGCGGAGCAGCTGCAGCCAGGACGGCGTCCGCCGCCGGAGTGGCCCGCGTCGCCGAGGCCCACTCGGGCAACGGCCAGGCAGGCCGCTGCAACTGCCCACCGACAAAGGCACGCAGCCCCGCCAGATCAGTAGCAGGCGACCCGAACGCCTTGATCAGGTCGTCCGTCCCGATCCGATTGATCCGCCCGTCGATGTGCCGCGGCTTCTCAGGACCCTCGCTCATGCGACCAGCATGGATACGTCGACGGGCCGGCGGGTCTGGATGGAGAGGTGCGCGGCTTCCAGTACGGCGGTGACGTTGCGGCTGCTCTCGATGGTGATGAGGGGGTCGCGGCCGGTGCGGCAGCAGTCGACCCAGTGGGCGATCGCGTCGGCGTAGGCGCCGGCGGGGATGCCGTGCATGACGCGTTGCAGCATGTTCCGCGGGTACGTGTAGCCGTCGGGACGAGCCAGTACGACGCTCTCCTTCTGCCGGTCGAGCTGTACGACGCCGTTGTCGGCGACCACCGCGACGTACGAGTCGACCGTCGTCGGGAACGTGTTGGGATAGATCCACGCGGACTCGAACGTTGCCACCGCGCCGCGCGAGTACTCGGCCTGGATCTGGATGGCGTCCGGGGTCTCGATCCCGAGCGACCGGAGCTTGCCCCAGCGTGCGGTCGCGTAGACCCGGCTGACCTGGTCGCGGAGCAGCCAGGAGACCAGATCGATGTCGTGACTGGACAGGAACCAGGCGCAGGTCGTGCGGTCGGCCCAGGACAGCATCTCGGTCGGCACGAAGATCGTGTCGTCCTTGCGGGCGTACGCGACCGCGGCGTCGCCGAGGCCGTCGAGCAGCTCGTAGGCCTGGGCGTACGCCGGCACCCAGCGATGGTTGAACAGGCACATCGCGACCACGCCGTTGTCCCGGATCGCCCTCACGGCCGCGTCCGCCTCCGCGACCGAGGTCGTCATCGGCTTCTCGACCAGGATGTGCTTCCCGGCCTCCGCGGCCCGGAGCATCATCTCGCCGTGGAGGTCGTCGGGCGTGGTCAGCACGACGGCGTCGACGGTGTCACTGGCCAGCAGAGCTTCGAGATCGGGATGGACGACCGGCCGGGCGCCCCGCCCGGCGATCTCGTCGGCCAGCCGCTCGGCCGACTCCGCCGAGCGGCTCGTGACCGCGGTGATCGAGGCGTCCGCCCGGCCGGACAACGACAACGCGTTGCCGCGGCCCATGATCCCCGCGCCGACGATCCCGATCCGCAGTGTGTCCGTCACGTCTACTTACCCTTCGCCAGTGTGTCGTTCCACGCCTTCTCGGCGTCGTCCAGTGCCTGCTTCGCGGTCTTGGTGCCCGACATGTACGCGCGCACCTGGTCGTCGAACAACTGCCGCAGCTGCTCGTCGTTGCCGGAGCCCATCGACGCGTCGACGCTCTGCTTGAACGTGTCGATGAGGATCTTCCGCGCCTGGTCGGCCGGCGTGGTTCCGCTGATGTCGGTGAAGAACGGGTCCGCGAGGGCCTTCACCGACGACGGGTAGATCGGCACCAGCTTGCACAGCGCGAGCTGCTGCTCGGGCGCGGCGACGTACTTCAGCCACGCGGCCGCGGCGGCCTGGTTGTCCGACTTCGCCGGGATCCCCATCACCTGCTGGCCCGGCATGTAGAACTTGCCGTCGGCACCGGTCACCGGTGGACCGACCACGATCGACGAGTAGACGGCCGGCGCGTTCTTCTCGACGTTCAGCAGCGAGCTGGACACGGCCGCCGGGTTGAACGCGATCAGCTTGTTCTCCAGCGACTGCGGCAGGTCCCGCGGGTTCTCGCCGAGGCTGCCGGGCGCGATCGCGCCGGAGCTGTAGAGCGGCTTGAACTTCTCCAGCAGGGCCAGCGTCTCCGGGGTGTTGAACGCGGCCTGCTTGCCGTCCTCGGACAGCAGCGGGATGCCGTTGGCCTGCACCACGCTCGAGTACGCCATGAAGTTGGTCGCCGACTTGCCGGTCGCGTCGTGGTACTTCGTCGCGAGCGCGAGCGCCTCGTCGTACGTCGCCGGCGGCTTGGCCGGGTCGAAGCCCGCCTTGGCCAGCAGGTCCTTGTTGTAGAACGCCAGCGACGTACCGCCGTTGTACCAGGGGATCGCGATGCGCTTGCCGTCGACGACCAGCGGCTCGGTCAGGTTCGGCAGGTACGCCGCCACGTCCTCCTTGCTGAACAACGAGTTCAGGTCGGCCATCGAGCCGGCGAACAACCCGGTCGTGGCCGAGGTGAAGTTGACGACGTCCGGCACCTTGCCGCTGGCGATCGAGGCCAGCAGCTTGGTGGTGATGTCCGCCCCGGGCACGTCCACCCAGTTGATGTGGACCTTCGGGTGCTCCTTCTGGTAGGCGTCGATCCATTTCTGGATGTCCGGCCCGTAGTTCTTCTGCAGGTTGATCGTCCACCACTCGACGTCACCGGAGTAGGCGTCGCCGGACTGTTTCTGGTCGTCGTCACCGCCCGCCGGACTGCCGGACACGCAGCCGGCCAGCGCCAGCACGAGAGTGGCAACAACAGCGAGTCGGAGTCTGAGCAGGGGTCGGGCCATCATCGGCTCCTCAGAACGGAATGTCCTAAACCTGGCTTACAGACACCAGAGTGTTCGCCATCTCTTCGACGGAGTCAACGGAAACTCCCTGAAATTTTCCGGAGTTACCGCTTCCAGCGCTGCGGGTTGTGCGTTACGGTTCCCGTCAGCTTGGTATCTGAAATCTGGGTTTCAGACACGAGGAGCAACATGCCCGGTCTCAAGGGCCGCGTCGTCGGTCAGCACTGGTACACGCCGTATGTGTTCATGCTGCCCGGACTGCTGTTCTATGCGGCGATGTTCGCCTGGCCGGCGGTGATCGCGATCCAGCTGGCGTTCTCCGACTACGACATCGTGCATCCGGTGCGCTTCTCCGGGCTGGACAACTTCGTCCGGCTGGCGCACGACCCGCGGGTCTGGATCGCGCTGCGGAACTCGCTGCTGTTCGTGCTGATGTTCCTTCCGCTGACCGTGGTCGCGCCGCTGTTCCTGGCGATGCTGGTCAACCTCAAGCTGCGCGCGATCCAGGCGTTCCGGATGCTGTACTACCTGCCGGTGATCACGTCGATGGTCGCGGTGGCGGTCGCCTGGCGGTACGTGTTCAACCGCGAGGGCGTCGTCAACTGGCTGCTCGGCCTGTTCGGCGCCGGACCGACCGACTTCCTGCTCGACCGGCACTGGGCGCTGCCGACCGTGGTGCTGCTGGAGGCGTGGAAGAACGCCGGTCTGTTCATGATGATCTACCTGGCCGGCCTGCAGGCGGTGCCGTCGGACCAGCTCGAGGCCGCGACGATCGACGGCGCCAACGCGTGGCAGCGGCTGCTGCACGTCGTCGTACCGTCGCTGCGGCCGACGTTCGCGGTGACGCTGGTGCTCAGCATGCTCGAGGCGATGCGCGCTTTCGAGTCCGTCTACGTGCTGACCCGCGGCGGGCCACTCGACTCCACTCTGACCCTGGGCTACTACATCTGGTCGAAAGCCTTCGAGGACTACGACATGGGCTACGCGAGCGCCGTCGGCCTGCTGTTGTGGGCGATCATGATCGTCCTGGCCGGCTTCAACCTCCTGGTGACCCGGCGGAGGGACGTCTGATGGCCCGCCGGTTGTACCGGCCGAAGCCGCGGATCAACGGCCGCCGGATCGGTCTGTACGTGCTGCTGATCGCGGTCGCGGCGCTGTTCGTCGGGCCGTTCCTGATCCTGCTCAGCGCGGCGACGAAGCCGGCCAGTCAGGACGTGTTCGGCTTCCCGCCCGACCTGATCCCGCGGCCTCCGGTGGCCGACTGGTTCCGCGAAGCCTGGACGACGATCCCGTACGCACGGTTCCTGGTGAACTCGGTGATCTACGTCGGCATCACGATCCCGGTGTACCTCGTGGTGTCCGCGCTGACGGCGTACCCGCTGGCCCGGATCGCGTTCCGCGGCCGCGGGGTGTTCTTCATGCTGTTCCTGTCGATCATGTTCCTGCCCGGCGAGCTGATGCTGATCCCGCGGTTCCTGGTGATGAGCCAGCTCGGCCTGACCGACACGTTCGCCGCGGTGATCCTGCCGGCCGTCCTGTCGTCGCTCGGGATCTTCCTGCTCCGCCAGGCGTTCTCGCAGATCCCGGACGAGATCGTCGAGGCCGCCCGCGTCGACGGGGCGAACGAGTTCGCGATCTTCTGGCGGATCTGCGTGCCGATCGTCGCGCCGACGCTCGCCGTGCTGGCGATCCTCGGTTTCGTCTCGGTGTGGAACAGCTTCATCTGGCCGCTGGTGGTGCTGACCAGCCAGTCCAAGTTCCCGATCGCCCTCGGGATCGCCTACCTCAGCGGCGTCGCCGGCACCGACGTCCGCGGTCTCGCCGCCGGCACCGTGATCTCGCTGATCCCCGTCATCGTCGTCTTCCTGTTCTTGCAGAAACGCATCCTCAACAGCATGGGCGGCGCCGTCAAAGGCTGACCCTCCCTCCACCCCTTGTGAGGCATCAATGCACCCCTCCCGCCGCACGTTCGTCCTCGGAACCACCGCCGGCGGTATCGCCGCCTGGGCCGGTCTTCCCGCCCTGTCCGCTGCCGCCGATCCACTCGTCTACGACTCACCCGAAGCCTTCGACGTCGCGCAGGCGGGGTACCTCGCGTCCAACGCCCAGGACAACGAGGCCGGCCTGTACGCCTGGGGCGAGTCCTACTTCCTGCTCGGCCTGCTCCGGATGTACGAGGCCTACCAGGACGAGAAGTACCTGCGCACGTTCGAGGACCGCGCCCGGCACCTGATGCGGACCACCGACCACGCCCGGAGGGTCAAGGACTACAAGGGCAGGTCCGGCCCGGTCTGGCGGACCGCGGGCAACTACACCGCCGGCCACGGTGTCCTCCCGGACGGGAACGGCGCCCCCGCGGTGCAGCTCCGCTGGGCCGGGACCAGATCGGCCGAGTCGACCGCCGAGGTCCTGAACGTTGCCGAAGGCACCTTCGACCTCGTGCTCCGCAACCCCGCTACCACGACTGTTGTCACGCTGCCGGCGGTCAGCCTCGATCCGGCCTCCCCGGCGTACGTCGTGACCGCGGTCAACAACGCCTACAACGCGTCCCTGCGCTGGACTGCGGTCGACCTTCGCACGGCTCCCGCCGCGGCGCCCGCGCCGGCGGCGACCACGATCGCGTTCACGCCGCAGTACTACGTGTTCGCGGTGCACACCGGAATGATCGCGTTCCCGCTGGCCCGCTACGCCCGGATGGTGTTGCAGTCGGCGAAGCTCCGCGGCGAGCGAGGCGACTTCGCGCGCGAGGTCCTCGATGCGGCCAAGGGGGCCGTGGAGTTCCACGAGCCGGAGTGGGTCTCGCGCGCGGACGGCACCGGCGACTATGTGTGGCCGAAGGGCGCGCCGATCCCGTTCGACGGGACCGTCCAGCCGTACAACCAGAGCCAGGGCATCGGGCAGGTGCTGGTCGAGCTGTTCCGCGTGACCAAGCAGCCGCGCTACCGGACGCGCGTGCTGCAGATGCTGAAGGCGTACGAGCCCGCGCTGCGACTCGTTGGCGAGGCCTACGTCTGGACCTACTGGCCGCCGTACAGCGAGCTGTACGCCGGGTACCCGAAGACCGCGGGGATCTCGGAGTACACGCCGTCGTACCCGGCCTCGAAGCAGATCGAGGACCTGAGCCACGCCGCGATCAGCACCGAGTTCGTGCACGCGGCGTACGACGCGGGGATCGACGGCGGGCCCGCGACCGACATCCAGCGCTTCACGAAGACGTTCACGCAGAAGCTGGTCCGGTCGGCGACGGAGGTCTGGTACCGGGTCGACGGGACAGGTGTCGCGGTTCCGGCGAACGCGGTGCAATGCGCGCGCTGGGGCGAGTACGCCGAGCAGGATCTGCTCGTCTACCAGCAGTCCTTGCGCGTGTACGACGCCGTACAGCTGGTTCCGGTGCAAGGCTCGCACGCGTTGGGGATCGCCTACCTGAATTGGGCCAAGAACTCTGGTTGGAGGAACAAGTGAGACTGCTCCGGATCCACACCGACGACGGACTGCGCGACGCCGTACTGGCCGACGACGGCCGGGTGGTGACGTTGCCGGGAGCGTCCGAGGCGTTCGACTCGGACCGCTGGCGGGAACGCGCCGCCGCGGCCACCGACGCGCCGGTGGAGCTCGGGGCGGTGCGGCTCGCCGCGCCGCTCAACCCCGGGAAGATCGTGTGCGTCGGGCTGAACTACGCCGACCACGCGGCCGAGGGCGGGCAGCAGGCGCCGGCCGAGCCGATCCTGTTCATGAAGGCGCCGGACACCGTGGTCGGTGCGTACGACGACGTGGTGATTCCGCGCGGCGGTGAGAAGACCGACTGGGAGGTCGAGCTCGGCGTGGTCATCGGCCGTACGGCGGCGTACCTGGCCGACGAGGCGGCGGCGCTCGACCACGTCGCGGGGTACGTGCTGGTGAACGACGTGTCCGAGCGGCACTTCCAGTTGGAGCGCGGCGGGCAGTGGGACAAGGGCAAGAACTCGGCCACGTTCTGCCCACTCGGGCCGTGGATCCTGACCGCGGACGAGGTGCCGGACCCGCAACAGCTCAAGCTCGGCCTGGACGTGAACGGCGAGCCGCTGCAGGACAGTTCGACGGCCGAGATGATCTTCGGCGTCGCGCACCTGGTGCACTACATCTCGCAGTTCATGACGCTCTACCCGGGCGACCTGATCAGCACCGGGACGCCGGCCGGTGTCGGCGCGGGCCAGAAACCACCGCGGTACCTGCGCGAAGGCGACGTCCTGCGGGTCTGGGCCGACGGTCTGGGTGAACAACACAACAAGCTCGTCGCGGCGCCGTGACGAGCACCTACCTGACCGCGATCACCGAGCTGCTCGGGCGGATCGAGGCGGAGGAGCAGGAGTCGATCGCGGCGGCCGCGGGTGTCCTCGCCGACCAGATCGCCGCCGACCGGCTCGTCCACGTCTACGGTCCCGGCGGGCATTCGAACCTGGCGGCGCAGGAGATCTTCTTCCGGGCCGGCGGGCTGATGCACGTCGCCGCGATCCTCGACGAGGGCACCCTGCTGTCGAACGGCGCCCTGCGCTCGATGGCGGTCGAGCGTACGCCGGGATACGGCCGGATCGTCATCGACACCGCGAGCCTCGGCGCGGACGACGTTCTCCTGCTGGTGAACGCGTACGGGATCAACGCGGCCCTGATCGACGCGGCGCTCGCGGCGAAGGAGCGCGGCGTACGGACGATCGGGGTGAGCTCACGGCAGCACGCGGAGCGGACCGCGCCGGACCATCCGGCGCGGCACCCGTCGCGGGCGAACCTGCACGACCTCGTCGACGTCGCCGTCGACACCAAGGTGCCGATCGGCGACGCGGTCATCGAGCTCGACGGACTGCCGGAGCGGACCGGCGCGGTCTCCACGTTCGCGAACGCCTTCGCGCTGAACTCGATCGTGCTGCGAACCCTCGAGGAACTCGTCGCCCGCGGCGTCACGCCGCCGATCTGGCGCAGCGGCAACGCCCCGGGCGGCGACGCGGCGAACGCCAGGTTCTTGGAGGACTTCCGGCATCGGGTCAGGTGGCTGTGACGACAGGACGTAGTCGTCTACGTAGACGTCGCCGTGAGCGTGGAACGCGCCGCGAGGACGGGCCGGGACCGGATACCTCCTGTCCTCAGTGCACAGCCGCGGCGATGCTGTCGGCGATCGGGGTGGTGGGCCGGCCGATCAGGCGGGTGAGGTCGCTGCCGCGGCCGGTCAGCAGGCCGCGCTCGACGCCCTTGTCGATGTCGACGAGCAGCTCGGCGAGCGGCTTCGGCAGGCCTGCTCCGGTCAGGATGCCGAGCAGCACCTCGCCGGGCACGTTGTCGTAGGCAACTTCCTTGCCGGTCTGCCGCGAGAGCTCGGCGGCATACTCGCCCAGCGACCAATCGGTGTCGCCGTTCAGCTCGTAGGCCGTCTTGTCGTGGCCGTCCGTGCTGAGGACGACGGCGGCGGCCGTCGCGAAGTCGCGCCGGGAGGCGGTGGCGAGCCGGCCGTCGCCGGTGCTGCCGACGACGCCGTGCTCGAGCTGCGTCGCGAGCTGCTCGGTGTAGACCTCGTTGTAGAAGCCGTTGCGCAGGAAGGTGTAGGTCAGGCCGGAGTCGAGGATCGCCTGCTCGGTCGCCTGGTGGTCGGCGGCGAGAGCGAGGTCGGCGTCCGGGCCGCCGAGGATACTGGTGTACGCGATCCGCGCGACGCCGGCGTTCTTCGCGGCATCGATGACGGCCTGGTGCTGGGCGAGCCGGTTGCCGACCTCGCTGCTGGAGATCAGCAGGACGGTGTCGCCGGGGCCGAAGGCCTTCGCCAGCGCGTCCGGGTCGTTGTAGTCGGCGATCCGGACCTCGACGCCGCGGTCCGCGATCGGGGCCGCCTTCGAGGCGTTCCGCGCGACCGCGACGACCTGCTCGGCGGGCACCCGCTGCAGCAGCTCGTCGATGACGAGCGTGCCCAGGTGCCCGGTGGCGGCGGTGACGACGATACTCATTCATACTCCTTGTCGTTGACGTTCTGTCACCGACATTAGGTCGCAGAAGCGAGCGGATCTATGTCCATGGAGCGCTGATTTATGTCCGATCGTCTTGATCGATGCGCGTATCATGACAGGTATGGATGTGCTCGCCGATGTCGTCGCCGCGATGCGGACCGGTCCGGCCACGTCCGGGCGCACCGACGTCCGGGGTCCGTGGGGGCTGCGCTTCGTGCATTCGTTCGGCGCGACCTTCCACCTGATCCTGCAGGGTACGGCGTGGTTGCTGCCGCCGGACGGCGACGCGATCCCGCTGGGGCCGGGCGACGCGGTGCTGCTGCCGCGGGGCGCCGAGCACGCGCTCGCCGACCACCCCGACTCGCCGCTGGTCGACTTCGACCCGTCGGTCGAGGAGCCGCAGCACGGGCAGGGCGCGCGGTCGCTGCTGTTGTGCGGGACCTACCGGCTCGACCGCGAGCGCCCGCATCCGGTGCTGAGCAGACTGCCCGACGTGGTCGTCGTCCCGGCGAGCCCGGCACGTCACCGGTCGTTGCACACGGCAATCAGCATCCTCGGCGAGGAGCTCGACGCGCAGCGGCCGGGCGCGGCCGCGGTCGTGCCGGCGCTGGTCGACGCGTTGCTGGTGCTGATCCTGCGGGCCTGGTTCGAGAACAACGACTGCCCGACGGATCGCGGCTGGGCACGGGCGCTGACCGATCCGGCGGTCGTGCAGTCGCTGGAGCTGATCCACGAGCAGCCCGGTGCGGCGTGGACGGTAGCCGACCTGGCGTCCGGCGTCGGGTTGTCGCGGGCAGCGTTCGCCCGGCGGTTCACCGAAGCGGTCGGGGAGCCGCCGCTGACCTACCTGTCCCGCTGGCGGATGACGACCGCGGCGCGGTTGCTGCGCGACCACGACCGCCCGCTCGCGGCGGTGGCGAAAGAGATCGGCTACACGTCGGAGTTCGCGTTCGCGAAGGCGTTCAAGCGCGACTTCGGGGTACCGCCAGGGACCTACCGCAAGCAGCTCATTCCGGCCTGAGGGTCGCCACCAGCTCGCCGCGGCTGCGGACGCCGACCTTGGCGAAGGCCGACTTCAGGTGGTCCTGGATCGTGTGCGGCGAGATCGACAGCCGGTCGGCGATCGCGCCGGTGCTGTGCCCGGAGATGACCTCCAGGCAGATCTCCCGCTCCCGCGTGGTCAGGCCGTACGCCGCGAGCAGCATGCCGAGCAGGTGGTGACCGCTCGCCGGCTCGATCGTGACGACGACCTCGTCGGCGGTGTCACCGAGCAGCCGGCTGCCCTGCAGCAGGACCCACTCGCCGGCCGCGGTCTGCACCCGCGCCTGGAACGTCCCGGCCGACGCTGCGCGCGTTCCGGTGACGACGGCCCGCAACAGTACGCCGAAGCGGCCCGGCGCGATCTCGTCCAGCTCGTCCTGCCAGGTCCGGGCGGCCGCGGTGATCGCCCGCGGCTCGCCTGCCGGGCCGGTGACGACGATCGACGGGCCGACCCCTCCGCGGTACCCGTGCGCGTCCGTGCGAACGGCGACCCGCGTCGCCGCGCCGATGACCGGCGCCACCGACCCCAGGAACTCCACCTCCCGGTCACTGAAGTCCGGGCCGCTGCGGACGAATCCGGCCGCGCCCCAGCAGTCCCCGTCGACGACGAACGTCGTCCGGACCTCGTGCTCGATCCCGAGCGGCCGCCACACCTCGTTCAGCCGCCGGTGCCTGACGACCTCGCGGTACGGCAGGTCCGACAGCCGGGCGACCTGGTGGGACGTGCGGGCGAGTTCGGCGAACGAGTTCGGCACCGTTCCGGCGTACTCCGTCTCCGCCAGCAGCGGCTCGTACTCCGGTGGCGTGCGAGCCGCGCCGCTGGTCATCGAGCTGATCACCAGCGTGCCCGGGTCCATCCCGGCCCAGCAGGTGAGCTCGCTGCCGACGACCTGTTCGACCACCTCGATCGCGGCAGCGTGCAGTTCGGCGACCCCCATCCCCGAGGTTGCCAGTGCTGCGATCTCCCGGCGCGCGGCCCGCGCCCGGCCCTCCCACATGCGCTCAGTATGCGCCGCCGTCCCGGTGCCGCCTATCCCTGAAATGTGGGGATTCCGGCGGCCCGGAGGAGCCCGTCCGCACGGGATGCCGCCGGCGTACGTCGCTGTCTACCGTCGCAGCCATGAACGAGACCGTGCACCTCAGCAACGCGGGCAGCGGCGTCGAGTACGTCGCGCCGGACGCGACCGTGACCGTGAAGATCGCTGCCGAGCACACCGGTGGGCAGTACGAGCTGTTCGAGATCGACGCCCCGCGCGCCGACGCCTCGCCGCCGCACACCGAGTCGTGGAGCAAGGCGTTCTACGTCCTGCAGGGCCGAATCCTTGTGCAGGCAGGGGATCAGGGGTACGACCTCGGGCCCGGCGCCTCGATCAGCATCCCGGCCGGCACGGTGAACACCTTCTCCGTGCTCACGCCGTCGGCGAAGTTCCTGGCCATCAGTCAGACCGGCCGGATGGGCGCCTTCTTCGCGGATCTGGCCGGCGCCGATCCCACCGACTACGCCGCGCTCGGAGAGATCACCAACAGGCACGGCGTCAGGGTGTCGCTGTGAGGTCGCTGTGAGCACCGCGGCGCAGGTCCTCGCGATCGTGATCGCGATGCTCCTCGCAGGGGTCTGGCTGATGGAGTCGTTCTTCTACCGCCACCCGCGGCTGTACCCGATGTTCCTGCTGGAGCGCCGGGACTTCGACGCGGTCCGGCTGTGGATCGTGAACCTCGGCTTCTACAACCTCACGACGGGCATCGCGCTGGCGCTCGGCGTCGTCCTCGCCCGGACCGGGCACGTACCGCAGGGCGAGGCGCTGGTCGCATTCACCGCGGGGCAGCACGTCTTTCTGGCTCTCGTGCTGCTCGCAACGGAGCGGCGACTCTGGTTGAACACCCTGCTCGAAGGGGTTCCGACCGCCGCGCTGCTGTTCCTCGTTCTGCTGTAGGAAATTTACCAGTTCTGCGCAATCATGGGCACGGAGCACCACGCGCACTCAAGGTTCCCGAACGGTCACCAGGAGTTCGACCGGTTCGGGAGCCTACCGCCCTGAGTACCCGTGAAGGTGAGGCTCATGAGCCCAATCAGTCGCAGGACCCTTGTTCTCGGCGGACTCGCCGCGGCCGGGGCCGGCGCCCTGCCAGCTGCCGCCCAGTCATCCGTGATCACCGCCACCGCCGCCGTCCCGTACCCCTTCCAACTCGGCATCGCGTCCGGCGAACCCGACGCGAACAGCGTCGTCCTCTGGACCCGTCTGGCCCCCTCACCGCTGAACGCCGACGGCCAAGGCGGGATGGCGAACGCCGACGTCGCCGTCGACTGGCAGGTGTCGACCACCGACACCTTCAGCACCCTGGTCGCATCCGGAACGGTCACGGCGCAGTACGCCGCCGCCCACTCGGTGCACGTCGTCGCCGGCGGTCTCAGCCCGGACGCCGACTACTTCTACCGGTTCCGCGCCCAAGGTCACATCTCGCCTGTCGGTCGCACCCGCACCGCCCCTGCGGTCGGCACCAACGGACGCGATCTCGTCATGGCGTTCACCTCCTGCGCGCACTACGAGGAGGGCTACTACACCGTCTACCGGCGGATGGCCGAGGAGAGCCCGGGCCTGATCCTCTTCCTGGGCGACTACATCTACGAGTACGGCGCCACCACCGGCCGGCCGCGGCTGCACGCCGGGACGACGGAGATCGTGTCGCTAGCGGACTACCGCCGCCGGTACGCGCAGTACAAGTCGGATCCCGACCTGCAGGCAGCGCATGCGGCCGCGCCGTGGATCGTCGTACCGGACGACCACGAGGTGGAGAACAACTACGCGAACATGGTGCGGGCGGACAGTACGCCCTCGCTCACCACGGCGCAGTGGACCGCGCGCCGGACGGCGGCGTACCAGGCGTACTACGAGAACATGCCGCTGCGGCCCGCGCAGGCCAACAGCGGTAACTCGATCCCGTTGTACCGCCGGTTGCGCTGGGGGAGTCTCGCGACGTTCCACATGCTCGACACGCGGCAGTACCGCAACGACCAGGCCTGCGGCGACGGGTGGAAGGTGTGTTCCGACGCCGACCTCGCCACCCGCAGCCTGCCGGGCAACGCCCAGGAGACCTGGCTGCTCGACGGTCTCAACCAGCACTACGGCACCTGGGACATCCTGGGCCAGCAGGTGTTCTTCGCCCGCCGGTTCGACTCGGCCGGCGCCGGGAGTATGGACGCGTGGGACGGCTACCGCGCCTCCAGGGCCCGCATCCAGCAAGGCTGGATCGACCGCGGCACTCGCAACCCTGTAGTGCTGACCGGCGACGTCCACCGGGCTTGGGCCAGCGACCTGAAGGCCGACTACAGCAACGCGAGCTCGGCCGTCATCGGCTCCGAGTTGGTGACCAGCTCGGTCACCTCGAGCGGTGACGGCGACGGGTCCACCACAATCCCGAACCTGGCAGAGAACCCGTGGCTGAAGTTCTACCAGAACCGACGCGGCTACATCCGGACGACGATCAGCCCGACGCAGCTGCGGGCCGACTTCCGTGCGGTCGCGAAGGTGTCGGAGCACGACGCCGCGGTCAGCACGGCGAAGTCGTTCGTCATCGAAGAAGGCCGGCCCGGATTGCAGGCGGTGTGACGATGAAGAGAACTCTGGCGATCACCACACTGGCAGCCACTGCGCTGACCTTCACCGCGACCACGGCCGACGCGCACATTGCCGCGCCCACTTGGGTGACGGCGAACAGTGTGTCCACCGGCGACCAGGACGCCGCATCGGTTGCGATCAACCGGAACGGGTACGTCGCTGTGGCGTGGGAAGACGACCGCGACACGGACAACGCGACCGACCCCGTGCACAGCGAGATCTACCTCCGCCTGTTCCGAAACGGCACATCTGTGTACGAGACGAAGCTGTCGGCGGGCGGCAGCAGCGGTGTGACGAACTGGCGGCACCTGCACCCAGACGTCGGCCTGGACGACAAGGGCAACGCCGTCGTCGTCTGGCAGGACGACCCGGACGGCAACGGGTACTACAACATCCCGTACCGCGTCGTGAACACGGCCGGCACCGTCACAGCCTCCGGCAACGCCAACAGCAGCTCGACCGGTCAGCAGATCAACCCCCGCGTTGCTGTGGACCCGGACGGCGCGCCGTCCGGTGCTGCCGTTGCCTTCACCGTGGTGTGGGAAGACATCCAGACCGGGGCGCAGCCGACCGTCAAGGCGGCTGGGTATACCGGGCCGAGTACACGTGCCTGGCAGGTGACGGCCTCGCAGACGACCGGCCAGCACCACAACCCGGACGTGGCTGTCTCTGCGTCCGGCGATGCCGTCGTCGTGTGGGACAACGACAGCGATGGCAACGGGTACTACCAGATCGGGCTGGTGCGACTCGCCCGCACCAGCGGCGCGCTGACACTGCCGCGACAATCGGCGAACGCTTCGGGCGGCGGTCAGCAAAGGCACGCCGCGGTCGCAGCCGATTTCAACGGCGACTTCGCGGTCGCCTGGGAGTCCGACCACACCGGCACAGCCGGCGTGTGGACACGCTCGTTCACCTCGTCAGGCGCCGGGCGGTACGCGGACACCGAAGTCGCGACCGGCGGGACGGCTCCGTCGATCGGCATCGACGACCAGGCGCAGACCGTTGTCGGCTGGACAGTCCCGGGTGCCGACCCGGACGTCTGGGTGCGCGGGTTCGGCACGGACGGGACCGACACGGGACGCCTGTCGTCGCAGCGGCTCAGCTCGGCGACCGACGGCCGGCAGGAGCAGATGACGCTCGCTGTCTCGCCGTACGCCGAAGTCGCCGTCGCGTACACCGACGACAGCGACGGCAACACTTATGACCAGGTCATCCTGGGTCTGGGAATCTCCAACAACAGCTGGTGATTCAGTGCGTCGTGGGGGATACCGTGCTCAGTACGGTGTCCCCTGCGTCGACGACTTCCAGGTGGTCGATGTCGCCGAGCGGGATCGACGTACTGGCTGGAACCTCGGCCTGGTAGCTGCCGTTCGCGGCCCACCAGCCGGCTGTCTCGACGGTCCCGTCGCGGCCGTGGACGACCAGCGTGCAGTGCTCGTACGGCTTCAGGTCGCTCAGTCGGAGCTGGATGTCGGTACCCCAGCCCCGACTGGTCAGTTTGGCTGTGGTGTCGATTCCACCGATCCCGTCCGTCGCTGTCCAGGTCGCTGACGCCGGTGCGGTCAGCAGACCCCAGCTGAGGACGCCAGTTGTGACCGCTGCCACCGAGGCGGCGATCAGCGCCGACCACCTACGCCGCGGACGTTTCTTGCTCAGCTGGAGCGGCGCAGGCTCCGGCTGATCCGCTTCGATGTCCTCGACCGGCACGGCATGAAGCAGCCCCGGCAGATGCGCGAACTGCAACAGGGTCTCGCGGCACGCCGTACACGACACGAGATGCTCCTCCACCGCACGACGCTCGGACGCCTCCAGCGCACCGAGCACGTAGGTGCCGATCGACATCGTCTCCGGGCACGTCATGATCCGGTCACACCTCGTTCCTCCAGTGCTGCGCGCAGCGCGTGCAGTGCGTAGTAGCTGCGGGACTTCACCGTTCCCGGCGGTACGCCGAGGACGGCCGCCGCCTCGTTGACGGTGCGCCGGCGGTAGAACAGCTCGACGATCACCTGCCGGTGGTCCGGGCTGAGCCCGCGCAGCACGTCGACCACCTGCCAGACCTGCAGCACCCGGTCGATGTCGTCGCCGAGCGCCGGGAACTCGCGGTCGTCGATCGGCACCTCCGTCACCCGGGCCCCCTGCCGGCGCCGCCCGGAGATCACCAGGTTCCGGGCGACCGTGAACAGCCAGCGCCCGGCCCGGTCCGTATCCAGGTCGGCCGCGTGCGTCCAGGCGCGCGTCATCGTCTCCTGCACGATGTCCTCGGCGTGCTGCCGGTCGCCCACCGAGCGCAGGACGTAGCCGAACAACGGCCGCCGGTACTTGTCGTACAGCGCGCGGATCACTGTGTCGTCATCCACATCCAAGGAGTACGCACGGCGGCGGTGGAAGGTTCAGTGGAAGGTTCAACTGAACCGTGGCGCCGGATCCCGCGTATCTGCTGGGGAGAGGAGATCCTGATGAAAACCACAATCTTGTTGCTAGGCGCAACGGTGGCGGCGCTGGCCGGGCTGACTGCCTGCGGCGGCTCTCAGCCGGCTGCGGGAGGCGGCGCGGCGCCGGCCGGGGCCGCGGTCTCGGTCAAGGACGTCAACGGCGTCGGGCAGACACTCGTCGACGCTTCCGGGAAGACCCTGTACTTCGCCGACCAAGAGGCCGGCGGCGCGCTCAAATGCACGGGCAGCTGCCTGAGCTTCTGGATTCCCGCGACCGGGGACTCCCAGGCGGTGCAGGGCCTGGCCACGATCAAGCGGTCCGACACCGGTGCGGAGCAGCTCACGTTCCAGGGCAAGCCGCTGTACACCTTCAAGCTCGACACCGCCGCGGGCGAGGCCAAGGGCAACAACTTCTCCGACGCCTTCTCCGGCGTCGGTTTCACCTGGCACGCTGCCACCACGACGGCGGCCGCAGCCCCGACCAAGGCACCGTCGTCGTCGGGCGGCGGCTACGGCTACTGACGCGCGTAGACCGCGGTCAGCCGGCCGCGGGCGATGCTCTTGCCGTCGATCGCCTCCAGCGCCTCGCCGACGTCGGCGCCGTTGGGAAGACCCGTCGGCCCGGACAACGCATAGACGGTGAAGCGGTAGTGGTGGGTGCCGCTCGGCGGGCAGGGCCCGTAGTACCCGGTCTTGCCGCCGGAGTTCTTCGCCTGCTTCACGCCGGGCGGCACGCCGCCCTCCGCGAGCGAGGCGGCGGTCGCCTCGAGATCCAGCACGACCCAGTGGGTGAACGTACCGCGCGGTGCGTCGGGGTCGTCGACGACCAGGGCCAACGCCGCGGCGTTGGCCGGGATCTGTTTCCAGGTGAGCGGTGGAGCCACGCCAGCGCCGTCGCAGGTGTATTTGCGCGGGATCGTCTCGCCGTCGCGGAACGCCGTACTGGTGACGGTGATGCTGTCCGGTGCGGTCACGGCCGGCTCCTTCCCCGACTGGTCGGCGCCGCAGGCTGCCGCGCTCACCAGCACGGCAGCCCAGAGCACCAGTCGCATACCTTCAACGTACTACCGGTTCACCGACCCGGGACGAAGACGACTGCGTCGCCGACGGCTCGCTCGGCGCCGCCGGTGCTGCTCGGGTGGTTCACGACGGTGCCGTCGCCGAGTGCCATTGCCGTCGAGCCGCCGCCGTCGAGGTTGATGGCGTCGTGCAGGCCGAGCGCGTCCGCGACCGCCGCGGTCTCGGCCATCGTGGTGCCGACGCTCGTGGTCTGCCGGCCGTCGATCGTGGCCAGGACGATGGTCCCGCCGCGCGTGGTCCCGGCGATCGTGCGCGGATTGCGGTCGAAGAAGCTGCCGGTGCCGTCCGGTACGACGATCTCGCCGTTTTTCGTCAGCTGGTAGCGGCCGGTCACGCCGTAGAGTCCGCTGCGCAGCGCGACCTTGCGGCCGCTCTCGTCCGACACCGCGAGGTCCGTGCGGAGGCAACCCTTCGCCAGCTGGCGCAGCGCGACGGTGTCCTGGCCGGTCGCCTGCAATGACGTCTGGCTCGGGCTGAGCGTCGTGCCGCGCGTGGTCGCCGTACGGACGACGCAGCCGCGGCGGTCGAGCACGACCTCGACGCCGGCGCCGGCCGGGGTCGCGGCGCCGAACTCCGGCGTGAACCGCACGACGTCACCCGGCGCCGTGCACGCGGTCTGATCGGGCAGCGTGGCGCACGCCGTCGGGACCACCGGCGGGTGATCGAGGAACTCCAGCGGGAGCTCGGCGCCGGTGGCGCGGCTGCGGACGGCGCCGGTCCAGCGCAGGTGGCCGGTGACGACTCTGTTGCTGTTGGCATCGATCACCAGATTGGCCTCGGTCGGGTCGGTGAGCGGCTCGCTGAGCAGCTTGCCGTCGAAGAGGCCGAGGCCGACCGGATCGCCCGGGTACTGCGGGTTCGCGGTGAACGTGAAGAACGACGCGTTCACGCCGGCCAGGGCGCCGGCCGACTTCACCAGGTCAGAGGTCTTCTCGACGCGGGCCAGGTCGGGCCCGTACGTCGCCTTCAGGTGACCGCGGGCCGTCCGCGGGTCGATGGTGAGCACGTTGACGACCCAGGGGCCGCGCGGCGTCGTGTTGATCTGGTCGGCCGACGCCGGGTCGGTTCCGCGCACGATCCGGGTCAGCGTGACGCCGCGCGCCAGCGTCTGGTCGGTACGCGTCTCGGCCAGATCGGCGTCGCCGAGCGGCAACCCCTGCTCGGCCTGCTCTCCGGCGGGAGCTGCAGTGGCGGCGGGAGCGCCGACGGTCAGGGATCCGAACACCGCGGCCGCTGCCAGCGCGGTCGTGAAGACTCGAGCGGAAGTAGTCATACCCCATCCTGGAAGGATGCGGTGGAATCTTTCCAGACCTCGCCCCGACTCGTAAGCAACTTCCAGGTTACGGTTCAGCGCCGGCTCGGCGCCCCTTCCGGTGTGTGGACGGTGCGGGTCGTGAAGGGGCGGCCGTCCAGGTTGAAGCTCCAGGACACGGTCGGCGTGATCCGCAGGTACGCCGCGGCGCCGAATTGGCCGTCCCGCTCGACGAGTTCCGCCTCGCCGTAGATCCGGAGGTAGCGGGGGATCCACGGGCGGGCCGACACCAGGTCGTCGATCACGAACGCGACCTTCGTGTTCCCGTCGCGGATGTTGCGGTACTTGCGGGTTCGGACCGGGTCGATCCCCCCGATGTAGAGGTGCGTGCCGTCGTACTCGAAGCCGACCGGGACGGCGTCCGGCTGGCCGTCGTTCGCGACGGTGGCGAGCCGGCCCAGGGGCTGGGACCGCAGGTAGGCGGTCTCCGCTTCGCTGAAGGACATCGATCCTCCTCGATAGTTCATCCCATGTACTGTATGTGTCATTAACTATACATCCCCTGTACCATGGAGTGGTGAGTGAGACGAAGACGCCGCCGGACGCGGCCCGCGCGCGGCGCTTCGCCGGATGGGCGCAGGTGCACGGCGCGGACCTGGACCCCGCGGATATGGACGTGGTGACCGGGCTCGTGCAGGTGACCGGTCTGGTGCAGGGCATCTACAGCGGCATCTCCGAGCGCCACGATCTGACGCCACAGCAGGCGAGGCTGCTGTGCGTCCTGCTGGACGGACCCAAGGGCATGGCCGAGCTCGCGCAGTGTTTCGGCGTCGAGAAGGCGGCGCTGACGGGTCTGATGGACCGCGCCGAGAAACGCGGCCTGGCGGAACGGTCGCCTGTTCCCGGTGATCGGCGGGCCGTGCGGGTGACCCTCACCGAGCCTGGCCGCCGTGCCGCCACCGCTTTTCACGCGGAGGTCGGCAAGGCCCTCGACGACCTGGTCGGGCAGCTCAGTGCGGCCGACCGGGAGCACTTCCGGGCAGTCCTGGCCGGGATCGTCGCGAGGTGCCGCACGTCACCGTCCAGCTCCTGAGCATCCGTGTTCTACGGACAGCGCTTACCTCTACCATCGAGTGCGTGTCCAGCTCGCTGAGTACCTGAGATGTCCGCCGTCGTCGGTGCCTTCGGCGCATTGGTCGCGGTGGCCGTGCTCGGGTACGTCGTCGGCGTTCTCGGCGTACTGCGCTCACAGGACGAACTCGTCCTGTCCCGGCTGGCGTTCTTCGTCGCGACGCCGGCGCTGCTGTTCACGACCGTCGCGCGGGCCGACCTGCAGGCGATCTTCTCGGTCGTCCTCGTCACGAACCTGATCAGCCTCTTCGTGGTGCAGGTCGTGTTCCTGCTGGTCGCGGCGGTGATCTGGCGGCGGAGCAGGTCCCAGGCGACGATCGGTGTGCTCGCGTCGTCGTACGTGAACGCGGGCAACCTCGGCGTCCCGGTGGCGGCGTACGTGCTCGGCGACGGTGCGTTGGTCGCACCCATCGTGTTGTTCCAGGTGCTGGTGATGGCGCCGGTCGCGTTCGCCGTACTGGACGGTGACCGGCAGGGGAGCGGGCGGCGCGTGTCGCTGCGGACCGTCGTCACGCGACCGCTGCGCAATCCGCTGACCGTGGCCTCACTGCTCGGACTGCTGGTTTCGCTGCTCGGCGTGAGGTTGCCCGAGCTGGTGATGCGCCCGATCGACCTGATCGCCGCAGCGGCGGTACCGGTCGCGCTGATCGCGTACGGGCTGAGCCTCAGCGCCGGGACGAAGGACTCGATCACCTTGCGGCGCGACGTCGTACTTGCCGTCGGGCTGAAGACGTTCGCGCAGCCGCTGATCGCGTACGCAATCGCACGCTGGGTCCTCGACCTACACGGTCCCGCCCTCCTGGCCCCAACCCTGTTGGCCGCCCTACCTACCGCCCAGAACGTCTACGTCTACGCCGTCCACTACCGAGCCAGCCGCACCCTCGCCCGAAGCGCAGTCCTCCTCAGCACCCTGCTCTCGATCCCGATCATGATCCTCATCGCCGGCCTGCTCACCTGACTCACCGCCAGGCAGACAGCAGCTGCTCCGGACCAACCGCCCGGCCGCGGTCCTCCACCCGGTGCAGCAGCCTGTCTAGGGTCTCAAGCTCGCGGGTCCGGCCGTAGAACTGACTCCAGGCGCACCGTCCGTAAGAGCACCGAGTCAGATACAACCAAAGATGAACGCACCAAACTTGGTTGTCTTCTCGTCTAGCGCATGGCTTTGAAGGCTTCTTCGGCGACGGGGGCTACCTGGTCGACCGTGACGCCTTCGTTGGCGACCTGGGCGATGACGGTGAGGGTGTTGGAGCCGCGGTAGCACTGCGTGAGGAGGTTGCCGACCGCGTCGATACAGGTGGACTGGCCGATCTTCTTGATCTTGTCCGGGCTCGCGCCGGAGTCCGCGACCACCTTGTCGACGTCGACCCGGCCGCGGAGCGCGATCAAGACGAAGAATCGGTCACCTTCGAGGCTGCCGTACGCCTCGACCATCACCTTCTTGCCGTCGTTGATCTGGCTCAGCCGGTCGCGAATCTGATCGAGCTGAGCCTCCGTACGGATCTTCGGATCCGTGATCCGATCCAGTCCCGCGACCTTGGCCGGAGGGGTGATCGCACGCTCGGCGTTCAGCCTGCTCAACGGGCCCAGCCCCCACACATACCCGAGCAGAGCCAACACCCCCAATACCACCACAGCCCCACCAACAGTCACCCAGGGCCCACGAACCCCGAACCGTCGCAGCCCCTTCTTCCCCGCCTTCCCACCCGCAGCCGCCTGTCCGTCCGCCTCCGCAGTCACGGTAGCCACCCCGCCACCACCAGCCCGATTACCCGAACCCGCGCCCGCCGCGCCCACACCCACCGCCTTCCCAGCCGTACCGGCGCCCGCCGTACCGGCATCCGACGTACTTGCTTCTGCCGCGGCGGCGCCTCTCACCGACTGTTCACTTGCAGAGCTGCTGTTTGCTGCAAGCTCGTCCGGTCCGCCGTCTGTTGTTGCCTGCTGGGCGGTGCCGTCGTGTGTCGTGAGCCCGGCCGTCTCGGTTGACGGGGTCTCGGACGGCTCGGGGGAGGCGGGGTCGGTGGCCGGGACTGCGGGCAGTTCGGCGGTGTCGGCGCTGGCGTCGGCCGAGGTATCAGACGAGGCGGTGGCCGGGCTGTCAGACGACGCGGCTTCCGGCGTGCCAGACGGGGTGGTGGGCCGGTCCTTTGGATGCGCCGGGTTGGTGGGGTCGCTCATCGGTTGGCTCCTCGGACGGTCGGGTCACGGGGTGCAGCTCTTGGCTCGCCCCGATGGTTCCACATGATGACAAAGCGATCTCACAGGGTGAGGATTCACCCGGCCGGAACACGAGTGCCCGCCTCCCCGGGCCGGGGCGGCGGGCACTCGGCGGACCGGTCAGAGTGTCGCGACGACCTTGACCGCATCGGAGTCGTCCGCGTTCCAGACGATCTCGCCGGTGATCCGCCCGGCGGCGCGCAGGTCCGGCTCGGCCCGCTCGGCCAGCGACAGCCGCGCCGCGGGACCGGTGACCTCGACCTTGGAGACCTCGGTCTTCATCGAGACCTGCGCCTCGGACTTCGCGCCCCGGATCCCCGCGAGCACCTCGGAGACCGCGTCCAGCACCTCGGGCTCCTGCGCCGCCACTGCGACGTCACCGTCCGGTGTCGGCCAGGACGCCAGGTGGATCGAACCCTCCTGCCACCACGACCAGACCTCCTCGGTCGCGAACGGCAGGTACGGCGCGAGCAGCCGGAGCTGGACCGACAACGCCACCGCCAGCGCGGCCTTCGCGGAGGCCGCCGGCGCCTCGCCCTGCCCGCCGTACGCCCGCTCCTTGACGAGCTCGACGTAGTCGTCGCAGAACGTCCAGAAGAACCGCTCGCTGATCTCCAGCGCGCCGGTGTAGTCGTACCGCTCGAAGGCCGCCGTGGCATCGGCGACGACCGCACGCAGCCGCTGCAGCATCGCGAGGTCGACCGGCTCGGTGACGGCGGACGTGTCGACCGTGGTCGCCCCGAACCCGAGGACGAACTTCGACGCGTTCAGAACCTTGATCGCGAGCCGGCGCCCGACCTTCATCTGCGACTCGTCGAACGGCGAGTCCAGGCCCGGGCGCGCCATCGCCGCCCGCCAGCGGACCGCGTCGGAGCCGAACTTCTCCAGGATCTCCGACGGGACGATCGCGTTGCCCTTGGACTTCGACATCTTCTTGCGGTCCGGGTCGACGACGAACCCGGAGATCATCGACCGCGCCCACGGCAGCGAGCCGTTCTCGAAGTGCGCCCGGACGACCCGGGAGAACAGCCAGGTGCGGATGATCTCGTGCGCGTGCGTGTTCAGGTCCATCGGGAAGGTCCGGCGGAACAGGTCCTCGTCCCGCTCCCACCCGCACGCGATGTGCGGGGTCAGCGACGACGTCGCCCAGGTGTCCATCACGTCGGGGTCGGCCTCGAACCCGCCCGGCTTGCCGCGCTGCGCCTCGTCGTACCCGCGGGGAGCCTGTGAGGTCGGGTCGATCGGCAGCTCGGCCTCGGACGGCATCAGCGGGTGGTCGTAGTCGACCTCGCCGTCGGCGTCGATCGGGTACCAGACCGGGAACGGGACGCCGAAGAAGCGCTGGCGGGAGATCAGCCAGTCACCGTTCAGCCCCTCGACCCAGTTCAGGTAGCGGTGCCGCATGTGCTCCGGGACCCAGGCCAGCTCGTTGCCGCGCTCGATGAACTCCTGCTTGAGGCCCGCGTCGCGGCCGCCGTTGGTGATGTACCACTGCCGGGTGGAGACGATCTCGAGCGGCTTGTCCCCCTTCTCGTAGAAGTTCGCCATCCGCTCGGTCTTCTTCGGCTCGCCGTCCAGGTCGCCGCTGTCGCGCAGCTTCTGGACGATCAGCTCGCGCGCGCTGAAGACGGTCTTGCCGGCGAGCTCGCCGTACAGCTCGGAGCCCTCGAGCCACGCCGGGGTGTCGCGCAGCAGCCGGCCGTCGCGGCCGATGACCGTGCGGACCGGGAGCTGCAGCTCACGCCACCACTGGATGTCGGTCTGGTCGCCGAACGTGCAGCACATCGCGATGCCGGCGCCCTTGTCCATCTCGGCGGCCTCGTGCGCCAGGACCGGGACCTCGACACCGAACAGCGGCGACGTCACCGTCGTCCCGAACAGGTGCTTGTAGCGGTCGTCGTCCGGGTGCGCGATCAGCGCGACACAGGCCGGGATCAGCTCCGGCCGCGTGGTCTCGATGTAGATCGGGCCGTCGGCGCCGTGGAACGAGATCCGGTGGTAGGCGCCCGGATACGGCCGGGCCTCGAGCTCGGCCTGCGCGACCGCGGTCTGGAACGTGACGTCCCACATCGTCGGCGCCTCGGCCAGGTAGGCCTCGCCGCGGGCGAAGTTGCGCAGGAACGCGCGCTGCGACGTCCGCCGGGAGTCCTCGGAGATCGTGGTGTACAGGTGTTCCCAGTCGACGCTCAGGCCGACCCGGCGCCACATCGCCTCGAAGGCCTGCTCGTCGATGTGGGTGAGCTCACCGCACAGCTCGACGAAGTTCTGCCGGGAGATCGGGAGCTGCTTCTTCGGGTCCGGCTTCTCCGGCGGCGTGAAGTCCGCGTCGTAGGGCAGCGACGGGTCGCACTTGACGCCGTAGTAGTTCTGGACGCGGCGCTCGGTCGGCAGGCCGTTGTCGTCCCAGCCGATCGGGTAGAAGACCTTCTTGCCGCGCATCCGCTGGAAGCGGGCGACCAGGTCGGTGTGGGTGTAGCTGAAGATGTGCCCGACGTGCAGCGACCCGGAGACCGTCGGCGGCGGGGTGTCGATGGAGAACACATCGGCACGCTCGGCGGTGCGGTCGAAGGCGTAGGTCTGCTGCTCCTTCCATACGGCAGCCCACTTCTCCTCGAGGCCGTCGAGGCTGGGCTTGTCTGGAACGCGGGACGTCTGGCTCATGCGCACAATGTTAGTGGTTGTCAAGGGGTGCTTCCGACCGGTTGTCCACAGTGCTCTCTAGACTTGGCCTCCTGATGAGCGACCTCTCCTTCGCCGAAGTGTCGGCACGGCTCCAGCAGCGCTGGCCGGAGCACAAGATCGAACCCACCCTGGAGCGCGTCCAGCGGCTCGTCGAGCTGCTCGGCGACCCCCAGAAGGCCTACCCGGTGGTGCACCTGACGGGCACCAACGGCAAGACGTCCACGGCCCGCATGATCGACACCCTGCTGCGCGAGGCCGGGCTGCGTACCGGCCGGTTCACCAGCCCGCACCTGGAGTCGGTGCGGGAGCGGATCACGCTCGACGGCGAGCCGATCAGCGAGGAGCTCTTCGTCGAGGCGTACGAGGAGATCGCGCCGTACCTGGACCTCGTCGACGCCGAGCAGGAGCACCCGCTGACGTTCTTCGAGGCGATGGTCGGCATGGCGTACGCCGTGTTCGCCAACACCCCGGTCGACGTCGCGGTGATCGAGGTCGGCCTCGGCGGGACCTGGGACGCCACCAACGTCGCCGACGGCACGGTCTCGGTGATCACTCCGGTCGCGGTCGACCACGCGCACCTGCTGGGCGCGGATCCGGTCACCATCGCGGGCGAGAAGTCCGGCATCATCAAGCCCGGCGGTACGGCGGTGATGGCGCAGCAGAGCCTGGACGTCTTCGAGGTCCTGCTCCGCCGGTCCGCCGAGGTGGGCGCGCAGGTGGCCCGCGAGGGGATCGAGTTCGGCGTCGTCAGCCGGACGCTCGCGGTCGGCGGCCAGGTCGTCTCGATCAAGGGCCTCGGCGGTGAGTACGACGAGCTGTTCCTCCCGCTCCACGGCGAGTACCAGGCGCACAACGCCGCCACTGCGGTCGCGGCCGTCGAGGCCCTGCTCGGAGCGAGTCCGGAGACCGAGGGCCGGGTCACGACCGAGCTGCTCCAGGCGGGGTTCGAGCAGGTCACCAGCCCGGGGCGCCTCGAGGTGGTCCGGCAGAGCCCGACGATCGTGGTCGACGCCGCGCACAACCCGCACGGCGCCGAGGCGACCGCGGCGGCGGTGTCGGAGGCGTTCCAGTTCCAGCCGCTGATCGGCGTCCTCGGCTGTATGAAGGACAAGGACGTGTACGGCGTCCTCGAGGCCTACGAGCCGATCATGGAAACCGTCGTCTGCACCCGGAACAGCTTCGTCGAGCGGTCGATGCCGGCCGAGGAGCTCGGCGAGCTGGCGGCCGAGGTGTTCGGCGAGGAGCGGGTGCTGGTCCGCCCGCACCTGATCGACGCGATCGACGACGCGATCCGCCTCGCCGAGGAGAACGCGGTCGCGCTCGGCAGCGGCGGCGTCCTGATCACCGGCTCCGTCATCACCGCCGGTGAGGCGCGGGCGCTGCTGGTCCGCAAGGGCAAGGATCAGACATGAGGTCGCTCGCGTCGATCGTGCTCGCGTTCGAGTCGGTCGTCCTGGCCCTGGTCACCCCGGTGATGATCTCGGTCGCCGACGTCCGCCCCGCGGTGGCCGTCCCGGTCTGCCTCGGGTTGTTCGCGCTGGCGCTCGTCGCGACCGGTCTGCTCCGCTTCCGGGCCGGGTACGTGCTGGGCTCGCTGGTCCAGGTCGGCGCGGTCGGGCTCGGCTTCGTCGTCCCGGTGATGTTCGTCCTCGGCCTCGCCTTCGCGGCCTTCTGGGTCGCGGCGATCGTCCTCGGCCGCCGCATCGAGGAGACCAAGAGAGCGCAGGAGCAGCTAGGCTCAGCCGGCCAGACCACTTCGAGAGAGAGTTGACAGATGTCGCAGCGCACCCTGGTCCTGCTCAAGCCCGACACGGTACGCCGTGGCCTGATCGGTGAGGTGCTGGGCCGGTTCGAGGCCAAGGGGCTCCGGATCGTCGCCATGGATCTGCGCACGATCGACGGCGAACTGGCCGACCAGCACTACGCCGAGCACGTCGAGAAGGCCTTCTACCCGCCGCTGCGGGACTTCGTGGTCAGCGGCCCGATGGTCGCGATGGTCCTCGAAGGCGACGAGGCCATCGAGGTCGTCCGCGCGCTGAACGGCGCCACCGACGGCCGCAAGGCCGCCCCCGGCACGATCCGCGGCGACCTGTCGCTGTCCAACCGCGAGAACCTCGTGCACGGCTCCGACTCCGCGGAGTCCGCCGCCCGCGAGATCAAGATCTGGTTCCCCGACCTGCCGTGAACCTGTCCGAAGTCCCCGACCCCGGTGTGCTGCACCCGATGCCCGGGCAGTCCCGGGTGGTGCTGCTCAAACCCCTGGTGACCTCGCCGCTGATCGAGGTCGGGGAGTTCTCGTACTACGACGACCCGGACGACCCGACCGCCTTCGAGACCCGCAACGTGCTGTACCACTACGGCCCGGAGAAGCTGGTCATCGGCAAGTTCTGCGCCCTGGGCGAAGGCGTCCGTTTCGTCATGAACGGCGCCAACCACCGGATGGACGGCCCGTCGACGTTCCCGTTCCCGATCATGGGCGGCTCCTGGTCCGAGCACTTCGACCTGATCACGGGTCTGCCCGGCCGCGGCGACACCGTGATCGGCAACGACGTCTGGCTCGGTTACCAGACCCTGATGATGCCTGGCGTGCGGATCGGCCACGGAGCGATCGTCGCCTCCGGCTCCGTCGTGACGACCGACGTCCCCGACTACGGCATCGCCGGCGGCAACCCGGCCAAACTCATCCGCCGCCGCTACAGCGACGCGGACGTCGACCGCCTCCTCACGATCGCCTGGTGGAACTGGCCCCTCGACCACCTCACCAAGCACCTCCCAACCATCATGTCCGGCACCGTCGACGACCTGGAGAAGGCGGCCGAATCGCTGTAATTGCAAGGCCGTTGCGGACTGCAGGTGCTCGGACCGATACGATCTGTCTTGGGCGGACGGGTCGTGTCGGTCCACGGGCTGTGCGCGGGCGGCGCTTAGCCTGGTCGGGGGTCGAGTGGGAGGTGCCGCGGTGGCGAACAGCATGCTGGGCCGCGACATGGCGGTTGATCTCGGGACGGCGAACACGCTGGTGTATGTGCGTGGCCGGGGCGTCGTGCTGAACGAGCCGTCCGTGGTGGCGACCCGGACCGACGAGCCGCAGGAGGCGGTCGCGTTCGGTCACGAGGCGAAGAAGATGATCGGGCGGACGCCGGGCAACATCACCGCGATCCGCCCGCTGAAGGACGGCGTGATCGCCGATTTCGACGCCGCCGAGCAGATGCTGCGGTACTTCATCCAGCGCGTCCACCGCCGGCGGTACTTCGCGAAACCGCGAATCGTGGTCTGCGTGCCGTCCGGGATCACCGCGGTCGAGCAGCGCGCGGTCCGCGACGCCGGGTACATGGCCGGCGCCCGCAAGGTGTACATCATCGAGGAGCCGATGGCCGCCGCGCTCGGATCCAATCTCGAGGTCCGCGACGCGACCGGCAACATGGTCGTCGACATCGGCGGCGGGACGACGGAGGTCGCGGTCATCTCGTTCGGCGGCATCGTGACGAGTCAGTCGATCCGGGTGGCCGGCGACGCCATCGACAAGGCGATCGTGAACTACTGCAAGAAGGAGTTCTCGCTGCTGCTCGGCGAGGCCACCTCGGAGCAGATCAAGATGACGATCGGGTCGGCGTTCCCGACCACCGACGGTCCGGACAGCGAGATCCGCGGCCGGGACATGGTCTCCGGCCTGCCGCGCACCGTGAAGGTGTCGTCGGCGGACATGCGGCAGGCGATCGAGGAGCCGATCACCGCGATCGTCGACGCGGTGAAGGCGACGCTGGACAAGACCCCGCCGGAGCTGGCCGGCGACATCGTCGACCGGGGCATCGTGCTGACCGGCGGCGGCGCGCTGCTGAAGGGCATGGACGAGCGGCTGCGGCACGAGACCGGCATCCCGATCCACGTCGCCGAGAACCCGCTGGACGCCGTCGTGCTCGGCGCCGGCAAGTGCGTCGACAACATCGAGACCCTCAACCGCATCCTGGTCACCGACAACCGGCGCTGAGGTAGCAGGCGATGCTCAAAGACCTCGGTACGCCGTCGACCCGGAGCGCGTTCCGCTCGGCAGGGGAGGCCCCGCTGCGTTCGGCGGGTACGCCGCGCGAGGTGCGCCGCCGCCGGACCGTTCTGCTGCTGGTGGTCCTGGCCTGTTTCACGCTGATCGTGCTGGACGCCCGCCGCTCGGCCGGATCGCCGGTCGAGCCGTTACGGGAGGCCGCGGCCGGGGTCTTCGGCCCGCTCGAGTCCACCGCCACCTCGGCGCGGCAGCCTGTGGACAACCTCCGCGACCGCTTCGCGGAAATGGATAGGTTGAAAGCAGAGAACGAAAAACTGAAGAAGGACAACGAGGACCTGACCAGGGAGCTGAACACCTCCGACTACGCCCGCAACCGGGCGCAGGAGTTGGACAAGCTGCTCAAGGTCGCCCCGGCGTACACGATGACGCCGGCCCGGGTGATCGGCATCGGTGGCGCGCAGAACTTCAGCCACACGGTGACGATCGACGCCGGGACGGCGGACGGTGTGCGCACCGACATGACGGTGCTGAACGGGACCGGTCTGGTCGGCCGGGTGGTGCGGGTCACCCAGGGGACCGCGACCGTGCTGCTGATCGGCGACCGCAACTCGACCGTGGGCGGCCGGCTGAACGCGACGATGGCGCTCGGTTTCGTCTCCGGGCGCGGAGACGTGGCCGGCACCCTCGACTACAAGCTGGTCGACCCGAAGGCGCGGCCGAAAGTCGGCGACCGGATCGTCACCTGGGGCTCGAGCGGCAACGCGCCGTACGTGCCGGGTGTCCCGATCGGTGTCGTCACCTCGGTGACGCCGAACCAGGGCGCCCTCGGGTCCACCGCGACCGTCAAGCCGTATGTCGATCCGACCCGGATCGACACCGTCGGCGTGGTGACCGGGCCTCCCGCCCGGCCGCCGCGCACACAAATCACCGGGAAGGGGAACTGACGTGATTGCACTGCGCATCGGGTTGGCTGCCCTGTTCCTGATGATCGCCGTCACCGTGCAGACGTCCGTGCTGACGAACATCGCGGTCGCCGGCGTGACCTGCGACCTGACGCTGATCGTGGTGATCGCGCTGGCGCTGTCCCGCGGCCCGGAGTGGGGTGCGATCGCGGGGTTCGCCGGCGGCCTGATGCTCGACGTCGTGCCGCCGGCCGACCACACCGCCGGCCGCTGGGCGCTGGGCCTGGCCATCGCCGGCTACGTCGCCGGGCTGATCCGCCGCGAGACGTCCGGCAGCCCGGTCGGGCCGCTCGGTGTCGCGTTGACGGTCGTGCTCGGGACCGCGATCTCGTTCTTCCTGTACTGCGCCACCGGATCGCTGCTGCACGACCCGACCGTCGACTGGAGCGAGTTCGGCGTCCGTCTCGGCATCGCCGCCGGGTACGACGTGGTCGGCGCGATCGTCGTGATCCCGCTGGTCATGTGGCTCATGGGCCGCGTCAAACCGGTCCGCGAACGCAGCAGGCGAGTCGCACCATGAACGAGCGAAGCGGGTTCATCATCAAACACAGTGCGTCTCGTGCCTCATCCGCGCCCGGAGCGAAGCGAGGACGCGGATGAGCTGGGACGGCTTCGAGGCGCCGTTGAAGGCGCGGCTGCGGTTGTTCGTGATCGGGGTGCTGGTCTTCTCTTTGCTGTGCACGCTGTTCGGCCGCCTCTGGTACATGCAGGTGATGTCGAACGCCGACTACAGCCAGGCGGCGACCCAGCAGCACATCCGCCAGGTCCTGATCCCGGCGCCGCGCGGCACCGTCGTCGACTCGCAGGGGCGGACGCTGGTCGGCAACCGGGTCTCGGTGGTGATCACGGTCGACCGGTCCGTGCTCGCCAAGCTCCCGGACAGCCAGCAGAACGTCGTCCTCGCCCGGCTCGCGAAGGTGCTCGGCCAGAAGCCGAAGGACCTGAAGGCGCGCACGATGCTGTGCGGTGAGCCGGGCGCGTCCAAACCGCCCGCCTGCTGGAACGGCACGCCGTACCAGCCGATCCCGGTCGCGAAGGACGTCAGCGAGCAGGTCGCGATCGAGGTGATGGAGCGCCGCGAGGACTTCCCCGGGATCGCCGCCGACTCGCAGACGCTGCGCGCCTACCCCTCGCCGTTCAAGGTGAACGCGGCGCACATCCTCGGCTACCTGTCGCCGATCACGACCGAAGAGCTCGAGGACATGGACAAGGCCGGGCAGGACTCGGTCCCGCACCGCTCGGACCTGGTCGGCCGGGCCGGCGTCGAGCGGTCGTACGACAAGCTGCTGCGCGGCACGCCCGGGGAGAAGGACGTGATCGTCGACGCGGTCGGGTACACCACCGGCATCAAGAAGCAGACCGCCCCGGTCCCGGGCGCCACGCTGGTCACCACGATCGACGCGCGGATCCAGGCCTCGGTCGAGGCGCAGCTGAAGAACGCGATCATGACCGCCCGGAAGCAGTACGACAAGATCACCAAGAAGAAGTACGTCGCGGACTCCGGCGCCGCGGTCGTGATGGACACCAAGACCGGCCGGATCGTCGCGATGGCCAGCTACCCGACGTACGACCCGGGCGTCTGGGTCGGCGGCATCACGCAGCGCGAGCTGGACGCGCTCTACTCGACCAAGTCCGGGACGCCGCTGGTGTCCCGCGCGCTGCAGGGCCAGCTGGCGCCCGGGTCGACGTTCAAGCCGATCACCACGGCCGCGGCGATGAGCGCCGGGTACAGCCCGAAGACGCGGCTCGACTGCTCGTCGTTCTTCGAGGTCGGCAACCGCCGGTTCAAGAACTACGAGTCCGCGTCCTACGGCATGATCGGCTTCGACCAGGCGCTGGCGCTGTCCTGCGACACGTTCTTCTACCGGATCGCGTATGCGCTCTGGCTCAAGGAGGGCGGCAACTCCAGCGACCTCACGACCCGCGACCCGCTGGTCGAGATGGCGCAGAAGTTCGGGCTGGGCAAGCCGACCGGGATCGACCTGCCCGGCGAGGTCAGCGGCCGGATCGCGGACCGCAAGTGGAAGAAGACGTACTACGACGCGCAGAAGGACTACTACTGCAAGATCGCGGACAACCCGCCCGCCGGGACGTCGGCGTTCCTGAAGCAGTTCTCCCGCGAGTTCTGCGTCGACGGGTACAAGTACCGCGCCGGTGACGCGGTGAACTTCGCGATCGGCCAGGGCGACACCACAGTCACCCCGCTGCAGCTCGCGACCGTCTACTCGGCCCTGTCCAACGGCGGCACGCTTTACGAGCCGCGAGTCGTCCAGTCGTGGGTCGGCGCGAACGGCAAGCCGCACGAGATCAAGCCGGTCGTGAAGGCGAAGCTCCCGGTGCCGCGGAACACCTTGAAGTACATCGACACCGCGCTGAAGCAGACCACGGTGTCGGGTACGGCGGCGTGGAAGTTCCAGGGCTTCCCGCTCGACAAGATCCCGGTCCGCGCCAAGACCGGGACGGCCGAGGTCTACGGGAAGCAGACCACGTCGTGGCTCGCGTCGTACACCGATCGGTATGCCGTGGTGATGATGATCAGCCAGGCCGGTACCGGTTCGGGCGCCGGCGGTGACGCGGTGCGCAAGATCTACGAGACCTTGTACGACATCAAGCCGGCGCCGCCTGCCCAGCAGAAGCCGGGGCAGTGAGATGGCACTCCTGACTCCGATCCGGACCCGGCCGCGGATGGACCGCCGGTCGACGGTCTGGCACGTCGACTGGGTCCTGGTCCTGAGCGTGGTTGCGCTGTCGTTCCTCGGCGCGATGCTGATCTGGTCCGCGACCCACAACCGGACCTCGCTGACCGAGGGCAACCCGGACGCGTTCCTGGTCCGGCACGCGCTGAACTTCGCGATCGGCCTGGTGCTCGCGGTCGGCGCCGCGGTCACCGACCACCGCCGGGTCCGGATCCTCGCCCCGCTGCTGTACGTGGCCTCGGTGATCGGCCTGATCCTGGTGCTGGTGCCGGGCGTCGGCTCGACGATCAACGGGTCCCGGTCGTGGATCCAGCTGCCGTTCATGTCGATCCAGCCGAGCGAGTTCGCCAAGCTCGCGGTGATCGTCGGCATGGCGCTGCTGATCGCGGAGAAGAGCGAGACCGACCGTCACGAGGACGCCCGCACCCTCGACGTCGCACAGGCGGTCGCGGTCGCCGCCGTGCCGGTGGTGCTGGTGATGCTGCAGCCGGACCTCGGCACGGTGATGGTGCTCGGGTCGATCGTCTTCGGGATCATCGCGGTCTCCGGCGTCCCGAAACGCTGGATGCTGGGGCTGCTCACCGCGGGCGTGCTGGTCGCGGCGATCGCGATCAAGCTGCAGGTGCTGAAGGAGTACCAGATCGCCCGCTTCACCGCGTTCATGCACCCGTCCTCGGACCCGCAGGGCATCGGGTACAACGTGAACCAGGCGCGGATCGCGATCGGCAACGGCGGCGTGTTCGGGCAGGGCCTGTTCCACGGCGGCCAGACGCAGAACGCGTTCGTCCCCGAGCAGCACACCGACTTCGTGTTCACGGTCGCCGGCGAGGAGCTCGGGCTGATCGGCGCCGGCGCGATCATCGCGCTGTTCGCGATCATCCTGTTCCGCGGGTTGCGGATCGCGGTGAACGCGCGGGACGTGTTCGGGCGGCTGGTGGCGACCGGGATCGTCTGCTGGTTCGCGTTCCAGGCCTTCGAGAACATCGGGATGACGCTCGGCATCATGCCGGTCACCGGCCTGCCGCTGCCGTTCGTGTCGTACGGCGGTTCGTCGATGTTCGCCTGCCTGCTCGCGATCGGCCTGCTGCAGAACATCCACCTCCGCTCGCACCGCTACTGAGTCGTCGACTGAGCTGTCAGGTAGGCTGCTCGGGCTCGGCCCCCGCCCAGAGCTCGGAAGGCCTCATGACCAGGTCCCTGTCGGTTCCGCTCGCCCTTGCTGCCGCCCTGACGTTGTCCCTTGCCGCCTGCGGTGGTGAGGACGAGAAGGCTGCCGCCGGTCCACCTGCGACCACGCCGACGCCGAGCGCGACGGCGTCGACGCCCGCCGCGCCCGTCACGCGGACGAGCGCCGAGCTCACCAAGGCGCTGCTGGAGCTCGCCGACCTGCCGAGCGGCTTCGCCGAGGACAAGGAGGAGCCCGACGAGGACGCCAAGCCGTTCTCCTCGCCGAGCAGCCGCTGCAAGACGCTCGTGAAGTACCTGAACGCCACCAAGGCGCCCGGCTCGAAGGCCAGCGTGGCGCGGACGTTCACCGGCGGCCAGGAAGGCCCGTACATCGACTTCGGCCTCGACTCGATGAGCACCGCCGAGAAGGCCGCCGAGCTGCGCGACTCGTACGCCGAAGCGGTCGAGTCGTGCCCGAAGGTGACGCTCAAGACCGACGGCGCCGGCAGCACCTCGATGAAGGTCGAGACGATCCCCGCCCCGGAGTACGGCTCGAAGCCGTTCGCCTTCCGGCTCACCGGCACCAGCGGACCGAAGCGCGGACTCGAGTACGCCGCTGTCGTGACCGGCGTCGACGACGTGATCGTGTCGGTCGGCGTCCTCGCCGGCCAGGGCACCGAGCTCGACGCGGCCACCGAGGCAGCGGTCACGAAGGCCCGTCACGTGCTGAAGCCGGCGTGACCGGCGTCACAACCCTCGTCGTCACGCCGCCGGTGGCGCGGACCGTCGTGTTGGCATGGAACAACGGATGGATTTCAGCAGGATCGCCCCGGCCGCCTTCCGGGCCGTGTTCGGCGTGGAGAGCTATGCGCAGAGCCAGGTCGACCACACGCTGCTGCACCTGATCAAGGTGCGTGCGTCGATGGTCAACGAGTGCTCGTTCTGCGTGGACATGCACACCACCGACGCTCTCAAGGACGGCGAGACCACGCAGCGCCTGTTCGGGCTGGCCGCGTGGACCGAGTCGCCCTTCTACGACGAGCGCGAGCGGGCTGCCCTGGCCCTGACGGACGCGGTCACTCTGCTCGGGCGGGGCGGTGTGCCCGATGACGTGTGGGACGCCGCGGTCGCGCAGTTCGGCGACGAGGGCACCGCGCACGTGCTGCTGGCGATTGGCATGATCAACCTGTGGAACCGCCTGATGATCGCGACCCGGAAGCTGCCGGAGGTCACGGGCTGACGGGCACGCTGACCGAGTTCGCGTCGGCGCGCGGGATGCTCGCCGGGCTCGCGTACCGGATGCTGGGGAGCTGGCACGACGCGGAGGACGTGCTGCAGGACGCGTACGTCCGTTGGTCGGCCGCGGACCGTACCGACGTGGCTGAGCCGCGCCGCTACCTGACCCGCGTGGTGACGCGGCTGTCGGTCGACGTACTGCGAACCCGGCAGGCGCGCCGCGAGAGCTACATCGGCGAGTGGCTCCCCGAGCCGGTGCCGGCCGACGCCCTCGAGCTGGACGACGTGTCGCTGGCGCTCCTGCACCTGATGGAGCGACTCACTCCTCCGCAACGCGCCGTCTATGTGCTGCGGACCGCGTTCACCCTCCCGTACGACGAGATCGCCGAGATCCTCGACCGTACGCCGGAGGACTGCCGCCAACTGCACCGCCGGGCCCGGCAGGCTCTGGACGACGACCGGCCGCGGTTCCGCCCGTCCGCGGCCGAGCAACGCCGCCTGCTCCTGGACTTCGTGGCCGCCGCCCGCGAGGGTGACCTCGCACGTCTGGAGTCGATGCTCAAGGACTCTGTGACGTCCTGGACCGACTCCGGCGGGCGCCTCCGCGCCGCCCGCAAGCCAGTCATCGGCCGTGCGAAGGTCGCGCACTTCTTCGCGCACATCTACACCCGCCCCGGCTTCACCGTCACCGCGGTGGACCTGGCCACCGGGCCTGCCTTGAAGGTCCTCGTCCGCGGCGAGCCCCACGTCCTCACCGTGCAGACCGACGGCGCCGGGATCACCGCGATCCACCTCCAGGCCAACCCGGAGAAGCTGTCAGCGGTAGAGCGGTAGGGCGCCCGTGAGCGAGTCGATCGACTGGCGCGGGCCGTAGAGGGCGAGGCCCAGGTACTGGATGTCCTCGGGCTTCGTGCCGGCGAGCGTGCTGGACATCTGCTCGTAGGTGCGCGCCCTCTGCGCGACCTGGTGCATGTCGTGGACGGTCACGTCCGGGCGGGCGGCCGCCTTCGCGCGGAGGGCCTGCAGGTCGTCCCCGCGGAGGATCGGGATCGGGTGGGCGCACATGCCGGTGTGGACACCGCCGGACGCGTCGGCGGTGTCGGGGCCGACGGTGTCGTCGTGGTGGCTGCCCAGGCCGACACCGAGCAGGGCGGCGGTGTTGAGGGCGACGCCGATGGGAGCATCGGCCGCGATGATCACGACCATCTTGTTCGTCAGCACGGCGAGAACCGTAGCCCGTTGAACGGAGATTCGCGGCTGATCCCGAACATCATTCGGCGGATCTGCGAAACTGGGCGGCATGGACGAACTTGATACGGCGCTGCTGCGGATGCTGCAGAACGACGCCCGCCGGACCAACCGGGACATGGCGGCCGAGTTGAAGATCGCGCCGTCGACCTGCCTGGAGCGGATCCGTGGGCTGCGCGACCGCGGCGTGATCAGCGGGTACCACGCGGCCGTCGACCTGAAGGCGATCGACCGCTCCACCCAGGCGATCATCTCGATCAAGCTCCGGCCACAGGCGATGGCGGTGGCGACGGCCTTCCAGGCGTACGTGATGGACCTGCCGCAGACTCTGGACATGTTCATGGTCTCCGGCGGCGCCGATTTCCTCGCCCACGTCGCCGTCAAGGACACCGAGGCACTCCGCGACCTGGTGCTGGCCCTCGCCAAACGTCAGGAGATCGCCGACATCCGCAGCTCGGTCGTCTTCGAACACCACCGCCGTACGACGATCATGCCGCTACCAGACCGCTGACCGCGTGCGGCCGGAGCGGGCCTGACGATAGCCCGCGGGGTGTGGGAACAGGAAATAGCCTGTCTCGCGCCCCCGTAGCTTGTCTCCTCATCAACCAGCCGGGTCTCCGCGGCGGATCACGGTGGTGTCACGGTGGGTGGGTTTTCGTAGGGTGGTGGGCATGCGACTGAATTACGTGGAGACCGGTTCGGCCGATGCGCCCGTCGTACTGCTCGGGTCGTCGCTCGGGGCGAGCCAGGCGATGTGGGCACCGCAGGTCGACGTACTGGCGCAGCGGTTCCGGGTGATCGCGTTCGACCACCGCGGGCACGGCGGATCCGACGTACCCGATGGGCCGTATGCGATCGAGGACCTCGGCGGCGATGTCGTCGAGTTGCTGGACACGCTCGAGGTCGAGCAGGCGTCGTACGTAGGGATCTCGCTCGGCGGCGCGGTGGGCCTGTGGCTCGCGCAGAACGCCCCGGACCGGTTCCATCGCTTCGCGCTGCTCTGCCCACCGTCCAACCTGGCCGAGAACCCGCAGCCGTGGACCGACAGGGCCGCGCAAGTACGCGCCGAAGGCACCCAAGCCATCGTCGACGCGACTCTCGGCCGGTGGTTCCTCCCGGAGTTCACCGACACCGACCCGATCCGCCAGATGCTCCTGGCCTGCCCCGCCGAGGGGTACGCCGCCTGCTGCGAGGCGCTGAGCACCCTCAACCTCATCCCCGGCCTGGGCACCATCACCGCCCCCGTCCTCCTGATCACCACCGACTCCGACACCTCCGTCCTGCCGGAAACCGTCGTCCCGCTGGCCGGCCAGATCCCCGGCGCCCACCTCGAAGTCATCGAGAACGCCGCCCACCTGGTCACCTACTCCCACCCCGACGTCATCAACCCCCTCCTCCTCGCCCACCTCGCCTGAAGGCCATAGGCTGCACCTTCCTGAGGTGGGGAGGAACGGTGAACATCACCATCGCGGTGACGGTGACGGCCGCATCACGCATGCGCAACGTGCGGCTGGTCAACCGCTGGATTGGATGGGTGACGGGACTCGTCGGTTTCGCCTACCTGATCTGGTGGCTGTCCGATCCCTGGAATCTGGCCGGGTTGCTCTTCGGGGTCATCTTCCTGGTCTTTCCGGAACTGCTCGGCCTGATCAGGCATGCTCTGACCCGCCGGTACGGCCGCGTCTTCACGTACACGCTGACCGATGCGGGTGTCCGGGCGCGGAGCGCCGTCACCAGTCTCGAGTTCGACTGGAACGCGGTGACGTCGATCCGGGAGGTGAGGCCCGGCTGGGTCGTCCGGCTCCCTGCCGGCGGCGGCTTCGTGCTCCCGGAACGCGCGATGACACCGGACCAGATCACCGAGTGGCGCGCCTTCCTGGCCGCCCGCTCCGGCGCCCCGGCCTGAGCGCGATTCCGGCGTCGGCGTACTGCGGCGTTAGGCTGGTAGGCGCTCCGAATCGCTGACTGGAAGTTGTCTATGACTGTGGAATCCCTGTTCCCGCGCCTGGAGGCGTTGCTGCCGAGTGTGCAGAAGCCGATCCAGTACGTCGGTGGTGAACTGAACTCGGTCAGCAAGGAGTGGGACTCGGTCAGTGTCCGGTGGGCGCTGATGTACCCGGACGCGTACGAGGTCGCGCTGCCCAACCAGGGCGTGCAGATCCTGTACGAGGTGCTGAACGAGCGGGACCACATCCTGGCCGAGCGGACGTACTCCGTCTGGCCGGACATGGAGAAGGTGATGCGGGACAACGCGATCCCGCAGTTCACGCTCGACAGCCACCGGCCGGTGCGGGCGTTCGACGTGTTCGGGCTGTCGTTCTCGACCGAGCTCGGGTACACGAACATGCTGACCGCGCTCGACCTGGCCGGCATCCCGCTGCACGCCGCGGATCGGACCGACGAGGACCCGATCGTGCTGGCCGGCGGGCACGCCGCGTTCAACCCGGAGCCGATCGCGGACTTCATCGACGCCGCGGTGCTCGGTGACGGTGAGGAGATCGTGCTCGCGATCTCCGAGGTGATCCGGGAGTGGAAGGACGAGGGCCGCCCCGGCGGCCGCGACGAGGTGCTGCTCCGGCTGGCGAAGTCCGGCGGTGTGTACATCCCGAAGTTCTTCACGGTCGACTACCTCGCCGACGGCCGGATCCAGCGCGTGACGCCGAACCGGCCGGGCGTGCCGTTCCGGACCGCGAAGCACACGGTCATGGACCTGGACGCGTGGCCGTACCCGAAGAAGCCGCTGGTCCCGCTCGCCGAGACCGTCCACGAGCGGTACTCGGTGGAGATCTTCCGCGGCTGCACCCGCGGCTGCCGGTTCTGCCAGGCAGGCATGATCACCCGGCCGGTGCGCGAGCGCAGCATCACCACGATCGGCGACATGGTCGACAACGGGCTGAAGCAGTCCGGGTTCGAGGAGGTCGGCCTGCTCAGCCTGTCGAGCGCCGACCACAGCGAGATCGCCGACGTCGCGAAGGGCCTCGGCGACCGGTACGAGGGCAGCAACGTCTCGCTGTCGTTGCCGTCGACAAGGGTCGACGCCTTCAACATCACGCTGGCCAACGAGTTCTCCCGCAACGGCCGGCGCAGCGGCCTGACGTTCGCGCCCGAGGGCGGCTCGGACCGGATGCGCAAGGTGATCAACAAGATGGTCACCGAGGAGGACCTGATCCGCACCGTCGCGGCGGCGTACAGCCACGGCTGGCGGCAGGTGAAGCTGTACTTCATGTGCGGGCTGCCGACCGAGACCGACGAGGACGTGCTGGCGATCGCCGACCTGGCGAAGAAGGTGATCGCGACCGGGCGGGAGGCCTCCGGCCGGCGCGACATCCGCTGCACGGTGTCGATCGGCGGATTCGTGCCGAAGCCGCACACGCCGTTCCAGTGGGCCGCCCAGCTCGGCGCCGAGGAGACCGATGCACGGCTGGCGAAACTCGGCGCGGCGATCCGCTCCGACAAGGGCTACGCGAAGGCGATCGGTTTCCGGTACCACGACGGCAAGCCCGGCATCATCGAAGGCTTGCTGTCGCGCGGTGACCGGCGCGTCGGCCGGGTGATCGAGGCAGTCTGGCGCGACGGCGGCCGGTTCGACGGCTGGAGCGAGCACTTCTCGTACGACCGCTGGGTCGAGTGCACCGAGAAGGCCCTCGCCGACGAGCCGGTCGACCTCGCCTGGTACACGACGCGCGAGCGTGAGTACGCCGAGGTGCTGCCCTGGGACCACCTGGACTCCGGGCTGGACCGCGACTGGCTCTGGGAGGACTGGCAGGACTCGCTCGAGGAAGACGGCGCGATCGAGGTCGAGGACTGCCGCTGGACCCCGTGCTTCGATTGTGGCGTGTGTCCGCAGATGGGCACGGAGATCCAGATCGGCCCGACCGGGAAGAAGCTCCTCCCGCTCTCAGTCGTCTAGCTAGTTGCAGTAGTACGCCGGGGTCGGCGTCGTCTCGGTCTGGTCCTGCCAGTGCGCGACGCCGACGTAGTACCCGCAGCCGGTGCCTTCGTCGAACCAGGCCCCGCCGCCGGAGTAGGCGTACGTCTCCGCGACGGTGGTGAACGGGCCGGACGCGCTCGAGCCCTTCTGCAGTTCGACCCGGACCTCGGTCACGCTGTTCGAACACCCCTCCAGGCCGACGGCGACGTACAGCATCAACGCCGAATACCCGACCGACTTGGCTGTCACCAGATCGCACGCCTGCGTACCGGAGGTCGAGGCCTGGGCCGGCGTCGCCACGGCCAGACCGGCGACGGCGGCGCCAGCGGCCGCGACCGCACCAACGAGTTTCCGCATCTGAGCACCCTTCAGTTGGAAACCTACAGAGTGTCAGCAGATTAGGTCACTCAGTTACAACCGTCGAGCCCTTCGGCGTGGCGTGGAGCAGCAGTTCGGTGAGCAAAAGATCGTCAGCGCTGCCCAGAACGAGGTCGGCGGCCGCCACCGCGGCGGCCTGCACGTACGGATTGGGGATCGCGACCGTGAACATCCCGGCCGACTGCGCCGCCGCGACACCGTGCGCCGTGTCCTCGACCGCGATCGCCCACCCTACGCCGAGCCGCCGCAGGGCCAGCTCGTAGATCGCCGGGTCGGGCTTGTGCGCGGCCACCTCGTCGCCGGTGACGATGTGGTCGAACAGGTCGACCGCGCCCACCCGCTCCAGGTGCGGCAGCACCCACGTGCGCGGTGAGCTGCTGGCGATCGCGACCTGGAGGCCCAGCTCGCGCGCGGTCGCGATCCAGTCCCGGATTCCGGCCCGGAAGTCGAGCTCGGCGTGCAACCGGTTCCGGTGCGCGACGCGGCGGGCGTGGCTCGCCGTACGGTCGAAGCCGGCGCCGACAGCCGCAGCGAGGACGGCGTACCGCTCCTCGGTGATGTCGCCGCCGTGGCCGGGCCAGAAGCCGGTCAGGTCGAGCTCCAGGCCGTGGTGGGCCCACTCGGCCTGCCAGCTCTCGACCATCGTGGTCTCGGTGTCCATCAGCAGGCCGTCGAAGTCGAAGACGATCGCCGGTACGTCGACCGGCACCAGCCGGGTCGCCAGCCGGTGGATCTGGGCCGCGCTCAGCCCCAGCCAGGACAGGTATGCGCGCACGCCGCCGAGGTCGTCGAGATGCTCGAGCGATCCGATGATCGTCTCCGGGCGGGTCCGCGAGAACTCGGGCCCGTCCTGCGTGTTGAGGTGGACCTCGCTGATCGCGTAGTCGGCGGCGATCTCGGCGCGCGGTACGCCGGCCAGCTCGAGCAGCACCGCGACGGTCAGACCGGTCCGGTCCTTGCCCGCTTTGCAGTGCACCACGACCGGCCGGTCCGCGGGCGCGTCCGCGATCGCGGCGAAGATCCGGCCGACGTGGGCGGCGTTCCGCGTCAGGCTGTTGCGGTAGACGTCGAGCAGCCGCGGCTCCGCCGCCGGATTCCGCAGCCGCTCGGCGTCCGGGTCGATCCAGGGGATCCGCCGGTACGCCGGTGTGCCGTCGAGCGGATGTGGCTGTTTCAGCTCCCAGTCGGACCGCAGATCGAGGACGAGCCCCGCATCGAGAGCGACGAGTTCCTCGTGCACGACGTCGAGCGCATCGGTCCGGACCAGCGCCCGCGAGCGCGTCGGTACCCCGTACCGTGTCGGAAGTCCGCCAACGTCACGCGCATTCGGGCTCCACATGCCCGTCAGCTTAGGACAACGCCTCCCAAGGACTCGACGTCGTGCCAGCTTCCGTCGAACGCCTTGTGGATCAAGGCGGAATCCGTGCCGACCGCGAAGACGTCGAGCCGGCCGGGACCCCAGGCGACCACGGAACCCGCCGGCTGCGGGCGCCGGCGCGCGGCGGCGGGCTCCAGCCAGCCGGCCAGCGCGGCGATGTTCATCCGCAGGATCTCGGCGGCGAACGCCCAGTCGACGAAGGCGAGCGTGTCGTTCGCGGAGTGGATATGGCCGTTCGCGCTGTCGCCGCCCTCGATCGTCAGCACGGCGGGTATCCCCGCGGTGATGAACGGGACGTGGTCGCTGGCGAACGGGTTCAGCGAGGTCTCGACGTGCAGGCCGGTGTACGTCGCGGCGGCGGTCGCCAGCGCGCCGATCTGCGCGGACGACACCGCCGCGCCCTCGAGCAGGACGGTCGGTGTCGCGGTGTTCCGGGTGCCGATCATGTCCATGTTCAGGACCGCGCGGACGCGGGTCCGCTCGGCCGGCGGCAGCGCCGCGACGTACTGCTTGCTGCCGAACAGGCCCTCCTCCTCGCCGCCGAACAGGATCAGCCGGAGGTCGTGCTGCCAGGAGCGGCCCGCGAGCAGCCGGCCGAGTTCGAGCACACCGGCCGAACCGCTCCCGTTGTCGTCGGCTCCCGGCGCCGCCGCGGCCGAGCCGCCGGCGAGGTTGATCGAGTCCAGGTGCGCGGTGACGATCACGAGTCCGCGGTTGGCGCCGACGCCGGGCCGGTCGCCGACCAGGTTCGCCGACTGCCCGGCGCCGACCGTGATCGGCGTCCGGCCGGTCTGGTAGCCGAGGGCAACCATCCGGTCGGCGGCGAAGTCCATCGCCTGGGTGAATCCGGCGCTCAGCGAGTGCCTGGTCGGCAGGTTCGCGAGCCAGGTCAGGTCGTTCTGGTACGACGCCGTCGACACGTCGGCGACCAGGTCCGCGACGAGCGGATCCGCGCGTGCGGGCACGACGGGAGGGACGTCGACGACCGTGGTGCCGGCGCGGAGAGGCTCGATCCGCCAGCAGTTGTTGGACCGTCGACGCGGCTTGTCGGCGGCCGAGATCACCAGGTGCCGGCCGTGATCGAGCACGGGGGCGACGTCCGGGTAGTCGTTCTGGAAGCTCCGGCCCATCTGCGTGACGAGCAGCAGGCCGGGCGCGGTGCGGGATGCGCGGCCGAGGCGCTGGTCCGCGGGCACCCAGAGCAGGGTCTTGTCCCCGAACCGCGCCGCCCGCGCCCCTCCCGCGGCATCCGCGGTCGGTACGACGAGATAACGCACAGGTCCTGTGCTCATGTCACTCCTCGTCCATCCCCGAGATCGGGGAGGATTTCTGCCCTGGTCGGGAGGGAGATCCTCCCCGACCCGGGACTTCAGTGCTGCCAGGTGATGTCGAGGCGGTCGGCGGTGGTGGTGAAGTGGGCGAGGTCACCGGAGGCGCGGGTCAGGCGGCCGTTGGTATCCCAGCGACCCGTCGGCCCTGCCTCGGGGGCGTCTCCGCGACCGATCAGGTACTCCACGAAGGTGCCGTCGGCGCGGAACTCCACCCCCCGCCGGCCGCGAGCCGGCGGGAAGGCGAAGTCGTCGCGGCGGTAGACGCTGATCCCGTCGTGGTCCTCCTCGGCGGAATGCGTCCAGTGGCCGATCGGTGAGGCGGTCAGATCTTCACTTCCTGTCCGATCGCGGCGGGTGTCTCGGGGATCGTGACCTTGAAGTCGCTGATCACGCCGCCGAGCGCCTCGTACCCGGTGACCGACGGTCCCCAGGCCGAGCCGTCCCACCACTTGTGGTACAGCTGCTTGTCGGTGCCGGTGACGAACACGTCCAGCCGGTTCGCGTCCCACGAGACCACGCGCGGCTCGTCGGTGCAGATCCCGCCCATGTACTCGTACCCGGTGACGGACGGTCCCCACGCGGAGCCGTCCCACCACTTGTGGTACAGCGCGGAGTCGGTGCCGAGGACGAACACGTCCAACCGGTCGGAGCCCCACGAGACGGCGGTCGGCGCCGACGTACACACGCCGCCCATGTACTCGTAGCCCGACCAGGACGAGCCGTCCCACCACTTGTGGTACAGCGCCGAATCGGTGCCGATCACGAACAGGTCGAGCCGGTTCTCGCCCCAGGCCACCACCCGCGGCGGTGAGGCGCAGACCCCGCCGAGGTACTCGTACCCGTTCCAGGACGAGCCGTCCCACCACTTGTGGTAGACCGCGTTGTCGGTGCCGAGCACGAACGCGTCGAGCCGGTTCTCGCCCCAGGCAACGACTTCGGGCGGGCTCATGCAGATCCCGCCGAGGTACTCGTAGCCGTTCCAGGACGAGCCGTCCCACCACTTGTGGTACAGCGCCCGGTCGGTGCCGAGGACGAACGCGTCGAGCCGGTTCGGGCCCCAGGTCGCCAGCCGCGGCGGGCTCGTACAGACGCCGCCGAGGTACTCGTAGCCGTTCCACGACGAGCCGTCCCACCACTTGTGGTACAGCGCGTGATCGGTGCCGAGGACGAACGCGTCCAGCCGGTTCGGCCCCCAGGACGCGACTTCAGGAGCGCTCATGCAGATCCCACCCTGGTACTCGTAACCCGCGACGGACGGTCCCCAGGCCGATCCGTCCCACCACTTGTGATACATCGCCAGGTCGGTGCCGAGCACGAACGCGTCCAGCCGGTTCGCCCCCCAGGCCACCACCGATCCGGCCGGTTCCGGCGTCCCGGCGCCGCCGCCGAAGTCCGGCAGGTCCTTGCGGACGGTGTCCAGGCAGGCCTGCATCCGGGTCACCTGGTCGGTCGTGAACATGACCATGCCGCGGTCGTCGGTGTAGTCCATGTAGTCGTAGAACAGGTCGCCGTTCGGCCCGTTGCTGCACGTCACGTGCGGGAACGTCGGTACGCCGAAGTTCGGGCCGGCCGCGTTCGGCGTGTCGGCGCACTCGTCGCTGCCGCTGCAGCCGCTGCCGTCGTCACCCCAGATGTGGAACAGGTTCAGGTAGTGCCCGACCTCGTGGGTGGCAGTGCGCCCGAGGTCGAACGGCGCCGCCGCCGTACCGTTCGTGCCGAACCCGCTGTGCAGGATCACGACGCCGTCGGTGTTCGCCGGTCCGCCCGGGAACTGCGCGTAGCCGAGCAGGCCGCCGCCGAGCTGGCAGACCCAGATGTTCAGGTAGTGCGCCGTGTCCCAGGGGTCGATGCCGCCGGTCGCCGACGACTTCACCTTGTCGTCGGTGCCGAAGCTCGTGCTGGTGGTCTGGGTCCGGGTGACGCCGGTCGTCGGGTTCCCGTTCGGGTCCTCGGTGGCCAGGAAGAACTCGATCCGCGAGTCCGTGATCAGGCCGCTGAAGACGCCCGGCACGATGCTGGTGTCCGGGTTGGTGGCGCGGTAGTCGCGGTTCAGGACGTCGATCTGGCTGTCGATCTGGGCCTGCGAGATGTTCTGCGCGTTGGTGTTCCAGACGACGTGCACGACGACCGGGATGCGCGCGATCCCGGTGAAGCGCTGGTCGCCGGAGACGTACGCCATCGTCGCGGTCTCGAGCGCCGACCGCGCCGCGGCGTACCCGGGCGAGGTCGACAGCAGCCGCCGGTGCACGTCCATCACACCGCACTCACGACGGGTCGGGTACTCGGTCCGCCCGCCGTCGGTCGCGCCGCTCATACCGGCACCACCGGCCTGGCCGCCGCTCATGTTCGCGGCCGGCGACCCGCCGCCGCCCATGCCGGCCGCGGGCGATCCGCTGCTGGTCATGTTCGTCGTACCGCCCGACCCGGCCGGGCTGTTCATCCCGGCCGTCGGCATGCCGTCCGCCGCGGGCTGTCCGTTCGCGGTCTGCCCGTCCGGCTCGGTCGCCGGTGACTCGCCCGGCATCCGGTGCTCGTCGCGGTGCTTGTCCGCTCGCCCGTTGGCCTTCCTCGGCATCTTTCCCCCTTCCGCGGGGGCACCCGAGCAGACCGGCGTACGCCGAACCGAAGCGATCACACCCCCAGCGCGCCCTCGATCGAAGACGGTCCTGCCGTCTTCCCCCACCGAACAGTCGGCCCCCAAACACCCTGCTCTGTGATTCACGATCCGCCGATCACCTACCGCGCACAAGGTCTCGCACACCGGCAGTCAACTTCGCCGGATCCCCTGTGGCGGTTGGAGAATTTCAGCAGCGGCCTGGTGGTCGGTGGGACCCTGGAAGGGTGAAGAGTTTGACCGACTGGTTGCTGGGTCTGCACGGCATCGCCGTGTACGGGATGGTCGGCTTGCTGGTGTTCGCCGAGGACGCGTTGTTCGTCGGATTCGTGCTGCCGGGGGAGACCGCGGCGGTGCTCGGCGGGGTCACGGCGGCGCTCGGGCACACCTCGCTGCCGGTGATCCTGGTGGTCGTCATCGGTGCGGCGATCCTGGGCGACAGCGTCGGCTACGAGGTCGGGCGGTCCTTCGGGCCGCGCCTGCTGACGCACCGCGTGCTGCAGCGACGGGCGGGACGACTCGAGGCAGCGCGCAAGCAGCTCGCGGAGCGGGGCGGTGCGGCGGTGTTCCTCGGGCGGTTCGTGGCGTTCCTGCGCGCGACGATGCCCGCCCTGGCCGGGATGTCCGGGATGCGGTACCTGAAGTTCCTCGCGTTCAACGCGGCCGGCGGGATCGTGTGGGGCACGGCCGTGGTGCTGCTCGGGTATCTCGCCGGCAACTCCTACACCCGCGTGGAGAAGACGTTCGGCCGCGTCGCCGCTCTGGTCGTGGCGGGCGTCGTCCTGGCCGCGATCGTGGCCTGGCGGGTCCGCCGGCGCCGGGCCGAACGGGTGCGATAGGGGTCAGATCGCCCGTTCCCACATCGTCCGCTGGGCCACCGGGCGGAAGCCGAGCTTGGTGTTGACGGCGATCATCGGCGCGTTCTCCGGGGCGTTCCAGGTGTGGAGTACGGCGGGGAGCGGGACGCCGGCCTGCAGGGCTTTCAGGTTCGGTGCCTTGACGGCGATGCCCAGACCGTTGCCGCGATGGGTGCGGCGTACGTAGGTGTCGTATTGGTTGAGGCGCTCCGGCGTTTCCGGCGTACCGCCCATCTGGGTGTACGCCGCGAGCTCGCCCGAGGCGGTGTGGACGGCGGCCGTGGTGTAGGTGAATCGGCCCTGGGCAAGCCGCCGCTGTTCGGTGTCGCGGACCAGTTCGGGCGTCCACCGCACCGCCGCGGTTGTGCGGTCGCCGGTCGGTACGTCCTCGCTCATCCCGCTGAGCAGCTCGACGAACTGCGGCATCCACTCGTCCGGCACGTGCTCCCGCCACTGGACGATCTCGTACCCCTCCACCGAATGCTCCGGGAGGCCGGCCAGCGGCAGCTCGGCCACCTGATGCAGCTCGGCATGCTTCTTCACGAACCCGCGCGCCGCGGCGAACGCCGTACCCGGGCTTTCACCGGTCACCGGATCGCCGGCCATGTTCGTCCCCGACACGATGCTCCGGCCCTCGGCCTTCGCGCGGTCGATCGCGGCGTCGAGCAGCTTCGTCGCGACCCCGCGCCGCCGGTACTCCGGCGCGACGGCGAGCTCCACGTCGACGGTGTCCGTGTTCCCCACCAGCCACCAGTCGAGCCACGCGATCCCGAGCCAAGTGTCCCCGTCCACCAGCCCCAGCCCGTCCGCCCGCACCTCGGCATGCTCCCGGGCCATCACCACCCGGGCCTCCTCCAGCCCCATCCCCGCCGGAAACTCCAACTCCTCCTGCCGCACCCCGAACTTCACCGCATAGAACCGCCGGAACACGTCCGGGTCCTGCCCGTCCACCACCACAATCCGCATCCCGGGACCCTATCCACCCGCCCCACGCCCTGCTCCGCATGTACACCTGGGGCGTGCACGGCGGACAGGTAGTGCACCGCCGAGACACCGTACGCGCGAACAAATTCACGCTCAGGTGCACTACCCACCAAACCGACACCTCCTGTCCGGCTGCACACCCGAGCCAGCTATGGACGACAGTTGCGCGGCAGCTGAAGCAACTCGTCTGCGATGTGCTCGGGGGACCGGGGTGTGGTCACGTCCAGGTGGTTCAAGGCGAGTTGCTCGACGAGGGCCAGCATTCTCGTCTGGTAGCCCAGCGATCGGGCCAGGAACTTGTCGACCAGTTGACGGCTCTCGTCGGGCAACTCGTCGTACCTGCTTGCCTTCTGCATCCGCGCAGCGAGGACGTCCTCGTCCGCACTGAGCCAGACAGCTGTCGTGTACGGCGTCGTCAGCTGTGCGACGCTCGCGGGCCAGACCCCGGACCCCTCCAGCACCAGCCCCGCCGTCGACCGTGCCTTGACCAGTTCCTCGATCCGTGGCCACATCCGGTCGTAGTGGTCGAGCAACGCGTCCACCAACTGCTGTCCGGTCAGCGACTGATAGTGCTCGACGACATGCGCCGGAACGTCGCCTCCCGTGACGGACCACGGCCGTCCGGGATGCCGGCCGAGCTGGTCTGTCGACACGAGGTCGAAGCCGAGCCGATCCGCAAGCACTCCAGCGACCGTTGACTTGCCGACGTTCGACGTACCGCCGATCAGGACGACGCGCAACGCTAGTGGTGGGGGCGGAGGGCTCGGTTCGCGGCGGGTTCGGCTATCTGGGCGCGGAACTCGTTGGCGGGGTAGACGCCGAGGATGCGGACCTCGACGGAGAAGAAGGCGAGTTCCTCGAGGGCGAGGGCGACGTTGGGGTCCTCTGGGTGGCCTTCGATGTCGGCGTAGAACTGGGTGGCGAAGAACATGCCGCCGAGCTGGTACGACTCCAGCTTGGTCATGTTGACGCCGTTGGTCGCGAATCCGCCGAGCGCCTTGTAGAGCGCGGCCGACACGTTCCGGACCCGGTACACGAATGACGTGATCACCGGGCCGGAGTCCACCGGCGGTACGTCGGGCTCGCGGGACAGGACCAGGAAGCGGGTCGTGTTGTGGTGCTCGTCCTCGACGTCCGACGCCAGCGTCTCGAGCCCGTACAGCCCGGCCGCGGCCCGCGGTGACAGCGACGCGACGGTCGGGTCGCCGAGCTCGGACACCTCCCGCGCCGCCCCGGCCGTGTCGTCGGCGACGACCGTCGACCAGCCGTGCTCGCGGATGATCTTGCGGCACTGCCCGAGCGCGTGCACGTGGCTGCGCACGGTCCGGATCCGGTCGAGCGACGTGCCCGGGACCCCGAGCAACTGGAAGTGGATCGGCAGGAAGTACTCGCCGACGATGTGCAGCCCGGACTCCGGGAGCAGGTGGTGGATGTCCGCGACCCGGCCCGCGATCGAGTTGTCCACCGGGATCATCGCCAGCCCGGCCCGGCCGCTGCTGACCGCCTCGAGCGCGTCCTCGAACGTCGTACAGGGCAGCTGCTCGCGGTCCGGGAACATGTCGGTGCACGCCATCGCCGAGTTGGCGCCTGGCTCACCCTGGTAAGCGATCGGTCCGTCCACGATCTCCCAGGGTAGACCCACTCGATCTCACCAACCGGATCAGGTGTCCGTCTTGCGGACCTTCTCCGGCGCCCCGGTGACCGCGCGGCCCTCGAGGGCCTTGGCCTTGGTGGCGTACATGTCGATGTACTCCTGGCCGGACAGTTCCATGATCTTGTACATGATCTCGTCGGTGACCGCGCGCAGGATCAGCCGGTCGCCCTCCATGCCCTCGTACCGCGAGAAGTCCAGCGGCTCGCCGAACTTCACCGTCGGCGAGGCGAACGAGGCGACGACCTTCCCGGGCGGGGCGACCACGTCGGTGCCGATCACGCCGCACGGGATCACCGGCACCTTGGCCTCCAGCGCCAGTCGCGCGACCCCGGTCCGGCCCTTGTACAGCCGGCCGTCGTGCGAGCGCGTGCCCTCCGGGTAGATCCCGAACAGCTCGCCGCGCTCCAGCACCTTCATCCCGGCCCGCATCGCGCCCTCGGACGCCGACCCGCCGGACCGGTCGATCGGCACCTGGCCGGTGCCCTTGAAGAACCCGCGCTGGAACCGGCCCTTGATCCCGGCGCCGGTGAAGTAGTCGGACTTCGCGACGAACGTGACGCGCCGGCGCAGGACCAGCGGCATGAAGATCCAGTCGGAGTAGGAGAGGTGGTTGCTGGCGATGATCGCGGGCCCGGTGTCCGGGACGTTCTCGGCGCCGACCACGTTCGGCCGGAAGATCCGCTTCACCGGCGGTCCGACGATCACGTTCTTCAGCACCCAGTAGATGCCCTTGCCGTCGCCGTCACCGGCATCCACGACCGCAGGGTCCGGCTCCCGCCGCGGCGACTGTGCCGGTTCCGTCATCGGTGTCCTTTCCTCACTCTTCCCCGACCCACATGATGCCGCACGATCGCCCGCTTGGCTCGTACGCCGCCACGCGGGAACTCCTCACATGCCCGGCCGGAGCTTCGTAAGCTGCTGACGGCACCGTTGCCCAGGTGGGGGAGAGACCATGCGCAGCAAACTCCTGACCGCGGTCCTCGCGCTGCTCGCCGGCGTCCTGGCGGCGCTGCCCGCGCGAGCGGCCGCGCCGGACGCGACCGTCGTACCGATCCAGGTGACCGGCCCCGCCGCGTCGCGGTTCAACCTGGTGGTGATGGGCGACGGCTACACCGCGGCCGAGCTGCCGAAGTTCCGTGAGCAGTTGGACAAGCACTTGAACATCCTCTGGAGCATCGAGCCGTTCAAGTCGTACCGGAACTACGTCAACGTGTACGCCGTCGAGATCGCCTCACCCGAGTCCGGCGTCGACTGCGATCCGGGCCTGACCGACCCGAAACGCGACACCCCGCTGCAGATGGGGTTCTGGGGCGGCTGCAACCCGGGCAGCGTGCAGCGGCTGCTGACGGTCAGCCAGGCGGCCGCGACCCAGTACGCCGACCTGGTCCCCGGCACCACCAGCGCCAATCGGCAGATTCTTGCTATCGGCAACAGTGACACGTACGGCGGCGCAGGCGGGACGTACGCGACCGCGTCCGGCGGCAACGCGCTCTCCGCCCTGATCACGCCGCACGAGCTCGGCCACTCGCTCGGCGGGCTGCAGGACGAGTACGACTACTACGCCCGCGGCGAGCGCGGAGCGCCGTACCAAGGTCCCGAGCCGTCCTCGATCCACCACACGTTGCTGACCGAGCAGCAGATGCTGGCGCAGCAGAAGAAGTGGTACCGCTGGCTGGGGGAGCCGTCCGAGTCCGGCGGGACGATCGGGCGGTACGAAGGCGGGATGTACGCCGGATCGGGCGTCTGGCGGCCCAGCGCGCACTCGATGATGAAGGCCCTCGGGTACTACTTCGACCAGCCTTCGCGGGAGCGGATGACGCAGCGCCTCTCCGCGAAGGCGAATCTGTTCCAGGACAGCACCCCGGCCGGCCCGGTAGCGCCCGACCAGGTTGTCTGGCTGCAGACCCTGCACCCGGTCGACCACGAGCTCGACGTCACCTGGACACTCGACGGCACGGCGCTGCCGATGGCGAACGCGCGGAGCGTCGACCTGTCGGCGCTCGACCTCGCGCCCGGCACGCACACGCTGAAGGCGACGATCGTCGACCCGACCGACTTCATCCGCGATCCCGCCGTCCGCCCGACCGCGGTCCGATTGTGGACAATCGACCCGGCTGCCACCGCACCGCAGCCGACGACGCCGACCTTCGCCGGCTCCACCTCGACCGAGCACCCGGTGAGCGCCGACGAGGTCGTGTACGCCGAGAGCACGCAGTCCGCCGGTGCGATCACGTGGAAGGTCGACGGTCGGATTGTCGACAATCCGGGCAATGACCGCGACCTCGACCTGGCGCCGCTGGCGCTGACCGGCCGGCACACGCTGACCGCGGCGGCCGGCACCGAGACACTCACCTGGGACGTCGACGGCGTCCAACCGGTGGTCACGCCAACGATGTCGAAACCTCTGCTCGCACTGCAGAAATCGAGCGGACCCGAGTACATCTACAACGACGCGTTCACGATGGGCCTGGCGGCGCGCGACGACAGCGCGGGGTACGTCGTCCCGGAGTTCCGCGTCGACGGCGACGGTTGGTACAACTACTACGGCTGGCCGACCGACGCGTCCGCGCCGTTCCGGTTCACCGCCGAGGGGACGACGATCGACCAGCTCGTGTACGGCAAGCTCGGCGTACCGCGGGTCGTGCCGTGGGACGACGTACCGCCTGGCTACGGGCGTCATCGGGTCGAGTACCGCGCCATCGATGCCACCGGCAACATCGGCGAACCGCGCTCGTTCGCCGTCACGCTGCTGCGCCCGGCGCCGGCCTGCACGACGACCGCCACCGGAACGCACGACGGCGCGCTGTACGTGCGCACAGGCGTCACCTGCTTGACCGGCGCGACCGTGAACGGCCCGATCCTCGTCGCCGCCGGCGCGTCTCTGGTGGCGACCGACTCGCGCCTCGACGGCCCGGTCCGGGCCGATCAGGCCGCCGATCTGCAGCTGCTGCGCTCGACGATCACCGGGCCGGTCAGCGCGAACGGTGTCAACCGCAGCCTGGTTGTGGTCGGCAGCACGGTCCAGGGGCCGGTCTCCATCACGAACAGCCGCACGACCGACCCGGTGACGCTCGCCGGAAACACCGTCGACGGCCCGCTGGCCTGCTCCGGAAACGCTCCCACGCCGACCAACCTGGAGGCGCCGAACCGGGTGTCCGGGCCGCGCTCAGGGCAGTGCGCGACGCTCTGAGCGAGGCGGACATGCACGTGAGCCTCGCCGACATGTTCGCGGCGAGGCAGCGCCTCTAACTTTTCTGGTGCGGGGAGTTCCCGCCGTACTGGAGGAGAGAGATGGACGGACTGCGGGTGGCCTCGTTGATGCTGGCGACGATGACGACGGGGCTGGTGGCCGGCGTGTACGCGATCTATGCGAACGCGTTCATGCCGGGTCTGGCGAAGACCGACGACAGGACCTTCGTCAGCGCCTTCCAGGCGGTCGACCGGGCGATCGTGAACCCGTTGTTCCTGGGCCTCGGCTTCGTCGGCGCTCTGCTCTTCACGCTGCTCGCGGGACTGCTCAGCCTCAAGGAGAAGGCGCTGCCGTGGATCGCGGTCGCGTTCGTGCTGTACCTGGTCACGGTGATCCTGACGATCGCGGTCAACGTTCCGCTGAACGACGCACTCAAGGCGGCCGGGGACCCGGCGACGATCGACGTCGCCGCGGCCCGGGCGGCGTTCGACGAGGCGAAGTGGGTGACCTTCAACCTGGTCCGGACCCTGCTCGCGCTGGTCTCGTTCGGGATCCTCGGCTGGGCCCTCTACCTGACCGGCAAGTCCGCGGTCCAGCCCTGAGGTTGTACGCAGGTACCGTTCGAGGAGATTCGGACCTGGGGGAGTGATGAACGACTGGTAGGACGACCGTCCGGCGTTCTCGACCACCTCGCGCTGGTCGCCGTCCTCCGGTGGATCCTGGTCCTGGGCCGGCCACCGGTACGCCGGCGCCGTGAAGCTCGGCCGGACTGTGTTCTGGCTCGGGCAGAGCCCGGTACCGGGTTGTTTCACCGCTGGCCGGTTGCAAGGCGTCAGCGGCCCTACAACCCGCCATCGGCGCGAGGCCGGGACGCTGAGACACTGTGCACGTGCCACCAGTTCAAGCTCCGCCGTCGCAGCAGCTCCCCGCCGTCCAGAAACTGCGGGTGAGGTTCGCCAAGCGCGGGCGGCTGCGATTCACCTCACACCGCGACTTCCAGCGGGCGTTCGAGCGCGCCGTTCGGCGGGCCGAGCTGCCGGTGGCGTTCTCGCACGGTTTCAGCCCGCACCCGAAGATCTCGTACGCCGGCGCTGCGCCCACCGGAGCCGCCTCGGAGGCGGAGTACCTGGAGATTTCGCTCACACAGGAGCGGGACGCCGAGCAGGTCCGGGCCGCCCTCGACGAGGCGCTGCCGCCCGGTCTGGACGTCCTCGAGGTAGTCGTCGCCGGGCCGGGTGCGCTCGCGGAGCGGCTGGAGGCCAGTGAGTGGCGGATCGCCTTGCCGGGGGCGGATCCGGAGGCGGCCGCGGCGGCGGTGCGGGCGTTCCTCGATCGGGAGGAAATTCTGGTCGAGCGCATGACCAAACGAGGGCTTCGCTCGTTCGACTGTCGGGCTGCCGTTCTCCGACTCACCGTCGCGAGTGAACCGGGGTCGGTTGCGACGTGTGCGATACTGCAAGTGGTGTTACGGCACGGAACCCCGGCCGTGAGACCCGACGACGTTCTCGCCGGCGTGCTCGAGGTAGCGACGCTCCCGGTGACGGGCCCGGCTCTTTTGACCAGGCTCGCCCAGGGCCCGCTCACCACGGACACCGGCACGGTGGAAGACCCGCTCGCTCGTGACCGCGACGCCAACCAGGCGACCGCGACCGGCCAGGCAGGTCCCCACCAGACGCACACAGCGGAGGGCGACGCCGCCGCTCCCTCTGTGCCCTGAGCGCGGGCGGAGCGGATCCAGCAGGCTTCCGCCGTACCGCGGCCCGTGCAGTATCCGAGGGCCAGGTGGGGCGAACCGTGACCGCCTTGTGGCCGCGCCCGGACCCGTGACAGGGGTCGCAGGATGCGCCGGAGGGCTTGAGGAGACCCGCACTACATGCTCGACAACGAGCCGACCACCGAAGCAGCAGAAACCGCTGCCCCCGCCCAGCCCGCCGCCTCTGCGCGCAAGACCGCCAAGAAGGCCGCGGCCGCGAAGAAGACCAGCACGCCGCGCAAGCGCGCGGCGAAGAAGACCGTCGCCGACGACGTGACGGCGGTCCCGACCCAGTCCGACGACCAGGCGGCCGACCCGGCCCCGGCGCCGGCGAAGAAGGCGGCCGCCAAGAAGGCCGCCGCGAAGAAGACCACGGCCGCGAAGGCCGCCGCGAAGGCCCCGGCCAAGAAGACCGCCGCCAAGCGCCCCGCGAAGAAGGCGGCCGGCCAGGACTCGTTCCCGGAGCTCGCCGAGGAGACCGCGACGTCCACCGCGGACGCCGGCCCGGTCGTCGAGAACGCGCCGGTCGCGAAGAAGACCACCCGCAAGCGCACCGCCAAGAAGGCGGCCGCCCCGCTTCCGGCCGAGGGCTCCCCGGTCACGGACGGCCCGATCACCGACGCCACCGGTGACGTCACTGCTGACGTCACCGCCGGCGCGGACGCGACGCCCGCGGACGACGCGCCGGCCCGCAAGCGCACCTCCCGCCGCCGTACGTCGAAGACCGCAACCGTCGACCCCGCTGCCGACCCCGCCGTCGACCCCGCTACTGCCGAGGCCCCCCGCGAGCCGGTTGCTGACGCGGACAGCGGTCGCAGCACCCGCCGCGGCCGCAACACCCGCGCCCGGGCCGGTGCCGAGGACGGCGCCGACGCGCCGGCCGCCGCCCCGGCTGAGGCGGCTGCCGAGGCTCCGGCCGAGGAGACGAGCACCCGGCGGACCCGCCGGCGCGCCGCCGCCCCCGCGGCCGTGCTGTTCCAGGCGCCTGTCGAGACTTCCCAGGCCAAGGCGCAGAAGGCGCCCGCGCAGGCCGAGGCGACCAGCCCGGTCGAGGCGACTTCCGACACCACCCCGGCGCCGGGCGACGACGAGCAGCCGCCGACCACGCGCCGCCGCCGGAGCCGCCGCAACCGCGACGCGGAGCCGCAGACCGCCGAGACCCCCGAAGAGGTCGCGGCCGCCCGCGCCGAACCGGTCCTGGAGGCCGCCGAGGCGGTCGCCGACGCGACCGAGGCCCAGACGGACGCCCAGACCGACGCCCAGACCGATGCGCAGACCGAGGCCGAGGACGGCGAAGAGGGCGGCGAGGGCACCCGTCGTCGCCGGCGCCGCCGCGGCGGTCGCCGCCGCCGCAAGTCCGGTGACGGGGACGGCGCCGAGGACAGCGCCGACGAGCAGGACGCGGACGACCACGACGACGACTCCGAGCAGGACGCCGACGCCCAGGCCGAGGACGCCGACCAGGACGGTGCGGACACCGACGAGGACGGCGAGTCCGGGAGCAGCGCGTCACGCCGTCGGCGTCGCCGGCGCCGCCGCAAGGGCGAGGACAGCGCCGCCTCCCCGGACGACCCCGACGAGACCGTCGTCCGGGTCCGCGAGCCGCGCAGCAAGAACACCGCGAACGAGATCACCGCGGTCGAGGGCTCGACCCGCCTGGAGGCGAAGAAGCAGCGCCGCCGCGAGGGCCGCGCCGCCGGCCGCCGCCGCGCGCCGATCGTGACCGAGGCCGAGTTCCTGGCCCGCCGCGAGTCGGTCGAGCGGACGATGGTGATCCGGTCCCGCGAGGACCTGACCCAGATCGCGGTCTCCGAGGACAACGTGCTGGTCGAGCACTACGTGACGACGGCGGAGCAGACCTCGCTGATCGGCAACGTGTACCTCGGCCGCGTGCAGAACGTGCTGCCCAGCATGGAGGCGGCGTTCATCGACATCGGCAAGGGCCGCAACGCGGTGCTGTACGCCGGTGAGGTCGACTGGGCCACCCTCGGCGGTGCGAACGGCCCGCGCAAGATCGAGCAGGTGCTGAAGTCCGGCCAGTCGGTCCTGGTCCAGGTGACCAAGGACCCGATCGGCCACAAGGGCGCCCGCCTGACCAACCAGATCAGCCTGCCCGGCCGGTACGTCGTGTACGTGCCGCGCGGCGGCAACGGCGGCATCAGCCGCAAGCTGCCCGACACCGAGCGGAACCGGCTGAAGGCGATCCTCAAGGACATCGTCCCCGACGAGGCCGGCGTGATCGTCCGGACCGCCGCCGAAGGTGCGTCGGAGGAGGAGCTGACCGCCGACGTCAGCCGCCTGCAGGCCGCCTGGGCGGAGATCGACAAGAAGTCCAGGAACGGCCAGGCCCCGCAGCTGCTGTACGGCGAGCCGGACCTGCTGATCCGCGTCGTCCGCGACCTGTTCACCGAGGACTTCGCCAAGCTGGTGATCTCCGGTGACCGGGCCTACGACCAGGTCCGGGAGTACGTCGAGGGCGTCGCGCCGCACCTGGCCGACCGGGTCGAGAAGTGGAGCGGCGACGGCGACGTCTTCGCGAACTTCCGGATCGACGAGCAGATCAAGAAGGCGCTGGACCGCAAGGTCTGGCTGCCGTCCGGCGGCTCGCTGATCATCGACCGCACCGAGGCGATGACGGTCGTCGACGTGAACACCGGCAAGTTCACCGGCTCCGGCGGCAACCTCGAGGAGACCGTCACCAAGAACAACCTGGAGGCGGCCGAGGAGATCGTCCGGCAGCTCCGGCTCCGCGACATCGGCGGCATCATCGTGATCGACTTCATCGACATGGTGCTGGAGTCGAACCGGGACCTGGTGCTGCGCCGGCTGGTCGAGTGCCTGGGCCGCGACCGCACCAAGCACCAGGTCGCCGAGGTGACCTCGCTCGGCCTGGTCCAGATGACCCGGAAGCGGATCGGCACCGGCCTGCTCGAGGCGTTCAGCGAGAACTGCGACCACTGCGGCGGCCGCGGGCTGATCCTGCACGACGAGCCGAAGGAGTCCCGTCGCCGCGACGGCCGCAACGGCCAGGGCGGAAACGGCCAGAGCGGAAACGGCCAGAGCGGGAACGGTCAGGGCGGAAACGCTCAGAGCGGTCACGACCACGGCAAGCAGGCGGAAGAGGGCGGCCGGAAGAGCTCGCGCCGCCGCCGCGGCAAGGGCCGGGGCGAGGACGAGCAGACCGCCGAGCCGGAGGCGCCGCAGCACAACGGCGACGCCGCCCAGAAGCTGGCGCAGATCGCCGCGGCGACCGCGAAGAAGGACGAGGCCGACGCCACGCCGGGCGCGGTGGACGGTACGCCGGAGCCCACCGGCTACCCGGTCTCCGCGGACGCGGCGGAGCACGTGAGTCCGGAGGCCACCGGCTTCCCGGCCCCGGCCACCGAGACTGCACCCGAGACCGCACCCGAGTCCGCTGAGGCGACCGAGGTCGTCGAGGCCGACGCGGCGCAGAACGGCGCACCGAAGACCACTCGGCGGCGGCGCAGCAGCCGTAGCCGGAGCAAGACCGCTACCGACAGTGACGCGGCCGAGCCTTCGGAACTCGTCACGACCGGCAGCTGACCCGATTTCAACTTTGCAGGCTGAACCCTGTAAAGTTGAGCGGGTGCGCTCGGCGCACCCTACTCGTGTGGTGTGAAAGTGTGTGAGGAGTTCGTCCTCGCGACGACCTCACACCATCACACCCGTAAGTTTTCCGATCCAGCAGAGAGTGAGATCCACGGTGTACGCGATCGTGCGCAGTGGCGGCACCCAGCAGAAGGTCGCCGTCGGCGATGTCATCGAGATCGACAGCCTGACCGAGAAGGTGGGCGACACCGTCGCGCTGCCGGCGGTCCTCGTCGTCGATGGCGACACCGTGACGGCCGACGCCGCGGCGCTGGCCAACGTGGCCGTGTCGGCTGAGGTTCTCGGCCGCACCAAGGGCCCGAAGATCAACATCCTCAAGTACAAGAACAAGACCGGTTACCGCAAGCGCCAGGGTCACCGTCAGCACTACACCCAGGTCAAGGTCACCGCGATCGACGCGAAGAAGAAGTGAGCTGATCAACAGATGGCACACAAAAAGGGAGCGGCCTCGACCCGCAACGGTCGTGACTCCAACGCCCAGCGCCTCGGCGTGAAGCGGTACGGCGGTCAGCTGGTCAACGCCGGCGAGATCATCGTCCGTCAGCGCGGCACGCACTTCCACCCGGGCAACCTGGTCGGCCGTGGCGGCGACGACACGCTGTTCGCGCTGGCCGAGGGCACTGTGGAGTTCGGCACCCGGCGCGGTCGCCGCGTCGTCAACATCGTCCCGGCCCCGGCGGAGTAACACCGCCACCCGGTTCACGAAGCTCTGTCGAAAGGGCGGGTCGCGGAATACCGCGCACCCGCCCTTTTGCTGTGTAAGTAGTTGTTACGTGGTACTTGGCTCCTGCAGGAAGTAGAGAACACCGATGGCCATCCCCAGTTTCGTCGACCGCGTCACGGTGCACGTCACCGCGGGCCGCGGCGGGAACGGCTGCGCCTCGGTGCACCGGGAGAAATTCAAGCCGCTCGGCGGCCCCGACGGCGGCAACGGCGGTGACGGCGGCAGCGTGATCCTGCGCGTCGACCCGGACGTGACGACGCTGGTCGACTACCACCGCTCCAGCCACCGCACCGCGACAAACGGTGCCCAGGGCAAGGGTGACAACCAGGCCGGCGGCAACGGCGGCGACGTGGTCCTCGGCGTCCCGGACGGCACCGTCGTGAGTACGGCGGACGGCGACGTACTCGCCGATCTCGTCGGACCGGGTGCGGAGTTCGTCGCGGCGCAGGGCGGTAAGGGCGGTCTGGGCAACGCGGCGCTGGCGAGCAGTTCCCGCAAGGCGCCCGGTTTCGCGCTGCTCGGTGAGGACGGCGAGGAGCGCACGCTCGTCCTGGAGCTGAAGGTCGTCGCGGACGTCGGCCTGGTCGGGTTCCCGAGCGCCGGCAAGTCGTCGCTGATCGCCGCGATCAGCCGCGCCCGGCCGAAGATCGCCGACTATCCGTTCACCACCCTGATCCCGAACCTCGGCGTCGTCGTCGCCGGTGACACCACGTTCACCGTCGCCGACGTACCGGGCCTGATCGAGGGCGCGAGCGAGGGCCGTGGCCTCGGGTACGACTTCCTGCGGCACGTGGAGCGGTGCGCCGCGCTGGTTCACGTCGTCGACTGCGCGACGTACGAGCCGGGCCGCGACCCGTTGAGCGACCTCGACACGATCGAGGCCGAGCTGACCGCGCACGGCGGGCTCGAGGACCGGCCGCGACTCGTTGCCCTGAACAAGATCGACGTACCGGACGCGCGTGAAATCGCCGAGATGGTGCAGGCCGAGCTGGTGGAGCGCGGGTACCGGGTGTTCCCGATCTCGACCGCGTCGCACGAGGGCCTGGAGGCGCTGAAGTTCGCGATGGCCGAGATCGTCGTACGGCGGCGCGCGGAGCAGGACAAGCCCGACACCACGCGGATCGTGATCCGGCCGCAGGTGCAGGGCGGGCCCGAGTTCAAGGTGAAGAAGCTGCCGGACGACGGCGGCTGGCTGGTCCAGGGCCAGAAGCCCGAGCGCTGGGTGAAGCAGACCGACTTCGCCAACGCGGAGGCGACCGGCTATCTCGCCGACCGGCTGAACCGGCTGGGCGTCGAGGAGGAGCTGCTGAAGCTCGGTGCGCGGCCGGGCGACGCGGTGGTGATCGGCGACGGTCCGAACGCGATCGTGTTCGACTTCGCGCCCGATGTGCAGGCCGGCGCGGAGATCCTCGCCCGGCGCGGTGAGGACCACCGGCTCGAGGAGGTTCGCCCCGCGGCACAGCGGCGGCAGGCCAAGGACACCGAGTACCACGCCTTCCGCGAGGGGGAGCGCGCCGAGGACTGGTCGCAGTACGGCGCGAACTGGGACGCCGACGAGGTCGACCTGTCCCCGGCGGAGGCGAAGCGAGCGGCGGAGGCCGCGGCGAAGCAGGCGCGCAAGGAGGCGCGCGAGCTGGCCGCGGCGGAGGATCTCGACCAGAACGGTTGATTTCATGAAGCATCGCGCGGAGGCGTTGCACGCCACGCGAATCGTCGTGAAGGTCGGCTCGTCGTCGCTGACCCAGCGCGGCAAGATCGACCTGGAACGGCTCCGGCTGCTCGTCGACGCCATCGCGGCGCGCCGGGTGGAGGGTACCGAGGTCGTACTCGTCTCCTCCGGCGCGATCGCCGCCGGGCTGTCCCCGATGGGATTGCGGACCCGGCCGCGGGACCTGGCGACGCAGCAGGCGGCCGCCTCGGTCGGCCAGGGACTGCTGATGGCCCGCTACAGCGACGCGTTCGCGGCCCACGGGCTGCGCGTCGGGCAGGTGCTGCTGACGGTCGACGACGTGACCCGGCGATCGCACTACCGCAACGCGTACCGGACGTTCGCCCGGCTGCTCGAGCTCGGCGTCGTGCCGATCGTGAACGAGAACGACACGGTCGCGACCACCGAGATCCGCTTCGGCGACAACGACCGGCTCGCGGCGCTGACCAGTCACCTGGTGCACGCGGACCTGCTGCTCCTGCTGTCCGACGTCGACGGCCTGTACGACGGGGATCCCCGCAAGCCCGGTACGTCGATGGTCACCGAGATCCGCGGCGCCGCCGACCTGGAGCCGCTGGCGATCGGGAAGAGCGGGGCGTCGGGCGTCGGCACGGGCGGTATGCAGACGAAGGTCGAGGCGGCCGCGATCGCCACGGAGGCAGGGATCCCGGTGCTCCTCACCTCCGCCGGGCGGGTCGGCGAGGCACTCCGCGGGGAGCCGGTGGGCACCCTGTTCCACCCCACCGGCCGGCGCCGCAAGACACGCCTGCTGTGGCTCGCGCATGCGACCTCGGGCCAGGGCATCCTGCACCTCGACGAGGGCGCGGTGCGCGCGTTGACGCACCGTCGCGCGTCGCTGCTGCCGGCCGGTATCACCGCGGTGGAAGGCACGTTCTCGGCCGGCGATCCCGTCGACCTGGTCTCACCCTCGGGCGTGGTCGTGGCCCGCGGTCTGGTCAACTACGACGCCTCCGAGCTGCCCGACCTGCTGGGCCGCTCCACGCGGGACCTCGCGCGGGAGCTCGGATCGGCGTACGAGCGCGAGGTCGTGCACCGCGACGACCTGGTCCTGCTCTAGGGCCTAGCGGCGCGCCCGGCTCCCGTCCGCCACCAGGACGACGAGTTGGACGACGATGGCGGCGATCGACCCGAAGAACCCGATCGCCAGCGCGATCCGTGCGAGCACGACCCACGGATCACCGAAGTCGAACGGGAAGACCTGCCAGACGCGTATGATCGCGACCAGCCCGACGCCGGTGACGATCAGATCACCCAGCGACTTCAGCCAGCGCGGGTCCGTCAGGAGATAGACGACATTCACGGCGACTCCCGTGATCAGCGTCGCGCTGACCCAGCCGAGCACCTGTTCGGTATCGGACGTGAGGAACGGGACCTGCTGCCAGCCGGGCCAGACCTGGATGGCGTAGAGCGCGACGGCGTTGAACACGACGGCGAACACATAGCCGGTGCGCCGGCTCGCCCGTGAGGGGCGGCGTTCGGTCTGTTTGAGCATGATCGCACCTCCTCGGCACGAGTCTCGCCGAGGCGGTGGCGACTGTCCCGTCCCAGAGGTCCCGTTCTGCCGGGACCGTGTCCTCTGGACGCCGTACGTCGTTGCGCCGAGTCTGGAGGCGATGTGTGAGCGGTTGAGACCAGGGGAGGCCGACAGACATGGGAAAGCCGGACAAGACGCAATCGGACGTTCTCGAAGTGCTGCGCGGAGTGGTGGACAGTGTGAAGGCCGGAACGGTGTTCGGTGCTCCGGTGAGCTACAAGGGGCTCACGGTGCTTCCGGTCGCACGGATCGCCGGCGGCGGAGGCGGCGGCCGGGGCGAGGACGCCAACGGGCGCGGCGCCGAGGGGTCCGGCGGTGGGATCGGCCTGTCCGCACGGCCGGTCGGCGTCTACGTCATCAAGGACGACGAGGTCACCTGGTCGCCGGCAGTCGACGTCACCAAGGTCGTTCTCGGCGGTCAGATCGTGGGCATCGTGGCCCTGCTGACGCTGCGGACCCTGTTCAAGATCCTCCGCGACCGCCGGCAGCGGCCTCCCGAGCAAATGGCTCGCAGGCAAAAGGCTCGCAAACAAAAGGCTCGCAAGCAGGAGTCTCGCGAGCAGGAGTCTCGCGAGCCTGTCGAGCAGGGGACTCTCGAGCCAGAGCCTGCGGTGCCGGAACCTACGATGACGGTGTGAAGCTCGCCTGGGGTCTCCTCGCCGCCTGGATCGTCCACGACCTCGAGGAACTCGCCACGATGCCGTCGTTCTCGCAGCAGCCGGATCTGCCGGCACCGCTGACGATGGTCCTGCCGATGTCGCGGACGGAGGCGGCCACCGCGATCGGCCTGACCGGTGTTGCGATGGCGGCCGCCTCCGTCGCGGGCGCCGCGACGGGCGGACGCAGCAAATTCTTCCAGACGTCGCTGCTGGGTTTCGGTCTGCACGCCGGCACGCACATCGCCCAGTCCGTGGTTCTCCGGCGCTACACGCCCGGCCTGGTCACCGCGCCGCTGGTCGTGATCCCGTTCAGCGTGTGGGCGTGGCGGCGACTGCGCGCGGACGGCGTGCCGATCGCACCGCCCGACCGTCGCCTCAACCTCGCCCTCGCCGCTGTCGTCCCGTTGGCCCACGCGCTGGCCCGCCTGCCACGCCTACGCCGCCGCTGACCCGCGTACGTCGGTACGCCGTCGGCCAGCGCGGTCGATCGTCTGCCCGACTTTGTGCACCCACCGGCCATTTTCACCGCGATCTCGTGGTCGGTGGGTGCACAAAGTCCACCTGAGAGACGACGGGGCATCCGGCGGCGGGGCCGCACTACGATGAAGGGGTGAGCGAGATCATCGAGCTGGCGCGGCGGGCGCGCGTGGCGTCGTACGCGTTGGCGGAGGCGTCCCGGGCGACCAAGGACGCGGCGTTGCACGCGATGGCGGCAGCGCTGCGGGACAACACGGACGCGATCGTCGAAGCGAACGCCGTCGACGTCGCCGCGGCACGGGAAGCCGGTACGCCGGAGTCCACCGTCGACCGCCTGGCGCTGAACCCGGCGCGCGTCGACGGGATGGCTGCCGGGTTGGAGCAGCTCGCCGGCCTCGCGGACCCGGTCGGCGAGGTCGTTCGCGGGTACACGCTGCCCAACGGCCTCGAGCTCCGCCAGGTGCGGGTGCCGTTCGGCGTCGTCGGCATCATCTACGAGGCCCGTCCGAACGTGACCGCCGACGCCGGGGGCATTTGCCTGAAGTCCGGCAACGCGGTCCTGCTGCGCGGTTCGTCGTCCGCGGCCGCCTCCAACAAGGCGATCATCGCCGTACTGCGGGATGCTGCCGAGTCGGCGGGGTTGCCGGCCGACGTGGTCCAGGGCGTGCCGACGGATCGGGCCGCGGTGAAGGAGCTCATGCAGGCGCGCGGGCTGGTCGACGTACTGATCCCGCGCGGCGGCGCCGGGCTGATCCAGACCGTCGTGAGCGAGTCGTCCGTGCCGGTGATCGAGACCGGTGTCGGCAACTGTCACGTGTACATCGACGCGGACGCGGATCTCGGCCTCGGTCTGGAGATCCTGCTGAACTCGAAGACCCAGCGCCCGAGCGTCTGCAACGCGGCGGAGTCGCTGCTGGTCCACGCGGACGTCGCCGAGGCGTTCCTGGCCCGCGCTCTGCCTGCCCTCGCCGAAGCCGGTGTGACCGTGCACGGCGACGCGGCGGTAGTTGCTGCTGGCAAGGATCAGGCCGGTGTGGTGGCGGCGACCGAGGAGGACTACGGGACCGAGTACAACTCGCTCGACCTGTCGGCCGCGGTCGTCGGCTCGCTCGAGGACGCCGTGCAGCACATCCGCCGGTACAGCTCGGGTCACACCGACGCGATCATCACCCGCTCGCAGGCGGCCGCGCGGCGCTTCACCACCGCGGTCGACTCGGCGGCGGTGGTGGTGAACGCCAGCACCCGCTTCACCGACGGCGGCGAGTTCGGCTTCGGCGCCGAGATCGGCATCTCCACCCAGAAACTCCACGCCCGCGGGCCGATGGGCCTGCCCGAGATGACCTCCACCAAGTACGTCGTCACCGGCGAAGGTCAGATCCGCACCTGATCAAGCCGGGCCGGGCGTCCACGTCAGGGCGCCGGTCCGGAGGTCGTCGAGCACGCTGTCGATCCATTCGGCTTCGGCGAGCGTGACGGCGACCTGGTACTCCGACTCCAGGAGAGCGAAGCGGGGGACCGGGTGGCCGTCGACTTCGGAGCCGAGCTCCAGCTGCAATTCGGCGATGCGCTTCGTCAGGCGCTCGCGGCGTTGTGCGAGGAACTCGCCGGCTGTCTGCGGTGGTAGCAGCATCACGAACGACAGGCCCGCGGGGAACTCGGGGAACTCGTTGCGCGGCGTGGTGAGGATCTCCGCCAGCCATTCCCGGCAGATCGTGCGCCCCTCGTCGGTGAGGTGGTAGACGGTCCGCTCGGGGTACCGCTCGTCCCGCTCCGTCGCGCCGACCGTGATCAGTCCGGCCTCCTCCAGGCGCACGATCATCCGGTACAAGCTGGTCCGCTGACCGACGTTGACCACCTGGTCCTTGCCCCACTGCTTCAGCAGCCGCTGGATCCCGTACGGATGCAGCGGCCCGTTCTCCAGCAGGCCGAGGATCGCGAGAGCTAGCGACGAGCGTCGAAAAGTCACGCTCCCACCATAGAGGCTTGAGATACTAGTTGCAATGTAACTAGAGCACATGTAACTATCAACTCATGAGATCAGCAGAACTGACCCAAGACACCGTCGCCTCCCGCGACGGCACCGAGATCGGCTACTACACGACCGGGCAGGGACCGGCCGTCGTCGTCCTGCACGGCAGCATGGAGTCGGCCCGCAGTCACACCCTGTTCGCGGAGGCGTTGGCCGACGAGTTCACCGTCTACCTGCCGGACCGCCGCGGCCGCGGGCTCTCGGGTCCGCATCGGCCGGACCACAACGTCCGCACCGAGATCGAAGACTTGGAAGCCGTCCTTGCCGCGGCCGGGGCGCAGCGCGCGTTCGGTGTCAGCGCCGGGGGAGCGGTGGTCCTGGAGGCGGCCCGCACCCTCCCGTCCCTGAAGCAGGTCGCGCTCTATGAGCCCGCGATTGTCGCCGACGGCGGTCCGCACCGCGAGTGGCTGGCGCGGTTCGACCAGGAGATCGCCCGCGGTGATGTGGCCGGTGCGATGGTGACGAGCATGTTCGGCTTCGAGATGGCGCCGCCGTTCCTGAAGGTGATGCCGCGCGGCCTGCTCCGCTGGATGACCGAGAAGATGATGGCGAAGGAAGAGCGCCAGGCCGCGCCGGGCGCGATCACCATGCGGCAGCTCGCCCCCACGATCCACGCCGAGGGCACGATCGTCGCCGAACTGGCCGGCACCTTCGACGCGTTCCGTACGGTCGACGCCGAGGTGCTGCTCCTTGGCGGTAGCAAGGGCCTGCCTGGCCTCGAGCCTGGTCGCGCGACGCTGGAGAAGGTGCTGCCGCATTGCCGCCGGATCGAGTTCGGCGGCTACGACCACGGCTCGTCCTCGGACCCGGGCGGCGTCAACCCGAACGGCAAGCCCGAGGCCGTCCGCCGGATCGCCGCCGAGGTGAAGTCGTTCTTCAGCCAGTCGTGAGCGCCCAGTCGACCGCGTCCGCGATGTCGGTGACGGGATACCGGACCGACCGCACCACCCGGTCCGCGCCGACGATCAGCACGAACCGTTTCAGCCGCTCGTACCCTCCCGCGCGGAACGTCGGCAGCCGCAGCGCGGCCGTCAGCTCCAGATCGAGATCGGACAGCAGCAGGTGTGGGATTTCCTCCCCTTGTGCGAACGCCTGCTGCTCGTCGGTCCGCTGCGTACTCACCCCGCGCACCGCGATCCCCTTCGCCGCAAACTCGTCGTACCGCGCCCCGAACAATCGGTTCTCCAAGGTGCAGCCGGCGGCCCCCGGAATCTCACCCCAACCGTCCGGCAGCGGACTCGGCCGCCCCGTCGCCGGATACCCGAAGATCACGGTGGTCCGCGCGCCCACATCAACCACGTCAACCGTAGTGCCGCGCGCCGACAGACCGTCGGTGTCAGCCGTCGTGCCACTGGTCGCCGGGGCGTCGGCCGTCGTGCCACGGGTGGACGGGGCGTCGGTCGTCGTGCCGCGGGTGGACGGGGCGACGGTGTCGGAGGTGGTGTCGTGGGCGGACGGGGCGTCGGCCGTCGTGCCGCGGGTTGACGGTAGGGCGACGTACGGGACGCGCTGACCCACCAGCTCGAGCAGGCGCTGTGCCGGCGGCTCGTCCGCGGCGTTGGTCCCGGTCAGCGAGCCGTCCCCGAGCAGCCAGCGATCGCCCCAATCCTGCAGCGCGACGAGCACCGGCAGCAGTGCGCGGCCGCGTGGCGTCAGCTCGTACGCGTACCGCGTCGGCCGGTCCTGGTACGCAGCTTTGTTGACAATCCGGCTGTCGACCAGGCTGTTCAGCCGCTCGGTCAGCACCTTCCGGGAGATGCGCAGCGAGCCCGCGAGCTCGTCGAACCGCGACACCCCGCGCGCCAGGTCGCGGACGATCAGCAGCTCCCAGCCGTCGCCGATGACGCCGAGGGACTGCGCGATCGCACAGTCCGCCTCGGGTGAGAAGGTGCTCCGCCGCACGCTCGCACTCCTTCCAATCCAGTTGCCGCCCCGACGGCCGTCGAGTAAGTTCCCGACAGGAACTCACTCTAGCTCAGGGGGCGGACGTGTACTGGCGCCGAATCGCGGAACTGCCCACCTGGCTCCAGGCCGTGATGGTCGGCCAGCTCGTGAACGGGGCCGGTGCGCTGGCCTGGATCTACCTCACGCTCTACCTCGTCGAGGACCGCGGCATGTCGGCGCAACAGGCCGGCTTCGCCGCGGCCGCGTACGGCGTCGGTCTGGTCGGGGGCAACCTGGGCGGCGGGTGGTTCGGCGATCGTTTCGGCCTGCGTGCGGCGGCGCTCGCGAGCCAGCTGTTGTGGGCGATCTCCTGTCTGGCCATGCCGTTGGTGCCCGGCCCGTCGATCGCCGTCGTCGCGGCACTGGCCGGGCTCTTCGGCGGTGCCGGACGCCCGAATCTCAGCGCCCTCGTCGCCACCTCACTCCCGGCCGAGCGCCGGCGTGAGGGCATCGCGCTGTCCCGCACCGCCTCGAACGCCGGCTTCACGATCGGCCCGCCGCTCGGGGGCCTGCTCGCGGCGTACGACTTCTCGCTGGTGTTCGTCGTCGACGCGCTCACCAGCCTCGTCATGGCCGCGATCATCTGGCGCTGGGTCCCGAATGCCCGACAGACAACAGGATTGTCGACAACCGGATTGTGGAAGACGGTCCTGAGGGATCGCGCGGTCCTGGTCGTGCTGGTGACGATCGTGGTCGTCGACACCGTCTACCGCCAGATCTTCGCGACGATGCCGCTGCTGCTACGTGACGCGGGCACGCCGACGGTGGCGTACGGCGTGCTGCTCGGCGCCAGTTCGGTCGTGATCGTTCTGTGCGAGGCCCCGCTCGCGGTACGGCTGCGCGGTCATCGCGCGACCAGGGTGATCGCCGCGGGCTTCGCGTGCATCGGCATCGGGTTGGCCGTGCTCGGCGTCTGGCCGGCGCTCGGGGGTGCGGCGGTGGCGATCGCCGTGATGACGGCGGGGGAGATGCTCTACAAGCCGACCGCCACGGCGCACGTCGCCGACGCGGCGCCGGATGGGATGGTCGGTCGGTACTCCAGTCTGTACGCCGCCGCCTCGATCAGCGGCATGTTCCTCGCGCCGGCGATCGGCGGTACGACGTACCAGCACGCCCCAGGGCTGCTCTACCCCGTCGCCGCGGGCCTCGCGCTCGCGGCAGGCGTCGTACTGCTGTTCAGTCGGGCAGGGGCGCGGGGCGTCCTTCCCAGCGGGTCGACAGCACAACCGTCGTCCGCGTCCTGACCACGCCGTTCACGCGGCGCAGTGACCCCACGACCGCCTCCAGTTGCGTGACGTCGGCGACCCGCACCTTGACCACGAGTTCCTGGTCGCCGGCGACGAACCAGCAGTCCTCGACCGCGGGGATCTCACGGACCTGCTCCACCACGTCGTCGGTCTCGACGTCGTCGCGCTGGAACAGCCCGATCAGCGCACTCGTGCCCAGGCCGACTTGTTCCGGGGCGACCACGGCGCGGTACCCGAGCAGTACGCCGCGCTCCTCGAGACGCCGTACGCGCTCCTGGACGCTCGGGCCGGACAGGCCGACCTCCCGGCCCAGCTCGGCCCAGCTGGAGCGGCCGTTCAGCCGGAGCGCTTCGATCAGCTGCCGGTCGATCGCGTCCATGACGCCTCCTGTTCACCACAGATTCTAAGGTCAGGAATGCTCTGTGCCTTTAATTCGTTTGTGAGAGCGTAACTCTTACCGTACAATTTGAGGTACCGGGGACAGTCCACCCCGGTTCCGCCGTACCAACCCAGTGAAGGAATCATGATCACCCCCGATGTTGCCCGTGCCCGGATCGACGAGATGCACCGTGTCGCCGCGCAGGCCCGCCGCGCGCACGCCGCGCCGTCCAACTGGCGCCGGCTGCTGACCCGTACCGCCCGCCACCGCTGACCTTCCTATCGCGACCGGTGCGCCTGGGCGAGAGTCCAGGGCCACCGGTCGCTGTCGTCTCCGCGGTCACGAGATAGGCTCTGCCTCATGCTCACGTACTTGGTGCCGCAGATCGCGGCGGTCGAAGAGGCCGCGGTCGAGGCCTCGCACATCTCGAAGTGGTGGTTCGGCGGGTTCGCGCTGTTCGTGCTCGTCCTGCTGCTGCTCGTCACCGTCATCATGGGCAAGGGCCGGCCGCACAGCTGAGCGGCTCGATGGGCATGGCGGCGGTGGAGCGGGTACGACGCATCGGCGTGATGGGCGGCACGTTCGACCCGATCCATCACGGGCACCTGGTCGCGGCCAGCGAGGTGCAGTCCTACTTCGACCTCGACGAGGTGATCTTCGTCCCGACCGGCCAGCCCTGGCAGAAGTCGGACCGGAAGGTCTCCCCGCCCGAGGACCGGTACCTGATGACCGTCATCGCGACCGCGTCCAACCCGCGGTTCTCGGTCAGCCGCGTGGACATCGACCGCCCGGGTCCGACGTACACGATCGACACCCTGCGCGACCTGTCCAGGCTGTACCCGGACGCCGAGCTGTTCTTCATCACCGGCGCCGACGCGCTCGCCCAGATCCTCACCTGGCGGGACGTCGACGAGATGTTCAAGCTGGCCCAGTTCGTGGGCTGTACGCGGCCCGGCACCGAAGGACTCGAACTGCCGCTGGACCAGCTGCCGATGGACCGGATCACCCTGCTCGAGGTGCCGGCGCTGGCGATCTCGTCGACCGAGTGCCGTGCCCGGGTCGCCAAGGGCAACCCGACCTGGTACCTGGTGCCGGACGGGATCGTCCAGTACATCGCCAAGCGTGAGCTCTACACCAACCGTTAGGACGTCTATGTCTGCCAGTGAACGCGCCATCGAGCTGCTGACCGCAGCCGCGGAAGCGGCCCACGACAAGAAGGCCGAGAACGTCCTCGCCTTCGACGTGTCCGAGCAGCTCGCCATCACCGACGCCTTCCTGGTCGCGTCCGCCTCGAACGACCGCCAGGTCCGCGCGATCGTGGACGCGATCGAGGAGAAGCTGCGCGTCGACTTCGACGCCAAGCCGGTCCGCCGCGAAGGCGCCCGCGAAGGCCGCTGGGTGCTGCTCGACTACCTCGAGATCGTCATCCACGTCCAGCACGACGAGGAGCGCTCGTTCTACTCCCTGGAGCGCCTGTGGCGCGACTGCCCGGCCATCCCGCTGCCGTCGCCCGTCCCCGGCGTCTCTGAATGAGCGCAGGACGGCTGATCGTCTGGCGGCACGGCCGGACCGAGTGGAACCTGCAGGACAAGATCCAGGGCCAGGCCGACATACCGCTCGACTCGGTCGGCCTGACACAGGCCCGCGCCGCGGCCGCCCGGCTCGCCTCCCTCGCGCCCACCCGGCTCTTCGCCAGCGACCTGCAACGCGCCGCGGCCACCGCCGGTGAGCTCTCGCTGCTGACCGGGCTGAAGATCGAGTACGACGAGGCGCTCCGCGAGATCGACGTCGACGACTGGGCCGGCCTCACCATGTCCGAGCTCGCCGCCATGAACCCGGAGGCCGCCGCCCGCATCCGCAGCGGCGAACCTCAGCGCCGCGGCTCCAACGGCGAAACCGTCGAAGAGGTCGCCACCCGCTTCTCCGACGCCCTCACCCGGATCTCGTTGGAAGGCACCTCCGAGGACACCATCGTCGTCGCCACCCACGGCCTCGCCGCCCGCGTCGGCATCTGCCTGTTCCTCGGCATCCCCCAAGCCAACTGGCCCGCCTTCGGAGGCCTCTCCAACTGCAACTGGGTCTCCCTCCTCCCCGGCCGAGCCGGCTGGCGAATCGAAGAATGGAACGCCGGCTCCCTCCCAGAGCCGGTCATGAGCGACGACCCCCAACGCTAGAGGTACGCCGGGAAAGGACACCGCTTCGCGGCGACTGTCCTTTCGGCCGGCTCCGCCGGCGGCCGCGACTGTGGTGCGGCGGCTCCGCCCTGCTGCGTGTGTGCTGAGCTGGGGTGAGCACCGCTGCGTGGCGGCTGTCTTGTTGGCCGCCTTCGGCGGCGCGCATCACGCGCGGCGGCGGCTGTCCGGCGTACGGGCTGTGCTCGGGGAGAAGGTCACCGCTTCGCGGTGGCTGTCCTTTCGGCCGGCTCCGCCGGCGGCCGCGACTGTGGTGCGGCGGCTCCGCCCTGCTGCGTGTGTGCTGAGCTGGGGTGAGCCCATCGGTCACCGCTGTGGGGCGGCTGTCTTGTTGACCGTCTTCGGCGGCGCGGATCACGCTCCTCGGCGACTGCTCCTGCGTGCAGACAGTGCTCACGGGAGGCGTCACCGCGTCGCAGGGGCTGTTCCTCGGCTGACCTCGACGGAGGCCGTCCCGTTCTGGAGGCAGGCCTGGTCGCCCGCGCACTGGAGTGGCACGACGACGGGCCTCGAGCGGTCCGAGCTTCGGGGTGCCGAGTTCGTATGGCCGGTTCCGTAACCAGACGAACTGCGCTGCGACGGCTGTCCAGCCGCCGGCCGGTAGCATCCCCGATCCGTCCTGATGGCAGCGCCCGATTTCCAGACCATCAGAACACCACAATCCCAGCCACAACGAGCGCGACGGATGTCGCCGTACGTGATTGTGATGCCCTGGCGATCGTTGCCGACGGGTAGCGGGCTGACAGGCGGCGTCCGACAAGCAGGAGGCGGCACGACTACCTACTGCGGACGTCAGATCCGGCGTCTACGGCCGACGGAAGCAGCCTGTTGCACACCTCACCAGCCCCACCAGCCAACCGATTTTTCTTTGCAGGCCCTCATCCGCTAAGCTTTCGGAGTCGCAAGACACCGCGGGGCTTTGGCGCAGTTGGTAGCGCGCTTCCATGGCATGGAAGAGGTCAGGGGTTCGAATCCCCTAAGCTCCACCCCAGGTCAGAGGCCGGTTTCCCACTCGGGAAACCGGCCTCTTTCATGACCTGAGTGACTAACTGAGTGACTAACGGTTTCGGGGCAGGATCTCGTCCATTGCTTCGGCTCCCTCGGTCAGCACCGGCCGCAGCTCGTGCCGGTACACGGTCTCGGTCACTTGGGTGCTCTTGTGCCCGACCAACTGCGATATCTGCTCGATCTGCACACCGCTGGCGCTGAGCAACGACACGAAGCTGTGCCGCAGCTCGCGAGGCGTCCAGTCCGGCGCGTTCAGTCCGGGTGTCAGGGCGACCACGCGCCGGAAGGCACGCCGGACGTTGGCAGCGTCCAGCTCCGTGCCGATCGACGTGCAGAACACCAGGTTGTGATGCCTCCACCGATCGCCAGCGGCGGCTCGTGCGATCTCCTGGTGCTGCAGATGGTCGGTCAGCGCATCAACGCATCGCTCCGGGAGACGGAGCGTCCGGCGAGACTTGCGGGTCTTCGTGTCGCCGCGCTCGCGTACTGACCGCCATACCTCGATCGACGGCGGCCGGGGCGGATCGGCGTACGGCGCTCCCTTCAGGTCCACGTGATCCCACGTCAGAGCGCGCATCTCCTCCGTACGTGCTCCGGTCAGCAGGGAGACGACGATGTACGCGTGCATCCGGGTCGCCGTCGCAACGTCCAGCAGCCTCGATGCCTGGGCAAGCGTGAGCGATTTCGACGGCCGGCCGTCCTTCGCGGCGGGTACCTCGCAGAGCAGCGCCACGTTTCGCTTGACCAGATCGCGAGCCTGCGCGCGCCTGATGATGCGACGCAAGATCGACAGCAGCTTGATCAGCGTTGAACGCGCCACGAGCTTGCTCCGGTCCGCAAGCCAGTCGTCCACCTCGTCGGCTGTCAGCTCCCGTAGCCGACGCCTTCCCAGCTCGGGCACGATGTGGGTGTTCGCCAGGCTTGTGCAGTTCTTCACCGTCTCCTCGTCCCGGTTGGGCAGACCCGTCTTTAGCCACGCCGCCGTCGCATCCGCGACCGTGTAGCCGTGCTGCCCGACTCCGAGACCGTCGTCCAGGTCGCGCAGAACCTCCTTCAGCTTGATCTTCGCCTCGGTCTTGGTCTTGCCGCTGGCCTTCTTCGTGATGCGACGCCCGGCGGGCGTGAAGCCCAGCGTTGCGGTCGCGATCCACCGTTCGCGCTTGACGTCCCAATGCAGGCCGCCGTCGCCACGACTACGCCGCTTGGTCATTGCTGACTACCCCCGCCTCGTCCATCAGCAGCGATACGTACTCCGCCACAGCCAGCGCCGGAACGCGCCGGGAACGTCCCTCCTTGACCGTCTTCAACCGGCCGGACCGGATCAGCTCGTACACCACGCTCCTACTCAGGTTGAGGATCGTCACCACGTCTTCGACCCGGTACAGAACCGGGGCCGGGAGTTCAGTCACCGTCGCCATGTCGGCCGTCATCGAATCGCTCCTCATGCGGTCTCGCAGGTGGGGTGGGTGTGGGTTCCGTCGTCGTGTGACATGGGCTGTCGGCAACGAATGCAGACGGCTTGTCCGGGTTCTTGGGGGGAAGCCGTCCCAGCCGTCCCAGGCGTCCCTTCGCAGGTCAGGTGCGGGACGGCTTGGGAGGGTGGGACGGCTTGAGCCGTCCCAGGGGCGGAAGCCGTCCCCGGCGTGACCTGCACTGGGACGGCTGGGACGGCTGGGACGGCTTGTCCCGTACCGGCGTCATCGGCGGTGGTTTCGGGTTCGGGGCAGTAGCGGTTCCATGCGTCGGTGAAGGCGCTTCGGTGGTAGCCCTTGGCCTGGCCGGTGGGGAAGCGGATGTTGCCGCTGCGGATCTCGAAGTCGCGGAGCAGCATGCCGAGTTTCATCGGTGACAGACCGCCCGATCCGAGCGTCGCCCACGGTGCTTCCTCGTCGGCCAGGAGCCGTTGCAGCAGGTCGGCGGTGGGCAGGGCGTCGGCGTCGCGGAACGCGGTCCGGCAGTCGGCCAGCAGCCGCACCGACAACGGCAGCTCGGCGGAGTCTTCCTGCTCGGCCAGCAGGGTCAGCGCGGCCTGCCGGGCGTCGGCGACCCAGTGGCCTCCGGCGAGGTCGGCAACCGCGATGAGGGGTTCCCAGGTGTCGGCGGCGCGGTCTTCCAGCGGCATCGCGGGCATGGCGTCGGTCAGCTCGTCCACGTGCGCAGTGAGCCACTCGTGCAGCCGGTTGCGGACCACGGCCAGGGCCGGGCCGTCCCGGCGTACGCGGTAGGGCTGGACGGTCTCACCGGCCGCACGGCGGCGCATCCGGATGACGGCGGCGCGGTCCTCGATCGTGTCCGGCATCGCGCCGATGCCTGCGAGGGCGGCCATTGCGAATGTCTCGTGACTCTCGACGCGGTTCAGTCCGGCGTTGTACCGCTTGGTCGGACGGCCGCGCTGGTGACCGGCGTTGAGCAGTCCGCGCAGGTCTTCGTGGTCGCCTGCCTTGGGTCCAAAGATCGTGTCGGCCTCATCGATCAGCAGCGTTGGCGGATCGGACGGCGTGAGTCCGATCGACCGGTAGACCGCTGACGGGGAGGCGTTCGCGGTCATCATCGGCTGGTGGCACATGGCCTCCACCAGGTCCAGCAGGCGCGATTTCCCGCAGCGTCGCTGCGGTGCCCGGATCACCAGCCGCGCGGCGCAGTTCCACGCCGGTACCGCGTGGGTCGCTGCGATCCACAACACAACCGCGATCAGCGCGGCCGGGTTGGGAAGGATCACGTACCGGGTGATGGTGGCGGCCACGTCATCCAGCAGTTCGGCACCGTCGATCCGCTCGGGTGCGGTGTGATCGGTGTCGGTCGGGGTGGTCATGCGGCGATCCCTTCGTCATGGAAGCCACCAGCGATAGCGGCTCGAATGTCGCGGGCGGTCTGGTCAACTTGCTGCCCCACATCGGTCAGCGCGGCGATCGCGTCGGCGTGGCTGATCGCACCTGCCGCGACCATCCGCGCCACACCACGTGCCGCGCCGTAGAGCGTCGTTCGGCGCTTGCCCTCAGGTGCGTTCCGGACGGCGTTCAGCGTGGACGTAAGCAGGCCTTCCGGGTTCGAGATGCCCCCCGCGCAGGTGGTCCGGATCGGCTCGGCCGGGTGGGTCGTGCAATCGGCCGGCATAGGCGGCAGGCATGCGTCGATCAGCGAGCGGGGCATCTCGATCGGTTCTGCCGATCCGTCGCCCCACTGGTACCGCTGGTAGGTCCGGTGGTGGATCGACGGCGGAAGGACGACGTACCCGCCGTCAGCCTTCACATCGATCCCGGCCCGGCCCGGCATCGGCCGCGATGGGATCTCGCGGCCGGGGTGGCGGTAGTACAGGTGCACACCACCGGAGCCGGTTCGGACCCACAGCGTGCGCGGCACGAGCCCACACGCCATCAGTGCGGCGAGACTCGCGTCTCCGCCGTGCGCGGGGTCCACATCGACCACCACCAGCCCGGACACGGCACCGGTCCGTACGGCGAGCTGCCCAGCCGGGACGGCGGTCACGATCTCGGCGACGCGTTCGGGGTCGGTGGTAGCGGCGTAGAACCCGTGGCAGGTCAGGTGCCCACAGGTCGCCGGATCGTGCGCGGAGTCGTGCGCCTGGTCGCGGCAGTCGTTGCAGTTGGCAACCGGCCGCTTAGACCGGCCGAGCATGAACACCGGCCAGCCTCGTCCGGTCGCCTCCAGGGCGGCTGTCAGGATCGCGTCCGGGGCGTTCACTGCGCGGCCCATTGGTCGCCGGGGTTGGCGTGCTTCCACTTGGCGAGGGAGGTGCAGGCGGTGTGGGTCTTGCCGTTGCTGTCGCGGAACTTGACCCACCAGCACGGCCGGGACTGGTTCCTGCCGTTGACGACGACCTGATCGGTTCGGTAGCCCTTGTCCACCACGGTTCCGGTGGCACAGCCGGTGGTCAGGCAGAGCAGGACGGCCGCGACGACGGCCGGAATGAGTCGCTTCATCGGTGGTCCTTCTTCGAGGAGGGTCAGGCGGCGTGCGGGGAGTTGGCGGCGTCGATGCAGTCGAGGCAGCGGCCGTCAGAGGTGGGGATGCAGTAGTCGGTGACGGCCTTGCAGAGCCCGCAGGTACGGCGGGCCTGCATCGCCTTGTCCAGGGCGTTGAGCTGTGCCGGTGACGGCACGCGAGACGGGCGGGCGAGGTCGAGCCGGTACAGCCACGCCCAGCGTTTGCCGTTGCGCCACACGAGCAGCGCGTACGGTTCCTGCCGACCTGGTGACATGCGCATGGCGCGGAGCTGGCGGCGGGTGGCGAGTCCTGCGGGTGCCCACCGGAACCGGAATACCGGCGTGCCGTGGTGATCCCATCCGAGGGCCTGTTGGCCGTTCCACAGTTCGATCCAGCACGACCGGGCCGGGTGCAGGCTGAGCCCGTCCGGCGCGGCGCACATCAGCGCTGCCCCTTGCCGGTGGTGGAGTTCTCGCCCGCGCCCCGGACGGCGCGCATGTGGTTGATGACGTGGCGGCCGACGCGGACCCGCAGTCCTGAGCCGTCGCATTTCCCGCAGTGCCGGTAGGCCCGGCCGAACGGGGACTTGAACTTGCCGACGCCCTTGCAGCGGCGGCACTTGCCGAACGGCCACACGAGGCAGGTGAACAGGTAGAACGCGACGGCGATGATCACGATGAGTGCCACCGTGGCGACCTGTCCAGCGGTGTGCGCGGCGGCAGTGAGGGTAGCGGAGGGGTCGCTACCCTCGGTAGCGGCGGCAGAGATAGGGGTAGCGGCGCGGGACAGCATGGGAAGCCTCCAACGGGCTGTTTTTGAGCGTGAGGAGCCGTGGCCGCTACTCGCTACGCGCGAAAGAACGGCCAGGTGAGAGATGGGTTACGGGGTAGCGGGACGGGTAGCGCAGCCGCTACCGGTAGCGTCGGGGCCGCTACTTCACTCGTCCCGCACCCTCAGTGCATCCAGTTACCGTGTGTAGCGCCTGGGTTGGGTTCGACGGACGGCCCGGACAGCGCGCCGGAACCGGAAGCGGGCAGCTCGCCACTCCGAGGTTCGCCACACGCGGCCGGTGAGCGGGTCGGGCCGCGACAGCTCCGCCAGCTCGTGCCAGGCCGCGCCGTACTCGTCGAGGGCGCGTTGATGCCGGTCGGCCAGCGCCTGGCGGCGGGCGTCGAGATCCATCAGCGCTGCCCTCCCGGCTGGTTGCTGTTGTCGCGGCGGGCCATGGCGGCGCGTAGGTCGTCGGCGCTGACGCCCTTGCGGACCACGCCGTCGCGCTTCACGTTCACCGACGGGACGCCCTGGGCGCGGGCCTGCGCGGAGATCGCCTCCGGGGTAGTGCCGTCGTACTGCTCCGGCATCTGGTTGGCGAGCCGTCCGGCGATGGTGTCCCAGTGCGCCTTGCCGTCCGGACCCATCACGGTCAGCACGTCGGCCAGCACATCGCGGGTCGCCCGCTCCAGCTCCTCCCCGGCCGCCTCGCCGGTCAGCGTGCCGAGCTGCTCGCGGTACTTCCGTGCGGCGGTGAGGATCTTGTCCGCGTCGGCCGCGTCGGCCAGGAACGACCGCACGGTCGGGGTGTTGTCGGTGACCCCGTACAGGTAGCCCACGCCCCGGTACTCATCGCCCACCGGCAGCGTGGAGGCGTCGAACCCTTCCTGGTAGGCGTCCCCGCCCAAGATCGCCTCGGACACGGTGCGGTTGCCGCACTTCAATGCGAACCGTGCCGAGTGGTTGTCCCGGTACCGGTTGAACAGCCGCGACACGTCGCCCGCGCCGACACCTGACGGCTTCTGCGATGACGAGATGAGCACCACGCCGGCACTCGGACCCACGGCTTGGATGCGGGAGAGCTTGGCTGCGATCTCCTTGTTCACGGCCTGGTCCTCGGTCTCGAAGTAGACCTGGAACTCCTCCATCACCATTACCAAGACGCGCAGGTCCGGGTAGCGCGGGTCACGGGCGAGTTCCTTGGTCAGCTTGCCGTCAGGGCACATCGTGACCGGCAGGGTGGTCAGGATGCTGTTGACCGTGTCGATGTGCTTCAGGACCTCGTCCAGGATCGCCTGGAGCCGCTCGACGGGGTTGTCGTCGTTCGGGTTCGGGTGTGTCCCGAACACCGTGCGGTGGGCGACCTTCTTGAACGCCAGCCAGTCCGGGGAGTTCTTGCCGTCAGCAACGATGAGCTTCACGTACGGGTCCAGCGCCGCCCACAGCGCCACCAGCCGGGCGAAGAAGGTCTTGCCCTTACGGGGCTGTGCACCGACTAGGAGCGAGTTCCACATCAGTAGCAGCGTGACCAGTGCGTCGCGCTCGTCCTTGCCGAGCTTGACCGGGTCCCAGATCGAGCGCGGCTTGCAGTCCAGCATCTCCGTGCGGCCGACCGCGACGGCCAGCGGGTCTCGGTCGGACACGAACAGCGTGTGCCGCCGCGAGCTGGTCTTGTCCGGGGTCAGGAATACCTGATTCACGTGCACGTCCAGACCCGACGCGATCTTCTCCCGCGCCCCGGCCACGTCGGACCAGCCCTTGCCGTACGGGAGATCCACCACCACCTGAGAACCGGTATTCCTAGCGTCGCGGGACATGGGCGACCCGAACCGGACCTCCTGGTCGGCGCGATCCGGCTTGCCCAGCCCCGCCGCGTAGTACGCCCGGAGCACGATGTCAGAGTTCAGCTTGCGGTATCGGGGCGCGACAACAGCGGTACCGAGTACGGTCTGACCTGCGGGTCTGCCGTAGTGCGCCAGCCCAGCGACCGCCGCCGCACCCACCGCCGCGAGACCAGCGGCCGGGGCCGCGTTCCACGCGATCGGCAACCCGATCAGCAGACCGAGGTTCTGTGCTGCGAGGACCAGACCGCGCCATAGGCGGGTGGCCTTCAGCTGACGGTGGATCTTCTCCCACTCCTTCAGCTCCCCGGCGTCGGCCGCCTTCTGCTCCAGCGTGATCGAGTTCGGGACCCACCACCAGCGCAACTGCTTGCCGATCAGCCGCGACAGACCTCGACCGGCGAACCAGGCGAACTTGGTTGCGTACCAGGGCGAGCGCACCGCATGGAAGGCCGTCACGTGCCCGGCCCGGCCGCCAGCGCGGCGCATCGTCGCGGGCAGCGCCTTCGGCCGCAGATGCACCGGCACGATCGGCAGTCTCTGCCCGTCCGCGACCGGGACCGGCATGCCGGGGGTGTCTACCGGCACGATGACCTTGCCGGTGGCCGGGTCGTCGTCGGTGTCGTCCAACGCGATCTCGTAGGCGGTGTCCATCGACTCCACCTCACCCGGCGACAGCGGCACCAGTGCGCCGGCCGTTTCCTTCGGGGCCTGCGCGGACTCGGGTACGTCGTCGCGGCGGGCGCGGTGCGCGTCCAGGTCGATCGGGTCGGGCAGGTTGTTCATGGGCTCGGTCATGTCACTTCTCCCCGTTCTTGGTGGGGCGGGCAGGGCGGGTGTGGATCAGGTGGGCCAGCGCGGCGCCCATGCCGAGCACGGCAACGGGCAGGCAGGCCACAACGGTGGTGATCGGCCAGGGCGCGGCCGTCACGCCAGCGGCCTCTAGCAGGTGGTAGGCGACCTGTCCCAGCGCGCCCAGCGCGAGGGCGGACAGCGCGGAGACCTTGGCGAATCGGCGCGCCTTGGCCGGGACACGGCCGGACAGCCACACCCGCAGCGCGAACGCGGCATAGGTCTCCACACCGATCGGCAGCGTGATCGCAGAGTTCAGGGTGAACCCGTCCGCGATCCCCGGCAACGGATGCACGACACCGAACCCGGTCAGCTCACCCAGCCCAACCCACCCGGACCAGACCGCGACGAACGCGGGCAGCGCCAGCAGCAGCACCGGCCAAGACCGAACCGGGCGCATCTCGTCCCCGGTCTCAGCATCACTGTCCGAGGTTGTCTCCGGAGCCGGGGAGATGCCCCGCGCGCCGTTCGGCTCGGCAGCCGCGGGGACCGGATCGACGGGCGCGGTGTCGGTGGTCGGAAGCAGGTCCCTAGGCGGCGTGACCTGCGCAGACTCCTCCGGAGCGCCCTCGGTGGCCTCGTTGACAGTCCCAGCCTCGGTCGTGGGCTCGGCGGTGCTCTCGTCCGGATCCGGCACCGAGTGAAGCCGGATCTCCGGGCGGTCCTCGGCGCGCTCCTCGGTCAGGGCAGCGTGGACGGCCCTGGCCTTGTCCTTGCCGATCCGCAGGTGCTTCATCAACCGGTTCTGCGACGGGACCTCGCCCAACTCGGCCGCGAACTCACGGGCGGCCGGGATCAGGTCCTCAACCGGGACCGGGTACGACGTACGCAGCGGAGTGCTCATCGCGCCTGACCTCCCGTCAGATGGTTAGCGACCCAGCCGCCCGCGTGGGGCAGCGTGTCGGTGGTGTGCAAGACGTGGTCGCCGTGCCAGACGATCCACGCCGTCCCCAGAGCCGTACGGGGCGAGACGACCTGCACGAGGTCGTAGCCCGCGAGCTTCCACCAGCCCAGGTCAACCTGGACGAGATCGGCCAGCGCCGTACCGGCCGTCATCAGCGTGCTCATGCCACGCCCTCCGTCTCCGGGGCGCGGTCGGCCAGCTCCCAGCCGATCTCCAGCACCCGGCGCGCAGCGCGCCGAATGCGGCGCGTCTCCAGCGCCGACGCGTTGGAACCGGCGTTGATGAACGCGATCTGTGCGTCCAACAGGTCCAGCTCGGCCGCGATCAGCGGCCATTCCTGCTCGATGCCCGCCAGATCCGCAGCGGACGGCTCCTCGCCATGGACTGCGGTCAGGTAGATGATGCTCATTGGGGTTGTGCTCCTCTTCGATGGACTAGCGCGACCCAGACGCCTCGGCGGTTGCAGCCGCCGGGGCGTCACCTTTCAGTTTCGAGACTCTTTTTCGAATCTCTGGTGCGAATCACCGTAGCTTGTGAGTCGCGGGTTTCGCAAGTGTGATCCGATACCATGTCGGTGTGACTGACGTACGGGACGAACTGACCGAAGCGACCCGCTTGTATCGGCAGACCGAGAGCGCCCACGAGGCCGCCCGGCAGGCCGTCATAGCGGCGTCCCTTGCCGCCCTGCGTGCAGGTGTGACGCCGAACGAGGTTGAGCAGCTCTCGCCGTTCACTACGGCCTACGTGCGGAAGCTCGCTCGCGCTGAAGGCATCCCCCCGGCTCCCCGGGGCCCAAAGCCCCGGGCGCGATCCGAGGCACCCGCGTCGCCCGAGGGACGCTGACGACGATGGGATTCGTTCCATGTCACTCAGCCTGCCGACTAATTCACGCTCCGCGTAGACGACATCACTGGACGCAGTTGGACATGCGCCGTGTCCTTGGACATGGGAGGACGTGACCGATGTCCGAATCTTCGATTCCCGCACCTCGCCGCGGCGTCCTGATCCAATACCGGGAGGCGCGAAAGTGGGGGCGTGGCCGACTCGCCCGTGAACTAGAGCGGGTCGGCCACCAGCTCGGCCTGTCGATGCCCACCCGCACCGCGATGGAAAAGGCGATCTACCGGCACGAGACCGGACAGAGCCAGGTCACGGACGAGATGTACATCCGGCTCTACTGTGGCGTCTACGAATGCTCCCCGTACGACCTGTTCGGTGATCCAACTATCGCCAGCGGGCCACCGGGGGAGGACCTGGCGATGATCAGCAACAAATTTATGCCGGCGTACGTCGGGCCTGACGTTGTTGAACGGTTGGGGAATGACCTTGGAGCGGAGAATTGCAACGTCGAGTGGTCGCAGGCGTGGCGGATCAAACTCGATCATCCACGCGGTGAGTGCACCCTGTACGGCTTCCCGTGGGGGTGCCTCCTCTTCCACATCGAAGAGCAACTAACGCCGCGCTCGATTGCTGAGGTCGCGGTTTGGCGACACAGTTCATACCCGCTAGAACTGGAATGGACCGATGAAGCCACGAGGAAGCTCACCGATCAGGAGTACGGCGGGCCCGAGTATGCCTTTAGTGCCTTCTGGGTTACGGCGCTTCCGTGGCACGGCGAAGAGTTGCAGACGGCGCTCCGGCTACTTTGCAATCAGAAGAGCATGTTGAACCTTGATGAGGACGTGCAGTCGGTTGCCCATGCCGAGTTGGTTGAACGGGCATTCCTCCGTGACGGCTACAACGACAGTCGAATTCTCGACTTCGGCGCGAGCGGTATCTCGCATGCCTATGCCAGTTGGTCCGCAGTGACCTATTTTCCGATCGCGGACCGACGTTCACTCGCCCAGAGATCGCTTGTCGAATTCGAGATCATGGTGCAGAGCCTGTGGTGCTACTGCCATCACATTCGGACTCAGGTCGAATCGGGACGCGACCCGCAGATCCCCGACGGATACGATTGGCGCTGGGTGCGAGGCGTGGCATCCAGGATGGTGAATACTCGCCCGCAAGAGACTACGCAGCACCTTGCCATGAGAACCACAATCCTCAAGACCAGCGAGCTTGACGAGCATTTGCGAGACGCTGTGGAAATCCTCAGGGACGTGGAAAGGTAAGCTCAATGATCAACCTCGATGACAGCGTCTTAGCCGTGGTCGACATGCAATACGGATTCGTTTCCCCGGCGTCTGCTCACGTGATTCCGTTAGCGTCGAAGTTCATTCGCGAATGGGCTGCTACTGGACGGCCGTACATCATGACGCGGTGGTACAACACGCCTAATTCGCTGTTCGAGCAGCTTTTCAACTACGATATTATCCACAAAGACTCACACGAGTTCGAGATTGTCGATGAGCTGAAGGACCTCGCTGCCGGAGCTGTGGCCGTACTGGATAAGCCGACATATTCCCTCTTCTCTGAGGTGGGGTCAGCGCTCGTAGCCGAGCACGGCTGGCGTCAGATGATCGTGATCGGTCTCGACACAGAATCCTGCGTTCTGAAGACCGCAGTTGATGCATTCGAGGCTGGCCTAGTTCCCCTGCTGGTGACAGATCTGACGTACAGCCATGCGGGGGAGGAGGCACACAATGCCGGTCTCCTTGTCGCGGGCCGGTTCATCGGTCGCCGTCAGCTCGTCCAGGCGGCCGACGTCCTCGCGGCCAACGCGGCCACGACGTTCTGAGGCGCTGACATGTCGGATGGTAAGGCCCTGGAGTTGGTGGACGAGCTCCTCGCAGGTGCAATCGGTGGCCTCGCAGGACCCGTAGGAGGTGCTGCCGCCGCTGGTTATCTCCATTTCATGAATCGGCCATACAACAGGCGACTGGACAGGTGGATACACGAGATCACAGAGACTGTGAACGATCTGGCGCGCCGGCATAACAACCTCGCCGATGACGAGGTCTTTCTCGACGCGTTCATAGTCGCAGCCCGTATCGCGCAGACAACACATCAGCAGGAGAAGCTGGACGCCTTGCGGAACGGCCTCGTCAACTCCATCAGCCCCGATGCACCTGACGTCGATGAGCAGGCCAGATTCTTCAGGTTGGTTGACCAGTTCTCGCCGTCTCACATCGTCATGCTCAGGCTGCTAGACCGCCCGACAGAGCTGTTCCAGCAACATATAGGGCATTTCGAGGAGGTCGGGCACGTCAGCCTTGCTGAGCTGGTCAACGTAGTGGAGCCGCAGTTCGCTGATAGGTATGACTGGCGTGACCTCCTAGTGGCCGATCTCGCCGATGCGCGTGTGGCTCTGGGCTTTAGCTCCCTCGGCGACATTCAGTCAGCTGACGGACGATTCCAGCGCATGACGACGAGCTTGGGTCAGCGATTCCTGAGCTTCATCTCAATCGACTAGGGGGAAAGTTGTACGACGATCGGGGATGGGACGTCGCGTCTCCGGAGCAGTTGGAGCATCTCCGGGTAGATGGCGACGGTATTTGCTGGTGGTGTCGGACCTCGCCAGCGACGACCGGCGAGCACAAGTTCAAGCGAACTGATCTTGCGAGACTCATGGGCGATGACGACTTGCTCATCTGGGGGGAGTCTGACGGCGCTGACACTCGGGAGATTCGCGGTAAGAGCGGGATCACTCGCGACCGATACGGCGTCGTCAAGTTTCCCAAGTCAATGTGCGGCGACTGCAACAACCGGAGATCTAAGGCATTTGATGACGCGTATGAAACCTACTCTGCATACGTCAGTGGGCATAGATGGTTGCGAATCATGCCTGGCGTCGACTTCCAAGAGGTCTACGGTGCCACTTGGGAAGAGGGCGTATTGAACCTGGCCCGCTACTATGCGAAGCATTTCGGGTGCCGACTGGTGCGGACTAGACTTCCGGTGCCTGATTCTCTGCGAGAATTTCTTGATGGAGCCACCGATATGGGTGATGCGCATATGGCTCTAATCACCACAGATTCGGTTCATCGGCAGTTCGGAATGGGCCTGTCGATCAGCCCGGATGTTCCGTTTGTTGATCGGCAGTTCACGAATATAACTGGGTACGTGCTTGCTGCGTATATTGGTGCGATTGGTGTTCGGTATCAATGGGCGCTGGAAGGAATCCCGGAGGATCAGAGGTCGCAGTTTTTCCACCATCAGATGCCGCTTATCAACTGTTTCAGGGACGAATTTGATGTGGCAGTAGGAGTGGTCCGGCGACCCGGCCGATTTGCCCGGTTCTCGCAGTGGCTGAACAAGCCTCGGTCAGTTGGCAGTTAAGGTGAGCGCATGCTGAACGTAACTGAGGACCAGGAGATCACTGGCCAGCAGAATGGTGACGTGATCGTGCAGTCGGGCGCGCATCTGGAGGTATACGGCCAGGTCAACGGGCGTGTGCAGGTCGCAGTTGGCGCGTCCGCTGGCATCCATGGTCGACTCAACGGTGATCTAGAGTCTGCGGGCACGGTGGATGTCACAGGTGTGCTTAATGGCAGAGCGATCCTGGCCGGTGGGCAAATCACCATCGCCGTCGGTGCGTGCCTACTACGAGGATCACAGACGCTGATGGTGACCGCCCAGGGGACGTTCGAGCCGCCACGCGGCAGCCACATGATCTCAGAGGACACACCGCGCTGGCAGGTGAACGCTGACGGCACGCTGTCGCCCGCGAGCTACCCGCACTGAGTGACTAACTGAGTGACAACGGGGCGGCACGAGGCAGGACAGCTACGGACGCTCACGGACGGCGGCAAGTCGGGGCACTGGCCGCCGTCCAGAGGCTGGGTGTGAATGGCATGGAAGAGGTCAGGGGTTCGAATCCCTAAGCTCCACCGCAAGAGATCGCAGGTTAGGAGGCACTTTCGCCCCCTGGCCTGTTTTCGTTAGAGGCCTCAGTGGGAGAGATTTGGGAGAAGCGCTCGACTCCCACCAACTTGGCCGCAAGTGTCTCAGCCTCCTGCTGGGCCTTCTCGATGGTGTCCTTGATCACGGGCACCCGCGTGAGCAGCTTCTCCTGCTCGTCATCGTCCAGGGCGAGTACGGACGTGACCCAGCGGTCCTCTAGAGCCTCCGAGATCCGACGCTCCATCTCAGGTGTCACGTGGTCGTAGACCCGACCCATGCCCTTCATCTTGTGACCGAGCCGAGCGCGGCGCGCGACCTCCTCGATGCCGTCCTCGGTGAGCCAGGTGGCGTGCGTGTGTCGCCCCTCGTGGAAGCGGAAGCCTGGGAGGATCGCAGGCATGTGGTGCTCCGAAGTCGGGTTGCTCGGATCGACGCCGTCCCATGCGGGCCGCCGAAAGCGCTGGCGGAAGTTGGAGCGGTACCAGGGCTTGCCTTGCAGTGAGGTGAACACGAACGAACTCCCACTCGATCGGGTCGCCAGAAGCAGTTCGTAGATCGACGCGATCAGCTCGATTATCAGCGGATTCGGGGTTCGCTGGGGTCCCCACACCTCGCGCGATCTCGGACGGGTACGCCGACTGGCACCATTGCCACTGTGGAGCTTCGCCCGTTGATGATCACGCGCATCGCCAGCATGCTGCCCGGTGGCGTGCTCGTCGGGCTCGGTATCGAGTGGTGGTTTGAAGCCACCGCAGATCGTTACCTCGCTCGTGCGGCTGTCCTCGCCGCTGTTGGTGTCATCCTCGCGATCCGCGGCTACCGACTCGGTGTCCGATGCGACAGCGACACTTTCACGGTGCGAGGCATTTTCCGGAGCCGCACGATCGACCGGTCGATGATCCTCGATATCACCGCGTTTCCCGCAGTCCGATGGACGAGCCGATCTGGAACGACGATATGGACCCCGATCATCGCGTTTGCGGAGCCCGGCACGGTCATTGCGTCCGTTGCGAATCGGAACGAGCAGGCAATCGCGGAGCTGGAGCGTTGGCACGGAAAGCGGTGACCTTGACTGCTGAGTCCCTGCGCGCCGACCACGCCGCCCTGAGTTCGCAGTGAGCTGGCATGGTTGCACCAGTGGTTGCGTTCAGCGTGGTCCGCCTTGGTTCGGGCAGTCGTACCACTACCGGCGTGAGCGTGAGTCATACCACCCTGAACGCGCCTGGACGGCGCATGTTCGAACCTAAACCTCGGCGTCGCGGCGTGCGAGACTGTGCTGTGGGCAAATGGCGACGGGGTGGCGTCAGTCGGCCCTGGACCTATGGGTTCGGGGAACGATCGTGGGCGGACATTCGGTCGTTTCTGGGCGGTATGGCGGCCAGGTATCCGGACTTCCAGTACTTGGTCGATATCGTTGACAGTGTCATCGACTCCGGTGCAGATGCACTTCTCGCGGGGAGCACATCGATGCATGACCTCATGGTCGTGCCGCGCCCGGTCGGCGCGGAGGTCCGCGAGATGATCGCCGTCCGAGCGCCCGGATCGATGAGACCGGGGCCTGCCGGGCAGGTTCGCATCGAGCATCTCTCCAGCACAGGTCGGAACGACTGCATCGACCGACCTCCTTCGGAAGCTGTTCCGCTCTTCTGGCGATTCGTGATCGAGAAGTACGGCATCAGGCCGCCACTTCGCCCCAACTGTTCTGACCTCACCAAGTAGGCCGCCACGGGAGGGTCTTGGGAGCCGACCTCGCGTAGCAACGTTCTCAAAGCGCGTCGAACTCGCAACAACCAGGAACGCGAGAACGCCTTGTACATAAGGGGATGAGCGGCACTCGGCGAACATGGCCAACACGACCCCCGCCCATGGCATGGAAGAGGCCAGGGGTTCGAATCCCCTAAGCTCCACCAGTAGGTCAGAGGCCGGTTTCTCGCTTGGGAGGCCGGCCTTTCGCATGACTCGGGCTGCTACGTCGCCGTGAGATGCAGATCAGAGAAGACCTCTTCCATCTTCGCCCCGGTTCGGAGCACGGAACGCGGTTCATGTTGTCGGTAGACCTTCTGTCACGACTGTGCCGACGTGGCCCGCTCGGGCGGCGATGCCCTCGATCGGCACTGCCTGACTCGACAGCAGGCTTCCACGAGGTCGATGCGTGTCCAAGTCAGGGCGCGCATCTCCTTGGTCCTCGCGCCGGCCAACAGCGAGATCACGATGCATGCCCGCATCGGTGATTGCTCAGTGGCCGCTATAAGGGGGATCGTGCCCTCGCAGCAACGACGTTCGCTCAACATCGAGCGGTGCTCGATAGTGCAACCGCTCGGTTGCAATTTCCGCGAATGTGCGGCAAGCTTTACTGCAACCACACGGTTGCATGTTCTTGGAGGTTCTGATGTCTGACGCACGGAGACGTCCGCATACAGGTCGTTCGCGGGTGGCGATCGTTTTGAGCGTGCTGTTCGCCGGAACGTTCGTGATGGGGTGCGCCGAGATGCTCGTGGCGGGAATGCTCGATCTGATGGCGGCGGACCTGGCGGTACCGCTCTCAGCAGTGGGCGCGCTGGTGTCTGCGAATGCGCTCGGGATCGCGATCGGTGGGCCGCTGCTGACGTTCCTGACCGCCCGGCTCGGCCGGCGGCCGGTGCTACTGATCGCGCTCGCCGTGTTCACCGGGCTGAACCTGCTGCCCGCCCTCGGTGCCGGCCTGGAGGCTTTCATCGCGGCCCGGATCGTGATCGGTGCGGCGGAGGGGCTGTTCATCGCCGCAGCGATCACGACGGCGACCTCGATCGTGTCGCGAGAGCGAGTCGGCCGGGCGATGGCGGTGGTGATCTCCGGGTTCGCTGTCTCCAGTGCGGTGGGGATGCCGCTGGGCCGACTGCTCGGCGAAGTCGTCGGCTGGCGCGTGTCCTTCCTCGCCGTCGTGCTGACAGCCGCTGTCGTCCTCGCGATCGCCTTGCTTGTGGTGCCCCGTGTGCCGGGCGAGAGCGAGGTCGGGATGCTGGGTCAACTGCGGTTCGCGTTCGCCCCGCCCGTGCTCGCGGTGCTTGCCGTCGGCACCCTTCTGTTCGCGGGCGTCTCGGCTGCGCAGACCTACCTGGTTCCCTTCCTGGACGGCGTCACCGGGGTCTCCGGGCCTTGGATCGGGGTGTGCCTGATGGGCTTCGGGATCGCCGCCGCGATCGGGTCGTTCGCCGGTGGCAGGTTTGCTGATGCCGGAGCCGCACACGCCCTGATACTCGGCGCCATCGGCGTGGCCGCATCGCTCGTCGCGATGATGATGTGGGGAGCGAACCCGGTCGTCGCGGTGATCGCGCTGCTCGGTCTCGCCGTGTGCAGTGCAGGAATCACGAGCCCCTGGCAGCACCGCGTCGAACACCTTGCCGGCCCCGGTGTGATCCTCGCAGCCTCCCTGCCCGCCTCCGCCGGGAACCTCGGCGACGCCGTCGGCGCCTTCAGTGGAGGGCAGGCGATCGACATCGGCGGCGTCCCAACTGCGATCCTCACGGCCGTGATCCTCGCCGGCGTGTCCATTGCCGCGGCGATCGCCAGCCGCTCCCTACGGCCCGCGCGCCGGTCGCAGAGAGCGTCCCCGCCCCAGGAAACCCAGCCTGCCACCGCCCAGTGACCACCAACCAAAGAATGAGGACACACTCATGGAGAGCACCCGAAACCCTCAGGCCGTGATCGACGCCGACACCTTCAGCGTGCGCCGTACGATCCACATCAACGCCCCCCTGGAGAAGGTCTGGCGCACCGTCACCGAGCCCGCGCTGATCTCGCAGTGGTTCGGCCAGATCAGCCTCACCGGTACGGGTGCCGGCGCCCTCGGCACGATCGGTTGGCCGGGCGAGCGACGAGCGCCGATCAGGGTCGAGACCTTCGACCCGCGCTCAGAGGTCTCGTACCGCTGGTGCAACGAGGAAGACCCGCTTCCGGAGATGGTCGACGAGCAGCGCTCGACGGTCTTCACCTTCACCCTCGAAGCAACCCCCAGCGGCACGCAGCTCACCGTCGTTGAGACAGGCTTCGAGCGCACCAGCGATCCGGCACAGGTCATGGCCGACCACCGTGACGGCTGGGACGGGGAACTCGACAAGCTCGTCGCCTTGCTCGAGCGCAACGCATGAGCGGCCGAGGGCTACTGGACGGAACCGTGGTCGCCATGTGCAACGCGCTCGGCGAAGAGACCCGTTGGAGCATCCTCACCGCCCTCGGCGAGGGCGACGCCTCAGCATCCGCCCTCGCCCGACGACTGCCTGTCACCCGGCAAGCCATCGCAAAACATCTCGCGGTGCTGCACGAGGTCGGTCTCGTGGAGACCGTGCAAGCCGGGCGCGAGGTGCAGTACCGGGTCATCGGCGCACCCCTCAGCGCCATGGCCCGCCGCCTCGACGCCATCGGCACCGAATGGGACCGCCGCCTCGCCGCTATCAAGGACATCGCCGAGAACCTCTGATTCGCCGACCACCAGAAGGCCGTCTCGAGGACTGTCGAGCACGCGCGCGACCCCACCGTCACCGACCGGGCCCTTTCAGCACGACTGCCGTCGGGACCACCGGTTATCCCCGTGGTCGCGCCGACGACCGTTCACCGAGTTGTGAGCACCTTGCCGACGGCTTGTCGCGCGTTGTTGGCGAGCGCCGGGTTGATGTCCATGAAGTGCCGCAGCACGATCAGGGCCTGAGACAGCACTCGTCCGCGTCCGCGAAGCCAGGTCGCGTCGTCCACGTTCAGCGTGGCGCGGAACTCGTCGTGGACGTTCGTGGGCAGCAGGTACCAAGCGGGAAACAGGTCGCACGCTGGATCGCCGACACCGCATGTCTCGAAGTCCAGCACCGCGGTCAGCCGGCCCGCCGCCGACACGAGTAGGTTGCTCGGCGTCAGGTCCGAGTGGACCCACACCTCGCGCCCGTCGTACGGCGCCGCGAGCGACTCTTCCCAGGACGCCTGCGCTGCCCGAGTGTCGATCAGGCCGTCCAGCTCGACGATCGCCTTTCGCGTCAAGGAGTCCACCGAGGGCATCGGCGCGCGTGTTCGGCGCTCGCCCGGATACGCCGACGGCCGGTCCGGCAGGTCGATCCGGCGGAACGCGTCGACGAACGCCGCGAGGTCCGCCGCGAGCCCACGCGGATCAACCAGCGCATCGGGGGAGGGGTGCGTACCGGTGAGCCAGCGGTGGACGGACCACTCGCCAGGGAACGCCTCGGTGGGTGAGCCGATCGCCTCGACGGACGGGACGGCAACAGGCATGAACGGCGCGAGTGCCGCGAGCTTCTCCTGCTCCCGTTGCACCATGTCGGTGATCGAGGGGCGGAGCGGCAGCCGTACGGACAGGTCAGGGCCGAGGCGGTAGATCGCGTTCACCAAGCCGCTGGAGTCGACCGGCTCCAGCGGCAACGTCGCCCACTGCGGGAACTGCGTGGCCACGAGTTCGCGGACGAGTGGTGTGTCGATGTCGGTCTGGTCGGCGTGGAACTTGCGGGGACTCACGAGCTCATACGAGCGATCGGATCTGTCAGCTGTCAACCGGGTATCCAGGTCCTGCCGGGCGGTGGATCCCCGGCGACGGCGACCATGCTGCGCTCTTCGGAGGCCAGCGCCCGTGTCAAGTTCAGCGGGACTTCCAAGGCGGCGGACTGAGCGACCACGGGGTTGTATCGCACCGGGCGTACATGGGCGTTGGTGGATCGAGTTGAGACGCTCGGTGGCTTGGTGTGAATGGCATCGAAGAGGTCCGGGCTCGGATCGCCTGCGCGCCACCACAGCTCAAAGGCCGGTTCCCGCTTGGGTGACCGGCCGTTGCGTGACTTGGGAGGCCAAGCCTTCGCGAGCTCGTTGACGTCAAGGAGTCGTTCGGCGCGGCGAGTGCGAGGAGGTCGCCGCGCTGTCGGTGAGAGGACCCCTGGGATTCAGCTTGTGCGGCGGTAGTGCATGGCCACCACCCCGTTGTGAAGCGGCTCCGCCGAGAGCAGCTCGAGCCGGCGCGTGCTGGGCAGCCCGCCCTGGTACAGCGTCGGGCCGTGGCCGGCGATCCGGGGATGGACGAGCAGCTTGTACTCGTCGATCATGTCCAGCCGGTCGAGCTCGGTCGCGAGCTTGCCGCTTCCCAGGAGAACCCCGGCCGGGGTCGCGTCCTTGAGCTTCTGCACGCCCTCACGCAGATCGCCGTCGATGTGGTGGCTGTTCGCCCACGGGAAGTCCTTGCGCGTCGAGGACACACGTACTTGGGTTTGGCCTCCAGCTTGACCGCCCACTCGCGCATGGCCGGCGGCGCTTCCTCGTCGCCGCGGGCGACGGCCGGCCAGTAGCTCTCCATCAGCTCGTAGGTGACGCGACCCCACAGCATTGCCCCACCCTCGTCCATGAGACGGGTGAAGTACGCGTGCGTCTCGTCGTCGGCGATTCCCTCCTGGTGGTCGACGCAGCCGTCCAGGGTGACGTTGAGGCTGAAGGTGAGAAGTCCCATGTCCGGCGAGTCTAACGCCGCTACGCCGCGTCGTACGCCGGACCGCCCCCCAGAGACGCGATCGGTCCGGAATCCATTGCACGGAAGAGGTCAGGGGTCCGAGCCCCTAAGCTCCGCCCCCAGGCTAGAGGCCGGTTTTCCATTCGGCAGACCGGCCTCTCGCGTGGCCTGAGTGACTACCGGCGTACACCGGCCATGTAGCTTTTCGCAGATCTCGAGAAGCAGCGGTAGCGAATCGTCGATGGCGTGCATCCTGTCCTCGGCGACGGCCGTGTACGGCGGGCCTGCGGCCGGCATCGCCTCGCACGGCACTGGCCACGCCAAAGCCGTGCGCCGTGTGTCGACTCACCTGGCTGGCCAGCGCCAGCATCGACTCCCCACCCGGGAGTCCCGGCGTACAGCCGCGAAAGGGGTCGATCTTCAATATCAGCGGCGTCGGTGGGATCTCGTCCAGACGCTCCCAGCATCCGAGGTGGGTCCGAAGCTACATCGAGTCCACCCGATCGAGATAAGACCGGAAAGCCCAGCCGAGCCTCGGGCCGACACGCATCCGAACCCGCGCGATCCTCAGCCGCCCGCCCCGGGCGGGCCACGAACACTCGCCGTCGTGGCGAGGCTCCCGGCCACCCAGGATGCGCCAGAGCCTCAGCTGTAAAGAGGGCTCGCGGGCGCCCGATCTACCGATGCGAGTGCGGGCACCGACTCCGCAAAGATCGCTCACCGCGGATACGGCGGTGCCCTCAGGGCCAGGCTCAGCAGGCTCCGTTCTGCACCGGAAAGTCCATGACGATCACACCACCGGTGGCGTAGTTGGCGACATCGGCAGACACCTGCCGGCCCTGCGGAGAAGACCTTGCCGCGGTCATCGCCGCAGCGTCAGCGAACTCGGCCTCGAAGACCGCGAAGTACGGCGTCTGCCCCTGCGTCGCTGTCACCTCGAAGCTGTAGCGAAATGCGAGCAGGCCCGGCATGCGTGCGACCAGCGGGAGGTGCTTGCTCACGTAGTAGTCGCGGAAATGGCCGGGATCGGCCGGCTCGGGATACAGAACCAACAGCTTGTGCACAACAACCTCCGTTCAGCGGCGAGCGACCACAACATCCCCGGGATCCCGGAACGTCGCCATACCGGCAGCTTGTTTATCACCGGTCGGTCGCACGACCCGGTAGTAATCGCCTCCCGAAGCCGTTGCCAAGCGCTTCGGAAATCGAATCAACAAGACCTACGATAGTGTGTCTGATATCGAAGCAGCAAGAGGGGACGGTACGACGGATGGCGGCACCCAGACCGGGACGGGCGGTCCGAGGGTCGAGCACCGGCCGGCCGCTGATGGCCGCACTCGACCTGCTCGGCCGAAGGTGGAACCTGCGGATCGTCTGGGAGCTGCAACACGGGCCGGTCGGGTTCCGTGCATTGCAGGAGCGCTGCGACAACATGTCCTCCAGCGTGCTGCGGCAACGGCTGACCGAACTGGTCGACGCGGCCCTCGTCGAGCAGCATCCGGACACCACCTACGCCCTCACCGAGCTGGGCAGCGGCGTCTATCGCGCGCTGCGCCCGCTCGTCCGGTGGTCCGCAGAGTGGGCCGCGACCCTCTCCGCCGCCGATTCCAAAGACACCCGCTAGAGCTACAGCTATCGAGGCGCTGGGTCCCTCGGAACGTGTGGCCCAGACGCCCCGTGCGCCCGACATCGAGCAGGCCCATCGACATCCGCGCGGACCGCGGCTGCTTGCGGACGTTCTGCTTCGTGCGCGGGCGAGGGCTCACATCCTCGGTCGCACGGATCCTCAGTCGAGGTGCTTCTTGACGGCTCCCATGAAGTCGCCCAGGGTCTGCGGTGTCACCTCGGTCGCCCCCAGGTCGTGAAGGGCCTGCCGAGCGGCATCGCCACCCCGGGGCGCGCCAGTGGGAAGGACTTGCTGCGCGCTCGCGGCTTGGAGCTCCGCGGGAATGGGCAATTCGAGGGCAGCGAGCAGCCGCACTACGGTCTCCTCCACGAACGGTTCTGCCGGATGTTCGCCGTCTGGATCTGCCAGCAGCGTCTGGAGCCGGTTCGTGTCCACGACGGCACCTGTTGCCGCCCTGGCCCAGTCTGCTAATGCCTGCGCTTCGAGTGCAGGGTTAATGGGGTCGTTGGCCTCGGGGTCGTCGAAGTAGTGCCGGGGCTCGAAACCCAGGAAACAGCGACCTGAGGCGCCGCCTGCTACAGGCGCGTACTCGATTGATGCCAGATCGCTGTCGTGCACATCGATGAGCAGGTAGGGCTCCTCCTTCGAACCCGAGCACCACGCACCGTTGGAGAACCTGAACTGCCCGAAGAATCCCATGCGCGGATGCTAGGGCTGCAGGCCAGGATTGTCTGCCCCGCTAGTGCCCGCTCGTCGGCATAACCGCGCGGAACGCGGCAGATCCGGACGTTTCGCGATGCCGCAGTCCATGGGCATGCTAGTGCGATGAGCGGGACTGAGGATCCGGCGGGTGACGGGCGACGCCAGGCCATCAAGGACGGGTTGGTCGACCTGCTCCGGTTCGATGAGCACCACCGTGGCCGGTGGCTGGACCGTCGTCAGCCGGCGCCGAATGAGCGAGCCAACTGGTGGCTGTATCTGTTGTTGGTCATCGATCAGCAGATGGATGGGCAGTCGCGCCGACGGGCGGAATGGACCGAACTGAAGCTCTGGCTGCTGCGCCAGGGGCAGGCACGGGCTGTGTTCACCGAAGCAGACAGCGCCGAGCAGCTGGCGTACTTCACGATGAGGATGCGGCGTGCGGGTATCAACTTGGCGGTGCTGCCATCGGCTGACGAGATCGTCCGGGCGTGCCTAAACGCCCTCCCGGTCCATCTGGACGAGGTCGCGTTACTTGCTGACCGGCGCGACCTGAGCGGCCTTGACCGTGCGCAAATGCGCCAGTCCCGGCAGGCGAAGAAGCTGGTCAGCGCCGCCCAGTGGCACCTGGACGAAGTCCAGGACGCGGCGCTCGCCTCTCTGCTGCGCGAATGGATCGGCGTCAAGTCGCAGCTCGTGTAGCGACCCGCGTCGTCCGCGCACGTTCAACGGGAGCCCTCGCCCTGGTAAGGCGCACGATTGGCTTCGAGCGTCCCGCTCGCGCGTGATCCCGTCGCACTGTCTGCGGCTAGATGAGGACGTTCTAGTCCCCGTTGAACAAGAGGTAGCGGTGCGGGCTGCGGTTCGTCTCCAGAATGAGCCGGTCTAGCTCATCGAGCATGGCGATCTGATCGGGTGCTAAGCGCTGAGTCCTGAGGTGCGTGACCTCCCGCATCAGCAGGCGCTCGCACTGCCGACGATTGAAGATCGTGTCGTCGTACGGATCGACGCCGTAGAGCAGCGGGGTCTCCTCGGGGGTCAGCAGATCATAGGGAGGCGTCCACGGCCGGTTGCCCTCAGCAAGTCGCTCGCCAGGCGCAGCCCCAAATGCCCTAACCCACATGGTGATCGCCACGGGCCGATTGTGGCATCACTTCGGATCGTCGAGTCGTCCGCTCGTCGGCATGAGCGCGCGGAATGCGGCATGAGAGTGCGTTTCGGTCGGGCTGTGGGAACATGGCTCGCTGTGAATGCTTGGGAGCACGAAGGCCGCAGCTTCGAGGTAGTGATGGCTTCAGATGTCATCCGCGACGGGATGGGTCTCGAACTAACGGACCTCGGCTCATCCGAGACCGGCCCCGCCCTTGAGGCGTTCTGGCACGACGACGACACCGGCTTCGACTTCATCGTCCATCACGCGGGCACACTCCCGGCCGCCGCGAAGAGGAGTCTTCCGCCCACCGAGGAGTCCTGAGAGCGGTCCAGCGGACGATCGCTCATCGGCATGACAGCGTGGCTCGCGGCACTGCGGCTGGACTGCGTTCCGCGTAGCATCGCGGGTTGCGCTCGACGTTCGACTAGGCAGTGGAGGCAGGTGGGTGACGGGTGAGGTTCGACTACAACGTGCTCAGCGTCGATGTAGACGGCGTCATCGATGCGTTGGCTGTTCACCACGCGTACGTTGCTGGCGGACATGACGGCGTCAACCTCCGCGTCGCGCGGAACACTAGGTTGCCCGATCTCGAATTCCTTCGCGACCTTCCAGGGCTGCGCTACGTCGAGGTCACCGGACCAGTTGCCGACGACACCGCGGCCTTGCTGATACCCGGAATCCGCGAGGTTTTCCTTCTGACAAGGTGCAAGAAGGCGCTGCCAGACCTATCCGGCTCAACGGTCTCGAAGATCGGCCTCGACAGCCGACCGGGCCTGGAACAGGTGGCCGCGATTGGCCTGGATGAGTTCCACGTATGGGGCTGGCGCGGGACGGACTTCACGTTCCTCGGCGATCAACCAGGCCTTCGACGACTAAAAGTGGAGGCAACCCGCCAGCTTGTATCGCTTCAGGGTCTGCAGCACTGTCTACGGCTCGAGTACGTCGAACTGCTCGCCCTGCGCGCGACAGGCCTGGCCCCGCTGGCCCAGGCAAGCAGGCTTCAGCACCTGTGGATCATCGGCGATCGACGCATCACGGGCCAGGTCACGTTGGATCTGGCAGACCTGGCCGACCTCGCCGAACTCAGACAGATCCGCATCACCTTCGGCGGCACGATCGCCACGCTCGCTCCGCTGACCGGTCCCATCGGCCGTCGCCTGAGAGACTTCCGCATACGTGGCACCAAGGTTGGCGACGGCGACCTCTCGCCGCTGCAGTCAACGCACCCAGCAGCAGACGTCGTTGGACCGGACGACTGACACTGAGAAGGATCTGCTAAGCGCATCCCGGCGGCGCAGGATCGACAGCACATGCGCGCACATCGGCATGACAGTGCGCGGAGCGCGGCAGTTTCGGACGTCTCGGATGCCATCATGCGGCCATGACAAGACGCGTAGCTCAAGCCGGGAACACCGTCGTTCCAGCCATCCTGGCCATCGAGTCGCTCGGCTTCGAAGTTGCCGCCGATGGAGGCGGAGTCGTCGCGCACAGGGGTGACGAGGAGTACGTCGCGGACGATCCTGTGGCGCTCCTCGGATTGATCCGCTTGGTCGAGTTGCGCTCTTGGACGTGGTACGCCAGCGACCAGGAGATCGATCGAACGCTCCGTCGGTTCGGCTGGCACTGACGCGCGCACATCAGCCTTGGCCGCGCTTCACTCTAGGCGGCTATGTGCGGACGTCGACCGATGAGGTCAGCCTGCTGCCATCTACTGTTGGCGCCATGCCATTGAGCAGCATAGATCTGCTACAAACGCTGCGGCGATGTCGTCGACGCTGTGCGTGGCTTGCGACTGTCGGGGTCGTCGTGGTTGCTCTCACTGGCGCCTGGTTAGTGTCGCGCCGCGGGCCTGATTCGTCGGCTATCGATTTCTTACCGAGCGATGCCGCTGCACGGACCGCCTGGCCAGATTCGACCGTTCGGCCGAGAGGATCCGATCCAGTTCACCGAATGTATGAGCGCGAGTCCAGCATCTTGGACATCAAGCTTGCCGATGGAGGGTACCTCGGCATCACTGCCCTGGATTACTCGAGTAGATCGGGCGCTTGGCTTGCGTCGAAGGTGTTCTCTCCGGGCTGGAACGGCTACTACTGGGCCAAGTTCCCTCTGCGCGGTGAGCCAGACGGTGACCAGACCCGGTCGTTGCCGGGTGGAAGTGTCCTGGTCGGTTTTGAGTGTCCGCCATCCCCGGGGGATCAACTGGAATGCGGTCGGTGGATCCTGTGGTGGAAACGCGGCCACGGAATTTGGATGGTCCATTGGGCGCCGACCAAATTGGCGACCACGTCAGCCGCTATTGAGATCTTGTCCCCGCTGTGGGACAGCTGATGTCGACGTGAGGCGCACAGCCGCGCAACCAAATGAGCAGCCCACAACGACCGGCGGCGCGCGCCCGTTGCCCGTAGCCCGCGCCGGAGACCCTTGCGACCAGCCCGCTTAGCGGCCGGTTACCAACGTCCTGCCATCGGCTGCCAGATCCGTGCGTTGGTCGACGCGCAGGTGACCGCGGGCCCAGCCCATCGTGCATCAGTTGGCGGACATGTAGCGCGGGAGGATCGGCGGGCGCCCAGTCCAGGGGCGTGGAGGGCAGGGAATGGAATCCGCCAAGTTCCGCCGCAGGTCTGTGGCTCTTCCGGTCACGGACGAGCCGTTCTTGTTGTGCCGGGGAGGCTGCAACTCCAGTTCCTCTGTGCGGTTGTCGTTCAGCTTGAGATCTGGTCGTCGTCGCAGCCCTGTCGTGATGCTGCTGCGGAACCGGCCGCGGTCGGCTGGATGCGGGGCGCGTTGTGGCGAGTGAGGCACCGTCGTGGGGCAGACTGGGGCGGGTGAGCATGTTCAAGCGGCGGCATCGACCGGCTGAGGGGCTGGTGGCTGAGGCGGCTCGGAATCCGGGTGGGTGGGTCTACGAGATCGACGGGGAATGGGTCGACGATCCGAACGGGTACGTGCCGCCGGAGGCGATTCGTGGAGGTTGGCAGGTCGACGACGCGGGGCAGATCACCGGTGACTTCGTACCTAACGAGCGGCATGGGCGTCCGCGGGACGACTTCGAGCTGCTCACCAAGGCGGATCATTGGCTTGACTGGCTGGGGGATCAGCCCGGGCGAGCTGTGCGCGACAGGATCGAGGAGATGCTGGCGGAGCAGGTCGACGGGGCCAAGGTCGAGTGGTTGAAGGTCATTGCGGAGCCGAGGTTCCTGACCGGCGGCAAGCCGCTGCCGGATGATCCGGGCAAGGCGCAGGTGGTGCGTACCGGTCTTGCCGTGGAGTTCGGGTTGTCGGTGGTGCAGCCGGATGGGCAGCGGGACGTGCTGACAGGGGTGTTCAGCCTGGCCGTGGCCGCGATGGACGGGCCGGCGGCGCGTGAGCAGTCGTGGCTCGATCTTGGTGAGACCATCGATCAGGCCGGGCCTCTCCTGGAAGAACGGCTGCTGTCGCTCGGCTGAACGAAGTACCCCCAGCGCTCGTAGAGAGCTTCAAACGCGCGGGGATGTCGAGCTGACGGCAGCGTGGCCGCCGTGACGGGGTGAGAGCGAGGCATTGGTCGGCGGTACGGCGAATGCGGGGCAGTCTTTCGCCAGGGCGAGCTGGTGGCGCGGCCGGCGCAGCGCGTCCGCTCTGCACGCGAATCTCCTTGCGCTGAGGGAACATGGCTTCGAGGGGCGCCGGTACCGGTCGGCCTCACGGACGGTGGCTGTGAGAGCTGACTTCATCCCCGGCGACGTGCCTCTGCCGCCGTACCCGGACTGGGCTTGCTCTCATCGAGCAGGCCACGGATGTATGCCGAGCGTTTGTCGCGGCACGCGTGGCCGACAGGGTGCCCACCGCTAAGTGGCCCAATCACCGGAGCACCGCCGGGTACTCTCGCTCTTCGACCCGGTGGCGGCCGAGCGAGGGCTGCCGGCCGACGCCGCACGTCGTACCCGCGAGGGCCTTGCCCAGTTCTCCGAGCAGGCGCACTCCGCGAGCTGGCTCGACGGGAGCGACTTGGCAGCGATCGACCTCGACGAGCCCGCGGTACGGGTCGATGCCAGGATCCACAGGTACACACGCGGCGCCGATAGCACGTGGGTGTACCACTCCAAGGCCGGTCAGGATCCCGCGTGGGCCGCTGCGACGGGTCACAGTCTGGATCAAGACGGCTCTGCGTTTCCCGAGGGCACCGAGTGGTTGGTCGGTGATCGCCTGTACCGAGTGGAACGCCTGCGCCGCCGCGACGTGATCGGCGGCGAGTGGTCACCCGTGTTCGAGGTCATGCGGGTCCTCGCCGGTCTGCACGGACCCCGCAACGTCCGGCTCGTGGTCTGGTTCGACGCCTGACCGACGGCGTGAGAGCGGACGTCAGACGAAGTGCGGCGAGCATCCAGATGTTCGAGAGTTCCCCGCTGCATCTCAGCCTCGCCGCACATCGTCGCAGGCTTCGAGAGGCGCTCCAGCGGTGGCGGCTGACCCGGTGGTCTGGTGTTGTGTCAGGGGAAGTGAGCGGCGGGGATAGCCTGCGTGCGGTGGTGCGGTGGTGCGGGAGCGGAGGAGTTGGGATGACGGCTGGGCGAGTGGTGCCTACTCAGGATGAAGTGCTCGGGTATTTCGACACGTTGTCCAACTGGGGACGGTGGGGTGAGGACGACGAGCTCGGGACGTTGAATCTCATCACGGACGACGTACGGCTCGCTGCGGCTCGGGGAGTGCGGTATGGGCGGAGTGTGTCGTGCGCGTGGGAGGTCGCCGTACCGGAGGAGATGGAGCGGGCGACCACGACGTGCCCGTGTGCCGCGGAGATGCCGGGTGCGGAGCACATGCCGGCGGCGTTTCACGCTGATCGGCATTGGGGGTTCTCCAACGAGCGGCTGGGGATCCTGTTCCACGGCAACACGATCACGCACCTCGATTCGCCGTGTCACATCTACTGGGACGGCGAGATGTACAACGGGCGCTCGCATTCGCTGGTCGACGCCGAGACGGGATCGGCGTGGGGCGCTGTGACGGCGGCGGCGGACGGGATCGTGACCCGTGGTGTCTTGCTGGACGTTGCGAAGGTTCGTGATGTGCCGTGGCTGGAGCCGGGGCAGGGTGTGTTCCCCGACGACCTGGAGGAGGCTGAGCGCCGCCAAGGGGTGCGGGTGCAGCCAGGCGATGCGGTGCTGCTGCGGACCGGGTACGGCCGCGCTCGGCACGAGTCCGGTCCATCGGGCGGTATCACGCAGGCCGGCTGGCATGCGTCCTGCCTGCCGTGGCTGCATGAACGCGGAGTCGCGCTGATCGGCGCTGATACCCCGCAGGATGTTCAGCCGTCGGGGTACGACGCCGTACTGATGCCGGTTCATGCCGTGAGCCTTGTCGCGATGGGGCTGTGGTTGCTCGACAACTGCGACCTGGAGGCGTGCGCGGCGACGGCTGCCGAGCTCGGTCAGTGGGACTTCCAGTTCGCGGTCGCACCGGTCCGCTTCGCGGGCACCTCCGGCAGCCCGGTCAACCCGATCGCGACGTTCTGATGGCAGTACGGCGCATCGAGAGGGCTGAACTCGGTGGTCGCCGCCGGTACCGACTGTGCCGCTGTCGGCAACGAGTTCACCAACACGTACGTCAGCCGGTCGTCGGCTGTGCCTGGTTGTAGTATCCGGGCCCGGCGACCAGTACGGATTCAAAGTAGTTGCCTTCGGCATCGTCGGGATCTTCGGGGGTCGTCGAGCGCCAGACGGCGAGCAGCAGCTCCGGCGCGGTGTACGAGTGTCCGTTCTCCTCTTCGACGACTCGGGTCGTGCGGCGCAGGGCTTCCACGAGATCCGCGGCAGGGGTCCGGAAGATGTCCAGGCCGCCGTACGTCACGGTGACACCCGGGTCCGTCGGTCGCCCGAGCTCGATGGCCTCGGCACGATCGTCCGCGTCGAAGTACGCGCTGAGGAACAAGCCGCTCGGATGCATCACGCACCAGCCCGCTCGGTCACCTGCAGCTCGGCAGAGCACCTCCGGGTCACCGAACTGCCTCATCGTCGCGATGACTTCGTCGCCGGTCGCGCCGAGTTCGAGCGGGCCGGCGGACCTCGGTGGGTGCAGCTTGATGATCACCAGCGCATCATCTCCGCTGGCTGCCGCTGCGCGGAGCGGGCGCCGCGGCGGATGGCGGGCGAGTGTGTTCGGGATGGCTAGTCAGGGTCGGCGGCAGGAGCTCGGCGGGCGGTTCCGCGGTGTAGGGCGAGGTGGCCGCCGAGGAATCCTGCGCCGGCTATGACCGCGTTGCCGGCCAGGGCAAGTCTGGCGCCGGTCCCGTGGTTGCCGCGGAGGCGTGCGACGAGGGAGCTGGTGAAGAGGAGGATCGCGGTGTCGGCGCCGAGGGCGTGAACCGCGCCGATGCGGCGTTCGGGGCCTGAGAGGCCGGCCCAGTCCGCGGCGCCTGCGAAGGCGGTCGGCAGAGACGCGAGTACGCCGAATCCGGCGAGCAGGGTCGACGCGCGACGCGAACCCGCTCCGCCGGCAATGTCCAGCAGGGACGTGCTGAGCCAGCAGCCCGTGGTCACGTCGGTGAGCGGTGGATGGAGTGAGTGGCCGAGTACGTCGCTGTGCAGCGGGCTGCGCTGCATCCGCTCGGTCAACCGCCCGTACGCCAGCTCCTGGGCGCGAGCGATCCGCTCGGCGACCGAGCTTTCCCCGACCGCTCGAGCTACGCGTTGCGGCAAGGACTTCGATGCCACGATTTCACGATAGCGCCGGGCGGCTCTGCCGTGGAAGGAGTCGGGATCCCGGCTCAGTGAAGCAGTGCGGCCGCGTGGCGTGCTGCACCGGTTGATCTGGCGTCGATCAAGGAGTTGCGCGTGCCGCGGTCAGGATTTGGTGGGCGGAGGTTTCTGGGGTCTGGTTGGTGGTGTCTACCCAGAGGTCGTAGTGCATTCCGTCGTGTACGCGTGCCTCGGACCAGCGGGAGAGGCCTGCTGGGCTCTTGCGGGTGACCTCTCGGCGTTCGAGTTCGGCCAGGTCGCAGCGGACTCCGACCGTGAGTACGTCGAGGTCTGCCAGGGTTGTGCGCCAGTGGTCTCTCACTTCGGGGCCGAGCATCATCTCGTCGACGATGACCGGATTGCCTGCCTGGACGAACTCGCGGACGGCGCGATGGAAGCCTTGCAGCATGCGTAGTCCGATCGGCCCGTACGCGATTCCGCAGACGGGTTTGCCGTTGTCGTCGGGCAGGTCGACGTACTGGAAACCCTGCGCGCGATGCGCCCCCATCGAGCCGCCGGCCCATTGGGAGGGGACCATCGCGAAGCAGGTGTCCAGACCCATCAGCAAGTACGGCTCGTCGAGGGCGTCTTGTAGTGCGGTGCCGAGCGTTGTCTTGCCGGCGGACGAGGCGCCGTTGAGAAAGATGACCGAAGGCTTGGAGGTTCGCGTCACACGCAGGAGGATATCCGCGAGGCGCGATCAGCTCAGATGTCCAGCTCCGGGTCGCGCATGAACTTGCGGACGTCCTGGGCACAGCGGCAGGCAGTGGCCTGCTTGGCGGCCCACTGCAGCGCGTCGTCGCGGGTGGGGACCTTGACGATCATGAAGCCGCCGATGAGCTCCTTGGTCTCCGGGAACGGGCCGTCGGTGATCATGCCGTCGGTGGCGACGACGGCATGCTCCACGTCGTTGTTCTCGTAGTCCAGACCGCCGCCGAACACGTACACCCCGGCGTCGATCGCCTCCTGGACCACCGCGTGCGCGGCCTTGCCCACCACGGGCCAGTCCTCCTCCGCGAAGTGGTCCATCGAACCCTTCTCGAACGAGATCAGGTAATGCGGCATCTCATCACTCCTGTCCGGCGGCCGATCCGCGCCCGCCTCTCACCTGTGCAACGAACGCCGCACTGCGAATCCGACATGCTGCCGGCCGGACACGCGGGCGGTTGCGGGTTGATCTGCCGGGCGCTACCAGTACATCCGGGTACGCCGTCGTACGGCTGCGGCCGCGATCAGGAGCCGGCGAGCTCCAGGACGGTGTCGACAACTTCGCTCAACGGGCGGGCGGTGTCGATGATCGTTCCTTCCGGCACGCCTGCTCTGGTGGCGTGCAGGCGGAGTATGAACTCCCTTTGCTGGGCGTCTGCACCCCAAGCGCCCCGGTTGCGGAGTCTGTGCTCGAGTGTCTCGGCGTCCACGTCCAGCACGATCACGTTGTCGAAGAGGTCGAGGAACTTGTGGAGGTTCCGCGATCCGCCGCAGAAGAAGGTGACGTCGTTCGTTGTGTCGGCGGCGATTTCGCGGACCTTGGCGACGTCCCAGATGTGGTGCTCGTAGCGGATGTCACCTTCGGTCGGCGTGCCGGTGTCCGGGTCTCCCTGATACGCCAGCTCGTTGTCGCCGTCGACGGCGTTGTACCCGCGCCGCCGGAGTTCTTGGCAGACCGAAGTCTTGCCGGTCCCGGAACCTCCTTCGACGAGGTAGTTGCGCTTCGCCATGCGCGTCATCGTAACGACCGGCGGTAGCGTTCGTAGATCAGGCGGGTGGCGACTGTTCTGGTCTCGATGAGGTCCAGGGGGATGGGCTTGGTGACCGGGGGGAGGAACGGGGTGCCGCCGCCGATGACGACCGGGTGTCGGAGCATGCGTAGTTCGTCGACGAGGTCGAGCTCGATGGCTGCCGCGGCCAGGGCGGCGCCGCCGATACCGACGTGCTTGTCGGTCGCGGCTTGCGCGGTGGCGATCTCGTCGGCCAGTGGTGCGGTGGCAAGCCGGGCGTTGCCGTCAACGCTGTCCAGCGTGCGGCTGAAGACGACCTTCGGGAGAGCGCACCAGACCTCGGCGAAGGCGGCTCCTCGTTCGGTGTCTCTGAGCGATTTGTCCGTGTCCCAGACCAGCATGATCTCGTACAGCCTGCGGCCGAGCAGCATGCAGCCCAGCTCGCTGGTCTCGGCGATGTGGAAGCGGTACTGCTCGTCGTTCGTGTCTCCCCAGTCGAGCCCACCGTCACGGTCGGAGATGTAGCCGTCCGCCGACACACCCATCGAGTAGATCAACATGCCACCACTCCTAGTCTCCGGCAGCCCGCTTCCGGCCACCTCTTACCTGTACTACGAACAGCCCGGCCCTGATCCGACAAACCCGCCGGATCCCAGATCCTCGGAGGTACGAAAGCCGTGGGGCCGGGTGCGGCCTACGTGAGGGTCCTCAGGAAGCGGGACGAGGTTGTGGACTGGTCGGTGTAGCCGTGGGATTGGTAGAAGGTGTGGGCGGGGGCGCGGTGGTTGGAGCTGGTTACTTCCAGGCGGAGGCAGCCTCGGCTTGCGGCGAAGGATTCGGCGGCCTCCAGGAGCAGGGTGCCTACGCCGTGGCGGCGGGCTCGGGATGAGACCACCAGGGCCACGATGCGGGCCCAGGTGCCTTCGCGTTCGAAGAACGGGATGACGTGGACGGCGATGACGCCGAGGAGACGGTTGTCTGCCTCGGCGACGTACGCCGCGCCGGCCGGGTCGTCGGCCCACGCCCGCAGGCGGGCTGCGGTGACGGCTGGGTCCGGTTGCGGATAGCCGAGTTCTTCGAGCAACGCGTCGACGGCGTCGGTACTGCCTGCCGGTCGGATCCGCATCACACGATCGGGAAGTCGAAGTACGTGTCGGGATACGGCTCGTCCCGCAGCGTGTAGTGCCACCACTCGTGGGCGCAGCCGACGAAACCGGCGGCCTCCATGACGGCACGGAGGTGTTGCCGGTTCTGTGCCTCGATACCCGAGATTCCGGGTGCGCCGTGGTGTGAGATCGGGTCCATCAGGTCGTGGCCGCCGCCCATGGCCGCGAGTTCACCGGTCTCCGACGAGTACAGCGTCAGGTCGACGGTGCTGCCCCGGCTGTGGCCGGATTTCGCGGCCACGTAGCCCGACGAGATCATGTCGGCCCGTGCGATGTTCGGGTAGTGGCGCGCCTTCGTCCTGCCGTCCTCCGGCTGCGACGACCAGCGCAGGAAGTGGTCCACGGCGCGCTGCGGGCGATACCCGTCCCACAGCAGCAGACCGAAGCCGCGCGCCGCGGCCTTTCCCGATGCCGTTTCCAGTGCCGCGCACAGCGCCGTGGTCCCGACGATGCGATTCACCAGATACCCGTCCACGGGTTTCCCGACGAAGTTGTCCCAGGTCGCGTACTTCGCGTCCCACCGGATCCCGGGCACGTCGACGTACCCGAAGTCGGTGTTCACTGGAGTTTCCCGGTCAGCGTCACCGACACCAGGCGGTCGATCACCTCGCCGAGCGGTACGCCGGCCGCCGCCATCATCCGCGGATACCGGCTGTACGAAGTCATCCCCGGGAACGTGTTCACCTCGTTGAGCACCGCCCGCCCGTCCGTCGTGAGGAACATGTCGACACGCGCCAGCCCGCGGCAGCCGAGCGCGCCGTACACCGCCTTCGCCGCCTCCTGGACGAGCACCCGTGCCTCGTCCGGGATGTCGGCGGGAACGATCGGCGTCGAGTTCTCGGAGCCGCTCTCCGGCGAGTCCTCCTGGTGGATCTTGAAGAACCCGTGGGTCAGCGCGATGTGGTCCAGCTCGCCCGTCATCAGATCCAGGTCGTTGCCCATCACCGCGCAGCCGATCTCACTGCCGACGACCGCTTCTTCGATCAGGATCTTCGAGTCGAACTGACGCGCGGTCTCCAGCGCACCCTGCAGCTCGTCACGATGCGAGACCTTGCTGACTCCGAAGGACGAGCCCGACCGGGCCGGCTTGACGAAAACGGGGTAGTTGAACTGCTCGGCCTCGACCGGCTGATCGGCCGTGACGATCCAGAAGTTCGGCGTCGCGATCCCCGCGCTCCGGGCGACGGTGTACGTCAGCGCCTTGTCCATGCACTGCACGGAGCTCTGGATGTCGCAGCCCACGTACGGAATGCCGGACAGCTCGAGCAGGCCCTGGATCGCGCCGTCCTCGCCGCGTTTGCCGTGCAGAACGGGAAGCACCACGTCGAGATTGATCGTCCGGTACTGCCCCACTCTGATCCGGGATCCCAACCGGTCGGATTCCAGGACGAGCAGGCCCTGCGTACTGCTGTCCGGCGACAGCACGACCGGGATCGACTTGCCGATCTCCCAGTCCGGACCGGGACCGTCGCACAACTTCCAGGCGCCCTGCCGGGTGATTCCGATGTAGTACGGCTCGTACTTGTCCAGGTCGAGGTTCCGGGCGATCTCCTGCGCGGACTTGACCGAGACCGGGTGTTCTTCGGAATCGCCGCCGAAGAGGATGCCGATCTTCAACTTATCCATGGTGCTCCCTGCTTCCGAAGTTCAGGCAATTGACGATGGAGTTCTCGACCGTGTCGCGGAGTGCGTGGTCGGTGTAGTAGGCGGTGTGCGGGCTGATCAGCACGTTGGGCAGCCGCTGCAGTCGCAGCAGCAGTTCGCTGTCGACGGGTTCGTTCCGGCGGTCGGCGTAGAAGATGCCTTCCTCGCCTTCGAGTACGTCGAGTGCCGCCCCGCCCAGTCGGCCGCTTTCAAGAGCGTCGATCAGGGCAGAGGTGTCGAGGAGTGCTCCGCGGCCGGTGTTGATCACATACGCGCCGGGCTTGAGCTGCTCGATCCGCCGGCGGTTCAGCAGATGCCGGGTTTCTGCGGTGAGAGGCGTGTGGAGCGTCACGATGTCGCTGTGCGGCAACACGTTCTCGAGCGGGACCCTCAGACGCTTGTCGTAGGCAACGACTTGGCAGCCGAAGCCTTGCAGCCGGTCGATCACCGCGGTGCCGATGCGGCCCGTACCGACGACGCCGACGGTCAGGTCGCGCAGTTCTCGCCCACGGATCGGCTCCAGGCGGTAGTCGTGGGCGTCGGTGCGGCGAAGGATGGATCTCACGTTCCGGATCGCCATCAGCATGAGCATCACCGTGTAGTCCGCGACGCTGTCGGGGGAGTAGGTGACGTTGCCGACCGTGATGCCGAGCCGTTCGGCGTACTTCACATCGATGTGATTGCAGCCGATGCTTCTGGTGGAGATGTACCTGACGCCGGCGCGGCCGAGTGCGCGAAGCGTGGGGTTCGTGACTCGGGTCTTGTGGCCGACGCTGATGCAGGCTCCGGTGACCAGATCGACCGTGGCCTCGGAGACCGGCGCTGCGGTGATGATCGGGGTGATCCCGAAGCGTGCCGACAACTCCTGGAACAGCGCGGCTTCGTCCGGTTCGCATCCGAAGATCGTGATGCCCGTCAGGCGTTCGGCACTGTGGACGGCAGTCCCTGCCGGTTCGCTGTGGGTCATGCCTTCAAGTCAAGGGGAGGTGGTGTTGCCGGTCCGTATCCGGTTTTCGATATGCCCACGAAATGTGGGATGCCACCAGGGGCGTGAGGCCAGTGCCGCCAGCCCGGCGCCGAGTGCGTTGAGGAGTACGTCGTCCACCGACGTCACCCGATCAAGCCGCAGGACGTACTGCGCGAGCTCGATCAGCACCGAGCAGCCCGCCGCGAGACCCAGGACCCGCGGGATCGACGCCAGCCTCGCGAACCGCAGCGGAGCGAAGAAGCCCAACGCCGCGAAGACCAGTAGATTGCCGACAATCTGCCAGGGTGACATCGACAACAGATCGCGCATCGGAATCAGGCTGAGCCGGCCGGGGACCTCACCTGCCCCGCTGCCTGGCAACATCGTCATCCAGACCCAGGGCACCGTCCCGTACACCATGCCAACCTCAGCGACCGCCATCCACCAGGCCCGCGCCGACGTTCGCCGTGAGGCCAGCGTGCACGTGAGGAGTATGGCCAGCGGGGCGGTTGCGACGGTCAGCAGCGCGACGCCGGTGTAGGTTCCGAGCAAGTGGTACCAGTCGCTGATCATCCCGCTACTTCCGCTTGCTTCTGAGGTGCTCGCGTCGCCTCATGTACAGGTCGAAGGCTCGATACATCACCGGGCGCAGCGGCAGGTCCCACTCGCCGACGTAGCGCGCCGCCTGGCCGCCGGTCCCGACCTTGAACTGGATCAGGCCGACGTGCGGATCGTCGGCAGACAGCGTGGGCGTGATGCCGCGCAGATCGTAGACGTCGCAGCCGGCCGCCAGTGAGTCGCGGATCATTGCCCACTGGCAGGCGTTCGAGCCGCGGACGTCGCGTTTCTCGGTCGCGGAGGCGCCGTACGAGTACCACGCGTACACGCCGACCCGAACCAGGATCGTAGCGGCGACGAGGTCACCGGAATGATGTGCCAGGTAGAGCTTGATCCGCTCGGAATCCTCGGCGCTCATCGCCGCGAACATCGTCTCGAAGTACTCCAGCGGCCGGGGCGTGAAGTGGTCGCGCGCAGCCGTGTGGACGTACAGATCGTGGAACGCCTTCAAGTCGTCCCCGACTGTGACCTCGACACCCGCCTTGGCCGCCTTCTTGATGTTGCGGCGCCACAGCTGGTTCATCCCCCTGAGCACGTCGTCCTGGCTCCGGCCGGCCAGCGGAAGCTCGTACTTGAACTGCGGCTGACCCGCGCCGAACCCGTCCTCCGGGCTCTGTGGCAACCACCCGGCCGCACTCAGCTGGCTCGTCACGTGAGCGCCCAAAGCATCGACGGCGCCAGGCACCTCGGTAAGCCGCCCGATCTCCGGATCGGCGATCCCCGCCTTGACCTGCTCGGCGCTCCAGCTGTGCGTGCGTAACGGCGGCACAAGCCGGATTGCGAACGCCCCGTGCGCCTTCAGGTACGCCGCCAGCGGATCGAGCCACCTGCTGAGCTCACCGGTCCAATCAATGGACGGCCCCTCGGGCAGATAGGCCAAGGTATGGCGTTCGAGCCGCGGCACCGGCCGATGCAGAACCAGCCCGGCCCCAACGAGCCGCGGGCCGTCGTACCAGCCGAGGGACTCGCTCCGCCACTCGGTCTTCACCCGGGCCCACGCCGGCGTCTGCAGGAAGCTGACCGACCGCTGTGTGCCGATGTACGCGAGGTGCTCGGCAGAGCTGATCGGCGCGACGCTGAGCGTCACCCCTGCATCCTCGGGTCGTGCGTCGGGTCGGCGTACCGCGGCGGGCAGCCGTGGGTGATGGCCTCGGGCCGCAGCTCGTAGTGCCACGGCTCGTTGTCGTAGATCTGGCACAGCCCGTACCGCGCGCCGTGCTCGGCCAGCCAGGCCGTGGCGTCGGAGCGCCCGATGTCGATCGCCTGACCCGAGACATGCGGCGACGTGGCAGGGGTGGCGACCCAGCGAGCGGCCTCCTCCCTCGAGCCGTACTTCGAGACCGCGTCGCGCAGCAGTTGCTCCTGGTACGCCGGTGTGCGCCACCCGCTGTTGACGTAGAACTTGACCCCCTCGTTCCCGGCGTCGGTCGCGGCCCGGCGCAGCGCGCCGAGCAGCGCGGGGTCGAGGTTGCCGACCGCCGGGATGTGGTCGTCGAAGACCGTCACACCCTCGGGTACGGCGCCGTCCGCCTCGCCGAGGGTCGCGCCGGCCGAGAACGACGGGAACGCCAGCGTCTGATGGACGAACACGCCGATGATCGCCACGTTCGCCACGACGAGGGCCGCGCGGATCGACAGTTTGGTACGGCGGCCTGGTGCCGGTGCGCTGACGGACATGGGTCCAGTCAAATCGGCGCGGTGTTGCCGGCGTGTATCCGGTTTTCGATACGTGCGCGATATGTGCCGCCTCGTACTATCGAGGATGTGCGGGTGCTGATCGTGGAGGACGAACCCGAGATGGCGGGCGCCATCCGCGACGGCCTGCGCCTGGAGGCGATCGCCGCGGACGTGGCCGGTGACGGCGACACCGCGCTGGAGCTGCTGGGTATCAACACCTACGACATCGCCGTTCTCGACCGCGACATCCCGGGCCCGTCCGGCGACGAGGTCGCCGAGCGGATCGTTGCCTCCGGCAGCGGGCTGCCGATCCTGATGCTGACCGCCGCGGACCGGCTCGACGACAAGGCGTCCGGGTTCGAGCTCGGCGCCGACGACTACCTGACCAAGCCGTTCGAGCTGCAGGAGCTCGTGCTGCGCCTGCGCGCCCTCGACCGGCGGCGCGCGCACAACCGGCCGCCGGTGTGGGAGATCGCCGGACTGCGCCTGGACCCGTTTCGCCGCGAGGTCTACCGAGACGGCCGGTACGTCGCACTGACCCGCAAGCAGTTCGCCGTACTCGAGGTGCTGGTCTCCGCCGAGGGCGGTGTCGTCAGCGCCGAGGACCTCCTGGCGCGGGCCTGGGACGAGAACGCCGACCCGTTCACGAACGCCGTACGGATCACGGTCTCGGCGCTGCGCAAACGCCTCGGCGAGCCGTGGCTGATCGCGACGGTGGCCGGTGCAGGCTATCGGATCGACACGGGGCCGAAGCATGGTTAGGGAGCCCGGGCTGAGCGTTCGGCTCAAGCTCACGCTCAGCTACGCGGGTTTCCTGATGCTCGCCGGCGCCTTGCTGCTGGCCGCCGTCTGGGCGTTCCTGCTGCGGTACGTGCCCGATCGGGCGATGCTCATCGTCCCCAACGGGATCGACGACGGCGTCTTCCCGGTCCGCTCCGTGCTGCTGCGCACGTTCGCGCCGCGGGCCGGCGTCGTGCTCCTGATCCTGCTGGTCTTCGGTCTGGCGGGTGGCTGGCTCCTGGCCGGCCGCATGCTCGCCCCGCTGACCCGAATCACCGACGCCACCAGGCTGGCCGCGACCGGGTCGCTCTCGCACCGGATCCGGCTTCCCGGGCCCAGTGACGAGTTCCGCGAGCTCGCCGACGGGTTCGACACGATGCTGGCGCGACTGGAAGCACATGTCAGCGAGCAGCAGCGTTTCGCGGCCAACGCGTCGCACGAGCTGCGGACGCCGCTGGCGATCACCCAGACCTTGCTCGACGTCGCCCGCAACGACCTGAACAGCGACAACCGCGTCCTCGTCGACCGTCTCCGGGCCGTGAACAACCGCGCGATCGACCTCACCGAGGCGCTGCTCCTGCTCAGCCGCGCCGATCAGCGGTCGTTCACGCCGGAGCCGGTCGACCTGTCGCTGCTGGTGGAGGAGGCCGTCGAGACCCTGCTTCCGCTCGCGGAGAAGCGCGGCCTGACGATCGAGGTGTCCGGCGGCGTCGCGATGGCCGAAGGCTCGCGTGCACTGCTGCTGCAACTGACGACGAACCTCCTGCACAACGCGATCGTGCACAACCTGTCCGACCACGGCACCGTGTGGATCACGACCGGCGTTCGCTCCGGCACCGCGGAGCTGGTCGTCGAGAACACCGGCGAGGAGCTCTCGCTGCGGCTGGTCGCCACGCTCACCGAGCCGTTCCAGCGGGGCGCCGAGCGGACCCGCACCGACCACGGCGGCGTCGGGCTGGGCCTGGCGATCGTCAACACCATCGCCCGCGCCCACGAGGGGAACCTGGCGCTGATGCCGCGGATCGGCGGCGGGCTGCGGGCCACGGTGCACGTGCCCGCCGCCCGGTAGGTCTCAGCCTTTCCTGAGCGTGAAGGTCAGGTGCGTGACACCGCTCGGAGACGCGACCACCTCGACGGCGTACCTGTCCTCGAGCGCCTCCAGGCCGTCCCACAGCCGCACGCCGCGGCCGAGCAGGATCGGGACCTGCGCGACGTGCAGGTAGTCGATCAGGCCTTCGGCGAGGAAGTCCCGGACGACGGTGGCCCCGCCCCCGACGCGGACGTCGGCGCCGTTCGCCGCGGCCTTCGCCTGCTCGAGCACCTCGGCCGGGGTCGCGTCGACGAAGTGGTACGTCGTACCGCCCTCCATCTCGACCGACGCGCGCGGGCGGTGGGTGAGGACGAAGACCGGTGAGTGGAACGGCGGGTTCGGGCCCCACCAGCCCGTCCAGGCCGGGTCGTCCTGCCAGCCGGGCGGGCCGAACTTGCCGGCACCCATGACCTCGGCCCCGATCCCCGGCTCGTGCTGCTCGGCGTACGCGTTGTCGACGCCGAGCGTGCCGCCGGGCAGCCCGTCCGCGGCGTGGAAGAACCGCGTTCCGACCAGCCACTCGTGCAGCCGCTCCCCGGCATGCCCGAACGGCGCCTCGAGCGACTGCCCGTCACCCGTGCCGTACCCGTCCAGCGAAATCGCGAAGTTGTGAACCCGCACCTCGGACATCTGAAGCTCCTTCACATCACCGGCACCGCCTCCCGGCGCCCTCACAGCAAGGTCGGATCCGCCGTCCCCACCTTGACATCGGCAGCTGGACAGTACGTATACGTCCACTGGCCCCGTCCTCAGGCGAGGCGCCGGCCGGATTACGGCGCAGTGGACGTATACGTACTGTCGACCTGCGGGTCTTCGGCGTTGGGCCAGGAGGGTGCCGTAGGCGAAGCCCTCAGCTCCGGCAAGGCTGGTCTCACACCGCTCAGCATGAACCTTTTTGCCGGTTCTTCACCGTTGAAATGAGTCTGATTAGCGTGCGCGCATGGAGATCAACAGGAGAACGGTTCTAGGCGGTTTGGCGGGTGTCGTGGGCGCGGCCGCGCTCCCTTCTACGGCGGCGTACGCGGCTGCGGGGCGGTACCCGGCGGCCTGGCCCGAGCCGGAGCCGTACGGCGCGGCCGACACGCGGCTCGATCTGTGGCCGCGGGACGACAACTCCTTCGTGCTGCCGCTCGAGCTGCGGCCGCGCGACGCGGAGCTCGGTCGGGTGTGGATGCGCGACACCTACGTGAACTGCTTCAAGGTCGACGGCCGCCCGCTGTACGTCGCAACTGGTACGACACGCGTACCGGGCCTACCCGCAGCCGGACCGTGGAACGACGGCATCTTCGTCTGGACAGCGCCCTCGTTGCACGGGCCGTGGACACTCGCCGACACGACCGGGATCCGGCCCGACGCCGAGCGGGGCAAGGTCTGGTCGCCGGAGTTCGTCGGCGAGAACACACCCGGCCGCACCGTCGTCGCGCCGTGGCAGGAGTACTGGTACGACACCCAGTTCGGCAAACGCGGCCAGGCGTGGGCGCCCGAGCTGCACTACTTCCGCGACACCTGGTACATCGTGGCCTGCATGGGCGACCACTCCCGCAAGGTCGGCTCGTTCCTGCTGATCAGCGAAGGCGGCGTCGAAGGCCCGTACCGGCTCGCCGAAGGCAACCTGGACAAGCCGTTCGGGGACTCCTTCATCGGCGGACCGGGCTTCATCCTGCCCGGTGCGTACCACCACATCGACGGCGGCCTGTACTCCGAGGGCGATCAGGCCTGGCTCGTGCTGCACAACAACCTCTACGCACAGTTCCGCGACGACATGGAGGACATCGTCCCGACGACCGGTCTACCGGCCTTCCAGCAGAGCCCGTACATGCCCGAGCCCTACTTGGAGGGCGCATACGTCTTCAAGCACGGCGGGAAGTACTACCTCCTGCACGCGGCCTGGGACCGGGCGTCGACGAACCCGGACGGCACCGCCCGGAACGCCTACGATCCGCCCGCGCCGGGCCGCGTCCAATACCAGTACGACCTGATCATGGCGGTCTCCGACCACTTCGAAGGCCCGTATTCGCACAGGTGGACTGCGGGTGTCGGTGCCGGGCACAACAACATCTTCACCGACGCGGCAGGCCGCTTGTGGGCGACCTTCTTCCGCAACCCGGCCGCCGGCTACTGGGCGGATCCGGCCCGCGTCGGTGACGCCGCCGTACCAGGCGTCGTGCGGATGGAATGGACCGGACCGGGCAGCGACCGGATCTACGTCCAGCGGCGGAAGAACGGCTGAGCCCACGATGCCACGTGTCCTCAACCGCCTTCTGACGGTCGCCGGCGCGTTGGTCCTGGTGAGCGGCGGCTCCCTCAGCGGAGCCGCCGCGACCACACCGACGCAATCGCTGCCGGCCCTCGGTGCCCTCGGCGCCAACTACAACGAGAACCTGGACCAACTCGACTACCGCGAGCTGCGTACGGCGCGCGCGAGCTGGGTCCGCGGCTTCTACGTGCTGCCCGAAGCCGACACGGTGCCGCCCGCGCAGAGCGAGACGCTGCGCGTGATTCGGCAGGCGCACGAGCGCGGCTACAAGACCGTGCTCAGCCTGAAGTTCCCGAAGACGAACACCTCGTTCCCGCGGCCGGGCAGCGCGGAGATGGCCGCCGAGCTGGCGCGGCTGGATCGCGTTCTGCCGCTGGTTTTCGGGACGGTCGACGTCGTCACGATCGGCAACGAACCCTTCATCGAGAGCCTCCCGGCCGAGCGCGACGAGCACCTCAACGACTTCTACGAGACCATCGCCCGTCACGTCATCGAGGCCCGGCCCGCGAACAGCGTCACGCACCTGTTCATGGGCGCCTTGAACCGGCTGGATCTCCCGCAGAACCGGACTCCGGCGGTCGAGCGCTACCTGCGGTTCGTCCGCGAGACGCCCGAGCTCGAAGGCGTCGACCTGCATCCGCACGTCGCCGAGGAGGCCGCGATCCAGGCCTTCCTCGACTACACACTGCCCCGGCTCCGGCCCGGCCAGACGTTCCTGGTCACCGAGTTCTCGCTCGTCTGGTACTGGCAGCAGCACCTGACCGACCGCATCCCCGCGGCTTTCGCCAGGCGGTACGGCTATTCGCCCGACCGGCAGGTGTGGGAAGTCATCGGCGACGCCGTCAAGCAGCCGTTCCCGGCCCGCAAGTGGAACGACCTGCTGTCCGAGAGCCCGTGGTTCGAGTCGAAGAAGCACTTCCTGCGCGACGAACTCGAACGCTTCCGCGCCACGGGCCGGCTCGCGGTCGCGACGTACGGCTTCCGGCAGATCCCGTCGATGACGGCCGGCTGGAGCGCCACGAAGGCGCCGTGGCTGCTGAACAGTGTCTTCGCATCGCTCACCGTGCAGCCTCGGGCCGACGCGATGTCGACGCCGGGCTACGCCTGGATCGACGACTTCCGCGCACTGCAGTAACCGAATCGTGGGGCCCTCCCGAAAAGAGGGCCCCACGGCTTCACTTCTGGTACGTCGTCTCGTCGAGGCCGCTCATCGTCGGGTCGTAGCCGACATCGCCCACGTCGTACATGGACGTCATCCAGTGATAGAAGTTGTCGCCCCGCTCGCGCAGCACCGTGTACAGCCGCCGCATCAGCTGCGACCGTACGCCGGCCTGCTCCGGGTGCTCGTACACGTTGAGCAGCTCGTCCGGGTCGAGCTCCAGGTCGTACAGCTCGTTCACCGAGTCCGGATTCACCACGAGCTTGTACCGGTCCGTGCGCAGCATCCGCTGCGGATAGGGGAAGTGGTGCCCGTGGAACTCGCAGACGATGTCGTCGTCCCACTCGGCCGGCTCGCCGCCCACCAGCGGCAGCAGGCTCCGTGAGTCGACCGCGTTCTTCGGATCGGCCCCGGCCAGTTCGAGGATCGTCGCGGTGCAGTCGAGCAGGCTGACGAACTCGTTCCGTACGACGCCCGCCGGCTGCCCGGGCACCCGGAGCAGACCGGGCGTGCGGTAGATGTCCTCGTACATCGCCGGCCCCTTGTCGTGCAGCCGGTGCGAGCCGGTGAACTCCCCGTGGTCGCACGTGAAGAACACCGACGTGTCGTCGGCCAGCCCGAGCCGTTGCATCGCGTCCAGCACCCGGCCGAGCTCGAAGTCGATCAACGCGACGTAGCCCTGGTAGATCGCGATCAGCTTGCGCGTGGTCTCGATCGGCATCGTGTCGAACGTCCAGTGCGCGCTGTAGTTCTTCTGCACCATCGGCTTGCCCTGGAACGTCTCCGCCACCGACCGCGGCAGCTCGACGTCCGCCGGGTCGATCAGGTCGAAGTACTCGTCCGGCAGGATGTACGGCAGGTGCGGCCCGAAGAAGTGCAGCGCCAGGAAGAACGGCTTCCCGCCGTCCGCGGCGTACCGCTCGAGCATCTCGATCGCCCGGGTCGCCAGGTAGTGCTCGAACGTCGCCTCGACCGGCTGGTGCAGGCGGGCGGCGAGCAGGTTGCCCGGCCCGCCGTTCGGCAGCGTGCCGCGGATCCGGTCCGAGATCTCGTACGGCGGGAGGTCCCGCTCCGCCAGGTACGCCAGGTAGTCCGGGTGATCGACCGGGTTGTGCCAGCCGGGCAGGTCGGGCCCGTCGAAGCCGAAGTCACCGGCCGACTTGTCGGTGCCGACGTGCCACTTGCCGATCAGCCCGCAGTTGTACCCGCGGTCGCGCAGCGCCTGGGAGAACGTGAAGGTGCCCTCGCCCAGGTCTTCGAGGTAGCCGACGTTCCGCTCGTAGTTCGCCAGCAGCTTGTGCCGGAACGGCGCCTGCCCGGTGAGCAGGCTGGCCCGGGCCGGCGTACAGATCGCCGTCGGCGTGTACCACCGGTCGAAGCGGGTTCCGGTCCGGGCCAGCTCGTCCAGGTTCGGGGTGGTCCCCAACTGGTTGCCGTAGGCACCGAGTGTGTCCACCCGGTGCTGGTCGGTCATCAGGAAGAGGATGTTCTTCGGCTGGGTCACTTGGAGGCCGCCGCGGTGAAGAGGTCGCCGGTGTAGTAGGTCTTCGGGTCGACCTTCGACTTCAGCTTGCCGGCCTGGACGAAGTAGTCGGCCATCCCGTTCAGCCACTTGTCGATCGTGCCGTCCTTGGTCTTGGCGTCCAGGTCGTCGACCGACAGCACCTTGACGTTGCCCGCGTCGGCCTTGACCTGGTCGACCGGCACGTTGAGCATCTTCGCGGTCAGCTCGATCGACTTGTCCATGTTGGCGGAGCGGTAGGCCATCGCGTCGCGCAGGACGGCGATCGTCTTCTCGGTCTTGTCCTTCTGGCCGGACACGACGTCGTTGCCGGCCACGAAGGCTGTCGGGAACGAGACCTGGGACTCGAAGTCGGAGTTCTTCGCGAGCTCGGTGAGATCCGGGACCTGCTTCTTGATCGTGCCGATCGCCGGGTACCAGAAGCCGGCTGCGTCGATCTTCTTGGACGCGAACGCCGACACGATCGTCGAGGCGTCCATGTTGACGACCTTCACGTCGCTCTTCGTCATCCCGGCCTTCTGCAGCGCCAGCGTCAGGATCATGTCACCCGACGTGCCTTCCGGTACGCCGACGGTCTTGCCGCGCAGCTGGTCGATCGACGTGGTCCCGGAGCGGGCGATCACCCGGTCGGCGTTGCCGAGCGTGTTGATCGCGATCACCTTGGCTTGCCCGGAGGCGGGCAGCCAGAACGCGCCCGGGCCGATGTAGCCGAAGTCGAGGTCGCCGGTGCCGAGCGCCTGGATCTGCAGCGGGCCGTTCGTGAACACCTTGGTGCTCGCCTTCAGGCCGTGCTTCTGCCAGAGCTTCTGGTCGTTCGCGATCGCCAGCAGGCTGGTGCCGTTGTAGTCGGCGATGTAGCCGAAGTTCACCTCCTGCAGCGGGCCGCCGTCGGCGGCCTTGTCGTCCGACCCGCCGCAGCCGGCGAGCGCGAGCGTGAGAGCAACGGCGCCGGCAGCGAGGGCCGAGAGCTTGCGTGAGACAGACATGAGGTTCCTTAGGGTCGAACGGTGACGGTGGATTCGGCGGCCGTGCGGCCGTCCTGGTGGTAGACGGAGTGCCAGACGCGGTTGCGCAGGTCGGCGAACTCGGCGCTGAGCCGAAACTCCTCCGACCGCGGGTAGGGCAGGTCGACGTCGATCACGTCGTAGATCCGCCCGGGCCGCGCGGCCATCACGATGACGCGGTTCGCCAGGAAGACCGCCTCGTCGACGTCGTGGGTGATGAACAGGACCGTGCGCTGCTCCTGGCTCCACGTGTCGAGCAGTTGCTCCTGCAGCTTCACGCGCGTGAGTGCGTCCAGGGCCCCGAACGGCTCGTCCATCAGCAGGATCGACGGGTTCACGGCGTACGCGCGAGCGATCGCGCAGCGCTGCCGCATCCCGCCGGACAGCATCTTGGGCAGCGCGTCGGCGAAGTCGCCGAGCCCCACCACGTCGATGAAGTGCTGGGCCCGTTCGCGGCGCTCGGCCTTCCCGACACCAGCGGTCTTGAGACCGAACTCGACGTTCTTGCGCACGGTCAGCCAGGGGAAGAGCGCGTACTGCTGGAAGATGACGCCGCGCTCCGGCCCGGGCCCCTCGACCGGTACGCCGTCGACCAGCGCCCGCCCCGAGGTCGGTTCCTCCAGGCCGGCGAGGATGTTCATCAGCGTGCTCTTGCCGCAGCCGGACGGACCCACCACGGTGATGAACTCGTTGGCGGCGATGTCCAGCGACACCTGGTCGAGCGCCGTGAACGTGTCCTTGCCCAGGGCAAAGGTCTTGGTCACGGACCGGACGGAGATCTTCATCGGCGCTCCTGCCATCCGGTGAGTTTGCGTTCGGCGGTCAGCAGGATCCGGTCCATCAGCAGGCCGAGGATGCCGATCGAGATCAGGCCGACGAAGATCGTCGGCAGGTCGTAGTAGAGCTGCGCGTTCTGCATCCGGAAGCCGAGGCCCTGCTGGGCGGCGATCAGCTCGGCGGCCACCAGGGTCGCCCAGGCCGATCCGAGGCCGACCCGCATGCCGACCAGGATGAACGGCGTCGAGGCCGGCACCACGACCCGGGCGAAGATGCCGGCATCCTTGGCGCCCAGCACCCGGGCGGCGTTGATCAGCGTCCGGTCGACGTTGACCACGCCCTGGAACGTCGAGATCACGCAGGCCAGGAAGGCGGCCAGGAAGATCACGAAGATCTTCGGCGCCTCGCCGATCCCCATCAGCACGATCGCCAGCGGGATGATCGCCAGCGGCGGGACGGTGCGGAAGAACTGAATCCAGGGCTCGACCAGTCCGCGCACCACGGCGTACCAGCCCATCAGGAAGCCGACCGGAATCGCCGCGGCGGTGCCGAGCGCGAAGCCGATCAGCACCCGCGTCAGGCTGGCCAGCACGTCCTTGCCCAGCGTGCCGTTTCCGATCAGGGTGATCGCCTGCGCGACGACCTCGGGCGGGGTGGGCAGTTTGAGCCCGGCGAGCGCCAACGCCCACCACACCGCGATGCCGACGCCGACCGACACCGCGTTCAGCAGCAGCGGAAGACCACCGGCCCGGGTGCGCGTTCGTCCTCCGGCGCGGTCGCGCGGCTTCGCGCCGCGGGCGGTCTGGTCACTGATCACGGCCATCGGCCACTCCTCGGGTCTGCCGCGGGCGGATCGCCGCCCGCGAACCGGCGCCGGCGGGCGCCGGCGTCTCTGGGTAGCCCGCCAGCAGCGGCGAGCTGTGGAACACCGCGGCGAGGGCGCCGAGCGCGCCGTCGTCGTCGGCGAGGTGCGCTGCGCGGACGCCGGGGGAGGCGGCGCCCGGGAAGAGCTCGTACGCGACGGTGGCGGCGGCCTGCTCGACGATCACCGGCGCGATCCGGGTGATCTCGCCGCCGATCACGATCTCGGCGGGGTTCAGCGCCATCGCGACAGCGGCGAGGACGCGGCCGACCGCGGCGGCAGCGTCACGCAGTACGCGGTCGGCGAGCGGATGCGAACGGGCGACCGCGGCCGCGAGGTCGTCGAGGCTCTCGGCCCGCAGCCCGGCGGTGCGGCAGGCGGCCAGGATCGCGGGGACCGAGGCGATCGTCTCGAGACAGCCGTTCTTGCCGCAGCGGCAGGAGTCGCCGTCGGCGCGGACGGTGACGTGGCCGAGTTCGCCCGCCAGACCGGCCGATCCGGAGACCAGGCGGCCGCCGACGACGAGGCCGCCGCCGACGCCGTCGGACAGGCGGACGTACAGGAGATTCTCGATCGTCTTCGCGCCGAAGATCGCCTCCGCGAGCGCCGCCAGCCGGGTGTTGTTGTCGACGATCACCGGCGCGCCGAACCGCTCGCAGAAGGCCTCGTCGACCGAGGCCTCGTGGAAGCCCTCGGCCGCGGCCCGGTGCGACGGGTAGTCGCGGACGCCCGGCTTGCCCGAGTACGGGCCCGGGATCCCGATGCCCACACCCTGCAGGGCGCCGTAGTGGACGCCGTACTCGTCGCTCAGCCGCTCCACCAGGCCGAACGCGACGTCGAGCCGGGTCGGCCAGTCCACGCGGTCGTCGTACCGTCCGGAGCCGGAGGCCACGATCTCGTGCGAGGCGTCGGCCACGACGACATGCACGCGGCGGTGCCCGAAGTCGACGCCCATGAACTGCCCGGACGCCGGGTCCAGCGCCAGCCGCTCGGCGGGACGCCCGCTGCCCTCCCGGTGCGCCGCGTCGGTGTCGGTCACCACGATGGCGCCGCGCTGCAGCAGGCTCCCGGTGATCTCGGACAGCGTCGTCCGGGACAGACCGACCGCGCGGGCGATCTGGTTCCGGCTCAGCGCCCCCTGCTCACGCAGCACCTGGAGGACCCGTTCCTCGTGGGTCCTCCGCACCAGCGCCTGCACTCCTGGAAACGTCTGCACGCTGGCGACGGTAGGAACCGGGAATTATTCCGTCAACACTCCGACAAAATTCACCTCGCTTTTCGACGGTGACCCGACGCTCACACCAACGGTGTGCAGCTCGACAGGTAGTGCACCGGTGAGACGCTGTACACGCAGACCCGTCCCCGCTCAGGTGCACTAGGTGCCGCCCGAGACGTCCTGCTGTAAATGCACGTCAGGCGCGGGTGAGGGTGATGTTGCCGCCGTGGGTGCGGGCGCGGACCGGGACGGTGCGGGTGGTGGCGTCGGCGGTGTCCAGGTGGTTGAAGACCCGTCCGACCGAGGTGTGTGCGTCCAGGGCGGCCGCGGTGCCGGCGGGGACGCCGATCGCGACCTCGCCGGTGGCGGTGTAGAGGTCGACGGAGCCGGTGCCCAGAGTGCCGACGCGGATGTTCCCGCTCGCCGTCCGGGCGTTGATCTCGGCGCCGGCCACTTCGACGGTGATATGCCCGGTGGCCGACTTGGCGCGCAGGTTGCCGGTCACGGTGCCGACCCTGATGTCGCCGTTGGCGGTCTTCAGCTCGCCCGAGCCGATCTCGCCCTCCACGACGTACTCTCCCTTGGCGGTGTAGCCGTGCAGCTGCGAGCCGGTCGGCAGTTCGATCAGGACCTGGATCGCGCCGTACCGCTTGCTGAAGATCGATCGCAGCTTCGGGTGCCTGACCTGCAGCTTGCCGTCGGTGAACTCGACGAGCACCTGCTCGGCGGCCTTGACGTCCAGCTCCCAGGCGGGGTCGGCCGGCCGGATCTCGACGACGGTTTCGGTGCGGTCGCTCGCCTTCACGGTGATGTTGCCGAAGATGATGTCGACGGTGGCGGAGATCGGCGCGGGGGTGGTGAAGGTGGACATCTGAGCTCCTCGGGGGTCGGTTGCCGACAACTCTCGCCGCGCGCACTGACAAGGCCCTGCGACGGGCGCGGACACGAGGCCGACACCGTGTAGGCGGCGTGTCAGGTGCGTGTCAGGGCTCCCGCCGACGGTGGTTACATGACAACTTCGGCGATCGCGGTCACAGGACTGCGCAAGGCATTCGGCGACAAGACCGTGCTCGACGGGATCGACCTCGACGTCCCAGCGGGCACCGTCTTCTCGCTGCTCGGCCCGAACGGGGCCGGCAAGACGACGACGGTGAACGTGCTGACCACGTTGACCAAGGCCGACAGCGGTACGGTCCGGGTGGCCGGGCACGACGTCGCGACCGACGCCAAGGCGGTCCGGTCCGCGATCGGCGTCACCGGCCAGTTCGCGGCCGTGGACGAGCTGCTGACCGGCCGCGAGAACCTCCAGCTGATGGTCGACCTGACCGCAGGCGCGGCCAAGGGCACGGTCAGCCAGCTCCTGGAGCGCTTCGACCTGACCGAGGCCGCGGACAAGTCCGCGGCGACGTACTCCGGCGGCATGCGCCGCAAGCTCGACCTGGCCATGACGCTGGTCGGCAACCCGCGGATCATCTTCCTGGACGAGCCGACGACGGGCCTCGACCCGCGCAGCCGGCGCACCATGTGGACGATCATCCGCGAGCTGCTGGCCGACGGCGTGACCATCTTCCTGACCACGCAGTACCTGGACGAGGCCGACCAGCTGGCCGACAAGATCGCGGTGCTCGACAAGGGCCGACTGGTTGCCCAGGGCACCCCGGAGGAGCTGAAGCGGCAGATTCCCGGCACCCACGTCCGGTTCCGGTTCGGCTCGGCGGCCGACCTCGGCAAGGCCGCGGAGATCATGCCCGGCTCGACCCGCGACGACGACGCGCTGACCCTGCGCGTCCCCAGCGACGGTGGCACCCGGTCGGTCCGCACGCTGCTCGACCGGCTCGACGAGCACTCGCTCGATGCCGACGAGTTCTCCGTCAACACCCCTGACCTCGATGACGTTTTCCTCGCCCTGACCGGGCACGACACCGCGGAGGTAGTCGCGCGATGAAGAACCCCTCGATCGTGATGCTGCGCCGGAACTTCAAGCACATCGCGCGGAACCCGACGTCGGTGTTCAACGCCGTGCTGATGCCGGTCGTGGTGATGCTGATGTTCGTCTACATGCTCGGCGACGCGTTCAGTGTCGGCGTCCCGTACGTCGACTACGCGACCCCCGGCATGCTCCTGCTCGCGGTCTGCTACGGCCTCGGCGCCGTGGCGACGTCGGTGAACTCCGACATGACCAAGGGCATCATCAACCGGTTCAAGGTGATGGACGTGCCGCGCGGCGCGGTCCTCACCGGGCACGTGATCGCCAGCGTGCTCACCAACCTGATCGCGGTCGCCGCGATCATCGGGGTCGCGTTCGCGCTCGGCTTCGACCCGTCGGCGAGCTTCGGGCAGTGGCTCGGCGTGATCGGTCTCGTCGTCCTGCTGGGACTGGCGACCGGCTGGCTGACCGTCGCGCTCGGCCTGTTCGCGAAGACGCCGGAGACCGCCGGCCTGGCCTCGGTGCCGCTGGTGATGCTGCCGTTCTTCAGCAGCGCGATCGTGCCGGCCGACAAGATGGGTCCCGGCGTGAAGCAGTTCGCGCAGTACCAGCCGTTCACACCGATCATCGAGAGCCTGCGCGGTCTGCTGAACGGCGCGCCGCACACCGGTGACATGATCGCCGCGTTCGCGTGGTGCCTCGGGATCGCCGTGGTCGGCTACGTCTGGGCGACCTCGACGTTCAAGAAGCGAGCGTGACCTCGACGAGCTCGCGCCAGCTCGCCCGCCGGCCCTCTTCCGTCGCCTCGGTGAACTTCGCGTCACCGAGGCGGCGGCGCGTCTCCTGCTCCAGCGCGGCCACATCCGGGTTCGAGCGATCCGGCAGACCGCGGACGACGGCACTCGCCGCGAGCAGCCGCGCGGCCTGCTCGTCCTGGCCGGAACGCAGCGCCAGATCCGCGATACCGACCAGCATCTGGGCGATCCCAGGGACGTGTCCGCCCTCGGCCGCCGCCTGGAATGCCGCGCTGCGGTGCTGCCAAGCCTGGTCGAGATCCGTGGCCAGATACCCCAGCGCGTCCTGGATCGTCGCGCGCAGGGTCGCCTGCTCCGCCTCGCGGCCGAGCATCGTCGTCGCCTGGTCGAGCTGGCGGCGCGCCTCCTCGGCGTCACCGCGCCAGCGCGCGAGCTCCGCCTTGCACAGTGCCAGCTCGACGAGTGCCTCCGGCCACGCGACCCGCTCGGCCAGTCGCTGGGCGTCCGCCATCGCGGCCGAGCTCGCGTCCTGGTCGTCGGCCAGCCAGTACAGCTGTGCCTGCCGGGACCGCATCCGGACGACGTCCTCGCTCGCGCCGACCTCGGTGGCGACCGCGACCGCTCGCTCGTAGTACGCGCACGCGTCGGCGAACTCGCCGCGGACCGCGAGCCGGTCGGCCAGCTCGGTGAGCGCGAACGACATGCCCCAGCGTTCGCCGATCGCGCGGAACTCGGACAGCGCGGTTTCGAGCGCCAGGTCGGCGTCCCGGTCGCCGTCGCCGAGCAAGATCCGCATCTTGCCGGTCTGCAGCCGCGCCAGCGCCCGTACCCAGGGGTCCTTGTCCGTGAGCAGCGGCTCGAACGTGGACACGAACGAGCCGGCCCCTTGCAGCAGGCCTTCCAGCGCGGTCGACAGGGTCACCGCCGGGTGCGGGCTCTCGACCCGCCGGCTGAGGTCCGCGGTCTTGCGGATCCACTCCTCGGCGTCGAACTGGTCGCGGCCGCGCCCCGACGTCATGAAGTTGGCGACGAACGCGTACACCACGGCGCGGCTCTCGTCGGACGCCTCGCCCGGCACCTCCGGGGCCGCCATCAGGAACTCGCTGCCCTCGACCTTGTGCCCGGCGAACCACCAGTACCACCCGGCGGCCGCGGCGAGCCGCATCGAGCCCTCCGCGTCACCCGCCGCCAGCGCCCCGCGCATCGCGCCGGCGATGTTGTCGTGCTCGGCCTCGACGATGGCCAGCCACTCGAGCTGCTCGGTGCGCCGCAGGTGCGGGTCGGCGGTCTCGGCCAGCTCGGTGAAGAACGCGAGGTGGGTACGGCGGGCCGCGTCGGTCTCACCTGCCTCCTCGAGACGTTGCTGCGCGTACTCCTTGATCGTGCCGAGCAGCCGATACCGCGGCGCGCCCTCGTCCTTCGTGACCACCAGCGACTTCTCGGTCAGCGCGGTCAGCAGGTCGAGCACCTCCCACGACTCGACCTCGCCGCCCGCACAGACCTGCTCGGCCGCCTCCAGACCGGCGCCGCCCGAGAACACCGCGAGCCTGCGCAGCACCGACCGCTCGGCGTCGGTCAGCAGCTCCCAGCTCCAGTCGACCACCGCGCGCAGCGTGCGGTGGCGGGGAAGCGCCGTACGGCTGCCGCCGGTCAGCAGTCGGAAACGGTGGTCGAGGCGGGTGGCGAGCTGCTCCAGCGACATGGTGCGCAGCCGGGCCGCGGCCAGCTCGATCGCCAGCGGCATCCCGTCGAGCGCACGGCAGATCCGGGCCATCGTCTCCGGGTCGAGCGCGAGGTCCGCGCGGACGGCCCGGGCGCGGTCCTGCAGCAGCCGAACGGCGGGCGACGCGGCGATGTCGCTCCCGTCCGCGGGCACGGCAAGCGGCGCGACCGGCCACAGCGCCTCGCCGGTGATCCCGAGCGGTTCCCGGCTCGTCGCGAGGATCCGCAACCGCGGGCACTCGCCGAGCACCCGGTGCGCGAACGTCGCGGCGGACTCGATCACGTGCTCGCAGTTGTCCAGGATCAGCAGCATCGCCCGCTCGCGGACCGCGGCGACCACCCGGTCGGTCGGGTCGGTGTCCGGTACGTCGCCGAGCAGCGCGTCCCGCAGCGCGAGCGCCCCGAGCGTCGCCTGCGCCACGTCCCCGTCGGCGCCGATCGCCGCGAGCTCGACCATCCAGACGCCGTCGGGCAGATCACCGAGCACGGTCCGGGCCGTCTCCGACGCGAGCCTGGTCTTACCCGATCCGCCCGGCCCGATCAGCGTCGTCAAGCGGTGCCCGGCGATCAGGTCGCGGACCGCGGCGACGTCGGTCTCCTTGCCGACGTACGTCGTCAGCTCCTCGCGGAGGTTCGTGTTCCGCTTCTCGTCGCGCCGGACCAGCTCGCCGCGGAGCAGCGCGACGTGCAGGGCGGACAGCTCCGGCGACGGGTCGACGCCCAGTTCGTCGGCGAGGATCTCGCGGGTGCGCTCGTACGTGCGCAGCGCCTCGGTGTCGCGGCCGGAGGCGACCAGCGCACGCATCAGGGCGGCGACGAGACGTTCGCGGACCGGGTGCGCGGCGACCAGGTCGGTCAGCTCGGTGACGAGTTCCGCGCCGTGGCCGAGTGTGATCTCGGCGTCGTACCGGTCCTCGGTCGCGGTCAGGCGGAGCCCGTCCAGCCGGGTCACGGCCGCGTCGAACGCACCGCTCTCGGTCAGGCCGACGTCCCGCATCGCAGGCCCGCGCCACAATGCGAGCGCCTCCCGCAGCAGGCGGATGCCCTGCGGGTCCTGATCGATGCGGGCACGGGTGACGAGCCGCTCGAACCGCACGGCGTCGACGGCGTCCGGATCGAGTTGCAGCCGGTAACCGTCCGTGTGTCCCTCGACCGGCAGCAGTTTGCGGAGGCGGGAAACCAAGCGCTGCAAGGCGTTCGCCGCGTCCGCCGGCGGCTGTTCACCCCAGATCCAGTCGACGAGCGTTGCCTTCGGCACCACACGTCCCGCGTCGAGCGCCAGGGCGACCAACAGCCCGCGCAACCGCGCTCCAGGCACGTCGACGACGCTCCCGTCGTCGGCCCGCACCTCGAACGGCCCCAGCATCCCGATCTGCACCCGCCAGATTTTGCCACGCAGGCAGTGCCGGACCGGCCGCCCGGGTCCGGCCGGCTGTCTAGCCGGCGGCCTTCTTGACCAGGGCGACGATCTTCTTCTCGACGGCCGGGGTGAGTTCGAGCAGGGCGTACGAGGTCGGCCAGAAGTCGCCGTCGTCGAGGGCGGCCGGCGGGTTGAACCCGAAGGTGGCGTACCGGGCCTTGAACTTCGCGGCGTCCTGGAAGAAGCAGACGATCTTGCCGTCCTTGGCCCAGCCCGGCATGCCGTACCACAGCTTCGGGGTGAGGTCCGGCGCGATCTGCGGGATCAGCTCGTTGAGCCGCTCGGCCATCACCCGGTCGGCGTCGGCCATCCCCGCGATCTTCGCCGCCTGCGCCTCGGCCGGGTCCTGCTTGCTCTTCAGCTCCTTCGCGTGCTCCTTCATCGCGGCCTGCTCTTCCGCGGTGAACCCGTCGTACGACTTCTTCTTCGTGGTGGCCATCGGAGTGCCTTTCTGCTCGTCGGTACTCCAAACACTAGAAGCCGCCGGACCGCAGCTGCTTCTCGAAAACTGATCGATCGCGCAGTGACGGCCGTCACATCCGGCGTCGTCACGAATCGGGGCGGCCGCCCGGTCAGGTGGGCATGAACGCAGACCAGACCGCAGTCCTGACCCGTGGCGCCGGTGCCGAGCGGCTCGGCGAGGCGCCGAACCAGACCTGGCTGATCGCCGACGCCGACCGGACCGGCGGGACCATGAACGTCGTCCGGACCACGCTCGGCCCGGGCATCGACGGCCCGCCGCCGCACTTCCACCGGGAGTCGCCGGAGATGTTCTATCTGCTCGACGGCGCGCTCCGGATCCTCGCCGGCGACCAGGTCCTGACCGTCCGCAAGGGCGACTACCTGTTGGTGCCGCCGCTGATGCACCACGCCTGGGGTACGCCGATGGACACCGGCGCCGACGTGCTGATCGTGAAGGCCCCGGGCAACAACCGGTTCGAGTACTTCCGGCTCGGCGATCGCATCCGGCGCGGCGCGGCGTCGCCGGCCGAGGTGCTCGCGACCGCGGAGCGCTTCGACAACCACTTCGTCGACAACCCCGTCTGGCGGCAGGAGCTCGCCGTACGGGAAGGGGACCGCGAGCAGCTCGTCCCGTTCGCGGAGCGTCCGTGACAATTGAGGCCGTGGACGAGGTCGCCGAGTTCGAGCAGCAGCGGCCGCGCCTGTTCGGGATCGCGTACCGGATGCTCGGCGAGGCGACCGAGGCGGAGGACGTCGTGCAGGACGCGTACCTGCGCTGGCGATCGGGGCACGGACCGGTGCAGACGCCGGCCGCCTGGCTGACCACCGTCGTCACGAACCTGTGCATCAACCGGCTGACGTCGGCACGGGCCCGGCGGGAGCGGTACGTCGGTCCGTGGCTGCCCGAGCCCATTGCTACGGGCAACGACCCGCAGGAGCTCGTCGAGCGGCGGGACACGATGTCGCTCGGCTTCCTGGTGCTGCTGGAGAAGCTGACCGCGCCGGAGCGGGCGGTCTTCGTGCTGCGGGAGGCGTTCGGCTACACGCACCGGGACAGCGCCGAGGTGCTCGGGGTCGACGAAGGGCACGCGCGGCAGCTGTACCACCGCGCGCTCGCCCGCCTCGGCGACGAGCGGCGACGCTTCGAGGCGCGACCCGCGGACGCGACGGCCCTGGTCGAGCGGTTCGTCGCGGCCACCGTCGACGGCGACGTCACGGGTCTGGAGGCGATCCTGACCGAGGACGCGGCAATCTGGGCCGACGGCGGCGGCAAGGCGACCGCGGCCCGCGAACCGATCTTCGGCCGCTCCGACGCCGCCCACTACCTGGCCGGCCTCGCCGCCGGCCCCCGCGCCCTGGCGGCCCGGCTGTCCGTGATCGAGGTCAACGCCGCGCCCGCGATCCTGGTCCACGAGTCCGGCAACCTCACCGGCGTACTCGTCCCCGAGCTCCGGGACGGCGCCATCGCCAGGATCCGCGCCGTCCTGAACCCCGGCAAACTCACCTACCTCCGCACCCAACTGGATCAGGTGTAGAGACAGAACGGATGCCCCGCCGGATCGATCAGGACCCGGACATTGCCCTGCGGCTGGAAGTCGGCGAGCGTGGCGCCGAGTTCCAGGGCGTGCTCGACGGCGGTCTCGAGGTCGCCGACCTCGATGTCCAGGTGCATCATCATCTGCTGCTGTCCTTCAGTCGCCGGCCACACCGGCCGAGCCCAGGGCGCGGACGTCTGCGGCTGGAAAGCCAGATACGTCTCGGAGTTGCCCGGGACTGCCAGCGTGAACTCGTTCGGCTCGTTCTTGTAGATCTCCCAGCCGAGAATCTCGTGGTAGAACAGCCCGAGCGCCTGCGGGTCCGGCGCGTCGATCACCGTCCCGAACCAGTGGCCCTTCGCGGATCGCCCTCTGAGCATCGTGGCACCTCCTTCGTCGGCGTACGACACTAGTGCGGTGAACCGACAAGACGATCTTGCCGCCGAGGGGGAGCCGGAGCAGGAGTTCAACCCGGGGATCGCAGGCCGGATGCCGCGGAAGACCGCCGCCGGGGGTGCGCTGATCCGGGACCGTGACGGGCGGATCCTGTTTCTCGAGCCGACGTACAAGCCGACGCTCGACATCCCGGGCGGCATCGTCGAGATGAACGAGTCGCCGTACGAGGCGTGCTGCCGGGAGGTGCGGGAGGAGATCGGCCTCGTCCTGGAGATCGGCCGCCTGCTGGTCGTCGACTGGGTCCCTGCCAGCGGGCTGTGGTCCGACTCGCTGGCGTTCGTCTTCGACGGTGGCGTCCTGGACGGCGACACCCTCACCCTCGACCCGACCGAGGCGCGTGCTCACCACTTCCTCACTCTCCCTGAAGCAGCCCCACGCCTCCGCCCCTCCATGACCCGCCGCCTCACCCTCGCCGAACAGGCCCTCACCACCGGCATCCCCGCCTACGCCGACTTCGGCCGCCCGGTGTAGCAATCCGCAGCTCGACAGACATCCCGCCGGAGGAGCTGCAGGGGACTATTAGGAGTGCGTCCTAACTACCGGAGTCGCTGTCAACCGCACGAAAGCCCCCGCGGAAGGTCCGCGGGGGCCTTCGGCCTCGGCTGCTAGGCGGTGGCGAGCACCGTCGGGCGGTACAGCGTCAGGCCGGTCGTCTCCTCGACGACGGCGACCCGGATCGCCGACGGTGTGGAGTCCTGGTGCGGTACGGCGAAGACGGCGGTCGCGCGGCGGCCGTCGTACCTGGCGGCGTAGCTCACGAACCGCCAGTCCTCGTCGTCCCAGTAGTCGTGGATGTCGGAGCTCAGCATCCCGTCGACCGCGCGGTACGCCGGGCTGAGGATCACGCGCCGCTGGGTCGCGACGAGTGGTGTGGTGCTGGAGGCCGTACCGGCGTACGGGTGGCTGAGCCGGATCCGGAAGCGCCGCAACGGCAGCAGCCAGTACCGGTCGAGCTCGGCGGACAGCATCGCGAACGCCGCCGCCTCGACGACGAGCACCAGCAATCCGGCGCCGGCCGACCACCAGCCGGCGGCTGCCGTGGTCGCGAGCCCGGCGGTTGCCAGGAGCAACAACGCGCGACCGATCGCCCGGTAGCCGACCGGCTTCGCGGAAGCCTTCAGGCACCCGCAGGAGGCCTCGGGGACGACGACCTTCGAGTAGATCAGGAATCCGGTGAAGCCGACGGACAGTGCGACAGCGGCGAACGCCTCGACCGGCCAGGAAGGCGGCAGGAGAAGCGCCAGTGCCAGCAAAGCCTCCACGGTGGCGACGGTCCGGTAGACAGGTTCGGCTCGGGACTCGCCGACCAGGGTCGGTAGGGCGGTGCGGTCGGCCTGGTCGGGGGCCTTGAACTTGCCGTAGGCCGACCAGAGCAGGAGCAGTCCGATCAAGAGCGGCTGCGCAGCCGCCACGGCGCCCATGTCAGTTCGACGTGTAGATGGTGGCGATGTCGATCTCGTTCGTCCCCGGCCGCCAGGCGCCGATCACCTGGGCGTGCCGGCCGACCTTGAGCATCGACAGGTCCGACACCGCCGGCGTGCCGTTGTACACGGCCGCGGTGGTCCCGGCTTGGACATGCCCGACGACCTTCTGCCCGTGATGGTCGAGTTGGACGCCGTTGCGCCCGATCGAGGTGATCGCGACGGTCAGGTTGACGATGTTCACCCAGACCGCCTCGGCAGCCAGGACCCCGTCGGGCAACAGCACACCGCGCGCGTACAGCCCGTCGCCGATCTTGGCCTGGTCGATCGTGGTCGGCCGAAGCTTCCAGACACTCGTCACACCGGTCAGCTGGATCCGGTGCAGCCGGCCGTCGGATCCCTGCACCTGCAGGAGATCCTGGTTCCGGCCGATGATCAGGCCTTCGGCGAAGTTCGGGTCCGGCTGCCCGGCGTCGGGGAACTGTGCACCGGCCGCGAACGCGGTCTCGGGAGCCAGCGATCCCATCGCGCTCGCGGCGACCAGGCCGGTCGCGCCGAGCGCGGCGCGGGTGAGCAGGGCGCGGCGATCCATCGTTGCAGTCATCTCAGCTCACTCCTCAGCCGACGTCGATGTTCGCGGGGATCAGACCGGCGCTCAGGCTGGCGATCGCGGAGAACGCGGCCGGCGTGAGGTCGAGCAGGCGGTTCGCGGCGCACGTGCCGCCGCAGCAGGCGCGTTCTCCGCAGAACAGGTCGGTCTGCGGACCGCAGTCCGCGATCGAGGTGACGACCCGTTTTCCGTTGCACAGGTTGGTGGTGGCGTGCCGGAAACCGCAGGTACGCCGGGACATCCCGGTGAAGCCGCAGCGATCCGGACGGGTGATCGACAGGCACGCGTCCGAAGTGTTCGGCCACGCGTGCTGGAAGCTCCCGGAATTGCACGTGCCGCAGGCACCGTGACCGGTGCTCGCACAGGGTCCCCATGCGTTTCCGCAACAGAACCAGGATGCTTCGCCGTTGAATCCGGCCATGACAGTTCCTCCTAGGCCTAGGGGCGGACAGACCTACAGAACTTCTTTGTACTCCGATCCGGCGAAATCTCCCAGGGCTCATCGAAGAAACGGAAACTTTTTGCCTAGCGTTCGGTGCCGAGTCGTTGGCCGCGGAGCAGGAACCACGCCGCGACCGCGGTGGCCAGCAGGACGACGGCGCCCACGCCGGCCGCGATCGAAACGCCGTGCGCGAACGACTCCCGGGCGGCGTCGAGCAGGGCGGCGGCGGTCTGCGGCGGAAGCTTGGCGGCGGCCTCGACCGCACCGCCCAACGACTCGTGAGCCGCCTCGGGCGTGCCCGCGGGTCCGGTGAAGGTGCGGTACACCCCGGTCACGATCGAGCCGAGCAATGCGATACCGAGCGCCGCGCCGAGCTCGTACGCCGTCTCCGACACGGCACTCGCCGCGCCTGCCTCCTCCTTCGGTACGGCGGCCAGGATCACGTCGGCCGTCACGGTGAAGGAGAACCCGGCGCCCGCCCCGACGACGAGCAGCGCAGTACCGAGCAGCGGGTAGCCCGTGTCCGCGCCGATCGTGGTGAGAGCCGCCAGCGCCAGGCCGATCGCCGCGAGCCCGCCGGCCACGACGACGCGCACCGAGAACCGCCGCGCCACCTGTCCCGCGAGCAGACCGGCGACGATCGACCCGATCGCAGCCGGCAACTCCGCGAGCCCGGCCTCGATCGGCCGCAGCCCCTGCACCAGTTGCAGGTACTGCGACAGGAAGAAGATCAGCCCCGACAACCCGAGGATCGTGAGCAGGTCCGCGAGGACGGCGCTGCTGAATCCGCGGCTCCGGAACAGGCTCAGGTCCAGCAACGGGATCGGCAGCCGGCGCTGCCGCCGGACGAATCCGTAGAGCGCGATCGCGCCGGCCACGGCCGCGGCGACCGGGACCCAGCCGAACCCGTGCGCCGCGAACTCCTTGATCGCGTAGACGATCCCGACCATTCCGACCATCGACAGCACGACACTGACCAGGTCCCACGGACCGGGCTCCGGGTTCCGGGACTCGGGCAGCAGCCGAGCGCCGACGACGACCAGCACCGCCATCACCGGCAGGTTGATCAGGAACACCGAACCCCACCAGAAGTTCTCGAGCAGGACGCCGCCGACGATCGGGCCGATCGCCATCCCGGCCGACGCAGCGGCGCCCCAGATGCCGATCGCGAGACTGCGCTCGCGTGGATCGTGGAACAGGTTGCGGATCAGCGCCAGCGTGGCCGGCATCAGCGTCGCGCCCGCGACCCCCAGCAGTGCGCGTGCCAGGATCATCACCTCGGCCGAGTTCGCGTACGCGTTGAGCACCGAGATCGCGCCGAACGCGGTCGCGCCGATCAGCAGGATGCGCTTGCGGCCGATCCGGTCGCCCAGGCTGCCCATCGAGACGAGCAGCCCGGCGAGCACGAACGAGTACGCGTCGCCGATCCACAGCAACTGGTTGCCCGACGGCTGCAGGTCCTCGGACAGGAACGGAGTCGCGAGGCCGAGAACGGTCGCGTCGACCGCGACGAGCAGCACGGCGAGCACCAGGACCGCGAGCGCGAGCCAGCGCCCGGGCCGCGTCACTTGCTGCTTCACACCTGTCTCCGTGTCGCGCCACCGAGCAGCAGCTCGGTGATGTTCGTCGTGAAGTCGTTGGGGGCCACGCGTCCTTCGCTGATCGCCCAGGCCGCCGAGACCAGCAGCCCGTAGAGCGCCTCGGTCAGCCAGACCGGGCTCAGATCGATCCGGAACTCACCGGCCTCCTGGCCGCGCCGGAAGAGGCCGACCATGCGGGCGTCGAGCCGTGCCCAGCCCTTGTTCTGCTCGTCGCCCTCGAACAGCTGGTTCTCGGAGTACAGGAACGCGAGCAGCCCGGCGGCCGGCTCCAGCTCGCGCACCAAGCGCCGTACGGCGTCCGGGGCCGGACCGTCGTCGACGACGGCCCGCGTCGCGGCGGCCTCGCACTCGGCGATGCCGAGCTCCTCCAGCGCGCGGATCAGCGCGTCCCGCCCGGCGAACTGCCGGTTCAGGGTGGCGCGGCTGATCCCGGCCGCCCGGGCGACCTCGTCCATGGTCGCGGTGGACTTCCGCATCAACAGGCTCGCGGCGGCCCGGAGTACCTGCTCTCGGTCGACTGCCATGAGACAACTGTATCTCATATGAGACATTGATGTCTCATATTGGTCTTCGATCTAGTTCTGCAGTCAGTATGCGGTATACCATGATCGCAAATGCGTTGGGTACCTATACACTTGGCGCGTTTGTGGAGGGGAGTATCCCCGAAGCGGCAGCGTCGTCATCACGGGAGGCCTGGGCGGCCGAACCGGTGCTGCCGGCCCGGAGTCATCCGGGTGGGAGAGACCTCCGGACCAAGCAGCTGTTCGCCGACGTCCGGAGGTTCGTCATGGTCTCTGTCATGTCCCCCGCCGTCTGGGTGCTGACGATCGTCGGGTTGCTCGCGATCGTCGCGTTCGACCTGATCGTGATCGCTCGCCGCAACCACACCGTGACGATCAAGGACGCCACCCGCTGGGTGCTGTTCTACGTCGGCCTGGCCGGGCTGTTCGCGCTCGGCCTGTTCCTGTTCAGCCCCGGACAGTCGGGCAGCGAGTTCGTCGCCGGGTACATCACCGAGTACAGCCTGAGCGTCGACAACCTGTTCGTGTTCGTGATCATCATGGCCCGGTTCGCCGTCCCGAGCCTGGCGCAGGACAAGGTGCTGTACATCGGCATCGTGGTCTCGATGCTGCTCCGCGCGGTGTTCATCCTGGCCGGCGCGGCGGCCATCTCGGCGGCGAGCTGGGTGTTCTACATCTTCGGCGCGTTCCTGGTCTACACCGCGGTCCGCCTGGCGATCGAGGGCGAGAACGACGACGAGGACTTCCAGGAGAACGCCGTACTGCGCGGGCTGCGCCGGGTTCTGCCGCTGTCGCACGACTACGACGGCGCCAACCTGACCACCCGGATCGACGGCCGCCGGATGCTGACCCCGCTGGTGATCGTGATCTCCGCGATCGGGATGGCGAACGTGATCTTCGCGCTCGACTCGATCCCGGCGATCTTCGGGCTCACCCAGGACGCGTACATCGTGCTGACCGCGAACGCGTTCGCGCTGATGGGCCTGCGGCAGCTGTACTTCCTGATCGGCGGGCTGCTGGAGCGGATCGTCTACCTGAACGTCGGCCTCTCGGTGATCCTCGCGTTCATCGGCGTGAAGCTGATCATCGAGGCGCTGCACGGTTCGCACATCGACGACATCGGCGCGATCCACCTGCCGCACATCGGCATCCTGACCTCGCTCGGCTTCATCGTCGGCACCCTGTTCGTCACCACGGTCGCCAGCCTGATCAAGTCGTCGTACGACAACCGCCGCGAAGCCGTCCGGATCAAGATCGACGAGTGACGGCCTCGTCCGGGACCCGGGTGCGCAGGTAGAGCGCGGGGATCGGGACCAGGATCAGGCCCGACGCGAGCAGCGCCGCCCGCAGCGACGACCGGCCGACCGCGCCCAGCGGCGGGCCGCCGGCCACCTGACCGATCGCGTTCGCCTGCGACACCATCGACAGGACGGTCGCGCGGGACCGGGAGTCGATGTGCCGGTTCAGCCACGCGGACTGGACCGGGTACGCGACCGTGCCGGCGACGGTGGTCAGCCACAGTGCCGCCAGCGTCGGCCAGAGGCTGCCGGACAGCGCGAAGCCGACCACGCCGACGATCTGCAGCAGCGCGAACGTCGCGAGGATCCCGGTCGGGTGCGCCGCCGACAACCGCTCCGGGGAGAGCCGGTCGAGCGTCACCGACGTGCCGAGCGACAGCAGCGTGCCGATCAGGGCCAGGACCGTGAACCAGAACGCCGGGTCCGACGTACCGAACACGGTCGGGAAGGTGAAGGTCAGCATCTTCACCGACCACAACCGGTCGAACGCCTCGCTCGACAGGCCGCCGATCAGGCTGACCACGACCAGCGTCCGTACGACGGGGCGCCGCCGGGCGACCCCGAGACCGTGCTTGAACGTCTCCGCCAGGTGCCGGAACGTCTCCCGCTCCGCGCGCGGGGTGCGGTGGAAGTTCTGCTCGCGCATGAACAGCGCGAGCAGCAGACCGAGCAGCATCATCCCGGCGCCGGAGATCACCATCGGCAGCGGCAGGCTGATCAGTCCGAGACCGCCGGCGGTGACGATGCCGGCGATCTTCGCCGCGAGCTCGAACTGCTGCGCCCGGACGAACACCCGGCCGGCCCGCTCGGCGCCGATCTCGTCGGTGATCCAGGCCTGGTCGGCGCCGGAGGTGAAGGTGAAGCCGACGCCCCACAGCACCTGCGCGGCGAGGATCGCCAGGAACGCGGGCACCAGGCCCTGGAGCAGGAAGCCGGCGCCGATCAGCAGGAAGCCGATCACGATCGAGAGCCGGCGGCTGTACAGGTCGGCGACGATGCCGGTCGGGATCTCGAAGAGGAAGCAGGCGACCTCGAGCGTGGTCCCGACCAGGACCATCTGCAGCGGGTCGAGTCCGGCGTCGCGGACGTAGTACACCAGGTTCAGGGTGAAGGACAGCGCGGCCAGGAAGGACCAGGCGGCGTTGTAGACGTAGTACGTCCGGGCCGGGTCGGCCGATCGGTACGAAGGCATCGCGGGGTGCTCCTGAGGACGCGTGCGGACAGGACGAAGCGCGACCAGAGGTCAAACGCTTGGTTTCGGCGCACGCCGTGGTGCGCTGTCAGGAGCGGGTTCGCATGCCCCCAAGAGTAGGGGAGCACCCGGCGCGTCCGCCCTCGAATTACCCGGCCCCGCCTGGTCATCAGGAGTACTATCGGTAGTGCCTGGCCCGGCCGTTCCCCCGTGATGGTCGGGTCAGGTTCCTGTCTGGCCCCTCCCGAGCTGCGACCATGCTCGGATGCTGCGCACACCCCCACTCGACGCCTTCGGCCTCGACCTCGGGCGTCGCCAGGGGTTCTTCCAGGCGGCAGACCTGGATGCGAGATGATCGGCGCCTACGAGCGCACCGCCGCGGATCCGCTCGGTGAGCGGGAGCTGGCTGCGATCGAGCCGTTGCAGGTCGTGCTGCGCGTCCTGATGGTGATGGCCGAGCTCTGGAACGGTCAGCGCGCCGGCCGGTTCGACGAGGCGGCGATCGGGCGACAGCTGACCAAAGCCAGGTCTTGACATGGGCCGCCGTGGGCGGGTTGACTGCGACATAGTTAACACGAGAAATAAATTGTGGATCGGTCCGGTGTCGGTGGCTCAGAGCGACCCCGGGTGTGATCGGCGTGTGCCCGGATCCGGTGGCTGGCCACCGGATCAGCTGGCGTTTGCCGACCGATAGTTGCTGAGAGCAACGCCGCGAATCCCTTGTCGGCAAGGGATCTGAGCACATCGGTCACCGTCCGGTATCGACCGGCCGGGGAACTCTTCCGCTGTCCTTGGATCTGTGTCATCCTCCGGGATAGCGAAACCCGAGATCCTATCGGATATCGGTTCCACTCCAGCGCGTGAGGGAAAGGATGCGGAGTGAGCGCAACCTTCGAGGTGAAACCGGCGCCCGCGGCACCGGCGCCGCCGGCGGCGGCAACCGCCCGGAAACCACCGCGAACGAGTCGCCGGACCCAGGCCCGGCGCAGTCTTCGGCGGCACTGGCAGCTCTACCTGCTCGTCGTCGTACCGCTCGCGTACTTCGTGATCTTCAAGTACGTCCCGATCGCGAACGCGGTGATCGCGTTCAAGAACTACAGCCCGATCAAGGGCCCGTGGGGCAGTGACTGGGTCGGCTTCCGCAACTTCGAGCTGTTCTTCCAGAACCCGGTCTTCTGGACCTTGGTGAAGAACACCTTCCTGCTCTCGGTCTACACGGTGCTGGCGAGCTTCCCGATCCCGATCATCCTGGCGATCGCGCTGAACGAGATCCGCAACGGCCGCTTCAAGAAGATCGTCCAGCTGGTCACCTACGCGCCGTACTTCATCTCCACCGTGGTCGTGGTCTCGATGACGATCCTGGTGCTGTCGCCGCGGCTCGGCTTCGTCAACGACGCGATCGGGCTGTTCGGCGTACCGTCGGTCGACTTCCTCGGGCGGCCGGACTACTTCCGCCACATCTACGTGTGGTCGGACGTCTGGCAGACCACCGGATACTCCGCCGTGATCTACCTGGCCGCGCTGTCCGGGATCGACCCTGCGCTGCACGAGTCGGCGCGGATCGACGGTGCCAGCCGGCTGCAGCGGATCCGGCACGTCGACCTGCCCGGCATCATGCCGACCGCGGTGATCATCCTGGTGCTCGGCGTCGGCAACATCATGTCGATCGGGTTCGAGAAGGCGTTCCTGCTGCAGAACCCGCTGAACACCGCGCAGTCGGAGATCATCGCCACCTACGTCTACAAGACCGGTCTGCTGAACGCCGACTTCAGCATGGCGACCGCCATCGGGCTCTTCAACTCGGTGATCAACCTCTTCCTGCTGCTGGGCGTGAACTTCGCCGCCAAGCGCATCACCGGAAACGGACTCTGGTCATGAGTGTCACGTTGCAAGGATTCCGCCGTACGTCGTCGCGCCGGCACGAGTCGCAGCGCACGACGATCGAGGAGACGCGCGCCGACAAGATCTTCCTCACCGGCGTGAAGATCATGCTCTGGCTCGCGCTGATCGTCGTGGCCGTCCCGCTCATCTACATCGTCGCGAACTCGTTCAGCAGCCCGTCGGCGGTCAGCGCCGGGCGGGTGCTGCTGTGGCCGATCGAGCCGTCGCTCAAGGCCTACAAGGAAGCGTTCAGCGACCCGCTGATCATGAAGGGCTACCTGAACTCGTTCATCTACGCGATCGGCGGCACGCTGATCAGCGTCACGCTGACGATCGCGATCGCGTACCCGCTGTCCCGCCGGACGTTCTTCGGCCGGAACGTGATCATGAGCGTGCTGATCTTCACCATGCTGTTCTCCGGCGGCCTGATCCCGACGTACCTGGTGGTCCAGGACCTCGGCCTGCTGAACACCCGCTGGGCGATGGTGATCCCGAGCGCGATCGGGGTCTGGCAGGTGATCATCGCGCGGACGTTCTTCCGTAGCACCATCCCGGAGGAGCTGTACGAGGCGGCCACCATCGACGGGGCGAGCGACCTGCGGTTCCTGTGGTCGATCGTGCTCCCGCTGTCCAAGCCGGTGATCGCGGTGATCGCGCTGATGTACGCGATCTTCCAGTGGAACAGCTACTTCGACGCGCTGATCTACCTCAAGGACCCCGGCCTGTACCCGCTGCAGATCGTGCTGCGGAACGTGCTGATCCTGAACACCCTCACCGGGTCCACCACCACGACGAGTCTGGCCCAGCAGCTCGAACAGCAACAGCTGGCCAACGTCCTCAAGTACGCGCTCATCGTCATCTCGAGCCTGCCCGTACTGATCATCTACCCGTTCGTCGCCCGCCACTTCACCAAGGGCGTGATGGTCGGCGCGGTCAAGGGCTGATTCAGCCACTTCAGAGAGGAACACAGCAATGCGCTCATCCGTGAGCAAGGTGGTCGCGCTGGCCGCCGCCGGCGCGCTCGCCCTGGCGGCGTGCAGCTCGGACAAGTCGAGCAAGGGTGCGGCGAACGAGACGTCGGCCGACGGCAAGGTCGTCATCGACACCTTCACGCCGTCCGACCAGAGCACCAACATGGACACCAACGCGGTGACCAAGATCATCAGCGACAAGTTCAAGATCCAGTTCCGCTGGCAGACCACGACGTACGACGCCGGGCCGGCCAAGGAGAAGCGGCAGATCGCGCTCGCCAGCGGCGACTACCCGGACCTGTTCTTCCTGATCCCGTGGATCGACGCGTTCACCCAGGCGGAGGTGCTCAAGCTCGGCCAGCAGGGCATCGCGGTGCCGCTGGAGGACCTGATCAAGGAGAACGCGCCGAACATCCAGAAGGCGCTGGACTCCAACAAGGAGTACAAGGAGATGTCGACCGCGCCCGACGGTCACATCTACGCGCTGCCGCAGTGGGCGGACTGCTTCCACTGCACCTACCCGGACAAGCTGTGGATCAACAGCGCCTGGCTGAAGAAGCTCGGCCTGCAGGTGCCGAAGACGACCGACGACCTGCGCAACGTGCTCCAGGCGTTCAAGACCAAGGACCCGAACGGCAACGGCAAGGCCGACGAGATCCCGATGACCACCGACACCCAGGACAGCAGCCTGATCGCGTACCTGATGAACGCGTTCGCCTACGACCCGGTCGGTGCGAACAACGGCGTCCGGTCGCTGATCACGCTGAACGGCGACAAGGTCGTCACGCCGGTCACGTCGGACCAGTGGAAGGAAGGCCTGAAGTACATCCACGGCCTGTACAAGGACGGCCTGATCGACCAGGCCGCGTTCACCCAGAACGCGCAGGCGCTGCAGGCGCAGGGCAACAACCCGAAGGCTGTCGTGCTCGGCTCCGTGCCGGTGCTGTGGCCGGGCATCTTCGTCCAGCTCGACTCCAAGGACGGCCGGGACAAGCAGTACGACGCGGTCCCGCCGCTGACCGGTCCCGAGGGCAAGAGCTACACCGGGTACAACCACCCGACGTCGACCGGCTACACGTTCATGCTGACCAACAAGGCCAGCAAGGAGGCCCAGGTCGCGGCGATCAAGATGCTCGACTGGATCTACAGCGACGAGGGCCAGATGATCACCAACATGGGCCCGGAGGGTGTCGGCTGGACCAAGCCCGCCGCCGGTGACATCGCGCTCGACGCGAGCACCAAGGCGCTGTACAAGCCGAAGCAGGACGCGCCGAAGAACATCAGCTGGGGCGCGCTCGGTCAGTACAACAACACACTGGCCTACCGGAACGCGCAGGTCGTGCCGAAGGACATCTACACCGGCGCCGGCCTGGAGCGGCGGCTGTGGGAGGCCACCAAGCTGTACGAGGGCCACGAGGACAAGGCGCAGTGGTTCCCGCAGACCTCGGTCTGGCCGGACCCGAGCCTGAGCGGCGAGCTCGCGACGCTGCAGACCAACCTGAACACGTACGTCAACCAGAACCAGCTGGCCTTCATCACCGGTTCGAAGAACATCGACACCGACTGGGACGCGTACGTGAAGGGCCTCGAGAGCACCGGCATGCCGCGCTACCTGGAGATCAACCAGCAGGCCTACGACAAGTACAAGTCCGGGAGCAAGTAGTTGTCACACCTCCTGTGGTTCCGTAGCCCCGCGGCCGACTGGTTCGAGGCGTTGCCGCTCGGCAACGGGCACCTCGGCGCGAAGGTGTACGGCCGGGTCGCCGACGAGCGGATCGCGCTCAACCTCGACGACGTCTGGTCCGGTGACGGTCCGCGCACGCTGACCGTGCCGGACGGACCGGCGGTGCTGGCCGACGTACGCCGGTTGTTGCTGGAGGACGGCGATCAGCTGGCCGCCACCGAGCGGACCCGTGCGTTGCAGGGGCCGCTGGTGGAGTCGTACCAGCCGCTCGCCGACCTGGTGATCCGGTCGGCTTCGGGTGACCCTGCGGACTACAGGAGGAGCCTGGATCTGCGCACCGGGATCGCCGCCGTCGACTACACGGTCGACGGCGTGCGGTTCCGGCGCGAGACCTTCGTGTCCGCGCCGGACCAGGTGCTGGTGTGGACCGTCACGGCCGACCGGGCCGGCGCTGTCGATCTCGATCTCGCGCTCGACAGCCCGCATCCGGTCGCCGCGGAAGTTGCCGGCGGCAGCTACGGCGTGGTCGGCCGGGCGCCGTCGGACCTGACGATCGAGTACCGCGAGCGGCCGGACCCGATCCGGTACGAGGACGGGCGCGGCATCGGCTTCGGCGTCGCGCTCCGCGCCCACGCCGAGGGCGGTACGGTCACGTCCTCGCCTGACGGGGTCGCAGTTCGCGGGGCGGATCGGCTGACCGTACTGGTGGCCGCCGCCAGTACGTTCGCCGGGTGGACGGTGCCGCCGGGCCGCGATCTGTCCGTCGCGCTCGCGGAGGCGACCGCGGCTCTGGACGCGGTGACCGTGGACAAGTTGCGTGCGCGTCACGTCGAGGACCACGCCACCCTCTACGACCGGGCCGAGTTGCAGCTCGGCCCGGTCGTCACTCTGCCGACCGACGAGCGGATCAAGGCGGTCGCTGCCGGCGGCAACGATCCGGACCTGGTCGCGCTCGCGTTCAACCTGGGCCGGTACCTGTTGATCGCCTCGTCCCGGCCCGGGACCCAGGCGGCCAACCTGCAAGGCGTCTGGAACCAGGACCGTCGGCCGATGTGGGCCAGCGACTGGACCAACAACATCAACACGCAGATGAACTACTGGCTCGCCGACCTGACCGGGTTGAGCGAGTGTTTCGACCCGCTCACCGACCTGTTGGAAGGCCTGGCGGCGTCCGGCGCCGAGACCGCAAGGATCCTGTACGACGCTCCCGGCTGGGTGTCGCACCACAACGCCGACATCTGGAGGGCGACCTGGCCCGTGGGCGAGGGCGGTGACGATCCGGTCTGGGCGATGTGCGCGACGTGCGGGGTGTGGCTGACCGCGCACCTCATGGAGCACTACCGGTTCACCGGCGACGTGGCGTTCTTACGGGAACGCGCGTATCCGGTGATGGCGGGTGCGGCCGAGTTCGTCCTGGCGATGCTGGTCGAGGATCAGCGCGGTGTCCTGCAGTTCGTCCCGTCGACCGCTCCGGAGCATCACTTCGTCCTGCCTTCCGGTGCGAAGGCGTCGGTCGATCTCACGTCGACGTACGACATCTGGCTGATCCGCGAGCTGTTCGCGAACCTGGCCGAGGCCGCGTCGGTCCTCGGTCTGTCCTCCGAGCTCGTGGAGCGGGCGACCGTCGCCCGGGAACGCTTGCCGAAGATCCGTACGGCGTCCGACGGGCGGCTCTTGGAGTGGCCGACCGACTGGCAACCCTCGGAGCCGCAGCACCGTCACCAGTCGCATCTCTACGGTCTGTATCCGGGCGCGGAGATCGACCCGGTGCGTACGCCGGAGTGGGCCGCGGCAGCGCGTGCTTCGCTGGAGTTGCGGACGGAGGGTGCGGTGAACGGCGGCTGGACCGCCGCCTGGCTGGTCGCGCTCTGGGCCCGGCTGTTCGAGCCGGCGCGCGCGGTCGCGGTGATCCAGGACTACCTGAGCCGGTTGGTGTCGGACAACCTCATGCACCGCGACGGCGACATCTTCCAGATCGACGCGAACCTTGGCATCACCGGCTGCATCCCGGAACTCCTCCTGCAGAGCCACACCGACGTCGTTCGCGTCCTGCCCGCGCTGCCGGCCGAGTGGCCCGACGGCTCGTTCCGCGGCCTGCGCGCCCGCGGCGGCCTCGTGTTCGACGTGACCTGGCGCGACGGAATGCTGACCGAGGCCGTCGTACACGCAACCCAGGCCGGCACCCACCGCATCGCCGTCACGCCCCACGACGTCCGCACCCTCACCCTCGACCCCGGCCAAAAGGTCACTTTGTGCACCACATCCGCGTCGTGAGCCCGCCGGCGTACGGATCTGGTGCACAAACTGGTGGCCGGACTCGTGGGCCGTGGGTGGTTAGGGCTGCCTTACCTGAGTTGTTGTAGGGTCAGCGGTCGTGAGGAAGCTGATCGGGATCGTTGTGGCGGGTGCGGTGCTGGTGCTGGCCGGGTGTGGCGGCGGGGACACCAAGAGTTCGGACACCGGCGTCGGTGACAGGGACGTGGCGACCGGCGGGCGGCTGTTCAAGACCGCCGACGCGGAGACCGCGAAACTCGGCTCGGACGCCGCGCCGGGGGCGTTCCCGCGGACGGTGAAGGGCGCGCTCGGCTCGGTGCAGCTCGACAAGAAGCCGTCGCGGGTCGTCGTGCTGGACAGCGGCGAGCTGGATGACGTGCTGGCGCTCGGGATCACCCCGGTCGGCATGGCGACGACGGCCGGGCAGAACGGCGTACCGTCGTACCTTGCGGACAAGGCGCAGGGCATCAAGACCGTCGGCGGGATCAGCGAGCTGAACCTCGAGGCGATCGCGGCGCTGCAGCCGGACCTGATCCTGGGCAGCAAGCTGCGGGCCAACGACCTGTACGAGAAGCTGAGCGCGATCGCGCCGACCGTGTTCAGCATCCGGCCCGGGTTCCCGTGGAAGGAGAACTTCCTGCTGGTCGCGGACGCGGTCGGTGAGGAGGAGAAGGCGACCGGCCTGCTGAACGACTACCAGAAGCGCGCCGACGAGGTGAAGTCGAAGGTCGACGGCGCCCCGACGATCTCGCTGGTCCGGTTCCGCCCCGGGCAGATCCGGCTGTACGGCAACCTGTCGTTCATCGGCGTCATCCTGAAGGACGTCGGGCTGCCGCGGCCCAAGCTCCAGGACGTGCAGGACCTCGCCGTCGAGGTCTCCCAGGAGAACATCGGCCAGGCCGCCGGCGACTGGATCTTCTACTCCAGCTACGGCAAACCCGACACCACCGACGAGAACAAGGTCGTCAACGGCACCCTGTGGAAGTCCCTGGCCGCGGTGAAGGCCGGCAAGGCCGAACGCGTCGACGACGAGGTCTGGTTCCTCGGCCTGGGCCCGATCGGCGCCATGAAGGTCCTGGACGACCTGCAGAACCTCCTCGCCGCCAAGGGATAACACCCACGCGTGCTCGCGCCTGGGTTGTCAGTGGGGGCTGCAAGGATTCGGCCATGGAACATGTACTGAGTCGGCCGGAAGCGTCGGAGGCGGTTCAGGGATCTGGGTGGCGGTTCTTGCTGGGCAGTCTGCGGACAGCGGTCCCGGTCGAGTCTCTGGCGCGGGCGATCGGCTTGGCAACGGATGCTGCCGCGGTGTGCGGTGACGACGCAGACGGGCATCTTCGGGTCGACGCTCGCCCCGATCGCGTCGTCTTCACCCTGCAGTCGGTGGAGCGCGCAGCAGTGACCACCACGGATGTCGAACTCGCCCTCCGGATCACCGCCGCCGCAGAAAAGTCCGGCTTGCACACGGAGCCCGAGATCGGCACGGAAGCACCGCGGTCCGTCCAGGTTCTGGAGATCGCGATCGACGCACTCGACATTGCCGGGATCCGGCCGTTCTGGAAGGCGGTGCTGGGCTACGCAGACGAAGTGGGCAGAGAAGGGCCGGAAGATCCGCTCGTCGACCCGGTCGGTCAGGGCCCGGCCATCTGGTTCCAGCAGATGGATCAGCCGCGCCCGCAGCGCAATCGCATCCACTTCGACATCTGTGTCCCGCATGACGAGGCAACTCGACGTATCGAGACCGCACTCGCAGCCGGCGGCCGACTTGTATCCGCGACCCGTGCCCCCGCGTTCTGGGTGCTCGCCGACCTGGAAGGAAACGAAGCCTGCGTGACCACATGGCAGGGCCGAGACGGCTGAACCACGCGCAGACAGTGCCTACACCAGCCTTGCCTGGACCGGTCGGAGATTAGCGTCGAGGCATGACGGCTCCCGACATCAACAGTCCCGAAGAGCAGTTGCGGTACGAGCGCGGCCTGACGGTCCTCACGCCCGGCGTACTGACTGCACTGGGCGGTTGCGAGCGCCAGCTCGAGGTCCACCTCCGTACGTCGCTGAACGTCGGACTCACCCCGCAGGAGATCGTCGAGACGCTGATTCACGCCGCCGGGTACGCCGGGTTCCCTCGCGCGCTCAACGCCGTCGCTGTCGCCAAGAAGGTCTTCATCGAGCAGGACCTACTCCCAGTGCAGAACGGCTGAGAGCGGCGCACCGACGCCGACCGCGGACACAGGCCCACCTTCGAGCGTGCGCTTCGCCAGGCGAACGGGCACCTGCCGCGATGACCGTTGTCGAGAGGAGGAGACGGGTCACCTGATGCTTGGCACACTTTCGGATGGTCGTCGATGACTTGAGAGGCGCGATGTTTCCCCGATCTCGGAGCAAGGACCGTCAGCCGCGCGTGCGGTGGCGCGGCGCATTGGCTCCGCCGTCCGGCTTCGACTCTTTGGTCTCCGTCGGCGTCGGCCTCAGCGGTCCGGTTGCCCTGTGGACGTCGGGAGAGGACGCGCCGAAGCTTCACGAGCGCGACGAACAGCCGGGAGGGGCATCCTTCCCGCGGACCCGGCCTTCGGCCGCACCTGCAGTGGCGCTCGCGGCGTACGACGAATCCGGGACGGCCTCCAGGGTGGTGGCGGTCCCGGCGCTGTCGGTCGCCTACCCGCACGTCCAGCAGTTTCCCGACGGGTCCTTCTTGGTCGTGGGCACCCGCTGCCGCTGGACTGATCTCGGTCCCGAGCAGAACGCCACGGTGATCGGGGAGGACGGGCGGATCATCCGCCGCGGATGCCTGGGCGATGGGCTGCAGCACGTGCAGGTGGCCGCCGACGGAACGATCTGGGCCGGGTACTTCGACGAGGGCGTCTTCGGCAACCTCGGCTGGGGCGAACAGAACAGCCCCGACCCTCTGGGTGCGGCGGGGATCGTCGCGTGGTCACCAGCGTTCCAGAAGACTTGGGAGCTGGACCCCGACGAGGGTCTCGTGGCCGACTGCTACGCCCTCAACGTAGCCCCGGACGCGGTGTGGGCCTGCACCTACACCGACTTCCCGGTGGTCCGGATCGCTGACGGACACGAGAAGATTCACGATACCGAGAACGTGACCGGACCCAGCGGAATCATCACCGCACACGACCGAGTCGGACTCATCGGCACGTATCGCGACCCATCCGTCCTCATCGTCGGCAGTCTGACGGATGGTGTCTTCACCGAGACCAGCCGCACGAACCTGTGGGCACCCGACGGTGCAGCACTGCCGATGGCTCGGGTCCACTGCCGCGGTTCGGTCACACACTTCTTCTCCAACCGCGACTGGTACACCTTCGACCTCAACGAGTTCGAGTAGGGAACGCCCCCGTGCCTTCGCCGCACCTGTCGTCCGCCGCTTCCGCTGACAGCAGGCGCAGGTCAGTCAGTCCTCGACTCGCCCGCGATTGCTGACCGGCACATGCGGTGCGTGCTGAGCCACAGCGGTGGCGAGGGCGTCGTACGGCAGGCTGCGCCCCAGGATCTCGTGAGCGCCCGGCCACGGGCACGACGGTCCCCAAGCCTTCGTACTGCGGGGGAGGGCGTCCTCGTCGAGGAGCATGACGACCAGGTGCGGCTCCCAGGTGTCCTCGCCCTCGTCGTTGACCTCGTGGCGTTCGAGCCGGCACACCCCGCGGACCTGGTCCCACGGGATGGTGCGGGGCTGCTCGCCGCCGAGGCGGATGCCGGCGTCGTCGACGGTCAGCAGGACGTCGTCCTCGTCCTCCTCGCGCCGTTCCTCGAGCGCCGTGATCGCGCCGACGAGCAGCAGGATCGGCAACCCGACCGCGAAGATCAGCGGCGTCCCGCCCCAGGCCAGCCAGACCGCCTCGAGCGGTTCCCGGATGGACTCGCCGCGGATCGCCTGGACGACGACGATCGTCAGGGTCAGCGCGACCATCAGGCCGAAGATCACGGTGCCGACCGCGAGCGCGGTCCTGGTCGTGCCGAGCCCGTGGCGCTTGACGACGAACGGTGCGGTGACCTGCGCGGACGGCATACGGGCATTGTGGGCGCTGTCACCCGAAGGCACCAGTACCCCCACGGATTCCTCATCATTGCGGCGCAGTCCGGTCGTCCGTACGGATGAAATCGCCGCACCCGCCCGGGCATGGACTTTGGTCCGGCCCGGCCGTCCGCCACAATCGCTGCATGCCGGACCGCCAAACCGCTGTCGCCACCCGCCAGCCGTCGTCGCCCAGGAACGCGCGCCGCCGCAAGGGCGGCATGTGGCGGCGCGGCTGGGTGATCGCGGTGCTGGCGATCCTGTCGGCGCTGCCGCTGCTGTTCCACCGCTACGTGCCGAACTCGATCGGCAACCTCGGCAGCCTGCTCGACACGTTCCTGCCGTGGGTCGGTGTCGCGATCCCGGTCCTCGCCGTTGCGGCGCTGGTCCGGCGGTCCGCGACGGCCGGTGTCGCGCTGCTCGTCCCGGCGGTGATCTGGGCGCTGATGTTCGGCGACCTGCTGATCCCGGGCAAGGGCGGCGGGGGAGCGTACGACCTGCGCGTGCTGACCCACAACGTCGACGCCGCGAACCCGGATCCGGAGCGGACCGCGCGGGACCTGATCGCCGCCGACGCCGACGTGATGGCGCTGGAGGAGCTCACCGCGGGGGACCTGAAGATCTACAAGTCCGCGTTCGCCGAGCTGTACCCGTACCAGGTGTCCCGGGACACGGTCGCCCTGTGGTCGAAGTACCCGGTGGTCGAGACGAAGTCCGTCGACGTCGGCTTCAGCTGGACGCGCGCTCTGCGTGCCGAGGTCAGCACGCCGGAGGGCAAGGTCGCGGTGTACGTCGCGCACCTCGCCTCGGTCCGGGTCGGCACCAGCGGGTTCACGTCCGACCAGCGCAACAACACGATCAAGGCGCTCGGCCGGCAGATCGCCGACGAGCGGCTCGCGGGCGTGATCGTGATGGGCGACTTCAACGGTACGGCGAACGACCGGAGTCTCGCGCCGCTGACGACCGGCCTCCGCTCGGCGCAGGGGGCGGCCGGCACCGGCTTCGGGTTCACCTGGCCGTCGGCGTTCCCGATGGCGCGGATCGACCACATCCTGGTGCGCGGCGTCACCCCGACGAAGGCCTGGGTGATGAGCCCGACCGGCAGCGACCATCGCCCGGTGGTCGCCGAGCTACGAATCTGACGTGGCTCCCGCTCTGTGCATCATTTCCTCGATCAGGATCTCGGCTACAGCCTTGGCGTTGTAGTCCAGCAGCCAGTGGCCCGCATCCGGAAGACGGTGAACAGAACAGCTGGAGTTCGTCCATTGGCAGGTGAGGTCGACGGATCGCGCGTTGGTGAAGGGATCAAGCTTCCCCCAGATCACGGTCGCCGGCACCTCCGCTTTCGTCCAGACGCTGCGGGGATCGTTGAGCGGCATCGCCTGGTACCAGCGCAGCGCAGATTCGAACCGACGATCGCTGCGGAGATAGTCGATGTAACGGTCGACTTCCGGCGAGACCAAACCTCGCTCGGACAGAAAGGTGACGAGCCGTCGCGCGGAGCCCGCATCCCTCGGGGAGAACAACTTCAGGGCCAGTGTGCTGGATTGTGCGCCAAGGACATACCATGCCCGCAGCAGTTGAGCACTGGAGACACAGGCCTGCACGAAAGCCGCAGGATGCGGAGCAGCGAGTGAAAAGATCCTGCTCACTCGGTCGGGCGCGATCCGCGCGACCTCCCAGGCAACCGACGCTCCGAGATCGTGCCCGACGACCGCGGCCTCTGGGATCTCGAGTTCCGACATGAGCGCCAGAACATCCTCGGCCAGCTTCGTCGAGGTGTAGTTCGGTCGCGGGCACAACTCGGACCCCGTCCGGTAGCCGCGCATGTTCGGAGCGATGACTCGGAAGCCAGCCGCGGCGAGCTGATCGGCGACGTGATCCCATGCGGACATGTTCTGGGGGAAGCCGTGCAGGCAAACAAAGGTGGGACCGCTGCCCCGGTCCAAAATGTCTGCAGCGCCTACCACTCTGACGCTCCTTGGACCTCCCGCTGGGCGACCGCCGCCAGCGGTACTGGAAATCCGTGCGTGCCGAGATACTCCCGCATAACGCCTATCGAGCCGATTCCGGGGAGTGCCGAGACGATTCGATCGACCCGCAGCAGCGCGGACGTGTACTGAGGATCGCGCAGAATCGGACCGAAGATCTCTTCGTACCAACCCTTGCCGATGAGGTCCATGCCGGGCGGTCGCCAGAGCTTACTGATCAGGACGCGAGTCGTCCGCTGGGCGGCCGGTGAGGCGCCGAGAAAGATGTCGGCTGCGGTGCGATAGAAACGCATGTGGCGAGATTCCTGTTTTGCGATTGCCCTCAGCACCAACGAGACCGGCGGCGTGTCGCAGCGCTGCGCGAGGTGGTTGTAGGTGGTCAGCGCCACCAGTTCCTGCATGGCGCCCAACGTACAGTAAGCGGCCTTCAATCCGGGGATTCTCCGGCCCAGGTACAGACTCGGCCAGGTGATGAATGCTCGAACGTCGCGTGACCAGCGACGCTCGTCGATCGCCAGGTCGGTCGTCCCGTAGTTGCGAGCCAGGTGCTTCAAAGCGCGGCTGTGCTCGCCCTCTTCCGCGAGCCAGACGGCGATGAACTCGAGCAACTCAGGCGACCGATCCGCTCCGGATGCGGCCAGTTTGCGCCGCATGACCTGAGAGTCCGCCTCGATCATCGACAATGCCAGCAGCATCCTGCCCAGTTCGGGATCGACGCCGAGGCCGGAAACCTCACGAGCCGCCGTCCAGTCGACCGGGCCCCACGAACTCAGGTACCAGTCGAGCAACTCCTGCAGGTCGCTTTCTCGGCCAATAGGTTGTTCAGGCACCTCGCCACCCCCATCAGTAGATGATGCGCAGAATCTGAATGACGACCGTCAGTGAGGACACGAAGCCAAGAAGGTAGACGATGCGTGCCGTCATGCCTGCGTACGGATTCACACGAACCTTTCTGATTCGATCCGCCATCGCCCCTGCGGCGGTGACCTGCTGCGCGCTTGCCGCAGGACCCTGGACCAGCATGAGTTTGGTCAGTTCGGCGCTCTTCCAGTTCGCGATGTTCTTCCTGATCAGATAGATCGGAATGCCGACATAAAATGGCGTTGTCGCCAGCCATTGAATGAGTAGTGGCGAGAGCACGATTGCAGGATGATTCGGCAACGAGATCGCGACCATTGCCATCGCGATGCCGTGAATGATGATCGCTGTCCAGGTGCAGAGCAGGATTCTCCGGACGTCAGACCAGCCGAAGTGGCCGTCCAGGTTGTCGACGTCGGCGGTGTAGCCGATCGATTTCCTGGTGCGCCAGAGGAGTACGACGGCGCGACCGCCATAGACATTTTGCAGAGCGACTGAGTACACGAAGAGGGTTCCCCAGCCGACGTAGCCGAGCCACGCCCAGCCCTCTGAAGAGATAGCTGCCCACCACAAGGAGTACTTGACGGCGCCGCCGTGCCCGGCGGGGTCCAGAACCGGGTAATCACTGCCGACCGCCAGCGCCTTGCACACGACGCTGACCGAGAGGAACGAGAATGCAAGGATCGCGAGGCTCGTTCGTGACGCCCGGCGAAAGTACGTGTTGCAGGACCGCACCTCTTGAAGGACCGCGGCTCGTCCCTTCGGCCACGTGAGGATGTTCCGCCGCTCCATCGAGTCGAGGAACGACTCGATGCCCAACCATTGGCGATACATGAGGCCTGGCGTCAAGGACAGCAGAGTTATTGTGATGAGCAATGGTAGGTCTCTGAGGAAACTCATCCGCTCCGAAGGAGGCGCCGAGTCGCAGAGCTTGTCATTTGCGTAGATGTACGCCTTAACGTCGTGGCAGAGCAGCCCTGCGAGATGAGCCTGACCGAGATCTTCGCCAGCCGCCGCAAGCACAGCGAACGATCCGAGTGCGACGAGCGGCAAACAGAACAGGAAGTTGCCGCTTGAGTTCCGTCGTCGCAAGTGCTGAAGTAGTGGCGCTCCTTGGAATATCCAAAGTCTCAGATCTTGTGCCATCCAGGTGTTTCCCCCAGCGCTTCGCGGCCCTCGACGTTCTGATTATCGGACATCGAGGAGACGGTCAACCCAGCTGAGCGTGTCGCCCGCACGACCGTCACGAATCTGACGCGATCCCTTTCCGGTAGGCGTACCGCACCGCCTCGGCGCGGTGCCGGGCGCCGATCTTGGCGAACGTGTTGTTGATGTGCGTCTTGACGGTCGCCTCGCTGATGAACAGCCGCCCGGCGATCTCGGGGTTGCTCAGTCCCCGCGCGATCAGCCGCAGGACCTCGGTCTCGCGCGCGGTCAGCCCGTCGCCGCCGGGATCGGCCGCCGGCGCCAGGCCTGCCACGAGCCGTTTGGTCACCTCCGGGTCGAACGTCGACTGACCGGCCGCGGTGGAGCGCAGTGCGGCGCCGATCTCGGCCCGGCCGGCGTCCTTGGTGAGGTAGCCGCGGGCCCCGGCGCGGAGCGCGTTCGCGATCGACGCGTCGTCGGCGTACGTGGTCAGCACGAGGACGGCGACGTGCGGGAAGTCGGCGGTGATCCGCGCGGTCGCCTGCGTGCCGTCCAGGACCGGCATCCGCAGGTCCATCAGCACCACGTCGACGTTGCCCCCGGCAACCAGGTCGACGGCCTCGACGCCGTTCGCGGCCGCGCCGGTCACCTCGACGCCGTCGATCAGCCCGAGCAGTGCGACCAGTCCCTCCCGCACGACCTGCTGGTCGTCCGCCACGACGACCTTGATTGCGTCACTCAACCTCTGCCACCACCAACCAGTCGTCGCCGTCCGGACCCGCTGTCAACGTCCCGCCGACCAGTGCCAGCCGCTCCCGCATCCCGGTCAAGCCGAACCCCTCGCCGCTCGTCACGCCCTTGTTCCGAACCGACAACCGTACGCCGTCGAGCCGCATCTCGACCGTCTGGCCGGGTGCGTGCTTGGCGGCGTTGGTCAGCGCCTCACGAGCGGCGCCGAGCAGCGCCACAGTGACGGCGGAGTCCAGCTTCCGCGGGTGGCCCGTGACAGCGAGCTGTACAGCAGTCCCGTGGTCCTTCTCGTGCTGCTCCGCCAGTCCGGCGAGCGCTGCGGGAAGCTCCGGCACAGCATCGGCCCGCAGGGCAGCCACGGCGTTCCGCGCCTCGGTCAGCCCCTGGACGGCGAGCCGGCGCGAACGACGTACCCGCTCGAGCGCACCGGCCGTGTCGCCACGCTCCTCCAGCAACGCCTCGGCCACCTCGAGTTGGACGCTCAGCGCGCCGAGCGAGTGCGCCAGTACGTCGTGCAGGTCCCGCGCGATCCGCCCGCGCTCCTCCAGCGTGGCGGCGCGGGCGTGCTCGCTCTGCGCCAGCCGGGTCTGCGCGAGCAGCTGCTCGGTCTGTCGCGCCTGCACCTCGTACTGACGCCGGTTCAACCCGAAGGCGACCAGTACGGCCGTCCACAGCAGCTGGGTGAAGTACCAGCTGTCGGACTGGTCGAACAGCCAGGCCGACCCGGCGTAGGCGGCTGCTACGCCGATGCCGGCAGCAATGATCGGGCGATTGCCGTGCCGTTGGAAGTCGAGCACTGCAATGTCGGTGATCGCGACCAGCACCAGGACCAGCGCGTTCGACTGCGGGTAGCCGGCGATCAGAGCACTGGCGACGGTCACGACGGACAGCAGTGCGAAGGAGACGTACGGCCTGGCTGTCATCAGGACTGAACCAGCCAGGAACAGGGCGAAGCTCACTCCGAGCACGACCCAGACCCAGCTGTCCGCAGGGCGGGCCGTGGAGAGCACCGCGACTGCGACGCCGCTGGCGAGAACCCGGCCGACCCAGCCGCTCTCTCCGTGCGGACGGGGCGGCAGCAGCGCCTTCAGCTTCACTGGTTGGTGTACTCCTCGGCCATCTGGCTCGCCTTGCTCTGGATGATCAGCGACTGGGTCAACAGGTTCGCACCCATCGAGACCATCAGCGCACCGCCGCCGGCGACCGAGGCGCCGAGCAGGTGGCCGAGACCCGCGAGCCCGAGCCGGACGACCAGGTAGGCCACCATGATGCCGAGTCCGGGCAGGCCGAGCCGGAAGAACACCTTCCCGGCGCGCCGCTCGACCTGGGCGACCCGTCCGGAGCCGACGCCGGCCACGAGGGCCAGCACGGCGCCGGCGACCAGCAGGACGATGTCGAGGGCGCCGAGTCCGGTGTGCCGGTCGTACAGCTGGTAGACGCCGACCCCGATCAGCACGAGCGGGCCGCGCCAGACGTCGGTGTCGGAGTTCTCCAGCTCGGACCAGGACAGCCGCCGGGCGAGGACGACGACCACGACGGCGACCACGACTAGTGCGTTGGGCAAGGTTCCGAGGCTCATGTCACGGACGGTAGGCCGGTCCGGTCATCGCTGGGTACCGACCAGGGGTGGAGATCCGGGTGGAGAACCGGCCGGGTCACCGACGGTTTGGTTGAAAGTAGGAGTAACGTTCCTCAGCGGTAACAACACGATCAGTCACAGCGGTGATCCGGAGGCCCGATGCTTGCCCAACAATCCATCCTCAGACTGGACGCGACGGCGATCGACTACATCATCATCGCCCTGTACTTCGTCTTCGTGCTCGGCATCGGCTACCTGGCCAGACGGGCGGTGTCCAGCAGCCTGGACTTTTTCCTGTCCGGACGCTCGCTGCCCGCCTGGGTGACCGGCCTGGCGTTCATCTCGGCCAACCTGGGCGCCATCGAGATCATGGGCATGTCGGCGAACGGCGCGCAGTACGGCATGCCGACCGTGCACTACTTCTGGATCGGCGCGATCCCGGCGATGCTGTTCCTCGGCGTCGTGATGATGCCGTTCTACTACGGCTCCAAGGTCCGCAGCGTGCCGGAGTTCATGCTCCGCCGGTTCGGGAAGCCCGCGCACCTGGTGAACGCGATCAGCTTCGCCCTGGCGCAGGTGCTGATCGCGGGCGTGAACCTGTTCCTGCTGGCCACCATCGTGAACGTGCTGCTCGGCTGGCCGATCTGGGTGTCGGTGATCGTCGCCGCCCTGATCGTGCTCAGCTACATCACGCTCGGCGGGCTGTCCGCCGCGATCTACAACGAGGTGCTCCAGTTCTTCGTGATCGTCGCCGCGCTGCTCCCGCTGACCCTGATCGGCCTGCACAAGGTCGGCGGCTGGGAGGGCCTGGTCGACAAGGTGACCGCGTCGCCGGGCGGCGGCGAGCAGATGAGTGCGTGGCCCGGCAACGCCCTGAGCGGCTTCAGCAACGACTTCCTGTCGGTGATCGGCATCGTGTTCGGCCTCGGCTTCGTGCTCTCGTTCGGCTACTGGACGACGAACTTCGTCGAGGTCCAGCGGGCGATGGCGTCGAAGAACATGTCGGCGGCCCGGCGGACCCCGATCATCGGCTCGTTCCCGAAGATGTTCGTGCCGTTCATCGTGATCATCCCCGGCATCATCGCCGCGGTGATCGTGCCGGAACTGGCCCAGTTCAAGGCAACCGGCAGCGGCGAGGTCGACTACAACGACGCGCTCCTGCTGCTGATGCGCGACCTGCTGCCGAACGGCATGCTCGGCCTGGCGATCACCGGCCTGCTGGCCTCGTTCATGGCCGGTATGGCGGCGAACCTGAGCTCGTTCAACACCGTCATGTCGTACGACATCATCGAGCGCTACGTGATCAAGGACCGGCCGGACGACTTCTACCTGCGGACCGGCCGCTGGGTGACGGTCGCGGGCACGGTGATCGCGATCGGCACGGCCGCGATCGCGTCCGGCTACAGCAACCTGATGGACTACCTGCAGCAGCTGTTCTCGTTCTTCAACGCACCGCTGTTCGCCACCTTCATCCTCGGTATGTTCTGGAAGCGGATGACCGCGGCGGCCGGCTGGATCGGCCTGGTCAGCGGTACGGCGACCGCGATCCTGGTGTTCGTGCTGTCCGAGAACGGCGTGATCAACCTGCCCGGTCAGGGCGCCAGCTTCGTCGGCGCCGGTGCGGCCTTCGTGGTCGACATCCTGATCAGCGTCCTGGTCAGCACCATGACCCGGCCGAAGGAGGACTCCGAACTGGTCGGCCTGGTGTACTCGCTGACGCCGAAGGAGCAGCGCACCGAGGTGACGCTGCGCGGTGACCACGGCTGGTACCGCAGGCCGGTCCTGCTGGCCGGGATCTCGCTGGCGATGACCGTCGTCCTGAACATCGTCTTCGGCTGATTGGGAGCAAGTGATGGCACAGAAGAAGACCGGAGCGTTCGACATCCGGATCGTGATCGCCGCCCTGGTCGGGATCTACGGCGTGGTGCTGACGATCCTCGGCCTGGTCGAGAAGCAGGCCGAGATCGACAAGGCGGCCGGAATCAACATCAACCTCTGGGGCGGCATCGGGATGCTGCTGTTCACCGCCCTGTTCGTGCTCTGGGCCCGGCTGCGGCCGATCGTCGTACCGGTCGAGGACACGTCGGCCGGCAAGTAGTCATGTCCGTTCGGCGAACATCGGCGTCCGGTCGGGTCCTCCCGTCCGGACGCCGCCGTTCGTAGGCTCGAAGTACCCGATCAGGAAGTACTCCGAGATGACGATCACAGACGGGCGTCCCGAACTCTCGACGCTCGCGCAGCAGTACGCCGAGAACGGCTTCGTCCTGGTGAAAGGCCTGCTCAGCAAGGAAGAAGCGGCCCACTACCGGCAGCGCAGCCACGACCTGCTGGCGCAGCTGAACCGGTCCGACGACCCGACCTGGGGCGCCGCCCGGGGCATGACCGAGGCGCCGACGAAGCTGCAGCACCTGCACGACGCGCAGTTCTACGACGCCGAGTTCTCGAAGCTGATGGTGGACCCGCGGTTCACCGACGTGGCCGCCGCGGTGATGGGTGTGGACAACGTCCAGTTGCACCACACCAAGCTGTTCGTGAAGCCGCCGGAGAACGGTTCGCCGTTCCCGCTGCACCAGGACCACCCGTTCTTTCCGCACACCTACCACCGGGTCGGGGCGGCGATCTTCCACTTCGACGACGCGCCGGAGGACAAGGGCTGCGTGCGGGTCATCCCGGGCAGCCACAAGGACGGGCCGCGGGAGCACAGCCCGGAGGGGTCGTACCACCTGCTGGAGCCCGGTTTCGACGCGGCGACGCCGCAGCCGGCCGAGGCGGGCGACGTTCTGTTCTTCACGTACCTGACCGTGCACGGGTCCGGCGTGAACACCAGCGACGAGGCGCGCACCACATGGCTGATCCAGTACCGCGACCCGGCGGACCCGCCGACGGTGAAGACCCACGACTGGTCGCTCGGCCAGGGCATGATGCTGCGAGGAGTCGACCCGACCGGCAGGAGCGCTGTTTGACCCTCCCTCCGATGCTCTCCGGCGTCGCTGCGGCGGACCGGTTCGTCGACCTCGCGGGACTGCTCGAGTCCTGCGAGGTCGACGGCTTCCGTGCGGACTTCTTGAGCTGGGGGCACTACCGGCCCGAGTACTGGCGCAACTACTGGCACACGCACTCGTTCCACGAGGTGTGCCTGGCGTACTCCGGCGAGGGCCGCTTCAACAACGGCACCGTGCGGTACGACGTGACGCCCGGCTCGGTGTTCCTCGCGCGGCCCGGCGACGTCCACGAGATCGAGTCCTCACGCACGTCGCCGCTCGGCATCGCCTTCTGGGGCTTCACCTTTCGTCCGGGGTCCGACGAGCGAGGGTGGTGGTCCGGGCTGACCCGTGCTGACGGCCCGGTCATGTCCGCGAGAAGCGGTTCGCTGCCGGCACTGATCACAGGCCTGGCTGCGGAGGCGGCTGCGCCGGTCTCGGGCTACAGCACTGTGCTGGCTGCTCTTGGTGCCACCCTCGTGCTGGAAACGGCCCGTGCGTTCGCGTTGGACGAGGACCTGGCAGTGGAGCCCGTCAGGCGCGACCGTGGGCCGCTGGTGGTCGAGGCGATGCAGCGGCACCTCCGCGACAACCTGTCCCGTCCGATCACCGTCCGGGACGTGGCGGCCGTCGTACACCTGTCGGAGCGGCACGCCGAGCGACTGTTCACGCAGCAGACAGGCGCCTCGATCATGTCGACGCTCCGCCGGCTCCGGCTCGAGCTGTCCGCACAGCTGCTGCTGGACCACACCCTGTCCATCACGGAGGTAGCACGCGCCTGCGGCTACTCCGACGTACGGCCGTTCTCCACTGCGTTCAAACGCAAGTACGGCCGTACGCCGGGCGACCACCGCCGGGCCGGCGGCACGGAGTTCATCTGAAACGACGTGTCTGAACGAACTGTCACACAGGGTAGTCAAACGAAGTCTGGACAGCGCGAGGCGTGATTGCTCCAATGCCCTCAGGTATCCCGCATACCCCAGGAGGGGAACATATGAGGACACGACTCGGCCGAATCATCGGTCTGTGCGCACTCGCTCTCGGACTGGCCGTCACCCCGGCGCTGTCCGCCAGCGCGATCACCGGCGGTGAACCGGACGGCAACGCGCACCCCAACGTCGGGCTGATCCTGTTCTACCAACCGGACGGGCGGTTCCGGTGCACGGCGACGCTCGTCTCGCCGACCGTCGTGGTGACCGCGGCGCACTGCACCCTCGGCACCCTCGGCAAGACCCTGGTGACGTTCGACTCGGTGATCGCCGAGCAGCCGCCGTCGCCGTTCCCGGTCGCCGCCGACCCGTCGAAGGGCTACACGCAGGCGGAGCTCGAAGCAGCCGGCTACAAGTCCGGTACGGCGTACGCACACCCGCAGTACTCCGACTTCACCGACCTGGCCAACTGGAACGACGTCGGCGTCATCGTGCTCGACCGGCCGGTCACCAACATCGCCCCGGCGAAGATCGCGCCCGCCAACTACCTGAACGCGTACCAGCAGCCCAAGCTGAACAGCACGATCTTCACGTCGGTCGGCTACGGCACCGAGGTCCGCAAGGCCGACTCCGGCCCGCAGAAGCCGACCCCGATGTCGTACCCGCTGCTGCGCCGCTGGGCCGAGGAGCCCGGGCAGAAGCTCACGCCGCAGATCCTGCAGGTCAACGGCAACGAGAACGACAACCGCGGCACCGGCGGCACCTGCTTCGGTGACTCCGGCGGCCCGACGTTCCTCAACAACTACCAAGTGACCGTGACCAGCTACGGCTACACGAGCAACTGCCGTTACCTCGACGGCCTGCAGCGGATCGACATCAAGGTCGTCCAGGACTGGCTGAAGACGTTCGGCGTCCCGATCGGCTGACAGCCCTGTGTGCCGCGACCGTCCCGGACGGTCGCGGCACCGGTGCTATCCTGCTGCTATGCGAGTGAGCCTGCTCCTTAGTTAGCCGTACTGGCATCCAGGCGCAATCTGAGCGCCGGTCAGTGCGGCACCCCCTCCTGTGTGAGGGGATTTTTCATTTCTGGCAGATTTAGGCTCAACAAGACCAAGAAGCAGGAGTAGGACCGTGACGGAGCAGGTGGAGGACGCCCCTATCGACCGGGGTGGCTACGACTTCAACGCCATGCAGGCCAAGTGGCGTCCGGTGTGGGAGAAGCTGGACCCGTTCAGGGCGAAGGACGACGGCTCGGCGGAGCGCCGCTACGCGCTCACGATGTTCTCCTACCCCTCCGGCGACCTGCACATGGGCCACGCCGAGGTGTTCGCGCTGCACGACGTGCTGGCGCGCTACTGGTTCCAGCAGGGGTACGACGTCCTGAACCCGATCGGCTGGGACTCGTTCGGCCTGCCCGCCGAGAACGCGGCGATCAAGCGCAACGAGCACCCGGCGACGTACACGTACGCCAACATCGAGACCCAGGCGGAGTCGATCCGGCGCTACGCGCTGAGCTTCGACTGGTCCCGCCGGCTGCACACGTCCGACCCGGAGTACTACCGCTGGACGCAGTGGCTGTTCCTGCGGCTGTACGAGCGTGGTCTGGCCTACCGCAAGGCGTCGTTCGTCAACTGGTGCCCCAACGACCAGACCGTGCTGGCCAACGAGCAGGTCGTCCAGGGCCGCTGTGAGCGCTGCGGCTGGGAGGTCACCAAGCGCGAGCTGACCCAGTGGTACTTCAAGACCACGGAGTACGCCCAGCGGCTGCTGGACGACATGGAGCTGCTGCAGTGGCCGGAAGAGATCCTGCTGATGCAGCGCAACTGGATCGGCCGCTCCGAGGGCGCGTTCGCGAACTTCGAGGTCGAGGGCCGCGACGAACCGATCAAGGTCTTCACCACCCGGCCGGACACGCTGTTCGGCGCCACCTTCATGGTGGTCGCGCCGGACGCGAAGCTGGCCGCCGAGCTGGTCACGCCGGAGCAGCAGGAGGCGTTCGACACCTACCTGGCGAAGGTCAAGGGCGAGACCGAGATCGAGCGGCTGAGCACCGAGCGGGAGAAGACCGGTGTCTTCCTGGGGTCGTACGCGATCAACCCGGTGACCGGGCAGCGGATCCCGATCTGGGCCGCCGACTACGTGCTGGCCGACTACGGCACCGGCGCGATCATGGCGGTCCCGGCGCAGGACACCCGGGACTACGAGTTCGCCGAGAAGTTCGAGCTGCCGATCGTGCGGACGGTGCAACCTCCGGCCGACTTCGACGGCAAGGCCTACACCGGTGACGGCCCGGCGATCAACAGCGCGAACGACGAGATCAGCCTGGACGGGCTGGAGGTCGCCGAGGCCAAGTCGCGGATCATCGACTGGCTGGAGACCAAGGGCCTGGGCGAGCGGACGATCAACTACCGCCTGCGCGACTGGCTGCTGAGCCGCCAGCGGTACTGGGGCTGCCCGATCCCGATCATCCACTGCCCGTCCTGCGGCGAGGTCCCGGTCCCGGACGACCAGCTGCCGATGGAGCTGCCGGACCTGCGCGGCGCCGACCTGCAGCCGAAGGGGGTCTCGCCGCTGGCGGCCGCCCGCGAGTGGGTCGAGGTCGACTGCCCGAAGTGCGGCGGCAAGGCCGAGCGCGACACCGACACGATGGACACGTTCGTCGACTCGTCCTGGTACTTCCTGCGCTACCTGTCGCCGGAGTACACCGACGGCCCGTTCGACCAGGCGACCGCGGATCGGTGGATGTCGGTGTACCAGTACGTCGGCGGCAAGGAGCACGCCGTACTGCATCTCCTGTACGCGCGCTTCTTCGTCAAGGCGCTGCACGACATGGGCCTGCTGCGGGTCACCGAGCCGTTCACCCGGCTGCTGAACCAGGGCCAGGTCATCAACCAGGGCAAGGCGATGAGCAAGTCCCTGGGCAACGGCGTGAACCTGGGCGACATGATCGACGAGTACGGCGTCGACGCGGTCCGGCTGACCATGGTCTTCGCCGGTCCGCCGTCGGACGACATCGACTGGGCCGACATGTCGCCGGGCGGCTCGCTGAAGTTCCTGCAGCGGGCGTGGCGGCTGGCCGGAGCGGTCGAGTCGCCGGTCGGCGCGGACCCGTCGACCGGTGACGTGGAGCTGCGCAAACTGACCCACCGGACGGTCGCGGACGCGGCCGAGCTGATCGACTCGCACCGCTTCAACGTCATGGTCGCCCGGATCATGGAGCTGGTGAACGCGACCCGGAAGGCGATCGACTCCGGCCCCGGTGCGGCCGACCCGGCCGTGCGTGAGGCGGTCGAGACGGTGGCGGTGCTGCTGAGCCTGGTCGCGCCGTACACGGCCGAGGAAATGTGGGAAGAGCTGGGCCACGAGCCCACGGTCGCCAAGGCCGGCTGGCCGAAGGTCGACCCGGCGCTGCTGGTCCAGGAGTCGGTCACCTGCGTCGTCCAGATCGCCGGCAAGGTGAAGGACCGGCTGGAGGTCGCGCCGGACATCTCCGACGCCGACCTGGAGCAGCTGGCGCTGGCGTCCGAGGCGATCCAGAAGGCGCTGGACGGCCGCGGCACCCGCAAGGTGATCGTGCGGGCGCCCAAGCTGGTCAACATCGTCCCCGCCTGATGGACTCGGTAGTCCTCGAGGTGCACACCGGTGCTCGTGAGGTCGTCCTCGACCTCACGAGCCGGTGTGCGCAGTTCGTCGACGGCCGGGGAGACGGCCTGCTGCACGTGTTCGTGCCGCACGCGACGGCCGGCGTGGCGATCCTGGAGACCGGGGCGGGCAGCGACGACGACCTGCTCGCGGTGCTCGAGGATCTCCTGCCGCGGGACTTCGGCTGGCGGCACCGGCACGGTTCGCCCGGCCACGGCCGCGACCACGTGCTGCCCGCGCTGATCCCGCCCTCCGCGACCGTGCCGGTCCTGGCCGGGCGGCTGACCCTCGGCACCTGGCAGTCGATCTGTCTGGTCGACACCAATCGCGACAATCCCGACCGGCAGGTCAGGTTGTCGTTCCTGGCCGGTTAGCGGACTACCCGGTAACAAGTAATTCCGGGATTTTCGTGACTTATCGTGATGTTGCCGATCGCGTTACGTTTGCGAAACACGACTCCGCTTGAATTACCGCATGGCTGCCCTTGACACGCTGCGCGACGTCACCGTCGACCTCCTGGTTCGCGCCACCCGCGGCATTTCCGACGGCAGCCTGCTGAATGCGGACTCCGGTCGCGCCGATACCCGCGCCCGCCTCGACGACTGGTCCGACGTGCTTTCTCTGTACGCCGCCGACAGTGAATCCCCAGCGGTTCGCGCAACTGCTTGAAGCGTGCATTTCTGAGTCCACAGGTGTTTCCCGTCCGTTGCTCCGGTCAACGAATTGTGTGACCCAGGCCGCATCCCGCACGCCGGTCAGGACCCGCAGAGGCCCGCCCGTCACGCTATGTTGTGCGGAGGGTGTGTGAGGCCTCCAGAGGGGTGACGGGCTGTGTCGGACACGGAAAGCCGGGCGGACGGGCGGCGGGGTTTCGCCGATCTGTTGCTCGACTTGAGGGTCCAGGCCGGTCTTTCCCAGGAGGAGCTGGCCGATCGGGCCGGGCTGAGCGTCCGGTCGATCCGTGAGATGGAGGCCGGCCGCGTCGCGCGGCCGCGCAAGGACTCCGTCCGGCTGCTCGCCTCCGCGCTCGGCCTGCAGCCCGACGACAGCGAGCACTTCCTGGCCGCCGCGGGCCACGGCTCGGCGCGCCCCGTCGTACGGCCGAACGTCGCCGCAGCCCACGTCGTCTCGGTCGCGGACGCCGCGCCGACCGGTCTGCGCTGGCGTGGCACCCGGCCGATCCCGGACGGACTCGTCGGCCGGGAGCAGGAGCTGTTCGAGCTCGAGGAGCTGCTGCGGCAGAACCGGCTCGTCACCCTCGTCGGCCCCGGCGGGGTCGGCAAGACCGAGCTGGCGCTCGCCGCCGCGGACCGGTTCTCGGGCGCCGACACGACCGTCGTGGTCGTCGACCTCACCACCGTCCAGCGCGACGCCGCCGTACCGTCTGCGATCCTGGACGCCTTCGGCACAGCGCCCGGTACTTCCGACCTCGACGACGTCCTGTCCGGCCGCCGGCCCGGTGACCTGGTCATCGTCGAGGACAACGCCGAGCACGTCCTCGACGGTGTCGCCACGGTCGCCAACCGGATGGTCCGCAGCTTCCCGGGTATCGGTGTGCTGGTCACGTCCCGGATCCCGCTCGGCCTGCCGGACGAGGTGGTACGCCGCGTGCAGGTGCTCGGCGTACCGGCGAACGACGAAAGCTTCGAGGAGGTCTCGGCGTCGCCGGCTGTCGAGATGTTCTGCCGTCGTGTGGCCCGCGTGCGCCCGGACTTCAAGCTGACGCCTGCGAACGCTCCGACCGTGGCGCGGCTGTGCCGACGGCTGGACGGATTGCCGCTCGCGCTGGAGCTTGCCGCCGCGCGGGCCGGATCGCTGTCGGTGGATACGATCCTTGCCGCGCTGGACGACCGCTTCCGGTTGCTGTCCGGGCCGCGCCGGTTCGGTGCGCCGCATCAGCGGACGCTGGCGGACACGATCGCGTGGAGCGTCGACGCACTGTCGGACCCGGCGCGGCAGCTGCTCTACCGGGCCTCGGTGCTCGGCTCGCCGTTCACGCTCGAGGCCGTGGCGGGCGTGTGTACGGGAGAACCGATCGACGAGCTCGACGTACCGATGCTGCTGGCCGAGCTGGTGGAGAAGTCGCTGCTGCAGCCGGTGCACGAGTTCGAGCAGCTGTACGGCGCGCGGTACAAGCTGCTGGAGACGATCCGGGAGCACGCGTACGCCGGGCTGTCGTCGCAGGACGATCTCACCGAGTTCCGTGACCGTGCCGTCGAGTGGTGCGCGACGTACGTGTCGGGGCTGGAAGGCGCGTGGTCGTCGCCGGACCGCGACCGGCGGTACCGGGCGGCGCATGCGAACTCGGCGCTGTTCGAGGTGGCGCTGGCGCGGGCGGGCGAGCTGGGGGAGTGGGACACCGCGGCGCGGATCGTGCTCGGGTTCCGGATCGCGTGGCAGTACCAGGCAAGTGTGGCCGAGAGCGGGATCCGGTGGGCGACGCTGTGCGCCGAGAACGTTTCCGACAAGGAGACGAGCGGCAGGCTGCTCGCCATCGCGGGCCGGCTGTCCAGCCTGACCGGCGATATCCGTGGCGCGCGCCGGCACTACGGGGAGGCGCGCACGCGGATCCCTGGTGAGACCGAGATGGGCCTCGTCGCACGGGGCGGCTGGGTGTCGTCCGGCTCGCATCTGCTCGACACACAGAGTCTGGCCGAGATACCGGCGCTGGTGGCCGACGCCCGGAAGCATGGCGACGTACAGCGTTCAGCCACGGTGCAGGCGATCTGTGGGCTGGCGCTGCTCCGGTGGGGCCGTCTGGTCGAGGCCAAGGAGTTGCTGCTCGCGTGGGAGGCCGCGCTGGTCAATCCGGGTGTCTACCCGGACGAGATCGCGTACATGGCGCTCAGCCGCGTCGACCTGGAGCTGGGGAACCTGTCCGGCGCACGGCACTGGGCCGAGCTCGCCCGCGACAGCCAGGCGTCGGACGATCCTGAGCGCACCAAGGTCGCCGGATGCCTGGCGATGGTCGAGTACCACGAGGGCCGGTACGACGAGGCGCGGACGCTGCTCGACCAGGCCGATGCGGACATCCGCGGGCACCGTGGGTACTTCGACTACCTGGTGATGCTCTACCGGTCCCGGCTCGCGCGTGACGCCGGTGAGGTCGAGCAGGCGCGGGTTGCCGTCCTCGACGCGCTGAACCGGCTGCTGCTCGAAGGGCGGGTCGTCTACCTGCTCGAGGTGCTTCCCGAGGCTGTGGCGGTTCTGCACGCGCTCGGTCGCTCCGAGGCCGGGGACGCGGTGTGCGGTCAGCTGCTGGCCTGGCAGCAGACCATGGACCCGCCGATGCTGCCCACCGCGTGGGCCGTGCTGCAGGAGTCCTGCGCGAGCGCGTCGGTCGCGGAGGGGTGGCCCGAGCCGGACCCGGCGGCCGCCGTACAGCGGCTGGCGAACGACGTCCTCGCCGCGCTTTCCTGACGCGGATCCGCCGAAGCTGCCGGGTAACTGCCGGTTGTTCTGCCTCGTCCTGACATGGCCGCCCGACAAAGAATTACAGCCGTAGGGCAGGTTCCACGAAGCAGAGACCGACACCGGCGACCGGCAGCGAAAGAGGTGGTGAACCCATGAAGAGGCCATGGCGAACCACCGGCCTCCGGCACCCGGCGAAGGCGACGCGGAGGGCCTCCGGCGGCTGGTTGGTGGGGGCGCCGACCGGCGACCGAGAGCTCCGGAGTGCTGCGGACTGCGGATCTGTTCTGCCTGTACCGGGCGCGGTGCACCGTCAGGGCACTGCTTCCGGGGCGGGGTCCCAGCTCAGGGTCAGGCACACGACACAGGGGACGAGTGTCGCGGCCCGGCTGGTGCGGAGCAACCGGCGGGTTTGGTCACCCGCCGGCCGGCCGGCCGCTGGGGCCTCCCGGGACCTCGGCGAGCTCGCGGTCAAGCCGGTTCTGAGCGAGCCGGACACGGGGAGTAGCTCGCCGAGGCTCCGCCAACTTCAGCTGACAGCCAGGGGGAGTCAGCGGGCCGGGCTGTTGACGCACAGGGGACGTCAGTAGTCCGGCACAACCAAGAGCGAGGTGAAGGCCCGGGAGGGGTGGCCTTCACCTCGCTGGTGTTCACTGCCTGGTTCACTGGCTGGTTTACTGCTTGGCCTTTGCCGATCGGACACCTTGGTAGTGGCGTGCCGCACGGGCGCGATTTCCGCAGGCCACCGAGCACCACTCGCGTCGCTGGTGGGTCTTCGTGAAGTACAGGACGCAGCCCGGGGCGTAGCAGGCCCGCAGGAGTGACGGGTTCTCGCCGAGCAACTGCTGGGCCTCGGCCGCGACCTGCGCCAAGCCGGTGGTGACCGGGGACCCGGCGACGTCCGCGGCGAGAGTCAGGCCTGTTTCGCTCAGCCGCAACCGTTCCCGCGGGAGCTTGCTCGCCGCGTCGTTCACCACAGCGATCGCCTGGCCGGGCGTCGCGGCTGACTGCGCTGTCGCGCGCGGCCGTTCGTCGGCGGTCACGAGGGCCGCGAGCCTGCGGACGGAGTCCCGCAGTTGGCGGGCGCTGTCGTGCTCGGCGGGTGTCGCCGCAACGCCCTGCCGGTCGACGCCGACAGCGTCCAGCCACGCGTCCACGTCGCTCGGTGCGGCGAGGTCGTCGTGCAGGCCGGCGGTGTCGGCCCAGATCGTGGCCATCAGGCGGACCGGGACCGGCTCGTCGGGTAGCAGCCAGGTCATGCGGCCGAGTTTATCACGGGTGATTTGGCTTGAACCCGTTAGAAGATCCTGCTACAACTTCTAACGTATGAATCATTGATCACCCGTTAGAAGGAGACTGTGAGATGACCGAGACCACGGTGGCCCTCGCCCCGATCCAGCCGGAGACGGCCACCGGAGCTGCCAAGGAATTGCTCGACCAGGTGCAGAAGAGCCTCGGTCTGGTTCCGAACATGACCAAGGTGATGGCCAACAGCCCAGCTCTGCTGCGGGGCTATCTGGCCCTGGCCGGCGCGGTGGGCTCCGGCAGCCTCCCGGCGGCGGTGCGGGAACGCCTGGCGATCGCCACGGCGCAACTCAACGGCTGCGAGTACTGCCTGTCGGCGCACACCTACATCGGCGGCAACCTGGCCAAGGTCGACGCCGCCGAGCTCGACGCCGCCCGGAGCGGAGAGTCCGGCGACCCGCACGTCGAGGCGCTGTTGAAGCTGTCCAACACGATCGCCGCGAACGCGGGTGACGTCGATGCCGAAGCTGTCGACGAGGCGCGCGCTGCCGGTGTCACCGACGAGGAGATCGGCGAACTGGTGGCGAACCTCGCGCTGAACATCCTGACCAACTACTTCAACGTGCTGGCAGCCGTCGAGAACGACTGGCCGGTCGTCGAGCTGTGAAGACCTTCGCGGACACCGGCTTCCATGCCGGCGAGCTGGCAGTGCAGCGCAAAGCCGGCGTACAGCGCGATGCGGCCCGACTCTCCCGGATGCTCGAATCGGTGGACTTGTCCGGCGGCATCGTCAAGTTTCTCGCGGAGCGGACCTTCCTGGTCATCACAGGTCGCGACGAGACGGGCCGGCTGTGGACGTCACCGCTGGTCGGTCCGCGGGGTTTCCTGGATGCCGAATCCACCACTCGGCTGGCGGTTCACGCCGCGCCGCCGGCCGGCGACCCGCTGCACGGGATCGCCGCAGGTCAGCAAATCGGCATGACCAGTGTCGAGTTCGCCACCCGGCGGCGAGTGCGTCTCAACGGGACCCTGGTCGAGGCCACGGACGGCTTGCTCGTCGTCGACGTGGAGCAGGCCTTCGGCAACTGCCCGCAGTACATCCCGCAACGGCTGCTTTCGCCGCAGCGGTCGGAGCCGGGCGGCGACGTTCGGCGCGGGAGCGCCCTGGAAGAGCAGGACGTCAAGCTGATCGAGTCCGCGGACAGCTTCTTCCTCGGGACCGTGCGCCCCGGCCGGGGCGCGGACGCATCGCATCGCGGGGGCCCGGCGGGCTTCGTCCGCATCGACGGACAGGGCGTGTGGTGGCCGGACTACCAGGGCAACAACCTCTTCAACAGCCTCGGCAACATCGAGGTGAACCCCGAAACCGCGCTGCTCTTCTTCGAGTTCACGACCGGCCGGACGCTCCAGCTGTCCGGCACTGCGAACATCGAATGGGGCGACGACTCCGACCGCAGCATCCGATTCAGCCTCGAGCGCCTCGTGGCGGGCCACCTGCTGGGCGCACAACGTGAAAGGTCCTACCGATGACCGAAAGCCGACCACCGTTTCCCCCGTTCGATCTGGACACCGCGCTCCAGAAGGTGCAGGCCGCGGAGGACGCCTGGAACACCCGCGATCCCGAGAAGGTCGCGCTCGCGTACACACCGGATTCGGTGTGGCGCAATCGCGACGTACACCTCGTCGGGCGCCCCGCGATCGTCGAGTTCCTCACCGGCAAGTGGGAACGCGAGCAGGACTACGCTCTCCGTAAGGGTCTGTGGGGATTCCGCGAGAACCGGATGGCGGTGCGGTTCCAGTACGAGTGGCACGACGCGGAGGGGCAGTGGTGGCGTAGCTACGGCAACGAGCTGTGGGAGTTCGCGGACAACGGCCTCATGAGCCGGCGGGAGGCATCGATCAACGACCGCGGCATCGACGCCTCCGAGCGCCGGATCTTCGGACCTCGGCCGGCCGACGAGCGCGGTCGCGACTTACCGGTCTGGTGAGCGCCGTGGACAGCCAGCGGGCGTACGGCGCGCTCGCGCAGGCGGATCCGGTGCTCGCGGAACTGATCGCGCAGTACGGCACACCGGATCCGTTCGCGTTTCACGACGGCGGCCGCACCACCGGCAGCAACTTCGCGGCCATGGTCCTGCACATCCTCGGCCAGCAGATCTCGACGAAGGTCGCGTTCATCCTGTACGACCGGCTGGTCGACCTCCTGGGCGGAACGCCGACCGCCTCGTCGGTGGCCGGGCTCGGTCCTGAGCGGGTGAAGGCGCTCGGAACCTCACGGGCCAAGGCCGTCTACCTGGCCGATCTTGCCGAGCGGGTCCGGAGCGGCAGTCTCGACATCGAGCGCATGGACCATCTCACCGACGAGGAGGCCGTCGAAGCGCTTGTCGCCGTGAAAGGCGTCGGGCAATGGTCGGCCGAGATGTTCCTCATCCATCAGTTGCGGCGCGCCGACATCCTCCCCGCGGGGGACGTCGGCATCCGCAAGGCCGTTGCCGCCGCCTACCGGCTCGATGCTGTCCCGGGGGTCGACGAGGTCCGGGAGCGAGGCGCCCGGTGGGCGCCGTACCGGACCTTCGCCAGCGCCCTCCTGTGGAGCTACTTGTCCGTCAGCACTGCCGCCTTGTCGAAGGCGTAGCCGACCATCCAGGTGGGTCGGAGACGGCAGTAGACGATGTCGTCGCCCCAGCTCGAGGGGGAGCTGCCGTAGTGGTTCGTCAGGTGCTCCTCGATCTCCGCGAACTCCGGGTGCTCGGGCGTCAGGAATTCGACGTCCCCGTGACTGAACACGCCGATCCGCTCGCCGTCGACGTACGAGATGCTGGCCGCCGGACGGGCCTTCAACTGCCGTGCCTTCGCCGCCGATCCGGAGGTGGTGAAGACCCAGCGCGTGTGCAGGAAGTGGCCGTCGACGGCACTGATCCGGGGCTCACCCTTCGCGGTCACGGTGGCCAGGTTGAGCGTGCACATGCCGGTCAGAATCCGCGCCAGTTCACCGGCGTCGAGCCGGCGGGGGTCCGTGATGATGTTCTGCAGATGTTTCGTCGAACGCTCGTACGACGCGTCGAGGAGTGTCTGCAGCTCGGCGATCTCGATCGTTGTCTCCAACATCTTGTCGAGTCTGGCACTGCTCTCCGACATTAACCGTCCGGTAACCTCGCTGCATGGCAGCCCGCGTGCAGGTCGTCACCGACTCCACGGCCGGTCTGTCCACGCACGAGCTGCTCCGCCACCCGCTGACCGTCGTACCGCTTCAGGTCGTGATCGGCGGGACCTCGTACGACGACGGCGCGACCTCGGCGGACGCGGTCGCTGAGGCGCTCAAGACGTTCACGCCGGTGTCGACGAGCCGCCCGGCGCCGCAGACGTTCACCGACACGTATGCGACCTGCGCTGCCGAGGGCGCCGAGGCCGTCGTGTCCATTCACCTCTCCGGCGACATGTCCGGCACCTTCGAGGCCGCGATGATCGGTGCCAAGGAGTCCCCGATCCCGGTCCGCGTCATCGACTCCCGCTCCCTGGGCATGGGTCTCGGCTTCCCGGTCCTCGCCGCGGCCGCCGCAGCCGCCTCCGGCGAGGACGCCGCCACGGTCGAAGCCGCCGCCCGCGCCCGGATGAAGACCATCTCGTCGTACTTCTACGTGGACACGCTCGAGTACCTCCGCCGCGGCGGCCGCATCGGCGCCGCCCAGGCCCTCCTCGGCACCGCGCTGGCCGTGAAACCCCTGCTCACCATCAGCGGCGGGCGCATCGTTCCCCTCGAAAAAGTCCGCACCTCCAGCCGAGCCATCGCCCGCCTGGCCGACATCGCCGTCCAACGCGCCGGCGACACGCCCGTCCGGTTGGCGGTCCACCATCTGGCGAACCTGGAAAGGGCCCAGACCCTGGCCGACGACCTCGCCAACCGCCTTCCCCAAGCCGACGAAATCGTCCTCCGCGAAGTAGGCGCCGTCATAGGCGCCCACGTAGGCCCCGGCCTCCTCGCAGTAGTAGTAAGCCCCCACTAACCCCCTCCCAAACCCCACGCGACACGGCGAGCCGGATCCTGCGGGCTTTGAGAAGACATGCGCCGGGGACTGTGAACAGGCAATAGCTTGTTCACAGTCCCCGGCGAGTGTCGGAGCAGCGGAGCAGGTCGCCGTCGATTCCGACGACCTGGATGTTGCGCCGCCGAGCTCCAGCGAACCCGCTCGTACGCCGCGCCGCTCACGCCGCGCAGCCCACGCCGCGCCGCTCACGCCGCGCAGCCCACGCCGCGCAGCCCACGCCGCGCAGCCCACGCCGCGCCGACACGACATGGCGAGCTGGATCCGGCGGGCCTTGAGAAGACATGCACCGGGGCCTTTGAACAAGCTATTGCCTGTTCAGAGTCCCCGGCGGTTGTCAGAGCAGCCGAGCAGGACGCAGTCGATTCCGACGACCTGGATGTCGCGCCGCCCAGCTCCGCAGAACCGGCTCGTACGCCGCGCCACTCACGCCGCGCAGCCCACGCCGCGCAGCCCACGCTGCGCAGCCCACGCCGCGCCGACACGACATGGCGAGCTGGATGCGGCTGGCCTTGAGAAGACATGCACCGGGGACTTTGAACAGGCAATAGCTTGTTCACAGTCCCCGGCGGGTGTCAGAGCAGCCGAGCAGGACGCAACTGATTCCGACCTGGGTGTCGCGCTGGCCAGCTTCGTCGAACCCGCTCGTACGCCGCGGCACCCGGCGGGCGAGCGCTGTTCGCGGGGGATCGGCGTACAGCTCCGCGGAGGGGAGTTGGGGCTTCTCCACAGGAGGGAAATCGCCGGTTCGCGAGGGCCCCGAACTCGTACTTTCTCCAGGCGTGAAGGTCTTTCGCCGCACCCCACCTCCCACCCCGGACGCCCGATCCCGAGCTCTGGCCCGCTTAGCCGCCCACCCCCAGCCGCGAGCGCACCTTCACACCCCACCCCCCAACGATCCGGAGGAGCGTGACGAGGTGCGAGGCGGATGGACCCCCGACCAACCGAACCACTCTCGCGCGGACGATTCGCGTGCCGACGAGTCCCGTCCCGAAGTGCCGCGTCTCGACCGGCTGCGCGACGCGCGCTGGACCCTCGCCCCGCGCCACGTCGCGGTCCTGGCCGTCGTGCTCGTCCTCGGACTGGCCTGGCTCGCCTGGACCTTCCTCCGAGCCCGCCCCGAGTCCATCCCCGACACCCGCCCAACCACCGCCGCCTCAGGCAGCCCCGTCGCCCAACCCAACCCCACCCGACAGCAACCCGCTCCAACCCAACCGGGCGCCACCCAACCTCAAGCAACCGAACCCCAAGCCACCCCTCAAACCCCAGGCGCCACCCAATCGCCCGTAGTGGTCCACGTCGCCGGGAAGGTCCGCCGCCCGGGCCTCATCAAAGCCCCACCCGGCTCCCGAGTAGCCGACGTACTGACGCTCGCCGGCGGCCCCCTCCGTGGCGTAGACCTGACCTCCCTCAACCTCGCCCGTCAGGTAACGGACGGCGAGCAGATCATCGTCGGACAACCCGCACCCACCAACGAGCCACCGTCAAGCACCGCATCCAATCAGACAACAGCCCCCAATACCCCCGTAAACCTCAACACCGCCACCCTCGCCCAGCTCGACGCCCTTCCCGGCGTCGGCCCCGTCCTGGCCCAAAGAATCCTCGACTACCGCACCCACAACGGCCCTTTCACCACCATCGACCAACTCCAGGAGGTCCCCGGCGTAGGCCCCAAGAAGTTCGAATCCCTGAAGCCCCATGTCCGCACCTGACCCCACCCACACCGCGCCCGAGCCGCCATCCGCGGACGGCCCTGAGGCCGAGCGGCTGGATGCCCGCCTGCTCGTCCCCGCCGCCGTCGGCTGGCTGACCGCTGCGCTCCTGCTCGGCCGTCCGCCACTCGCCGGCGGGCTCATCGCCGGACTCGCACTACTCGCCGCCGCAACGCTCGCCCTACCGATCCGCCGACCACTCGGCGTCGCCACGGCACCGCCTCGAAGGATCCTCGACTGGGCAACCCGCAGCGCAACAGGCTGGACGATCGTCGGGACGTTGACTGTCGCCGGCGGGTTAGGCATCGCCGCCAGCCTCCACACCGCAACCCTCCAAGAAGGCCCAGTACGCGATCTCGCGGCCAACTCCGCAACCGTCACCGTCCGACTGAAGATCACCGACGACCCCTCCCTCAGACAATCCACCACCAGCAGACGGCCGCCGTACGTCATCGTCAGAGCAACCGTCGAAGAGATCCGCAGCCGCGCCGGCGCAGGCCACACCGCCGCCACGCGAGTGCGTACGCCGGTGCTCGTCGTGGGTACCGCTGCGTGGCAACACGTCAGGTACGGCCAGCACATCGACGCGAGCGGAAGACTCGAGGCAACCGAAGGAGGCGCCGAGGTAGCAGCGATGCTCTCCACCCGCTCACCACCGCGCACCGTGGACGACCCGCCGTGGTGGCTCCGTGCGGCCGAGCGTGTCCGAGCCGGACTGCGAGACGCCGTCGCGGACGAGCCCGAGGACGTACGAGGGCTCGTGCCCGCGCTCGTCATGGGAGACGTCTCCGGAGTATCAGCCGACCTGGACGCCGACTTCCGAACCACCGGCCTGACCCACCTCTCGGCAGTTTCAGGTACGAACCTGACCCTCCTCCTCGCGTTCGTGCTCCCGGTCGCCCGGCTGATCGGCGTACGCGCCCGCGGCCTCACGGTGGTCGGCCTGCTGACAGTGGTCGTGTTCGTCGTCCTCGCCAGACCTCAGCCGAGCGTGCTGCGCGCAGCCGCGATGGGCCTGATCGCGTTGGCGGCGATGACAGGCGGGCCGGGCCAACGCCGTGCCGTCCGCAGTCTGTCCGGAGCAGTGATCGCCCTCCTGCTCCTGGACACCTCACTCGCGCGCTCGCCCGGGTTCGCCCTGTCGGTGCTTGCGACAGCAGGCATCATCCTGCTCGGACCGGGCTGGCGGAATGCGCTGTCGAAGTGGCTACCCGGTTGGCTGGCCGACGCAATCGCCTGCCCGCTGGCCGCGCAGCTCGCCTGTACGCCGATCGTCGCCTGGCTGTCGGGAGAGGTGTCCCTGGTCGCAGTCGCTGCCAATATGTTGGCTGGGCCAACGGTAGGCCCGGCCACGATCCTCGGCTTCGTCACGGCCGGCATCGCCTTGGTGAGCAGTGAGCTGGCACAGGTCGTCGGCTGGGCCGCGGGCTGGCCGGCACGCTGGATCATCCTCGTCGCCCGCGAGGGCGCGGACCTGCCAGGCGCCGCGAACGCCTGGCCCGCGACAGTGGTCGGCATCGCCGTTCTGACGATGCTCTGCCTCGCACTCGTCCTCGGCCTGCACCGCATCCTCGCCCGCCCGATCGCGATGATCCTGACGGTGGTGATGCTGGCAGTCGTCGTACTGCGTCCCGCCGGATCCCTCGGCTGGCCGCCTGACGACTGGCTGTTCGTCGTGTGCGATGTCGGACAGGGCGACGGCCTGGTGTTGCGAGCCGGCGACCGTACGGCGGTCGTCGTCGACACCGGCCCCGACCCGGCGGCGATGGACAGGTGCCTGAAGGACCTCAACGTCCAGCACATCCCTGTTGTCGTGCTGAGCCACTTCCACGCCGACCACGTAGGCGGCTTGGCCGGTGTCCTCAGCGGTCGGCAGGTCGGCGAGATCGAGGTGACGCCGTACTTCTCGCCGCGGGCTGAGTACGAGCGTGTGATCACCCTTGCCGCGCGGCACGGCGTCGCCGTGCGTACGGTCACGTTCCACGAGCGACGCGTCGCGGGCCAGGTGAGCTGGACGACGCTCTGGCCGGCGAGAGTGCCGTCCTTACCCGCTCCCGGTACGTCGTCCGCGACACCCACGGACGAAGGATCGCCGGAGAACAACGCCAGCATCGCCATGATGGCCGAAGTCGCCGGCCTCCGGATCCTCCTGACCGGCGACCTGGAGCCCGAGTCGCAGCGCGCAGTCCTGGCGACCGGCGCCGACCTGAAAGCAGATGTCCTCAAGGTCCCGCACCACGGCTCAGCCCAGCAAGACCCCAACTTCATAGCCGCCGCCAACGCACGCCTGGCCGTCATCTCCGCCGGCCGCAACAACGACTACGGCCACCCCGCCCCGAGAACCCTGGATCTCCTGTCCCACACCACAACCCAAACAGCAACCACCAACCTCAGCGGTCCTCTCACAGTCACCAACACCAACAACCACTTGGCCCTGACGACCCGCCCACCCCCGGAGGACGGCCTCACCAGGTGACGAACAGCCGGGGACGGACGTGTGCGTGGGGCGGCGTAGTCGAACACGGGTTGGTGGTCGCCGGTGCGGGTGAGGGCTCGACCCTTGGCCGTACGGCGCGTCAGAAAGTGACGGATGACGCGGGGGAGGTGTTGTCGGGTTGGTCGCCGAGCGACCAGGCGGCGACTCGGGAGACGATGTGGGCGGGGATCTTGTCGGCTACGCCGGGAACGGCGGGGGCGTCGTACGTGGCGTGGGCGTCGTGCGGGAGGACGACTCGGTAGCCGCGGGCCAGGGCGGTCTTGGCTGTGGCGTGTACGCACATCTCGGACATCACGCCGCAGATCGCGAGCGACCGTACGCCGGCCGACACCAGGATCTCCCCGAGAGGCGTCGCGTCGAAGCCGTCGTCGCGAGGTTTGCGTACGACGTGCTCGCGAGCTCCCGGCTGCACTGGCAAGAACAACTCCCAGCCCGGTGTGCCCGGCTCGTCGTCCGCGCCGGGCGGACCGTCGTTCTGCAGATGTACCACGACAGCTCCGGCCGCGCGGGCGCGATCAAGCAGGCCACGCACCCGATCCAACAGTTCCGCCGCTCCGGGCACCGCATCGGATCCGGAGACGAACGCAGTCTGCAGGTCAACCACCACCAATGCGTCAACAGTCAACGCCGGCTCACCGCCCGAACCCAACACACCACCTGAGCTCGTATCAGTCGTGGTGCCAGGTGAGGTCGTGGATGCTGTCGTCATGGGAGGCATCCTTGCCGGTTTGGTGCGGGGGCGCACCGGGATTGTCGGGGTGGCGTGGGATGCTGGCCGGGTGGCTGCTCGCAAAGGTTCTGCGCCGAAGCTCGGTGATGTGCTGCTGGTGACCGGGGCCGAGTCGTTCCTGGCGGATCGGGCCGTGCGATCGGCGATCGCGGCGGTGTCGAAGGACGCGGCATCGGGCGACGGTGCGGTCGAGGTGACGGATCTCGAGGCGTCGACGCTGGACGTCGGGGTGTTCGCGGAGCTGACCGGGCCGTCGTTGTTCGCGAGCGAGCGGGTGCTGGTGCTGCGCGGGCTGGAGAACCTGCCTGCGGAGATGGCGCCGCACCTGGTCGAGTACGCCGGGTCGCCGGCGGACGACGTACTTGTGGTGCTGGTGCACTCCGGCGGGCAGAAAGGCAAGGGCGTCCTCGACAAGTTGCGGAAGGCATCGGTCAACGAGGTCGTCGCGACGGCGCCGAAGACGTGGGAGCTTCCGAAGTTCGTGGCGGGGGAGATCCGGCTGCTCGGCGGGTCCGTGGACGAGGGCGCGGCGTCGGCGCTGGTGGATGCGGTCGGGCATGACCTGCGGGCGCTGGCCGGGGCGTGTTCGCAGCTGGTGTCGGATTCGGGTGGCCAGGCGGTGACGGCCGAGCTGATCGGGCAGTACTTCGGCGGGCGCGCGGAGGTCACGAGCTTCGCGGTCGCGGACGCGGCGATCGCCGGGCGGACCGAGCCGGCGCTGGAGCAGCTCCGGTGGGCGCTGGACTGCGGTGTCGCGCCGGTGCTTGTCACGAGTGCGATGGCGGGTGGGCTGCGCGGATTGGCGAAGTACGCGAGTGCGCCGAGCGGGATGCGTGAGGCCGATCTGGCGCGCGAGGTCGGCGTACCGCCGTGGAAGCTGAAGCAGCTCAAGCAACAGTCCCGAGGTTGGACACCCGGCGGTCTCGCGACCGCGATCAAGGCAGTCGCGCAAGCCGACGCCGACGTCAAAGGCGCCTCAGGCGACGCCGGCTACGCCCTCGAACGCATGGTCCTCACCATCACCCGGGCCCACGGCCGACGCTGAACTACCTCTCCCCAAGCGCCCGCTCCGAACCAGCGCTCGCCGAGGTCAGACGGACAGCGGGTTGGCGAGTGGGAGTTGGGCGTGGGTGGCGAGCCAGTGGATGGATTCGTGAATGGCGGCTTCCGGCTCGTAGCGGGGAGCGTAGGCCAGATGGGTCCTGGCTTTTTCGATGGTGAAGCACTGGCTGCGGTGGAGGTGGCCCCAGCTGGAGTCCGCGTGGTCGGGGGTGGTGGAGCGGCGGAACTCGTCCCAGGTGACGGATTCGAGGGTGGCGGTCCGGCCGAACCAGCCGGCGGCGATCTCGGCGTAGCCGCGGACCGTCAGCGCGGTCGGGGCGACGATGTTGTAGTCCTCGCCGGCGGCCGTGTCGCGGTGGTCGATGGCCTGCTGGAACGCGTGCGCCACGTCGTCGGCGTGGACGTGGTGCATGAGTTCGGCGCCGCTGCCGGGAACCCGCAGCGGCTCGCCGGCTGACAGCGTGTGCCAGACGGAGGGGTCGAGGTTGCCGAGCGGTCCGGTCGGGTGCCAGCCCGGGCCGACGATGTGACCGGGGTGCAGCGAGGTGGTCACGAGCCCACCGGAGGCGGTCTCCTCCTTCAGCATCCGCGCGATCTGGTCCTTCGCGATGCCGTACTCGTCGAAGGGCGGCCCGGCGGAGTCGCTGTCCTCGGCGATCGGGAGCTTGCGGCTCGGACCGTACCGCCAGATGGATCCGCAGTGCAGGAGATGCCCGGTCTCGCCGCGGAGCCGGCCGACCAGGGCGGTGGCCGATTCGAGGGTGAAGCAGATCAGGTCGACGACGACGTCGGCACGCAACTCGGCGACCCGGTCGCCGAACGTGCCGTCGCGGTCCTCCTGCTGCCGGTCGGCGAGCACTGCACGGACCTGCTGCCACTCCGGAGCGGCGGTGTACGCCGTCCGCGCGCCGCGGCTGATGTTGACGACCTCGTGGCCGGCGCGGACGAGCCGCGGGACGAGGAAGCTGCCGATATGACCACTGCCACCGATGACGACGATTCTCATGGCACTCCGATCAACGACTCAGGCGGTGCGGATCAGTGCGGATCAGAAGGCGTGCGGACACGCAAAAACGATCGGCCGGTCCTGCGGACGGGCCGATCGTTCGGTGGGCCGCAGAAGCGGCTCCGGCGTCAGAGAGAAGCGGCCTTCTTGAAGATGGCCGACTTGCGGTTCGCCGCCTGGTTGGCGTGGATGACGCCCTTGCTGACGGCCTTGTCGAGCAGGCGACCGGCCTTGCGGGCGGTCTCGTTGGCCTTCTCGGCCTCGCCGGCCTCGACGGCCTCGTGGAAGCGACGAACAGCCGTCTTGAGGGTCGACTTCACCGACTTGTTGCGAAGTCGCGCAGCCTCGTTCTGGCGGTTGCGCTTGATCTGGGACTTGATGTTCGCCACGGAGCAGAGCCTCGATCAGGTGTGTGCGGTCAATACAGGATGGTGTTGCGCGCACGGCTGTACACCACCCGTGGGCACGCGAAGAGCTAGATTACCAAGAAGCCCCGCCCGCAGCCAAACCGGCCTACTTCCGCCGCGGCAGTGGAACCCTTGTCCGTCAGACTACTGTCCGTGATCGACGGCAGGGTGATGCGCATCGTGGCGCTGGCGGCGCTCGCCATGGCAGTGGCGGGTGTCGTCGCCATAGCCGTCCGCGACGCGGAGCCGTTCTACCCCGGGCGCACGTCGGGCGCGCAGGTGAAGGCGCAGTACGAGATCCGCGCGGACGGCGGCCTGGACGTCACCGAGACGATCGAGTACGTGTACGACGCCTCCGGCCGCGCGCTCGACCGGGTTGTCCAGCTCCGGCGGCCTGCCGACGGGCGGCTCGACCTGTCGGTGTCCACCCGTGGCAAGGACCGCGTCTGGAAGGTCACGAACCTGAGCGCCACGGACAGCTCCGGGGCGCCGGTCGCGCTGCGGACCCGGGAGCTGGATCCGATCCTGCCGCCGGTGACCGCGACCGGCATCGACGGCTGGGACAGCCGGCTCTCGGACCTGCGGATCCAGCTCGGTGAGGACGACGAGCCGGAAGGCCACCGAGTGACCTATGTGCTGCGCTACCGCGTCCACGGCGCGCTGGACAAGACGGCGACCGGCTACGAGCTCAACTGGCCCGACGAGCGTCGCCTGGCCGAGAACCCATCGGCGACCGAGCCGAGGGCGGCTCTGGACGAGGTCCGCATCGTTGCGCCGAGCACCATCGTCACCGCGTCGTGCATCGCCTACCGCAGCGCGTGGGGATCGGACGCTCCCACTCCTTGTACGAGTGCGGGTCCAGCCGTGTTCACCCCGGGTCGGGAGCGCGCAGCCATGACGGTGAAGGTCGCTGTGCAGGCGGACGGCATCACCGACGGAGGCGCCCTCATCGACGGCTCGCCGTTGACTCGCGGCCGGCGGATTCTGCTGATCGCGGGCGCGGCCATTCTCTTCCTGGTTCTCGTCGGATTCGTCGCCCACTGCCTGATCAGGGGTTTTCCCTTGCACCTGCGTCGGCGTGCGTGACACCGGCGACACCTGACCGGCATACTCAGGGCCCCGCGAGCCCAGGGCTCCGCCATCGCTCCGTCCAGCCTGGAGGAACTTCGTGACCCGCAAACGACCGGCGATCGTCGTCGCCACCGCACTGATCGCCGCGTGTGCCGGCGTGCCGGTGCTGGTGAGCTCGGCGAACGCCAGCCAGCCGGCAGCGACGCCGGCCGACCCGGACGTCAAGCGCTCCGCTACCGGTTCGTACATCGTCCAGCTCGACGACTCCCCGGTCGCGGAGTACGACGGCGACATCGCCGGTCTCGCCGCGACCCGGGTCGTCCCGGGCGGCAAGCTGCTGAAGACGGCCGCGCCGGTCGTCGACTACGTCAAGCACCTTGCCACCGAGCGCATCGAGGTGCTCAAGGCCGTCCCGGGCGTCAAGAAGCTCTACGACTACAGCTATACGTACGCCGGGTTCTCCGCCGAGATGTCGTACGACGACGCGGTCAAGCTGGCCAAGTCGTCCGGTGTGAAGAGCGTGGAACCGAGCGAGATCCAGCACGCGGACACCGTCGACACGCCGCGCTTCCTCGGCCTGTCCGGCAAGGGCGGCGCCTGGCAGCAGGCGGGCGGGATCGACAAGGCCGGCGACGGCGTGATCATCGGCATGATCGACTCCGGGTTCGTCCCGGAGCGGGCGAGCTTCGCGCCGATGAAGACCACCGCGCAGTCCGACGCGCTGGTCGCGAAGAAGTGGAAGGGCACCTGCCAGGCCGGTGAGGAGGCGCCCGTCACCTGCAACAACAAGGTGATCGGCGCCCGGTACTTCGACAAGGGCATCGGCACCCGCCCGATCCCGGAGGAGTTCAAGTCGCCGCGCGACTACGGCGGCCACGGCACCCACACCGCCAGCACGGCGGCAGGCGACTACGGCGTCGAGATGAGCGTCCTGGGCCGCGACTACGGCAAGGGCTCCGGCATGGCGCCGCACGCCCGCCTGGCGATCTACAAGGCGCTGTGGGCGGTCGACGCGACCGGCGGCGGCAGCGGTACCGACGCCGACATCGTGGCCGCGATCGACGCCGCGGTCTCCGACGGCGTCGACGTCATCAACTACTCGATCTCCGGCAGCGGGTCGACGTACGTGAACGCGACCGGACTCGCCTTCCTGCGGGCGGCCAAGGCGGGCGTGTTCGTGGCGACCAGCGCCGGCAACACCGGTCCGGGCGACGCGACCGTCGGCAAGACCTACCCCTGGGTCACGTCGGTTGCCAACGGCACCCATGACCGCGACATCCAGACCACCGTGACGCTCGGGGACGGCAAGTCCTACACCGGCGCGGGCATCGGCTCCGGTACGCCGTCGGCGCCGGTGGTGCTGGCCAAGGACGCCGGCCTCGCGGGCGCCGACCCGACCAACCTCACGCTCTGCCAGGCGGGCACGCTCGACCCGGCGAGGGTGACGGGCAAGATCGTGGTCTGCGACCGCGGCGTGAACGCCCGCGTCGACAAGAGCCTGCAGGTGAAGAACGCCGGCGGTGTCGGCATGATCCTGCTGAACATCACCCCGGGCACGCTGGACGCCGACCTGCACTCGGTCCCGACCGTCCACCTGGACGACAAGGCCGCGCCCGCGGTGAAGGCGTACGTCAGCGGCACCGCGAACCCGACCGCCACCATCGGTCCGGGTACGCCCGTTCGCGTCAACGCGCCGAAGGTCGCCGCTTCCTCCAGCCGCGGTCCGTCCCCGGCCGGCAACGGTGACCTGCTCAAGCCGGACATCATGGCGCCCGGCACGAACGTCCTGGCCGCGACGACCGCGTTCAGCGCGGCCGGCGGCGAGTACGCGTTCATGAGCGGTACGTCGATGTCGACGCCGCACATCGCCGGTATCGCGGCCGTGCTGAAGAGCAAGCACCCGACCTGGTCCCCGATGGCGATCAAGTCCGCGCTGATGACGACTGCCACCGACAAGGACGCCAGCGGCAAGCCGATCCAGAACGACTCCGGCTCGCAGGCGAACCCGTTCGGGTACGGCGCGGGGCAGGTGCAGCCGAAGCTCGGGATGGACCCGGGCCTGGTCTACGACTCGACGTACACCGACTGGACGAAGTTCGTCTGCGGCTCCGGGCAGGTGCCGAGCACGCACGAGCTGTGCGCGAACGGCAAGATCGACCTGAGCGACCTCAACTACCCGACGATCGCGATCGGTGACCTGGCCGGCAAGCAGACCGTGAACCGGACCGTGACGAACGTCGGCAGCGTCCCGGAGGTCTACTTCCCGAAGGTCGAAGGCCTGACCGGGCTCAAGGTGACCGTGACGCCGCGGATCCTCGTCACGCTCCCGGGCCGCAGCACGACGTACAAGGTCACCATCGAGAACAACGGCGCGCCGCTCGAGCAGTACTCGTTCGGCCGGCTGGTCTGGAAGTCGGCGGAGCACTCCGTGGCCAGCACGCTGGCGATCAAGCCGCTGACAGTCAAGGCGCCGGTCCAGGTCAACGGCACCGGCACCGCCGGCTCTGCGCAGGTCCCGGTCACGGCCGGGTACACCGGGACGCTCGAGACCACCGCGGTCGGTCTGACGCCGGCGACGGTCAACGAGGCGGCGTTGAAGAACCCGGGTGGTGTGTCGTTCCCGACGACCGCGCCGAAGGTCAACGACCACGTCGCCAAGTTCACGGTCAACGTCCCGGCGGGTACGACGTACGCCAGATTCTCCACGTTCGACGCGGACTACCCGGCAGGCACTGACCTGGACGTGTTCGTCTACAAGGCTGGTACGACGACCCTGCTCGGCAGCAGCACCGGGGGCTCCGCCGAGGAGCAGGTGAGCATTCCGCAGCCCGCAGGCGGCCAGGTGGATGTGTATGTCGACCTGTACGCCGGGGCGAACGAGCAGCAGGTGAAACTCGACCACTGGGAGCTGCAGAAGGCCGAGGGCAACCTGACGGCCACACCGGCCAGCCAGCCGGTCACGGTCGCCGGTCAGACGAACGTGACGGCCAGTTGGACCGGCCTGACCGCTGGTACCAGGTACCTGGGTCAGCTGCGCTTCACGGACGGGGCCAACGGCTCCGGCTCCACACTGGTCCGCGTGGACAGCTGAACGACCAGGGCGGCCCGGCAACGACCGGGCCGCCCTGAGCTTTCTTACGGCGTATGCAACTGCAGGCCGTTCGCGTCCTTCACCAGGAGCTTGCAGTCGCCGGAGGTGACGTCGCAGCGGAACAGCTGCTGCAGAGCCTTGCCGCCCTCCCCGGCACCCCCGTCGGTGAGGGTCAGCAGATAGCTGCCGTTCTCGAAGGTCGGCAGCGGCAGCGTGTCCCACATCTTGTTCGGCAGCTTGAGCTTGGTGACCCGCCCGGTGTTGACGTCGATCGCCTCCGACCGCTGGCTGTGGATCATCGTCCGGCCGTCGGGTGACAGCACCGGGTAGAGCTGTTCCGGGCCCTGGTCGCAGTACTGCTGCTGCAGCTTGAAACCGTCGTCGCGCAGCGCGCCTGCCTTCAGACAGCGTTTCCCGTCGACCTTCGCCGACAGTACGACGGTGCCCGCCGCGGGCGGAATCGCCGCCGCCCCGTCGAATCCGGGAACGGACACTGTTCGCTGCTGACCCGTGGCCGGCTGCCAGACGACCAGCCCGGCCTTGCCCCGGCCCATCCACAGCCCGTCCTGGTTCCAGCCCAGCATGTCCGGCTGTCCGGGCGCTGCGGGCAGCTGTGCGACTTGCTTCCCGGTCGTGATGTCGAAGACGAGCACCTGGCCTCGCGTGTTGGACAGGTAGTGGAACAGTGCCACTTGCTTGCGATCCGGAGACAGCACCTGACCACCCGATCGAGGTGGGCCAATGGTCCGGAAGGTCCCCTCCGGCGTCAGGATTCCGACTTGGAACCTGCCCACACCGGGCATCAGGCTGCCCAGCCAGCCGCCGCCGGCGACGCGCCCGAGGAAGTAGCCGTCGGCGCCCTTGGGAATCCGTACCACCTGCTTGCCGTCGTGCAGCGCGTCGTCCGTGTCCACCGTGTAAGGCACCTCCGGTGCGGTAGCCGGCACCGGCGGCCCCGGCGGCCGTGCAGGCTCGGTGTCGTCGCCGGAGCGAGTCAGCAACGCGGCCGCCAGGACGACGACCAGGACGACCGCGGCAGCGGCCGCGAGGAACGGCCAGTGGCGGCGATGCCGGGGGCCGTCCAGGCCAGGGCCCTCGGCGTCGGAGGGGATCGTGGCGGCCTGCGCCTGCAGGTAGTCGCGCAGGCGCGTCTCGGTGTCGGTCATCGGAGTTCCTCGAGGCGTTCGGTCAGGACGGCGAGGCCGCGCGACGACGTGGCACGGGCGGACGACTCGCTGATCCCGAGAATCTGGGCGATCTCGGCGAACGCGAGATCCAGGTAGTACCGCAGTACGAGGACCTCACGCGTGCGCCGCGGCAGTCCTTGGAGCGCCTGCTGCTACGGTTCACCACCGCCGTACGCAGGTACCCCAGGGCCGCATCGGGCCCGCGCAGGGGCCAGCGCCGGTACAGCTCGGCAAAAGCCTCCTGTACGACGTCCTCCGCCGCCTGCCGGTCGTCCACCATCAACACGGCCAGCCGGACCAGCCCGACCCAGTGCTGCTGGTAAAGCTCCGACACGGCCGCCTGCGCAGGTGCCGAGCGTCCGATGCTCACCACGTGATTCGCCACACCCCTGAAGACGCGTGGCGATCAGAAACGCTGCATCCGTTCCCGCACCCAGTCGAGGTGGACGATCGCCTGCTCGCGCTGCCACTCCCTGATGGTGGGCAGCCCCGGGGGCGCGGGCTGCGCCGCGCCCCACCACTGGCCACCGGCGATGGCCGCGATGAATCCGGTGATCGCCTCGTCGTCCGGCAGCGCCGGCAGGTCCACCGAGCCCCGCATGTCCGCGTGCAGGATCACCGTGTCGGTCCAGCGGGGCGCCAGAGCCGGGTGCGCCCAGTCGATGAACACCACCCGGTCGTCGGTCAGGATGAGGTTGTCCGCGCGCAGGTCCCAGTGCGACAGCGCCTTGCCCTCGGCCAGCACCCGCATCGCGGACCGGGACAGCTCCGCGAACTCCTCCACCCGGCCGTCCATCCACTCCGGTACGGCGAGACCGTCGGCCAGCACGTTCTCCCAGCGGCTCAGGAAGTCATGACTCCGTACGGCGGCCACCGGTGCGTCCGGCCACGGTGACGGGTCCAGGGCGTCGGTCAGCTCGTCCAGGGCGTCCAGTACGCGATCCGCGTCGGCCTGTTCCCACGGGTGGGCGGGCAGCCGGCCCTCGATGTCCTCGAAGAGCAGCCCGACCCAGTCGCCGTCGTCGTACACGTCGTACAGCAGGGGCGTCATCGGCAGCGGGCCGATGGCCTGCACGGCGGTGATCTCCAGGCGGAACAGCTCCGGCGTCTTCGGGTTCAGCGGCGTACCGACGGCCTTCAGGAAGGCTCTGCGGCCGGAGGCGGTGACCAGGCGGGCGGCGACGCCGGGGGAGAAGCCGCCCTGCTGCGTGACGGCCGTCACCACGGCCGAGCCGAGCGAACGCTCCACCCAGGCCCGCACGGCGGCGGGCAGCTTCTCGAACGGCAACCGGACCCCAGCAGCATGCGCCATGCGTCACCACGCTAGCGGCCCGGTGGCGGTGGTGCCTCGGGGATTTTCGAATCCGCTGGACCCGCATGGGATGATTGACCGGATATTCAGGTACCACGAGACGAGAACTGGATCCCCTCCGTGCCAGCTGGCCCCACGAACGTGCCGCAGCCGGGTCGCACCGACCCGTCGCTGATCCGGAACTTCTGCATCATCGCCCACATCGACCACGGCAAGTCGACGCTGGCCGATCGGATGCTGCAGATCACCGGAGTGGTCGACGACCGCTCGATGCGGGCGCAGTACCTCGACCGGATGGACATCGAGCGTGAGCGCGGCATCACGATCAAGTCGCAGGCGGTCCGGCTGCCGTTCACGCCGGGCCCGGACTCCCCGGGCGGCCTGCTCGCCCCGGACGGCACGACGTACATCCTGAACATGATCGACACGCCGGGCCACGTCGACTTCACCTACGAGGTCTCCCGGTCGCTCGAGGCCTGCGAGGGGGCCGTCCTGCTGGTGGACGCCGCGCAGGGCATCGAGGCCCAGACCCTGGCGAACCTGTACCTCGCGCTGAACGCCGACCTGCACATCATCCCGGTGCTGAACAAGATCGACCTGCCGAGCGCGCAGCCGGAGAAGTACGCCGCTGAGCTGGCGAACATCATCGGCTGCGACCCGTCCGACGTGCTCAAGGTGTCGGCGAAGACCGGCGAGGGCGTCGAGGACCTGCTGAGCGAGATCGTCGCGCAGATCGACCCGCCGAAGGGCGTGAAGGACGCGCCGCCGCGGGCCTTGATCTTCGACTCCGTCTACGACACGTACCGCGGCGTGGTCACCTACGTCCGGGTGGTCGACGGCGAGCTGACGCACCGGGACCGGATCAAGATGATGTCGACCGGCGCGGTGCACGAGATGCTCGAGGTCGGGGTGATCTCCCCGGAGCCGGTGAAGACGCAGAGTATCGGCGTTGGCGAGGTCGGTTACCTGATCACCGGGGTGAAGGACGTCCGCCAGTCCCGCGTCGGTGACACCGTCACCTCGAACGTCAACGGCGCGACCCAGGCCCTCGGCGGCTACAAGCACCCGCAGCCGATGGTGTACGCCGGTCTGTACCCGATCGACGGCGACGACTACCCGACGCTGCGCGACGCGCTCGACAAGCTCCAGCTGAACGACGCCGCCCTGCAGTACGAGCCGGAGACCTCCGGCGCGCTCGGGTTCGGGTTCCGCTGCGGCTTCCTCGGGCTGCTGCACATGGAGATCGTCCGCGAGCGGCTCGAGCGCGAGTTCAACCTGGACCTGATCTCGACCGCGCCGAACGTGGTCTACCGGGTGGTGATGGAGGACGGGTCCGAGCACGTGGTCACGAACCCGAGCGAGTACCCCGACGGCAAGGTCGACGAGGTGTACGAGCCGGTCGTGAAGGCGACCATCCTGAGCCCGAGCGACTACATCGGCGCGATCATGGAGCTGTGCCAGACCAAGCGCGGGCAGCTGCAGGGCATGGACTACCTGTCCGAGGACCGCGTCGAGCTGCGCTACACGCTGCCGCTGGCGGAGATCGTGTTCGACTTCTTCGACCAGCTGAAGTCGAAGACCAAGGGCTACGCGTCGCTCGACTACGAGCCGACCGGCGAGCAGTCCGCGCAGCTGGTGAAGGTCGACATCCTGCTGCACGGCGAGACCGTGGACGCGTTCTCCGCGATCGTGCACCGCGACAGCGCCTACGGGTACGGCGTGGCGCTGGCCGGCAAGCTCAAGGAGCTGATCCCGCGGCAGCAGTTCGAGGTGCCGATCCAGGCCGCGATCGGGTCCCGGGTGATCGCCCGTGAGACGATCCGCGCGATCCGCAAGGACGTTCTGGCCAAGTGCTACGGCGGTGACATCACCCGGAAGCGCAAGCTGCTCGAGAAGCAGAAGGAAGGCAAGAAGCGGATGAAGATGGTCGGCCGCGTCGAGGTGCCCCAGGAGGCCTTCATCGCCGCCCTCCGGACTTCCGACGCTCCCGAGAAGGCAGGCAAGAAGTAGGTGCCGGTCGAGATTCCGGCCGGCCTGCTGGTCGTCGCTTCTCGTGGGCAAGACTGGGCCGACTGGCTCGATCGGCTGCCGCGGCTGGTCCGGGAGTTGCTCGACGAGTGGCGGTTGCAGGTCGACGGTACGGCGGCGTACGGCAATTGCGCCCTCGTCGTACCGGTGCTCGCCGACGGGCGTCGCGCCGTCCTCAAGGTGCAGTTCCCGCATTGGGAAGCCGAGACCGAGCACCTGGCGCTGCGCGACTGGGCCGGTCACGGCGCCGTCCAGCTGCTGCGCGCGGACCCGCGCCGGTTCGCGCTGCTGCTGGAGCGCCTGGAGTCCCGCGACCTGACGACGATCGACGCCCTGGACGCGTGCGAGATCGTTGGGCGGACCTACAAGCGGCTGCACGTCCCCGCAGGTCCGCAGTACCGGACCTTGTCCGGAGAGCTGCGCCGCTGGGTCGAGGGATTCCGTCAGTTGCCCGCGTCGGCGCCGGTGCCGCACCGGTACGTCGAGCAGGCGATCTCGCTCGCGGAGGACTTCGTCGCCGACCCCGCGACCGACGGGCGGCTGATCCATACCGATCTGCACTACGAGAACATGCTCGCGGCGGACCGGGAACCGTGGCTCGTCATCGACCCGAAACCGCTGTCGGGCGACCCGCACTTCGAGGTTGCGCCGCTGATCTGGAACCGCTGGGACGAGGTCGCCGCCGCCCGCGACCTGCGCTCCGCGGTGCAGCAACGGTTCTGGACCGCGGTCGACGCCGCCGGCTTCGACGAGGACCGCGCCCGCGCCTGGGTGATCGTCCGCCAGATGCTCAACGTCCTGTGGACCCTTCAGTCCACCTCGACCGACGAATCCCTGCCGCAGGACTGGCTGACCCGCAACATCGCCATCGTCAAAGCCGTCCAGGACTGATGCGCCCGCCGGGGGTGAGGTAGCAGACATTCGATTGTGGTTAGTAGTTACTACCTACTAACTTCGACGTCATGGCGACGCGGATGAGCGGGCGGGAGCGGCGGGTACAGATCCTCGGGATCGCCGAGGAGGAGTTCGCGGCCGCCGGGTTGTCCGGCGCCTCGACCGAGACGATCGCGCGCCGGGCCGGGATCACGCAGGCGTACGTGTTCCGGCTGTTCGGGACCAAGAAGCTGCTGTTCCTGGAGTGCGTGGACGCCGCGTTCGAGCGGATGCGGCTGGCGATGGTCGCGGCGGCCGGCGGGGCAAGCGGGATCGAGGCGCTGACGGCGATGGGGCACGAGTACAACGCCATGCTCGTCGACCGCACCACGCTGCTGCTGCAGTTGCAGGGCACGGCCGCGGCGGCCGCGGGCGACGGTGAGGTGCGGGACGCCGTGCGGGCGAGCTTCGCCCGGCTGTGGCAGTCCGTCGCCGACACCGCGCAGTTGGACCCGGTCACCGTGAAGGCGTTCCTCGCCTTCGGCATGCTGCTCAACACCAGCGCCGCCCTGGACCTCCCAGAGGTGGACGAGCCGTGGTCCCGCCAGGCGCGGACCCGTATCCAGCCCGGCTTGTTCACCCACATCACCACCGAGACCAACCGATGAGCACACAGGCGACGGCCAAGCCCCGGGTGCTGCCCACCTTCCTGGTCTGCGTCGGGCTCATCCTGTCCGTCGTGATCGGGAGCCTCGGCGCTCCGCTGATCACCGCGGTGGCCGAGCAGTACGACGTCCCGCTGGCAGCCGCGCAGTGGACGCTGACGATCGCCCTGCTGGCCGGAGCGGTCGCGACCCCGGTCCTCGGACGGCTCGGCTCCGGCCCGCGCCGGCGTGCCGTCATCCTGGCCATGCTGGGCGTCGAGGTCGTGGGAAGCCTGCTGACGGTGCTGCCGCTGCCCTTCGCGTTCCTGCTCGCCGGACGCGCGTTGCAGGGGTCCGGCCTCGGCCTGATCGTGTTGATGATGGCAGTTGCGCGTGACCACTTGGACGAGCCCCGGGCGGCACGAACGATCGCCTCGCTGTCGGTGGCCTCGACCGTCGGGATCGGCATCGGCTATCCGCTCTCGGGTCTGATCACGGACCTCGGCGGAGTCCGGGCCGCGTACGGTCTCGGCCTGGTCGTCACCGCGGCCGCTTTCGCGTCCGCCCTCTTCGTCGTACCGCAAGCACCGGACCGCCCGTCGGTCCGCCTCGACGTCCGCGGCGCGGTGCTGCTCGCGATCGCGCTCCCCGCGCTGCTCCTGGTGATCGGCGAGACCGCCCTGTGGCAGCGGCACGCTGCGCTCGCGCTGACGGTTCTGGCGGCCGCGCTCGCGGTGCTGGCCGGCTGGGCCTTCCTGGAGGCGCGAGTCGACAAGCCGTTGGTCGACGTACGCCTCCTGCGCCACCCGGCGATCGCGGCGGCCAACCTGGTGATGCTGATCGGCGGTGTCGGGATGTACCTGCTGTTCAGCCTGATCACCCGCTACGTGCAGACGCCGGCCGCGGCCGGGTACGGCTTCGGTCTCGACTCCTTCCAGGCCGGTCTGGTCCTCGTGCCGTTCTCGGTCCTCGGCTTCGTCGCCGGTCGTCTGGTGCCCGCCTGGCGGGATCGGCTCGGCCCGCGACTGTTGCTGACGGCAAGTACGGCGGTGGTGCTGGCGGCGTTCGTACTCTTCGCGGTCGCGCGCTCACACCTGGCCGGCCCGGTCGTTGCCATCGGCATCCTGGGATGCGGCGTCGGCGCGTTCTCGGCCGCCATGCCGGTCGTCATTCTCGCGGCGACGCCGTCCGGTGAAACGGCCAGCGCGATGAGCGTCAACGCGGTCGTGCGGAGCGTCGGCTTCTCCGCCGGCAGCGCGCTCGGCGGACTGATCCTGGCTGCACACACCACGGGCGTCTTCCCGAGGCAGTCCGGGTACGGCGCAGCGGCCTGGATCGGCGTCGCCGCCACGGCGGCGACGTTGCTGATCATCGCCGTACTGCCGCTGCAGCGTGGATAACCAGTGGAACCGTCCGCGTCCCGCGGGTGATGATGCCGGTATGCGGCTGCTGACGGTCAATGTGGTGGAGGAACTGATCCCGGGTCCCAAGGAGACGGGTTTCACCGCGATCGACAAGCGGCCGCAGTCCGGCCGGGTCCGCGTCGGCGAGCTCGGACTCGCCGGCGACCGGGTGTGCGACACCAAGAACCACGGCGGTCCCGACCAGGCCCTCTACGCGTACGCCGAGGAGGACGCGCGCTGGTGGGCGGCCGAGATCGGGCGCGACATCCCGACCGGCCTGTTCGGCGAGAACCTGCGCACCGAGGGAGTCGACATCAGCGGCGCGCTGCTCGGCGAGGTCTGGCGGATCGGCGCCGAGGTCGAGGTGACGGTCCGCGCGCCGCGCATCCCGTGCATCACCTTCCAGCACCGCATGCAGGAGCCGCACTGGGTCAAGCGGTTCCACCAGGCCGGCTGTCCCGGCGCGTACCTGAAGGTGCTGCGCGAAGGCACGATCGGCGCCGGCGACCCGATCGAGATCGTCAGCCGCCCCGACCACGAGGTCACGATCGCACGCATGTTCGCGCAGCAGGATGCCGCCAGGATGCAGCGCATGCTCGACTCCGGCGTCGACCTCATGGACGAGCTCCGCGACACGGCGCGCCGCGTCGCGGCCCGCGGGTGAGCGCGCCGAACGACCAGGGCAACGCGGTGCAGGGGTTGCTGCCGGCCCCTGGACCGTTGCGGCCGCTGGCCCTCGCGACCCTGCTGAGCCGGGTCGGGAACGGGCTGCTGATGACGGTCAGCGTGCTCTACTTCAACCGGATCGTCGGCTTGAGCATCGCCGAGGTCGGGCTCGGCCTTACCGTCGCGGGACTGTTCGGACTGCTGTCCGCCGTACCGCTGGGACATCTCGCGGATCGTCGCGACCCGCGGGGACTGTTCGTCGTCCTGAGCCTGACGGCGTGTGGCCTCTCCCTGACGTACCTGTTCGTCGACACGTTCTGGCAGTTCCTGGTCGTGAGCATCGTGCTGACGATGATCGACCGCGGCGCCGGTGCGGTCCGCGCGGCTCTGATCGCGGCGGTCACCACGGGCGCGGGTCGGGTCGCCGCCCGCGCGTACCTGCGGGCCGTCACGAACATCGGCATCATGGCCGGAGCGGGCGTCGGCGCGTTCGCGCTGCACTTCGACACCGGTACGGCGTACCGGCTGATGTTCGTGCTCGACGCCGTCCTGACCAGCATCGCGGCGTTCGTCGTCCTGGCGATCCCACGGGTCGCGCCGCAGCCGCACGACGCGGACGGCCCGGTCTGGATCGCGTTGCGCGACCGTGGGTACCTCGCCGTCGCCGCGCTGAACGCCGGCATGAGCATCCACTACGCCGTCCTCGACGTCGCGATCCCGCTCTGGGTGGTCGATCACACCGACGCGCCGCGCTGGACCGTCGCGCTGCTGCTGATCGTCAACACCGTGGTCGTAGCGCTCTTCCAGGTCCGATCGTCGCGCGGCGTCGCCGACCCGGCCACCGCGGCCCGGGCCACCCGGACCGCCGGATTGTTGCTCCTGGCCTCGATGGTGCTGATGGCCGGCGCGACCTGGGGGAACGCGGTGCTCGCGGTCGGCCTGCTCGCGGCCGGCGCGCTCGTGCAGGTGATCGGCGAGCTGCTGCAGTCGTCGGGTGCGTTCCTGCTGAGCTTCGACCTGGCGCCGGGGCACGCCCAAGGGCAGTACCAGGGTGTCTGGAACACCAGCATGTCGATCAGCACGATGCTCGCCCCGACCGTCCTCGCTCTGCTCCCGCTCGGCCTCGGCGTTCCCGGCTGGATCATCCTCGGCGTCTGGTTCGCGGTGATCGGAATCCTGTTCGTCCCGGTCGTCCGGTGGGCCGCGGACCGCCGGGTCGCGGTGGCCGCCTGAGATTCGCGCCCATCCGGAACTGCCTCGGCTCCGAAGTCCCTCCGACCGACGATGTGAGGAGAGGACTGATCATGAGACTTCGCCGCACCACGTTTGCTCTCGCAGCAGCGGCGACGCTGTCACTCGGTACTACGCTTCCGGCACACGCGGACCGAACCGTCCGGTTCACACTGGACGAGCTGAATCAGAGCGGATCACACGCGACGGCGACACTGACGTCGCGTGACGACGGCAGCTTGCATGTGAAGATCACCGGCTCCGGCTTCACGCCGAAGTCACCGCACGCGCAACACATCCACGGCTCGACCAGCGGGCACATGTTCACCTGTCCGCCTGCGAGTGCCGACAAGAACGGTGACGGACAGGTGTCCACGGAGGAGGGCCTGCCGCAGTACGGCGACGTCTTCGTCTCGCTCACCACCAAGGGCGACACCTCGAAGGCGAGCGGTTTGGCGGTTGACCGGATGCCGGTCGCCGACGCGGACGGCAACCTGAGCTACGAGCGCACCATCGCGGCGTCCGCGCTGCCCGCCGGGACCCTGGACAATCTGCAGCACCTGCACATCGTCCAGCACGGTTTGGATGCCAACGGCAACGGAAAGTACGACGCGGCGGCGCTCGGCGAGTCGGTGTTCGCGCGTTCGCTCGGCGTGAAGGGCATCCCGGAGGAGGCGACCAACCCCGCGACCTGCGGTGAGGTCGCGGCGATGGGCGGCGTCGAGACGGGGACCGGTAGCACGGCGGGTGTCGAGCACGCCGGACTGCTGGCGCTGGGCGGCATTGCGCTGCTCGGCGGCGCGACCGCGTTCCTGGCCCGGCGGCGGATCCGCGTCGAGGCTTGATCATGGCGCGCTCCGTGACGCCGTCGCGGCGGCGGTCGCGCGTGATCCTGGCGCTCGCCGGTGCTGTGCTGCTGGCTACCGGCGGGACCCTGCTCGCGGTGGCGGTGACGGCCCAACAGCCGTCACCGCCCGCGGCGGCGCCCGGTAGAACGCCCCCGAACCAGCCGTCCGTCACCCAGCCCTCCGTCACCCAGTCGCCCGTCACCCAGCCGCCCGCAAGCACCGCGACGAGGCCGAGGCATCGACTGCCACTGGCCCTGCCGGCCTCCGAGCCGGTCTCGATCGGCATCCCACGACTGAAGGTGAACTCGCCCCTCGAACAGTTGGAACTCGACGCGAACGGAGCGATGCAGGTCCCGAAGGACCCGGCCAAGGCCGGCTGGTTCACCCCGTCCCCGGCTCCGGGAGTGATCGGCCGATCGGTGATTGCCGGACACGTCACCTGGAACCACCGCCCGGCGGTCTTCTTCCGGCTCGCCGAGCTCCGGGCCGGCGACCGCATCGACGTACGGCGCCAGGACGGGCGGACCGCGGTGTTCACGGTCGAAAGCGTCGGCCAGTTCGCCAAGGACAAGTTCCCGACCGGCCAGGTGTACGGCGGATCGGATCACGCGGCGTTGCGCCTGATCACCTGCGGCGGCACGTACGACGAGGCGGCGCACCGCTACCTGGACAATGTCGTCGTGTCGGCGCGGCTCGCTCAGGGCTCGCGGTAGCCGAGGGCCGCGGAGATCTTGCGAGCGGCCTCGATCGCGGCGGGCGCCATCAGGGCGACCTGGGCGATCGACTGTTCGAGGGAGAGCGTGGAGATGCTGACCGCCGCGATCGCGGCGCCGGTGTGGTCGTGGATGACGGCCGCGACGCAGCGGATGCCCGGCTCGTTCTCCTCGTCGTCGAGCGCGTATCCGCGGGCCCTGGTCTGCGCGAGATCCGCCTTCAGCGCGGCGGCCGACGTATGCGTCAGCGGCGTCCGAGCAGGCAGGCCGGTCCGGGTGATGTGGACGTCGAGCGACTCGTCGTCCTTCTCCGCGAGCAGCGCCTTGCCGATGCCGGTGCAGTGCAGCCAGATCGCCTTGCCGACCCGCGACGGCATCCGGTACGGCTTCGGGCCGTCGAGGCGCGCGACGTAGATCGCCTCGTCACCGTTGAGCAGTCCGACGTGCACCGTGCAGCGCGTCTGCGCGACCAGGTCCGCGAGCACCGGACGGGCGACCGTGGCCAGGTCGACGTTCGTCAGCGCGTGCCCGGCCAGCCGGAGCGCCTTCGGGCCCGGGTGGTACGACCCGTCGCCGGCCTGGGCGACGAACTCGTGCTCGACGAGCGATGCCATGATCCGGTGCACGGTCGACTTGGCCAGGCCGGTCGCGTTCACGACGTCGGTGAACCGCGAGTGCTCCAGGACGGCGTCCAGCACCATCAACGTCTTGTCGATGGCCGAGGGCGAACTCATGTCGGACATCCTGCCACTCCTATCTCGCCAGCCATCCACCGTCGACGGCGAGCACCTGGCCGTTGACATAGTCCGCGGCCGCGGACGCAAGGAACACGGCGGCGCCGACGACGTCCTCGGGCCGTCCCCAGCGACCGGCCGGGATGCGTTGCCGGATCGCGGCCTCGCGGTCCGGATCCGCCCGCAACTCGGTGGTGTTGTCGGTGTCGATGTACCCGGGCGCGATCGCGTTCACCTGGACACCAGCCGGTCCCCACTCGTTGGCCAGGGCCCGGGTCAGCCCCGCCACTGCGTGCTTGCTGGCGGTGTAGGCCGGGACGGTGATCCCGCCCTGGAAGCTCAGCAGCGACGCGATCGTGACGATCTTCCCGGTCCGGCGCTCGGCCATCGCGGCCCCGATCGGCCGGGTCACCGCCCAGGTCGAGTTGAGGTTCACGTCGATCACGTGCTGCCAGTCCGCGGTCGTCGTCGCGGCCGCCGGCGCCCGCCGGATGGTGCCGGCGTTGTTGACCAGGATGTCGATCGTCCTGTTGTCGGCAATCTCTACTGCTGCTCGTTCCACCGCGGCCGGGTCGGCGAAGTCGGCGATCACCACGGACGCGTCGCCGCCGCCGTGTTGCTTGATCGCTTCCAGGGTGTCCTCGAGTGCGGCGTCGCGGGCCATCAGGATCAGCTCGGCGCCGGCCGCGGCGTACCCGGCCGCGATCGCCGCCCCGATCCCGCGCCGGGCTCCGGTGACGAGCGCCGTGCGTCCTTCGAGGCTGAAGGACGTCACCGCAGATCCCGGACGTCGACACCGTCCATGTCGCCGAACGCCTGGTTCTCGCCGGCCATCGCCCAGACGAAGCTGTACGACGCCGTGCCGCAGCCGGAGTGGATCGACCAGCTGGGGGAGATGATCGCCTGGCGGTCCGCGACCAGCAGGTGCCGGGTCTCCTCGGGCTCGCCGAGCAGGTGCACGATCCGCTCGGTCTCCGGGAGGCCGAAGTACAGGTAGCACTCGGTCCGGCGGTCGTGGGTGTGCGCGGGCATCGTGTTCCAGGTGCTGCCCGGGTGCAGGGTGGTCACGCCGAGCACGATCTGGCAGCTCTGCACGCCGTCCGCGTGGATGAACTGGTCGATCGTGCGGCGGTTCGCGGTCTGCTGGTCGCCGAGCTCGAGCCGGTTGCCCTCGCCCGGGTTCACCTGCGCGGTCGGGAACGCGGTGTGCGCCGGCGCCGAGAAGACGTAGAACGCGGACTCGGGTCCCTCGAAGACGACGTCGCGGACGCCGCGTCCGACGTACAGGCACGCGCCGGTGGCCAGCTCGTACTTGGTGCCGTCGGCGGTGACCGTGCCAGGCCCGCCGACGTTGACGATGCCGGCCTCGCGGCGCTCGAGGAAGAACTCGCTGCGGAGCTCGGGGTAGGTGTCGAGGATCAGCGGCCCGTGCGTCGGGCGGGCGCCGGCGAGCACGATCCGGTCGTGGTGGGTGAGCACCGCGGTGACGGCGCCGGGGACGAAGAGGTCGTCCACCAGGTAATGGCGGCGCAGTGCGGCCGTGTCGAAGCCGGGCAGCTGCTCGGGATGGGTGGCGTGCCTGGTCTGCAGAGTCACGGAACTAGGTTCTACTCCGCAGAACACCGTGTCAACGCTGGAACAGGGTCGGGAAAGGTTTCAAGTTCCGTCTCTTGACACCGGGTTCTGGTCAGTGGAACCTTCCAGTCACTCGCCCATCGCCCCTGGGAGGATCCCCGATGACCGCTGTGGACTGGTCGGTCCTGGTCGGCTATTTCGTGTTGATGGTGCTGATCGGGGTCTGGTCACGCACCAAGATCAAGACGGTCGTGGACTACTTCACGACCGGAGGCCGGATTCCCTGGTGGCTGTCCGGCATCTCGCACCACATGTCCGGCTACAGCGCGGTCATGTTCGTCGCGTTCGCGGCCGTCGCCTACACGTATGGCATCACCGTCTACGTCTGGTGGGCGATGACGATCGGCGTCGGTGTCGGCATCGGCGCGTTCCTGTTCGCGGCGCGGTGGAACCGGCTGCGGGCGAAACACGGGGTCGTGTCGCCGCTGGAGTACCTCGCGCGCCGCTACAACCTGCCGACGCAGCAGGCACTCGCGTACTCCGGGGCCGCGCTGAAGGTCGTCGACATCGCGTCGAAGTGGGTCGCGATCGCCGTTCTGCTGAACGGATTCACCGGTGTGCCGATCCGGTGGGGGATCCTGCTCACCGGTGTGGTGACGATGCTGTATGCCACGCTCGGCGGGCTGTGGGCCGACGTGCTCACCGACTTCGGGCAGTTCGTGATCCAGTTCGGGGCCGGTGTCGCGATGTTCGTCGGGGTGCTCGCGCACCTGGACGGCGTACCGACGTTGTGGACGATGTGGGACCAGTTGCCGGCCGGGCACGGCGACGCGCTGAACGGGCCCTACACGCCGATCTTCCTGATCGCGTTCCTGTTCATCAAGACGTTCGAGTACAACGGCGGCATGTGGAACCTGGCGCAGCGGTACATGGCCGCGCCGTCCGGTTCCGCGGCGAAGCGGTCGGCGCTGCTGTCGTCCGCGTTGTGGCTGGTCTGGCCGTTGATCCTGTTCGTCCCGATGTGCGCCGCGCCGCTGCTCGTGCATCCGGGCAAGGCCGAGCAGTCGTACGTCGCCTTGGCGCAACTGCTGCTGCCCAGCGGTCTGATCGGGCTGGTGCTGGCCGGGTTCTTCTCGCACACCATGGCGATGGTGGCCTCGGACGCGAACGCGATCTCGTCGGTGATCACGCGGGACCTGGCGCCGGTGCTGGTGCCGCGCGTGCGCCGGCTGACCGACTCCGCGACGCTGAAGATGGCGCGGATCGTCACGTTCACGTTCGTCACGGTGAGCATGCTGATCGCGATCGCGACCAACGGCGAGGGCGTGGTGCTGAAGATCGTGGTCGACCTGGTCGCCGCGACGATGGGGCCGATCGCGATCCCGCTGATGCTCGGGCTGCTGCCGTGGTTGCGGCGCAGCGGATCCCGCGCCGCGCTGGCTTCCTGGGCGATCGGGCTGTTCACCTGGACGATCGTGAAGTACGGCGTCGGCTCCACCGACACGACCCTGGTCGTCGCCTTGCCGCTGGCAACTTCTCTGGTGGTGTACGTCGGGCTCGGGCTGCTGCTGCCGGAGGGCCGCGCGGAGGTCGACGAGCTGGTCGACTCGCTGAACACCGACCCGGACGAGACCGACGAGGTCGCCGCTCGCCGGTCCGCGGCCCTGTCCTGAAATCTGAAACACTGTCCCACGACACGGAACTAGCCTCTAGGAGAACCGCCTCATGCCGAACATCACCGTCGAACTCCTCTCCGGCCGCACCCTCGACCAGCGCCGCGAGTTCGTCGCCGCGGTCACCGACTCCGCCATCGCCATCCTCGGCGCCAAGCGCGAATCGGTCCGCATCGTCTTCACCGAGATCGAGACGACCGACGTCGCCAACGGCGGCACGCTGGTCGCGGACGCCTGAGCCGCCGCCGTCCGGACCTCCAGCACTCACCGATCCCGCGCGGCGGGCGATCGGCCGGCCCGGCTGAGCGTGCGTCGGCCGGAACCGGGCCGGTTGGTGGGTGTCTGGGGTCCGCTGCGTGAAACCCGCAGGCGTCGGCGGCGCCGACCAACTACTGTCGGGCGCATGCGAGTAGGTGTTTTCGGTGCGACGGGTCAGGTCGGCGGCGTGATGCGGGAGTTGCTCGTCGAGCGCGGCTTCCCGGTGGACGAGGTGCGGTTCTTCGCGTCGGCGCGGTCGGCGGGGACGAAGCTGCCGTTCGGTGAGCGGGAGGTCGTCGTGGAGGACTCCGCGACGGCGGACTTCGCCGGGCTGGAGCTGGCGCTGTTCTCGAACGGGAAGACGGCGTCGAAGGAGCTCGCGCCGAAGGTGGCCGCGGCGGGCGCCGTCGTGGTGGACAACTCGTCCGGCTGGCGGATGGACCCGGACGTGCCGCTGGTCGTGTCTGAAGTCAACCCCGAGGACCTCGCCACGATCCCGAAGGGCATCGTCGCGAACCCGAACTGCACGACCATGGCCGCGATGCCGGTGCTGGCCCCGCTGCACCGCGAAGCCGGGCTGGCCCGTCTCGTCGTCTCGACCTACCAGGCCGTCTCCGGCTCCGGCGGCGTCGGCGTGAGCGAGCTCGAGGACCAGGCCCGCGATCTGGCGGCGGTCGGCGGCCGGCTCGCCCGCGGCACCGACGGGATCACGCTGCCCGAGCCCAAGGTGTACGCCGGGCCGATCGCCTTCAACGTGCTGCCGCTGGCCGGCTCGATCGTTGCCGACGGCACCGGTGAGACCGACGAAGAGCAGAAGCTCCGCAACGAGAGCCGCAAGATCCTGCACATCCCGGACCTGCCGGTGGCCGGCACCTGCGTCCGGGTGCCCGTCTTCACCGGCCACTCGCTCAGCATCCACGCCGAGTTCGCCGAGCCGATCACCCCGGAGCGCGCGACCGAGATCCTCGGCGCCGCGCCAGGTGTGGCCGTGACGGACCTGCCGACCCCGCTGCTCGCGGCCGGCCAGGACCCGTCGTACGTCGGCCGCATCCGCCAGGACCAGTCGGTGCCGGGCAACCGCGGGCTCGTCCTGTTCGTCTCGAACGACAACCTGCGCAAGGGCGCAGCCCTGAACGCGGTCCAGATCGCGGAGCTGCTCGCCGCGCGCTGACCCTGGGCGGGCCCTAGGATTGAACGCTCTGGCGAGGGAGGTGGCCAAGCTGGAGTTCCGGGTGCTGGGGCCGGTGGAGATCAGGACCTCCGGCGGCGACGTCGTCCCGTTGCCGTCGCGCCGGGGCGCGGTGCTGCTGGCCGCGCTCGTGCTGCGGGTGAACCGGACGGTGCCGGTCGACGAGCTCGTCGACCTGTTGTGGGACGAGGACGAGCTGCCGGGCAACCCGCGCTCCGCGCTGCAGGTGTACGTCTCCCGCTTGCGCGCCGTCCTCGGCGACACCGGCCGGTCCATGCTTCGCACCGGCGCCGGCGGCTACTCGCTGCACGTCGAGCCGGCGCAGGTCGACGTCGAGGTGTTCCGGACGTTGGTCCGCGGCGCCGCCGAGACCACCGATCCGGCCGACCGGGTGGAGCCGCTTGCGGCCGCGCTCGCGCTGTGGCGTGGCGAGCCGCTCGCGGGCCTCGACACCGGCACCGTGGCCCGGGAGCTGACCCCGCGCCTCGACGAGGAGCGCCTCCAGGCGCAGGAGCAGTATTTCGACGCGCGGCTGGCCGTCGGCGAGTCGGCTGATCTCGTCCCCGAGCTGACCGAGCTCGCCGAACGTCACCCGACCCGCGAGCGCTTCTGGGCGCAGCTGATCCGCGCCCACCAGGCCTCCGGCCGGACCGCGCTCGCGCTGGCGACGTACGGCGATGTGGCCGAGCGTCTTCGCGATCTGCTCGGCGCCGATCCCGGCCCCGAACTCAGAGACCTGCACGCCGAGCTGCTCAGCGCGACCGACAACGCAACGGAGACCAGCGTCGTGCCGCGGCAGCTGCCGGCGTCCATCCCCGCGTTCACCGGCCGCACCGACGACCTCCGGCGGCTCGACGAGCTGCTGCCGACCGCGAGCCTCGGCCTGGTCATCGGCCCGGCGGGCGTCGGCAAGACGTCGCTCGCGGTCCACTGGGCGCGGCAGGTCGCGGATCGCTTCCCCGACGGGGTCCTGTACGCCGACCTGCTCGGCTTCTCTCCCGTCGCGGAGCCGGCCGATCCGCACGCGGTCCTGTCCCGCTTCCTGGTCGCGCTCGGCACTGCACCCGATCGGCTGCCGGGGAACGTCGAGGAGCAGATCGCGTTGTATCGCAGCCTGCTGGCCGAGCGCGCGGTCCTGGTCGTCCTCGACAACGCCCGCTCCGGCGATCAGGTCCGTCCGCTGGCGACGGCCGGATCCCGGTGCCAGACCGTCGTCACCAGCCGCAACGAGCTGGCCGGCCTGGTCGCGACCGAGCAGGCCGAACCGATCCGGCTGGACGTGTTCGACCCGCTCCAGTCGAAGCAGTTGCTGGAGGCAAGGATCGGCGCGCGGCGGTTCGCGTCGGATCCGGCCAGTGTCGACGCGTTGGTGGAGCGCTGCGCCGGTCTGCCGCTGGCCCTGTCACTGCTCGCGGCGCAGATCGCGTTGCGGCCGCGCCGGGCGCTGGCGTCGTTCGTGAGCGCGCTCGGCGACGGTCCTCTGGACGCGTTGGCGACCGCGGACGGCGTCGGCGTACGGACGATCTTCTCCTGGTCGTACCGGCAGTTGCGGCCCGAGCTGGCCCGGATGTTCCGGCTGGTCACGCAGCATCCAGGCACCGAGATCACCCCCGGGGCGGCGGCCGCGCTGGCCGGCGTACCGGTGCGGGACGCCCGGCGGATGATCGCGGAGCTGGTGGCGAACCATCAGCTGATCGAGATCGAGCCGGATCGCTGGGTGCTGCACGACCTGCTGCGCGTCTACGGGCAGGAGTTGTGCGAGCCGGGGGAGGCGACGGAGGCCTTCGAGAGGCTGCTCCACTACCTCATGCACACCGGTTTCGCGGCCGCGGTGCTGCTCGCGCCGAGCCGGGTCCGGGTCGAGCTGCCGGAGCTTCCCGCGGACGTCGAGGTGGTCGCGCCGACGACCCGCGACGAGGCGTTCGCCTGGTTCGATTCCGAGCAGCCGAACAATCTGGCCGTCCTGCGGGCCGCGGCCGGGCGTGCCGACGTACTGCTGTGGCTGTGCGTCTGGACGATCGCGGACTACCTCGACTTCCGCGGCCGGTCCGGGTATCCGCAGGCGCAGCAGCTGGCGCTCGAGGCCGCGGTGCGGCTCGGCGATCTGCCCAAGCAGGCGCACACGCGACGCGATCTCGCCCGCGGGCACATGGCGATGCGGGAGTGGGACGAGGCGATCCGGCAGCACGAGCTGGCGCTCGGCATCGCGGAGGAGCTCGACGACGAGGCAGGCGTCGCGCACGGGTCACTCGGGCTCGGGCGGGTGTACACGCGGATCGGGGACCAGCGGCGCGCGATCGAGCACACCCAGCGGGCGCTGCGGATCTACGAGCGCACCGGTCATGTCGATGCGCGGGCCAATGCCCTCAACAACCTCGGCTGGTACCACTCCGAGCTCGGCGAGTACGAGGCCGGGCTCGACTACGCGCAGCAGTCCCTGAAGCTGTACGCCGAGGTCGACTCGGAGTTCGGCCGCGCCGTCGCCAGCGACACCAGCGGCTACGCGCTCGCCGGGCTCGGGCGATTCGACGAGGCGATCGCGTTGTACACGGTCGCGGTGGACATGCTGCGCGGGCTCGGCCGGCGGCTCGACACGGCGGACTGCCTGATGGCGATGGCGCGTGTCCAGGATCGCGCCGGCCGCGGCGACGGCGCCCGGGCCAGCTACGCCGCCGCCCTCGAGATCCTGGACGCGCTCGACCATCCGGATGCGGAGCTCGTCCGCAACTGCCTGGCTCAGCAGCGGTAGAAGTCCTTCGTGTACACGCCGTTCACCGCGGTCAGGGTGTGGTCGAAGCAGCCGTGCCCGATCGCCCGGTACCGCACGGTCTGGGTCCCGGTCGCGTGCCGCTGGTCCCGCGGTACGCCGTAGATCCAGGACGCGCGGCCGTCGTACGTCTCGGTGCTGGTCCGCGCCGGGGTGCGGATCGTGTCGTGGATCTTCAGGTCCGTGACCACGTCGTACCCGCCGGGGATCGTTGCGTTGGGCAAGAAGGTGAGGACGCCGTTCTTGCCGTAGTCGAGCTCGGTCCGCTCGACGCGCCCGTTGCTGATCGTGGTCGCGGTGTCCCGCCAGTCCGCGTCGAGCACGTCGCGGGACTCGCCCGCGTCCCACGTGTGCTTGGAGACGTTGCTGAGCGTGCGGCTCACGCTCGTCCGCACGCGGCCGGCCGAGGTGTCGACGTACCCGCTGATCGCGAGGCTGCGCGATGCCGTCGTGTCGACGGAGCCGGCCTGGTTGGGAGCGCCGGTCACGTCGTCGGTCTTCGCCAGCGGGCTGACGGCGTACGAGGTGAGGCTGCCGGTCGTCTGCGCGCGGTCCGCGTCAGTCCACACGTGCAGGTTCGGCACTGTGAACCAGCCGGACTGCCCGGCCGGTACGCCGTCGACGTGCACGCGGAACTCGTGCGGCTTGCCGTCGGTGAGCAGGCCTGCGAACGGGGTCAGGTCGTAGGTCAGCGGCTTGATGTCGAACGCGCGAGGCGCGGGGGAGGGGCGCCACGAATACGGGTTCGACCAGCCGCCGGTGTAGATGTACGGGTAGGGCAGCGCGATCCCCGCGAGTTTGCCGTCGATGCTCACGTCGACCTCGCGGTACGGCGATCCGTCGGGGCACGAGTATCCGGTCGCGGCCGGCGCGGACGTGTCCCAGAACTCCTCGCAGCCGCCGCCGGATCCGGTCACGTAGACCTCGCCGAGCAGGCGCGTCGTGCTGCGCGGCAAGGTCGCCGTACCGGTCAGGTCGGACTCCTCGCGGGCCTGGTTCTGCAGCGGGAGCACGGCGTTCGCGGTCGAGGCCGGCGGGGTATGGCGGTCGGCTGTGTAGAAGTCGAGCGTCACGGTGATGTCGAGGACGCCGGTGTAGGTGTCGTCGACGACGTTGCCGAGCTCCATGACGACGGGCTGCGGCGTCCGCAGGAGCGGGATGTACGCCGTGACGTCCTTCTCCACGTCCCAGGCGATACCGTCCGCGCTCGGCTCCGGGGTCGACGTACGGAAGACGCCGACACCGCCGATCGTGATGTGCCCGAGGCGGTCGTACTGGACGCCCTTCACGGCGCCGTGCATCCGCAGCACGACCTTCGACCACGGGCCCTGGCAAGCGGCCGGGGGTGTGTACGTCGCCCGGTACGGGTCGAAGTTGCGGAACTCGTTCCGGACGATCTGCACCTCGCAGTGCCTGGTGTCCGGGACGGCCACCGCCGGCGCGGGCGTCCGCGGGTCGTCGTAGTCCGAGCCGAACTCCGACGGCGGGGTCACCGCGTGGGCCGGAGCGCCCAGAGTGAGGAGAAGAACGGATAGTGAGACCAGAGCCACCGACCGTATGCGCATGTTGCGGAAACGTAATGGAGAAGGTGCAGGTGGGCAAGCGAGTGCCATGGTCAGGACGTGCGCCTTGCGAATACTCTCCGGTTACTTGACCCCCGATGGAGGCCAGTTATGAAGCCTGTTGCCGATTCCGGACAACTCGCGCTCCTCAGCAACCGCAAGGGCACCATGGCCCAGATGTTCCTGGACCGGGTGTCGGCGACGCCCGAGCGGGAGGCCTTCCGGTTCCCGCGTGGAGAGCAGTGGAAGTCGGTGACCTGGCGGGAGACCGAGGCACTGACCCGCCGGCGCGCCGCCGGCCTGATCGCGCTCGGCGTGCAGCCCGAGCAGCGGGTCGCGATCGCCTCGAGCACCCGGATCGAGTGGATCGAGTGCTACCTGGCCGCCGTACTGGCCGCCGCCGCGACCACCACGATCTACCCGTCGACGATCCCCGCCGACGTGGCCTTCATCGTGGCCGACGCCGACGTCCAGGTGGTCTTCGCCGAGGACGCCTCGCAGGTGGACAAGCTCCGCGAGCACCGCGCCGAGACGCCGTCGCTGCGCAAGGTCGTGCTGCTCGACGGCACGCCGCTCGCGAGTGACGGCGACTGGGTGATCGGGCTCGGCCAGCTGGACATGCTGGGCGACTCCTATCTCGCCGAGCACCCGTCGATTGTCGACGATCGGATCGCAGGCATCACTCCGGACACGTTGTGCACGTTGATCTACACGTCCGGCACGACGGGGCGCCCGAAGGGCGTGCGGTTGCCGCACTCGGTCTGGACGTACGAGGGCGCCGCCGTCGAGGGGATGCGGGTTCTGTCGCCGGACGACCTGCAGTTCCTGTGGCTGCCGTTGTCGCACGTGTTCGGCCAGGTGCTGCTCGCCGTCCAGTTCCAGATCGGGTTCGCCACCGCGGTGGACGGGCGGATCGACAAGATTGTCGACAATGCGGCTGTCGTCCAGCCGACGTTCATGGCCGCGGCGCCGCGGATCTTCGAGAAGGCGCACGGGCGGATCGTGACGATGATGCAGGCCGAGGGCGGCGTCAAGGCCAAGATGTTCGACTGGGCCTTCGGGGTCGGCGCGAAGGTTTCCGCGGTCCGCCAGTCCGGCAAGGAGCCGACCGGCCTGCTCGCCGCCCAGTTCGCCGCCGCCGATCGGCTCGTGCTGTCGAAGATCCGCGCCCGGTTCGGCGGGCGGGTCCGGTTCTTCGTGTCCGGGTCGGCGGCGCTGGACAAGACGCTCGCGGAGTGGTTCCACGCGGCCGGCCTGCTGATCCTCGAAGGGTACGGGCTGTCGGAGACGTCGGCGGGGTCGACGCTGAACCGCCCCACGCAGTACCGGCTGGGCAGTGTCGGGCCGGCGTTCCCCGGGACGCAGTTCAAGATCGCCGAGGACGGCGAGATCCTGATCAAGGGCGACGGCGTGATGAGCGGGTACCACAACCAGCCGGAGCAGACCGCCGAGGTGCTCGACGCCGACGGGTGGTTCCACACCGGCGACATCGGTCACTTCGACGACGAGTTCCTGTTCATCACCGACCGGAAGAAGGACCTGTTCAAGACGTCGGGCGGCAAGTACGTCGCACCGCAGGCGATCGAGGGCCGTTTCAAGACGATCTGCCCGTACGCGAGCCAGTTCGTCGTCCACGGCAACCGGCGCAACTTCGTCTCCGCCCTGGTCACCCTCGACCCCGACGCGATCGAGGGCTGGGCCACCGCGAACGGCCTCGGCGGCAAGCCGTACGCCGAGATCGTCACGTCGGACGCGGCCCGCACCATGGTCCAGGGCTACGTCGACGAACTCAACGCCGGCCTGAACCGCTGGGAAACCATCAAGAAGTTCACCATCCTCGACCGCGACCTCACGGTCGAGTCCGGCGAAATGACCCCCAGCCTCAAACTCAAACGCAAACACGTCGAAACCCAATACTCCAACCTGCTGGACAAGATGTACGAATAGCGGGCGGTCCGCGAGTCGTGAGATTCGGCTGTCCGAGCCGACCACTGTCCACGACTCGCGGCCCGGGTCGTCCGCCAATCGCCACAACTCGGCGATGAGCGGTCAGGGTGTCCTGGCCGCCTCGGTGAAGGTGCTGGTGTCGAGCCGGACTGTGATCGCGGCTACGCGAAGCGACGGCTGCAGGGATTGCCAGAGGTTGTCGGTGATCGCGGACCAGGGGAGCGCGATCACCGTGACTTCGGGGTGGCCGTTGACGACGACGTTGTCCGCAGTACCGGCGTACGTCGTCGTGGTGAGGGCGGTGCCGGGTGCTATGCGAGCGGCGTACAACGAGGGATGCTCGGTGAGCTCGGGCGCCCCGTCGTACGGCCGCGCGGCCCCGATCACCACATCCGTCAGCCCGGCGGACGTGAGTGTCGCGCCGGCAGTGATGCGCGGGGTGCGGATCGGCGGGTCGGGCTCGTAGGTCAACCCGCGCAGCGCAATCTGGAGATCGGGCTGCCGGGTTCGCGCGGCAGCCAGCTCACCCACCTGCGTGCCGTTCCCGACGATGACCCAGTCGTCCCCGCGGATCGCCGCCGTGTAGTGGCGCAGATCGTCGGCCGGCCCGCCGGACGTGTCCCGCACGATGATCTCGCGCTCGCGCACGACGAGCTCGCGAGCCTGCGACGCAGCAGACCGCCCGGTCAACCAGTACGAGAAGAACGGCACCCCGTCCACGTCCCGCCCGATCGCCAGTCCACGCCCCGGATACTCGACCCCATCGCGCAACATGGCCGCGAGCATACGCGCGCCACTGAACCCAGCCAGCTGGCATGCTGTCCGCGATGACACCGGATGGCGGACCGATCCTCTTCCTCGATGTCGACGGGACCCTCCTGCCGTACGGCGGCGATCCCGCAGGCCGACTGCTCGTTGCGGGCGTCGGGCCGCGGCTGGGAGCGCTGCTGTGTGAGCTGGTGTGGGCGACGACGTGGGGAGAGCAGGCCAACGACGAGCTCGCTGACGCAGATCGTCAGTGGGTCCGGACGCAGCACGCCGGCGCCGCCTTCCTCCGGCAGGTGCAGCCGTACCGCGGAGTCACGGACGAGGACCTCGCCGCACTCGAGGACTGGCTTCAGTGGCGATGAGGATCAGGTGCGGCGGGAGCTGTTGATCAGGCGTTGGGTTGCTGTCGGGTCGTGGGCGGGGAGGATGACCAGGCCCGGGAGGTGTTCCGCGAGGGCGAGGACCTTGCCGGTGGTTCGTCCGAGTTCGCCGCGGTCGCCGACGCCCGGGAGTTGGCGGCGTTCGAGCAGGCCGGCTTCGTAGGTGAGGTCGCCGACCATCAGGAGCGGTGGCAGGTCGCGGCGCCGGACGAGCATCGACAGCGAGCCGGGGGTGTGCCCGGGCGTCGGCAGCAGGACGATCGACCCGTCGCCCATCACGTCGTACGTCCCGCCGAACGGCGCCAGGACGGGATCGTCGGTCGGTGCGAACGTGACGTGCTTCCAGCGCCGGCCGGGGACGTCGATGTGCCTGCGGAGGAAGCCGCGCGCCTCGGGGGAGAACCCCGACAGCTCGGCCCATTCGGCCGGTGTGATCAGGAGCTCGCCGCTCAGCTGCGGGATACCGCCGATGTGGTCCTGGTGCAGGTGCGAGATGACCGCCTTGTCGACGTCGTCGACGGAGTACCCGAGCGTACCCAGTTGCGCGTCGAGGGTCTCGTCCGCGCCGATGTGGAACTTGGCGAGCCGGTCGTACACCACGCCGCTGAATCCGCCCGGGAAGTACGACGGGTCGGTCACCGAGGCGCGGTCTTGTCCGGTGTCGAACAGCACCAGCCCGTCGGCGTGCTCGACGACGTACACGTTGATCGGGCGAGGCGGCAGCCACCGGCGGGAGGTGAGCAGCCACCAGTACAGCGGCTTCTTGGTGCCGTGGGCGTGTTCGGGATGGATCTCGACGCTGCCGGTGCTGATCACCGACACGGCGCGGACCGGATCTTCGGTGCCGGCGGGCAGTCTGATCGCTTTCGTGGACATCTGAACTCCCTTCGGGCCCCGACGGATTCGGGGCGAGGAGATCAGTCTTCGTCTGGCGGCGCGGCCCGTCTGTGACTTTTGTCGTCCGCGGAAGTTGCCGTGGTCACTCCGGATTCCACGTCTGGTCGTGGAGCCCGGTCGGGTCGAGGATGTGCACGATGTCGGCCGCGGTCGCGACCAGGCCGGCCTGCCGGAACTCCCGCAGTACCCGGGCCACCACCTCACGGACCGAGCCGACGGCGTCGGCAAGTTCCTGCTGAGACATGTGCGCGACGAGTTCGCCACGTGGGCTCTGCTGCGTGGATGCCAGGTCGAGAAGGTGGGCCGCGACCCGCTGCCGCACCGTGCCGAACGCGTTCACCGCCGTCTGCCGCAGGTTCTCGTACAGGCGACGGCTCAGCTCCTCCGCCAAGGCCCACCCGACCCGGCTGTCCGTACGCGCAGCGGCCGTCAGCAGACCGGCGTCGATCCGAAACAGCGTTGAATCCGCCAGCGTCTGTACGCCGACATCCGCCGGCCCGCCGACGAGTACCGCGATGCCGAGCACGTCGCTGATCCGCGCGTACCGCACCGTCACCTGGCGCCCCTCGGGCGACGACATGAACACCCGCACCAACCCACGAACGACGAGCACCGCCTGTGGAGCAGCACCCTCCCGGTACAACGTGCTACCCGCCGGGTAATCGGCCCGCCGCCCCGACGCGAGCAACCGCCCGGTCAGCTCCTCCGGCAACCCGCCGAGAAAGCTGCCCGCCATCGCAGCCACGACATCCACAGCCACCCGCCAAGCATGACAGTCCGCCCGGGCGGCTCTTACCATGGGCAGTCGAAGGGGAGCGCCATGACGTTGGTGTACGGGCCGTTGATCGGTGGGGAAGGGTCGCCGCTCGGGAAGACGTACCTGTCGGTCTCGGTGCAGGAAGAACGGTGTGGAGCGGGCGCTGTTGCCGGGCACGCGGATCAGGGTGCAGATCCGCAAGGACGGCGTACTGATCGGACGGGCCGGGTGCAACGAGTTGAGCGGGGGGATCATGCTCGACGACGGGGTACTGCGGTTCGACCTTCACCCTGACCAACGGCCGTGCGACGCTCGTCCTGCTGGACCGGCGCTTCGCCGAACCCGATCTACCGCTGGATGGCACCACCTGGACCGTCGAGTCCGTCGTCCGCGGTGACGCCTTGGAACACTTCCCACTCACCGCCCCCGCGACTCTCACCATCGACGGCACCGAAGCGACCGGTTCAACCGGCAGCAGCCCGTTCACCGCGACCGTCACCCGCGACGACCCGACTCTCACCTTCACCGAGCTCACTGTCACCCCCACCTACCCCGAGGCCCGAGCCGCCGACCTGGAACACGCTGTCCTCGAGAACCTCCGTACGCCCCTGACTTACTCGATTCAGTCCAACCGCCTCGAACTCCGCGGCCCGAACCTAACCACCGGCCTCAACCTCAGCGCGCCCCGGCCCGAAGGAAGCCCCTACTACACCGTGCCCCGGCGCCCTGACGGCGTGCGGTGATACGGGCAGTCGGCGACCCGGTCGAGGAACCATGAGGGGAACGCCCCCGTACGATGGGTGGGTGCCGTCGACATTGCCCGAGGGGGAGGTTGCGCCCCGGGACGGGGCGCTGCCGGATGCTGCTGTCCGGGAGGCGGCGGAGCGGCCGTTCGGGTTCTACCTGCACGTTCCGTTCTGCGCGTCGCGCTGCGGGTACTGCGACTTCAACACCTACACCGCGAAGGAGCTGGGCGGCGGTGGGTCGCAGGCGTCGTACGCCGAGACCGCGGTCGCCGAGGTGCGGCTCGCGCGGCGCGTCCTGCAGGACCTGGACCGGCCGGTCGAGACGGTGTTCTTCGGGGGCGGTACGCCGACCCTCCTGCCCGCCGCGGATCTGGGGAAGATGCTGGCCGCGGTGCGGGACGAGTTCGGTCTGGCGCCGGGCGCGGAGGTGACGACCGAGGCGAATCCGGAGTCGGTGCACCCGGCCTACCTCGAAGCGTTGCTGGAAGCGGGGTTCACGCGGGTGAGCTTCGGGATGCAGAGCGCGTCGTCGCACGTCCTGCGGATCCTCGACCGGCAGCACACGCCGGGGAGAGCGTTGCAGGCGGTGAAGGAAGCCACCGCGGCCGGCTTCGAACACGTGAATCTCGACCTGATTTACGGCACCCCGGGTGAGTCGCTCGACGACTGGCGGGCGTCGCTGGAGTCGGCGCTGTCGGCGCAGCCGGACCACGTCAGCGCGTACGCGTTGATCATCGAGGACGGAACGCAGCTCGCGCGGCGGATCCGGCGTGGTGAGCTGCCGATGCCGGACGACGACGACCTCGCCGACAAGTACGTGCTGGCCGACGAGCTGCTGTCGGCCGAAGGCCTGCGGTGGTACGAGGTGTCCAACTGGGCCCGCAGTACGGCGGCGCGCTGCCGCCACAACGAGCTGTACTGGCGGGGCGACACCTGGTGGGGGATCGGCCCGGGCGCGCACAGCCACGTCGGCGGGGTGCGTTGGTGGAACGTCAAGCATCCGAGCGCGTACGCCGAGCGGATCAACGCGGGTGAGAGTCCGGCCCATGCGCGCGAGACCCTCGACGAGGAGACCCGGCGGATCGAGCGGGTGCTGCTCGAGGTCCGGCTGTCGGCGGGTCTGCCGCTGGACGTGCTGGACGCGGCGGGGCGTGCCGCCGTGGACGACGTCGTCGGTGACGGCCTGGCGGTGGTCGAGGGGCGTCCGGCGGGCGGCGAGCGGCTCGTGCTGACCGATCGCGGGCGGTTGCTCGCCGATGCGGTGGTCCGCGACCTGCTCCCGTGAAAGTGATCAGAACTGATCACAGTGAGCTGTTGACGACCGTTGTGAGCAGACGGCAGGCTGTGCGGTAAGCGTTTACTACCGCCGCCGAGGAGTCCGCGATGCCGCCCTTCATCCGTCGTCGACTGTTGCTTCAGGCCGGGCTCGCCGCCGGCGCGCTCAGCACGCTCGGGCTGCCCACCCGAGCGTTCGCCGAGGACGAGTTCGACGTCCTGCGAGCACTTTGGGCCGAGCTGAACACCGGTGGCGCGATCGACCCGGCCGATCCGGCGTACGCCGACGCGCTCGCGAACCTGAGCTCGCAGGCGCAGCAGTTCGTCGACACGATGATCACCGCGGCCGACCGGACGGCGCTCTGGCCGGACCTGCCGCTCGGCCCGAGCAGTGGCAACTTCAGCATCAGCTACACCCGACTGAAGACGATCGCGCTGGCGCGTGCAACCGCCGGTACCACGCTGACCGACGCCGGCTCCCTGCTCAGCGGCGCGCTCGACTTCCTCAACGCCAAGGCGTACAACGAGACGCTGAAAGAGACCGGGAACTGGTGGTTCTGGGAGATCGGCGCGCCGCGCGCTCTGCTGGACACCTGCATCCTGGCGTACGACGTGCTGTCGGCCGACCAGCTCACGAAGTACCTGACGGCCGTCGACCGGTTCGTGCCCGATCCGAACCGGCGGACCAACGCGCCCACGCTCCGCGAGACCGGCGCGAACCGCGTCGACAAGGCGCTGATCGTCGCGCTCCGCGGCATCGTCGGCAAGTCGGCCGCGAAACTCGCCGCCGCCCGGGACGCGCTCAGCGACGTCGCCGAATCCGGGAAGAACAGCGTTTTCACCTATGTCACCAGCGGCGACGGGTTTTACCGCGACGGCTCGTTCGTCCAGCACGGCAACCTCGCGTACGTCGGCACGTACGGCAACGTCGCGCTCGGCGGGGTCGCGAACCTGATCGCTCTGCTCGGCGGCTCCACCTGGGAGATCGCCGACCCGAACCGCGCCGTACTGCTCGATGCCGTCGAGGCCAGCTTCGCCCCGTTCGTCGTCGACGGCCTGATGATGGACTGCGTGTCCGGCCGGGCGATCTCTCGCGAACGCGCCGGCGACCACCGCAACGGCCACGGCACCACGTCGACCGTGCTGCTCCTCGCGAGCGGCGTCGCCGAGCCGTACGCGTCTCGCTACCAGGCCTTGGCCAAGGGGTGGATCACCCGCGATCGGCTCGACGACTACCTGCCCGGCGCGTCGATCCCCGAGATCTCCCGGGCGAAGGCGCTGCTCGCCGACGCCGCCGTCATGCCCGCGCCGGCCGTGCCGCGGCACTTCCAGTTCTACAACCAGGACCGCGTGGTGCACCGCCGCCCGGGCTGGACGTTCGCGATCGCGATGTCGTCGAAGCGCATGGCCCGCTACGAGTGGGGCAACGGCGAGAACCTCCGTGGCTGGTACGTCGGGGACGGGATGACCTACCTCTACAACGACGACCAGTCCCAGTTCAACGACGCGTACTGGCCGACGGTCGACGCGCAGCGCATGCCGGGGACGACGGTCAGCACGCAGCCGCGGCAACCGGGCGGGTCCGGCAGCGGCACCGGTACGGTCGCGGCGTACGCCGAATGGGTCGGCGGAGCGTCGTACCGGGGCGTCGCCGGTGCGGTCGGTATGCACCTGATCAATCACGACAAGACCTTGCAGGCGAGGAAGTCCTGGTTCTGTCTGGGCGACTCGGTCGTGGCGCTCGGCGCGGGGATCGCCGGCACCGACGGCTACCCGGTGGAGACGATTGTCGACAATCGGAATCTCCATGAGAACGGGACGGCCGCGCTGCAGGTCGACGGGCGGCCGGCCGCGGACCAGACGTACTCCGACCCGGTCTGGGCCCACTTGGACGGCGTTGCCGGCTACGTCTTCCCGGCCGGTGGTCGTCTGCGGGTGCAGTGTGAGGACCGGACCGGGGCCTGGTCCGAGATCAACATCGGTAACGACACGGCTGGCTCGACGACGCCGTACACCCGCCGCTACGCGAAGCTCGTCCTGGAGCACGGTACGGACGTCGGCTCGTACGCGTACGTGGTGTTGCCCAACGCAACCAGCCGGCGGACGGCCGAGCTGGCGGCCGATCCCGGGATGACGATCCTTGTCAACAATCCGAATGTCCAAGCCGTTCGATCCCACCGCGAGAACCTCGTGCTGGTGAACTTCTGGGCCGCAGGCTCGGTGTCCGCGGTGTCCGCGGTGCCGGGCGGCGCCGGAGCGCCTTTGGTGGCGTGTGACGGGCCTGCTTCGGTGGTGATCGGCAAGGAGGGATCGACGACGACTGTCGCGGTGTCCGATCCGAGCCGGACCGCGCAGACCGTCCGGCTGATCGTCGACCGGCAGGTCGGCGAGGTGATCGCGAAGGATCCGGCGGTCACGGTAGTTGCTACTGGCAAGCAGCTCGTCCTGGACGTCGCGGTCGGCGGCACGAAGGGTGCCACCCACAGCGTGTCCTTCCACTGAGTTCCGCAAGCAACCGGGGCCGGCCACCAGGGCCGGCCGGGTCGCCGGGTGCTGGCAAGTACAACCAGGAGGTTGTTCGATGATGCCGCACGCCCGCCCCCTGCAGCTCACCCGGCGACGTGTCCTTCAAGTAGCCGGAGCCGGCCTGGCGCTGGCCGCAGTACCAGCTGTCGCGAGAGCGCAAACCAGCACGATCACCATCCCCGCGCTCCCGTCGGCGCGCACGACCGAGCTCGACCGGACGCAGGACTCGCTCAGCGCCAGCGAACTCCGCCCGACCGGCTTCTACCTGCCGGCGGCCACCGCGCTCACCGTGGTCGTCCACGCCGGCAGCCAGGCTCCGACGCTGGTGATCGGCGCGCCCGACGCGGACGCCCGCAAGGAGTTCAAGTCGCCCCGCGAGTACCCGCTCCAGGTCGGTCGCAACACCGTGACCGACGCCGGCGGCGGTGTCGTCTACCTGAAGCTGATCGGCGACACCGGTCAGGCCAAGGTCTCGATCGGCGAGCAAGCGCAGCCGATGCCGTACTTCGTCCTCGGCTGCACCGGCGAGGCCGACTTCCAGCGCCAGCTCGACGAGCGCACCACGCCGTACGTCGAACACGTCGGCCCGCACGCGATGATCACCGTGGAACGCGCGTCGGCGCTGACGTACCGCAGCGAGAACCACACCGACCTGCTGGCCACCTACGAGGAGATCATCGGGATCGAGGACGCGACCAGCGGGTACGACGGATCCGCGCCGGTGCACGCCCGCCTGGCGCACCGGTACCACTTCGTCGGGTACCCGTCCGCGATCACCGGCGTCGGGGCGTACGCGACGCACGGGCACATGTCGTTCCCGCCGCCGATCCAGGACCGGATGCTGACCGTGTCCGGCCTGCGGACCCGTGGCTGGGGCATCTACCACGAGCTCGGTCACCAGCATCAGCAGATCACCTACAAGCCGAGTTCGCTGACGGAGGTGACGGTCAACATCTACTCACTCGCGGTCAACGCGGTCTTCGCCACGAAGTACGGCCAGGTGCCGCGGCTGCACGCACCCGACGCCAAGACCGGGCTGACGCCGTGGCAGAGCGCCCCCGGCAAGCTGCGGACGCCGGGCGTGAACTACGGCACGACGTTCGATCCCTACGAGAAGCTCGTGATGTTCGAGCAGCTGCGGCTGGCGTTCGGCAACAGCTTCTGGCCGGACCTGCACAAGCTGGTCCGGGTCGAGCGGCCGTACGCGAGCGACTACACCGACGAGGTACTCCGGCTGCGCAACCTCGTCGTCCTGTCCAGCCAGACGGCCGGCTACGACCTGAGCGACTTCTTCCGGGCCTGGGGCGTCCCGGTCGACGCCGAGGCGATCGCCCGGATCGGCGCGCTGCACCTGACCCCGCCGCCGACCGACCCGTCCGCGATCCGCGAGTAGACGATCCGCGAGTAGACAATCCGCGAGTAGACAAAAGGACGAAGGCACCCACCGGGTCGAGGTGGGTGCCTTCGTCGTTCGGGGCGGGCTCAGTCGCGCAGGAAGAGCTCGATCACGCAGCTGTCGACCTCGGGCGCGCGGTTCGGCAGCTTGAGCGTCAGCGTGTTCTCCGGCAGACCGGTGAGGTACGTGTGCCCGGGCGCCGCCGGATCGACGTCCACCCGCTTGATCTCCGACGCGTCGTGCAGGAACTGCGCGTACTCGACGCGGTCGCCCAGCCCGGGCAGATGGAGATGACCCATCGGCCACGCGAACACGTGCAGATACAGCCGCCGTCCGTTCTGCGTGTAGCGACAATCCGCCGGCGGCAGGTACGAGCTCGGGCCACAGTTGCGCACGGACCGTTCGTGCAGCCGCATCCAGTCCCCGATGCCGGCGAGGACGTCGAGCGCGCGCGGCTCCCACGCTCCACGCCCGTTCGGGCCGACGTTGAGCAGCATGTTGCCGCCCTTCGAGACCGCGTCGACCAGCATCCGGATCAGCAGCGCCGGCGACTTCCAGTCGTGGTTGTCGCGGTGGTACCCCCAGCTGCCGTTGAGCGTGTGGCACGCCTCCCACGGCACTTGCGTCCCGTTGCCGGCCGCAACCTCGTTCCCCGGCGGCTGCACCTGCTCGGGCGTGGTGAAGTCACCCGCACCGAGTCCCAGTCGATTGTTGACAAGGATGCCCGGCTGCAGCTCGCGGACCATCGCGAGCAGTTCGGCCGACCGCCACTCGTCCGGGCCCTTGGCGTTGAACCCGCGATCGGCGTACGAGAAGTCGAACCACATCACGTCGATCTGCCCGTACTCCGTGAGCAGCTCGCGGACCTGGCCGTGCAGGTAGTCGGCGTACTTCGAGACGTCGCGGTCGGCCGTACGGTCGATGAAGTCGACGTCCTTGCGCTGCGGGTGGTACAGGTCGATGGGGAACTCCGGGTGGTGCCAATCGAGCAACGAGTGGTACAGCCCGATCTTGAACCCGCGGGCCCGGAACGCGTCGACCATCGGCGCGAGCAGGTCCTTGCCCCACGGCGTGTTCGGCGCGGAGTAGTCGGTGAGCTCGGAGTCCCACAGGCAGAACCCGTCGTGGTGCTTGGTGGTGATCACCAGATAGCGCATCCCGGTGTTCCACGCGTCGTCCGCCCAGCGCACCGGGTCGTACAGGTCCGGCTCGAAGTGGTCGAAGTACGGCTGGTAGTCGTCGTCGGTGAGCTGTTCGTACGACTTCACCCACTCGTGCCGCGCCGCGGCCGCGTAGATGCCCCAGTGCACGAACAGCCCGAACCGCGCCTCGGTCAACCAGCTCATCGCGGACTGGCACCGCCGCTCAGCGCCGACTCGAACTCGCCGCGGATCTTGTCGCCGCCGTCCTTCGCCCACTTCTGCACCGCGGCCTCGAACGCGCTGATCGGCTTCCGCCCGGCGATCACGTCGTTGCGGACGTCGGTCAGCGCCTGTCCGATGTCGCCGCCGGACTTGTCGTTGGTCGGCGAGATCAGACTCGCCGTCGGGTCCTTGACGACCATGCCGATCAGCTTGGTCAGGTCCTCGTGCGCGCGCTCGACGTAGGTCGGGAACTGGGCGTTGTAGAGCGCCTGCGGCGGGGCGGTGATGTACTTCCACGGCACCGTCATCTCCGCCTCGCCCTTGCTGGTCAGCGTCGGGTTGCCTTTCGCGTCGCGGGTGAAGTCGACGCCCTCGACGCCGTACGTGAGCAGCAGGTTCTCGGTGCTGCCGAACGGCGCGGCGAAGAAGTTCGCCACCGCGAGCAGCTCCTTGGCGCGCTGCTCGTCGGCCTTCTTCATCAGCGTGTAGGCGAACAGGATGTTGTCGGACCAGGTGTTCGCCTTGCCGCCCTTCGGCGCCATCGGGACGAACGCCCGCGGGTCGTTCTCCGGGTCCAGCCGGGACATGTCCTTGACGTACCCGGAGTACGCCGGGAAGCCGTCGTACACCAGGGCGCCCTTGCCGGCCCGGAACGCGTTCTTGCGGGCGGTGCCGTCGATCCCGTCGGAGCCGGGCACGGTGAGGCCTGCCTTGACGAGCTGGACGGCGAACTCGAGGGCGGCCTGGTACTCCGGGGTCTCGAAGCTGCGGGTCAGTTTGCCGCCGTCGTCCTTCCAGCCGTTCGGGACGCCGAACATCTGCTGGATCATCGTGAAGAACGTGTTGCCCTTGGAGTTCACGATCGCCCACTGGCCCTGCTGCGGCCTGGTCAGCTCCTTGCAGGCGGCCAGGAAGTCCTCGGCGGTGGCCGGGTACTCGACACCGGCCGCGTCGAAGAGCCGCTTGTTGTAGAAGCCCGCGCCGCCGGTGATGCTGCGCGGGATCGGCAGCCCGTAGATCTTGTCCTGCACCACGCACGCCTGCCAGATCACCTGCGGGATGTTCGCGAGGTTCGGGTAGTCCTTGACCTTGTCGCCGGACAGGTACGGCGTCAGGTCGGTGCACTTTGCCGACAAGAAGGCCGGTAGATTGTTGACAAGGCTCGAGTCGGACAACAGCACCAGGTCCGGCAGTTCGTTCGCGGCGAGCACCGTCTGGAACTTCGTCGCCCAGTCGCTGTCCGGGACGATCGTCAGGTCGAGCGTGCCGCCGAGCTTCTGCTCGACCGCCTGCCAGGCTGCGTTCTTGTCCTTGGCCGGGGGCAGCGGATCGAAGATGTCGGTCATCACGCTCACCTTGCCGCCGGACAGCGGCGGCGTCTTCACCGTGGTGACGAGGTCCTTCGGGTACGTCAGGTAGCCCGGCGGTACGCCGTCCGCGGTGCCGGCGAGATCCGGCTTCGGGCCGTCGAAGGCGACGTAGGTCGGCAACGTCACCGAGGACGCGCGGGCAGGCCCGGACGCCGTACTGGCGTTGCTGCAGGCAACCAGCGTCGGGACGCCGGTGGCGCTCATCACGGCGACGCCGACTGCGCTCCGCAGGAAGCTTCTGCGACTCAGCGATGGGGTGGTCACGGTGTTTCTCCTAACCCTTGATGGCGCCGGTGAGTACGCCCTTGGTGAAGTAGCGCTGCAGGAACGGGTAGACGCAGAGGATGGGGACGAGCGCCACGACGACGACCGCCATCTGCACGGCCTGGATCGACGCGACCGCCTCGCCGGGCGACTCGGAAGCGCCGCCGACCGGCTGTCCTTGCAGGACGTAGAGGCGCAGCACGAGCGGCAACGGCCACTTGCCGGTGTCGCTGAGATAGAGCAGTGCGTTGAAGAACGCGTTCCAGTGCCCGACCGCGTAGAACAGCGCGACGACCGCGAGCACCGCCTTCGACAGCGGCAGCACGATCCGGAGCAGGATCGCGAGATCGCCGGCGCCGTCGATCCGGGCGCTGTCGAGCAGCTCGGCCGGGATGTTCTGGAAGAAGTTGCGCAGCACCAGGAAGTTGAAGGCGCTGACCAGTCCCGGGACGATCAGCGACGCGTACGAGTCGTACAGCCCGAGCGCCTTGACGAGCAGGAAGTTCGGGATGATCCCGGCCCCGAAGAGCATTGTGAACAATACTGCTGTCAACACGAACCGCCCGCCGACGATCGGCCGGCTGAGCCCGTAGGCGAGCGCGATCGTGACGACCATGTTCAGCGCCGTACCGACGACCGTGATGCCCGCACTGACCAGCAGCGCATGGCTGACCACGCCGCCGGCGAAGATCGTCCTGTACGCCGCCAGCGTCGGCTCGCTCGGGAACAACGAGATGATGCCGCCGCGCCGGGTGATCTCGGACTCGCCGGCCAGGCTCGTCGCGACGATGTTGACGAACGGGTAGAGCACCAGGAGACAGACGACCGCGATCACCGCGCCTTTGATCGCCAGCCCGGCTTTGCTCGGTGCCTCCATCCACGGCGGCCGCTGCGAGGTCTTCATCGGCTGTAGATCCCTTCGTGGCCGAAGCGGTGGGCGAGCTTGTTGGCGCCGAGGATCAGCACCAGGCCGATGGCGCCCTTGACCAGGCCGACGGCTGCCGCCGGACCCCACTGGCCGTCGAGGACGCCGTGGAAGTAGACGTAGGTGTCGAGGACCTCGGCCGCGTCGGCGCCGACCGCGTCGCGCTGCAGCAGGATCTGCTCGAAGCCGACCGAGAGGATGCTGCCGAGGTTCAGGATCAACAGCAGCAGGGTGACCGGCACGATGCCCGGCAGCGTTACGTGCCACAGCCGCCGCCAGCGGTCCGCGCCGTCGATCGCCGCGGCCTCGTAGTGCTCGGTGTCGATGTTGAGCAGCGCGGCGAGGTAGATGATCGTGCCCCAGCCGGCGTCCTTCCAGATCAGCTGCAGCGTCACCAGCCAGGGGAAGAAGCCGGAGCTCGTCATCAGGTCGGCGCGCGGCAGCCCGAGCTCGCCGAGCAGTTGCGGGAGCAGTCCGGTGCCGCCGATCAGCTGCTGACTGATCGAGATCAGGATCACCCACCCGATGAAGTGCGGCAGGTACACGACGCTCTGCACGAACCGCTTGATCTTCGGGCTGACGATGCTGTTGAGCAGCAACGCGAGCCCGATCGGCGCCGGGAAGAACAGCACCAGTTGGAGGACGGCGAACTTCAGCGTGTTGAGCAGAGCGCGGTAGAAGTCCGGCTCGGTGAACACCGCGAAGTTGCCGAAGCCGACCCACGGGCTCTCCTTGAACCCGAGATACGGCTGGTAGTCCTGGAAGACGATCACGTTGCCGAGCAGCGGCACGTAGTGGAACACCACGAAGAACAGCAACCCGGGCAACACCAGCAGCAACATCACCCGATCCCGCCACAACCGGGCGCCCAACCCAGGACCTCCGCGCCCGTGTTGCCCCTGGCGTGCGGCTCGGGAGGCTGCCCGGCGGGCGGACCAGGACGTGGCGCGGCCGGGAGAGCGGCTGACGCGGAGCATTGGGCGCCTCCTCGTAGTAAACGGTTGCTATCGTGCTGGCAGCAACCATGAAACGTTCAGTACCTGGCTGTCAAGCGGTCGTGGAACTTGTCTTGACCGATGGTCGACGGTCTGCCTACCGTTCTTAGTAACCGTTTACTAGGAGTGATCCGTGCCGAATCCTGAACCCGACCGGGGCAGCAGTCCGCGGTTGCGCACGCTCGTGGCGATGCCCGCGGAGACCTGGTCCGAGGTGGTCACCCCGGCGGCGCGCGCCCGTCTCGCTGCCGTCGCCGAGGTGCTCGGCCTCGACGTCCCGGGAGGCCTCGCCACCGGCCGGCCGTGCGGCGGGGTGGTCGACGGTGTGCCGCGGTTGGCCGGTTCGTTCGCGGAGGTGGCGGACGATCTGGCCGACGCGGAGGTGTTGCTGACCGGCTGGGGGTGTCCCCGGATCACCGCGGCCGTGCTCGACGCGGCGCCGAAGGTGCGGGCGATCGTGCATGCGGCCGGCACGATCAAGACGTTCGTGGACCCGGTGGCCTTCGAGCGTGGGGTGGAGGTGTCGTCGGCGGCGGGCGCGAATGCGGTGCCGGTCGCGGAGTTCACCGTCGCCGCGATCGTGCTGGCCGGCAAGCGAGCGTTCCGGCACCGCGACTGGTTCCGGACCTCGGGCGTGAAGCGACCGTTGCCGGGGGCACCGATCCTCGGCGCGCTCGGTACGACGGTCGGCGTCCTCGGGGCGTCCCGGATCGGCCGGTTGGTGCTCGAACGGCTCCGCGGCCTCGACGTCGACGTACTCGTGTACGACCCGTTCCTGAGTCGGGCCGAGGCTGCGGCGTACGGCGCGCGGTGGTGTGAGTTGCCGGAGCTGTTCGCGGCCAGCGACATCGTCAGCGTCCACGCACCACTGCTGCCCGAGACCGAGGGGCTGGTGTCGGCGGAGCTGCTGGCCGCGATGCCGGACGGCGGCGTACTCATCAACACCGCGCGCGGCCCGGTCGTCGATCACGCCGCCCTGGAACGCGAGTGCGTCTCGGGCCGCCTGGACGCGATCCTCGATGTCACGGACCCCGAGCCACTCCCACTCGATTCCCCGCTGCTCCAGCTCCCCAACGTCTTCATCACCCCCCACCTGGCCGGTGCCATGGGCAACGAATCCACCCGCCTGGGCGAGTCGGCCATCGCCGAGATCGAGCGACTGGCCGCTGGCCGGCCCCTCGCCCACGGCATCACCCACGAAGACCTGAGGCGAATCGCATGAGCGCCGGGTGGGCTGTGGCTGCGGAGCAGGAGGGGCGTGTGGGGCAGCTGCGGTTGCCGGCGCCGGATCGGGTTCTTTCCTCGCGGACCGGGTACACGCGGGAGACCTGGTTGGCGGTGGCGGATCACTTGCTCGAGTCGTTGGTGCCTTGGTTCACCGCGAGTGCGGCGCAGGTGCGGTTGCCGGGACGGGGGAGTTGGTCGGGGGCGGACTGCGACGGGCTGGAGGGGTTTGCGCGGTCGTTCCTGCTGGCAGCGTTCCGGATCGCGGCGACCGGTGGAGACGAGAAGCTGGTCGAGCGGTACGCGCGTGGGCTCGTGGCCGGTGCGGCGGGTGAGTGGCCGCGGTTGACGCCGTGTTCGCAGCAGATGGTGGAGGCGGCGGCGATCGCGGTCGGTCTGCACGAGTCGCGGGAATGGCTGTGGGACAAGCTCGATGGACGCGAGCAGCAACACGTCGTCGACTGGCTCAGCGGGTTCGTCGGGTCACGGACGTGGGACAACAACTGGCGGTTGTTCCAGGTCGTCGGCGAGCAGTTCCTCGCCTCCATCGGAGCGCCGTACGCGCAGGACGACATCGACGCGGGCCTCGACCGGATCGAGGACTGGTACGTGGGCGACGGGTGGTACTCCGACGGCCCCGGGCAGAACTTCGACCACTACATCGGCTGGGCGATACACCTGTACCCGGGCCTGTGGACGCGAATGGCCGGGCCCGCTGCGGACGGCCGCCTCGAGGTCTACAAGGAACGCCTGCACCGCTTCCTCGAGGACGCCGTCCATCTCGCCGGCGCCGACGGCGCACCGATCCACTTCGGTCGCTCCCTCTGCTACCGGACGGCCACCGCGGCGCCGTACTGGATGGGCGCGCTCCTCGACGCCACGCCGCTCACTCCGGGTCAGACCCGTCGCCTGTGCTCGGGCACCCTCAGGCACTTCGTGGACCGCGGTGTGCCGGACGACCGAGGCCTCCTGACGCTCGGCTGGCACCACCACTTCCTGCCGACGACGCAGCCGTACTCCGGACCCGCGTCGCCGTACTGGGCGTCCAAGGGATTCCTCGGGCTGCTGCTCCCGGCCGACCACGAGGTGTGGACCGCCCGCGAGGCCGCGCTGCCACTCGACGAGCACGACCAGATCCGCGCGATGCCGGCGCCGGGCTTCCTCGTCCAGGCGACGAAGCACGACGGCCTGGTACGCCTCCTCAACCACGGCAGTGACCACGGAGCCGAAGGCGACCCGCACTACAACCGTCTCGCCTACTCGAGTCGGACAGGCCCCGAGTTCGCCGACGAGCAGCTCGACAACCACATCAGCCTGGCCGGCGAGCGGAGCCGGATCGAGCGCATCGCCGACGGGCATTCCCGGTGGCAGGCGGGCGAGTCGCGACTCGAGGTCGCGAGCCTGGTGCACGGGCGGATCGAGGTGCGCTGCGTCCTCGTGGACGGCCCGGCCGGAGTCGTGCGGCACGGAGGGTACGCCGTCGCGGGCGAGCACCGCCCCGAGGCGAAGACCGGCGAGGTCTGGGCGCAGGCGATGCGGATCGATCGGCTGACCAGCGCGATGATCGGCCTGTACGGCTACGACGCCGCCGACGTACGGCGTGGGCTCGACACCAACGCGTTCGGCCCGCATTCCGCCACGCCGTACCTGGTTGCCGAGCACGACGGGAAAGGTCCGCGGGTGCTGGTCTCGGCGGTGGTACTGTCCGGCGACACGGTCTGGCCGCGGCAGCTGGCGGAGAGCATCGAGGTGACGGTGGACGGGTTCCACGTCACCGTGCGGTTCGCCGACGGTGCCCGGGCCGGCGTACAGCTGGGTGAGGAGGTGGGTGATGGCGGCGGAACCGCCCCGGACACGGGCGCGCCGGCGTGACCCCGAGGCGGCCCGGACGATCCGGGACGTGGCCGCCCGGGCCGGTGTCTCCACGGCGACCGTCTCCCGAGTTGTCAACGGCAACTATCCGGTCGCGGCCTCGACCCGGGCCGCGGTCGAGCGCGCGATGCGCGACCTCGGGTACGTCGCAAACGCGCACGCCCGCGCGCTGGCCGGTTCCACCACCCGCGTCGTCGGCATCGTGGTCAGCGAGATCGTCGACCCGTTCTTCGCCTACATCGCCCGCGGCGTCCAGGCCGAGGCGCTCGCCTCCGGGCGGCTCTGCCTGGTCTGCTCGACGCAGGGCGGTGAGGCCGCCGAGCTGCGGTTCGTCGACCTGCTGCTCGAGCAGCGCGCCGACGCCGTGATCCTGGTCGGCGGCGCGGTCGAGGACAAGGAGTACTTCGCCGCGGTCGGGCAGCGCGCCCGGCAGCTGGCGAGCAGCGGGTCCAGCCTGGTGCTGTGCGGCCGGCCGGGACTGGAGGACGGCGTCCCGGCGTACGCCGTGGAATACGACAACATCGGCGGCGCCGCCGCGATCACCGACCACCTGCTCAGCGCCGGGCACACCAAGATCCTGTATCTCGGCGGCCCGACCACCCTCTCGACGACCACGGCCCGGCTGCGCGGTTTCCACCAGGCCTTCGCGGCCCGCAAGCTGGAGCACGACCCGCGCCTGGTCCGGACCGGCGCGTTCGGCCGCCAATGGGGTTATCAGCAGACGCTCAAAGCCCTCGACGACGGCCTCGACTTCACCGCGATCTTCGCCGCCAACGACATCGTCGCCGCCGGTGTGTACGCCGCCCTGCGCGAGCGCGGCCTGCGGATCCCGGACGACGTCTCGGTGGTCGGGTACGACGACGTACCGGTGGCGACCGAGCTGCAGCCGGCGCTGACCACGGTCCGGGTGCCGCTGGAGGAGCTCGGGCGGGCCGCCGTACGAGCCGGCATTGCGGGTCAGGAGCCGAGCGCGGACCCGTTCGCGCACCAGCAGCCGATGACCACGCTGGGCACCGTCGTGGTGGTCCGCGACTCGGTCGGGCCGCCGGCGACCGGCTGATCACTCACAGCGAACTCCCAGCAGCCACCGCCCTCGGTGATCGTCGTGATCCGCAGCGTGACCAGCGATGACACTATGTCCGGACCTGTTCGGCCCCGTATCTCAGAGTGACGACGCGGTGCTTGACATATCCAGTGCGGCTCCCTGAGACTCAGCTCACTTTCGCGATCCGAGAGCGCTCTCAACTCCGTCCAAGTTCCAGGGAGCTTTGCATGCGGCCCAGTGCCCGCTATCGCCCCGTAGCCGGCGTGCTGGCGTGCGCCGCGATCCTGCTCGTCACCGCCTGCGGCGGTGGTTCCGGCGGCACCGAATCGGCCGGTTCCGATGCCGACGGGCCGAAGATCGAGCTGACCATCGCCACCTTCAACGAGTTCGGGTACGCCGACCTGTACGCCGAGTACGAGGCGCAGCACCCGAACATCACGATCGTGGAGAAGCACGCCAAGACCGTCGACGACCACGTCAAGAACCTGGACGCGAACCTGGCCCGCGGCACCGGCCTGGCCGACATCGAGGCGATGGAGGTCAGCTGGATCTACAAGTACCTGGCCAAGGACGACAAGTTCGTCGACCTGCGCCAGTACGGCGCGGACGACCTGCGGAACCGCTGGCTGGACTGGAAGGTGGCCGGCGCGACCACGCAGGACGGCAAGATCATCGGCTACGGCACCGACATCGGCCCGGAGGCGATCTGCTACCGCCGCGACCTGTTCGCGAAGGCCGGGCTGCCGACCGACCGGGCCAAGGTCGCCGAGCTGTTCCAGGACTGGCCGTCGTACTTCGCGGCCGGCCGGAAGTTCAAGCAGCGCGTGCCCGGCTCGGCCTGGTACGACTCCGCGGTGCTGACCTGGGAAGCGATGCGCAACCAGCTGATCCAGGCCTACTACTCCAACGAGGACCGCTTCCTCGGCGACGAGAATCCGCTGCTGAAGAACACCTGGAACCAGGTCGTGGCGGGCAGCAAGGACGGTCTGTCCGCACGGCTGCCGGCCTGGAGCGACGCGTGGAACGCGGCGTTCCGCAGCGACAAGTTCGCGACGATGGCCTGCCCGGGCTGGCTGCTCGGCGTGATCCAGGACAACGCCGGCGCCTACGGCAAGGGCAAGTGGGACGTCGCCGACGTGTTCCCCGGCGGCGGCGGAAACTGGGGCGGCTCGTACCTGACGGTGCCGGCGCAGTCGCCGCACCCCGAAGAGGCCGCGAAGCTCGCCGCCTGGCTGACCGCGCCGGAGCAGCAGGTGAAGGTGTTCAAGAAGATCGGCTCGTTCCCGTCGACGGTCGACGCCTACGACGACCCGCAGGTGAAGTCGCAGGTGAACGCGTACTTCAACAACGCGCCGGTCGGGCAGATCTTCGTCAACCGCGCCCGGAACGTGATCCTCAAGCAGCACAAGGGCCCCCGCGACGGAGAGATCAACCAGATCTTCAGCGCGGCGCTGGCGCGCGTCGACGACGGCAAGCAGACCTCGGCCGCGGCCTGGGAGCAGGCGCTCGCCGAGGCGGAGAAGACCGCGAACACCCGCGTCGGCAACTGAAGGATTTCTGCCAACACGCCCGCTCCGCCCGGCAACGACCGACGCACGTTCGTCCTCGGACGTACTACGGTGTGAACGCAGGCCAATCGAGAACTGAGGAGGGCCGATGAACGGGTCTGGTTCTCCGACACTGGAGCAGGTCGCGGCGCTCGCCGGGGTGTCGCGGGCGACTGTCTCGCGGGTGGTGAACGGATCGCCGAAGGTGCTGCCGGACACCGTCGCGGCGGTCGAGCAGGCGATCCTGCAGCTCGGCTACGTGCCGAACCGGGCGGCCCGCGCGCTGGTGACGCGGCGGACCGACTCGATCGCGATCGTCGTCCCGGAACCGGACAGCCGGGTGTTCTCCGACCCGTTCTTCGCCGGCATGCTCAGCGGCGTCAGCCGGACGCTCGCGCCGACGTCGTCCCAGCTCGTGCTGCTGATCGAGCCGGCTGCGGAACCGACCGGGGCCGACGACCAGCGTCTGCTGCGGTACCTGCGCGGCGGGCACGTGGACGGCGCGATCGTGATCAGCCACCACGGCCGCGACAACGTGCTGCAGGAGCTCGCCCAGCTGCCGCTGCCGATCGTGTTCAGCGCGCGGCCGCTCGGGGTCGACGTACCGGTGGCGAGTGTGGACGTGGACAACGTCGCCGGCGCCCGGACCGGCGTCGAGCACCTGCTGTCGATCGGCCGCCGCAAGATCGCGACGGTCGCCGGGCCGCTCGACATGACGGCCGGCATCGACCGCCTGACCGGCTACCAGGAAGTGATGAAGGAAGCCGGCCTGCCCGCGATGATCGCGTACGGCGACTTCACCGCCGACGGCGGCGAGCAGGCGGCCCTGCGCCTGCTGGACGAGCACCCGGATTTGGACGGCCTGTTCGTGGCGTCCGACCTGATGGCGACCGCGGCGCTGCGGGTGCTGTCGCAACACGGCCGCCGCGTGCCCGCGGACGTCGCCGTGGTCGGCTTCGACGACTCGGTCCTCGCCACCACGACGACCCCGAAGCTGACCACCGTCCGCCAGCCCGTGGAGCAACTCGGCGCCCGCCTCGCCGAGATCCTGCTGGCCAAGATCGGCGGCGCCGAACACACCACGCCGGAGATCTACGACACCGAACTGATCATCCGCGACAGCGCCTGACAGGCACCGGCGTCGGCGTCGCCAACACGCGAACCGCGACCACCCCACCTCGAGCGCAACGCTGTGGTATCTCTGGGTGAAAGGGGGGCGCCCATGTCGACTGACCACGAGATCCGGATCGCGCTGGTTCTGAACGGTGGTGTCAGCCTGGCGGTCTGGATGGGCGGGGTGACGCATGAGCTCGATCTGATCCGGCGCGCGTCCGGCGACGAAGGTGCGCCCGGCCCGCAGCAGTACGACGCGGTGCTCGCGGACCGCTGGCGGGAGTTGTGCCACAACGGCGCGGAACGGCGCCGCGTGGTCGTCGACGTGATCGCGGGGACCAGCGCCGGCGGCCTGAACGGTTCGCTGCTGGCGACCGCGATCGCGAACGGTTCGACCCTCGACCCCGACGGCGACGACGGTCCGTGGCTGCGCCGCAAGTGGGTCGGGCTCGGCTCGCTCGACGTCGGCAAGCTGGTGCCGTCCGCGGGCGCGAAGTCGACGTCGGTGCTCGACGGCAAGTACTTCCTGCGGCAACTCGAGGACCTGCTGAAAGGGGTCGCCGACGCGGGCGAGAGCGACGCCGAGGAGCCGGTGACGCTGTTCGTCACCGCGTCCGGGCTGGGTGTTCAGCAGTTCGAGGCGAAGGACGCGGCGGGGCAGGCGTTCGTCGTACCGGACCATCGCTACCTGTTCGGCTTCACGAGTGAGGACGCGCCGACGTACGACGGTGTGCGCCGGGAGTTCACCGTCGAGGTGAAGAACGGGCTGAAGGACACCGACCTGCTGGCGCGCGCGGCCCGTGCGTCCGCGTCGTTCCCGGCGGCCTTCGGCCCGGTGCTGGAGACACCGGAGCTGGCCGCGCAACCGCCCCGGATCCAGCCCGGCCCGGCCGAGTCCGGCTCCTGGCTCATCGACGGCGGCGTCCTCGACAACGCCCCGTTCGGCCCGGTGCTCGACGTGGTCGCCCGCCGCCCGGTCGCCGGCAAGGCCAGCCGCTACGTGCTGTACGTCGTACCGTCGGCCGGGATCGGGCGCGCGGCGACCGCCTTGGCCGGCGCGAAGGAGCCGAGCTGGCGGGTGGCCGCGCTGTCCGCGGTCCAGTTCCCGCGGGAGGTCGACTTCCGCTCCGACGTCGAGCAGCTCGAGCGGCTGCTGTTGGAGGCGGACGCGTCCTGGTCGGACACCCAGCGGCTGTTCGACCGTTGTCTCAAGCAACCAGAGGACCGGGCGCGGCTGACGGCGGCGGCCGAGGCGCTGCAGCCGGCCTACGCGCGCGGCCGTGCGGCCGGCGGCGTGTGGGAGGCGGTCACGATCGCCAGTCACGACCAGTCGACCGTGCTGGACGCCGCGACCGCGTTGTCGGAGCCGGAGATCGACGAGATCCTGACCACCGAGCATCCCTGGGTGCCCGGCCCGGACGGCTCGACGGCGGCGCTCCGGGACGACGCCGAGGGCAACCCGAGCTGGTTGTGGGGGACCGGCGCCGCGGAGCGGATCGTCCGGCTGATCCTGCGCTCGCTGCGCAACCGGGTGGGCGCCGCGGCGCCGACCGAGCGCGCCGACCTGGAGAAGCGGCTGACCGCGGCGAGCGACTGCCTGATGAAGGTCCAGGCCGTCCGGGACGCGCTGAACGCGGAGCTGGCGGCGGCGGATCTCGACCTGCGCCCGGCGGGCGGCGCCGAGGCGGTCGCGGTCGGGCTGAACGACATCTTCGAGCAGTTGCAGATCCAGCGCGCGCTCGGCGACGCGTTCGCCGCGCTGATCTCGGTGGTCGGCCGGGAGCTCGTCGACACCGCACTCGAGGTCGAGATCGTGTCCCGCTGTACGTCGGCGCGCACGCCGCAGCAGCGCAGTGCGCCGTTCCAGTTCCTGCGCCTCGGGCCGGACATTCCGCTCGCGGTGCTGGACGAGCTGCAGGAAGGATCGATCGCCAACCAGCTGAAGGACCGCATCCTGTACGGCAGCCAGGTCGGCCACTTCGGCGCGTTCGGCGCGGCCGACTGGCGGCGGTGGGACTGGCTGATGGGTCGCCTGCACTGCGTCGCGCATCTCGGCGCGATGCTCGGTGCGGACGCCAACTGGATCCGCGAGACGCAGCGCGAGGTGCTGCGGGCCGAGGGCTGGGAGCTCGACGCGGTCGCCGGCCGGATCGAGCGGCTGGCCAGGGACTTCCCGGTCGACGCCGGCCTCGGTGCGCTGGTGACGATGCGGGACGAGCTGAACGCGTCCCCCGAGGGCCGCGCGATCACCAAGGGACTCGCGGACCGGATGGTCGACGTGTCGGGCGGCCTCGGTCCGCAGGTCGGCGACTGGGTCAAGGCGGCCGCGGGCCGCAAGCAGCAGCCGGGTTCGTGGCTGCTGCGGGCCACGCGCTGGTTCACCGAGCCGGCGCGGCAGACGGTCTGGGACCGGATGGTGCGCGGCGCGAAGCTCAGCCCCGCCCGCCGGCCCGCGGTCTTCGAGCCATGGTTGCCCGCGGCAACAGCTGCGGTCGGCGTCGTGCTGCTCGTGCTGTCCGGACTGGTCGACGCCGCCCGGATCCCGGCTGCGGTGCTGGCCGGCGCGGTGCTGGCGCTGAGCGCGGTGCTCGGCGTGGTGACCTGGTACGTCCGCCGTACCCGCCGCCGGATCCGGTCCTGGATCGAGCGGCGGATGCCGGAGATCAGAGGTCCCGCCAAGAGCTGACGCGTAGCAGGGGGCAGCTCTTGGCGGGACCTCTCAGTCCAGCGTCACGAAGTCGATGAGTTCCTCGACGCGGCCGAGCAGGGCCGGGTCGAGGTCGGCGAAGCTGTTCACCTTGGACAGGATGTGCTTCCAGGCCGCGGCGACGTCGGCCTGGTCGGTGGCCGGCCAGCCGAACGCCTGCAGCACGCCCTTCTTCCAGTCCTGGCCGTGCGGGACCCGCGGCCACGCCTTGATGCCGACCGACGACGGCTTGACCGCTTCCCAGATGTCGATGAACGGGTGCCCGACGACGTGCACGTAGCGGTCCGTCACCTGGGCCGCGATCTTCGACTCCTTCGACCCCTCGACCAGGTGGTCGACGAGGACGCCGAGCCGCCGCCCGGGGCCGGGCTGGAACCGGTTGACGATCTGGACCAGGTCGTCGACGCCTTCGAGGTACTCGACCACGACGCCCTCGATTCGCAGGTCGTCGCCCCACACCTTCTCGACCAGTTCGGCGTCGTGCCGCCCCTCGACGTAGATCCGGCTGGCCCGCGCGACCTTGGCCCGGACGTTGTCGACGGCCACCGATCCGGACGCGGTCCGGGTCTTCTTCGCCGGGCCGGCCTTCTTCGGCGGCTTCAGGCTGACCGGTTTGCCGTCGAGCCAGAAGCCCGGGCCCAGCGGGTAGGTGCGGATCTTGCCGTGCCGGTCCTCGAGGTCGACGACGCCGTGCTCCCAGCGCACGATCGCGCCGACGAAGCCCGAGCTCGGCTCCTCGACGACCATGCCCTTCTCGATCTCGACCTCGACGGTCCGCCCGTTCTTGGGCTTGCGCCAGTCACCCGCGAGTACGTCGTTCCCATACCTGTCAGCCACGCGCCAACTCTAATAACTGGGAGCGGCCGCGGTCGGCGTTGACTGTCGGCTCGGCGCGGCCAGGGTGAGCGCGTAGTAGGCCGCGAATCCGGCGACCAGGCCGACCGCCCACGAGTAGTCGTACAGCGGCTTGAGGAACGGGATCAGGCCGTCGGCCGGGAACGGGCCGGCGCCCGGGTTCGAGTACGCGCCGCCGACCGCGAGCAGCGATCCGAACAGCGTGGCGACGACACCGCGCCAGTTCCAGCCGGCGTTGTACCAGTACCGGCCGCCGGGCCGGTAGAGGTCGGCGAGTGCCAGGTTCGTCCGGTCGAGCACCCAGTAGCCCGCGATCAGGACGCCGGCCACCGACGCGAGCAGCCCGCCGTAGAACGACAGCCAGACGAAGATGTAGATCGACGGGTCCGAGATCAGCCGCCACGGCTGGATCACGATGCCGATCACGCCGGTGAGCAGGCCCGCGGTCCGGAAGTTCAGCCAGCGCGGCAACGCGTTCGCGAAGTCGTACGACGGACTCACGACGTTGGCCGCCACGTTGCAGGACATCGTCGCGAGGATCGCCATGATCAGCCCGATCGTCACGATCACCGGATTCTCGAAGCGCCGGGTGAGCTCGACCGGGTCCCAGATCGCCGAGCCGTACAGCACCACGGTGCCGGACGTGGTGATGATCGAGACCAGCGCGATGAACGACATCGTGGTCGGCAGGCCGATGATCTGCCCCCAGACCTGTTGCCGCTGGCCCTTCCCGAACCGGGTGAAGTCCGGCATGTTCAGCGACAGCGTGGCCCAGAACGCGATCATGCCCATCAGCGACGGCGCGAAGATCTTCCAGAAGTCGGCGTCCCAGCCGAGTTTCGACGGCTGCGAAAGGATCGGCCCGAAACCGCCGGCCTTCACCAGGATCGCCACCATCAGCGCCACGAACGCGACCGTCACCAGCGGGGCCGCCCAGTTCTCGAAGCGGCGCAGACCCTCAATACCACGCAAGATCAGCACCATCTGCAGCACCCAGAAGAACGCGAAGCTCAGCCACATCGTCCACGGGTGCCCGCCGATCGCGGCCGCCTCGGTCCAGCCCTTGCCGAACAGCTCGCCGACGATCACGTAGATGGCCTGCCCGCCGATCCAGGTCTGGATCCCGAACCAGCCGCAGGCGATGAAGGCCCGCAGCAGGGCCGGGAGGTTCGCGCCGCGGACGCCGTAGAACGCCCGGGCGAACACCGGGAACGGGATGCCGTACTTCGTCCCGGCGTGGCTGTTCAGCAGCAGCGGGACGAGCACGATCAGGTTCCCGAGGGTGATCGTCAGGAACGCCTGCAGCCAGTTCATCCCGAGCGCCACCAGGCCGGACGCGAGCAGGTAGCTGGGGATGTTGTGCGCCATCCCCATCCACAGCGCGGCGTAGTTGTACGTCGTCCAGGTCCGCTCGGGCAGCCGGGTCGGGGCCAGCTCGGCGTTGGCGTACGGGCTGTCCGCGAGCACGACGGGATCAGCCAGTTCGACTCGCCCGTCCGGGTGAACAGTTTGCTGGGCCATCTGATCCCACCTCATCCGGTCGGGCGTTGTCCGTTCCGAACAAGTTGCGCGACCGGATGACGTCGTGTCAACGGACAACTACCCGAAAGGACTATCCCGGGCCGACAAGGGGCAGCGTCGGGCGCTGCGGCGTGCCGAGGGCCGCGTAGCCGCGGCGGATCGCGTCCTGGAGCTTGTCGACCGGCCACGGCCAGTCCTCGGTGTGCTTCAGCGCGTCCTCGAGCGGGGTGCCGGCGTGGTGCAGGGTGGAGATGGTGTTGGCGACCTTGCCCAGCTCGATCGCCTGGTCGTGGGCGAACTCGAGGTCCACGACCGCGCCGTGGCCCGGGACGATCTTCACGTCCTGCGGCATCATGCCGACCACGGCCTGGATCGTGTCCGGCCACTCCAGCGGGAACGAGTCCTCGCCGTACGACGGCGGCGCCGACTCCTCGAGCAGGTCGCCGACGAAGAACACGTCCACGTCCGGCACGGCGACCACGGTGTCGCCGGAGGTGTGCGCGTTGCCGACGTACAGCAGCTCGACGCGGCGGTCGCCGAGGTCGATCACCTTGGCGGCCGCGAACGTCGTACCGGCCAGGTTCTCCTCAGTGGCGGCGTTCTCGTGCAGGTAGACGGTGGCGTCGGTGAACACGCTGTTACCGGCCACGTGGTCGAAGTGGGCGTGGGTGTTGACGACCCATGTCACCGGCGCGTCGGTCAGCTCGCGGATGTGCTCGCGGAGCTGCTCGGCCTCCGCGGTGGTGGCCCGGGTGTCGATCACCAGCGCGCCGTCGGCGCCGACGACCAGGCCGACGTTCAGGTCCCATTCGTCGTACCGCCGGACCCAGGTGCGATCGCCGATCTCGGCCCAAGCGCTCATGCCGTCGAGATTACTTGCTCAGCACATCGCCCCTGAGCACCTGGTCCCGGCTGACACCGCGCAGCAGCAGGCCGACGTTGTCGCCGGCCTTCGCGGTCTGCACCGTCTTGCGGAACATCTCGACGCCCGTCACCTCGACCTGCTGCATCGGCTGCCCGGCGCGGGTGAGCAGCACCTGCTCGCCGACCGACACGGTCCCGGCCTGTACCCGGCCGGTCACCACGGTGCCGCGGCCGGTGATCGAGAACACGTCCTCGACCGTCATCCCGAACGAGCCCACCGGCAACGTGTCCTGCGGCCGCGGCGGCGCCGGAAAGCTGTTGGCCTCCGCATGCCCGCGCGCGAGCATCTCCTGCGGATCCATCGGATTCGACCGCTTCCAGAACTTCCAGCCCATCCCTCGACACTAGCTGTTGGCAAGCCCTCTACCCGGGACCTAGAGTCGCAACTGTTCCGAACGGAATCTCGAAACTTTCGAAGGGTGGCCGGTGTGACGACACGACGTGCTGTGGTGGTCCGGGGCGGCTGGGAAGGGCACTCGCCGGTCGAGGCGACCGACCTGTTCATCCCGTTCCTCAAGGAGAACGGTTTCGACGTCACGGTCTCCGACACGACTGCCGCGTATCTCGACCTGGACGGCGTCGACCTCGTCCTGCAGTGCGTGACGATGAGCGACATCGAGCAGGACCACTTCAAGGGCCTGGAGGCGGCGATCCGCCGCGGCACCGGGTTCGCCGGCTGGCACGGCGGCATCGCCGACTCGTTCCGGAAGAACGTGGACTACAGCTTCATCACCGGCGGGCAGTTCATCTCGCACCCGCACGGCTTCACCGACTACCGCGTCGACGTGGTCCCGGAGCAGTCCGACCACCCGATCGTCGAGGGCATCACGCACTTCGACGTGCACACCGAGCAGTACTACATCCACTACGACCCGACCAACACCATCCTCGCCACCACGACGTTCCAGTCGCACCCGGACTACCCGTGGATCGAGGGCGCCGTGATGCCCGCGGTCTGGACCCGCACCTGGGGTGAGGGCAAGGTCTTCGTCTGCACCGTCGGCCACAAGCTGGACGATCTGGAGACGCCCGAGGTCAAGACGATCATCGAGCGGGGGCTGCTGTGGGCGAGCAAGTGACACGCGTCGGCATCGTCGGTACCGGCGTCATCTCGGGGACCTATCTCGACCACCTGGGCAAGTTGCCCGGCGTCGACGTGGTCGCGGTCGCCGACCTGGACCGCTCCCGCGCCGAGGCGATCGCGGAGCAGAACGACGGGATCCGCGCGCTGACTCCCGACGAGCTGTACGCGGCTGACGACATTGAGATTGTCGTCAATCTGACGATCCCGGCCGCGCACGCCGCTGTGCACCAGGCCGCGCTGGCCGCCGGCAAGCACGTGTACGGCGAGAAGCCGCTGGCCATGGACCGTGCCGAGGCGGAGCCGCTGCTCAAGTACGCCGCCGCCAACGACCTGCGGATCGGCTGCGCACCGGACACGGTCCTCGGCACCGGCACCCAGACTGCCCGGGCCGTGATCGACCGCGGTGACATCGGCACCCCGCACGCGGCGACCGCGTTCATGGTGACGCCCGGCCACGAGCTGTGGCACCCGGCGCCCGAGTTCTATTACCAGCCGGGCGGCGGCCCGGTCCTCGACATGGGTCCGTACTACGTGACCAGCCTGGTGACGCTGCTCGGGCCGGTCGTCCGGGTGACCGCCCGCGCCGGTCGGGCGAAGCAGCAGCGGAAGATCCACACCGGGCCGCGGGCCGGGACCGTGTTCGACGTCGAGGTGCCGACGCACGTGACCGGCGTGCTGGAGCACGAGTCGGGCGCGCTGACCACGGTGCTGATGTCGTTCGACGTGTGGGCCGGGCGGCTGCCGCGGATCGAGGTCCACGGCACGGACGGCAGCCTGTCCGTACCGGACCCGAACGGGTTCGACGGGACCGTCGAGATCGTCACCCCGGAGCAGCGCGAGTGGACCGAGGTACCGGTCGCGGGCGGGTACGCCGGGGCCGGGCGCGGGGTCGGCGTCGCGGACATGGCCCGGGCGCTGCGCACCGGCGAGCCGCACCGCGCCAGCGGCGAGCTGGCCTACCACGTGCTCGACGTCCTCGAGTCGTTCGTCGACTCCGCGGTGCAGGATCAGCCGCTTGATGTGGCCAGTACAGTGACGCGCCCCGCGGCCGTTCCGTTGGGAGCGTCGCCCGAGACCGCCTAGACTGGCACTCTGAAGGATTGAGTGCCAAGAGGCGGAGAGGGTGGTGCGCGTGCTCGACGAACGCAAGCTGGATGTTCTCCGCGCCATCGTCGAGGACTACGTGGCCACCCATGAGCCGGTCGGCTCGAAGACTCTGGTCGACCGGCACAACCTCGGCGTCTCCCCGGCCACCGTGCGCAACGACATGGCCGCGCTGGAGGAAGAGGGGTACATCACCCAGCCGCACACCAGCGCTGGCCGGATCCCGACCGACGCGGGCTACCGGCTGTTCGTCGACAAGCTGAGCACGGTCAAGACCCTCTCGATCGCCGAGAAGAAGGCGATCACGTCGTTCCTGGCCGGAGCGGTCGACCTGGACGACGTGGTCCGCCGGACCGTCCGGCTGCTGGCGCAGATCACCCGCCAGGTCGCCATCGTGCAGTACCCGTCGCTGAACCGGTCGAGTGTGCGGCACATCGAGGTCGTCACGATGAGCCCGCGGCGGTTGCTGCTCGTGCTGATCACCAGCAACGGCCGGGTCGAGCAGCGGCACGTCGAGCACCCGCACGACGTCGACGAGCAGCTGATCGCGGACCTGCGGTCCCGGCTGAACACGGCGCTGGCCGGTCAGCGCCTGACCGACGCGACGGCGTCGCTGGCCGGTGTGCCGGAGCTGTTCGCGCCGGCCGACCGGTCACTGGTCGCGGCGATCGTCACCACGCTGCTGGAGGCGTTCACCGACGAGGTCGGCGAGCAGCGGATCGCGGTCGGCGGCGCCGCCAACCTGACCCGGTACGGCGACGACTTCGAGCGGAACGTGAAGCCGGTGCTGGAGGCGCTGGAGGAGCACGTCATCCTGCTCAAGCTGCTCGGCGAGGCGACCAACCCGCAGACGCTGACCGTCCGGATCGGCCACGAGAACCCCTTCGAGGAACTCGCGACGACCTCGGTGGTCGCGACCGGCTACGGGTCGAAGTCCGAGGTGCTGGCCACACTGGGCATCGTCGGACCGACGCACATGGACTATCCGAGCACGATGGGCGCCGTACGGGCCGTCGCGCGCTACGTCAGCCAGATCCTGGCTGAGTCATGACGATTTTGCTATCAACCCCCTGGTCTGGAGTATGAGCACCGATTACTACGCCGTCCTAGGTGTCAGCCGTGACGCGTCACCGGACGAGATCAAGAAGGCGTACCGCAAGCTGGCGCGCCAGTACCACCCGGACGTGAACGACTCCGAGGACGCGCACCAGAAGTTCCAGGAGATCGGGCGCGCGTTCCAGGTGCTCAGTGACCCGCAGAAGCGGCAGATGCACGACCTCGGCGGCGACCCGTTCGCGGCCGCGGGCGGCGGGCCGGGCGGCGCCGGCTTCGGCCAGGCGTTCACGTTCACCGACATCATGGACGCGTTCTTCGGCCAGACCGGCGGGGCGACCCGCGGGCCGCGGCCGCGGACCCGGCGCGGTCAGGACGCGCTGATCCCGCTGCGGATCGACCTGGCCGAGGCCGCGTTCGGGACGACCCGGGAGCTCAAGGTCGACACCGCCGTGCTGTGCCCGACCTGTAGCGGGTCCGGAGCGGCGGCCGGGTCCGAGCCGGTCACCTGCGAGATCTGCCACGGTCGCGGCGAGGTGACGCACACGCAGCGGTCGTTCCTCGGCGAGGTGCGGACCATGCGCCCGTGCCCGAACTGCCGCGGCTACGGCACCACGATCCCGAACCCGTGCGTCGAGTGTTCCGGCGACGGCCGCGTGCGGTCCCGGCGGACCGTCACGGTGAAGATCCCGGGCGGCGTCGACACCGGGACGCGTGTGCAGCTGTCCGGTCAGGGCGAGGTCGGCCCGGGCGGCGGCCCGGCCGGTGACCTGTACGTCGAGATCGAGGTCGAGCCGCACGACATCTTCACCCGCAACGGTGACGACCTGCACTGCACCGTGACGCTGCCGATGACCGCGGCCGCGCTCGGTACGACGATCGACCTGCCGACGCTCGAGGGCGAGACGACGCCGCTGGAGATCCGGCCCGGCACGCAGTCCGGTACCGCGATGACGCTGTCCGCCCGCGGCGTACCGCGGCTGCGGCACGCCGGTCGCGGCGACCTGATCGTCCAGGTCATCGTCGAGACCCCGACCAAGCTCGACGACGCCCAGGCCGACCTGCTGAAGCAGCTGGCCGGCCTCCGCGACGAGGAGCGCCCGCAAGGCCAGGTCCAGGCCACCCACAAGGGCGTCTTCGGCCGCCTCCGCGACGCCTTCGGCGCCCACTAGATGGGTGTCGCGGTCTTCCAGCTGGAAGACCTGTCCGGTGCCGAGCTGACCCTCGACGGGGCCGAGGGTCGGCACGCGGCCGTCGTACGGCGGATCGGGCCGGGGGAGCGCGTCCGCCTGACGGACGGGCGCGGCGCCTGGGCCGAGGGGCCGGTCGTCACGGCGAGCAAGACCGGTGTGACGGTGGCCGTCGACGAGCGCGGGAGCATGCCCGCCGCGGCGCCGCGGGTGGTCGTGGTGCAGGCGGTGCCGAAGGGCGAGCGGGCCGAGCTGGCGGTGGAGATGCTGACCGAGGTCGGCGTCGACGTGATCGTGCCGTGGAACGCGGAGCGCAGTCAGTTCCGGGCCAACCCCGAGCGGGTCGGGAAGCTGCTCGGGAAGTGGCGGGCCTGGGCGTTCGAGGCGAGCAAGCAGTCGCGGCGGGCCTGGTTCGCCGAGGTGGCGCCACTCGCGACCACGGACGAGGTCGCCGCCCTGCTGGCCGGCGCCGCGCTTCCCGTCGTACTGCACGAAGAAGCCACTGTCCCGCTGGCCTCGCTCGAGCCGCCCGCGACCGGTGACGTCGTCATCGTGATCGGCCCCGAGGGCGGCATCGCCCCAGCGGAGCTGAAGGCCTTCGAGGTCGAGCCGGTCCGCCTCGGCGACACCGTTCTGCGGACTTCGACGGCCGGCGTCGCGGCCGCCGCCGCGCTGCTGGCGCGCTCACGTTGGCTGTGACGATCCGCGGCGTACGCTGTTAGACAGCAACCGAACACAAGGATCGGACCATGCCCGTCGAGTCAGCCCGCGCCCGCACACTCACCCATGCCGACCCGGCCGAGGTGCCGCTGCAGGTGGCGCTGGACGCGCTCGCGGACCCGGTGCGGCGGTCGATCCTGCGAGACCTGGCTGTGCACGACGAGTGGACGCGCGCGTGCGGCACGTTCGACCTGCCGGTGAAGAAGGCGACCGCCAGCCACCACTTCGCCGTCCTGCGGTCCGCCGGGCTGATCGAGCAGCGCGACGAAGGCGCCCGCCGCCTCAACCGCCTGCGCCGCGCCGAGTTCGACTCGGCCTTCCCCGGCCTGCTCGCCGCCACCATCGACCGCGCGGACTGAACAACTCTTACAAACCCCGAACACAGCGCCGACCGTCCTCGAATTCCCGTCGGGAAGTCTCGTTCCATCGCAACGAACGAGCACGAGGAGCACATACCATGCACAGGTCTGTACGCGGCGCACTCGCGGCCGGTACGTCGGCTGTCGTCCTGGTCGGTGGTCTCGTGGGAGGTACGACGGTCGCGGCCGCCGACCCGACTCCCACGCCGACCCCCGCCCCGTCGTACAACCCGGTGACGCTCAGCCCGGAGGAGTCGCAGAAGTTGTGCGCCGAACTCCTGCCCAAGCTGATCGCCCGCCGGGACAAGCTGGCGACCCGGATCAACGGCAGCGCCGACGTGAAGGGTTCGGTGGCGTGGCTCAAGGCGCGGGCCGCCGCACAGAAGGCGAAGGGACACGACAAGGTCGCCGCCCGGCTGGAGCAGCGGGCGCAACGCCGGACCGAGCGGCTGACGCAACTCGGCACCGTCAAGACGAAGCTGGAGACGTTCAAGACCGAGCATTGCCAGGTGGCCAAGTGACACGCAAGCCGCTGGTTGTGCTGATCGGTACGGCGGGCATCGTCCTCGGCCTGTCCGCGTGCGGCTCCGCCGACCGGCCGGGAGAGCAGGGCTCGGGCCAGGCTCCGGCGACCCAACAGGTGGGGTCGCCGGAGCAGGAGCTGGATCGGATCGGGTCTACCCTTGACGCGATCGATCGCGAGCTGGCCGGGGACGACGCGCCCTGACCGCGAATCCCCAGGAGCCGAAGATGACCGCTGCCGGTCGCGGGCTGGTCCTGGTGGTCGAGGACGAGGCGGCGATCGCCGAGGTGATCGCGCTGTACCTGCGCCGCGACGGCTTCGGCGTCCGGATCGAGTCGGACGGCGAAGCCGCGCTCGCCGCGTGGCGGCGGATGCGTCCGGTCGCGGTGATCCTCGACATCGGACTGCCCGGGAAGGACGGCGCGGAGATCTGCCGGACGATGCGGGCGGCGGGGGACTGGACGCCGGTGCTGTTCGTCACGGCGCGGGACGACGAGGTGGACCGGCTGCTCGGGCTGGAGCTCGGAGCGGACGACTACATCACCAAGCCGTTCAGCCCACGGGAACTGGCCGCGCGGGTCCGGACCGTTCTGCGGCGTGCGTCCGGCACGGTGACCGCCGCCGAGGTGCTGGCGGTGGGCGCGGTACGCGTGGACGTGACCAGGCGACGGGCCTGGGCCGGGGACGCCGAAGTGAGTCTGACGTCCACCGAGTTCGACCTGCTCGCGCAGTTGTTCCGGCGGCCGGGCAGGGTGTTCGAGCGGGACGAGCTCCTGAGTTCGGTGTGGGGATACCAGTCCGCCGCCGGCACGCGGACCGTGGACGTCCACATCGCCCAGCTCCGCGCCAAGCTCGGGTCCGCCAGCCCGATCCGCACCGTCCGGGGCGTCGGCTACGCCGCCGACCTCGACTGATGGCGCAGTTGCTCGCCGCCGACGAGCGGGTGGCGGTCCCGCAGGCGGTCGGCCGCGGCTCGTTGACCAACCGGATCGTGCTGACCTGCGTAGCGGTAGCGGGGATCGCCGTCCTGGTAGCCGGCCTGGTGATGGCCGGGCTGGCGCGGCAGTCGGCGCAGAATGTCCTGCAGCAGTCGCTGGCAGCCCAGGCCGACGTGATCGCAGGTCAGGTGGACCAGCGCGGCCTCGGTCCGCGCGCGGCCGGGCTCGGACGGGTAGCTCAGGTCGTCCGCGGGCAGGGCATCGTCGTCGTGCTGCTGTTGCCTCGGCGCGGGCTGCAGTCCACCGATCCACAGTCCACGCAGGCAGCCGGTGCCGCCGGGCTCGATGCGATCGGCCAGGCGCAGCAGATCTCCACCGAGGTCCGCGTCGGTCACACGGACTACCTGGTGGAGGCCCGTGGTCTCGGTGACAACTCCGGCTTTGCTCTGGTCGAGCCGGTCCGGCTCTCGGGCGACACGCGGCGCATCCTGTTGCGCAACATCCTCGTCGCGCTCGGCGCCGGTCTTGTGGTCGCCGCGATGGCGGGCGCCGTCCTCGGGCGGCTGCTGGGGCGCCCATTACGTCGTACGGCGAATGTCGCGGCCGCGATGCGTCAGGGGCGACGCGACCTGCACGCACCGGTGGAGGGACCGACCGAGGTGGCCGAGGTCGCGCACGCGGTCAACGAGTTGTCGGTCGCGTTGCGGCACAGCGAGGCGCGGCAGCGTGAGTTCCTGCTGTCGGTCTCCCATGAGCTCCGGACGCCGCTCACCGCCGTCCACGGATTCGCGGAGTCGCTCGCGGACGGCGTCGCACCTGACCCGCGGCATGCCGGCGAGGTGATTCAGCGCGAGTCGCTGCGACTCGAACGGCTGGTCAGCGATCTCCTCGATCTCGCGCGGATCGGGGCCGACCAGTTCCAGCTGGATCTCGCCCGGGTCGATCTGCGGGAGACGCTGACCGCCTGCGCCGAGGTGTGGCGTGTCCGCTGTGCCGGCCAGGGCGTGCAGTTCCGCCTGGAACTTCCGCCGGAGCCTGCGGTCGCGACCACCGATCCACGGCGCATCCGCCAGGTGCTCGACGGTCTCGCGGAGAACGCCCTCCGGGTCACGCCGGCCGGTGCGCAGCTGACGATGTCGTTGGGCCGGCAGCCGGGCGGCGCCGTCGCGCTCCAGGTTCGCGACGGCGGTCCGGGGCTGGCATCCGAGGACTACGCGGTCGCGTTCCGGCCCGGCGTACTCAACCGGAAGTACCGCGGCAGTCGCCCGGTCGGGTCTGGGATCGGTCTCGCGCTCGCGCACGGCCTCGTCACCCGCCTCGGCGGAACGTTGACCGCCGGACGGGCGCCGGAAGGCGGCGCCGCCTTCACAATCGTGCTGCCGGCTACTTGACCAGGATCGACTTGGTGTCGGTGTCGGTGACGCGGCCGTCCTCCGGCGACACGAGGTACACGCTGACCTGCCACGGGCCAGGGCTGAGCGTGAGCTGGAAGGAGTACGGCGAGAACTTCTGGCCTTCCTTGGTGTTGGCGAAGCTCTTCTTCGTCTCCCGGGTCTTCAGGTTCGTCACCTGGTAGTTGACCGTCGCCTCGTAGGCGGCTGCCACGCCTTGGACCGTCAGCTTGGGCTCCACGGCCTGGTCCTCGGTCGGAGATTCGATCCAGACGAGCGCCTGGACCTCCGCGGCCTGGGCGCGTCCCAGCGGTGCACTGGTGTCGACCTGGCCGAACAGCTTCTGCACCGAGCGGCCGGCCTGGGTGACCTGGACCGGCGTCTGGTTGTCCTGCAGCGCGCCTTGGACCGTGTAGACGAGCTGCTGAGTGGCGAGCCTGGCGAGCTTGCTGTCCAGCGTCGCCTTCGGGAGCTCCTTGAAGTCGACCGTGACGACGCCGCCCGAGCGGGTGACGGTGTTCAGCGCCGCGCCGCGCCAGACCGAGTAGTAGTCCGGGTCGCTCGGCTGCTTGGAGGTCATGATGCGGACCGCCTGCTCGGCCGGGCGGCCGCTGACCTTGGCCCAGGTGCGGTACAGCCGGACGGCCGACTTCTCCCGCGCGCCGACCTGCTGACCGAGCCAGTAGACCGGCACCACAGCGCTCTTGACCTCCGGTTCCGCGACGCTGCGGTCGGTCGGGCCGGCGGTCTTCGGGGAGGGGGACGTGCTCGGTGGCTCGGTCGGTGCCGCGGACGGTTCGGGCGAGGCGGGCAGGACCGATGGCGCCTGGCTCTGCGGTGCGCCGGTCGCGGTGACCGTCGTACCGGGGCCTGCGACCTCGTCGCCGTCGTTGGCGGTGTCGTCGGCGCCGTTCAGCACGGTGAAGGCGCCGATCGCGGCCGCGGTGCCGACCGCGGCCAGGCCGGCGGTCATCAGCCAGGGGCGCCGCGCGGCCGGGCGCTGGGCGTGCGCGCGGGCGCGGATCTCCGGCAGCGCGTCGGACGGCTCGATCCGGTCCGCCTCCTCGTGCAGGGCGCGCCGCATCAGCTCGTCGAACGGGTCATTCTGTTTGTCGTTCATACGGTCTGCTCCAGGAGCTGGCGCAGCGACTTGCTCGCGCGCGCGGCGTGGCTCTTCACGGATCCCCGGCTGATGCCCATCGTGTCCGCGATCTCGGCCTCCGACAGGTCACCGTAGTACCGCAGGACCATCACGGTGCGCTGCTTCTCCGGGAGGGTCCGCATCGCCTCGATCACCCGGTCCGTCTCCGCGGTCCGCAGGACGGCCTGTTCGGCGCTGGGCTCGTCGGGCAGCGACTTCGGGGTGTGTTTGTCCACCACCACCAGGTGGCGCTGGCGGGAGCGGCAGCGGTTCACCACCGCGGTCCGCAGGTACGCGAGCGCCTTGTGCGGGTCGCGCAGCCGGTTCCAGCGGCCGTGCATCGCGACGAACGCGTCCTGCACGATCTCCTCCGCCGTCCCGCTGTCGCGCAGCAGCAGGGTCCCGAGGCGGACCAGCGAGGTGTAGTGCGCGGTGTAGACAGCCGTCAGCGCCTCGTCGGCATCCCACGAGGACTCATGTGTCACGCACTCTTCGTACACCACGGCCGGTTGTGCCACGAAAAGACGACGCAAAGACCCTGTCCCAGGTTGACAACAGCCGTGGCCCGGAAACGTGGAATTCTGAGGGGATGAAGCAGCGCGGGGACGGTACGTGGTCGGGTCACCACGACATCACGTACGCCGCCGTGGCCCGGCTGTACCAGCACCTGTCCGCCCCGGACGGGACCATCCACGGGCTCCGGCGGGACGAGTACGCCGCCGCGCTGGACAAGGCCCAGGCACACCAGGACCGGCCGCTGGGCGCGGGCCTGATCGAGAACTTCAATGGGATGGGACTGTCCTATCCGTACGCAGGCCCCGGGCCGACCACGCACTCGGCGTACGCGAACCCGAACGCGCAACGCGAACACTTCATGGCGGACCCGTACCGCAAGGGCTGGGACAACCTCGCCACGAACGTCGAGTACGTCCACGAGCAACTCGCCGCCGCGCACGGTGCGTCGGACGGCGAGTTCACGCATCTCGGCGCGGCCGCGCACGCCCTGCAGGACAGCTACTCCGGCGCGCACGCCTGGCGAGAGGACGCGGTGTACGACGGTGATCCGGCCGCGCCGGTGCAGTCGCTGCACGTGTTCACACCGATGCATGCAGTAGGAATCCCGGACGGGAAGAACACGCACGCCGACGAGTTCGACAAGCCGCCGGCCGCCTCCGGATCCACCCGTGCCGCGATCGAGGCGACGTACCGGATGCTGCGCAGCTACGAGCTGCACCGGAACCAGGAGCCCGGCGCGGCCGACCGGGCCCGGCGCACCGAGCTCGCCCCGATGCTGCGCCCGTCGCCGTCCGGCGTGACCGTCAACCTGCACCCGACCCGCGAATGGGCGGCAGAGCGCGACCGCCGGATCGGGCTCGAGCGCGCCTGCGCCGAGCCGGGCTCCGCGCCGGGGCGCGGCGAGCTGGACCGGCTGAGCGCGGTCCTCGCGGCGAACGCCGACGCGGCCCGGATCACGCCCGCCACCGGGGCGCCGGCGACGAGGCCAGGCGTGTCCGGAGGAATTTCGAGTGAGGGTGTCGGACGGGGCGGCTAGCATGGACAGGGTCAATGCCACTGATCTCAGGAGGAAGAGCCTGTCCAGGCCACGCAGTATCGAACCGGAGGCGCGCGCGAACGGCCCGGTGGCCGGCGCCGCCGCCAGCACGCAGGCGTCGCACAAGATCGTCGTGCCGAACAGCATCGACATGGTGGCCCTGCTCGGAGCCCGGGACGAGTTCCTCCGCATCGTCGAGAAGGAGTTCGCCGCCGACATCATGGTCCGCGGCAACGAGATCACGCTCGTCGGTGAGCCGGCCGAGCTCGCCCTCACCGAGCGCCTCCTCGACGAGCTGGTCGCGGTGGTCCGCACCGGCCACGGGCTGACCGCGGACTCGGTCGAGCGCAGCATCGCGATGATCAAGCAGGCCACCGCGGAGTCCCCGCGCGAGGTCCTGACCCAGAACATCCTGTCCAGCCGCGGCCGCACCATCCGGCCGAAGACGCTGAACCAGAAGCGCTACGTCGACGCCATCGACAAGAACACGATCGTCTTCGGCATCGGCCCGGCCGGTACCGGCAAGACCTACCTGGCGGTCGCCAAGGCGGTCCAGGCGCTGCAGGCCAAGGAGGTCAACCGGATCATCCTGACCCGGCCGGCCGTCGAGGCCGGTGAGCGGCTCGGGTTCCTGCCCGGCACCCTGTCGGAGAAGATCGACCCGTACCTGCGGCCGCTGTACGACGCGCTGCACGACATGCTCGACCCGGAGTCCATCCCGCGGCTGATGACCGCCGGCACGATCGAGATCGCGCCGCTGGCCTACATGCGCGGCCGGACGCTGAACGACGCCTACATCATCCTGGACGAGGCGCAGAACACCTCGCCGGAGCAGATGAAGATGTTCCTCACCCGGCTCGGGTTCGGCTCGAAGATGGTCGTCACCGGCGACGTCACCCAGGTCGACCTGCCGAACGGCACGAATTCCGGCCTCCGGGTGGTGCAGGAAATTCTCGACGGCGTGCAGGATCTGGCATTCTGCCGGTTGACATCGCATGACGTGGTCCGGCACAAGCTGGTCGGCCGGATCGTGTCGGCGTACGAAAACTACGAAGGCAGTGCTGATTCCCACCGATGAACGTCGAGGTCAACAACGAGTCCGGCGTGGAGATCGACGCGCACGGACTGATGCGGCTCAGCCGGTTCGTGATGTCGTCGCTGCGGCTGCACCCGGAGTGTGAGCTGTCGATCAAGCTGGTCGACGAGGACACCATGGCGCGGTATCACGTCGAGTTCCTGGACCTGCCGGGTCCGACCGACGTGATGTCGTGGCCGATGGACGAGCTGCGGCCGGGGTCCGACGGCGAGTCGGACGACGACCTGCCGCTCGGCCACCTCGGCGACATCGCGCTCTGCCCGACGGTCGCCGCCGCGCAGGGCGCGAAGGCCGGCCACGGCACCTGGGCCGAGCTCGAGCTGCTGACGGTGCACGGCATCCTGCACCTGCTCGGCTACGACCACGCCGAACCCGCCGAGAAAGCGGAGATGTGGGACGTCCAGGGCCGCCTGCTGGAAGCATGGCGCGCACCCGGCAATCGTTTAGAGGCGTGATACTGCGATGACTTCCCACGACCTGGTCCTGCTGGTTGTGGCTGCGGTGCTGGTGCTGCTCGCCGGACTGTTCGCCGGCGCGGAGGCGGCGCTGTCGTCGTACTCGAAGGTGCGGGCGAACGAGCAGGTCGAGCAGGGCAACCTGCGCGCGGTCAAGCTGCGCGACCTGCTGTCCGACGCGCCGCGGTACCTGAACTCGCTGTTGCTGCTCCGGCTGAGCTGCGAGATCACCGCGATCGTGCTCGTCACCCAGGCGCTGTCCGGGGTCCTCGAGGTGACCTGGGAACACATCCTGATCACCGCCGTGGTGATGGTGCTGATCTCCTACGTGATCATCGGGGTCGCCCCGCGGACGCTCGGCCGGCAGCACTCGGACCGGTTCGCGATCCTGTCGGCCGGCCCGGTGATGGCGGTGACCCGGATCCTCGGTCCGCTGCCGAAGGTGCTGATCATGCTCGGCAACGCGCTGACCCCGGGCAAGGGGTTCGCCGAAGGCCCGTTCGCGACCGAGGCCGAGCTGCGGGCGCTGGTCGACTACGCGGAGAAGTCCGCGGTGATCGAGTCCGGCGAGCGGCAGATGATCCACTCGGTGTTCGAGCTCGGCGACACCATCGTCCGCGAGGTGATGGTGCCGCGGACCGACATGGTCTACATCGAGCGGCACAAGAAGCTCCGCCAGCTCACGTCGCTGGCGCTGCGCTCGGGGTTCTCGCGGATCCCGGTGATCGGCGAGTCGCTCGACGACATCGTCGGCGTCGTCTACCTCAAGGACGTGATGCGCCGGGTGTACGACAACGCCCAGGCCGAGTCGACCGAGCGGGTCGAGTCGGTGATGCGGCCGTGCATGTACGTCCCGGACTCCAAGCCCGTCGACGAGCTGCTCCGCGAGATGCAGGCGGCCCGGATGCACCTGGCGATCGTCGTCGACGAGTACGGCGGAACGGCGGGGCTGGTCGCGATCGAGGACATCCTGGAGGAGATCGTCGGCGAGATCACCGACGAGTACGACGAGGACCCGGACTCGGTGCAGCACCTGTCCGACGGCGCCTACCGGGTGTCGAGCCGGCTGCCGATCGACGAGCTGGGCGAGCTGTTCGGCGTCCCGCTGGACGACGACGACGTCGACACCGTCGGCGGCCTGATGGCCAAGCTGCTCGGCAAGGTGCCGATCCCGGGCGCCGAGGTGACGATCGAGGGCCTGTCGCTGACCGCGGAGCGGCCGTCGGGCCGCCGCAACCAGGTAGGTACCGTTCTGGTACGGCGCGCGGAACCCGCGCCGGAGTCCCAGGACCAGAACCACCAGCACGCCTGATCGCCTAGGAGCAATCACCTTGTCGGACCTCTCGGCGGAAGACGCCAAACTCGTCACGCTCGCCCGCGCCGCGCGCGCCCGGACCCGGGCCGCGGAAGGAGCCGCTGTCCGGGACTCCGACGGACGGACGTACGCCGCCTGCACGGTCGCGCTCGACACCGTCGAGCTGACCGCGCTGCAGCTGGCGGTGGCGATGGCGCTCGCGTCGGGTGTGAAGGGACTGGAGGCGGCCGCGGTGGTCACCGAGTCCGAGTCCGCCGACGTCAACGTCGTACGGCATTTCGCCGGCGCCAACATTCCCGTAGTCCTTGCCCTCGGCACTGGAGAGGTCCGCGATGTCGTCCACACCTGAGAATTTCAAGGCGGGCTTCGCCTGTTTCGTCGGCCGGCCGAACGCGGGCAAGTCCACCCTCACCAACGCGCTGGTGGGGAAGAAGATCGTGATCACCTCGTCGAAGCCGCAGACCACGCGGCACGCCGTCCGCGGGATCGTGCACCGGCCTGACGCGCAGCTGATCCTGGTCGACACGCCCGGGCTGCACAAGCCGCGCACGCTGCTCGGGGAGCGGCTGAACGACCTGGTCAAGACCACCTGGGCCGAGGTCGACGTGATCGCGGTCTGCCTGCCGGCCAGCGACAAGATCGGCCCCGGCGACCGCTTCCTGGTCGGCGAGGCGGCGAAGGTCGCGAAGACGCCGAAGGTCGCGCTCGCCACCAAGGCGGACCTGGTCGAGCCCGACCGGATGGTCGCGCACCTGGCCGACATCCAGGCGCTCGGCGAGTCGGTCGGCATCGAGTGGGCGTCGATCGTCCCGGTGTCCGCGACCTCGGGGTACCAGGTCGACCTGGTCGCCGAGGAGCTCGTGAAGCTGCTGCCGGACGGCTTCCCGCTGTACCCGGACGGCGACATCACCGACGAGCCCGAGGAGACGCTGGTCGCGGAGCTGATCCGCGAGGCGGCGCTGGAAGGCGTCCGCGACGAGCTGCCGCACTCGATCGCCGTGACGATCGACGAGATGAACCTGCGCGAGGACCGCCCCGAGGACAAGCCGCTGCTGGACGTCTACGCGAACATCTTCCTCGAGCGGGAGAGCCAGAAGGGCATCGTGATCGGCCACAAGGGCGCCCGGCTGCGCGAGGTGGGTGCGGCGGCCCGGCGGCAGATCGAGGCTTTGCTCGGGACGCCCGTGTACCTCGATCTGCACGTCAAGATCGCGAAGAACTGGCAGACCGACGCGAAGCACCTGCGCAAGCTGGGTTTCTGATGACCCTGCGCAACCCCGTGCATGCCGCGCTGACCGGCCCGCACGCTTCCTTCGCGGAGATCCGCGGCCACGCCCGTCGCTACCCGACGGCCGTGGCGCCGTTCCTCGCGCTGCCCGACGAACCGACCGAGCAGGACTGGGTCGACGCGGCAGTCCTCGTCGGCCCCGGCAAGACCGCGGCGCTGATGCGTCCGGCACTTCCGGTGCCGGACAGCTTCAAGATCGAGGCCGAGATCGACCTGGTCCAGTTCGTCGCGCCGGCGTCGCTCCCGGCCGCAGATCCCGAGGCGGTCGTCCTCGGGCCGGACGACGTCCCCGAGATGCTCGCGCTCGTGGCCTTGACCGACCCGGGCCCGTTTCGGAGCCGGACCATCGAGCTCGGCACGTATGTCGGCATCCGCCGCGACGGCGACCTGATCGCGATGGCCGGCACCCGCTTCGCGCTGCCCGATCACACCGAGATCAGCGCGGTCTGCACGCATCCGTCGTACCAGGGGCAGGGTCTGGCCAGCCGCCTGATCCGCACGGTCGCCGCACACATCACCGCAGCCGGCCGAACCCCGTTCCTGCACACCGGCGGCGCCAACACCACCGCCATCCGCCTCTACAACGCGCTGGGCTTCACGCTCTCGAACCGCATGAAGGTCACGGTCGTCGAGGCGGTCTAGCCTGGAATCGTTGCAACAAGGTGCAACAAGGTGCAATCGCGGCGTGTTCTGTCCCCCGCGCGCGTTAGGCTCGCGCACGATCTCGAGGCTCATCGAGGTTGTTCATGTCCTGAGGGGGACTCCCAGTATGAAACTGCAGCGCTTCGCGCTCGCCCTGGCCGGGGTCGGCATGCTCGCCGCCACGGCCGCCGCCGGCCCTGCCACCGCCGCCGTCCGGTCCACCCCGACGCCCGCGATGGCCGACCCGGCCCACGGCAACCTGAAGACCACGCCGAACGCCAAGCTCGCCTCCGCGGGATGCGTGCAGGACGTGGGTTTCAACACCCCGAGGCCGGGGATCAGCGACGTCGACATCACACCGGCCAAGCCACCGCGCGGTGTGTTCTACGCGGACTTCCCGTTCGTCGGCACCCGTCTCAACACGACGTGGTACGGCGTGAAGACCGACGCGCACTTCTACTACCACAGCCTGTTCGTGCAAGGTGGGACGCTGTACCGCGGTGTCACCTACTTCGACACCGACTACGCGCGGCCGACGTACGCGCGGATCGGCTCCGGCTGGACCAGCTTCACCCAGCTCGTCACGTCGAACTACGCGATCACCGCGCCGAACCGCTCGTACCTGTACGGGCTGAGCACCAACGGCAGCCTGTACCGCTACGCGGCGTCGGGTGCCACCTTCCGGGCCCTCGGTCACTTCCCAGGCTTCAAGGGCTTCAAGGCGATGACCGTGATCTCCGAGACCCCGACGTACGACACGCTGCTGATGACTACCAAGGCCGGTGCGCTGTGGACGGTCCGGATCCCGGCCGCGGCCTCGACCAAGCCGATCCTGAAGCTCGTCCGGAGCGCCGGCTTCGCTGCCTACGAGTCGCTGGCCGCCAGGGAGTGCGGTGACAAGGGCGGCACGCTGGTGACCGGTTTCGACAACGAGACCGATTCGGTCTACCAGTACGCGATGAGCAAGTTCAACGGCTCGAAGACCGCGGTCACGTCCTACGGCCGGGTCCCTGGCGGCACCGTCCCGGGCACCGGCATCTTCTCGGTCACCGGCCACTGGAACCAGTTGGTGGGGGAGTGATCCTGCCGTAGTGCAGAGCCGGGGGCGCCGCTCGATGCGGCGCCCCCGGTCTGTTTCAGAGCTTCTTCTGGTACGCCAGGAAGCGCGCCACGATCCGGTAGCCGAGCTGCTCGTTGATGCCGATCATGTGGTTGTTGGACTCGGCGTTCCAGGTGTCGACCTGGGTGAGTGCCGGCTCGGCGTCGCGGACGTGCAGCAGCATCGCGGTCTTGAGCAGGGCGCCGAGGCGGTGGCCCCGGTGCTCGCGAGCGACCGCGGTGTCGTGCTGTTCGCCGATGTGCGGGCGCTCGCGCTCGACTGCGATCACCGTGTGACCGGCGAGCTCGCCGGTGGCCTTCTCCCGGGCGATGACCCGGTAGAGGGTGTGGTCGCTCTTCGCCTGCGCCTCTTCGTACGCCCGCAGCCGCTCGCGGCTGTAGACGTCGTCCTCGATGTCCAGGTCGTCCTTCGGCGCGTCGTTGATGGACGCGGTCACCGCGATCATTCCGTCGAGCATGTCCTCGGGCAGCGCGCCGGTGAGCGTGACCAGCTCGTACGCCGTCGACGCCGCGACCGCCTCGTCGTACAGCGACCGGACGATCGACCAGTCGAGCCCGGCCAGGTCCTGCCGGCGGTTGACCTCGACCGCCTTCTGCTCGTACCCGTGCTTGTGCGCCAGCGCGATCGCGTCCGGCAGGTCGAACCCGCCGAAGCCCATCATCGTGCGGCCTTCGTCGCGGGCGAGCTGCTCGACGTACTCGATCAGCTCCGCCTCGACCGTGCCGTCGGTGCCGTCGGTGCCGTCGCGATGGTCCGGATGGACCGTGAGCTCGAACCACACCTGGTTGGTGTTGTCGTACGTCGGCAGCGAGACCGTAGCCACGGCGACCGCCCTACCGTCGGCGTTGCGGGCCAGGAACCCCCGCTGCGGCTCGAGGTCCCAGCCGTACCGCAGCAGGTTCGCGAACCCGCGCGGCGTCGGGCGCACCAGCTCCGGGCAGTCCTGTGCGAAGGCTGCGCTCTGGACGGCTACTGCGTCGATGCACCCGGCCTCGTCGTCGGGTGACAGTTCGGTGATCTCCACGCCCACAGGGTCCACCGAGTGGACTGCTTACCGCGAGTGGTTTATTCGCGGTCGAGAAGTTCCTCGCTGAGCTTCCACAACCGTCGCGCGTTGTCCCGGTCGATCGCGTAGGGCAGGACGCCGAACGCACCCGGGGTCACGGCCAGCACGTCGGCGTCCGGTACGTCGGACGTGTGCAGCGTCGCGATGTCGACGTCCTCGCAGTACACCCCGCCGTACCCGTCGAGCTGCGGACTGACCGCGCACCAGACCTGCGTCGCCGCGCCCTGCTCCGCCGTCTTCAGCCCGCGCGCGGGATCGATGATCGGCTCGTAGTTCTCGTCCAGGAACCCGCCCTGGCGCAACAGCTCACGGTCCGAGTGCCGGGCCAGGTGCGTGATGATGCTGCCGGGGTGGACCGCGAAGGCGCGGATCCCGTTGCCCCGTTCGCGTTCGTCCAGTTCGACGGCGAACAGCACGTTCGCGGTCTTCGACTGCCCGTACGCCGGGTACGGCGCGTACTCGCGGCGCTCGAAGTTCGGGTCGTCGAAGTGCACGTCGCTGTACCGGTGGCCGCGCGACGAGACCGACACGACGCGCGCCCCACCGGCCTTGCGCAGTGCCGGAAGCAGCCGGGTCGTGAGCTGGAAGTGCCCGAGATGGTTGGTCGCGAACTGCGACTCGTAGCCGCGGGCGTCCCGGGTCAACGGGTTCGCCATGATCCCCGCGCTGTTCACCAGGATGTGCAACGGCCGCCCGTCGCGCTGGAAGTCGTCCGCGAACGCGTCGATGCTCGCCCGATCGAGCAGATCCATCCGCTCGACGGCGACCCCGTCGACATCGGCCAGCTCGGCCGCGGCTCGCTCGACGTCACGCGCCGGCACCACGACCTCGGCCCCGGCCGACCGGAACGCGCGGACGGTCGCCTTGCCCAGCCCGGAGTACCCGCCCGTGACGATCGCGAGCTTCCCGTGCAGATCGATGCCTTCGAGGACGTCGTCCGTCGTCGACGCCGCGGTGAATCCAGAACCCAGTGGTGTTTGCATGGCTCCACGCTAGGCAGCTGTCGCCGGACGGAGAATGCTTGAGAGTCTCGATAACTTGCGCGATAGTACGGAGGTGGCCGATCCGCTGACCGACACCCTGGCGCTCACCGAAGCGCACTGCCACGTCTCGCGCGGCTTCGAGGCGTACGGCGAGTGGGCGCTGCGCTACCCCGCCTCGCACCGGCTCAAGTTCACCGCGACGGTCGAGGGCACGTGCTGGATCGACTTCGACGATCTCGACGTCGGCCGGATCGCCATGGAGCCGGGCGACGTCGTCCTGTTCGACGGTCGGCACGAGTTCGTGAAGGGCAACTCGGACTCGGCGCCGATCGGCGACGCGGTCGAGGCCTTCGGAGCCGCCGACGGAACGATCGCCCGCTTCGGCGACGGCGCCGGGAGCGGCCGTGGCCCGAAGGTCGTCGGCGTCGGCGGACACGTCTCGCTGAACCGCACCGGCGAGGAGTTGCTGATGCGCGCGCTGCCGCCGGTGATCCACCTGCGGGCCACCGACGAGCGGGCCGCGACGTTCCGCTGGCTGTTGAAGCGGTTGGCGCGGGAGGCGGCGACCTCCGAGCCCGGTGCGAGCCTGGCAGCGGACGATGTCGCGCACCTGCTGTTCCTGGAGGCTCTCCGCGCCTGTCTCACCGAGGCCGACGCACTGCCGGCCGGCTGGCTACGGGCGATCGCCGACGAGCGGATCGCGCCCGCGCTGCGCCTGATGCACGACCAGCCCGGCCGGGCGTGGCAACTCGAGGAGCTCGCCCGGGCGGCCGCGATGTCGCGGACGACGTTCGCCGAGCGGTTCCGTTCGGTGGCCGGCGTGCCGCCGCTGACGTACCTGCTCAACTGGCGGATGCGCCTGGCCGAGCGCGCCTTGCGCGACGAGGACACGCCGCTGGCGGCGCTCGCGCATTCCCTGGGGTACACGTCGGACAGCGCGTTCAGCAACGCCTTCAAACGCGTCAACGGCATCGCTCCGCGTCGCTACCGGGAGGCCGCCCGGCACTCTTGACCGATTCCAGACTGCGGAGAAGACTCGCAAAGTCAGCAATCGCGTACCCGAGAGGTTGACCGACCATGTCTGACACGTCCGGAGTTACCCAGCACGGGAGCGAGAGCGAGAACCCGGCGATCGACTCGCCGACGCCGCAGGTCGACAGGCCGAGGACCAACCGGGACTGGTGGCCGAACCAGCTGGACCTGACCATCCTGCACCCGCACGCCGCCAAGTCGAACCCGATGGCGGAGGATTTCGACTACGCCGCGGAGTTCGGGAAACTGGACGTCGACGAGCTCAAGCGGGACCTCGTCGAGGTGATGCGGACGTCGCAGGACTGGTGGCCGGCCGACTTCGGGCACTACGGGCCGCTGTTCATCCGGATGAGCTGGCACGCGGCCGGCACGTACCGGATCGAGGACGGCCGCGGTGGCGCGGGCGACGGCGCGCAGCGGTTCGCGCCGTTGAACAGCTGGCCGGACAACGCCAACCTGGACAAGGCCCGGCGGCTGCTCTGGCCGGTGAAGCAGAAGTACGGCCGGAAGATCTCCTGGGCCGACCTGCTGGTGCTGGCCGGCAACGTCGCGCTGGAAGACATGGGGTTCCGCACGTTCGGCTTCGGGTTCGGCCGCGAGGACGTCTGGGAGCCGGAGGAGATCTACTGGGGCCCGGAGGACACCTGGCTCGGTGACGAGCGGTACAGCGGCGACCGGCAGCTCGGCGGTCCGCTCGGTGCGGTGCAGATGGGCCTGATCTACGTGAATCCGGAGGGCCCGAACGGCAACCCGGACCCGCTGGCCGCGGCGCGCGACATCCGCGAGACGTTCCGCCGGATGGCGATGAACGACGAGGAGACGGTGGCGCTGATCGCGGGCGGGCACACCTTCGGCAAGACCCACGGCGCCGGACCCGCGGAGAGCGTCGGCCCGGAGCCGGAGGCAGCGCCCCTCGAGGCGCAGGGGCTCGGGTGGAAGAGCACGTACGGGACCGGGAAGGCCGGCGACGCGATCACCAGCGGTCTCGAGGTGACCTGGACGAACACGCCGACCCAGTGGGGCAACGGCTTCTTCGAGAACCTGTTCGGGCACGAGTGGGAGCTGACCGACAGTCCGGCCGGGGCCAAGCAGTGGGTCGCGAAGGACGCGGAGGAGACGGTGCCGGACGCGCACGACCCGTCCCGCAAGCACCGGCCGACGATGCTGACCACCGACCTCGCCCTGCGCCTGGACCCGGTGTACGGCCCGATCTCGCGGCGCTTCTACGAGAACCCCGACGAGTTCGCGCTCGCCTTCGCGAAGGCCTGGTACAAGCTGCTGCACCGCGACATGGGACCGGTCTCGCGGTTCCTCGGGCCGTGGGTGCCGGAGCCGCAGCTCTGGCAGGACCCGGTGCCGGCCGTCGACCACGAGCTGGTCGACGACGCCGACATCGCGGCCCTGAAGGAGAAGCTCCTCGGGTCCGGGTTGTCGGTGCGGCAGCTCGTCTCGACCGCGTGGGCCGCGGCGGCCGACTTCCGCGGCACGGACAAGCGCGGCGGTGCGAACGGTGCGCGGATCCGGCTCGAGCCGCAGCGGAGCTGGGAGGTCAACGAGCCGGCCGAGCTGGCCACGGTCCTGCAGACGCTCGAGCAGGTCCAGCAGGACTTCAACGGCTCGCAGACCGGCGGGAAGCGGGTCTCGCTCGCCGACCTGATCGTGCTCGGTGGCAGCGCGGCGGTCGAGCAGGCCGCGAAGAACGCCGGCCTGGACGTCACGGTGCCGTTCCGTCCCGGCCGGACCGACGCCTCGCAGGAGCAGACCGACGTCGACTCGTTCGCCCTGCTGGAACCGCGGGCCGACGGCTTCCGGAACTATCTGCGCGCGGGCGAGAAGCTGTCGGCGGAGACGCTGCTCCTGGACCGTGCGTACATGCTGACCCTGACGGCGCCCGAGATGACCGTGCTGGTGGGCGGTCTGCGGGTCCTCGGGGCGAACACCGGCGGCGCGCGGCACGGTGTCTTCACCGACCGCACGGACACGCTGTCGACCGACTTCTTCGTCAACCTGCTGGCGCCGGGCACGCAATGGCGGGCGTCGGAGTCGGACGAGAACCTGTTCGAGATCCGGGACGTCGCGAGCGGCGAGCTGAAGTGGACCGCAACGGCGGCCGACCTGGTCTTCGGGTCGAACTCGCAGCTGCGGTCCCTGTCCGAGGTCTACGCGAGCGCGGACGCCCAGGAGAAGTTCGTGGCGGACTTCGTCGCGGCGTGGGTCAAGGTGATGGAACTGGATCGCTTCGACCTGCGCTGAGGTCGGTCAGGACGGCGCCGGCATCCCGTAGGCGTGGTCGACGGTCATCGAGAACATCAGCCGCCGGTCCTGCACCATGACCGCGCGGTACTCGTCCCAGTCCGGGTGCTCGCCCGACGCGGTCCGGTAGTAGTCGACGAGATCCTGCACGACGTCGTCGTAGGGGTCGGCTGCTACCGGACTGAGCTCCGCCTTGCCTTCGAGGACGACGTACGAGCGGCCGCCGGGACCGTCGACGTACAGGCTGGCGCGTGGGTCGCGCCTCAGGTTCTTGGTCTTCGCGCGTCCGTCGGTGAGCGAGACCCGCACGCGGGATCCGTCGAACACGTACGTCACATTGGACAGCTGGGGCCGGCCGTCGCGCTTGAGCGTGACCAGGACGCCGAGCCCGTGGGTGCCGATCCGGTCGAGGAGGGTTTCCGTCATACCGCAAGCCTAGGAATTCAAGCGCCCTTGAAGGCAAGGAACTCCCGCACCGTGGACAGCCAGCGCTCCGGAGCCCGGCTGTGGATCCGGTGACCGGCCTCGATCGTCACGACTGTTGCCGAGGGCATCTGGTCGGCGACCGACGCGAACCGGGTCTGGTCGAGGTGGCTCCGGTCTCCGCCCGCCAGCAGCAGAGTTGGCGCTTCGACCGTCGCGAGGCCGGTCCACCAATCAGGCTGCGGCCGTCGGAGGTCGGCTATGACGTCGCGCAACAACCGGCGATCACAGCGCCGCCTCGTCAGCCACCCCGCGAGCAGCAAGGCTGCGGCCGGCATCGGCTTGCTGGTGGGCTCGCTGTCGCTGCCGTCGCGAGGCGGCACCGGCAGCTCCTCGAGGACCAGTCGCTCGACTCGATCCGGTGCGGCCGCCGCTACCGCGCTCGCGACGTACGCTCCGAGCGAGTTGCCGACGATCGTCACGTGGTCCAGGGCGTCGAGCTCACGCAGTATCTGATCGCGGAAGTCCGCCAGCAGGTAGCGGCGACGTCGAGGAGCGGCGCCGTGGCCGAGCAACGTCGGGCAATGCACGTGGTAGCCCATCGCCTCGAACTCCGGGACGAAGCGATCCCAGGTCGACGGCCCACTTGTACCGGCGTGCAAACACACCAGATTCTTCATCGACACTCCTTTCAGAGACTCACCAGCAGTACACCGGCCACCACCACGACCAGTCCCGTGACGCGCGGCCGCTCACGCAGAACGACCGCACCGAGCAGCGTGCCGAGGACGACATTCATCGATCGGCCGATCGCCACGGTCGCGACCGAGGCGACCGACAGCGCGAGCAGGACGAGTCCGTAGCTCGCCGGCATCAGTACCGCGACCGGCGCCGCCCGCCGCCAGTCCCGCAGCGCACCGCGGTGATCTCGTACGACGGCCGACAGCGCGACGACCTGTGCCACGTTCGCCACCGCGAGGTAGGTCAGTAGGTCGACGTGCAGCGAACCGACGGCGAACGCGTCCCGGAGCGTGTACGCCGCCGTGCACGTGGCGACGCCCGACCCGAGCAGCACGGCTCGCGCTGGGGTCCGCGATTGCGGGCGATCCATCAGCAGCACGCCGATCAGCACGAGCGCGGCGTCCGCGAACACGCGCGGGCCGGATCCGCCCGCGACTGCTACCAGGGCCGGAGCGGTGCCGCGACTCACGGCGTAGACCGTCGAGAAGTCCCCGAAGGCGTACGCCTTCTGCAGCGTGACGGCGTACGTCGTGTGCAACGCCATGCTCACGACTCCCGCCCACCACGCCGTGGCGGGCGAGCCGCGAACCAGCAGGACGAGCGACACCGGCAGCGTCAGCAGGCCGCACAGCCAGGTGAAGCCGGGGCCGCCGAGGCCTCCGCGCTTCATGAGCACGTTCCATCCGGCGTGACAGCCGGCGGAGGCGGTCAGCAGGCCGAGGGCGATCACGTAGACAGTGTCTACAGGACTCTGGTAGACGCTGCCTACTCGGACCTGTGGATCCGCTGAGGAAAACGCCCGGATACTGGTCCGGCGGCGGCCGGGTGGAAACCATCGGGGGCATGACCGAGATCAGCGAAACCGCCCTGGTCCGGCGCCTGAACGACCGGCTGGGATTCGGGCCGGCGCCCGGGGACCTCCGGGCCGGCGTCGACGAGACCGTCCGGCGCCTGCTCGGGCCGGCGACGGATGCGGCGGCCGGAGCCCTCGCCCCGCCGACCGGCTTGGCGCCGCCCGCCAAGAACAAGCAGGACGGCAAGCAGGACGGCAAGCAGGACAAGGATGCGAAGAAGGCTGCGGCCAGGCAGCGGGCCGCGCAGGAGCGCAAGCTGACGATCTGGTGGCTGGACCGGATGGCGGTGAGCCGGACCGCGGGGGAGCGGCTGACCTGGTTCTGGCACGGCCACTTCGCGACCAGCAACCAGAAGGTCCGGAACGCGGCCTGGATGCTGGCGCAGAACCAGACCCAGCGCAGGCTCGCGCTCGGCCGGTTCGGTGACCTGGCGCAGGCGATGGTCGTGGACGCCGCGCTGATCCGCTGGCTCGACGGGCAGCGCAACCGCAAGGGCTCGCCGAACGAGAACCTGGCGCGCGAGTTCATGGAGCTGTTCACGCTCGGCATCGGGCATTACCAGGAAGCGGACGTGGCGCAGGCGGCCCGCTGCCTGACCGGGTGGGTGCTGCGGGAGCAGGGCGCGATGTTCCAGCGTCGGCGGTTCGACTCCGGCACCAAGACGGTGCTCGGGAGGACCGGCGACTTCGACGCGAAGGGCTTCGCGGGGCTGGCGCTGGCCCAGCCCGCGTCGGCCGCGTTCGTCATCGGGCGGCTGTGGTTCCGCTTGGTGTCGGCGACACCGCCCGATGCCGCGACGGTTGCCCGGCTGACGGCGGCGTACGGCGAGGATCGGGACGTCAGATCGTTGCTGACGGCAATGGTTGGCGAGTCGGGGTTCAAGGACCCGGCGTCGAGTCTGGTGAAGCAGCCGGTGGAGTGGGCGGTCGGGCTGCTGCGTGCGTTGAAGCTGCGGCCGGGACAGCTGGAGGAGAAGGAGCAGACCAAGCTGCTCGCGGGGCTCCGGGGGATGGGGCAGTTGCCGTACCGCCCGCCGAGTGTCGGCGGCTGGCCGGCGGGTGCGACTTGGCTGACGACATCGGCCGGTGTCACGCGACTGCAGCTCGCGCAGCAGGTGGCGAAGCAGGCCGATCTGTCGATTGTCGACAATGCGACGGATCGGGTGAGCGCGGTCGGCGCACTGCTCGGCGTCGACGGCTGGTCCGAGCGGACGCGCGCGGCCCTGACCGGTGTGAAGGAACCTGCGCAGCTGGTCGCGGTCGCGGCCTGCGCCCCCGAGTACGTCGTGAGCGGCTAGGAGGAGTTGTGGACAATCTGACGAGACGCCGGTTCCTGACGCTCAGCGGAGTCACGGCCGCGGGAGCGCTGGCGGCCGGAGCGACCCAGGTGAACTGGTCCGACCTGATGACCGCGGCGGTCGACGACCCGCTGCCGAGCGACCAGTCGGTGCTGGTCGTCATCACGCTGTACGGCGGGAACGACGGGTTGAACACGGTCGTCCCGGCGGCGGATCCGGCGTACCAGAAGGCGCGGCCGGACCTGGCCTACGCAGGCGACGAGGTCCTGGACCTCGGCGACGGGCTCGGGCTGAACCCGGGGATGAAGGGCCTCAAGGGGTTGTGGGACGACCAGCGGCTCGCGATCGTCCGCGGGGTCGGCTACCCGGATCCGGATCGCAGTCATTTCCGGTCGATGGCGATCTGGCAGACCGCGTCACCGAAGTCGCCGGTCCCGACCGGATGGCTCGGCCGCTGGCTCGACGCGACCGGCGCGGACCCGCTCCGCGCGGTGTCCGTCGAGCCCACGCTGCCGCCGTTGCTGGCCGGCGAGACCACGGCCGCGGCATCGCTGCCGTTGCGCGGGCTGGCGTTACCGGGCGGGGCGTTGGGTACGGCGTACGCGGCGCTGGGCAAACCCAGTCCGGGCGAGGGGCCGTGGCAGGCGCGGGCCGCCAAGTCGGTGCTGGATCTGCAGAACGCGACGCAGGTGCTCGGCAAGGCGGTGCGGAGCGGTCACGAACAGGAGGACGAGGACGACGAGGAACGGACGAAAGGCGCGTCCGCGGGCGGCGCCTCGCAGCTGGGCGCACAGCTCGAGCTCATCGCCGGTCTGATCGAGGCCGGGGTGCCGACGCGGGCGTACTCGGCGTCGCTCGGCGGCTTCGACACCCACGCCGACGAACGCGGCACGCAGCAGCGGCTGCTGACCGAGCTGGACGGTGCGCTGACGCCGTTCGTCCAACGGCTGCAGAAGACCGACCGCGGGAAGAACGCGGTCGTCCTCGTGTACTCCGAGTTCGGCCGCCGCGTCCAGGCGAACGGCAGCGACGGCACGGACCACGGCACCGCCGGCCCTGTCTTCGTCCTCGGCTCCAAGGTCTCCGGCGGCTTCTACGGCGAACAGCCCAGCCTCACGAACCTCTCCAACGGCGACCTGAAGGCGACCACAGACTTCCGCGACGTCTACGCCACCGTCCTCCACCAGGTCCTGGGCGCCGACCCCGCCCGAATCCTCGCCAACCACACCACCACCATCTCGACCCTCCTCCGCGTTTAGGCCCGCCCACCCCCCTCGGCGCCGATGCGGTGGCTGCGCATCCGATGCGGTAGCCGCGCATCTGATGGGTTGGCGTCCGAGAGTATGGGTTGGCGTCCGGCATGTCAGTCGCCGACCCTGCATCTTGGACGCCAACCCACCAAACGAGTCGAGGGGTCAGCGAGCGGTGCGGGGGTCGGGAGATATCGGTGGGAGGTGGAGGTGGAAGGCTGCGCCGGGCTTCCCGTCCGGGCGGTCGGTGACGGTGAGGTTGCCGCCGTGGGCGCGAGCTACGCCGCGGGCGATGGCGAGCCCAAGGCCGGCGCCTTTGCTGTGCGGGCCGTGGACGAGGCGGGCGAAGATGCGCTCGCGGGCCGCGGGCGGTACGCCGGGGCCGTCGTCCTCGACCAGTACGCCGGCGGGGCTGACCGTGATGCGTAGCGTGGCCGCGCCGGCCTGGCGGGCGTTGTCGACGAGGTTGGTGAGGACCTGGGTGAGGCGGTCGCCGTCGGCGGTGACCGTCCCCGCGCCGCAGACCTCGACGGCAACTTCGGGTGCTGTCAGGCGGAGGCGGGCGGCCTGGGCCTCGGCGAGCTCGCGGAGGTCCACGGGAGCGAGGTGGAGTTGGAGACCGGCGTCGATGCGGCTGAGCTCGAGCAGGTCGGCGACGAGCGTGCCGGCGCGACGCGACTCGCGCACGAGCAGCAACTCCAGCTCCTCACGCTGCGCCGCCGACGCATCCGGGCCCAGCTGGATCAGCGTCTCCGCAGCGGTCTGCAATCCAGCCACCGGCGTCCGCAGCTCATGCGCAGCGTCAGCAACGAACTCACGCATCCGATCCTCCGACCATCGCGCCGCGCCTTCTGCGTGCCGGGCCGCGCGCTCGGCGCCTTCCAGGGCGTCGAGCATCTCGTCGAAGGCGGCGGCCGTCCGGCCGAGCTCGGTGTCGGCGCGTTTCGGCTGCAACCGCCCACCGCGCCGCCCCGCCGCGATCGACCGGGCCAAACCGGTCATCGCGTCCAGCGGCGCCAGCGCGAACCGCATCCCGATCACCAAGGCGAGCGCGGTGATCAGGATCGCCAGTCCGCCGGAGATCAGCAGCACGTTGCGCAGCCGCGCACTGGCATCCGCGAGCAGCGCCGTGTCCGCGGACAGCAGCAGCGTCGCGCCTTTCGTCTGCTGACCGGCCTGCAACGTCGCCTTGACCTGCCGTACGGTCGCGCCGGGGTCAACGGGCGGTGCGCCGAGCTGCCGTCCGGTCCGCAGGATCAGCGTCACCCGGACCCCGTCCGCGTCCACCCGGCGTACCAAGTTGCTGGGGGCAACGTTCTGCCGGGCGAGCTGCTGGGCCAGCTGCGCCCGCCCGGTGAGCAGCGAGTCGAGACTCCGCTCCGCCTGCGCGTCGAACACCGCCTTCACCGTCAGTCCCGTGACAGGCAGCACCACCAGCAGTACGGCGATAGCGGTCAACGTCACCCGCACCCGCAGCGACAGGTTCATGCGCGCAACACGTATCCCGAGCCGCGGACCGTGTGCAGCAGACGTGGACCGTGGGCCTCGAGCTTGCGGCGCAGGCCGCTGACGTAGACCTCGACCAGGTTGTCGGCGTAGTCGTCGTACCCCCAGACCGCGGTCAGCAGTTGCGTCTTGCCGACCACCTTCCCGTCCCGCCCGGCGAGGAACGCGAGCAGCTTGAACTCGGTCGCGGTCAGGTCGATCTCCGCTCCGGCCCGGCGTACCGCCTGCGCCTCGACGTCCACCTCCAGGTCGCCGACCGTCAGCACGGTCCGCAGCCTGCCCATCCGGCGCAGGACCGCCTCCACACGGGCGATCAACTCGGCCAGGACGAACGGCTTGACCACATAATCGTCCGCACCGGTCCGCAGCCCGTGCAGCCGGTCGTCGACGGCGTCCCGCGCGGTCAGCAGGATGACGCCGGCGTTCGACGTCTCCCGCGCGACCGTGAGCAGCTCGAACCCGTCGCGCCCGGGGAGCATCACGTCGAGCAGCAGCAGGTCCGGCCGGTACTCGGCCAGCTCCCGCTCGAGCCCGTCACCGTCCGGCCGCGTGCGGACGCCGTACCCGGCCTCGGTCAGCGCGATCCCGACGGCGGTCCGGATCGGCTCCGCGTCCTCGACCACCAGAACTCGCGGCGTCATCGGGCCATCCTCGCATCGCCGGAAGCCCCCGGACCGCAACCCTCAGCACATCCTCAGCCAACGGCTCGTCACTCTCCGTGTCTCGCCGGTCGAGACCCCGGGTTCGACGGGCCGGGGGAGTTGTGCCTACACTCACTGGCATCATGCGGCACCAGCTTCTCCTCCTTCGCTGCCGCGGCGAGGCCTGACAAGGCCGGTCCCTCGCCGCGGAGTCTTGACGTACGCCGGTCGTCCCTCACGACACCCGTACCTCCGAGGAGAACCCCCGTGGCACCGAAGAACCAGCCCCAGCCTGTTCAGCAGCCGTCCGGTATGCCGACCCATCGCTACCGCGCGTTCCCGCCGATCGACCTGCCGGACCGCACCTGGCCGGCCAAGTCCGTCGACCGCACGCCGCGCTGGCTGTCCACCGACCTCCGCGACGGCAACCAGGCGCTGGTCGAGCCGATGTCCCCGGCCCGCAAGCGGCGGATGTTCGACCTCTTGGTGAAGATGGGCTACAAGGAGATCGAGGTCGGTTTCCCGAGCGCCAGCCAGTACGACTTCGACTTCGTCCGCAGCCTGATCGAGGACGACGTGATCCCCGACGACGTGACGATCTCGGTGCTGACCCAGGCACGCGAGGAGCTGATCGAGCGCACCGTGCAGTCGCTGCAGGGCTCGCCGAAGGCCACGATTCACCTGTACAACGCGACCGCGCCGCTGTTCCGCCGGGTGGTGTTCAACGTCGACAAGGCCGAGTGCCGCACGATCGCGGTCCGCGGCACCGAGACCGTGATGAAGTACGCCGACGACATCCTCGGCGACTGCGAGTTCGGGTACCAGTACAGCCCGGAGATCTTCACCGGCACCGAGCTGGAGTTCGCGCTCGAGGTGTGCGAGGCGGTCAGCGACGTGTGGCAGCCCGCTGCGGGCCGCGAGATCATCCTGAACCTGCCGGCCACCGTCGAGATGTGCACCCCGAACGTGTACGCCGACCAGATCGAGTGGTTCGGCCGCAACCTGACCCGGCGCGAGCACAGCACGATAAGCCTGCACCCGCACAACGACCGCGGTACGGCGGTGGCCGCCACCGAGCTGGCCCTGATGGCCGGTGCGGACCGCGTCGAGGGCTGCCTGTTCGGCCACGGCGAGCGCACCGGCAACGTCGACCTGGTGACACTGGGGATGAACCTGTTCAGTCAGGGCATCGACCCGCAGATCGACTTCTCCGACATCGACGAGATCCGCCGCACCGTCGAGTACTGCACCCAGATGCGGGTTCCGGAGCGCCAGCCGTACGCCGGTGACCTGGTCTACACCGCCTTCTCCGGCTCGCACCAGGACGCGATCAAGAAGGGCCTGGAGGCGCTCGACAAGCAGGCCGCGGCCGAGGGCAAGCCGGTCGGCGAGATCGCCTGGGAGGCGCCGTACCTGCCGATCGACCCGAAGGACGTCGGCCGCAGCTACGAGGCCGTGATCCGGGTGAACTCGCAGTCCGGCAAGGGCGGCGTCGCGTACATCATGAAGTCGGAGCACCGGCTCGACCTGCCGCGCCGGCTGCAGATCGAGTTCAGCCGGGTGATCCAGCAGCACACCGACAACGAGGGCGGCGAGGTCGGCCCGCAGCAGATGTGGGACATCTTCGCGGCCGAGTACCTGGCGCCCGGCGCGCTGTCGCTGCTGAGCGTCAACTCGACGTCCGGCGAGGGGCAGGGCGACCAGCTCCGGGTTCAGGTCTATGCCAACGGCGTACCCCACGAACTGGTTGGTGAAGGCAACGGTCCGGTCTCGGCCTTCGTGGACGCGATCAAGCCGCTGAAGTACGACGTCCGGGTGCTCGACTATCACGAGCACGCGCTCTCCGCGGGCGGCGATGCGCTGGCCGCGGCGTACGTCGAATGCGAGGTCGGCGACGACGTGTACTGGGGTGTCGGCCGGGACGCCAACATCCTCACCGCATCCTTGAAGGCCGTGGTGTCCGCTGTCAACCGCGCCACCCGCTGACCAGCCGGTAACACCAAGCCGAACTGCCCGTCTCCGTGTCGGAGGCGGGCAGTTGCTGTACTCCCCGGTACCGTTGCGTCACAGACCGCAACGTTGTCTCAACGTTGCCTCAAGTCGTTGACTCGCTGACCAGCTATGCGCAGACTGTCTGCTCAATGCGCAGATCCTTGCAAGACAGTGTTACTAAGTCGAGCTGATCACGGGTCTGCGCCACCGACTTTCCCTGGTAGTCGCGTGGAGGTGAGCAGTGAGCGGTGCGGTCGACACGTCCGCGGCGAAGCTGATCGAAGGACCTGCCGTCGAACCGAGACCCTCGGCTGCTCGGCGTTTCGTCAACGCCTGGCTCGTCCGAAGACTGTTCAAGGCGGTCCTGACGATCTTCATCGTCACCACCGGTACGTTCTTCCTGGTCCGGCTGCTGCCGGGGAACCCGGTCGAGACGTACATCCAGACGCAGATCGCGCAGACCGGCATCTCGTACGAGGCCGCCGCCGCGCAGGCGCAGAACCTGTTCTCACTGGATCCGGACGCGCCGCTGCTGTCGCAGTACGGCACCTACATGCTGAACCTGCTGCACGGTGACTTCGGCAACTCGGTGCTGTCGCCGGGGACGACGGTCGCGGACGTGATCAAGACCTACCTGCCGTGGACGCTGTTCTCGGTCGGCGTCGCCACCGTCTTCAGCTTCGTCATCGGCATCGTGGCCGGCATGATCATGGCCTACCGCCGGGAGAGCTGGGTCGACCACCTGCTGACGTCGATCGGCTCGCTGCTGCACGCGATCCCGAACTACATCCTCGCGATCCTGATCGTGGTGTTCCTCGGCGTGAAACTGCAGCTGTTCAACCTCACCGAGGCCCGCGGTTCCTACACGCCCGGCGTCGAGCCGTCGTTCAGCCTGAGCTTCCTGAACGACATCTTCTACCACGCGACGCTGCCGATCCTGGCCTATGCGCTGACCACGGTCGGTTCCTGGGCGCTGGTGATGAAGTCGTCGACGGTCGAGACCCTCGGCGAGGACTACGTCACGGTCGCCCGGGCCCGCGGCCTGTCCGACTCGCGGATCCGGTCCGGGTACGTCGGGCGCAACGCCGTGCTGCCGCTGTTCAGCCAGCTCGCCGTCTCGCTCGGTTTCGTGGTCGGCGGCTCGATCTTCGTCGAGCGGATCTTCGGCTACCAGGGCATCGGGTTCAGCCTGTTCAACGCGGTCAACGGCCGCGACTACCCGGTGCTGCAGGGCATCTTCCTGGTCGTGACGATCTCGGTGGTGGTGGCCAACCTGGCCGCGGACCTCCTCTACAGCCAGCTGGATCCGCGGATCCGCGTCGGCGGCGAAGGGGAGAAGTGACGACATGACCGAAGCCACCATTCCCGTCACCTCCATCGGGACGACCGGCGTCTCCCGGTTCGCCGGCATCATGCGCTCGCTGCGCCGCAGTCCGGCCGGTTTCATCGGGTTCGTGATCGTCGGCCTGATGGTGCTGATCACCGCGATCGTGCCGTTCTTCCTCCCCGAGGTCACCCCGAACGTCAAGGAGATCCTGCTCCCGGCCGGTTCGCCCGGGCACCTACTCGGCACCGACAACGAGGGCAAGGACGTCCTGATCCAGATGATCGGCGGCGGCCGGACGGTGATCTTCGTCGGCTTCGTGGCCGCGGCGATCTCGACCGCGCTGGCGATCGTCCTCGGCTCGCTGGCGGCGTACCTCGGCGGCTGGGTCGACTCGGTCGTGGTCACGCTGTCCGACGTCTTCCTGACGGTCCCGCAGATCGTCCTGCTCGCCGTCCTCGGCGCCTTCTTCAGGCTCGACTCGCCGATCCTGCTCGCGCTGCTGGTCGGCGGCCTGTCCTGGCCGGTGCTCACCCGCGCGGTCCGCGCCCAGGTGTTCTCGCTGAAGGAACGCGAGTTCGTCGAGGCCGCGCGGCTGCTCGACCTCGGCACGATCCGGGTGGTGTTCGTCGAGATCCTGCCGAACATGGCCAGCTTCATCCTGATGAACTTCATGATCGGCGTGACGAACGCGATCTACCAGCTGGTCGGCCTCTACCTGCTCGGTCTGGCCCCGCTGACCGGCTCGAACTGGGGCATCATGCTCAACCGCGCCTGGATCGCCGGCGCCATCTTCAACGACGCGAGCCTGGCCTGGATCCTCAGCCCGGTGGTCGCGATCATCCTGCTGCTGCTCGGACTGGTGATGATGACGAGATCCCTCGAAGAGATCCTCAACCCGCGGCTCCGGGACCGGTGAGCACGGTGACGACGACTCCTTCGGGCAAAACCAGCACAGCGAGCCCCCGCGCCACGCGCGGCGGCCAGGGCAAGCCACTGCTGTCGATCCGCGACTTCAAGGTCGAGTACCGAACCGGGGCCGGGGCGACGGTGCAGGCGGTCCGCGGTGTCGACCTCGACCTGTTCCCCGGCGAGAGCCTCGCGCTGGTGGGCGAGAGCGGCTGCGGCAAGACGACGTTCGGACTCGGACTGCTGCGGTTGCTGCCGCGCCTCGGGCACGCCAGCGGCAAGGTCACCTTCAACCGCAGCGACGGCACCGAGATCGACGTCCTCGGCCTGGACGGCAAGGACCTGCGGCAGTTCCGCTGGCGGGACGCGGCGATGGTCTTCCAGGGCGCGATGAACGCGTTCAACCCGGTCCTGAAGATCCGCGCGCACATGCACGACACGATGCGCGCCCACACGAAGGCCAGTAGGCAGGAGATCGAGGACCGGGCGTCCGAGCTGCTCCGGCTGGTCCGGCTGGAGCCGTCCCGGGTCCTCGACTGCTACCCGCACGAGCTGTCCGGCGGTATGCGGCAGCGGGTGCTGATCGCGATGAGCCTGCTGCTCGAGCCCGAGGTGCTGATCCTCGACGAGCCGACCACCGCGCTCGACATCCTCACCCAGCGCTCGGTCGTCGACGTCCTGCACGAGGTCCGCGAACGCCTCGGGTTCTCGATGATCTTCATCTCCCACGACCTGTCGCTGGCCGCCGAGCTCGCGGACCGGGTCGCGACCATGTACGCCGGGCGCATCATCGAGACCGGCGGCGTCCGGGACATGTTCTACCGGCCGCGGCACCCGTACACGCTCGGGCTGATCAAGGCCGTGCCGCCGATCGTCGGCGACCTGCCGGACATGGAGTCGATCCCGGGCGGCCCGCCGAGCCTTGCCGCGCTCCCGAAGGGCTGCACGTTCAGCCCGCGGTGCAAGTTCGCCACCGAGGAGTGCAAGGAGGAGGACCCGGCCCTGATCCCGATCACCGACGAGCCGGGCGACGCGCACGAGGCGGCCTGCATCCATTGGAAACAAGTGCACCTCGAGCGTGAGGTGCCGAGCGACTTGGGGAACGCATCATGAGCGCGCTGGAGAAGTCCCCCGAGATCTCTGGGTCCGCCGCCCGGACGCCGCTGATGACGCTCGGCGGGGTCAGCCAGGTGTTCAGCACCAAGGCCGGCCCGATTCGTGCAGTCGACGACGTCGACCTGTCGGTCAACCCCGGCGAGGTGCTCTGCCTGGTCGGCGAGAGCGGCTCCGGGAAGACCACCGCGGCCCGGATGGCGGCCGGCCTGTCCAGGCCGAGCAGCGGCGAGGTGGCCTTCGACGGCAAGGACGTCTGGTCGATGAACCGGCAGGACTTCAGTGCCTTCCGGCGCAGCGTGCAGTACGTGCACCAGGACCCGTACGCCTCGCTCAACCCGACGCGGACGATCCAGCAGACACTCATCGCCCCGCTGCTCAAGCACGGTGTGGTGAAGACCAAGAAGGCGGCCGCCGAGCGCGCGGCCGAGCTGCTCACCAAGGTCGACCTGACCCCGCCCGAGAACTACCTGCCGAAGTTCCCGCACCAGCTGTCCGGCGGCCAGCGGCAGCGGGTCGCGGTCGCCCGGGCGCTGACGCTGGACCCGAAGCTGATCATCGCCGACGAGTCCACCTCGATGCTGGACGTGTCGATCCGGATCAGCGTGCTGGCGATGCTCGGCCGGCTCCGCGACGACCTCGGCGTGGGGTTCTTGTTCATCACCCACGACCTGGCGATCGCGAAGTACTTCGGCTGGAACGGCAAGACCGCGGTGATGTACCTGGGCCGGATCGTCGAGTTCGGGCCGACGCCGAAGATCATCAACGCGCCGACGCACCCGTACACCCGGGCGCTGATCGACGCGATCCCCGAGCCGGACCCGGACCTGACCAAGACCAAGGGCCGCGAATCCCTGCGCAGCCTGGAGATCCCGAGCTTGGCGAACCTGCCGTCCGGCTGCTCGTTCCATCCGCGCTGCCCGCTGTTCGAGGACGGGCTGTGCGACGCGACGGTCCCCGCCCTCACCACGATCCGATCCGGCCAGTCCGCCGCGTGCCACGTGGTCGCGCGCGACGGCGTACCAGAGGCCGGGCCGGATGACCTGGGGGCTTGATGTCACCTCAGCTCGGCCGGATGGCCCTCGGCTGGGCGACGTTCCTGGTGCTGGCCAGCGGAGTACTGCTGCTCACGCTGTCGCCGGGCACGCCGGAGTTCGTCGTCACCCTGTTCACCTTGTGTTTGGGCCTGCTACTGGGCCTGGTGGTCGGCGCCGGGATCTTCGTGATCCGGCGGCGGGAAAAACGCGAGGGCGGTAGTCAATCCCACCAGTAGTACCTGACCCACATGGGCGTGCGGTCAGTCCAGAAAGGACGAAGGATGAGTCCCACCGACACCAACGATCCCGGCACCAACGGAACGGGCGCGAGCGCCCTGACCAATGCGGTCTCCCGCCGGCACGTGCTCCAGCTGTTCGGCATCGCCGGTGTCGGCGCCGCCGGCATCGGCTCGCTGACGGCGTGCTCGCCGAGCTCGCCGAACAGCAACAGCGAGGGCGGCGGAAAGTCCGGCACCAAGGAGTTCCACGGGGCGTACCCGTACCAGCTCCCGCCGAAGGGTCACTTCAACCTGATCGCCGGTGTCACCGACGGCATTCAGGCGAGCAACAGCCCCTACTTCGACCTCGTCTACCCCAGCGCCGGCATGTACTACTGGGCCGACAAGAAGTGGGAATGGATGATGGCCGAGTCCGGGACCCTGGACGAGGCGAACAAGACCTACACCCTGAAGCTGCGCTCCGGCCTGAAGTGGAGCGACGACAAGCCGGTGACGGCCAAGGACGTCGTGTCGACGTTCAACCTGCGCTGGCTGCTGCGCCAGCAGGAGTGGACGTTCCTGACCGACATCAGCGCCAAGGACGACACCACGGTGGTCTTCACCATCGGTACGCCGTCCACCGTGCTCGAGCGCTACATCCTCCGCGCCGGCATCCTGCCGGACTCGGTGTACGGCGAGTGGGCGACCAAGGCCGAGGCCCTGCGCAAGGCCAAGACCAGCCTGGACAGCGCCGAGGGCAAGCAGCTGAACGGCGACTTCCAGAAGTTCCGTCCGGAGAACCCGCCGGTCTCGGGTCCGTTCAACTTCGACGTGAAGAGCATGACCAACGCGCAGATGTCGCTGGTCAAGAACGACAAGGGCCTGTTCGCCGACAAGATCGGCTTCACCAAGGTCGTGCTGTACAACGGTGAGACCTCGGACATCACGCCGGTCGTGATGAACAAGGACGTCGACTACGCCACCCACGGTTTCGCGGTGGCCAGCGAGAAGACCATGCTGGGTTCCGGTTTCCGGATCCTCCGGCCGCCGGTGTACTCGGGCCCGTCGCTGGTGTTCAACTACACCACCCACCCGGAGCTCGCCGACGCCCGCGTCCGGCAGGCGATCGCCTACGTCCTGGACCGCAGCGAGAACGGCACCGTCGCGCTCGGCGACTCCGGCAAGCCCTGCAAGTTCATGGCCGGCTTCTCCGACATCCTGGTTCCGGACTGGATCTCGGACGCCGACCAGAAGAAGCTGCAGCCGTACGAGAAGGACGAGGCCAAGGCCACCTCGCTGCTGCAGGCCGCCGGGTGGAAGAAGACCGGCGGCAAGTGGATGCTGCCGAACGGCAAGCCGGCCGCCTACGACATCAAGTTCCCGACCGAGTTCGCCGACTGGAACCCGGCCGCCACCAACGCGGCCGACCAGCTGAACAAGTTCGGGTTCAACATCACCAAGCGCGGTATCACCTTCACCCAGCTGAACCCGGACGTACTGGCCGGCAAGTTCGACATCGCCATCCAGACCTGGGGCGCTTCGAGCCACCCGCACCCGTACTTCGCGTTCGTCCAGGACCTGTACACGTTCAACTACGTGATCGCGGCGAACTCGGGCGGCAAGGGCATGAACTTCCCGCTCAACCAGACCACCTCGGCCGGTCCGATCGACCTCAAGGCCGTCGTGGACAAGTCCGCCCAGGGCCTGAACCTCGACGAGCAGAAGAAGAACATCACCGCCGCGGCGATGGCGTTCAACGAACTGCTGCCGATCATCCCGCTCTGGGAGCGCTACGGTAACAACCCCGCGCTCGAGGGCACCCGGGTGGCGAAGTTCCCGGCCGACGACGACTCGATCCTGAAGAACGCGCCGTACGCGGACAACTTCGTGATCATGGGCATGTACTCGGGCAAGGTCGCGCCGGTCTAAAGCACTGGCGTTCTGACCCGATTGTTTGGTTGGGTCGGCCGGGTGATCAGCATGCGCGAGATCGACCCGGCCGACCTGGCCTTGTTCGACGAGTGGTACGACGCCTTCCGGGCCGGCGCGGTCGCCGGGCGGGAGGCCGCGCTGGTGACCGGACCCGAGGCGCTCGGGTACTCGCTGCGCAACCCGAGCCCGTTGAAACAGCGGATCGTGGTCGGCGCGTTCGAGGACGACCGGGTGCTCGCCACGATGCTGTTCGAGTACCGGCTGAACGACAATCTCGACACGGTCGAGGTCGAGATCGACGTTCCGCCCGCGCACCGGCGGCGGGGGATCGGCACGGCGCTGTGGCAGTGGGCCGCGACCCGTGCCGCCCAGCTCGGGCGGACGATCGTGCAGGCCGAGGTCGCCGTACCGGCTGCTGGGTCGCCCGGGGCGGTGTTCGCCACGCGGCTCGGATTCCAGGTCGAGCACGTCGAGGAGCATCTCGTCGTACCGCTGCCGTACGACGATCTGCGCCTCGAGGAGCTGCGCTCCGATGCCGGGCGGCTCGACGGGTACCGGCTGACGTCGTGGGCGGGGCTGTGCCCGCCGGAGCACCAGCAGGCGTACGCCGACCTGCACACCGCGATGGATCTCGACGTACCGACCGGCGGCATGACGCGTGAGGTCGTGCCGTGGACGGTCGAGAAACTCGAGGCGAGCGAGGCCCGGATCGACCGGAGCTACCTCGCGCTGGTGACGATGGCGCACACCCTCGCCGGTGAGCCGGCCGGCTACACGCTGATCTACCTGCCGCGGGCGGATGCCGTGAACGCCCAGCAGGACGACACGCTGGTCCTGCGGGAACACCGCGGCCACAACCTCGGCACGTTCCTGAAGCTCGCGAACCTGGAACAACTGGCCGAACACCGGACGACGCAACGCTTCCTGCACACCTGGACGGCGTTGACGAACGCCCCGATGCGCAAGGTGAACGCCCGCTTCGGCTTCCGTGCCGTCGAGGAGCACCGCGAACTCGAGCTCCGCCTGCCGCGGCTCCGCCCGGCGGCTCGAGGGGTGATCGTGGACGAGAACGAGCGCGTCCTGCTGGTCCGGTTCGAGTTCGCGGACGGGCCGCTGTGGGCGACACCGGGCGGCGGCCTGGAAGCCGGTGAGACCGTGGTCGAGGGACTGCGGCGCGAGCTCGTCGAGGAGGTCGGCCTGACGGGCTTCGCCGACCCCGTCCACCTCTGGCATCAGGAAGTAGTTGCCGACGGCCACGCCACGGGCTACGACGGCGTCCTCAACGACTACTTCCTGATCCGCGCGGACCACTTCACCCCGGCCGGCTCCATGACTGCCGCCGAACTCGCCGCCGAGAACGTCCACGAGATGCGCTGGTGGACCCTCGACGAACTGCAAGCTCACGAGGGCCGCTTCGCTCCGCGCGACCTCCCGGAGCTGGTTCGGCGCCTGCTGGCGAACGGCCCACCGAGCACACCCACCCAGCTCGGCCTTTGAGAGGCCTGTGCGAACTCCGTGAGAACCAGGGCGGCAAGCTGAGGGGCACAAGGGGTAGGTTCGGGGCATGCGTGAATCCCAGCTCGGTCACCTGACCGTTTCCTGCCTCGGCCTCGGCTGCATGGGCATGTCCCAGTCGTACGGCGTCCGCGCCGACGACGCGGAGTCCGTCGCGACGCTGCACGCGGCCATCGACGCGGGCTGTACCTTCATCGACACCGCCGACGTGTACGGCGACGGCGAGAACGAGTCGCTGGTCGGCCGGGCGCTGGCGGGGCGTCGCGACGAGGTGGTCCTTGCGACCAAGTTCGGCTTCAAGAAGCCGGCGTCGGCCTCGGCGGTGCCGACCGTGGTCGACGGCTCACCTGCCTATGCCGCTGAGGCCCTGGACGCCTCGCTGCGCCGGCTCGGTGTCGACCACATCGACCTGTGGTACCTGCACCGGCGCGACCCGCAGGTCCCGATCGAGGAGACCGTCGGGGCGATGGCCGCCGCGGTCGAGGCGGGCAAGGTGCGGTACCTCGGGCTGTCCGAGGTGAACGGCGACACGGTGCGCGCGGCCCACGCCGTCCACCCGATCACCGCCGTCCAGAGCGAGTGGTCGCTGTGGACGCGGGACCCGGAGACCGTCGTCCTGCCGACGCTGCGCGAGCTCGGCATCGGGTTCGTGCCGTTCAGCCCGCTCGGGCGCGGGTTCCTGACCGGGCAGATCAAGTCTCCGGCCGACTTTCCCGAGGACGACATGCGGCGCGGGCTGCCGCGGTTCCAGGGCGAGAACTTCCAGCGCAACCTGGACCTCGTCGAGCAGGTCAAGACGCTGGCTGCCGCGAAGGGCGTCACCCCCGGCCAGCTGGCGCTCGCCTGGCTGCTTGCGCAGGGCAACGACGTGGCGCCGATCCCGGGGACGAAGCGGCGCAAGTACCTGGCCGAGAACCTGGGCGCCGTGGACGTCACGCTGACCGATGCCGAGCTGGCCGACCTCGACGCGGCGTTCCCGCCGGACGCGGTGGCGGGCCAGCGGTACCAGCAGGGTGGGATGGACCTGGTGGGCAAGTGATCGGCGTCACCGGGGCGACCGGGCAGCTCGGGTCCCGGATCGTCGCGCGATTGACCGGCGAACCGCTGCGGCTGATCGTGCGCGACCCGGCGCGGGCTCCGTCGGTGCCGGGCGCCACGGTGGCGCAGGCGGCGTACGGCGAGCACGCCGCGCTGCTGTCCGCTTTCGAGGGCGTCGACGTACTGCTGCTCGTCAGCGCGAGCGAGTCGGCGGACCGGGTGGCGTTGCACAAGGCCACGGTCGACGCGGCCGTGGCGGCCGGCGTACAGCGGATCGTCTACACGTCGTTCATCGGCGCGGCGCCCGGCGCGACGTTCACGTTCGCGCGCGACCACTGGCACACCGAGCAGCACATCCGGTCTGCTGGTGTCGACTTCACGTTCCTGCGGGACAACATCTACCTCGACTTCGTGCCCGGGTTCGTGGGCTCGGACGGCGTGATCCGGGGCCCGGCGGGGGACGGGCGGGTCGCCGCGGTCGCTCGAGACGACGTGGCGGCCGTCGCGGCCGCGGTCCTGACGTCGGACGGGCATTCCGGCGCCAGCTACGACCTGACCGGGCCTCGCGCGTTCACGCTGGCCGAGGCGGCGGCGGTGCTGAGCGATGCATGGGGGCGGAAGGTGCGGTACGAGCCGGAGACGCTGGACGAGGCGTACCGGTCGCGTGAGTCGTACGGCGCCCCGGCGTGGGAGGTGGCCGGCTGGGTCACGTCGTACGCCGCCATCGCCAGCGGGGAGCTGTCGGCCGTGACGACCGCGGTGCGTGACCTCACCGGGGTCGAACCGACCGGCCTCGAGGAGTATGTCCGCGCTCAGTGAGACACTACTGACGTGCCGCTCTACCGGGATCAGGCGATCGTGCTGCGCACCCAGAAACTGGGTGAGGCGGACCGGATCGCCACGCTGCTGACCCGCGCCAACGGCAAGGTCCGCGCGGTCGCCAAGGGGGTCCGGCGGACGTCGTCACGGTTCGGCGCCCGGCTGGAGCCGTTCAGCCACGTCGACCTGCAACTCGCCACCGGCCGCACCCTCGACGTGGTCACCCAGGCCGAGTCGATCGCGGCGTACGGCGAGGGCATCGTGGGCGACTATGCGCGGTACACCACCGGCACCGTCCTGCTCGAGACCGCCGACCGCCTCGTCGTCGAAGAGAAGGAACCGGCGATCCAGCAGCACCTGCTCCTGGCCGGCGCGCTCCGCGTTCTGTCCACCGGCGAACGCGAACCCGCCCTGGTCCTGGATTCCTTCTTGCTGAGGTCCTTGGCGATCTCCGGCTACGCGCCGTCCTTCGACGACTGCGCCCGCTGCGGCGAACCAGGCCCCCACCGAGCCTTCAACCCCGCCGCCGGCGGCATGGTCTGCACCTCCTGCCGCCCACCCGCCTCAGCCATGCCGTCCCCCGCCACCGTCACCCACCTGGCCGCCCTCCTCACCGGCGACTGGCCCACCGCCCTCCAAGCCGACCCCAGAACGCGCCGAGAATCCACCGGCCTGATAGCCGCCTTCTTCACCTACCACCAAGAAAACCAACTCCGCTCCCTACCCCACCTGGACCTAACCCCCGGCGGCTCCTGAGCCGCGATCACCTGCCGCGATCACCGGCCACGCTCGCCGGCCGCGGTCACCGACCACGGTCACCGACCACGCTGCGGCCACCCGCTCGGCTCCGACCGAGGCCGGCCCGGAGGCATGGGCCACCCGGTGCGGTCGGCGTTGACGACGATCCGACCCGAAGGCGGAACGTTGGGAGGACGTGCTGCTGCAGCGGTGAGCGGCCGCGTCGACCTCATCGGTCGTTGACCAGCCCAGGCATGCGCGATCGCCCGCTTGGTGTCGAGCTCGGCTTCTCGGGCCGCTTGACTGCCCCGCGCGTCGGGCCGCCGGTCACCGAACCGGTCGAGGCCCGGCTGGCGGTCGTTCGGATGGCGTCCGAGCCGAGCGCAGACGTGTGCATAGATGTTGTTCCGGCCGCGACGGGGCTTGATCGCCAGCAACTCCCGCCGAGGCTTCCCGCCCGGAGCCTGCGGCCCGATCTCCCGAAACACCAGCCGGTAGTCAGGCTTGCGTGAGGGATCCGACCGGATGTACGCCGTCACACAGTCCCGGAGATCGCCCTTTCCAGTCTCGCGGCCGAGCGCATGATGTCCGTCGGTCGTACCCGCCCGAAGTCTTTCGATCTCACGGAGAACCTCGCGGTACAGATGGCGGAACCCGGCCGGGGAAGCCTTCGCCTGCTGACGGAGGAAGTGCAAGTCCTGATGGAACTTCTCGATGCCGACGACTTCGTACTTCCCGTCATCGGCCATCGCCCTCTGTCCTCTCCTCGGCTCGTATCTCGTCGAGAAGTTCGCGGGTGAACGGATCGTCGGCGGCCCACTCGTCCAGGTCCAGCGGGCGGCTGGTGGGTGAGGGTTCAGTGGCGTAGGTGCGCACGGTGGGGTCATCGAGCTGACCGAGCGGCGGATGGTCGTCGCCGCGCAGGTCGCGGTACTGCGCCGTCGACATCACCACGGCCTCAGGCTCACCGTCGGCGCCCCACACCACGGGCGCACCACGGCCTGCCCGGACGGCCTGCACGAGCTGCGGCAACTGACCCGCCAACTGGTCGACGCCGACCACCTCATCGGCGAGCGTGAACTTGCCTTCACCGCCGAGATCTTCGAACTCGTCGTACGTGAGCATGACAGCCTCCGGCTCCCCGTCGCCGAAGCTGAACGCCCGCGTCCGCCCGCCACGGAACCCGGCCAGCACCGCCTCCAGCCCCGCGCGAACCTCGTGAACCGACCGCCAACTCGTCATACGCCGAATCTAGTCCTTCGGCCCCGCACCCCGCGGAAGTTATCCACACCCACCACGACCATCAGCCGGCGTCACCTCTCCACCATCCGGATCCACGAGAACCGGCACAGCCTCACCGATCCGCAACTGCGTCGAGGCCTGCTGAGTCATAGAAATCTGCCCCGTATCACCCAAGGTGCTCTGCCAGGTGATCTCCCACTGCGCAGTAGCCGTCACCGGATACTTACAGTTCGCCAACTCCCGCGAAGTCTTCGCATACCGATGCCCACAAGTAGGCGAGGCCTTAACGCCCATCGAAGAGTCGTACGGCGTCCCCGGCCCTCCACACCGAACCGTCTGCCCGTCCCCCATCGACCAATTGATGGCCTTCACCTGAGCAGTAGCCGTAACCGACAACCCCGGCACACTCGCCTTCCGAACAATCGGCCCCCAGGTGTTCTCTGTCTTGTTCACCCACAACCAGACGGGCATATTCACCAAGCCGACCTGCCTGGCGTCCGGCGCCGTCTTGATGATGGGCGGTCCCGGGTGCATCTGCGCGATTGCCTCGTAAACCAAGGTCAGCGGGTCGACCACGACTGTGTCGGGCCTGCCGGGCAACCAGATCCACCGCGTGACGAATCGTGTGCCCTGCTCGCGAACGCAGACCCAGATTGCGCCGTCGGTGTGTCCTTGCCACGAGGGATCGCTCTTCGGAGGCTGCGGGGAGAGGCGTTTCAGGTAGCACTGTTGGCTGTTCGACCAATTGCCCAGATCCGACGTGCATGAACGTGCGGCCCCGCCATCATGGCAGACCCGCTCCGGCGTTCGCTCGGTCGACTTGGCTGGCTTCTTTCCTGGCGCCTCCGTCTCTTCGGGAATCTTCATCGTGGCGCGCAGGACCCACCAGCAAGGCCCGTTCGGCAGGCAAAATGGAACGTAGTCGCCGTCCGGCTTTGGCGGGAGCTTCTTCGATGCGGTCGACGATGTCTCTGCAAACGCGAGAGACGACACAACGAGTCCGCCGACGAGGATGCCGACAACCAGTCGCAGCAGAGGCTTCAGCATGTTCCGGCGTCCTGTTGATCGATGAGGAACCACATCTTCTTGGAATGACCGACTGGAGGCGCGTAGGCCAGCTTTGCTTGTACTTTGCTTCGTCCGGTCGTTCCGGGGCCGACAGGCACAGGTTTGTGTGTCGCGAGGTAGCGCAACGAAATCTTCGAGGCGTCCAGGCAGACGTTGAGACGTACTTCGGGTTGCTCGCCCGTGATATTGACTGAGGCGACGGATATCGACTCGACCCTGGCCTTCCCGTCCTGATACCAGCCGCGCTGTTTGTTGAACCCGACGCTTCCCAGCACTTGGACGAGCCACTCGCCGCCGACCCCCGCCTGCAGCAGCTTGGCCTCAGTCGCCACGGGAGGATTGTTGAGCGCGGTGTCGACCGCTGCCGACGCCGTGACAAAGCGCGCCTTGGCAGCCGTAATGGCAGCCTGCTCGGCCGTCGGGCGCGTTGGTGTGGCTGAAATTGTAGGCGTGGCTGTCGTGCTCGGAGAGGTTGGGGTCGTGTTGGGCTGACCGGCTTCGGGGGAGCCTTGGCAAGCGGTCAGCGCTGTGAGGGCGCAGAGGGCTGCTGTGATGAGGGCCGGTCGGCGGGGCATGTGGTGGGGCTCCGTTCTTGGGTGCTGTTGGTGTAAGGGTGGCATACGGAGGGTGTTCGGCGGGGTCGGTTGTCCACAGGTTGCAGGTTGCTGCAGTGACGGTGAGTTAGTGGTTGGTTGCTGTGGTCACTCTGTGCATTCTGTCCGTACGACGGGCTGCCGAGGGTGGGGTTGGGCGGTGCGGCGCCTGGTTGGGGTACACGTTCGGCTGCTGCCTGGTCGCGTCGGACCGCGGCTGTCCTGTCAGCCTGCCTGGGGCCGTCGCGGTGTCGCCCCGCCAGCCGAAGTTGGCGGGTCGGCCACCGCCGGGTGGTGGGGCGGGTGGGGGTGGGAGACTTCGGGGTATGTCGCCTTTAGGTCGTCGTCGGGGTCGGGGGAGTTCGGGGCCGGTGGGGGAGAAGGTGGTGGTGGCGCCGGAGCCGCATCCTTCGGGGGCTCGGCCGCCGGGGGTTCCGAAGGAGTTGGTGCCGCGGCATGTGGCGATTGTGATGGACGGGAACGGGCGGTGGGCCAAGCAGCGGGGGCTGGCGCGGACCGAGGGGCACAAGGCGGGTGAGGCGAGCCTGCTGGATGTGATCAAGGGCGGGATCGAGATCGGGGTGAAGTACATCTCGGCGTATGCGTTCTCGACCGAGAACTGGGCGCGGTCGCCGGAAGAGGTGCGGTTCCTGATGGGGTTCAACCGCGAGGTGATCCACCGGCGGCGTGACGAGCTGGACGCGATGGGCGTCCGGGTGGTGTGGTCGGGGCGGCGGCCGCGGTTGTGGAAGAGCGTGATCGACGAGCTGGAGTACGCGCAGGAGCGGACCAAGCACAACGACACGATCACGCTGCAGTTCTGCGTGAACTACGGCGGCCGGGCGGAGCTGGCGGACGCGATGCGGGCGATCGCGCGGGAGGTTGCCGAGGGCAAGGTGAAGCCGGACCGGATCTCCGAGCAGACGATCGCCCGGCACCTGTACGCGCCCGACATCCCCGAGGTGGACCTGTTCGTCCGGTCGTCCGGGGAGCAGCGGACGAGCAACTTCCTGGTGTGGCAGCTCGCGTACGCCGAGATGGTTTTCCTGGACACACTCTGGCCGGACTTCGACCGCCGCGACCTGTGGCGGGCGATCGAGATCTACGCGCAGCGGGACCGGCGGTACGGCGGTGCGGTGCCGAACGAGGTCGCGCCGCAGACCTGAGACCGGTGGAACCGCGGACGGGTACGGCCGCGTCCATGGTCGTTGGAGGATTCCCCGACGACAGGAGCTGGAGCGTGCCGGAGCACGAGACACCGCGGCAGACCGCCGAGCGGGAACTGGTCGCCGCGCGCGAGGAGGTACGCCGGATGGCCGAGTCCATCCGCGCCAGACTCCCCGCCGACAACCACGACAACCACGACGGGCACGAGCACGACGAGCAGCAAGAGCAAGGCAAGCAGCAAGAGCGGCAAGAGCAGCAAGAGCAGCAAGAGCAGGACAAGCAGCCAGAGCAGGACGAGCGAGCGGGGCGCTGGGAGAGCTGATGGTGAATCTGGCCGAGGTTGCCGGGCGGACGCACGAGGTCGCATCGGCGATGGACGAGGCGAAGAACGTGCTCGTGCGCGCCGAGCGCGTGCTGGGCGAGCAGGAGGTCGACCACGCGCTGACCCGGCGGCTCAGCGACGTACAGTCCCTGGCCGACTCGGCCGAGCGGGTCTCCGCGCTGGAGCAGGACGCGAGTCGCAAGCGGCAAGCTGCGGCGACCGGCAAGGACGTTGCGCAGTCGGACGAGGCGGACAGGGCGCTGGTGAGCGCGTTCAGCAACTCGGTGGGTGAGGCCGCGAACATCCCGTCGGCGCTCCGGGAGACGTGGGAGGACCTGGCCGACCTGCGCGACCGGCTGGACCGCAGCAGCAAGCACCTCGGCACGGCCGCGGAGCATGCCGACGCGCTCGACCGCATGCCGGAGTACGACGGCGACAAGAACCTGCTCGCGAACGTCCGAGGCGTCAAAGGCGTTGTTGACAAGGCACATGAGGCTGTCGCGGACGTCGTGGAGCGCGTTGAGGCAGTGCGGACGATCACGTCCCGTTTCGAGCAGGACCCAAGGCACCTCAGAAGCGGTCAAATGGCCGAGCAGATCACGTCGACCAGCAGCAGGCTGCGTGGCGAGCTGGTCGCCGCGCAGAACAGGGTTCGTGAGGCGCACGGTCCGGTCGTGGCCAACAAGTCTGCCGTCGAGAAGGCGACGCAGCAGGCGATCGACGGGGCGGTCGCGGCCAAGGACGCGGAGAGGGACGCCAAGGACCTGACGAAGAGCGTGCAGGCCGCAACGAACCCCACCCCCAGGGACCAGCAGGTCCAGAGCAGTTCGCAGGAGGAGCTGCGCCGGCGGCTGGACGGACCCGCACAGGAAGCCGGAGTGCAGCGCTAGCGGCCAGGTGAGGGGAGCAGGCCGCGTTCGATCGCCACGGTGACCGCTCGCGTCCGGTCGTCGACGTCGAGCTTGGCGAACAGTCGCTGCAGATGTGTCTTGACCGTCGCCTCGCCGATGAACAGTTCGCGTCCGATCTCGGCGTTGCTGAGCCCGCGGGCGACCGCGGCCAGCACCTCGAGTTCGCGCGGTGACGGCTGCGCCGCGGCGGGCGCTGCCGGCGTCCGCAGACGCGACATCAGCCGCGCTGCGACCGGCGGCGCGAGAACGGTCTCACCGCGCGCGGCCGCCCGGATCCCGTTCAGCAGCTCGACGTGCGGCGTGTCCTTCAGCAGGTATCCCGCAGCGCCGGCCTCGACCGCGTGCAGGATCTCCGTGTCGGTGTCGTACGTCGTCAGCACCAGCACCCGCGTCGACGGGTAGCCGGACACGATCGCCCCGGTCGCGGCCACCCCGTCCATCCGCGGCATCCGCAGATCCATCAGTACGACGTCGGGCAGCGTCGACTCGACCAGCGCCAGCGCCTCCGAGCCGTCACCTGCCTCGCCGACGACGGAGATGTCGTCGGTGACCGAGAGCATCCCGCTCAGCCCGGACCGTACGACGGGGTGATCGTCGACCACCAGAACCCGGATCACGCATCCTCCTGCACTGCCGGAATCAGGACCTGCACCCGGGTGCCGTGACCGGGGCTGCTCTCCACCTCGACGCTGCCGCCCGACTCCTCGACCCGCCCGCGCATCGCGCTGAGCCCGAAGCCGCCCGACACCGAACCCGGCGTGAACCCGGATCCGTCGTCGCGGATCTCGATCCACACCCGGCCGTCGGACAGCCCGAGCGTGATCAGCACCTGTGTGGCCGCCGCGTGCTTGCGGACGTTCGCCAGCGCTTCCTGCGCCGACCGCAGCAGTACCACCTGTTGCGCCTGCGGCAGCGCCGCGACCTCGTCGTCCGGCAGGTCCAGCGCGACCTGTACGTCGACCCCGGTCTCCGCGGCGAACCGCTCCGCCTGCCGGCGCAGTACTTCGGTCAAGGTTGCCTCGGACAACGCGACCGGGGTGAAAGCGGCGACCAGCGCCCGCGCCTCGGCCAGGTTCTCCCGCGCGGTGTCCTCGATCGCCGCCAGCCGGGCCGCGGCGCCGTCGGTTCCGCCCCGGGAGAGCTCGACGGCGGCGGCCTGCGCGAGCATCACAATCGAGGTCATGCCCTGCGCGAGCGTGTCGTGGATCTCGCGCGCCATCCGCTCCCGCTCGGCCATCACACCGGCGCTGTGGTGCGCCTCGGCGAGCTCGTCGCGGGCCGACTCGAGTTGCTCGATCAGCTCGGCGCGCTGCTGGCTCTGGGTGATCACCTTCTCGATCCAGATTCCGAACAACAGGCTGACCACCAGACTGACCAGCATCCACGGGAGGATCTCCCAGAACGCGTCCCAGCCCCACCCGGCGCTCCACAACTGCGCCGTACCGACGCCGACCACCAGCAGCAGGCTGAGGCCGACGCCCTCGCGGATGTCCTCGCACAGCAACCAGATCTGCGCCGACGCGATGAACATCAGGAACACCGACTGCGGATAGATCCCGATCAGCACCATCAGGCAGGCGATCAGGACCAGCCGATAGCTGTACGACGGGAGCGCCCGCCGGGACCGGACCGCGGGCAGCCCGACGAACTGGTACGCCGCGCCGAGCAGCACGACCGTACCGACGTACACCGCCTGCCGGGTCGCGCCGAGATCGCCGGTGAACGACAGGGCCAGGGTCATGCCGAGCAGCACCCAGAACACGATGTGCCAGCCGATCAGCGTCCGTGTCCAGACGGGCTGCCCGGCACTGTCTCGTGAGCTCTGCACGGACCCCATCATCCTCCACGCCAGGATCCAGACCCGCGGTCCGGTCCAGGCGGGGCGGACCATCAGCCCGCGTCCCGGCGGGTCCAGCGGAACAGGCGCTGGGCGAGGAACAGGCCGACGAGCAGCCAGACGGTGAGGACGATCGCGCCGGTGCCGAGCTGCCAGGACCCGCCCGGCTCGTTCACCTGGTACCCGTCGGGCAGGAACACCGACCGCATGCCCTGCGCGAGCCACTTCAGCGGGAAGAACTCCGACACCGTCCGCATCCAGGCGGGCAAACTGCTGTAGACGAAGTACACGCCGGAGATGAACTGCAGCAGCAGGACCACCGGCGTGACCACCGCGGACGCCGCCCGTCCGGACTTCGGGACGACCGAGAACGCGATGCCGAGCACCGAGCCGGACGCGGTGCCGAGCACGAAGATCCAGAGGAAGTTCAGCCACTTCTCCGGCGCCGTCGGGACGGCGACGCCGAGCAGCAGGCCGGCGATCGTCAGCAGCAGGGCGAACTGCAGGACCGAGGTGACCAGGACCATGCCGATCTTGCCGATGAAGTACGACTGCGGCGACATCGGCGTGCCGCGCAGCCGCTTGAGGACGTCCTGGTCGCGCTCGATCGCGATCGCGATGGCCAGCGACTGGAAGCTGGTCAGGAAGATGCCGGAGGCAATCATCCCGGGGGTGAAGTAGGTCGCGGCGGTGACGCCGCCGGAGAAGTCGGTGCCGCTGAACACGGCGGAGAAGATGCCGAGGAAGATGATCGGGAAGAAGAACGTGAAGATCAGCTGCTCACGCTCGCGGAAGAACTCCTTCACCTCGATTCCGGTGCGGGACAGTCCGACCTTCAGCGGCGACGGCAGTACGGTGCTCACTTCGGGGCTCACGCGAGAGCTCCTTCCGGTTCCGGGGCAGCGCTCGCCACTGCGATGAGTTCCAGGTAGATGTCTTCCAGGCTCGGCCGCCGGACCTGCAGCTCCGGCACTTCCGAGCCGCCGTACTCGGCCATCAGCCGGGCGACCTCGGCGGTCGGCCGGTCGGTGCGTACCTCGCGCGGGCCGTCCGCGGTCAGCCAGGAGACGCGCGCGGTGCGGGCGCCGCGGCCGCCGAGCGTGTCCGGCGTCGCGATCTCGACCATCCGGCCGTCGGCGATCACGCCGACCCGGTCGGCCAGGTGCTCGGCCTCGTCCAGGTAGTGGGTGGTGAGGAGGATCGTGGTGCCTTCGGTGCGGAGCTCCTCGATCAGCGTCCAGAACTGGCGGCGCGCCTCGGGGTCGAACCCGGTGGTCGGCTCGTCGAGGAACAGCAGCTCCGGGTTGCCGATCACGCCGAGCGCCACGTCCAGCCGGCGGCGCTGGCCGCCGGACAGGTTCCGGACCCGGGTCTTGCGCTTGTCCTCCAGGCCGACCGCGGCGATCACGTCCGAGGGGTCCCGCGGGTTCGGGTAGTACCCGGCGAAATGGGTGATCATCTCGGCGACGGACAGCACCGCCTCGTCCCGCGTGGTCTGGGCAACGATCCCGAGCCGCGCCCGCCAGTACCGGTCGCCGTGCGCCGGGTCGGTGCCCAGCACGCTCACCTCGCCCTCGTCGGCCCGGCGATACCCCTCCAGAATCTCCGTGGTCGTCGTCTTGCCGGCCCCGTTCGGCCCGAGCAGGGCGAACACCTCGCCCCGGTGGATGTCCAGGTCGACCCCGTCGACCGCCACCTTGTCGGGGTACCTCTTGACCAGACCGCGCACCCGCACTGCGTCGTCGTTGTCCATGCCTCAACTCTGGCTGCCCGCGACCATCTGCCGGGAGCACCGCTCGGCGGACGGGCTGTCCCCCGACCGGTGGACACAAGGGTGTACGCCGGTGGGTCGAGCCAGCTAGGTTCGGGGAATGGCTCAGACGGTGCGTGGTGTGGCGGCGGCGGGCAAGGGTGCGCCGGTGACGATCGAGGAGATCACGATCCCGGACCCGGGTCCGGGTGAGGCGGTCGTGCAGGTGCAGGCGTGCGGGGTCTGCCACACGGACCTGCACTACCGCGAGGGCGGGATCAACGACGAGTTCCCGTTCCTGCTCGGGCACGAGGCCGCGGGGATCGTGGAGGCGGTCGGCGACGGCGTCACCGATGTGCAGCCAGGCGATTTCGTCGTACTGAACTGGCGGGCGGTCTGCGGCAACTGCCGCGCCTGCCTGCGCGGTCGGCCCTGGTACTGCTTCAACACGCACAACGCGCAGCAGAAGATGACGCTGGCCGACGGCACCGAGCTGAGCCCCGCGCTCGGTATCGGGGCGTTCGCGGAGAAGACCCTGGTCGCGGCCGGGCAGTGCACGAAGGTCGACCCGGCGGCGAAGCCCGAGGTCGCCGGCCTGCTCGGATGCGGTGTGATGGCCGGCCTCGGCGCCGCGATCAACACCGGCAACGTCGGCCGCGGCGACACCGTCGCCGTGATCGGCTCGGGCGGCGTCGGTACGGCGGCCGTGGTCGGCGCCCGTCTCGCCGGGGCCGCGAAGGTGATCGCGATCGACATCGACGAGCGCAAGCTCGCCACCGCGCAGGAGCTCGGCGCCACGCACGCCGTGAACTCCACGACGCTCGACCACGACGGCGTCGTCGCGGCGGTGCAGGAGCTCACCGGCGGCTTCGGCGCCGACGTCGTGATCGACGCGGTCGGCCGGCCCGAGACCTGGAGGCAGGCGTTCTACGCCCGCGATCTGGCCGGCACGGTCGTGCTGGTCGGCGTACCGACTCCTGACATGCGCCTGGAGATGCCGCTGCTGGACTTCTTCGGCCGCGGTGGTTCGCTCAAGTCGAGCTGGTACGGCGACTGTCTGCCGACCCGTGACTTCCCGATGCTGATCGACCTGCACCTCCAGGGCCGCCTGCCGTTGGACCGCTTCGTCTCCGAGACCATCGCGCTGGACGAGGTCGAGGACGCCTTCGCGAAGATGCATCACGGGGACGTCCTGCGCTCGGTCGTTGTCTTCTAGCGAGCTCGGACCGCCCGGGCGAGGAAGCCGGCCGCGACGATGCCGATCGCGGCCGTCGACGCGATCGACCAACTCGTCGTGCCGAAGGACCGGACCGACAGGAACAGCGTTCCGAACAGCGTGACGCCGCCGACCTGGCTGAGTTGCATGGCGGTGGTGAGGATGCCGCTCGCGTCGGCGGCCCGGGCCAACGGCACGTGGACCAGGGATTGGGTGACGAGTGGGCTCGCGGCCAGACCCATGCCTGCGCCCGCCAGGACGAGACCAGGCCACAGAACGGACAAGCTGACGCCGGCATAGCCGAGCGCGCACAACGCGAGGCCGGCGGGAACGACCAGGTGGTGCACGCGGCGCGGGAGGACACGCCAGAAATAGCCGACCACGCCGAACGTGACGGCGAACGGCAGCCAGGTGAGACCCGCCTGCTCAGGGGATTCACCGAGTGCGTTCTGCAGGTGGAGGGTGAAGGTGAACAGGAACCCGCCCATCGCCAGCAGCGTGCAGACGAGCGTCACGAGACCGGATGGCAGACCGCGGGCGCGCAGTACGTCGAGGTTCAGCAGCGGGTCGCCGCCGCGGTCCGCGAGCCGCCGTTCGAACCGTACGAAGACCACCGCGACCGCCACCCCGGCGACGCTGCAGCCGAAGGTCCAGAGCGGCCAGCCGACCTCGTGACCGACCACCGCCGGCAGCACCATCAGCAGTACGGCGCAGGTCGACAGTGCCAGGCCGATGACGTCGAGACGGCGCGTCGCGCCCGGCCGGTCCGCCGGCACGGACAGCGGTACAAGCAGTGCGAGGCAGATGCCGACCGGGACGTTCACCAGGAACACCGGGCGCCACCCGGAGCCGAGCAGGTTCGCTCCGACGAGGAGCCCACCGGCGATCAGCCCGGCGACCTGACCGGCGGACAGCGTCATGCCGTACGCCGACAAGGCCTTGGCCCGGGCCGAACCGGTGAAATGCGCCTGGATCAGGCTCATGATCTGCGGGACCATCAGCGCCGCCGCGATCCCTTGCACGAAACGGAACAGCACCAGCGGCAGGATCGCCGGGGCCAGGCCGCAGGCGAGTGACGCGAGGGTGAACAGAATCGCGCCGGTCACGTACGTCCGGCGGCGACCGTAGAGATCGCCGAGCCGCGCGCCGGTGACCAGCATCATCGCGTACGCGACCAGGTAGCCGCCGACGACCAGTTGCAGCCAAGCGCCGGAGGCGTGGAAGCCGGCACCGATGGCCGGCATCGCGACGTTCACGATCGAGGTGTCGAGCAGCGCCATGAACTGGCCGAGAAGCAGGACGGCGAGCATCAGCCCGCGCCGGGTGTCCGGGCCCGCCGGGCGGTCGGTGGTTGTTACAGCGGTCATCAGGTTTCTCCCTTGTCTGCACGGGACGTGGGGTATACCTGGCGGGTCCGCAGGATTCATCGGCGGCCGACCGATGATTTTCGCGAGGTTGCGCAGTACGTACTCCGGCAACCGGACCGTGGGAGGCTGACCTCGATGGACCGTGACGAATTCGACCTGAGGGCCGAGCCGCACCGGCGTGAGTTGCTGGTGCACTGCTACCGCATGCTGGGGTCGATCCAGGACGCGGAAGATTTGGTGCAGGAGACGCTGCTGCGTGCATGGCGCGCCGCTGATTCGTACGACGAGCGGCGCGCCTCGATGCGGACCTGGCTCTACCGGATCGCCACCAACGCGTGCCTGACTGCTCTCAAAGGCAGGGGCCGGCGCGCGCTGCCGTCGGGACTCGTCAGGGCAAGCCAGGACGCCCAGGCGGCGATCGAGCTGAACACGGACGTGGCCTGGCTGCAGCCCTTTCCGACGGCCGGCGACCCGGCCGCTGCGATCGCCGCCAAGGGGAGTCTGCGGCTCGCCCTCATCGCCGCCATGCAGTACCTACCGGCCCGGCAACGTGCCGTCCTGGTACTGCGGGACGTCCTCGACTGGCCGGTCGCGGACATCGCCGAGGCACTGGAAACCACGACCGCAAGTGTGAACAGCGCGCTTCAGCGGGCCCGCGCCAGGCTGGCCGAGATCGACATCACCGAGGACGACGTCGACGAGCCTGACGACCGGGAGACCAGTTCCGTCATCGACGACTACGTCCGGGCCTTCGAGGCTGCCGACGTCAACGGCCTGACCCGGCTGCTCACCGACCAGGTCGTCCTGGAGATGCCGCCGGCCCCGCTCTGGTACGTCGGGCGCGACGCGTACGGCGAGTTCATGGCCCGCGTGTACGCGATGCGCGGCCCGGCCTGGCGAGTGCTGCCGACCGTGGCCAACCAGCAGCCGGCCGTCGGCGCCTACGTGCGTGGGGACGACGGCCGCTTCCACGCGCACAGCTTGCAGGTGTTCACGGTCACCAAGGCCGGCATCACTCACAACGTCGTGTTCTTCGGCCAGGACCTCTTCGCGTACTTCGACCTGCCCTTACACCTTGAATGAGATCCACAGGTCCGGCGGCGCGTCCGGCTTGCCCGGGATCGGCCGAGCCTCCTGCGTCCAGACGTCGCCGGAGATCTCGGTCGCTACCCGCTGCCAGAACCTGACCGCCTTCTCGTTGTTGGCCTGGAACGCGACCTCGCAGGGGCCGGGGTGGCGCGACAGCACTTCCTGGACCGCCCGTAGGCCGAGGCCGCTGCGACGCACCGGTCGCACCATGAAGAACGCGTTCAGCACGTGGACCGGCTGCTGCAGTGCGCGCATGAGGCAGAACCCCACCGGGTTCTCGCCGAGCGAGATGACGTACCCGGCCCACTCCGGATGGCCGGTCAGGGCGTTCTCCAGCCACTCGGTGCGGTAGCTGCCGTCGGGTCGCGGGAGCTGACCCTGGAACTCGGACATGTCGTGGCGGAACATCAGCCACAACCGCTCCATCAGAGCTCGGTCGGAAGCGTCCACGCGGCGCACCAGAAGATCGGACATAGGTCTCCTTCAAAGGATCGGAACGCAGAAAAGCCTCCCGCCGGAAGAGTCCGGTACGGAAGGCTTACTGCGGTCAGTTTATCAGTGGCGCGGCGCGGTCTGCCCGGCGACCCAGTTCATGTCCGGGTAGCGGGTGCCGACCGGCGTCAGCTTCGCGAGCGCCTCGACGTCGGCGGCGGACAGTTCCAGTCGCAGCGCCGCGACGTTCTCCTCCAGGTACCTGCGCCGCTTCGTGCCCGGGATCGGCGCCACGTCGTTGCCCTGCGCAAGCACCCAGGCGAGCGCGATCTGGCCGGGCGTCGCGTCGTACCGGCCGGCGACCGCGCGGATCTCCTCGACCAGCGCGAGGTTGGCGTCCAGGTTGTCACCGGTGAACCGCGGCAGCGTACGGCGGAAGTCGTCGGCCGGAAGGTCCGCGGGCAGCGCGCCGGTGAGCATGCCGCGCCCGAGCGGCGAGTACGGCACGATCCCGATGCCGAGCTCGCGGCAGGCCGGCAGCGCCGACTCCTCGATGTCCCGGCTGAACAGCGACCACTCGCTCTGCACCGCGGTGATCGGATGGACGGCGTGCGCCCGCCGGATCGTCTCCGCGGACGCCTCGGACAGGCCGAGGTACCGGACCTTGCCGGCCTCGACGAGCTCCGCCATCGCGCCGACCGTCTCCTCGACCGGTACGCCGGGGTCCATCCGGTGCTGGTAGTACAGGTCGACGTGGTCGACGCCCAGCCGCCGCAGCGACGCGTCGATCGCGGACCGGACGTACTCCGGCGACCCGTTCACGCCCCGCACCGCGTCGGTCAGCGGATCTCCGGTGATGCCGAACTTCGTCGCGAGGAACACCTCGTCGCGGCGGTCCGCGATCGTCCGGCCGATCAGCTCCTCGTTGGCGCCGAAACCGTAGATGTCGGCGGTGTCCAGGAACGTGACACCGAGATCGAGCGCGCGGTGCAGTGTCGCGGCGGACTCGGTGTCGTCGGTCGTGCCGTACGCGTAGCTCATCCCCATACAGCCGAGTCCGAGCCGGCTGACCTCGGCGCCTTGGCTACCCAGTTTCATCAGAGTCTTCCCTTCAGATGGCCTTCAGATGGCCTTCAATGGCATGGCTCCGCCGCCGAGCGTCCGCAACGGTCGGCTGAGTTCAGTGGTCGGTTACGGGGCGGCGGTGCCGCCGTACACGGTGATCTTGTAGTCGGTCACCGCGAGGGCGAGCTGCAGATCACGCAGCTGCCGCTGGATCCGGTCGCGGTGCTCCTGCATCAGGGCGAGCCGCTGGGGTGCGGTGTGGTCGCCCTCGAGCACCAGCTCCAGATAGTGGCTGATCGTGCCGATCGGCATACCGGAGGCACGCAGCCTGCTGATGAACACGATCCGCGCCATCGCCCGCTCGTCGTAGCTGCGGTAACCGGCGGCGTCCCGGCGCACGTCGAGCAGACCGATCCGCTCGTAGTACCGCAGGGTGTGCGCGGTGAGGCCGGTGAGCTCGGAGGCCTCGGCGATCGACAGCTGCTCGGGCAGATCCGCCGGCAGCTCGAGCAGGCACAGCAGGTCCCGGTCGATCGGCTCCAGTACCTCGGTCGCGTTCATGTCTACGACCGTATGCCTTCGAGTGCGCTCAAAGGCAAAGGTGATCTACGTCACGCCTTCTGGCACTCCGCGCAGGTGCCGAAGATCTCCAGGGTGTGGCTGATGTCCGCGTAGCCGTGCTCGGCTGCGATCTTGTCGGCCCAGCGCTCGACGGCCGGGCCTTCGACCTCGACGGTCCGCCCGCAGTTGCGGCAGACCAGGTGGTGGTGGTGGCCCTTCGAGCAGCGCCGGTACGCCGTTTCGCCGTCGGCGGTGCGCAGGACGTCGACCTCGCGGGAGTCCGCGAGCGCCTGCAGGGTGCGGTAGACAGTGGTCAGGCCGACGGCCTCACCGGCGGACCGGAGCTCCTGGTGGATCTCCTGGGCGGTCCGGAAGTCGTCGATCTTGTCGAGCGCGTGCGCGACCGCCGCGCGCTGACGGGTCGAGCGTGTTCCGATAGCCACCGTTCCTCCTGTCATTTCATTACCGCCGTCCAGTCTCTCAGAAGTCAGCAACCCCGTGCCGCATCACTGCTGCATCACTGCTGCATCAGTGTTCGTCCCAGTGGTCGCCGTGCGCCGCGTGCAGGTGCCCGTCGTGCACATAGTCGACATGGTCGCCGTGCTCGACCTTCTTGTGCCCGCACTCCGGGTTGTGCGCGTGCGGGTGCCCGGCGCTCACCACATGCGGCTCCGGCGCCGGCACGCCGATCTCCGGCTCCTCGTCCGCCAGCGGACGCGCGCGGCCGGCCCGCCGTCGCAGCAGCGTCCCGACCGTCGCCGCCACGACGAACCCGGCCAGCGCCAGTACGACGATGGTCGCGCCGGGCGCGACATCCGCGTTGTACGACGTGATGATGCCGGCCAGACACGCCGCCACACCGATCACGCACGCGGTGATGAACGTACTGCGGAATGACCGCGTGATCTGTTGCGCCGTCGCGACCGGAACCACCATCAGCGCGCTGACCAGCAGCAGCCCCACAGTGCGCATCGCGACCGTCACAGTGACCGCGGCCATCACAGCGATCACCAGGTTGAGCAGCTGGACCCGAAGCCCCGTCGTACGGGCGAACTCTTCGTCCTGGCAGACCGCGAACAGTTGCGGACCCAGGCCGATCGCGACGACCAGGACGGCGACGGCCAGGCCGACGACGACATACAGGTCGCTCTGCGAGACGGTGGTGAGTGAACCGAACAGGTAGGTGTTCAGCGTGGCTGCGCCCTGACCCGCGAGTCCGATGAGCAGCACGCCGCCCGCGATGCCGCCGTAGAAGAGGAGAGCGAGCGCCACGTCGCCCGTGGCCTTGCCGCGGGCGCGGACCAGCTCGATGGCGGTCGCTCCGGCGATCGAGACGATGATGGCGGTCAGCACCGGTGCGCTGCCGGTCAGCAGACCGAGCGCCACACCCGTGATCGCGATGTGGCCGATGCCGTCACCCATCAGCGACAGCCGCCGCTGCACCAGATACGTCCCGATGGCAGGCGCCGACAGCCCGGTGAGCAGGCCCGCGATCAGGGCCCGCTGCATGAACTCCAGCTGGAACATGGTCATGACGGGAGCCACCCCGGTTCGTCGTCGGAGGTGTGCGAGTGGTGGACGTGGGCGTGCGTCTGCGAGGCGTGCGGGGGACCGTCGTACACGATGCGGCCGCGGCGCATCACGACCGAGCGGTCGATCAACGCGTCCATCGGGCCGAGGTCGTGGCTCACCATCACCACGGTCGTGCCGCGCGCGACCCGCTCCCGGATCGCGTCGGCGAAGATCTGCTGGCTGGCCAGGTCGACCCCGGCGGTCGGTTCGTCGAGGATCAGCAGCTCGGGGTCCGACACCAGGGCGCGCGCGATCAGCACCCGCTGCTGCTGGCCGCCGGACAGCTCGGCGACCGCGTCCTTGCGCCGGTCGGCCATGTCGACGACCTCCAGCGCCTCCTCGATCGCCTGCTTGCCGGCGGCGCCGAGCGGCGTGAACAGCCGCCGCTTCGACAGCAGGCCGGACGACACCACCTCGTACACCGTCGCGGGCACGCCGCCGGCCGCGGTGATGCGCTGCGGCACGTAGCCGACCCGGCGCCAGTCGCGGAAGCGGGGGACCGGCGTCCCGAACAACCGGACCTCGCCGCGGGCCGCGGGAAGCAGCCCGACCACGGTCTTGATCAGCGTGGACTTGCCGGAGCCGTTGGTGCCGAGCACGGCGAGCACCTCGCCCTGGCGGATCTGCAGGTCGATGCCCCGAAGCACCAGGCGGCCGCCCAGGTCGACCGAGAGGTCGGCGACCTGGACGGCCCTGGCCGGTTCTGCCGGTTCTACTGTCACGAGCAGCCGTTCGCTTTCTGTAGCTCTTGCAGGTTCTGCCGCATCAGGGTCAGGTAGGTTTCCTGGGAGTTCGCGTCCGACAGGCCCTCGATCGGGCTCAGCACGGCGGTCTGGACGCCGACGTCCTTGGCGATCGTCTCGGCCACCTTCGGACTGACCAGCTCTTCGTAGAAGATGGTCGTCACGTGCTGGGCTTTCACGATGTCCTGGACCTCCTTGATCCGGGCCGGCGCCGGCTCCGCGTCCGGGGTGAATCCGGCGATCCCGACCATCGTCAGACCGTATCGCTTCGCGAGGTAGGCGAAGGCCTCGTGGCTGGTCACGAACGTCTTCAGCTTGCAGCTCGCCAGACCGGTCTTGTAGTCGGTGTCGAGCTTGCCGACCTGATCGAGCAGGGCCTTGGCGCGCTCGTGGTACCCCGCGGCGTTGGCGCTGTCGATGCTCACCAGCCGGTCCTCGACGGCCTTGACGACCGCGGCGTAGCGCACCGGGTCGAGCCAGAAGTGCGGGTCGAGGGCGTCGTCCTTGTGCGCGGTCGCCTCGGCGCCGTCCTCGTGCTCCTCGAAGTCGGCGCCGGTCGCCTCCAGTTGCGCGGCCGGGGCGACGTCGAAGCCCGCGTCCTTCGCGTTCTGCTCGACGGCCTCGTCGACGGCGGGCTGCAGGTCCTTCTCGAACAGGACCAGCTTCGCCTCGGCGATCTCGCCGACCTGCTTGGGGGTCAGCTCGAGGTCGTGGGGCTCCACGCCGGGCGCGGTCAGGGTGGTCACGTGCACCGCGTCGCCCCCCACTGTGCGGGCGATGAACTCGAGCGGGTAGAACGAAGCCACGACGTCGAGCTTGCCGCCACCGGAGTCGTTGGCGGACCCGCCGCACCCGGCCAGGGTGAGGGCGGCCAGGGCGGTGGCGCCGGCGACAACAGCTCGAAGACCAGATCTCATGACAATCATTTTCATTTAACTGGAACTGATTGTCAAAACAGGGAGTTCAGATTGGCCAGCCGCAACGTCGGGCGACGACGTGCCGACCCCAAGCGCAGCCTGCGCCGGGCACTCGATCTGCCGCCGGGTCACGGGCACGGACACGGGCACGGACACGGGGATCATGTGGTCGACACGTCGGTGGTGAACTCCGACGCAATCGTCGCCCGCCGGGTCCGGATCGTGGTCGCCGCGGTGCTGATCCCGCTGCTGCTGGCCGCCGTGGTGGCGATGATCGTGATGTGGCCCGGCGGTGACGTGAAGGTCTCGTCGTACCAGACCGCCACGGCCCGCGGCGAGGTCACCGCGGTCAAGGCGTGCCCGAACGTGAAGGAGCAGTGCGACGAGGCGACGGTCGAGTTGACGACCGGAGCCGACAAGGGCGCGGTCATCCCGGTGCAGGTTCCGAAGGCCGACCAGACGTCCGTCCCGGTCAAGGTCGGCCAGTCGATCATGCTGGGCGTCCAGGACGCGCCGAAGGTCGCCGACCGGTACTCCTACGTCGACCACGACCGGACCAAGCCGCTGTTGTGGCTGGCCGCGATCTTCGCGATCGCCGTCGTCGCACTCTCGCGGTGGCGCGGTTTCGCGGCGTTGATCGCGCTCGCGGTGACTGCGGTGATGCTGACCCAGTTCATCCTGCCGGCGATCCTGAAGGGCGAGAACGCGCTACTCGTCGCCGTCGTCGGTGGCACGGTGATCATGGCGATCGCGCTGTTCCTGACCCATGGCATCAATGCGGAGAGTTCGATCGCGCTGTCCGGGACGGTGGCCGCGCTCGGGCTGACCGTGCTGCTCGGCTGGTTCTTCACCAAGTTCTGCCAGCTGAGCGGTCTGGCGTCCGAGGGCGCGTCCGGGGCCAAGGCGCTGGTGCCGGACATCGACCTGACCGGGTTGCTGGTCGCCGGGATGGTGATCGGCGCGCTCGGCGTGCTCGACGACGTGACCGTCACCCAGGCCGCGGCGGTCTGGGAACTGTCGGCCGCGAACCCGTCCGCGAACCGTCGCGAGCTGGTCAGCGCCGGCCTGCGGATCGGCCGGACCCATGTCGCCTCGGTGGTCAACACACTCGTCCTCGCGTACGCCGGCGCCGCGCTGCCGGTGCTGCTGATCTTCGCCATCCAGGACCTTCCCGGACGGGCGGTGCTGTCCACCGAGTCGGTGGCGATGGAGGTGGTCCGCGGCCTGGTCGGCAGCCTCGGGATCATCGCGGCCGTCCCGCTGACCACCGCCCTCGCCGCGATGGCGGTCGCCGACCGGTCCCGCGACCTGGTGGCATCGGACAACAACTGAAAATCAGCCCTTCCGCCCCGCCGTTCCGCCTTCTACAGTGCAGGTAAGTCACGGAGAGTCCGCCATCGACTACCTTCGGCGACTGTACGGGGTGAGGAGCGCGGATGAGGTTTCGTCATCGGGACGGTTCGACCGTCCACCTGGGGTACTGCGCGACAGTGCATCCGGCCGCCGAGCTCGACGAGTTGGTCGCCGGGCTCGATGCGTGCGCCGGCGCGGTCCGTGCCGCGCTCGGCGTGCCGGTCCTCGGCGTCGGCCTGTGGTTCCCGCACCGGCTCGCCGATCGGCTGGCGAACTCGCCGGCCGCGCTCAGCAAGCTCCGCCGCGCGCTGCACCGGAACCGGCTGGAAGTCGTCACGCTGAACGGCACGCCGCACGCCCAGTTCACCGACAAGGTCGTCGGCGCCAAGCTGTACTGCCCCGACTGGACCGATCCCGAACGGCTCCGCTACACGCTCGACCTGATCGACGTGCTGGCCGAGCTGCTGCCCGCGGACGCGCCGTACGGATCGATCTCGACCGTGCCGCTCGGCTGGCGGGTGCCGTGGTCGAGGGACCGCAACCGCGCCGCGCGGGAGGCGATCGACCGTGTCGAGCAGCACCTCGCCCGGACCGAGACCCGGACCGGCCGGACGATCCGGATCGCCGTGGAGACCGAGCCGGGCTGTGTCCTCGAGATGATCGGCCAGGCCGCCGCCTGGCTGGATCGCTACTCCAGTCCGTACGGCGGTGGGTCGCGCATCGGGCTGGGGCTCGACACCTGTCATCTCGCGGTGCAGTTCGAGGACCCGGCCGAATCGTTCGAGCTGTTGTGGCGTGCGGGCGTGGATGTGGTCAAAGCGCAGCTGTCCCTCGCGCCAACGCTCGTGGACCCGTCGGATGCGTCCGGTCGCTACGCCCTCGGCCAGCTCGGCAGGCCGAAGTACCTGCGGCAGGTGCGTGAGTGGGGCGGCCCTGGTGTCGACGACGTGGCGCAGGCCAACGAACTGTCCGGTCACGCGGCCTGGCGGATGCATGCGCACTTGGCGGCCCATGCCGCGCCACCGGATCCGTTGAGCGCGACAACCGGCGTACTGGACGAGTGTCTGACCAGGCTGGTCGGCGGCGGGCATCCACTCACGCAGCACCTCGAGTCGGAGGTGTACGTGTGGCCGCGTGCGCCCAGAACCCAACAGGCGTTGGCGAAACGGATCGCCAAGGAGCTCAAGTGGCTACGTGACCGGCTGACCGCGCTCGGGCTGGACCAGGTCTGAATAGTCCGGCATCGGGACCGAGCTGAGCGCCTTGCCCACCGAGTTCTGCGACCAGATGAAGCGCTGCACCGCTGTCGGCAGCTTCGCCAGCGTGGCTGCCGCGGCCGGCATCAGCCGCAACGCGAGGGGACCGGCCGGAATGATCGTGCGCATCACCTTCGGTGCGAACCGCCGGCTCTGCTCGACGACCGGCCGGATGGTCCGCTCGTAGGTGCGGAGCCCCGACGGCAGGTCGCTACGAGCCGCGGCCAGCTCACCTGCCAGGACGTACGCCGCCATGACCGCAAGGCTCGTGCCGCCGCCGACTGCCGGGCCGGGGCAGTAGCCCGCATCGCCGACCAGGCCGATCCGGCCGCGGTGCCAGGTGTCCAGAGTGATCTGTGCGATCGAATCGAAGTAGAAGTCCTCGGCCGGCACCAGGTGCTCCAGCAATTGAGGCACCTTCCAGCCGTAGTCGCGGAACTCCTTGACCAGCAAGGCTTTCTGCTCGTCCTTGTCGCGGTAGTCGTAGCGCAACTCAGGTGCGCGGAACAGGAAACCGGCGCGAACCTGACCGGTCTGGTGCACGCCGTAGATGCCGACCAGCTTGCCGACGGAGAAGTGCGACAGCGTGTGGTTGCCGAGCCCGAAGACGTCGGGCATCGAGAACACCGCGAGGTATCCGCCGAGCGGCCGGAGCATCGGCCCTTCCGGACCGAAGGCGAGCCGCCGGACGTTGGAGTGCAGGCCGTCGGCCCCGATCACCAGGTCGAAACGGCGCTGCGTCCCCGACTCGAACGTCACGTCGACACCGGCGCCGTCGTCGTGCACGGCCGCGATCGAGTCACCGAACACGTACTCGGCGGTGTCGCGCGTGGCGGCGTACAGGATCCGGGTCAGCTCGCCGCGGAGGATCTCCACGTGCCGGCTCGAGATCCCGGCGTACATCCGGCTGAGGTCGACCTCGACCGGGCGCTTGCCGAACCGCTCGATCGTCATCGCGTCGAGCCGCGTGCGGGCCGCCTCGATCGCGTCCCAGCAGCCCATCCGGCGGGTGATGTCGGCGGCCGAACTGAACAGGTCGACGGCGTGCCCGCCGAGTCCGTGGCGGCCGGCCGGCGTGCGCTCGACGAGCGTCGGCTCGAAGCCGTACCGATGCAGCCAGTGGGCCAGCACCGGACCGGCCACGCTGGCACCCGAGATCAGGATCTTCTTCATCGCGACAACCCCCTTACTTATCGGAAGGTAAGTAAACAGGGGTGCGCTTGTCAATGGCTTACTTACCGGAAGGTCAGCTAATCTGCGGGGTATGCCGAGACGACGGACGGGCGACACCCGGGCGCGGATCCAGCAGGCCGCCCTGGAGTTGTTCGCCGAGCGCGGGATGCAGCAGACCAGCCTGCGCGACATCGCCGACCGCCTCGGCGTCACCAAACCCGCGCTGTACTACCACTTCGCGTCCCGCGAGGACCTGCTGAACAGTCTCGTCGAGCCGATGATCGCGGACTTCGAGGCGTACGCCGCCGCGCAACGGGCGGCCGCACCGGTCCCGCCGCGGGAGCTGCTCGGGTCGTACTTCGACCTCGCCCACCGGCACCGCGCGCTGATCCGGCTCGCGATCCGCGACTTGTCGGTGCTGCACGAACTGAAGCTCGCCGATCGCTTCCTCGAATGGCGCGGGACGCTCGCCGAGCTCCTGGTCGGCGCGAGTCCGTCGCTGTTGGACGCGGTCCGCTGCATGGTCGCGCTGGGCGGTCTGTCCGACTGCGCGGTGATGATCGACCACGAGCCGGTCGCCGAGCTCCGCGAGGCCGCGGTCGACGCGGCCTACGACAGCCTCGGCCGCCCCTGAAGGACCGCGCGGCTCAGCCGGTCGCGATCCTCGAGACCGCGAACAGCAGGATCACGAGGATCGAGAAGATCCGCAGGAACCGCGGCCCGTTCGTCACCGCCGGCCACGACAGGAACGCCAGCCACCCCAGCAGCAACGCCAGCAACACCAACGCCGGCACCCCCACCGGCACCGGAGCGAACACCCCGACCAGCGCCAGCACCAGCGTGATCCCCGGCAACGTCAACTTGGGCGCGGCGTGCAGCTTGGCGACGTACGGATAGCTGATCTTGGTGATCCGCTGCCGCAACGGACTGCTGGGGGTGCTCATACCTCCATTGTTCCAGGTCCTATGGTTGAGCCCGTGTTCGTGGTGATCAGGTTTCGGGTGGGGGAGGCCGGGCAGGCCGGGTTCGGGGAGCGGGTGCGGGCCGCTGTCGACGTGCTGGCGAGGCAGAAAGGGTTCGTCGCGGCGCGGGTCGGGAAGAATGTGGACGACCCGGAGTTGCTGGCGCTGACGCTCGAGTTCGAGAACATCGGCAGTTACCGGCGCGCGCTGTCGCCGTACGAGGTGAAGCTGGCCGCGGTGCCCCTGTTGTCCGAGGCGCTCGACGAGCCGACGGCGTACGAGGATCTGCCGAGTTAGCACGGATTCGATCGCGGCCACCCCGGACCGATAGCCTGGTTCCTTCCGTAGATCTGCCTGTACCTGTTCTGTACCCGTTCTGTGCCCGTTCTGGAGTCGAAAAGTGCCCGTGGAAACCGTCGATGCCGTCGTCAGCCTCTCCAAGCGCAGGGGCTTCGTCTATCCGTGCGGCGAGATCTACGGCGGTACCAAGTCGGCCTGGGACTACGGGCCGCTGGGCGTCGAGCTGAAGAACAACGTGCGCACCCAGTGGTGGCGGACGATGGTGACCGGCCGCGACGACATCGTCGGTCTGGACTCCTCGGTGATCCTGCCGACCCAGGTCTGGGAGGCCTCCGGCCACCTGGCCGAGTTCGTCGACCCGCTGACCGAGTGCCAGTCCTGCCACAAGCGGTTCCGCGACGACCACCTGCGCGAGGACTTCGCGCGGCGCAAGAACAAGGATCCCGAAGCGGTCGAGCTGGCCGAGATCGCCTGCCCGAACTGCGGTAACAAGGGCACGTTCACCGAGCCGCGGATGTTCAACGGGCTGCTGAAGACCTACCTCGGCCCGGTCGAGTCCGAGGAGGGCCTGCACTACCTCCGCCCGGAGACCGCGCAGGGCATCTTCATCAACTTCGCGAACGTGATGGGCACCGCGCGGAAGAAGCCGCCGTTCGGGATCGCCCAGGTCGGCAAGAGCTTCCGCAACGAGATCACCCCGGGCAACTTCATCTTCCGGACCCGCGAGTTCGAGCAGATGGAGATGGAGTTCTTCGTCGAGCCCGGCTCCGACGAGGACTGGCACGAGTACTGGCTGAAGGCGCGCTGGGACTGGTACACCGGCCTCGGGCTGAACCCGGACAACATGCGGTTCTACGAGCACCCGAAGGAGAAGCTGAGCCACTACTCCAAGCGCACCGTCGACATCGAGTACCGGTTCAACTTCGGCGGCAAGGAGTTCGACGAGCTCGAGGGCATCGCGAACCGCACCGACTTCGACCTGACCACGCACTCCAAGCACTCCGGCGCCGACCTGTCGTACTTCGACCAGGAGAAGGGCGAGCGCTGGACGCCGTACGTGATCGAGCCCGCGGCCGGCCTGACCCGCAACGTGCTGGCGTTCCTGCTCGACGCCTACACCGAGGACGAGGCGCCGAACGCCAAGGGCGGTGTCGACAAGCGGACGGTCCTGCGGTTCGACCCGCGGCTCGCGCCGGTCAAGGCCGCCGTGCTGCCGCTGTCCCGCAACGCCGACCTCTCGCCGAAGGCGCGCGACCTGGCCGGCGAGCTGCGGCAGAACTGGAACGTCGACTTCGACGACGCCGGCGCGATCGGCCGCCGCTACCGCCGCCAGGACGAGATCGGTACGCCGTACTGCATCACCGTCGACTTCGACACCCTCGAAGACCAGGCCGTGACGATCCGCGAGCGGGATTCGATGAAGCAGGAGCGGGTCGCCCTCACCGAGGTCACCGGCTACCTCGCCCAGCACCTGGTGGGTTGCTGACGATGAAGCCGATTCGGGATCTGGCCCTCTTCGGACTGGTCGCCGTGGCGCTGCTCGCGCTGGTGTCCTGCTCGGACACCAAGCCCGAGGCGGGGACGTCGCCGACGGCGCCCGCCACCAGCGCGCCGCCGTCGAGCGCGCCGATCCCGAGCGCGTCGACACCGACGCTGACCGCGCTGCCGACACCGTCGAAGCCCTGGCCGACGCCGAAGGTCACCGGGGAACCGGAGTCCGACGCGCCGCTCGCCGAGCGGATCACGTTCGCGATCGCGAAGCAGGCCCAGGTCACCGCCGGCAAGGCCGCCGCGACGACCGTGAAGTGCCCCGGCATCGACACTGTCGAGACCGCCGGCAAGCACGAGCTGACCTGCACGGTGACGTACGCCGGGAAGCCCTACACCGGCACGCTGACGGTCGACGCCAAGCAGTACTCGGCGTCGTACAAGTTCACCTCGCAGTCCGTCGCGATCGTTCGGGCCAAGGTCGTGGATGCCGTCCTGCGGACCGTCACGGACGCCGCGAAGGTGACCTGCACGATGGACGATGTTGCCGTCGTCAAGCATTCCGGCGAGCCGATCGCGTGCGACGTGACGACCACCGCCAACGCCGTACAGCCTTACAAAGCACAGGTTTCCGGCGACGGACAGGTGCTGGTGGCGAAGGCCTGACATGCTGCACCTGGGAAATCTGACGATCGAGACGCCGGTGGTGCTGGCGCCGATGGCCGGCATCACGAATGCGGCGTACCGGCGGCTGTGCGCCGAGCAGGGCGCCGGGCTGTACGTGTGCGAGATGATCACGTCGCGCGGCATCGTCGAGGGCGACCAGAAGTCGCTCGACATGCTGACGTTCGACGCGCGCGAGACCGTGCGGTCGGTGCAGCTGTACGGCGTCGACCCGACCTACATCGGGCGTGCGGTGCAGATCTTGTGCGACTCGTACGGCGTCGCGCACATCGATCTGAACTTCGGCTGCCCGGTCCCTAAGGTGACCCGCAAGGGCGGCGGCGCGGCGCTGCCGTGGAAGCGGAACCTGCTCGGCGCGATCCTGCGCTCGGCCGTGCACGCCGCGACGCCGTACGGCGTGCCGGTGACGATGAAGACCCGGATCGGGATCGACCTCGACCACCAGACCTACCTGGACGCGGGGCGGATCGCCGCGGACTCGGGTGCGGCGGCGATCGGGCTCCACGGTCGTACGGCGTCACAGGCGTACTCGGGGCAGGCGGACTGGTCGACGATCGCCGCGCTGGTCGAGCACGTCGACATCCCGGTGCTCGGCAACGGCGACATCTGGGAAGCCGGCGACGCCCTGCGGATGGTCGCCGAGACGGGCTGCGCGGGCGTCATCGTCGGACGCGGCTGCCTCGGCCGGCCGTGGCTGTTCCGCGATCTCGCGGTTGCGTTCGCCGGCGGCGAGGCGCTGAACCTGCCGACGCTCGGCGAGGTCGCCGACGTGATGCGCCGGCACGGCGAGCTGCTCGCGGAGCTGATGGGGGAGCAGCGCGGCCTGCGCGACTTCCGCAAGCACGTCCCGTGGTACCTGAAGGGCTTCCCGGCCGGCGGCGAACTGCGCGCCGCCCTCGGTATGGTCGACTCCCTCGCCCGGCTGGACGAGTTGCTGGAGGAGCTCGACCGCAGCGTCCCGTTCCCGGTCGCCGAACTCGGCGCCCCCCGCGGCCGCCAAGGCAGCCCTCGCGACCACATCGTCCTCCCACAAGGCTGGCTCGACGACACCGACGGCTTGACGGCCGACCTCGCCGACGCCGAAATCGGCGTCTCCGGCGGCTGACCCTGCGGAAGCGGTGGATCGACACCAGGTGTCGGATCCGCGGTGACGTGCTCGTTGGGTAGGTGACAGCGCAACCGGCGTACCGAGGAGGGCATCATGACCGCGACGTACACGTTCGACATCTTCTGCACGCTCGACGGGTTCGGTTCGTACGACGAGAACGGGGACTGGGGCGGCTACTGGGGCAAGGCCGGGCCGGAGTTTCTCGAGCGGCGGCTGGACTCGTACAACTCGGAGCAGCGGCTGGTGCTCGGGGCGAACACGTACCGGCTGTTCCTCGACATCCTCGGCCCGAGCAGCGCGCCGAAGATCGACGACCCGGTGAACAACCAGATGATGGCGATGCCGTCGACGGTCGTCTCGACCACGCTCGACGGCCCGCTGGATTGGGCGAACGCGACCCTCGCCCACGGCGACGCGGTCGACGTCGTCGCCCGGCTGAAGGAGGAGTCGGACCTGCCGCTGCGCTCGCACGGCAGCCTCGCGATGAACCGCGCGCTGATGGCCGCCGGCCTCGTCGACCGCGTCCAGGTCACGATCTTCCCGGTCATCTCCGGCCGCACCGGCTCCGACCCGATCTTCGGCGGCGCCGCCGACTTCGACCTCGAACTGCTCGAGTCCCGAACCCTCGACGGCAACACCCAGGAACTGACCTACCGGCCGACCCTCCACACCTGATCCAGCTCGTCGGCGGACCGCACCCGTACGGCGCTCTCGTCGTCCCCCGGCGGCTCGAATCCGGCAAGGTGCTCCTCCAGTACGTCGACCCCGACGTCCCGCCGCCGCGGATCGACAAGGTTCTCGACCCGCCGCCGCCGTACGGTCGCGTCGTCCACATCGACGTACAGCAAGGTGAATCCGGCACCGACGCCGGCCGCCAGCGACCGCCACCCGTCCCGCAGGAGCCGCGGTGAACCGACGACAAGTAATGGTGCGTGGCGACAAGGTATTACTTGTCCCCACATACCATTTGGTGTTCCAGGTTCTGTCAGCGGGAGTTCTCGGAGCGCCAGGAGACGTAGTGAGCGACGGCCTCGGCCGGGTCGTACTGCGGGATGAAGCCGGTGTCCTGCGTCAACCGGGTGATGTCCAGGTACGGGTCCTCGCCGGGGCCGTTCGCGCGTCCGGGAAGGAGCTCGATGTGGGCGTCGGGCCTGATCGCCCGCAGCCCTTCGACCAGCTCGCGGTTGCTGACCGGGCGTCCGCTCGACACGTTGTAGATCGTGTGGGGGAGCTGCTCGGCGGCGGTCAGCAGGGCGATCGCGCGGCCGGCGTCAGGGGCGTAGCAGTTGTCGCCCGCGTCGTCGGCGTACATCGGTTTGGGTGTGTCACCACGCAGTACGGCGCTGACGCACGACGGCATCGGGTTGAACGGGGACTCCGGGTCCATCAGCGGGCCCCAGACGCTCCCGATCCGCAGGATGATCGGCTGGATGCCGGTGCCGTGCAGTGCATGGGTGGTGATCGGCTCGACGGCCTTCTTGAACGCGATGATCAGCAGCGGCAGGTCCGCGGCCGGCAACGCCAGGTCCTCGTGCCAGGGGATCTCCGGCCGCCCGATGTAGTTTCCGATACTGCTCGCCACCGCGAACCGGCGCACGCCCCAGGCGCGAGCGGCGTCGAGAGCGTTCAGCAGCGCGGTCGTGTCGGTACGAAAGTACGCGACCGGGTCTTGGCCCGGAATGGTCCCTGCCAGGTGGACGATGTCGCGAACGTCGTATCGATTGCCCAGGGCCAGGAAAGCTTCGCGGTCGGTGGCATCGAGCGACTCGACGGTGACCCGTCCGCTGAGGAAGGACGGCACCTCGGTGCGGCGGTAGGAGGTGACGACCACCTCGTGCCCGAGGCCGGCGAGCGCGCCGGCGGTCTGGGCGCCGATCATCCCCAGCCCACCGGTGACGAGAACTGCTCCGTTGTCTGGCATGGACCAGAGCCTAGGCCCGACCGCCACCGCGCCTCTTGAACAAAACCTGCACGATCCGCACAGCCGCGCGGTGGTTCTCGATGCACTGGTGCGCCTTCTAAGCTCGGGGAATGGCCAGCAAGCCGGATGAGACGCGGGACGGGGTCGACCTCACCAATCTGGATCAGCCGCTGTTCGACGGGGCTGACGCCACGAAGCGGGACCTGGTCGACTACCTCGACGCCGTGCACGAACGGATCCTGCCGGAGCTGCGCGGGCGGCCGTTGTCGGTCGTGCGGATCCGGCCGGGACAGCCCAAGTTCATGCAGAAGAACGTCCCGAAGTACACGCCGGACTGGGTGAAGACCGTGCAGGTGTGGGCGGAGGCGTCGAAACGCCAGGTGTCGTACGCCTTGTGCGACGACCGCCGGACGCTGCTGTGGTTCGCGAACCAGCGCGCCGTGGAGTACCACCCGACGCTGATGCGTGCCGAGCGCTGGGACCGCGTCACGCACCTGGTGCTCGACCTCGACCCGCCGGAAGGGGAGACGTTCGCGATGGCCGTCCAGGCCGCGCTGCTGGTGCGGCAGGCGCTGACCGACTCCGGCCTGGCGGGCGCGGTGAAGACGAGCGGCGCGAAGGGCGTGCACGTGATCGTGCCGATTGTCGACACTGTGACGATCGAGGACGCGGCGGCCGCCACGCGGGCGATCGCGGCGCGCGCCGAGAAGATCGACCCGTCGATCGCGACCACGGCGTACATCAAGGAGGACCGGCACGGGAAGGTGTTCGTCGACTCGACGCGGTCCGGCGGCGCGACGGTGGTCGCGGCGTACAGTCCGCGGGTCCGTCCGGGTGCGACGGTGTCGTACCCGGTCGGGTGGGACGACCTGGAGAACGTCGCCCCGCGCGACTTCACCGTGCGCACCGCGCCCGCCCTCCTCGCCGACCGCGACCCCTGGGCCGAACAGCTCCCCGCGCCACAAGCCATCCCCGACGACGTCCTCGAGGAAGGGCGCACCATCCCGGTCGCCCGCGTCGCCGCCATGCACGAAGGCAAGCGCCGCAAACGTGCCCGCGAGGCCGAACAGGACAATCCACGCACCTGATGCGTGGTGGTGTGCGCAGGCGGGAGTCTGGTTACTCCTGGGACGTCGTGAGGTCGAGGGCGTGGCGGCGGACCGGTGGTGCCGGATGGTTGCGGAGGGCAACTAGGAGGGCTCGCCAGGCGGGTGGCCAGCCGGCTCGGGGGCCGGCGGTGGTGAGGACAGCGTGGGCCAGCAGGCCGGCTGCCAGGTCGGGAGATCGGACGAGGGACTCGGTGACGGGGAGTACGGCGGCGGGCGTCCAGGTCGGTTCTGTTGCGGACAGGCGGGCGCGGACGAGGTCGGCGGCCGTGGCTGCGGCGAGAGCGTCGTCGGTGACGAGTTCGCGGAGCTCGTTGGTGAGGACGCGCAAGTCGTCATGTGAGAGGACCAGGAGCTGCAGGCGGAGCTCGAGAAGGTCCGCTCCGGCAAGCTCAGAAGCGACGGCCCGCAGGTGGCTGCGGACGTCGGCGGAGCGGTTGGCGAAGTGAGCAGACAGCTGACGCACCAGATACGTGAGCCGCTGCCGCGCCGGGTGATCCCGGTCCGGCAATGCGTCCGGCAGCGATGGATCCCGCTCGAGACGCACGAGTAGCCGGACAGCCTCGACCACCTCGTCCAGCCCCGCGGGCGCATCGGTAGCCAAGAAGGAGACCAACGCCGAGCCCGCGTCCCGCCACACCCGGCTACGCAGCTCCAGCCGGCTGAGGAAGTCCGCACACACCCGAGCGGCAGCGGAGTTGTACCGCGCCCACCCCCGCAACGCGTGCAAAGCCGCCCCGACAACCTCAGGCTCAGCCCGTGTCGTCACAGCGATCAGCAGGTCGGCGTACCGCGAGCGATAGGCCACGGGTACGTCGTACGGGCGCCGCACCGTCAACGCCGTAGCGGTAGCCGGCGAATCGTGAACAGCCTGCTCCAGCACCGCCCACGCCGCCGGGTCGTACAGCAAGTACTGCGACACAGTCCGCGCAATAGCCGCCCGCACATCCCGATGCGCACCGGACCACGTCTCTGTGAGTACGGCGCCGGCCCCCGGCGCCCTGAGCTCACCGAGCAGCCGCACGGCCTCTTTCCGCGATGTGACCTTCACACCGTCGCCAGAAAGCACCGGCTGGAGCAGCCCGGGCAGCCGACTCGGTCGCACGAACCGCGCCGCCCGGGCAGCGGCGTAGACAGCAACCCGCGCGCGATCGTCCCCCACATGCGCGAGCAGCAGCGGCATAGCCAAGTCAGGTCGTTCCGTCCACGCCAGTGCGGCCAGTGCGGCCTCCTGCAGCAGTACGTCGGAACTAGCGAGAAACTCGTCCAACGCGGCCCGCCCCGCCACCGGCACGCGCCCCAGCGTCTTCACCGCCAACGCCCGGTACAACTCCGACATCCGCTCGTCACGTGCGACGCCGACCAGCAGCTCGGCGTACCGGGCCTGCTGTCGCGGCAACCATTGCCGCAGCGCGTAGCTCGGCACCTCCCACGCGGCACTGTTCCGGTCGAACCGGCGGATCCGCCCCGCCGCCGCGAACACCTGGTCGAGCAGGTCGGTGCGCAACTCGGTGACGACCCACCACACCGGATGCCAGCGGGCCATCCGTACGTCGCGAGCAATAATCTGCTCAACGCGGGCCGAGCGTGTAGCCGGTGCGTCCAGCCAGTACCGGCACGCTGACTGCACGGTGTACTCCTGGTTCGACCAGACTGCCTGCTCCAGCACCTCCTGCAACGGCTCCAACGACCACCCGCGACGGCCGAAGGCTCCCGCCACCGCAAGCGCCAGACCGAACTCGTTTCGCTTCGCCGCCGCCTCGACCGCCCGCCGCAGGACGTCGTACACCTGGACCTCACGCCCGCGCGGCAGACCGTCGACCAAGCCGTACAGACTGAGCGAGCCCGCGTTCTCGGACAACCGCGCGTGTGCCTGCAGTCCCCACTCCAGTACGCCGGGCCGGTCGTCGACGGCGCCGCGGACGACGGCGTGCTCGGCCAGTTGCGTCAACGCCCGCCGTGTCGCCCAAGAGACGTCTCGTGCCGCCAGCGCATCGGTGAGCAACATGTCCAGCGACTCGAGCAGCGCGTCCGTCAACAGCGTCGGCGGCAACTCCACAACAGCCTGTACGACGTTGAGTCGCACCGTGTCCTGGTCGTTGCGGACCCGGCCGACCGCCCACGTGACAGCCTGCACAACTTGCTCCGGCTGCCTGCCGTGCCCGGCGGACTGGATCACTGCCCGGTGGACCGAGCTGCGCACAGCCGCATCGGGATCACGGACGTCGGGCTCCAGCAACGCAAACGCCTCGTCAAAGGGCAGATGACCGGCGACACTGCGCCGCCACGCCCCATCTGAGCCGGCTGGCAGCGTCAGCATCCGGCGTGTCTGCTCAGCCCGCACAGCGTGCGGCAGTGCCCCCAGCAGATCACCATTCAGCTGCGCCTGACCAAGGTCGACATGTTGTGTGACCGCGGCGAAGATGACAGCGCGCCGGGACGGTGGCAGCACGCCCAGGACACCGGCGAGCTGCGGCCAGAGAACCCGGCCGAGACTGACGAGGTCCTCATCGGAGTACCTGTGCAGACGACGCCGGAACGCCGGCGTGAGAGCCCGCGACACCGTACGGCGCCGGTCAGGTGCCAGTAGCAGCTGCAGCACGCCCGCGGGGTCCCGGTCCGTCAGCGGCCCGAGGACGTCGAGCACTGCGATCGGGATGTCGTGCGCGGGGAGGGCCTGCTTGATCAGGTCTACGTCGAGCGCTGCAGTGACACCGTGGCCGACACCCTGCCACCACTCGTCGTCAGCCGGAAGCGTCTGGCGCGCAAACGCCAGTACTGCGTCCGGGTGGTGCTTCGCGAGCTGACGCCAACCACCTGGCGTCACGCAGTACGCCAGCTCGGGCAGCAGCCGCGTCACAGTCTCCTGGTCCGTTGCGGCGAGCAATGCGGTCGCCGCCACGTCACCCCACCGCGCGCGGTGCTCGTCGATCAGCCGTACGGCGAGATGCTCGCGCCGCTGTCGCCGTACCAGCGAGACCAGCTTCGACCGCAGCGCAGCGGGCGCATCGTCGTACGCGATGCGCAGCTCGTCGTCCGTGACCGGCACCCCGCGGGCGACGGCCGCGAGCGCCCGGCCCTGCACGGCCGGATCCGGGTCACGCAGCATCCGGCTCACGTACGGCGCCTGGCGCGTGACCTCGGCGATCTGCAGGCCGAGGACGCGCTCGAAGGCCGAGCCGCGAGCCAGCTCGTCGAGCAGCCCGGTCAGCTCCGGCGCCCGGTCGGCGAGCAGGCGTACGCGCTGTCCGCGCGAGAGTCCGTCGATCGATCGCAGCAGCTCGGGCAGGCGCATGCACCCATCCTGCCCAATGGGTGGTGTCAGGCCCTCGTCGACGCGTCCAGGATCATGGTTGCGGCCTCCCGGGCGCGCAACGCGGGCAGGGCGCTCAACTGACCCGTTCGAGCTCCGCGAACGCCTCCGCGAGTTTCGGCAACGTGTAGTGGGCATTCAGGCCGCTCGGGTTCGGCAGCACCCAGACTTGGGTCGTGCCGATCGTCCGGTCCTGCTTGCCCACTGTCGCTGTCCGTTCCCCGAAGGCGTCCCGGTACGCCGTGACGCCGAGGACCGCCAGCCACTCCGGCTGGACGTCGAGGACCTTCCTGACCAGGTTCTCGCCGCCCGCGACGAGCTCGGCCCGCGTCAGCTCGGCCGCCTTCGCCGACGGCCGGTCGACGACATTGGTGATCCCGAGCCGATAGCTGAGCAACTCCTGCTGCTCACTCGGGTGCAGCTGCCGGGAGGTGAACCCACTCAGCTGCAGCGCCGGCCAGAACCGGTTCCCCGGCCGGGCGAAGTGATGCCCCGTCGCCGCCGACATCAACCCGGGATTGATCCCGGAGAACAGCACCCGCAGCCCGTCGCCGATCACGTCCGGAATCCCGTCCACGCGGCAGACGGTACCGCCCCACCACGATCGGCGGCCGACCAGCACGTAGGTTGGGCGCATGCCTGACTGGTCTGCGCGGTTGAGCGAGTTGGCGGTGGCGGCCGAGGTCACCGGCGCGGTGCTCGGGATCTGGCGCGACGGCGAGACGACCATCGCGCCGTACGGCGTCCTGAACGCGGCGACCGACGTCGGCACCACGGCGGACTCCCTGTTCCAGATCGGCTCGATCAGCAAGCCGTGGACCGCGTCGATGATCGTGCAGCTGGCCGACGAGGAGCGGCTGCGGCTGGACGACCCGGTCGTCCAGCTGTTGCCCGAAGCGCCGGTTGATGCGCGGATCACGGTCCGTCACCTGCTGACCCACACCAGCGGCATCGACGGCGACCTGTTCACCGACACCGGTCGCGGCGACGACTGCCTCCAGCGGTACGTCGCCCTGCTGGCAGGCGTCGACCAGCTCTTCGAGCCCGGTACGGCGTACTCGTACTGCAACGCGGGATTCGTCCTGCTCGGTCGGCTGATCGAGGTGCTCGACGGCCGGACCTGGGACGCGTCACTGAAGGCCCGCCTGGTCGAGCCGCTCGGCCTCGCCCACACGGTGACACTGCCGGAAGAGGCGATCCTGGAACGCGCCGCGGTCGGTCACCTGGCCACGGACGGCTCGCGGGTGAAGACGTGGCAGCTGCCGCGCAGCATCGGACCGGCCGGGACGATCAGCGCGAGCGCCGCGGACCTGCTCGAGTTCGCCCGGATGCACCTGACCGACGAGCGGTACGCGGCCATGCAGGAGCCGCAGGTCCCGTACGCGGCCGGCATCGGCGGCTTCGTCGACCTCGGCCTGACCTGGCGGATCTACGACTGGGGAGGCCGCCGGCTGTTCGGGCACGACGGGTCGACGATCTCGCAGCTGGCGTTTCTGCGGATCGACCCGGAGGCGCGGCTGGCGATGTGCCTGCTGACCAACTCGGGCAACGGCACCCGCCTGTTCGAACCGCTCGCGTCCGAGGTGTTCACGCAGTACGCCGGGGTCGCGCATCCGCCCGCGCCGCGGCCGATCGACGTACTCGTCGACGACCGTCACGCAGGGCGGTACGAACGCGCCAGCGTGCGGCTCGACGTCGCGAAGCGTGAGGACGAACTGGTGATGGTCTACACCGCAACCGGCGACCGGCTGCTGTTCTCCGAGGACCCGGTGCACGAGTACGAGCTGCGACCGACCGAACCCGCCGACGGCGACCATTTCGTCACCCGCGAGTCCGCGGCGCACCCGTGGGTGCCGGTCACGTTCACGCCGACACACGTGTTCACGTCCGGCCGGGTCACGCCCCGGCGGTGAGATATCCCTTAGCGATTTGGGGTGAGCGAGCTAACGTCATCAGGGTGACTAGTGCACCTGCTGAACTTCCTCGTAAGGCCGGTGACCTCCGGGCCGCCGGATATCTTCCCCGGTCGATCAAGGCCGAAATCCGTGACAACCTGCTGAAAGAACTCCGGGCCGGGCGTGATCCCTGGCCCGGCATCGTCGGCTTCACCCGCACGGTGATCCCGCAGCTCGAGCGCGCATTGCTCGCGGGGCACGACGTCGTCCTGCTCGGTGAGCGCGGTCAGGGCAAGACCCGGCTGCTGCGCACACTGGTCGGTCTGCTCGACGAGTGGACCCCGGTGATCGAGGGCGCGGAGCTGCCCGAGCACCCGCTCGACCCGATCACGCCCGCCTCCCGCCGCCGGGCTGCCGAGCTCGGCGACGACCTGCCGGTCGCCTGGCTGCACCGCTCGTTGCGGTACGCCGAGAAGCTGGCCACACCCGACACCAGCGTCGGTGACCTGATCGGCGACGTGGACCCGGTGAAGGTTGCCGAGGGCCGCAGTCTCGGCGACCCGGAGACCATCCACTTCGGGCTGGTCCCGCGCTCACACCGCGGCATCGTCGCGGTCAACGAGCTGCCCGACCTCGCCGAGCGGATCCAGGTCGCGCTGCTGAACGTGATGGAGGAGCGCGACATCCAGGTCCGCGGCTACACGCTGCGGCTGCCGCTCGACGTGTTGCTGGTGGCAACGGCCAACCCCGAGGACTACACCAACCGCGGCCGGATCATCACGCCGCTGAAGGACCGGTTCGGCGCCGAGGTCCGGACCCACTACCCGCTCGACATCGACGCCGAGGTGGACGTGATCCGGCAGGAGGCCGAGTTCACCGCCGAGGTCGGCGAACCGCTGCTGGAGGTGCTGGCCCGGTTCGTCCGGCACCTGCGCGAGTCGACGGCGATCGATCAGCGGTCCGGGGTGTCCGCCCGGTTCGCGGTCGCCGCGGCCGAGACGATCGCCGCGGCCGCGCTGCGCCGGTCCGCGATCACCGGTGAGGAGCCTGCGGTTGCCCGGCCGGTCGACCTGGAGGCGGTGCCCGCCGTGCTGCGGGGCAAGCTCGAGTTCGAGCCGGGGGAGGAGGGGCGCGAGATCGAGCTGCTCGAGTACCTGCTACGCCGGTCCGTCGCCGACACGGCGCGCGAGCGGTTCGCGGGTCTCGACCTCACCCCGCTGGCTCACGCTGTTGCCGATGGCAACCTTGTGACGACGGGCGAGCGGGTGCCCGGCCGGGAGGTGCTGGCCGCGCTGCCCGAGCTGCCGGTCCTGCACGACGTCGCCGCGCGCGCCGGCGTGGAGCCGGACGACTCGTCCGGCCGGATCGCCGCCGCGGTCGAGCTCGCCCTGGAGATGCTGTACCTGTCGAAACGGGTGGCGAAGGACGCCGACAACGACACCACGATCTACGGCGCCTGACATGTCGGCGTCCATCCCAGAAGGCTGGTCGTACGGACCGTGGCACGACGGGCCGGATCCGCTCCAGGCGCCCGCGGACCTGCGGGACGCCCTGGACGAGATCGGCCGGGACGTCATGAACGGATCGTCGCCGCGGTCCGCGCTGGAGGAACTGCTCCGGCGCGGCACCCGGAACACCCAGGGCCTCGACGACCTGACCCGCCGGTTGTGGGAGCGCCGCCGCGAGATCCAGCGGCGGCACAACCTCGACGGCACCCTGCAGGACGTCCAGCGGCTGCTCGACGAGGCCCTGGAGGCGGAGCGGCGCGAGCTGTTCCCGAACCCGTCCGACGATGCGCGGTTCAAAGAGGCCGAGCTCGACGCGCTCCCGTCCGGTACGGCGGCCGCCGTACGGGAGCTGGCGAACTACCAGTGGGAGTCGTCGCAGGCGCGGCAGAAGTACGAGGAGATCCGGGAGCTGCTCGGGAAGGAGCTGCTCGGGTCGCGGTTCGAGGGTATGAAGGAGGCCCTGCAGCAGACGACGCCCGAGGACGTCGAGCGGATCAACGAGATGCTCACGGACCTGAACGCGCTGCTCGCGGCGCATGCGCAGGGGCGTCCCGACGTACCCGAGCTGTTCGACGAGTTCATGGCCAAGCACGGCGAGTTCTTCCCGGAGAACCCGCGCACCGTCGACGAGCTGATCGACGTGCTCGCGCAGCGGGCGGCCGCGGCGCAACGGATGCTGAACTCGATGACGCCCGAACAGCGGGCGGAGCTGATGGAGCTGTCGCAGCAAGCGTTCGGCAGCCCGCAACTCGCGCAGCAGTTGTCGCAGCTGGACGCCCAGCTGCAGGCACTGCGGCCGGGCGAGGACTGGTACGGGTCGGAGCAGATGAGCGGTGACGATCCTCTCGGTCTCGCCGACGGCGCCCGGGCGATGTCCGACCTCGCGGAGCTGGACGCACTGGCCGAGCAGCTGGCGCAGTCGTATCCGGGAGCGCGGCTGGAGGACATCGATCTCGACGCGCTCACCCGTCAGCTGGGCGACGAGGCGACGGTCGACGCACGCCGGCTGAGCGAGCTGGAGCGGCAACTGCGGGATCAGGGCCTGATCGAGCGGGCGCCGGACGGCTCGCTGCGGCTGTCGCCCAAGGCGTTGCGTCAGCTCGGGCAGACGGCGCTGGCCGACGTACTGCGAACCGCTCGCGGATCCGGTGAACGGGACGCGGCCAACGCGGGCGCGGCCGGCGAGTTGAGCGGGTCGTCGCGTCCGTGGGAGTTCGGCGACACCCAGCCGTGGGACGTGCCGCGCACCGTGCGGAACGCCGTACTGCGGACTGCTTCGCGCAGCGGCTCGGTGAAGCTCGACGTCGCGGACGTGGAGATCGCGGAGACCGAGCACCGTGCCCGGGCCGCGGTGGCGTTGTTGGTCGACACGTCGTGGTCGATGGTGCAGGAGGGCCGCTGGCTGCCGATGAAGCGGACGGCGCTCGCGCTGCACCAGCTGATCTCGACCCGGTACCGCAACGACGCGCTGCAGCTGATCACCTTCGGCCGGTACGCCGGGGGTGGTCGAGCTGCCGCAGCTGATCGGCATGGAGGGCACCTGGGAGCAGGGCACGAACGCGCACCACGCGCTGCTCCTCGCCGGCCGGCACCTGCGGCGGCACCCGGATGCGCAACCGGTCGTGCTGATGGTGACGGACGGGGAGCCGACCGCGCACCTCGAGCCCGACGGTACGGCGGAGTTCTCGTACCCGCCCGAGCCGGCGACGCTCCGCAAGACGATCTTCGAGGTCGACCGGCTCGCGAAACTCGGCGCCTCGCTGACCGTCTTCCGGCTCGGCGGCGACCCGCGGCTGAACGCGTTCGTCGACCTGCTGGCCCGCCGCAGCGGCGGGCGGGTCGTCGCGCCGGACGCCGACGGTCTGGGCGCGGCGGTGGTCGGCGACTACCTCCGCACCCGCCGCAAGCTCTAGTACGAACAGCAAAAGCGGACCTTGGACCTGGGGCATCCCGGTCCAAGGTCCGCTGCGTTGCGGGCGGATCGCTGGTTGGCTGGGAATCGTTGGAAACAGGGTCGGTTGTCCTGCGTTGTCAACGCTGTAAGGGTTTTCCGGCCTTCGAGCTGTGGGAAGCGTCACGTCGCGATAGTGAGACCAGTGTTCAACTGGACTGATTTTTGGGCTTACTCTGAAAGCACGCCCCCGCCGCCGGAGTCGATGGGCCAGCGGGCCATCTTCCCGCACCTGAAACACGCTGCAACCACCCGCCTGCAACCCAGGGAGTGACCGTGCCGAAACTCGTCTACGACTTCGCCGAAGGCAACAAGGACATGAAGGAGCTGCTCGGCGGCAAGGGCGCGAATCTCGCCGAGATGACCAACCTCGGCCTGCCGGTGCCGCCGGGGTTCACCATCACCACCGACGCCTGCCGTGCGTACCTGGAGACCGGCGCGGTGCCGGCCGAGCTGGCCGAGGAGATCGATCGGCACGTCGACCTGCTGCAGCAGAAGATGGGCAAGAAGCTCGGCCAGGCCGACGACCCGCTCCTGGTCTCGGTGCGCTCCGGCGCGGCCGCCTCGATGCCCGGGATGATGGAGACCGTTCTGAATGTCGGCCTCAACGACGACTCGGTGAACGGGCTGGCCCACCAGTCCGGCAACCCGCGGTTCGCCTGGGACGCGTACCGGCGGCTGATCCAGATGTTCGGCAAGACCGTGCTCGACATGGACGGCGAGGTGTTCGAGCAGGCGCTGGACGCCGCCAAGGACGCGAAGGGCGCGCGGACCGACCTCGATCTGGACGCCGACGACCTGAAGGCGCTGGTCGAGACCTTCAAGCGGGCCGTGCACGACCACACCGGCCGCGAGTTCCCGCAGGATCCGCGGACCCAGATGGACCTCGCGATCGCGGCCGTCTTCGGTTCCTGGAACGCCGAGCGCGCGGTCCTCTACCGCCGCCAGGAACGCATCGACGGCAACCTCGGCACGGCGGTCAACATCTGCTCGATGGTGTTCGGCAACCTCGGCATGGACTCCGGCACCGGCGTCGCGTTCACCCGCGACCCCGCGAGCGGCCAGCAGGGGGTGTACGGCGACTACCTGCAGAACGCGCAGGGCGAGGATGTGGTGGCGGGCATCCGCAACACGGTCCCGCTCGCCGACCTCGAGCAGATCGACAAGACGTCGTACGACGACCTGATGGGCATCATGGCCACGCTCGAAGGCCACTACCGCGACCTGTGCGACATCGAGTTCACCGTCGAGCGCGGCAAGCTGTGGATGCTGCAGACCCGGGTCGGCAAGCGGACCGCGGCGGCCGCGTTCCGGATCGCGACCAGCCTGGTCGACGAGGGCGTGATCGACACCGACGAGGCGCTGCGGCGGGTCAAGGGCGCGCAGCTCGCGCAGCTGATGTTCCCGCGGTTCGACGCCGACGCCGGCAAGGACCGGATCACCAAGGCGATCGGCGCGTCGCCGGGTGCGGCGTCGGGCAAGGTCGTGTTCACGTCGGCCGCCGCGGTCGAGGCCGCGGACAACGGCGAGAAGGTGATCCTGGTCCGGCGCGAGACCAACCCGGACGACCTGCACGGCATGATCGCGGCGCAGGGCATCCTGACCAGCCGCGGCGGCAAGACCTCGCACGCGGCGGTGGTCGCCCGCGGCATGGGAAAGACCTGTGTCTGCGGCGCCGAGGAGCTCGACGTGAACGTTGCCCAGGGCACCATCAAGGTGAACGGCACGGTGATCGAGGCCGGTGAGCTGATCTCGATCGACGGCACCACCGGCGAGGTGTTCCGCGGCGAGGTCCCGGTCGTGCCGTCTCCGGTCGTGCAGTACTTCGAGGGCACGCTGGCGCCCGACGCCGGCGACGAGCTGGTCGCGTCGGTGCACCGCCTGATCACGCATGCGGACGAGGTCCGGCGACTCGGCGTACGGACCAATGCGGACACCGCGGACGACGCGGCGCGGGCGCGGCGGTTCGGCGCCGAAGGGATCGGGCTGTGCCGGACCGAGCACATGTTCCTGGGGGAGCGGCGCGAATCCGTCGAGCGGCTGATCCTCGCCGACAACGACGCCGACCGGGACGCCGCGCTGGCGGAGCTGGAGCCCCTGCAGCGCGGGGACTTCGTGGAGCTGCTGGACGCGATGGACGGCCTGCCGGTGACGATCCGGCTGATCGACCCGCCGTTGCACGAGTTCCTGCCGTCGATGGAGGAGCTGGCGGTCAAGGTCGCCGTGGCGCGCGAGCGCGGCGAGGAGCCGGAGCACGACGCCAAGCTGCTGGCCGCCGTCGAGCGGCTGCACGAGCAGAACCCGATGCTCGGGCTGCGCGGCGTGCGGCTCGGGCTGGTGATTCCCGGACTGTTCGCGATGCAGGTCCGGGCGATCGCGCAAGCGGCCGTCGAGCTGCGCGGGCGTGGCAAGGACCCGCGGCCGGAGATCATGATCCCGCTGGTCGGCGCCATCCAGGAGCTGCACCTGGCCCGCGACGAGGTCGAACGCGTGCTCGCCGAGGCCGGCCTGGCCGGGGAGATCCCGATCGGGACGATGATCGAGCTGCCGCGGGCCGCGGTGATCGCGGACCAGATCGCCGAGGCGGCCGACTTCTTCTCGTTCGGCACCAACGACCTGACCCAGACCACCTGGGGCTTCAGCCGCGACGACGTCGAGGGCGCGTTCTTCTCGCGGTACCTGGAGAAGGGCATCTTCGCGGTGTCGCCGTTCGAGTCGATCGACCGCGAGGGCGTCGGGGCGCTGGTCCGCACCGGAGTGGACCGCGGCCGGGCGACCAAGCCGGACCTGAAGCTCGGCGTCTGCGGCGAGCACGGCGGCGACCCCGACAGCATCCACTTCTTCCACGAGGCGGGCCTCGACTACGTCTCCTGCTCCCCGTTCCGCATCCCGGTAGCCCGGCTGGAGGCAGGCCGGGCGACGCTGGACTGACGCCAGGCGGACCTGCGCCACCCACCAACCCTCGCTCGCTCCGGCCCGGCACGCTCACGAGAGCGCCAACCCGGGGTGCAGCGGGTGGTTGGTGAGTGGCACAGGTCCGCTAGCCTGCCGCGATGAGCCTGCGAACGACCTTCGGCGAGGATCCCGAGCTGTACGACCGGGTCCGGCCGTCGTATCCGCGTGAGCTGTTCGACGAGCTGGCACGAATCGTCGGCGACCGCCCGAAGGTCCTGGAGATCGGCCCCGGCACGGGCCAGGCGACCGCCGCCATGGTCGAACGCGGCTGGCAGGTCACGGCCGTCGAACTCAGCCCGGGGCTCGCGGGAGTACTGCGACGGAAGTTCCCCGCGATCGAGGTGATCGTCGCGGACTTCGACACCTGGCCGCTCCCGCCGCCGTCGTACGACCTGGTCATCTCGGCGACCGCGTTCCACTGGCTCGACCCGCAGACGCGTGTCCAGCGCTGCGTGGACCTGCTGCGGCCCGGCGGAGCGTTGGCGGTCGTGTCGACACATCATGTCGCGGGCGGGTCCGAGCAGTTCTTCGCCGACGTGCAGTCCTGCTACGAACGGTTCACCGACGACGCGACTGCGGACGGGCTGCCGGCCGCGGACGACGTACCAGACGATCCGGCAAGCCTTGCGAAAACAGGGCTTTTCGGGTCTGTCGAGTTCCGCAGGTTCGTCTGGAACGCGGGCTATTCGACGGCCGAATATCTCGAACTTCTGTCCTCGTATTCGGGTCATCGGGCCTTGACAACACAGCGGCGTGACGGACTGTACGGCTGCATCGGTGCTCTCATCGACGCGGCGGGCGGTTCCATCACGAAGAGTTACGTCAATCAACTGTCCGTAGGAATTTCCTTTACCAACCCCTTGCGTAGCGGCCGGTCGGCTGGTGAGAATATCCGGGCGGGAAGGGAGATCACTCGTCGACTTTCGGGTCTGACCTGAACCAGCCGCTGTGGCGGCTCGTGACTCCCTTTCCCGCACCAAATCTTCTTGTTTCCAAGGGCCTTGTAGAGTTCTGCGCATGGCCCAATTTGTCGTGCAGCTGCGCTTCGACGTCGCCGAGACCGACCGTCGGATGGAGGTCCGTCCGGCCCACCGCGAGTACCTCGCCGAGCTGAAGGCGGCCGGCAAGCTCGTGGCCGCCGGCCCGTTCGCCGACCAGACCGGCGCGCTGCTCGTGTACGACGTCGCCGACGAGGCCGAGCTCCGCGACATCCTCGCCAAGGACCCCTACACCCCGGCCGGCGTCTACGAGATCGGCACCCTCGCCGAGTGGCAGCCGCTGTTCCCGTTCAGCTAACGCTGCAGGGAGGCGAGCAGCGCCAGGGTCTTCGTCCAGCCCCGGCGTAGCGCGGCTTCGTTGGCCGGCCGGCTCCCGCCCAGGTCGTAAGGGCCGACGATCGGGTGGTTGATCTTCGTGCCGTGCGGCAGGTACGGCGCCCCGCCGACGCCGTGGCCCGCGGCGTCCACGATCACCGCCTCGTGGGGGAAGGCGCTGTGCGCTTCGTCGAGGCGCAGCATGATCAACTCCGCGGACTGCTTCGAGTCCCACGTGAGGTCGCTGCCGCCGGCCACCGCGAGGACCGGTCCGCTGACACCGTCGACCGGGATCGGATCGTTCACCGGCAGCGGCTTGCCCTGGTACGTCCAGGCCGCGCCGCCCGAATGTGGGAAGGAGCCAGTCACGGAGGCGCCCGGCGCCAGCAGCACCGCTCCGTGGACGAGTCGCGGGAAGTGGTCGGCGACCAGGAGCGCGGGCTCACTGCCGAACGACGTGCCGAGGGCCACGATGTGCGCCGGGTCGACCTCCGGCTGCCTGCTCAGCCATTGCGCCGCCGCGGCGAAGTACTCGAGTGGAATCTCGCGCAGGTCCTGCGGCACACCCGGCGCGTGGAAGTACGCCAGGTCCAGCACCGGGTAGCCGTGCGACGCCAGCAGGTACGTGCTCGACGGCGGCGGCAGTCCTCCTTCGGAACCTCCGAGCAGCAGGACGGCGGGATGCTTGGCGCCGTCCGGCTTCGGGGCGACGTACAGGCCGGTCAGCTTGTCCTTGGCCCTCGTGAGTGGCCTCGCCGTCACACCGGGAGCCACCCAGCGCCGCGTGATCGTCGTACTCGCGAGACGTTTGCCGTCGCGGTCGACGAACAGGTCGAGGTGTTCGACCGCCTGACCGTCCTCGACCGGCGGGAGGTACGACTGGGCGTCCGGGGACCCGTCCGGCGGGTTCATCGACCAGAACAGACCCATGCCGTCGGTGTCGTGGTAGCTGCCGGCCGAGGGCTTCGCGGTGTCGAGGACCACCGTCCCGTGGTCGTCCGCCGTGAACGTCACCTGCCCGTGCCACTTCCGCCCGTCCCGGTCCACCGCCTCGGCTCCGACCTCCAACGGCTTGCCCGCCGGAGCTCCGGTCACTTTGACGTGCACTTGCTGATCGGCGAGCGCCGCAGCCTGGTCGACGGTGAGAGTGACGTGGGTTGTGCCGGGCGTGCATCCGGTCGCCGCCAGCAGACAGCCGGCCGCCGTCAGAGCCACGCTGGATCGCTTCACGGATCCAGACTGGCACTCCGCGGAGTCACTGCTGTCAGGCCTCGGCGTTTTCCAGGTCGAGGTGGTCGACGTAGGCCCAGAGCCAGGCCAGGGGAGCCAGGACGAGCTCGGGCTCGTCGTCCTCGTCGGCGATGAACAGCATCGAGGCCTCGCCGTTGGTCAGGTCCTCGATGACCGCCTCGCACAGCTCGAGCGCGACGTCGAACGGCAGCAGCCGCGGCCCGTTCTCCCAGCGCGGCTCGGGCAGCGGGAGCACCGGCGCCTCGTCGGTGCCGCCCAGGTCGACCGAGACCTTCTGCAGCTCCTCGTACAGGTCGAACGAGATCAGCCCGGCGACCGGCCGCCCGTCCAGACCGACCAGGTACGGATCGTCGGCGCCCTCGCGGAACGCGTCCCGGATGTCCGGCATCGCCGCCTTGAGATCGGTCGCCTCGAGGTACGGCGCCTCGTCCGGCTCGTCGGCTGCCTCGGCCTGGACCAGGCCGCTGCGCATCCGGTCGAACTGGTGCAGCAGGTTGTTCAGCTCGTCGTACGCCCCGCCGCCCGGCGTCTTCTGCGCGCGCGCCTCGAGGTCGCGCAGGTGCTCGATCAGCTCGTCCTCGAAGTGCAGCTCGTACCGCGGGAGGCCCGGCTCGCGGCCGGCGTTGATCTGCGCGACCAGCTGCGTCGAGACCGGGCCGATCCGCTCGGCGAGCACCTCGAGCGGCGTTGTCGGCTTCTCCTCGTCGTCGTGCGCGCAGGAGTCGTCCTCGGTCTTGCCGTCGCCGTCCATCGCCAGCAGCACCTGGAAGGCCTGGAAGGACAGCAGCGCCGCGGTCGCCATGGTCCCGTCGCCGATCAGCATCAGCGGGTTGCCGCCGGCTTCGGTACGGCGCAGGTGGTCCGGCATGAGCGTCGCGGCCTGCTCGACGGTCACCTGGCTGGCCAGCGACGACAGGCCGTGGTCCGCGTCGACGCCGAGCAGCTCGACGAGGCGCTCCGAGCTCATGTCGAAGTTCGAGCGCAGGTAGTACCGCAGCCAGCCGGCGTCCACCGGGTTGCCCAACAACTCCGCGATCCGGGCCCGGAAGTCGGCCAGGTCGGCGATCGCGAGCACCACGAGCACCGGCTGGTCGCCGTCGCCGATCACCAGCGGCCTGGTGTCGCCGTTGTGGAACCCGTCGATGACCTGGTGCAGGCTGTCCGCGGCCGCCTCCAGCGGCCATGACTCAGCCTCGAACTCGCTGACCACGCCGGCGGAGGTGTCGTCGGGCATCTGGTGGATCCTCTCCGGGTGGCGGCGGGAGTTGGGGGTAACTGTAGGCGGCGGGCGTTTCACCAGGTCACATGGGCCCTGTCCGGTCCTCGAGTGACGTTCGCTACGCTGGCACCGGCGGGTCGATGCAGTGATATCTCACATGTGAGATATGGTCCGGGGCATGACCGATGACTACCTGAGCCGGATCGGAAATCTCATCCGGGACGCCCGCAAGCATCGCGGCTGGACGCAGACGCAGCTCGCGGAAGTGCTGAACACCAGCCAGAGTGCGGTGAACAGGATCGAGAAGGGTCATCAGAACCTCACCCTCGAGATGCTCGCCCGGATCGGCGAAGCACTCGACTCCGAAATTGTCTCTCTCGGCGGCGGTCCGGTCCACCTGCGCGTGGCCGGCGGCCGGCGGCTCTCCGGCGCGATCGACGTCAAGTCGAGCAAGAACGCCGGTGTCGCGCTGCTGTGCGCCTCGCTGCTGAACAAGGGCCGGACGACGCTGCGCAAGGTGGCCCGCATCGAAGAGGTCAACCGCCTGCTCGAGGTGCTGAACTCGATCGGCGTGCGGACCACCTGGCTGAACGACGCCGGCGACCTGGAGATCGTGCCGCCCGCGCACCTCGACCTCGGCTCGATGGACGCCGACGCGGCCCGCCGGACCCGCTCGATCATCATGTTCCTCGGTCCGCTGCTGCACCGCGAGGACGCCTTCGAGCTGCCGTACGCCGGCGGCTGCGACCTCGGCACCCGCACCGTCGAGCCGCACCTGACCGCGCTGCGCCCGTTCGGCCTCGAGGTGAAGGCGACCGGCGGGCAGTACCACGCGCTGGTCAACCGGGCGATCGCGCCGGGCAAGCCGATCGTGCTGACCGAGCGCGGCGACACCGTGACCGAGAACGCGGTGATGGCCGCCGCGCGGCACGACGGCGTCACGGTGATCCGCAACGCCAGCCCGAACTACATGGTCCAGGACCTGTGCTTCTACCTGGACCTGCTCGGGGTCCGGATCGACGGGATCGGCACCACCACGCTGACCGTGCACGGCAAGCCCGACATCGACGTGGACGTCGACTACGCGCCGTCGGAGGACCCGATCGAGGCGATGAGCCTGCTCACCGCCGCGATCGTGACGAAGTCCGAGATCACCATCCGGCGGGCGCCGGTGGAGTTCCTCGAGATCGAGCTCGCGCTGCTGGAGGAGATGGGGCTCGACTACCAGCGCAGCGCGGAGTACCTGGCCGAGAACGGCCGCACCCGGCTCGTCGACCTGACCACCCGGCCGTCGAAACTGCACGCGCCGATCGACAAGATCCACCCGATGCCGTTCCCGGGCCTGAACATCGACAACCTGCCGTTCTTCGCGGTGATCGCGGCGACCGCCACCGGGCAGACGCTGATCCACGACTGGGTGTACGAGAATCGCGCGATCTACCTGACCGACCTGAACAAGCTCGGCGGCCGGGTCAAGCTGCTCGACCCGCACCGGGTGATGGTGGAGGGGCCGACGCACTTCTCCGGCGCCGAGATCATGTGCCCGCCGGCGCTCCGGCCGGCCGTCGTCACGCTGATCGCGATGATGGCCGCGAAGGGCACGTCGGTGCTGCGCAGCGTCTACGTGATCAACCGCGGCTACGAGGACCTCGCCACCCGGCTGAACTCGCTAGGCGCTCAGATCGAGACCTTCAGGGACATCTGAGTCCTGCGCTGAGTCCTGGAGGAAGGCGACCGCCTCGGCGATCACCGCGGGGTCCGAGAGGATCCTGCGGTGGCCGAGGCCGGTCGTCGGCAGGAAGTGCGCCCGCTCGCCGTAGTTGCGGAGCAGCAGGCCGGCCTGCGCCGGGTCCACGACGTCGTCCTCGTCGTTGTGGATCACCAGCAGTTCGGCCTTCCCGGTGGTGACCGAGAACCGGGTCCAGATCCCGCCGTCGCCGTCGAAGTAGCCGCGCTCGATCGATCGCCGCAGCTCCTTGTTGATCTTCGGCCCGAGTCCGAGCTCGGCGCAGAACGCGTCCGCCAGGTAGCCGAAGTCCGCGACGCCGCTGATCATCACCAGGCGCTTCGCCGCGACGCCCTCCCGGACGGCGTAGAGCGCGAACGGTACGCCGAGTGAGTGGGCGATCACACCTTCGAACGGCCCGTGGCGTTCCTCCAGCGCGCGGATGATCCGCTGGTGGCCGAGGATCGACACCACCTCGCCGTCGGAGTCGCCGTGCGCGGGAGCGTCGTACGACACCGGGCTGTAGCCGAGCTCGAGCAGGCGCGTGACGAATCCGGCGTACCGCGAGGCGCGGGAGCGCCAGCCGTGGACCAGAAGCACCGGGCGCTGTCCGTCGCCCCAGGCGTAGGTATTCACATTGTCGACAATCTCTACCCGCGCGGCGTCGTGGACCAGCTGCTCGCTCGCGCGGACCCGGCCGCGGGCGAGCGGGCGTCGCCAGAGCTGGAACGCGAGCCGTCCGCCGAGCCGTGGCGACACCACTCCGATTGTCTGCAATCCGACGCTGACCAGCTTCTGCATGGGAACCCCTCCGCAAACTATACGAACGGTCGTATTATTAGTTTCGGTCAGGTTAGCAGGCAATGCACTCAGGCGCTGGATCACCAGACAGGACCTAGGATCGGGACTCGTGGAAAAGGTGGACGGACGGTTGGCGCGGGGTGACCAGACGCGTCGCGCCGTTCTGCGTCGTGCGGTCGACATCGCGTCGGTCGACGGACTCGAGGGGCTGTCCATCGGGCGGCTCGCGACCGAGCTCGGGATCAGCAAGAGCGGTCTGTTCGCGCACTTCGGGTCCAAGGAGGAGCTGCAGCTGGCGACCGTCCGGGCCGCGCGCCGGATCTACGCGGACAACGTGGTGGTCCCGGCGTACGAGATCGAGCCCGGGCTCGGGCGGGTCTGGGCGCTGAGCCGGCACTGGCTGGACTACTCGCGGAGCCGCGTGTTCCCGGGCGGCTGTTTCTTCCAGAAGGTCTCGCACGAGTTCTCCGCGCGCGAAGGAGCGGTGCACGAGTACCTTGCGGCCGTCCATCAGGAGTGGATGGACCTGATCGAGACCGCGGTCGCCGAGGCGGTGCAGCGCGGTGAGCTCGCCGACGACCCGGTGCAGCTCGCGTTCGACCTGAACGCGTACTACGAGGCCGCGAACCTCGCCTCGATCCTGCACAACGACGAGAACGGGTACGACCGTGCGCGTCAGGCGGTGCGGATCCGGTTGGCGTCGGCCGTCGTCCCCGGCACGCCGGTGCCCTGGTGAGTCGGGAGGTCGCGGTGCCGACGGATCGGTGACGCGAGCAGGACGAGTCCCGCCAGTGGTACGCCGGCGGTCGTGATCCAGAGTGCCGTTGTCAGGCCGAAATACTGACCGAGCGTCCCGCCGAGCAGTGCGCCGAGCGGGATGGTGCCGTAGTTGACGAAGGCGGTCGTCGCGGTGAGCCGGCCGAAAAGGTCGGGTGGGCAGTAGGACTGTAGGAACGTCGCCTTGACGACGTTGCCGCCGACCACGCCCAGGCTCACGCCGAACGCCCCGACCAGATAGAACCACGGGCTCCGCGCGCCCCAGGGGATGAGCAGCGCAAGCGTCGGCAGGCCGAGCTCGCAGAGCAGCAGTGCCCGCGCCGTACCAAACCGTAGGGTGTGGCGGCCGACGAACGCGCCGGCGACGCCGCCGCTCGACGCGGCCGCGACCAGTGTGCCGACCGTCGCCGCGGTGAGCCCGGCCTCGCGAACCAGGAAGACGACGACGATCGCCTGGTAGCCCATCAGGGCGAGGTTCGAGACCGCGCCGAAGATCGTCAGCGTCCGCAGCCAGACGTCGCGCGCGACGAGTCGGATGCCTTCCCGGATCGCGCCGGCCCGGCGGGGGATGTCCGTCTGGCGCTCCCGGAAGCGGATTGCCGCGAGACAGCCGAGGGCGACCAGGAAGCTGGCTGCGTCGACGAGCAACGCGTTCGCCGCCCCGGCGAACTGGACGAGCAGACCGCCGCACCCGAGACCGGCGATCTGCGCGGCCGACGCGCTGCCGTGCAGCTTCGCGTTGCCTTCCGCGTGATCGGGAGGATCCAGCAGTGTCGGGAGGTAGGCCGTGTACGCCGTCTGGAACACGACGCCCGCGGCGCCCACCAGTCCGGCGACGATCAACAACAATTGGATTGTCAACAATCCGCCCGCCAGCGGTACCGCGGCGAGCAGCAGGCCCGAGACCGCCGAGGACGCGAGCATGACCGGACGCCGCCGTACCCGATCGATCCACGCGCCGGTCGGTAGTCCGATCAGGAGCCAGGGCGCCCAGGAGGCGGCCGTCAGCAGGCCGACTTCGAAGGTCGTTGCGTCGAGCCTCGAAATCGCGACCAGCGGCAGCGCGACCGAGGAGGTGGCGCTGCCGAAGCGGTTGATCGTCTCACCGGCCCAGAACAGCCGGAAGTCGCGATGCGTGCGCAGCAGACTCATGATCGCCGCGGGAACGACTGCAGCTGGACGATCACGCGCTCCGATCCTTCGGCCGGGGCGGCATCGGTGTAGCGATCGATGACAGCCCCGATCTCCTCGTTGAGGTTGTGCAGCTGCTCCGGCGTCAGGCGTAGGTCGCGCCAGTCGGAGAGTCCCGCCGCGTGCTGCCATTCGGCCGGCCAGTCTTCGTCGACGTACGTCCGGACGCGGTCGTAGTAGCGCTCCACCAGATCCCGTAGATACACGTCGAGCGCGCGCCGGGTCTCCGGGTCGTCGAGGAACTCGGCCGGGTCGAGGACGGTGCGGCCGGGGATGCGCCACCAGCGCTCCCGCTTGGTGCCGCGGCCGGGATCCTCCTCGAGGTAGCCGTGCTCGGCGAGCAGGCGCAGGTGCCAGCTGACCGTGCCGGTGTTCTCGCCGAGGCGCGTCGCCAGCGTGCTCGACGTGGCCGGCCCGTCGAGCTCGATCGCCTCCAGGATGCGCATCCGGAGCGGGTGGGCGAGTCCGCGCAGACTCCGGGCATCGATCCGTCGCATGACTGCAGAGTAATCTCTGCAAAGAAGTCTCTGCAACAGGAATTTGTCGGTGGCCGTCCCTAGGTTGGGCGGTATGCGGCCTCATGTGGTGGCTCAGCTGGCCATCTCGCTGGACGGGGTGACGTCGGGATTCGACGTCGACCTCGCGCGGTTCTATGCGCTGGCGACGCTGTGGCAGGAGGACGTGACGCTGATCGACGCCGGCGCGATCCTCGCCCAGGAGCATGCGCTACTCGCGGCCCCGCGGCGCGGGCCTCGCGCGGAGGGTCCGCTGCTCGCGGTGGTGGACGAGCGCGCGCGGATCCGGAGCTGGGAGTCGCTGCGCGAGCTCGGGTACTGGTCCGGCGTCCTCGCGCTCTATGCCGACCAGACGCCGGAACGACCGCCGGATGCGACGACGCCCGAGTTGATCACCGGCTACGACCAGGTCGACCTCGCCGAGGCCCTGGGTGTTCTGGGTCGCCGCGGGGTGCGGACCGTGCGGGTCGATTCGTCCGGCATGCTGCTGAGAGCCTGCCTGGCTCTCGACCTGATCGACGAGCTCGCCCTGCTCGTCCACCCGGTGCTGATCGGCGGCGACCGCTGGTACGACACCGGCCGCCTCGACCTGCGGCACGCCGGCACCGAGGTGTTCCGCGACGGCGTCATCTGGACCCGGTACTGCGTTTCTCGCTGACGCCGGGAACTTCGGGTCCAGCCCTGCCGTTAAACTGAGTACACTGTACGAAGTTTCAGCGAGTGAGGAGCGGGATTGACCGGGAACGTGCCGACAACGGGTGGATTCGAGCCGAGCGCGGCGGACGTGGCGAGCGTGCTCGCGTGGTTCGAGCGGTACGACGCCTTGGCCGCCGAGCAGGACTACGAGGGGATGGCGGACGTCGCGCTGTTCCCGCTGAACGAGGTGTCCGACGACGGCAACGGCAACGGACGGGCCGAGCAGCTCGACCGGGCGGCGTACGTCGCGCAGATGGCGCAGGTGATGAGCGGCGCCGCTGACGTGCGGCTCGAGACCACCCGGACGCCGCACTTCCTGTCCGCGGACCTGGTGTTCGTGATCAGCGACGGCACGATGACGTACCAGGGCCACGCGCAGCCCATCCGGTACGGCGATCTGCTCGTGAAGGTCGCCGGCGAGTGGAAGTTCCAGACGATGGTTCAGGGCGGTTGGGGCTGACGCGGTCCGGCCCTTGAATGTCGGTGGGCGCCGCTACTGTGAGCGGTGATGAGGAAGCAGCACGAGTGGTACGACGAGCATGATGCCGAGCGATGGGTCGCCGAGCCGGTCAAGAGGCCGGGGCGGACGGCCTTCGCTCGTGATCGCGCGCGGGTGCTGCACAGTGCGGCGCTCCGCCGGCTGGCCGCCAAGACGCAGGTCGTCACGGCAGGCAGCGACGACTTCGTCCGGAACCGGTTGACGCACAGCCTCGAGGTCGCCCAGATCGGCCGTGAGCTGGCGGCGACGCTCGGCTGCGATCCGGACATCGTGGACGCTGCCTGCCTGTCGCACGACCTGGGCCATCCGCCGTTCGGGCACAACGGCGAGCGCGCGCTGGACCAGGTCGCCGCGGACATCGGCGGCTTCGAGGGCAACGCGCAGACGCTGCGGCTGCTGACCCGGTTGGAGTCGAAGACGTTCGACGCCGAAGGCCGCAGCGTCGGGCTCAACCTGAGTCGGGCGACCCTCGACGCCGCGACGAAGTACCCGTGGCCGCGGCGGGCCGGCGAGCGCAAGTTCGGGGTGTACGACGACGACCTCGCGGTCTTCACCTGGTTGCGTCCGGGCGTGGGGGAGCGGCGCTGCCTGGAGGCGCAGGTGATGGATTTCGCCGACGACGTGGCGTATTCGGTGCACGACGTCGAGGACGGGATCGTCGCGCACCACATCGATCTCGCCGCGGTCGACGCGGAGCCGGCGCCGTACTGGGAGACGGTCCGGCAGATGTACTTGCCGGAGGCAACCGACGCCGAGCTGGACGAGGGCTGGGCGCGGCTGAAGTCGTCGCACTACTGGCCGGGGGCGGCGTTCGACGACAGCCGGCGGGCGCTGGGCGGGCTGAAGGACCTCACCAGTCAGCTGATCGGTCGGTTCGCCACCGCGGCCGAGCAGGCGACCCATGCCGTCTTCGGCCGCTCCCGGCTGATCCGTTACGAGGCCGATCTGGTCGTCCCGGACGGCGTCCGTACCGAGATCGGGCTGCTGAAGGGCGTCGGCATGTTCCACGTCCTCAACTCCCCGGAACGCCAGGCCCGCCGCGCCACCCAGCGTGAGCTCCTCACCGAGCTCGTGGAAGCCCTGTGGAAAACGGCGCCGCGGCACCTGGACGCGCCGTTCCGGTCCGACTTCGCGGAGGCGGCCGACGACAACGCCCGCCTCCGCGTCGTCATCGACCAGGTTGCCTCCCTCACCGACCCCTCAGCCCAGACCTGGCACGCCAATCTGGTCGAGAGGTAAGTCGAGGCCCAGCCGGTTGTAGTTGGGCTTGTTGGTCAGGCGGATCTGTGTGAGCTCGGCGTCGGTGAGGGCCCGGCGGTAGACGCGGACCTCGTCGAGGGCGCCGTGGAAGCGGTTGGCGCCGTCGACGCGCTGGCCGAGGTGGATGCCCTGCACGCCGAACTCCTTGCCGGCGGTGACCGATCCGGCCGGTGCCGTCGCCGAGCTGACCTCAACGCCGTCGATCATCAGCCGCAGCTTCCAGCCGGCCCGTTGCAGGACGACGTGATGCCACTGGTCGTCGTTGTACGCCGACGCCGACTGCACAGTCACGTTGAACCGATCGACCGACAACAGCGCGCGGATCCGCTTGCTCTCCGGCTCCGCCCGCAACCACACCTGCGGCGTACTGCCCGAGCCGGTCCGGTACGCCCAGAGGATCGCGTGCGAACCGGTCGTCGCGCCGTACCGGATCCACGTCATCAGCGTGAAGTCGTCCGCGCCGAGATCGATCGACCGGTCGTACGGCACCTCGACATAGTCGTCGGCGCCGTCCAGCGCGAGCCCGTTCCCGAACTTGCCGGCGGCAACACTCGCCCCGCCGCGCACGTACGCCGGGTTGTGCGCCGGGCTTGTGTCAGGCGTCAACGGCCCCGGCGCGGGCGGACCGGGGATCCCGGGCGGCGTCCCGTTCGGCGTCGACAGGTAGGCCTCGTTGAAGCGCGCCCAGCGAATCGATTCGTACGGGTTCGCGACGCCGGCCTCGTACAGCAGGCCGGCCTGGTCTCCGTCGAGCCGGACCATGTCCGAGTACGCCGACGGGCCCCAGTAGAAGACCTTGCCCTGCTCCCAGGTGCCGAACGACCGCGCCTCGTCGTACGACGACCGCACGGTCATCACCTCGCGCGCGGCCGGGTGGGCCGGCGCCGAGAACAGGATCCGGTGCGTGCCGAACCGCAACAGCGACCCCTGGACATCGGGCATCGCCAACCGCGGGATCGTCCGGAACGGCGCGTCGAAGCTCGCGCCGCCGTCGCTGCTGATCGCGTACGCGCGGTTGCCGGGATCGGTGCCGCGTTCCCGCGCCAGCGCGTAGATCTGACCGTTGGTGCGCTCGACGACAGTGACCTCCTGTGCGATCACCGTCCCGTCGTCGCGGGACGTCGCTGCCCCGATGTGCCAGGTCTCGCCGGCGTCGTCGGAGTACAGCAAGTGGGTGCCGTAGACATGCGGCCCCACGCCGTCGTACGTCTCGAAGTTCGCGCCGACGATCAGCCGGCCGGCGTGTGGGCCGTGCTGGAGCTGGATGCCGTGCATCGGGCCGGTGGCGTACCAGAAGTTCCAGCTCGGCAGCTTCGCGCCGGTCAGTTCGCGGGCCGCGGTCCAGGTCGCGCCGAAGTCGTCGCTGGTCTGGACGTACGGGTCGCGGTCGCAGCCGTTCGTGCAGGGCTCCGGACCGTTGTGCGTGGACACGAGGACGATCCGGCCCGTCTGATTGTCAACGATCGGCACGGGGTTGCCGTGCGTGCTGCCGTTGCCGTCCGACACCACCTGCAACGGGCCCCACGTCCTGCCGCCGTCGGTCGACCGGCGCAGCACGATGTCGATGTCGCCGTCGTCGCCGCAGTCCGCGACACGACCCTCGGCGAACGCGAGGACGTCGCCGTTCGTCGCGTGCACGACGGCCGGGATCCGGAAGCACGAGTAGCCCTCGGTCTTCTGCCGGAACAGCACGTTGTCCTCGACGAAGGGGGCGGCTTCGCCGGCGTGAGCGGTCGGGGCGGTGAGGCTGCTGAACAGCAGCAGGGCGGCGGCCGCGAGACGGGCCGGTGTGAGTACGCGCATGGCTCTCCTGGAGAGGACATAGGACGTATTATGTCCGCGCAAAAGTAGCGACTCGCGGGGACCGCGGCAAGAGGTCGGCGAGGACTAAGGTTCGTTGCATGGCTGATGCAGAGCAGATCGTGATCGTCGGTGCGAGTCTTGCGGGGGCGACCGCCGCCGAGACCCTTCGGAAGGACGGCTGGAGCGGCGCCGTCGTGCTGATCGGCAGCGAGCAGTCGCTGCCCTACGAGCGACCCCCGTTGTCGAAGGGCGTCCTGCTCGGCAAGGACGAAACCTCGTCCGCGCAGCTGCACGACCAGCAGTGGTACGACGACAACAACATCGACCTCCGCCTCGGGACCACGGTCACCGCGATCGACCCGGCCGGGCACACGGTCACGCTCGACGACGGCTCACAGGTGCCGTACACGAAGCTCCTGATCGCGACCGGCAGCCGCGTCCGCACACTCGACGTACCGGGCGCGGACCTGCCGGGTGTGCACTACCTGCGGACGGCCGAGGAGGCGCAGGCGCTGACCGACGCGTACGCCGCGAAGCCGCGCGTCGTCGTGGTCGGCGCGGGCTGGATCGGGCTCGAGGCGGCGTCGGCGGCCCGCGAGCGCGGCTGCGAGGTGACGGTCGTCGAGCCGCAGTCCACCGCGCTGGCGTCGGTGCTCGGCGAGGAGGTCGGTGAGCTGTTCGCCGAGTTCCACCGGCAGCACGGCGTGCAGTTCCGCTTCGGCACCGGCGTGGACGGCTTCGAGGGGACCGACAAGGTCACCGGGGTGCGGGTGAGCGGCGGTGAGGTGATTCCGGCGGACCTGGTGGTGGTCGGGGTCGGCGTCCAGCCGAACACCGAGCTCGCCGAGGAGGCCGGCATCGAGGTCGCGACCCGCGACAACGGGTCGGGCATCGTCACCGGCGCGGACCTGCAGACCTCGGTCGCCGACGTGTACGCCGCCGGCGACGTGGTCCGTTGGGACCACCCGCTGTTCGGCCGGTTCGTCCGGGTCGAGCACTGGCAGAACGCGAAGGACACCGGCGCGTCGGCCGCCAAGGCGATGCTCGGTCAGGACGTGGCGCACGACGCGATCCCGTTCTTCTTCACCGACCAGTTCGACCTCGGGATGGAGTACGCCGGGGAGGTCCCGCGCGGCACGTCGTACCAGGTCGTCCTGCGCGGCGACCCGAAGTCCGGCGCCTACGTCGCGTTCTGGCTGTCCGACGACCACCACGTACTGGCCGGCATGCACGTCAACACGTGGGGCGCCATCGACGCGGTGCAGAGCCTGATCCGCTCCGGCAAGCAGGTCGACCCGGCCCGCCTGGCCGACACCTCGGTGGAGCTCGCCGATGTTTAGGTCCTGTCCGGTGATCCATCGCCTACTGCGGGGCACTCGGCACGGCACCTCCTCGCTACGGCGCTGAATCACCGGACAGGACACCTAGAGCGGGTAGGTGACGTAGGCGAACGACGCGCTGTCCGGCGACCAGCTCGGCACGTTCATCGTGCCCTGGCCGCCGAACAGGCTCGTCAGCTCGCGGACCTCGCCGTCCCTGGTCAGGAGGCGCAGCCGTACGTCGTCGATGTCGGCGGGATGGCCTTCGGTGCCGGGCGGGAAGCTGACGTAGGCGATCGCCGACCCGTCCGGCGCCGGGTGCGGGAACCAGTTGACCCGCTCGTCGTCGGTCAGCTGCTCCGCGTGCCCGTCGGCGACCCGGATCCGGAACAGTTGCGCGTGCCCCGCGCGCTCGGAGTTGAAGTAGATCCACTCGCCGTCCGGGCCGAACTCCGAGCCGTCGTCGGCGTACTCGTCGTCGGTCACCTGGACGTCCGCACCGCCCGCGCTCGGGATCGTCCAGACGTTGGTGATCCGCCGCTCGCCGACCCACTCCAGCCCGATGTATGCGAGCGTCCTACCGTCCGGCGAGACCCCGTGCAGGTAGTGGTGGAACCCCTGCCCCCGATCGTTGGTCACCCGCCGGCCGGCTCCGCCCTCGATCGGCACGGCATAGATGTGCCCGTCGCTCGCGGACACGTACACGGTGCGCCCGTCCGGGCTCACCACGTGGTCGTTGTTGATCGCCGGCACACCGCCGAGCTCGATCTCCTCGAGTCCGTCGCCGACGCGGAAGAGCCGGCCGTCGCCGTTGACGATCAGCTGCCCGTCAGGCGTCCAGTTGGGCGCTTCGAAGAGGATGGTGCCGGAGCTGTGGACGAGCCGATGCTCGCCCGAGGTCACCTCGACGACGTAGAGCTCGGCGCGCTGACCTGGTCGCAGGGTACGTGGCATGACAACCAACCTATGGCACCGAACGGCGGCTCCGGAGGACTGTCCAGCATGGGACCTCCGGCCCTGCTCTGCCGGCTGCCCGCTTCGTACGGTGAGTCCGAAGAGGTGGGTGCTGGTGGCAACGAAGACGGCGACGCCGCGGCCGGTGGGGGTCCGTACCGAGCCGGTGCTGTCCACCGTCCTCGCGTTCGTCGCCGGCACGGTGAGTCTCGCCGTCGGCATCGGGCTCGGGCTGCCGCATCTCACGGCAGGCTCGGCAGCCGGTGCGGTCGTCGGAATGATGGCGTTGGTGGCCGGGCTGTTGCTGACCGGGTTCGCCGCGGTCGTTCTGGTCCGGCGGGTGCGTGGCTGGTGGCGGCTCCTCGTCGTACCGGGGTTGTTGGCGTTGACGCTCGTTGCCGTCCTGTCGGTCGGGCAGGCCGTCGCGGCGACGCACGTGCCCAGGAGCACGGTCGGGGCGACGACGCCGGGTCATTGGGGACTGAGCTACACCGATGCAGCGTTCGAGACCAGCGACGGCGTCAGGCTGTCGGGCTGGTACATCCCTTCGACCAACGGTGCCGCGGTCGCCGTACTGCACGGCGCTGGATCCACCCGGTCGGACGTGCTCGGTCAAGCCGCCGTACTGGCACGGCACGGGTACGGCGTTCTGCTCTTCGACGCGCGTGGCCACGGGCGCAGCGCGGGCCGGGCGATGGATTTCGGCTGGTACGGCGACGAGGACGTCGGCGCGGCCGTGTCCTATCTGCAGAGCAGGCCGGACGTCCGCTCCCGGATCGGCGTGCTCGGGCTGTCGATGGGTGGCGAGGAAGCGATCGGCGCGGCTGCCGTAGACACGCGGATCGGTGCCGTCGTCGCCGAGGGTGCGACCAACCGCGGTACCGCGGACCGTGCGTGGCTCTCGGACCAGTACGGCTGGCGGGGGACGTTGCAGGAAGGCATCGAGTGGCTGACCTACGGCGTGACCGACCTGCTCACGCCGGCCGACCAGCCGATGTCGCTGCGCGACGCTGCCGCCGGGGCCGCGCCACGCCCGATCCTGCTCATCGCGGGAGGCGCGCTGCCCGACGAGGCATACGCCGGCCGGTACATCGGGTCCGGCGCACCCGGTTCCGTCCAGCTGTGGGTCGTCCCTGAGGCGGGGCACACTGCGGGACTGCGGGTCGCGCCCGCAGAATGGGAGCAGCGAGTGATCGCCTTCTTCGACTCGGCCCTGCTCGGTTAGTGCCCGTTCGTCGTCCCGCGGGCGAGTTTGCTTGCCGATGATCGTAGACTCACGGCGTGGCAGGCCGGATCAAGGAAGAGGACATCGCGCTGGTGCGCGAGCGAGCCCGGATCGACGACGTCGTCGGCTCGTACGTGACCTTGAAGAACGCCGGCGGGGGCAACCTGAAGGGCCTCTGCCCGTTCCATGACGAGAAGTCGCCGTCGTTCAACGTCACGCCGTCCCGTGGCTTCTTCTACTGCTTCGGCTGCCAAGAGGGCGGCGACGTCATCGACTTCATCCAGAAGGTCGACCAGATCACATTCTCCGAAGCGGTCGAGACACTGGCCTCCAAGGTCGGCATCCAGCTCCGGTACGAGGACTCCGGCGCGCCGGTGCAGCGCGGCCCGGGGAACCAGCGGCCGCGGCTCGTCGAGGCGCACAAGGTCGCGGCCGAGTTCTACGTCGACCAGCTGTTCGGCGCGCCCGAGGCCTCGCCCGGGCGGCAGTTCCTGGATCAGCGCGGCTTCGACAAGGACGCAGCGGTGCAGTTCGGGGTCGGGTTCTCGCCGCGCGGCGGCGAGGCGCTGGTCAGCCACCTGCGCGGTCGCGGTTTCACGAACGCCGAGCTGGTCGCGTCCGGCCTGGCCGCCGACGGGCAGCGCGGGCTGTACGACCGGTTCCGCGGCCGGCTGATGTGGCCGATCCGGGACGCGTCGTCCGACGTGATCGGGTTCGGCGCGCGCCGGCTGTTCGACGACGACCGGATCGAAGCGAAGTACCTGAACACGCCGGAGACGCCGATCTACAAGAAGTCCAAGGTCCTGTACGGCGTGGACCTGGCCCGCCGCGAGATCGCGAAGGGCCGCCAGGCCGTCGTCGTCGAGGGGTACACCGACGTGATGGCGTGTCACCTCGCCGGCGTGCAGACCGCGGTCGCCACCTGCGGTACGTCGTTCGGCGACGACCACGCGCGGGTGCTGCGGCAACTGCTGCTGGACCACGACCAGTTCCGCGGCGAGGTGATCTTCACCTTCGACGGTGACGCGGCCGGCCAGCGTGCCGCGCTGAAGGCCTTCGAGGGCGACCAGGCGTTCGCCGCCCAGACGTACGTCGCGGTCGAACCGGACGGTCTGGATCCCTGCGAGCTCCGCCTCGAGAAGGGCGACGCCGCGGTGCGCGAGCTGATCGGCCGCCGGGTGCCGCTGTACCGCTTCGTCCTCACCAACATCCTCTCCCGCTACGACCTCGACCGGGCCGACAGCCGGATCGACGCGTTGCGCGAGGCGGCGCCGCTGGTCGCCCGCATCCGCGACAAGTCGAAGGTGACGTCGTTCTCGCTGGAGCTGGCCGGGCGGCTCGGCATGGACGAGGAGCAGGTCCGCGCGGAGGTGTATCGCGCAGCGTCCAAGGCCGGAGCGCCGGCCGCGGGCAACCAGGCGCCCGTCGCGCAGCAGGTCGTCCGGAACGACGTTCCGTCGCCGCGGGACCAGCGGTTCGTGATCGAGTGGGACGTGCTCAAGGTCGCGATGCAGCACCCGGCGCTGGTCGGGGTCGCGTTCGACGAGCTCGACGACCACGACTTCACGCACCCATGGCTGGCGGCGATCCGGGCCGCGATGGCGAAGATTGGCGGCCCGTCCGCCGCGCCGCCCGGCGAGGCCTGGGTGGTCGCCGTCCGCGACGCCGTCGGAAACGACCCGGCGGCCGCGGTTGTCGGCGCCCTCGCCGTGGACCCGCTCCGGCTCGGCCGCGAGCCCGACGAGCCGTATGCGCTCGCGTTGCTGGCGCGGCTGCAGGAGCTGACCTGCGCACGCCGCATCCTCGACCTGAAGTCAAAGCTCCAGCGGACGAATCCGATCGACCGCGCGGACGAGTACAACCGGATGTTCGGCGAACTCATCGCCCTCGAGGCCTACAAGGCCGAACTCCGCAACCGAGCCATCTCGGGCGCGATCTAGCCGAGGGCGCGGGCGCTGCCGTCAGTCAGGATCGTTTCCCGTCATGCCGTCAACCGCCTCACGCAGGACGTCGGCGTGCCCAGTGTGCTTCAAGTACTCCTCGAGCAGATCGAAGGCGATCATCCGCCGGTTCGCCGACCACGCCGAGTCCGAATCCGCGATGACCACATCCAGCCCGCCGTCCGCGCTCAGCAACTGCCAGGCAGCACGAGAGCGAGCGGCCGCGCCGTACCAGAGGGCATACAGCTCCTCCGGATCGTCAGCGGTCGCCGACTCCCAGCCCCACCGGTCATTCTCGACCCAGCTCCTGGTGTCCCACGGTGCCGCCAGCGGCTGCGCGGCGGCTCGCGCCGTGAACCCGTCCTCGACGAACGCCAGGTGCTTGATCAACCCGGCCAGCGTCATCGCCGACGGCGGATGCGTCTGCCGCAGCTGCTCAGCCCTCAGCCCACCGGTCTTCCAGGCGAACTGCTGCCGCACCCGATCCAACGCGAACTGCAGCATCTCGACCTCCCCACCCCGCGGCGAAGGCTCGGACGGCAGATCCCTCCACTCCATAACCACTCCTTCGTCAGGCCCTTAGCATGCCGCGGAAGCGGCTTCGGAGGATGTCGACGGCGGTTTGCGAGCCTACGCTGCTGACGTGACCGGTTCCTGGCTCCAGGCTGGCGTCCGCGGGCGTGGCCCCGGGCGGACCGGCGTCCGTTGGCTGGAGCGACTGGCCGACCTCGGCGCGCGGCCGGAGGACACCCACGACGAGCGCCTCCGCCAAGGCACGCTCATCTTCTCGTCACTGCTGATCACCGTGATCTCCACGATCTGGGTGACGACCTACCTCGCGTACGGCGACCCGGTCTCGGCCGCGATCCCCGCCTTCTACCAGCTGATCACGATCGTCGGCCTGGCCGTCCTGGCGCGGACGCGACGGTTCGCGATCTTCCGGACCACGCAACTGCTCGCGTTCCTCATCCTGCCGGCGCTGCTGCAGGTCTCGCTCGGCGGCTTCGTCGCCTCGAGCGCGATGATCCTCTGGGCGGTCTTCACCCCGCTGGCCGCGCTCGCGCTGCTCGGCATCCGGCGCTCGGTACCGTGGCTGATCGCGTTCCTGGCCGAACTGGTCGTCCTCGGCCTCGTCGACTCCAGGCTCGCCCAATCGCCGTCCGAACTGCCGCCCGGTTTCGTCGTCACGTTCCTGGTGATGAACGTCGCGGGGACGATGGTGAGCGCGTACGTCATGCTCAGCTACTTCGTCGAGCAGCGTGAGCGCGCCCACCGAGCGCTCGCGGCGGAACGGGAACGCTCGGAACACCTGCTGCTGAACGTCCTCCCGGAGCCGATCGCCGAGCGCCTCAAAACCGAGCCAGGAGTGATCGCCGAACACTACGACTCGGTCAGCGTGCTGTTCGCCGACCTGGTCGGCTTCACGGCCCACTCAGCGGTGATGGCCGCGGCGGACGTGGTAACCCTGCTGGACCAGGTCTTCTCCGCCTTCGACCGCATCGCCGACGCGGAGGGCGTCGAGAAGATCAAAACCATCGGCGACGCGTACATGCTGGTCGGCGGCTTACCGGATCCACGGCCCGACCACCTCGCCGCAGTCGCCCGCACAGCCCTCGCCCTTCGTGACGAGGTAACCCGACTCTCAGCCCGACCCGGCCAAGAATGGCTAGCGATCCGCATCGGCATCGACTCAGGCCCCGTCGTGGCCGGCGTCATCGGCCGCCGCAAGTTCATCTACGACCTCTGGGGCGACACCGTCAACACAGCCAGCCGCATGGAATCCCACGGCAAACCAGGCACCATCCAACTCACCGCCCGAGCCGCCGCAGCCCTAGACCCCGCCTTCACCACCCACCCCCGAGGCACCATCGACGTCAAAGGCAAAGGCCCCATGGAGACCTTCTTCCTGGACCACTGATCCACCGCGACCTCACGTACGCCGGCTCAGGCGGGCTCGGGATAGAGCGCGGTCGCGCTGCCCCAGAGTGCGCCGGCGTTGAGGCGGTCCGGGAATCGTTGCAGCATCGCGTTGAAGAAGCCCAGCGCGGTGTCCTCTTGCGTGAGCAGCTCAGCGGCTGCGTTCAGGTACGAGCGCGTCTCGGCGATCGTACGGTCCGCAGCGTCGTCGAGTTGCTCGTTCTTGTGGCCGGTCACGATGTACCTCGGCTCGAGAGCGGCAACGGCGTCAATGGCTTCGTGCCACCGCTTGATGCCGTCGCCGGCGGCTTCCCGGAGGAACTGATGGACGCCGTTGTAGACGACGTCGCCGGCGACAACCAGGCTGAGCGCGGGGACGTGCAGGACGCTGGTGTCGTCGGTATCGGAGTGCCCGACCTCGACGACGAAGAGCTGGTGGCCCTCGAGTTCGATCATGTTGTCCACCGCCGGGACGGCCGTGACATCGGTCTGCGGAATCTGTCCGGGAAACAACGCATCCCAGAAGACCGGCCGCAGTGCGACGTTGAGCCGCATCTGCTCGATGGTTCCCGGCGTCGCGACGAAGGTCGCACCGAAGCGCTCGGCCAACTGTGCACCGCCGAACCAGTGGTCGCCGTGACCATGCGTGGCGAAGACATGGGTCAGGTTCTTCCCACTCGCCTCGACCCAGCCGGCGACCTGCTCGGTCTGCTCGATCGTCAACGGTGGATCGACGAGTACGGCGTCGTTTTCCCCGGAGATGAGCGTGATCGAGAGCGGAGAGAACATTCGCCTCTCACCGTTGGGGATCGGCTCCCGGACGTTCTGCGGGATGGGCTCGGCGACGAACACGTCGTACGTCAGCTGCGACGGCATGGCTGCTCCTTGTGGCATGAGTTCTGATCGACGCCGGTTCTCCACGCAGGGGACGCACCGGCGATCTGGCTTCAAGAATTGATGTTAGCTGCCTGGGTTCAAGTTTGAAAGTCAGAGTAGACTCGAGGCATGGATGCAATGCTGTTGCCGGCGAACCGGGCCTGCCCGATCGCAGGCACCCTCACCGTCCTCGGCCAGAAGTGGAACTTGCTGTTGCTGCGCGAGGCGTTCCTGGGGAGCACGAGATTCGCGGAGTTTCAACGCATCGGCATCCCCACCGCAACACTCGGCGGGCGCTTGGACGCATTGGTCGCGGCCGGCCTCCTGGAGCGCCAGGCCTACCAGGCCGAGGGGGAACGCACGCGTGAGGAGTATCGGCTCACGCAAGCCGGACGCGACGCGTTGCCGATCTTGGCCGCGCTGGCGCAGTGGGGCGAAACGCACCTGGACCTCGGCGATCGCTCCAAGGTCGGATTCGCTTCCGGATCGACCGGTCGCCGCGCCCATCTGGAGTTCGTCGACGAGGACGGCAACCTGGTCGAGGCAGCTGACATCCGCGTTGCCCGCGCCTCGTAAGACCCACGGTCGAATCCGCATGGGGCCGCCGTGAACGGCCGCGGCCTGGCGGACGTGCTTCGCTAGTGCCTTCCTGGATCTAACTTTCCGGGTCTGGTGAGTATCAAAGTAGGCAAAGTGCTACTGCGTACTACGACCCGAAGGATGGCTGGGGAGCGATGGTCAACGCGTCGAAACAACTCAGGAGTGCGGCGCGGGTGGCTGCTGCCGCTGCGCTGGTGGCGGCGGTGCTGGTCGGGGATCCGGGCGCGGCATCGGCTGCTGGCGCCGCCGTGGCTGCGGCGTGCAAGATCGAGCCCGGGTCGGTGACGGCTGGTGGCGATCACACGCACAGGGTGATCACTGCCGGCTCGCCGCCAACGGTTCAGGAGAAGCCGGGCTACACCGATCTCTTTCCTGAAGGCCTGCCCCGGTTGAGCAGTCTGTTCTTCAACGACCCCGTTGTGACAGGTTTCGGCGGCGCGTACGCCGGCCACGTGGTGATCGGCTCGGGGTTGTACGACAGCACGTACTTCCTCACCGAGTCCGGCGAGGTCGACCGGACGCAGGCGCACAACTTCCGGGTCGGCGGCGGCTGGGGCGACGCCACCTTCCTGGAGTCGAGCTACCCGCACGACACGAACCCGTGGGCCTTGGTCAACCACTACGCGCTGCGCTCCAACGGCACGCTCACCCGCTGGGACAGCAAGGGCGGCTTCGGCTGGACCAACCCGCAGTCCGCGCCCGGCTTCTCGGCCGTCAAGACGATGGCGCTCATCAGCCAGACCGCGACGTACGACACCTTCCTGGCCACCACCCGCGGCGGCGCCCTCTACACGATCCGGCTCCCGCTGACCTCGCCGATGAAGCCGGTCGTGAAGATGGTCCGCAGCTCCACCTGGCAAGTCTTCGACGCCCTGATTGCCGAGAAGTGCGGCCAGTACGGCACCCTGCTCCTTGGCATCGACAAGGACACCCGATCCGGCTACCTGTATGCCATCGGCCACGCAAACGGCCCCGCCACAGTCATCCAGAGCCTGGGCAAGGTCCCGGCTACTTTCGCCGACCCCACCTACTTCCGCCACACAGCCGAGCCCGGCACCGCTCCTCTCCTCTTCGGAGAGTGATCCCCGCCTCTCGGCTGGTCACCGGCCTTCGGATCAGACCGCCAAATGACCGTGGCTGTGCTCGGCCCACGCGCAGGCCGAGGACAGACATCAGGTCCAACAGCCCGTCAGACGAGCTATTTCGCAGTCGCAACTATGCTTCGTGACCCACGTCATCCGACGAATTCGCGGACGATCCTCCCCGCAGTCGTTGGCTGTGGTTCGGATGATCGGACTTCGATGGCGAAGGACGTGACCGACGATGGCTGAGGGCAACCAGCTCGTGCTGGTAGCGGCGCACCGGGACGACCAGCTCGCCCAGCAGGAGAGCGTCCCTAGTACGTGGTCGCCGCCGGAGGAGGCTATTTCGGCGTAGACGATGGGCAGCTGGTCAGTACTCACACAAGTAAGTCGGTCGAGCTCGACGCCCGAGTGAGTTCGACTCGGCAGACCTTCTCCTGGCTCGTGTCGCTGGGAGCTTCTATCTGGTCGCCCGGCCTGTCATTGGGTACTGTCGCTGGAGTGACAGAAGTGGGCGCTGGGCCTGGCACCCCTGGATGAGCCCATGGAACCCTCCGCGAAGAATCCCGGTGATCTTCGCCGTTCGGCTGCCGAGCAGGTGGCCTTGCGGCGAGTGGCGACACTGGTGGCGCGGGGGGCCGCTCGCGCCGAGGTCTTCGAGGCACTGGTGACCGAGGTGGGCCTGCTGATCTCCGCGACTGACGCGGCCCTGGTGCGCTTGCACGACGACGAAACGGTGACCATGATCGGGCGCTGGAACGAGTCCGATGGGTACCAGGACATCGGGGTCCGGCACCCGTTCGGCTCCGGCACCCTGGCCCGGCTGATCTGGGACGGCAAGCGTCCGAGCCGGATCAGGAGTTACACGGGCTCCTCGGGTTCGCTGGCCGAGATGATTCGCGGCTGGGGCTGGCGATCGTCAGTCGGTGCGCCGGTGATCGTTGACGGAACCGTGTGGGGTCTTACCGCCGTCGGTTCGGCGAACGACCAGGAGCTCCCGCCCGGGACAGAGGACCAGTTGGCAGCGTTCACCGAACTGCTGGCTATCGCGATCGCTAACGAGCAGAGCCGCGAGGAGCTCGAGCAGCTCGCCGCCGAGCAGGCCGCGCTGCGGCGGGTGGCCGAGCTCGCGGTGCACGACGCCCCGCCGGATGAGGTGCTCGAGGCGGTGGTCACGGAGGCTTCGCGCCTGGTCGGCGTCGCCTTTACGACGCTGTTGCGCTTTGAGCCTGACGGGGCGACCGAGGTGGTTGCGATCCACGATCCGCCGGACGGCGTGACAGTGGGGATGCGTGCCTCGGGCGACGGTGACGGCGCCACCCAGCGCGTCTGGCGGACCCGGCGGCCGGCCCGCGCCGACCAGCTGAAGGCCATGTCGGGCGCGTGGCCTCGGCTGGCCGCGGGCCAGGGGTACTCGTCCAGTGCTGCGGCGCCGGTACTGGCCGCGGACCGGCTGTGGGGCGCTCTGGTGGCGGCCGGGAGGGGGGCATTGCCGCCTGGGATCGAGGAACAGCTTTCGCGTTTCGCTGAGCTGGCCGGTACGGCGATTGCCAGTTCCCAGGCGCGTGCCGACGTCCAGGCGATGGCTGACGAGCAGGCGGCGCTGCTGCGCGTCGCCGAACAGGTGGCCCGCGGCGGACCGCCCGACGCGATATTCGCGGCGGTGGCTGCCGAGGCTCAGCAGCTTCTCGGCGGTCAGCCGATGACCCTCGTCCGTTTCGAGGAGGACGCGGCGCTGGTGGTGGTAAGCCACAGCGGCGGCCCTGCGCCGTCCGGGACACGCATCGCCTACGCGTCCGGCACGTTGCCCGACCGCGTCCGGCGGACCGGGCGGCCGGAGCGCGTGGACGACTACGCCGTCGAACCCGACGCCGCCCTTGCCCGGGAGTTCGGCCTGACCGCCGCGGTCGCCGCACCGATCGCGCTGGAGAGCCGCGTCTGGGGGATGCTCACCGCCACCTCGGCCGACGGGCCGCTGGTGCGCGGGGTCGAGGATCGTCTTCAGCAGTTCGCCAACCTGGCCGGCACCGCGGTGAGCAACGCCGCGAGCCGCGCTCAGCTGATCGCCTCGCGCGCCCGGGTCCTGTCGACAGCCGACGAGACGCGGCGGCGGCTGCAGCGTGACGTCCATGACGGTGCGCAGCAGCGTCTGGTCCAGACGGTCATCACGTTGAAGCTGGCTCAGCAGTCACTCGCGGATCGCGATGTACAGGCCGGCATCGATCGTGTCGAGGAAGCGCTCAAGCACGCTCAGCGCGCCACTGATGAACTGCGTGAGCTCGTCAGCGGGATTCTCCCGGCGGGGCTGACCCGCAAGGGCTTGCGCGGCGGAGTGGAGTCGTTGCTGGCTGACCTGCCGCTGCCGGTCGACGCTGTCGTCGACATGCCCCGGCTGCCCGCAGAGATCGAGACCACCGCCTATTTTGTCGTCGCCGAGGCGCTGACCAATGTCGTCAAGCACGCCCGCGCCAACCGCGCCTGGGTTCGCGCCAGCCTCAGCGACGGCGCGGTGCGCATCGAGGTGGGTGACGACGGGGTCGGCGGAGCTCAGGCCGGAACGGGCTCCGGTCTGACCGGGCTCTTCGACCGGGTCGAGGCACGCGGCGGCGCGCTTCGCATCACCAGCCCAGCGGGAACGGGGACAACGGTGGAGGCTACGGTGCCGATCGGCGACCCGCTCCCGTCCACGCCGGGCATGCCCCATTAGCTGGACGCAGGCCTACGAGCCCGGCCCGGCGCTCCGCACGTAGGCCAGTACGGCGAGAACCCGGCGATGTTCGGTGCTCTCGACGCCGATGTCGAGCTTGCGGAAGATGGCGGTCACGTGCTTCTCGACGGCCGCCTCGCTGATGGCGAGCGCGGCGGCGACGCCCGCGTTCGACTTACCCTCGGCCATCACGGCGAGCACGGCTCGCTCGCGGACCGTGAGCTGACGCAGTGGGTCGTCCTGGCGATCGCGGCCTAGCATGCGGCGTACAACCGCGGCGTCCAAGGCGGTCCCCCCAGCCGCGACCCGCCGGATCGCGCTGACGAAGGTCTCGACATCACCGACCCGCTCCTTGAGCAGGTAGCCCACCCCTTCGGGGCTGTCCCCGATCAGGTCCAAGGCATAGGACTCCTCGTTGAACTGCGAGAGGACCAGAACCCCGAGCCCGGGCTGACGGCGTCGCAGCTCCATGGCCGCGACCAGCCCGTCATCGCCTCGGTGGGGAGGCATCTGGACATCCACAATGACGACGTCCGGATGGTAAGCCAGCACCTTGCGGAGCAGGTCGCCGGCGTCCCCGGCCTGGGCCATGACCTCGAGCCCGGCCTCCGCCAGCAGGCGCACGATTCCCTCACGCATCAGGACGTCGTCCTCGCCGACGACCACGCGCACGACGCGGTCCATCTCACCCATCGAGCATCCGGCGAAACTGCGATCCGGCCATGTCGGTCTTCGAGACGAAGCCGACGGCGCCGGCCTGCCGGGCGTCGGAATCGGTAGCCGCGCTGGAATCCGATGAAATCAGCAGCACACGGGGCTGCCACGGCAACAGCCGCATGCGCGCGGTCAACTGGAAACCGTCACCGTCTGGTAGCCCGATGTCGATCAGCACGGTATCGGGACGGAGCTCGGCAACCCGCTCCACTGCCTCCGCGATGCTGGCGGCTTCCCCGACGACGTCATGGCCCCATGAGCGCAGCAGCCTGATCGCAAGCTGACGAAAGGACGAATCATCGTCGACGACGAGAACCGACCGGGGCATGGCAACATCTTTCCAGCTCGGTGGGCTCGGCAGGGTAGGGCTAGCCGGAAATATCGGCGGGCTGGCCAGGCGTCACGGCAGCCCGACCATCACGGTAGGGCTAGCCGTAGCCCACTCGTGGGTGAGCACGACCGGGCTGTCGGGCCAGGGGGTCTGGGCGTGGCCGCGCCCCGCTGACAGGCTCCCCCTGACAGCGAGCTTCCCAGGAGGGCGCCATGGGCACTATCACCGTCGGCCAGGAAAATTCCACCCCGATCGAGCTGTACTTCGAGGACCACGGAAGCGGCAACCCCGTCGTCTTGCTGGCTGGCTGGCCGCTGGACAGCCGGTCCTGGGAACCGCAGCTTCACCCCCTCCTGGACGCGGGGCACCGCGTTATTGCCTACGACCGCCGCGGGTTCGGCCGGTCGAGCCGGCCGACCGAGGGCTATGACTTCGACCGCCTGGCCGATGATCTTCACCAACTGCTGACGAAGCTCGACCTGCGCGAGGTGACGCTGATCGGCTTCTCGCTGGGGACCGGCGAGCTGGCCCGCTACATCGGCACCCACGGCACGGGACGGCTGCGGAGCTGCGTCTTCATCGAGACTCTGGCGCCGTCGTTTGCCAAGTCCGACGCAAACCCCGAGGGCGTCGACCAGGCCGCGGTGTCCGGCGTACAGCAGGCGATCCTGGACGACCGGTTCGCCTGGCTCACGGGACTGGTCGAGAACCTTCTCAATCTCGACGACTACCTCGGCAAACGGGTGAGCGAACAGACCGTTCGCGCCCTCTGGAACGCCGGTGCCGATGCCTCACCATGGGCGACCTGGGCGTGCCCGCCCGGCTGGCTGTCGGACTTCAGCGACGACATCACCAAGATCGACATCCCGACGCTGATCCTGCACGGCACCGCCGACCGGATCCTGCCGATCAACGGTCAGGGCCGTCGGCTGCACGCCGCCCTGCCCGCGGCGCGGTACGCCGAGATCGACGGCGGCCCGCACGTCATGGGCGTCACCCATGCCGCCGAAGTCAATCGCGAGCTGCTCGCCTTCCTGCGTGAAACCGCGCCGACGCCATGACCAGCCGCGACTCCCGCGATGATCTCGCCGGAACACTCAAGCGCACCGAACTGCAGCGCGCCGAGTCCTCGATCCCAGGCCGCGAGATCGTCCAGGTGCTTACCGAGATCCCGCCCGGCGTGCAGTCCGGCTGGCACCAGCATCCCGGTGAAGAGGTCGGCTTCATCGTGTCCGGCACCGTACGTATGGAGATCCAGGCCCAGCCCACGGTCACCCTGAACGCCGGCGATGGCTTCCTCATCCCGCCCGAGACGCCGCACAACGCCACCGACCTCGGCCCCCGAACGGGCCGCATGCTTTCCACTTACATCGTCGAACCGGGAAAGCCGCTGGCCAGGTTCACCAAGCCATGACGACGGGCCTACATTCACGCCGCTCATCGCAGTAGCGACGGAAGGCTCGAAACCGTGCCCCTGATTGCCCTCCTTCGCGCCCGGGCGGGCGGACTTCCTGGCCGGGAACCGGCTGACCTGATGTGGAGCCGTCGATGAGCACAGCATGGAACGGTCCGGACGGCTCTGCCGCCCCAGGCAGGGGCGGTGAGACGACTGCGGCACCGACTGCTCCCGCGCGGCTGTCCTGTGGACCGGCGGGGCACGGCCGCGGGTATTGGGCCACCCTGGCCGCGATCGGGGCCGTCGGGGGCGTGCTATCAGGGCTGTTTGCGATCGGCGGCGGTATTTTGATGGTTCCGCTGCTGATGTGGCGCGCCCACCTCGGCCAGCGGCAAGCCGCGGCGACGTCGCTGGTGGCCGTCATCCCCGCCGCCGCGGTCAGTTCGGCCACCTACTTGGCTCACGGCCGCGTCAGTATCGCAGCCGCCGCGCTCGTGGCGCCGGGTGCGGTCGCCGGTGCGGTCGCCGGCAGCCACCTGCTGCGGCGTCTGCCGCTGGCCTGGCTGCGGTGGATATTCATCGCCTTCATCGTCGCGAACGCGGTCCGCCTACTGGCCGTTGCGCCCGAGCGCGGCAACCCGGTCCACCTGACAGCAGGCGTAGCGCTCAGCTATATCGGCCTCGGCCTGTTGGTCGGGACCGCCTCGGGCCTGTTCGGCATCGGCGGCGGGATCATCGCCGTGCCGCTTCTGATCTCCGGGTTCGCTGTCAGCGACCTGACCGCTAAGGGCACGGCGCTACTGGTCAGCATCCCGGCCAGCCTGGCCGGCACCGTGACTAGCCGGCGTAGCGGCCTGGTTGATGTCCGCGCCGGGCTGGTCGCCGGTACCGCGGCCGCCGCCACCTCGGTACCGGCCGTGTACGCCGCACTAGTGATCACTCCCGCCCTGTCGGGAATCTTGTTCGCGGCGCTGCTGCTGGCCGTCGCCGTCCAGCTAGTCATCAAGGCGCTACCCGCCCAGCGGATCCAGGCAGTCAGCCGCCGGGCGGTCGCCGAGCCACAGGTCAGCACATCAGGCGACCTCGCACTGGCCCTGACTCGGCATCAAGAGACGTCACCGCCCGGCACGGGCGCGGACTTGCCGGTAACCGCCTGGCTCCCGGCCATCACGAAGAAGGAGAAAACGATGGGCACTGTCACCACCACCGACGGCACGGAGATCTTCTACAAGGACTGGGGGGCCGGCCGACCGGTCGTCTTCAGCCACGGCTGGCCGCTGACCGCCGACGCCTGGGACGACCAGCTGTTCCTGCTGGCCTCCAGCGGCTACCGCGCCATCGCGCACGACCGCCGTGGCGGCGGTCGGTCCGGCCAGCCCTGGGACGGCAACAACCTGGACACCTACGCAGATGACCTGGCCGCGGTCATCGAGGCCCTCGACCTGCACGACGCGGTCCTGGTCGGCCACTCCACCGGCGGTGGCGAGGTCGCGCGCTACATCGGCCGCCACGGCACTTCCCGTGTGGCCAAGGCGGTGCTGGTCAGCGCGATCCCGCCGCTGATGCTCCAGACAAGCGCCAACCCTGAGGGCCAGCCCCTGGATGTCTTCGACGGTCTACGGGCCAGCCTGTCCGCCGACCGGTCCCAGTTCTACCAGGACCTCAGCGGGCCGTTCTACGGCGCCAACCGCAACGGCAGCACCGTGTCGCAGGGCCTGCGCGATTCGTTCTGGCTGCTCAGCATGACCGTGGGCGAGAAAGGCGCCTACGACTGCATCAAGGCCTTCTCCGAGACCGACACGACCGAGGACCTCAAGAAGTTCGATGTCCCGACTCTGATCATCCATGGCGACGACGACCAGATCGTCCCCATCGCCGCGGCGGCACTGAAGTCGGCGGAGATCATCCCGAACGCGACTCTGAAGGTCTACCCCGGCGCCCCGCACGGGCTGGCCCAGACCACCGCCTACAAAGACACCTTCCACAAGGACCTGCTCGACTTCATCAAGTCCTGAGCGGAGCCGCCGAGCGAGCAGCAGGCGGCCGAGAATCTGGTCCGCCGGGCCGGGAACAGGGGCTGTCCCTGACCGGCCCGGACGACCCGTAATCAAGGAGTCCTGCAGACGGCCGGGGGCCAGGAGCTGACCGAGCACCTGGGGCACCAGAAGACGCCCCAGCGGGCAACGAGCCCGGCAGCACCCGCAACAGAACCCGGCTCAAGGCTGGCGCTGTCCGAGAGCACAGCGACGTCCAGTTAGAAGTCCCGCACCGGGACGGCAAGTTCGAGGGTCAGAACGACCTTGCATCGAGGTGCCACAACCAGCGCCATCGACATCGCCGACGTCGCTGGCCCGAGCTCTGAGGCAATCGAGATAAAGCTTCCCCAGTCCTCGTCTTCCTCGAATGCGGCCGTGATTAGGCGGCCGACTTCGTCGACCGTTGGCGGTTGGGGTTCGGAGCGGGGAGTCCTGGCTTGTCGGCATGTTCTGCTGGATTGACCGAGAGCCAACCCCAAACCACCGCTCAATCCGACGCACCGCTGAGGATCCAGTGGATCTGACATACGGTCGAATCAGCGAGGCCCTTCCAGACATGGGGCTTGCACATTCGGCGGCAGCCACGGCATCCCTCCGGATTGTTGCGCGGGCAACGGTCGCCGACATGCTCGTCGCACTGGTGTGCACGGGGCGTTCGATGCTCGACGTCGGGGCGCGACAGTTGAGCGGTGCCAAGCAACGGCTTGATGTGAGTCTCGTACTTCGATCGACAGCCACGGACTGTCTGCGTGTCGGCGTCGAGCACCGAGAAGTAGCGCGTCATCAACTGCGCGACGGTTGCGCGCGTCTTCGGATTTCCCTTCTCGTCGATCCGGCTGCGCAGCCGTGCGCGCCTGCCGGTATAACCGCCGTCAGATAGAGATCCTTCTTCGTCACAGGGTCGACGCCGGCGTAGACGCGGACTTGGAGCGATCCTGACTCGAGACGCCGGATCGATCCGCGCTGACGCTTCTGTAGGGCGGACGGGACTCGAACCCGTGACCCAGGGATTATGAGTCCCCTGCTCTAACCAGCTGAGCTACCGCCCCGTGTGCGGCAGATCGTATCTGGTGGGTGGGGGTGAGGTGTGAAACCAGGGGTGGGTCAGGGGTTTGACGGAGGGGCGGGTGGGGTGGACCGGGCATGATGGAGGCAGGTCCGGACGAAGGGAACACCGATGGGCTGGTTCATTTTCCTGGTGCTCGTGGTGGGTGCGATCGCGGCGTACAAGTACCGCGTGCCGCTGCTCGCGAAGATTACCGGTCAACCGCAGCACCGTATCCAGCGGGCGATCGATCGGAAGAAGGGGAAGTAGCACTTCCTCGTGGAGCTTGGAGTCAGTTGGGCAGGTTGGGCGGTCGCCAGTGTGTGGGGCGATGGCGAGGTAGGTGCCTGGGGCTAGGGTCTCGGCCACTTCGACCGTGTTGGACCAGGAGACGGAGGCCAGAGCGGATTCGCCTTTGTGGAGGCGGATCGGGGTCTGGCCGGGGTCTGTTGCCACGTACGACGTGCTGTGGGTGATCGGCGCGCCTGATGCCGGGCAGGTGGTGGGGGAGGCGCTGGCGTTGGTCTGGGCGCCACGCTCGGCGTGGGCGTGCTTACGGACGGCGGTCCTCCGCCGGCCGTTGTTGCGGGTGACATGAGAAAACCGGGCTCCTTGAGTGGAGGCCCGGCTCGTTGTTGCTCCCGCGACTGGACTCGAACCAGTAACCTGCCGGTTAACAGCCGGCTGCTCTGCCAATTGAGCTACGCGGGATCGGGGTCTTGCTTTGTCCTCGATCCCCGAGGACCTGAGTAGGTTAGCAGGCGGGGGGCGAACTACAAAAACGGGATTCTGGACGCTGCCGGGTCAGATTCCGAACTCGTCGCGGACCTGCCGGAGGGCGGCCTCGGCGGCGTCGACGATGCCGGGCTGGGTGGGCTCCAATCCCTTGTCCAGAACGATGTTCCAGGTGACGGCGGCATCGGTGGCGGCCGGGTTGCGGCGGCCGACGATGCGGACGCCGCGCTTGCCGGCCAGCGGGACGTGGCGCTGGACGACGATGCTCGCGTCCACGCGCTCGCGGAGCAGCTGGCCGAACCGGCCCGGGTCCTCGACCTTGAGCTCGGTGGCGCGCAGCGGGGTGCCGAAGTCGGTGGTCTCGTAGACGTGCAGCACCGACGCCTCGGAGTCCCAGTTGGCGCGCTCGATCTTCTCCCACCCGACCCGGCGGTCCGCGTCCGCGGAGTCCGACGGCAGGTAGACGGCCGCGCGGGTGCCGGCCACCCAGCGGCCGGTGGTCAGTTGGACGGCGGCGAGGACGTCTTCCTTCCTGCCGGTCGACTCGCGGGCGGCGGCCGACACGGCTTCGCCCAGCTCGCGCGGCCAGGGAGTACGCAGGAGTCTCACACCCACATCATTCCAGTCGCGCCAAGCAGCCGGTCAGGCGACGTAGTCACGGAGCTGAGGCAGCGCCCGGCGCCGGAGTTGCCGGAGCGCTTCACGCTCCAGCGCGCGAACCTTCGCCGTGGTCAGACCCAGCTGCGACGCGATCTCCTCGGGCGTGGACGGGATGTGACCGTGCAGCCCGTACCGCCGGTGGAGCACGGTCTGGTGCAGGTCGTCGAGAAACTGCAGGTGGTGGGCGAGGTCGCGGCGGAGCGCGGCGCGCAGCACGATCGGGTCGTCGTCGATCACCGGGTCCGTGTCGTCGAGGTCGAGGGTCTCGGGTTGCGTCCGCCACGCCTGCGCCCGCTCGATCCGGGCGATGCTCAGGCCGGTCGCTCGCGCGAGCTCCGGCGCTCCTGGGTCGCGGCCCAGCTCCTGGGTCAGCTCCTGGCGCGCGGACGCCACCCGGGACGCGTCGGCGTACGCCTGGGCCGGCATCCGGACCAGGCGGGAACGGTCCGAGATCGCGCGGCCGATCGACTGGCGGATCCACCAGATCGCGTACGTCGAGAAGCGGTGCCCGCGGCGGTGGTCGAACCGCTCGACCGCGCGCATCAGCCCGATGTTGCCCTCCTGGATCAGGTCGAGCAGCGAGATGCCCTTCCCGCCGTACCGCCGGGCGAGCGAGACGACCAGGCGCAGGTTGCCCTCGATCATCCGGCGCCACGAGTGCTGCCCGAGCGCGACGACCTGGCGCAGGTCGCCCGGGTCGTGCCGCCCCGGATCGCCGCTCAGCCGGTCCGCCGCCAGCACGCCGGCCTCGATCCAGTACGAATGCTCGTTCACCTCCTCCAAGGTCAGTAGCTCGTGCTGCCCGATGTCGCGCAGGTACGCCACCAGCGCGGTCACGTCCGCCGGTTCACAGTCCAGATCTCCCATCCCGTCCCCTTCGCCGCCGATCTCCTTGCCCAAGAGAGTGCCGCGTTTCACCCTCCCGCGGACCGATGACTTCGAGTATGTGGATAACTACGCAACGTGGTGGCGGCTCGGCGGTGACCTGACATGTCGGGTGATCGCCAAGCGGATCCGTAGCGGCACTCCGGCCGCCTTGGCGAGGCTGTGCGGCACCGGAACGGAATCCGGAAGAAGGAGGGCCACCCCCCATGGCAACCAGAAGATCGATGCTGCTCGGCGTCGCGCTCACCGCCACCCTCGTGGTGCCCGGCAGCGCGATCGCCTCCGCCGAGCCGTCGCCGCCCCCGGCCACCGCCAAGGCCGCAACCGCCGCAACCGCCGCAACCGCCGCAACCGCCGCAGACGCTGCCAACGCCGTCACCCCGGTCCAGGCCGCAGCGATCCCCACGACGGCCGGCGCGTCCCAGAAGCCCGCGGCCAAGGTCACCTTGGTCACCGGCGACGTGGTCACGGTGACCACGTCCGCCGGCAAGCCCGCGGTCGCGATCACCCCGCACGCCGGCTCCGCGGCCAACTTCCGCAGTTACGCGGTCGGCGACGACGTGTACGTGATCCCGCCCGAGGCGCAGCCGCTGATCGCGTCCGGCAAGCTGGACCAGAAGCTGTTCAACGTCACCGGCCTGATCGCCCAGGGGTACGACGACGCGCGCAGCGGATCGATCCCGCTGATCGTCAAGTACTCCGGCCGGACCGCCCCGAAGACCCTCGCGCCGTCGGGGGCCACGATCAAGCGCAACCTGCCGAGCATCCGCGGCGCCGCTGTCACGGCGGCGAAGGCGAAGACAGCCACGTTCTGGGACTCGGTCGACGACGCCGGGCCGCGGTTGTCCGGGGGCCTGGACCACATCTGGCTGGACAGCAAGATGCACGCGCTGCTGGACAAGAGCGTGCCGCAGATCGGCGCTCCGGACGCCTGGCAGGCCGGGTACGACGGTACCGGCGTCAAGGTCGCGATCCTGGACACCGGCGTCGACCTGAACCACCCGGACCTGACCGGCAAGGTGGTTGCCAGCCAGAGCTTCGTACCGGGCGAGTCGGTCCAGGACGGGCACGGCCACGGCACCCATGTCGCCTCGACGGTCGCCGGTAGCGGCGCCGCGTCCGGCGGCAAGTACCGCGGCGTCGCGCCGGGCGCGGAGTTGGTGATCGGAAAGGTGCTGTCCAACGCGGGCTCCGGCGCCCAGTCGGACATCCTGGCCGGGATGGACTGGGCCGCGCACTCCGGTGCCAAGGTCGTCTCGATGAGCCTGGGTGGACCAGCAGGGCCGAGGGACGAGGACCCGCTGGTCGCCGCCGTCGACACGCTCACCGCGCAGACCGGTGTCCTGTTCACCATCGCCGCGGGTAACTCGGGCCCGGCCGACTCGACCGTCGGCTCGCCCGGCAACGCGGCCTCGGCACTGACGGTCGGCGCTGTCGACCAGAACGACGCGGTCACGTACTTCTCCAGCCGCGGTCCGCTCGCCGAAGGCGCCCTGAAGCCCGAGATCACCGCTCCCGGCTCGGCGATCGTCGCCGCTCGCGCGGCCGGTACCGCCATGGGCACTCCGGTGGACGCCAACTACACCACGGCCAGCGGTACGTCGATGGCGACGCCGCACGTCGCCGGAGCAGCCGCGATCCTCGCCGAGGCGCACCCGGACTGGACCCCCGCCCAGCTGAAGAACCAGCTGGTCAGTACGGCGAAGACCACCGCCGAGACGTCGGTCTACCTGCAGGGCGCGGGACGCGTCGATGTCAGCCGCGCCTTCCGTCAGGAGGTGTCCGCGTCAGGTGTCGTCGACTTCGGGATGCGCCCGTTCGGGTCGACCGCACCGGTCGCCAAGCAACTGACCTACACCAACAACGGTGACGAGCCGATCACCTTGGAGCTGGTCCAGAAGTCGGCCGGCACCGCGGTCCCGGCCGGTACCTTCCAGCTCGGTGCGGACTCGGTGACGGTCCCCGCCCACGGCACCGCCGACGTACCGGTGACACTGACCGGCGGCACGATGCCCACCGGCACGTACGGCGAACACGTCGTCGCAACCTCGGCGGACGGCAAGGCTGTGGTCACCACCGCTGTCGGGTTCGTGCAGGACGTGGAGCGCTTCGACGTCACGATCACCGTGAAGGACCGGGAGACGACGCCGGCCCCCGCGGCGTACGGCATGGTCTTCGTGTTCGACCTCAAGAACGCCAAGCCGGCCGACATGTACTACTTCCTGGGCACGGCGGGCACGATGACGCTCAGCCTGCCGCGGGGTGAGTACGCCTTCGAGTCGTCGACCTACCGGTTCACGCCTGACTACGGTCAGGTCCGCCAGGTCGTGTACGGCGCGGAGTCCGGTGTAGTGCTCGACACAGACCGCACGCTGACGTTCGACGGCACCAAGTCGCACCAGGTACGCCTCGAGACGCCGCTGCCCAGTCAAACGAGCCAGGTCCGCATGAGCGTGTCCTTCATGAGCGACAACACCACGCTGCGGTACGAGCTGCAGTCGGACGCCCCCGGCTACACGAAGCTGTGGGCGATCCCGTCCACCGGTAAGAAGGAGCTCATCGAGCACAGGCTGCAGTTCTCTGCGAGCGCCCCTGAGCTGAGCACCCAGGTCGTCAGCCGCGACTCCTTCGCGATCACGCCGGAATACATCGACGGCTGGGCCGGTTCTGCCCGGATCAACGGCACCAAACTGCTCCGCGTTGTCGACGCGGGCACCGGCCGGCCGGAGGACCTGACCGGCTCGGCGGTCCGCGGCGCCGTGGCGTTGGTGAAGCGGAGTGACGCTGTCAGCATCGGCCAGGTCATCGCGAACGCGGCTGCCGCAGGTGCGGCCGTAGTGATCGTCTACAACGACGCACCGGGTGACTGGGGTACCGCGATCTACCGGAAGGACCCGACCGCGATTCCCGCGCTCTCGCTGTCCAACGAGCAGGGCGTCAAGCTGGCTGCCAGCCGCGACGCCATGCTGCTGTTCCGCGGTACGGCAGCGCCGCCGTACAGCTACGAGGTCCTGAAGACCCAGGTGGGCATCTCGACGACTCAGCAGTACCGGGCCGATTCGAGCGAACTGGCGACGGTCGACAGCAGCTTCCACGCGTCGACACCCACGCTGGGCGGCTACGCGCGGTACCTGATCTCGGACAAGCAGACGTTCGTCGTGATGACGCTGAAGCGGTCGACGATGCCGCGCAGGACGACCGAGTACGTCACCGGCGGCGTGCGAACCTGGGAGTTCGTGTCGGCGGCCGGCATCTGGGAGTCGATGGGCGGGTCCTATCAGACGATGCCGACCGTCCTGCAGGCCGGCCAGAAGACCAGCCGGGCCTGGAACAAGGCTGTGGTCCGCTCGGCGATCACGCCCAACCATCCGGACGGCGCCGTCCGCATCGGTGACCTCGGTGGTACGGACATCGCCTCGCTGCTGGACCAGGGGACCGGGCAGTGGTTCACGCTGTCGAGCAATCTCGAGAAGTCGGTGACCACGGTCTACCGCGACGGCCAACTGCTCGGCTCGGCGCCGTCCAGCACGGTGGCGTTCCCGATGGTGCCGCAGCCGGCGACGTACAAGCTCGTCCTCGACGTCACCAAGAACCAGCCGTGGTGGACGACGTCGACCAAGGCCAGCACCGCCTGGACGTTCCGGTCGGAGCACACCGACCGGAGCCTGCTGCCGGTCATGTCGATCGACTACGACCTGGACGTCGCGCTCGACAACACGGTGCAGGCAGGGCGGGCGACCACCCTCGGCCTCGGCTTCCGGTACCCGAAGGGGCTGGCTGCTCCGAAGCTGCGGGACGTCACCCTGTCGGCCTCGTACGACGACGGCGCGACCTGGACCCAGGTCCCGGTGACGATGACCGGCGCCGCGAGCGCCACGGGTGTCCTGAACAGCCCGGCGTTGCGCAACACCAACGGGTTCGTCACGCTGCGGGTCCAGGGCACGGACGTCGACGGCACCGCCGTCGAGCAGACCGTGACCCGGGCCTACCGGCTGCGCTGACCTCACGGGGTGCCCTTGCTCGCACAACGAGTGGGGGCACCCCTGCGGTCACGGGGCGATCAGTCCGGAGCGGGCGGCGTACCAGGCCAGTTGCATGCGGCTGTCGGTGCCGGACAGCTCCATCAGCCGCTTGATCCGGCGCTGCACCGTCCGCTCGCTGGTGCCGAGCTTGCCGGCCGCCGACTTGTCCGGCATCCCGGACAGCAGGTAAGTGAGCAGCTTGATGTCGAAGTCGTCCCACGCCGGGCCGCCTTCGACGAGGTTGGCGGCGCTCAGCCGCAGCGGGGTCGCCAGCTGCCAGACTCGCTCGAACAGGTCCACCAGCAGCCGGACCAGGGACTGCCCGCGCACCAGCAGGAACCCCGGCTCGATCCCTGCCTGGTCCGGCAGCATCGGCAGCAGCACGATCGTCCGGTCCATGATGATCATCTTGCTCGGCAGCTCGTTGACGATCCGGATCTGGTACCCGCCGTCCAGGAATCGTCCGATCTCCGCCGGCGTGCGCGGGTCGTCGAGCGCGGCCCGCTCGTACACGTACCGGTACGACGGGACGTCCGTCGTGACCTCGAGGTCGCCGTCCAGCACGTACGGCGGGCGGAAGAACGCGAGCAGTTCGTGTTTCGCGCCGCGCTCGATGTTGTCGACCCACGTCGCCAGCTCCTCCGGCGTGGTGAGTGCCTCGACCTCGCTCATCGTCGACGCCGCGCCGGTGCGGTACACGTCGACGAGTTCGGAAAGCCGTCGTTGCACCAGCTGCAGCGTGCTCTGATGCTGGACGACGAGCGTTCCGAGCCCGACGTCCGGCGGTACGGCGTTGTACAGGCCGGACTCGTCGCCGGTGACGAGCCCGAGCTCGGCCAGCCGGGTCAGCGCGGCGGCCACGTGCTCGCACGGCAGCTGCGCGGCGGAGCCGAGGTCGGCGGCCGTGGCCCGGCGCCGACGCAGCAGCTCCACGTAGACGGCTTCCTCGTGCTGACTGATACCCAGCCCCTGCAGCATCCTCGCCCCACCCTCCCGCGCGCACGGAATTCCTGGCGGGACGCTACCCCGAACCGGCGAGTGATCCGACCTCTTGTCTCATGTATAGGCGCGCAGACCGCTGAGCAGGCCGCCGTGGAACGGGTTGGCGTCGACCGCGTCGAACCAGTCCGGACCGGTGGTCAGCGGCTCCAGCGGCGGAATGCTGACCGCCTCCGGGGGGCCGGCGCGGTTGAACTCGTCGCCGACCTCGGGAGCCGGCATGTCCGGCAACAGCACGAACGAGTCGGCGAAGCCGGCCCCGTCAGCCCCGTCAGCGGCGAGCGCGGCGAACGTGACGGCGGCGCGCGCGGAAGCTGCGGCAGGGTCGCTGCGGATCTTCTCCAGGTCGGCGACGACGCTCGTCCACGTCACCGCCGGGTCGCCGTAGTCGATCATGCGGGAAAGCCGTCCGACCCGGATCGGCGTCGCCGCCGGAGCGAGCGGAGCCATCAGTGACCGGAGGCCGTAGCGGGCGCGGCCGCCCACGACGACCAGCCTGATGTCCGGCTCGGTCGCCTCGATGAGGCTGCGGTACGTGCCGCCGGCGGCGCGCCGTACGACGACCAGGTCGGCGAGCGCGCCGCGTTCGACCCGGCCGAGCGGGCGCGGCCACACGCCGGACAACGCGTCGCCGGGATTCGACGTGACCATCCGGACCAGTTCCTCGTCGGTGAAGACCGAGTGTTTCTTGTTCCACAGGTCGGCGACCTTCAACTCCCACAGGACATTCCGCGTCCCGGACGGGCCCCAGTCCGACCCCAGGCACAATCGCACCCCGGCGGAGTGCGCCGTTTTCACGTCGGCCGTTGCCCCGTACAACCACAGGTTCGAGAACGGCGACCACACCAGACTCGAATTCCCGGCCTTCAGCGCGGCGAAGTCGTCGGCATTCAGCGCAGCCCCGTGAATCGCGACCAGTTGCGGTTTCACCACGCCGGCATCGGCCAGCAGCCGGAACTCCGAGCGCAGTTTCGGATCCGATCCCTCGGCCGAATGCGCGATGAATCCGCGGCCGGCCGCCACCGCGGCGGCGTACGGCGCCAGGGCTTCGGCGCTGTCGGCAACCAGCGTGCTGACCCGGATGAAGTCGTCGTGGGTCCCGAGTTTCTCGGAGTCGACGTTGCGGATCAGGTCGTTGTCCGGCGGTACGGCGCCGCGCGGGTTGCCCTGGATCGACGTCGTTCCGCCGACGATCGCCCGCGTCTCGACGTACCGCAGCAGCGCCCGGCCCGCGGTGGCGCCGAGCAACCTGGCCGGCTGACTGATCTGAGCGCTGTACGTCGGCGCACGGCCCCACTGGTTGTGCGAGGTCCACGGAACGGTGCGCGAGGGCTCCGTCCACAACGGCAGACTGTTGTACATCAAATGATTGTGCAGATCGATCAAACCGGGGCAGATCAATCCGCCCGCGGTGATCCGCGGCGCATTCCCGAAACCGGCGGGCTCCGGGTCCGACGGCGTCACCGCCGCGATCAGTCCGTCGTCCCCGACGTACACCGCGCCGCCGGAAAGAACCGCCCCGTCAGGTCGCATCGTCACCACGGTTCCACGCAGTACGAACATCGCCCACCCTCCCGTAGAATTCCCCGTGCCGCCCCTGAACATGAGCGTATCGCCGAGGGGGAGGTTGTTCGATGGGGGAATTCGATCCGGGCCCGCCGGCCACCGTGGCGCGGCACCTGGCGAAACTGCCGAGCTACGCCGATTTCCGGGAATTGTTCTGGTACGACTGGGGGCCCGTCTTCTATCGCGGCCGGCTGAACCGCACGGCCCGGCTGCTCGCGATCGCGTCCGATCCCGGGCCGACCGAACGGATCGCCGGCCGTACGCTGGTCGGCGACGCCGGGCAACGCGTGCAGGGCTTCCTGCACAAGCTCGGCCTGACCCGCAGCTACGCGCTGGTCAACGCGTACGCGTACGCGCTGCGGCCGTCCCGAGCCCAGCAGGCGGCGCCACTGCTGTCCAGGCCCGATCAGCTCAGCTGGCGCAACACCTTGTTGGACCTCATCATCGGCCCGCAACTGCAGGCGATCGTCGCGTTCGGCACCCAGGCACGCGCGGCTGTACAGCTCTGGGACGACAAGCCGGACGTCCCTGTGTTCGAGGTGCCGCATCCGTCGAGCCGCAACGCCAAGGCTCTCGTCGACAGTTGGCGTGCGGCCGTCACGGACCTGCGGGTGATCGTGACCCCGGACCCGGACGGCGACAACGGCGTCCCGAACTACGGGCCGAAGTTCACCGAGTCGGACTACTCGCCGATCCCGCCGGGGGACCTGCCGTTCGGCGTACCGCCGTGGCTGGGCGACGACGCGTGGGGACGCAAGGACAAACCGCGCCACAACAACAGCGTCGAACGTCCGGGGACCGACCTGCTGAACACTCTCGTCTGGAGGGCGCCCAAGCTCGGCTGACGTTGTCCCCGGCGGGCGCTACCTTGGTCGGATGCGAGTCGCCACGTGGAATGTGAACTCGGTCAAGCAGCGGATGCCGCGGCTGCTGGACTGGCTCGACGAGCGGCAGCCCGATGTCGTGTGCCTGCAGGAGACCAAGCTCGCGGACGACGCGTTCACGAAGCTGCTCGGTGACGAGCTGACCGGTCGCGACTACGAGTTCGGCCTGTCCGGCGAACCGCAGTGGAACGGCGTCGCGCTGCTGTCCCGGGTCGGCCTGGAGGACGTGGTGACCGGTGTGGCCGGCGCGCCCGGCTTCCCGAACCCCGAGGCCCGCGCGATCGCCGCAACCTGTGGCGGTGTGCGCATCCACTCGCTCTACGTTCCGAACGGCCGCGTGGTGGACTCCGACCACTACCACTACAAACTCGCGTGGCTCGCGGCGCTGGCCGAGGTCGTCGCCGGCGGTCCCGCCGACCAGATCGTCTGCGGCGACATGAACATCGCCCCGACCGACGCCGACGTGTTCGACCCGGCGGCGTACGTCGGTGAGACGCACGTGACGCCGCCCGAGCGGCAGGCGCTCGCGGAGCTGATGGCCGCGAAGGACTTGCACGACGTGGTCCGCGACCGGTGGCCGGACAACCGCATCTTCAGCTATTGGGACTACCGCGCCGGCATGTTCCACCAGGACCTCGGCATGCGGATCGACCTGATGCTGGCAACCGTGCCGGTCGCGGAGCGGGTCAAGGCCGCCTGGATCGACCGCAAGGCGCGCAAGGGCACCGGGCCGAGCGACCACGCACCGGTGATCGTCGACCTGGACACCGCGCCGGACGGCGACCTCGGCCCGGTCGTGCCACCGCCGTCCGCACCGCGGACCGGCCGGAAGCAGACCACCAAGCTCCCGCAGAGCCGCTGACATGCGGCGCCTCGCTGTTGCGGCCGTTCTGGCCGGTGTGCTGGTGGCCGCGGCTGCCTGCAAGGACGAGAAGTCCGCCACGCCCGCGCCGGTGGCGTGGTCGAAGGTGGAGCTTGGTGCGGCCGAGCCGGTCGTGCTGGCGCAGCATGGCAGCGAACTGCTGGTGGGTCTTCGGCATCGCGGGGCAAAAGTCGTGCCCGAGGCCCAGATCCTCCGAAGCGGCCGATGGACGCCGATCGGGGTGAAGCCGAACCCGGCCAGCCCGTATGCGTTCGAGGCGATCTGGTACTCGATCGCGTACGACGGGAAGCAGCTCCTCGCGCTCGGCGGAGCGTCCGGCGGTGCGCACTCCAACACCCGCTGGACAGTCTGGACCGGCACACCGCAGGCCGGGCTGGTCGAGCATCCGCAGAACTTCTGGACGTTCGGCGGCCAGACCGCCGGCGACCTGTTCAGCGCCGTCCTCACCCCGAGCGGCGGCGCCCTGCTCGGCACCTGGGGCGGCGTCGAGACCGGCAACGACGCCATGGTCTGGCTGCCGCAACCGGACGGCAAGTGGACGCGGCAAGACCCGACGAAGACGGCGCTGCAGAGCACCTCGTCGCTCCTGGTCGGGCCAGGCTTCGGTACGACGCTCGACGACAGCATCGTGCTCGTCGGCTCGCAGGTCCGGCTCGCGCCCAACACCGTCGCGCAGGAGGCCGCCGTGTGGCGGTCCACCAAGTTCAACCAAGGCTGGAAGCGGATCGCGCTGCCGGAGCCGGGCAACCGCAGCCAGGCCAACACCGCGACCTGCGCCAAGGACTGTGTCATCTCGGGGTATGTCGACGGCAAGCTCGCGATCTGGCAGCTCGACGCGTCCGGGACGGCGACCCGGCTGCAGGGCGTGCCGTCGGTGCCGGTGGGGGACAAGGACAAATTGCCGCCGCCGATCGTCGACGGCGACAAGATCGTCCAGATCGTTGCTCAGGACAACAAGGTCGAGGTGCTCACCGGTCAGGGCGAGAAGTGGACCGTGCAGGAGGCGCAAGGACCGCAGGGCAGGGTGACCGACGCCGTGCTGATGCCGGACCACGAGCTCTACCTGATCGCCGGCACCTCGCTCTGGCAGACCACACTCAGCTGACCAGACCCTTCACATAGGCCGCCTGACCGGAGTGCTGCGCGCAGTCGTCGATGACGCTGACCAGTCGCACGCCGAGCGTGACCGGCGGGTTCCACCGGCGGTCGACGATCCGGTCGAGCCCTTCGTCGGTCACGGTGCGCAGAAACTCGGCGGTCCGCGCATGAACAGCGTCGTAGTACCCGAGCAGTTGGTCTGCCGAGAGCTTCACCAGCCCGACCTGCTCGGAGCTGTGCCCATACCCGGTGTCGGCCGCGTCGAACGGGAGCCCGAGCCGCTCGAACCACCCGTCGGCGGTGTAGACCTGCTCATACCCACCCGCGTCCGCCAGGTGGTCGTCCTGCACCCGGGCGAGATGCCAGACCAGCCAGGCGATCGAGTTCGCCGAGTCGCCCGGCCGTGTCGCGAGCGTCTTGTCGTCGAGCCCGCTCACGACATCGTGCAGCACCTCCTGCACCCGGCTGTGCGCGTCGAGGAGTAGTTCACTTGTCTTCATACCCGCCACCGTAGTCTTCGCTTCAGACAGTTCCGATGAGAGGAGCACCCGTGGAATATCGCACTCTCGGCACCAGTGGCGCCGTCGTCTCGACGTATGCGCTCGGCACCATGACGTTCGGCAACGAGACCGACGAGGAGGGGTCGCACGCGCAGTTGGACCGGTACGTCGAGGCGGGCGGCAACTTCGTCGACACCGCCGACGTGTACAACGCGGGGGTCTCCGAGGAGATCATCGGCCGCTGGCTGGCGAAGAAGAGCGGCGACGTCGTGCTCGCGACCAAGGGCCGGTTCCCGACCGGTGGCGGGCCGAACGACGTCGGCACGTCCCGCCGGCACCTCCGCCAGGCGCTGGAGGCGTCCCTGCGCAGACTCGGTGTCGACCACGTCGACCTGTACCAGTTGCACGCGTGGGACCCGATCACCCCGCTCGACGAGACGCTCAGCTTCCTCGAGGACGCCGTCCGCGCGGGCAAGATCTCGTACGGCGGCCTGTCGAACTTCACCGGCTGGCAGCTGCAGAAAGCGTGCGACCTGATCGCGCACCGCGGCTGGTCGCGGCTCGTCACGTTGCAGCCGCAGTACAACTTGCTGGTCCGCGAGATCGAGTGGGAGATCGTGCCGGCCGCGCAGGAGAACGGGCTGGGTCTGCTGCCGTGGTCGCCGCTCGGCGGTGGCTGGCTGACCGGGAAGTACTCGTTCGACGAGGAGCCGGCCGGTGCGACCCGGCTCGGCGAGAACCCGGACCGCGGCGTCGAGTCCTGGTACCGGCGCAGCCGCAACCAGCGGGTCCGTGACGTGGTCGACGCGGTCCGTGAGATCGCCGGCAAGCGCGGGATCTCGATGGCGCAGGTCGCCCTCGCCTGGCTGGTCGACCGGCCCGCGGTCACGTCGGTGATCCTCGGCGCCCGCACGCTCGACCAGCTCGACGACAACCTCGCCGCCGCGGACCTGCACCTGACCGCGGAGGAGACCGCGACCCTCGACGAGGCCAGCGACCCGGGCGCGGCGGACTACCCGTACGGCGGGCCGGGAGTCGCACAACGCGACCGCCCGATCAGCGGCGGACGCGGCTAGCGCTCGACGGCGGCTCGGAGCGCGGAGTACGAGGCAACCAGCGCACGCCGCTCGCTCGCGAGCAGCGGGTCGTCGCGACGACGCCCGGCCCGGACCCATTGGTCCGACAGGCCCATCGCCTCGACCCGCTTCCGCGCTGCGTGCCGCACGGTGTCGCGCTCGATGCAGAACACGTAGGCGTACAGCTCGGCGAGGGCGTCCACGATCTGCTCCCGGGTGACGTTCTCGTCGTGCTGGTGTGCGCGATGCACGCGCCACCACTCGACCTCCAGGCGCGCGGCCTCGACCGGCTCCAGCGACAGCGTGCCGGACACGGCAACGAGTTCGTAGAAACGGCGCATGTACGCGCGGGCCGCGTCCGGCTGGTTGTCCGGGTACGGCGACCACACCTGGTTGGCGCGCAGTACATACCAGGCTGCGGCGAGTGTCCGGTGCGGTGGCATGCCGAACCCGGCGGCGACCATGCCGACCGCGGCCACCAGGAACCGGCCCCACTCGTGCCGGTAGTACGCGGCCCAGGCGTCCGTCTCGCGGTTGCCGACCACCACCGGATCAAAGGACAGTGGACTGGTGCGCATGTTCCCCCCTGAGGACATCCGATGACCGATGCTAGTCCGATCGCCGACGTCGTGGCGCGGATGCGGCAGCGGCTCGACGCGTTGCCGGCGGACCTGGCCGCTCGGCGGCACTTCCTCGGAACGTACCTGCGGACGACCCAGGCGGTGGGCCGGGCGATCGACCAGGCGCGGTTCGAGGATCCCGAGTGGGTCGAGATCTGGGACGTGCGGTTCGCCGAGCTCTACCTGCAGGCGCACGACGCCGACCTGGCGTCCCGGACGGCCGGCGGGGCCGTCGGCGTGCCGCGACCCTGGCGTCTGGCGTTCGACGCATCGCCCGACCTGCCGGCGCTGGGGCATGTGCTGCTCGGCATCAACGCCCACGTGAACTACGACCTGCCGCAGGCGCTGCTGGCGGTGATCAGCGACGATGACTTCCTGGATCCGCGGCTGATGGCGCGACGCCGGCGGGATCACGAGCGGATCGACGCCGTACTCGCGGAACGTGTCGCGGCTGAGGACGGTGAGCTCGCAGCAACCGGACCGCGGAGTCTGTTGGACCACGTCCTCACACCGCTCAACCGGCTCGCGTCACAGCGTTTCCTGCGCGAGTCCCGGCAGAAGGTGTGGCACAACACCGTAGAGCTGCAGCAGGCGCGGGTCGACGGGTGCTACGAGAAACGGCTGGGTGAGCTGGAGGTACTGAGCGCGGCGAAGGTCGCCGATCTGCTCAGGCCGGGACAGGTGCTCCTCCGGTTGGCAGTGACGGGTTTCGGCGTCACGCTCCCGCCGCCCTAGCTCGGCAGAACGCCGGACCACATCACGCCGAGCGCCAGACACGCGAGTGTGACCAGCCCGAACACCCCGACCCACATCAAGGCCGGTACGCCGGTCAGCCGCCGCAGTTGGTCCGCGTCGGAGCTGCGCCCCTGGCCGCGTCGCCGTGAGTGCTGCAGTTCCAGTACGGCGCGCGGCGCGGCCAGCAGCAGGAACCACGTGAGCAGGTGTGCGAACGCGGACTGCACGGAGGGCGAGCCCCACCACGACACGCTGAACACCATGGCACCGAACACCAGCACCGACCACAGCCCGAACAGGTTGCGGATCTGGAGCAGCAGGATCACCAGCGCCGCCAGCAGCCCCCACAGCAGCGCGACGGCGTACCCGCGGCTGAGGACGAACGCCGCGGCGAGTCCGAACAGCGCGGGACCCGGGTAGCCGGCCAGCAGGACCGCGATCATGCCGCCGCCGGTCGGTTTGCCGCGCGACACCGTGACACCGGACGTGTCCGAGTGCAGGCGGATCCCGGAGAGCTTGCGGCCGACCAGCGCGGCGATCAGACCGTGCGCACCCTCGTGCGCGATCGTGACGACCTGCCGGGTGTACTTCCAGATCGGGCGCCACGCGATCAGCAGCAGCGCGACGACGCCCGTACCGATCACCAGCCGCAAAGACGGCTCCGGCTGAACCGACGTGATGTTGTCCCAGAACTCCTTCACCCGCCCATCCTTACAGGCAGGTGGTCGACTGCTAGGGAAAGGGGACGTGCACCGTCACGCGTTCGCGGAGTTGCTCGCTGATCAGCCACAGCTCGCCGGTGGCCGGCCAGTACGACAGGTTCTCGGTGTTCTTCGGCGCTTTGGTCCAGACCGTTGTCGAGTCCCCGCCGACGCCGCGGTGCAGACAGCTCGGGTAGTCGACCCCGTCCCCGATGTTGTCCGCGTACTCCGGGCAGACGCCGGTGATCACGAAGCTGTTGTCGTACGACGTCGCGCCCTGCATGCCCCACACCGGCGAGTTGAACGCCTCCACCGCGTGGACGACGCCGTCCGATCCGGCCCGCGGGAGCCCGGCCGCCTCGTCGAGCGGCCAGCGCACGATCCGTCCGCCGCCGCGCTCGGTGTGCTCCACCGCCACGAACGAGCCGCTCCCGGCGTGATCGATCCCGAGCGACGCGAAGCACGGCTTCGTCCCGGTCGAGTTCGCGCAGCCGCCGCCGGCGTACCAATAGGCGCCGACCTGCGGCAGGGCGAACGCGTGCCACCGCGCGTGGTACTTGCCGTCGGCCCCTAACCCGACCTCGCCGGTGCTGGTGTCGGTCCGCCAGATGTGGCGCAGGTCGAAGACCCGCAGCACCGATCCGCCGGTCGCCACGACGAGCATGTTCCCGGACCAGAACAGCCCGTGCCCGTGCCCGGCGATCGCCTGGAAGTTCCCGTCCGCCGTCGGCTCGACCAGCAGCACATGCCGGTACTTCAGCGTCGCCAGATCCAGGAACGACACCCGGATCGCCGTGTCGTCGCTGTTGTGCCAGGTCGCGACCACGACCCGGCGCGCGCCGCCGGCCGGTTGCGCGTCGCCCGATCCGCTCACGCCCTGCGGGATCCACACGTTCTCGTCGTCGTCCTCGCCGTCCTGCCAGCAGAAGCCCTGCGGGTCGAGCGACGCGTTCAGGTACGTCGAATGGCACAACGGCCGGCCGGTGCGATTGGACGCGGCGAGCACCTCGGTGACGCCGACCGGTGCGAGCTGCGGTTTGGTCTCCAGTTGCGCGACGCGGGCGGCGTACGTCGCGAACGTGTCGCCGGAGACGAGCTGGAATCCGCTCGCGTCGATGCGTGGGAACGTCGCCGCCGCGTGCGCCGGCGCCGGGACGAGCACGCCGATCAGGAGGGCGGCCGTGAAGAACAAACGGCTGATCCGCATGTCTTTGATAATGATTGACAAGTCGGTGACCTGCCCGGCGGGACGGCGTGGCGTTGACATCGCCTGGTGCGCGGACCACGGTGGAAGGATCGCGGCCCTGGGGAGGTGCCGCCGCACTTGGGGGGACCATGTCTCAACCACGCACGATCAAAGCCGCACCGAAGAAGACAGCCACCAAACGGACGCCCGCACGCCGCCGCGCCGCCACCAAGACCACGTCGGCGAAGAGCACGGCGGCGGAGGTGAAAACCGCGGCCGGCAAGGGCGCTGCGGCGAACCCGGCCCCGGCCGCGGCAGCCGCCGTGCCGCTCGCCACCTTCCTCGGCTCCGCGGGCAGCCTCACGCTCGATCAGCGCAGGCTCCTGGTGGATCAAGCGCTTCTGCTGCTGAGCGAGAACTACGTCCATCTGCCGCTGAAGATGGCGATGCACGCCGTCAACCCGTTGCAGCGGCTGCGCGTGCTGCGCGCCCGGATGGCGCGGCAGACGCCGGCGACGATGCAGGCCGAGTGGCTGTTCCACCGCGAGATGTCGAGCATCTTCCACTCGGTCCGCGACCTGCACACCAACTACCTGCTGCCGGTCCCGTTCGCCGGGAAGGTCGCGTTCCTGCCGTTCATGATCGAGAAGTGCTACGACGCGGCGGGTGCCGAGCATTACCTGATCACCCGCACCGTTACCGGTTACCAGGCGCCGCAGTTCGGCCCCGGCGCCGAGGTCACGCACTGGAACGGTACGCCGATCGCGCGCGCCGTCGCGCTCAACGGCGCCGTCTTCGCCGGGAGCAACGACGCCGCCAACCTCGCCCGGGGACTGGAGTCGCTGACGCTTCGGCCGCTCGTCATCCAGGCGCCGCCGGACGAGGACTGGGTGCGGCTGACCTACATCGGCCTCGACGGTTCGGACCAGGAGCTGCGCGAGGAGTGGAAGGTCGCCACCAACCTGCCGCCGATGACCGACCTGGACGCGATCAGCCAGGTGTCGGCGTCGATGGGTCTCGACCTCGACTCCGACGAGAAGTCCCGTGCGAAGAAGGCACTGTACGTCCGCGAGGTCGTCGAACTGGAACGCGGCCGGAGCTCGGCCGAACTGGCCGCCCCGGCGGCGGTCGCCGGCGCGGACGTGCCGACCACGATGCCCGGTGTGTTCCGGGCCCGCGAGGTGGTCACGCCGTCCGGCACCTTCGGGCAGCTGCGGATCTTCACGTTCAGCGTGCAGGATCCGGTGGCGTTCCGCGACGAGTTCGTCCGGCTGGCCGCGGCGCTGCCGCAGAACGGCCTGATCGTGGACGTCCGGGACAACGGCGGCGGGCACATCTTCGCCAGCGAGTTCACCCTGCAGACGATGACGCCGCGGCGGATCGCGCCGGAGCCGGTGCAGTTCATCAGTACGCCGCTCAACCTCCGGCTGTGCCGCCGGCACAAGGACAACCCGGCCGGGATCGACCTCGGTCCGTGGTTCGAGTCGCTCGACCTGGCGATCGAGACCGGCGCGCAGTTCTCGGCGGCGAACCCGATCACGCCCGAGAGCGGCGCGAACGACGTCGGGCAGACCTACCTCGGGCCGGTCGTGCTGATCACCGACGCCCGGGTCTACTCGGCCACCGACATCTTCGCGGCCGGGTTCGCCGACCACGAGATCGGCACCATCCTCGGCGTCGACGACAACACCGGCGCCGGCGGCGCGAACGTCTGGACGCACGGCCTGCTCGCCACGCTGCTGAACGAACCGCCGCCGCCCGACGAGACGTCGCCGTACGTCGCGCTGCCGAACGGTGCGAACCTGCGGGTCGCGATCCGGCGCACCCTGCGGGTCGGCAAGCTCGCCGGAACGCCGGTCGAGGACCTCGGCGTCAAGCCGCAGGAGACCCACCGGATGACCCGGGCCGACCTGCTCGAGGGCAACGTCGACCTGCTGAACCGGGCCGGGGAGCTGCTCGCCGCGCAGCCGGTGCGCCGGCTGGACCTGGAGACCTCGTTCAGCGGGACCACGCTCACCGTCGCGATCGATGCCCAGGGCATCGACCGGGTCGACCTGTACGTCGACGACCGGCCGATCAGCTCCGAGGACCTGACCGGCCCGGTGAGCATCGACATCCTCGAGGTGACGTCCGGCCAACTGCTCCGCGCGGACGGCTACGACGCCGGCAAGCTCGTCGCATCCCGCCGACGGACCGTCTAGGAGGCGGACGCCGGGCACTCACCAACCTCGCGCCGACGGGGCCCCGCCCGCCTGGACGAGCGGGGCGCAGCCCGCTTCGGGCGGGTTGGTGAGCGGTGGCGTCCGCTAAGTTCGACGTATGCCGACTCTCCGCCTGACCGCCGAGGAAGAGGCGATGCTCGGCGGCCGGGACGGGGAGGGTGTCGCGCTCGCGATGCGGGTGCTCGTCGGGCAGGCGCGGATCTCGGACGCGCCGCGGCTGGTCGCGATCACGTCGGCACACGTCGACTCCTGCCTGTACCACGGCCAGGTCAGCCTGGACTTCGCGCAGCGCCTCGTCGACCTGGGCGCACGCGTGCGCGTACCGACCACGCTGAATGTCGGCTCGACGGACCTCATCCACCCCGAGCTGGTCCGCGACCAGGCGCTGGCGTCGGCCGGGCACGAGCTGATGGCGGCCTACGTCGAGCTCGGGTGCAGGCCGACGTTCACCTGCGCGCCGTACCAGCTCCCCGGCCGGCCCGGGCTCGGGGAGCACGTCGCGTGGGCGGAGTCGAACGCGATCGTCTTCGCGAACTCGGTGCTCGGAGCGCGCACGGACCGGTACGGCGACTTCCTGGACATCTGCGCGGCGATCACCGGACGCGCGCCGTACGCCGGGTTGCAGACCCCCGAGGCGCGACGGGGGACCGTGGTGTTCGACTGCCGCCCGCTGGGTGAGTTCACCGAGTTGACCTATCCGCTGCTGGGGCACCACATCGGGTCGACGGTCGGAGCCGGGATCCCCGTGCTGGCAGGGATTCCGGCGAATGTGCGTGAGGACGACCTGAAGGCGCTCGGTGCGGCGGCCGCGTCGGCCGGGGGTGTCGCGTTGTTCCACGCCGTCGGGATCACGCCCGAGGCGCCGTCGTCGGTCGACGGCCTGCCCGTGCGTGTGGTCGAGGTGGAGACACTGCGGCGGGTCCGGCGGGAGTTGTCGGCGGACATCGCGGAGCTGGACGCGGTGAGCGTGGGGACGCCGCACGCGTCGTACGCCGAGTGCGTCCGCCTCGCCGGCCTCGTCGTCGGACCGCCGTTGAGATTGCCCTTGTACCTGTCGACCGCCCGCGCGACCCGAGACCGGCTGGCCGCGGACGGCGTACTGCAGGTGCTCGAGGCCGCGGGCGTCACGGTGGTCGTGGACACCTGCACGTACGTCACCGCGATCCTGTCGCCCGGCTGGACGAACGTGATGACGAACTCGGGCAAGTGGGCGCACTACGCGCCCGGCAACCTCAACGTCTCCGCGGTCCTCGGTTCGCTCGCCGAATGCGTGGCCTCGGCGCGCGCCGGGCGCGTGGTGCTCGACGCATGATCGTCCACGGCCGAACCCTCCACCCCGGCAGCGCGACCGGCCTGCCGATCCGCCTCACCGCACCGCTGTCCTTCTGGGGAGGCACGGACGACCAGGGCCGCATCGTCGACGCCCATCACCCGCAGTGCGGCGCCGTCCTCACCGGCCGGATCCTGCTGATGGAGTCCGGCCGCGGCTCCAGTTCCGCGTCGAGCGTGCTGGCCGAGCAGATCCGCGCCCGGACGGCGCCCGCCGCGATCGTCCTGTCACGCCCGGACCCGATCATCCCGCTCGGCGCCCTCGTCGCCGCCGAGCTGTACCACCTGGACCTGCCCGTCGTCGTCGCGCCGTACGACGCCGTTCCCGACGACGTCCTAGTGCGGGTGTCCGCCACCTCGCGCGAGGCTGCGATCTCGTGGTGATCGCATCAGTACGGCGGTGGCGGCGAACAGGACCGCGCACGCGGTGAGCCCGAGGGGGAGCGTGGTGAGCCAGGCGATCGCGGAGACGGCGACACCGCAGACGATCTCGCCCAGGTACTCGAGCTGGGCCAGGAACGAGTGCGTCGTCGCGCGGACGTCCGCGGTCGTGCGGGCGTTGACCCAGATGGTGCTGATCACGCGGGTGAGTGGCGTGACGATGCCGTTCAGCAGGACGACGGCGGCCGCGCCGGAGACCGGATCGCGCGCGAACGCGAACAGCAGCATCGCGACCACCCCGACGAGCGCGGCGAGGGTGTAGTCGGTCGCGGCGTGCTCGCCGCTGATCCTTCGGGTGACCAGTCGGAGGACGACGGCGCCGACGACCAGACCGAGGACGCCGAGACCGGTGAACCAGACCATCGGGTCCGGCCGGGTCGGCAGGCCCAGCTCGAGAAGCTGCTTCTGGGTGAGGCGGCCGGCGGCGTCCGAGGCACCGTTCACGAGGAACGTGGCCGCGAAGATCAGCAGGAGCGCCCGACTGCGCCGGACCAGCGTGACGCCACGGCGGAACGTGTCCCAGGACGCCGACCACCGGGCGCTCCGGGTCGGGACGAAGTTGTGCTCGGTGAAGCGGACCGCGACGTACGGGGCGAGCGACATCATCGCGACACCGGCGATCACGATCGTCAGGTCGCGCCGGGTCGCCCAGGCGAGCGTGCCGAGCAGGACCAGCCCGGTCGCGGCGCCGGCCAACTGGGCGCGGGCCGCGCGGGTCAGGACGAGGTTGATCTCCTCGGGCCGGTCCAGCTCGTCGGTGACGAGTGCGACGTCCGAGCCACTCGCGAACGTCCACGAGACGCCCCACAGCACCTGCGTCGCGAGCAGCGCCGGGAACGACTCGGACAAGCCCGTCGCGAGCATCGCCGTACCCATCAGCACCTGGGAGATCACCAGGGACCACTTGCGGCTGATCGTGTCGGCGAACACGCCGGCCGGAACTTCGAGGACGAGCGCGAACGCACTCTGCACGGAGCCGATCAGCACCAGCTGGGCGGGGGAGAGTCCGGCGTCGACCACCAGATACACGCTGGTGACCAGCCACCAGCCGTTGTGCAGCACCGCCCGCATCCAGGTCCACCGGACGAAGACGTCGACCATGCGCCGATCCTTCCGCGCACGGCCCGCCGCCCGCCAACGGATTTCTCGGAGTTGTGAGTTGGTTCATATTGTTCGCAACTATCAGGAATTTGCGATAATTTGAAATGGTGCCAGGGATCACAGTGGAAAACGAATGACCGTTCTTGATCTGTGGGTGGACTCGGGCGCAGGGTGGAAGTTCAGAGAACGAGCGTTCGGTTTGATGTGGGGGTCGGCATGGCGCAGGTGACTCTGGAGCGGGTCGGGCAACCGGCGCTGCCGGATCTGGACCGGCAGCGCGGGGGCCTCTGGCGGATCGTGCGGGAGATCGGACTGCTCGCCGTCCTGTTCGGGGTTTACAACCTCGGCCGGTTCCTGTCGGCGGAGCATGCGGGCTCGGCCTTCCGGCATGCACACGAGTTGATCCGCTGGGAGTCCAGGCTCGGCCTCCCGAGCGAGGCGTCGATCCAGCACCACGCGCTGGCGGTCGACGGCCTCGCCCGGGCCGCGAACGTGTTCTACGCGAGCGTGCACTTCCCCCTGACCGCGGCAGTGCTGCTCTGGCTGATGATCCGCCGCCCGGCCGCGTACGGGAAGGCGCGCTGGGCGCTCGCGTCGCTGACCGGGCTGGCGTTGATCGGGCACATGTTCTTCCCGCTCGCCCCGCCGCGGATGATGCCGGGCTGGGTGGACACGGGTGTCATGCTCGGTCAGTCGGTGTACGGACCGAGCACGGACTCCGGGGTGGCGAACCAGTTCGCCGCGATGCCGAGCCTGCATGTCGGCTGGGCGTTCCTGGTCGCGGTGTTCCTGATCCGGGCGACCCGGTCACGGTGGCGCTGGCTGTGGATCGCGCATCCGGTGCTCACCTTCACGGTCGTCGTGGTGACCGCGAACCACTACTGGCTGGACGGGTTGGTCGCGATCGCGCTCGCCGTCCCGCTGCTCCTGATCTTCGACAGCTCCTCGTCGGCGCGGACGAGGAAGGGCGCGCGGTCGACCACCGATCGCGCCGTCGCCGCGCCGATGTCGAACCAGAGCCCGATCAGCTCGAGCCGTCCTTGATCCTCGGCCCGGCGGACACAGTCGAAGCTGCGCAGGTTCTCCAGCTGAACGGCGACGTTCGCGACCGACAGCTTGTCCGCCGGCGACAACGTCACGCCGCTCGCCGGATCCGCGATCTCCGGCAGCGCGAGCGCCCGACGTACGGACGGCTCCAGGTGCCGCAACCAGTTGTGCAGCCCGGACCCCTCGGGGACGTCGGCGGCGAGCGCGGCGGCCGCGGCGCCGCAGGAGGAGTGACCGCAGACCACGATCGACTTCACCCCGAGGACGTCGACCGCGTACTCGATGGCGGCGCCCACCGAGCTGCTGTTCGATCCTTTCGGCGGCACCAGATTCCCGATGTTCCGCACGCAGAACTGGTCGCCCGGCCCGCTGGTCGTGATCATCGTCGGCACGATCCGGGAGTCGGCACAGGTGATGAACAGGTGCGCCGGCTGCTGTCCCTCGGCCGCGAGCTTCGCCAGCAGCGCCCGGATCGGGACGTCGTCGAGTTGCTGGGCGACGCCGCCGCGATGCACCTCGACCGAGCCGCCGCGTGCGACGTGCCCGCGCCGCCAGTCCTCGATCGCCTCGGACGCCGCGTGGTCCAGGTGGTCGACCGTGAGATCGACCCGGACCGTCGCCCCGGTGGGGATCGACCGCAACGTCCGCACCAGCGACGCGACGCCGAGGAACACCAGTGCGCCGCGGATCCGGACCGTCCACACGCCGTCGTCCTCGGTGGCGGTCACGGTCGCGCGCGCCAGCCGGTACAGCACCCGCGCGAGCGCGAGCACCAGACCGAGCAGCACGCCCTCGGCCAGTCCCAGGACACCGACGCCGACAGCGGTCACGACGTACACGAGGAGCTCGTCGTGCCGGCGCAGGGTGCGGATGTGGGCCAGCTGCACCAGGCGGAGTCCGGTGACGAGCAGGACGCCGGCCAGCGCGGCCATCGGGATCAGCTCGAGCATCGACCCTGCCGCGAGCACGAACGCCGCGATCCACAGGCCGTGCATGATCGTGGACGCGCGGGTCCGGGCGCCGGCCGCGACGTTGGTCGACGAGCGCACGATCACACCGGTCACCGGCATCCCGCCGAGGGCGCCGGAGACCGCGTTCGCGGCGCCCTGGCCGATCAGTTCGCGGTCGAGGTTGCTCCGCCGGCCGCGATGAAGCTTGTCGACGGCAACGGCCGACAGCAACGACTCCACACTGGCGACCAGCGCGACGGTCAGGACGGCGGTGACGATCTCGAGCGGCGTACCTGCAGGCATCACCGGCAGCACCAGACTCTGCAACGGGTTGTCCGGCAGGTCGACGCGGGTGACGTCGGGCATCGCGACGGCCGCGAGTGCGGTGACCGCGACGACGGCGACGAGCGGAGCCGGAATCACCTTCAGGGTGGGGATCCGCGGCCAGACGAGCACGATCGCGACCGTGAGGACACCGGCCACGACCGAGTGTCCGTGGTGCGCGATGAGTTGCGCGGGAAGCGCGGTCACGTTGGAGACCAGCGAGCTCTGCGCCTTGCCGCCGAGCACCACGTGCAGCTGCTGGACGGCGATCGTGACGCCGATCCCGGCGAGCATGCCGTGCACGACGGCGGGGGACAGGGACAGCGCCAGCCGCCCGATGCGGGTGACGCCCAGCAGGATCTGCAACAGGCCGGCCGCGCAGGTGATGGCGGCGGTCGCGGCCCAGCCGAACTGGCCGATCAGACCGGCGACGACCACGGTGAGGCCGGCGGCGGGACCGCTGACCTGGAGCGGGGAGCCGCCGAGCGCGCCGGCGACGACACCGCCGACGACGGCGGCCACCAAGCCGGCGATGAGTGGGGCGCCGGACGCGGCGGCGATCCCCAGGGACAGCGGTATCGCGATCAGGAAGACCACCAGCGAGGCCGGCAGGTCATGGTGGAGAATGTTCTTCCAGGACAGGCGTTCGCTGGAAGTCGGTGGGGAATGAGACGTGGTCGGCACGGGTCCTCCGGCGTCGGTGCTCACGGCAACTGCTGGGGCATCAGGCGTCGAAACTAAGAGTGTCGATCTGGTTACCGATCGTACTGAACGAATCAAGGCCACAAAAGCGACAGCTGCCAATTTGTTGCTCAGCACATCGATGTACGAGGAGAAGTGAGTGGACCTGCAACTCTCGGGCAAGACTGCGGTGGTCACCGGTGCGAGCAAGGGCATCGGGCTGGCGTGTGTCGAGGCGCTGGCGCGTGAGGGGGCGACGGTGGTCGGCATCTCGCGGGACGCCGGCAACCTGGCGAAGGCACAGGAGGACCTCGCCGCCAAGGGCCTGAGCTTCCGGGCGGAGGCGGTCGACCTCACCGACCCCGAAGCGACGCGGGCCGCCTTCGAGCGGATCGGCGTACCGGACATCCTGGTCAACTGCGCAGGTGCGGCCCGGCGGACGCCGGTCGACGAGCTGGACAGCGCGGCGCTGCACGCGGCGATGGACGCGAAGTACTTCACGTACATGCACGCGACCGAGGCCGTGATCCGCGGGATGGCCGAGCGCGGCAGCGGTGCGGTCGTGAACGTCGTCGGCCAGGGCGGCCGCGCGGCGAACCCGCTGCACATCGGCGGCGGCGCGGCCAACGCCGCACTGATGCTGGCGTCGGTCGGCTACGCGAAGGCGTACGCGGGCCGGGGTGTCCGGGTGAACGTGATCAACCCGGGGATGACCCGCACCGGCCGGGTGGACGAGGGCCTCGAGGCCGCGGTCCGGGCCACCGGCCGTCCGAAGGACGAGCTGCTGGCCGAGATGACCAGCGAGATCCCGATGGGTCGCGCCGGCGAACCCGCCGAGGTCGCCGACGTCGCCGTCTTCCTCGCTTCGCCACGGGCCGGCTACGTGACCGCTTCGATCATCACCATGGACGGCGCCACCACCGCGGGCATCTGACGCCGGCCGTCACCGAGTGTTCACCTTTCCGTCGGCTGGTCGCTGAGCTGGGTTCGAGAACGGGGTGATCGGGCGGTCCTGCGGCACACCGTCGATGGTGATGTCGACGTTCTCGTTGAAGAACGCGACGTGGTTCGCGATCGGGAGCAGGGGTGCGGTCGGGAAGTCGTAGGACCAGGCGACGTCGGGGACCGACCGGGTCGACCAGTAGGCCGACGTTCGGCCCTTGTAGGGGCAGGCGGTGACGGTGCCGGTCGGGGTCAGGTGCTCGAAGTTCACGGAGGTCCGCGGGAAGTAGTACCGCGGCGGCAGCCCGGTCTCGAACACGATCACCGCGGCGGTCGAGTCCGCGAGGACCTGGTCGTCGGCGGCAACCTGGATGCGCCTCGTCGACTTGACGGCGTCCACCCGGGCGTACGGGTTCCTGGGGTGGACGAAGACTTCCTCGTCTTCCTCGAACCAGCTGTCCAGCGCGTCCCATTGGAACCGGACGCGGTCCTTCGCGACACCGTCGTCGTACACCCAGGCGCGCCCGGATCCGGCGCTGTGCACCCGCGCCACACCGTGTGTGAACTCCTTCGTCTCGCCGGTGTCGGTCAGGACGCCGGCAGCGACGTCCGCGACCGGGACGTAGTACTGCGGGTACGGCGGGAACTCCCACAGGTAGATCGCGTCGGTCGTGTCGAGGACGACGCGGTCGTCGAGCATCGCGCGGATCCGCCGCGGAACCGGCGCGGTGCCACCGGGCGGGACCAGAGGTTCGGGGTAGGCGCTCATGGTTCCAGTAAAGCTTGTGCGGCCGGCCCGGCGGTCGCAGCATGAAGTCGTACGGCGAGCCAGGGGGAGGGATCGTGGGGGACCTGAGTCGGCGCTCGGCACGTGAGGTGCTGGACGACCATCTGAACATCGCGAACAACTGGGTGGGGATCCCGTCGTTCGAGGACGTGCTGGCCGAGGATCTGCGCCGGAACGTGTCCGAGGACATCGTGATCCTGATGAGCCGCGGCACGTTCCGCGGCCATGCCGGTGTCCGGGAGCTGGCGCTGATGCTGGCCGGTGAGCTGCCCGAGCACAAGGCGTTCGACTACACCTACGTCGCTGTCGACGGCCGGATGGGGCTGCTCGAGTGGGCGTACCAGGACTCGCAGGTCCAGGTCCGCGACGGCGTCGACTCGTACCTGATCGAGAACGGGAAGATCGTCGCCCAGACGATCCGGTACACGGTCGAGCCGCGCTGAGCAGTGCCGAGCAGAGCCGAGCAGTGCCGAGCAGTGCCGGGAAAGGGCGCGGGGCCGGCCCTGGTGGTGCCGGCCCCGCGGATCTGGACGACTAGACCGTGATCCAGTCGATGTCGGCGATGTAGCCGTTCGGGTTGCTGACCTTGATCGAGTTCGCTCCGGCGGTGAGCGTCATCGGGAGGTAGGTGACCTGCGGCGTGCCCCAGTCGTTGTCGCCGAGGCCGTGGTAGTTCACCCAGTAACTGTCGGTGCCGTTGACCGTCAGCATGCTCTGCCGGCTGGTGTCGCCGTCGGTGTAGGCGATCTTCACCAAGTAGGTGCCCGTGGCCGGCACGGTGATCCCGTTCAGCGTCACCGTCGACGAGTAGCCGATGTTGCCGATCTTGGAGCCGCCCGAGCACGCCGTGCACCCGGAGACACTCGCGTCCCCGGTCAGGGTACTGGTCGGGGCCTCCGCCTCGTACCGGACCGGCCCGCCCGACGCGGAGGTGGACAGGGTGATCGGCGCACTGGCCTCTGACGTCGCGCTGCCTCGCACACCCGTCACCGTGAAGGTGTACGGCGTCTGCGCAAGCAGCCCGGACACGACAGCACTCGTACCCGACGTGGTCGCCACCTGCTTGCCGTTGGCAAACAGCCGGTACAACGTGGCGCCGGCGCTCGGCCGCCACGCGAGGGACACGGTGGTGCGGCTGACGTCGGTCGCGGTCACGTCCGCGGGCTTACCGACGGCGCCCAGGTTGTTCGGCGTGATCTTGTAGAGCTTCGACCCGTGGGCCGGCAGGTTCGCGCTGACCGACCCGGAGACGTTGCGGGTGTTCTGACCGGCCCAGATGTCGCGAACCGTCGCCTTCCCGGTGATGCCGAGCCGGCCGAAGTCGCCGGTCACGGTCGCGGGGGAGTCGGCCAGGTTGAACAGGGCCACCGTCGTACTGCCGTCGGCGTTCTGTGCGTACCAGATCTGCTGCAGCTGGTCCTGGTCGAGCGGGCGCGCCGGGTTGCCGGACTGGTTGATCGCGATGACCTCGCGGTTCGTCAGCAGCTTCAGGCCGTACGCATCCAGCTTGGTCAGGTCGTCACCGGCGAACAGCGGCGCGGAGTTGATCGCCCAGAACGTCATGTACGACTGACGTTCCGCGTCGGTCAGGCCGTCCATCGCGCCGACGCCGACGTTGATCGCGTCCAGGTTGTTCCAGTGCCCCGGTCCGGCGTCGTCGATCCACTGCGCGACGTCCCACCAGCGGGCCTTCACCGAGCTGTCCCACTTCACGATCGTGTCGCAGTAGCACTCGACGTCGGTGTCGATCCGCCAGCCGTTCGAGTTCTGCTTCCACACGTCGGCGTAGCGGTGGCTGAGCGACCAGGACAGGGTGTACATCATCGGCCGGCCGGCGTTCTGCACCGCGCGCCACCAGGCCTCGACGTCCTCGGTGTTGTTGTGGTTCGGGTCGTCCGGCGCACCCTTCCAGGAGCCTGGGCCGACACCGTCCATCTTGATGAAGTCCACACCCCAGGACGCGAACAGCTTCGCGATCGAATCGGCGTACTTCTGCGCGCACGGGCTCGCGTAGTCGATCTTGTACGCCGCGTCCCAGCCGTTCGTGGTCCGCAGGTCCGGGTAGACGATGTCGCGGGTGAAGCAGCCGGGCGCGTCGTAGATCGGCGTGTTGCCGTCGCGGTACACGTCCTTGCCGAGACCGACGACCGTGTAGATGCCGAACTTCAGCCCGAGCTTGTGGATGTCGTCGCCGACGGCCTTCATGCCGCGCGGGAACCGCTCGAGGTTGGCGACCGGGCGGCCGTACTCGTCGCCGCCGTCCTGCCAGCCGGCGTCGACGTTGATGTACTCGTAGCCGTACGGCTTGAGCTTGGTCGCCAGGGCGTTCGCCTGGGTGAGGATGTTCTTCTCGCTGATGAAGCTGCCGGGGCCGTCGGGGTTGACGCCCGGGTAGTTGGTCGACTGCAGACTCCAGCTGCTCCAGCCCAGGTAGGGCTTCGCGGCGATCTGCGGGTAGGTCGGCTGCTGCTCCTGGATCGCGTCGGCGGGGGCGGTGATTGTCAAGGTTGCTGTCGACACCAGGGCGACGGCAGCCAGGACTGTTGCGGTACGGCGTCTCAAGGACATGTGAACGTCCTCCGGGGGAGGCGTGAGCGGACGCCGTCGAGCCTAGGTCGGCTTAATTTACACAGTCAAGTATCGAGGCTCTGTCATTTCCTGCCACTTCCTGTGACAGGACTGCCATGGAACCTTGATCAACTTCGCTCCGCGGCCGCGTCGTCGTACCAGCAACAGGCCGAATCGTGAGGATGCCGGCCGCAGCAGGAGGGGGTTCCGTCATCGTGAACGCAAGGAAACTCGGCCGGACGGCGGTCGCCGCGGCCGGGGCCACCGGACTGGTCGCGCTCGCCGCGGCCGGCGCGTCGGCTGCGTCGTCAACAGCCGACCGGCCGCCGGTCAAGCTCGTTGCTGGAAGCACCAATGTGACACTGGAGAACGTCGAGGACTACGGCGTGGACCTCGACCTCGGTACCCACCTGGTGGCCGGCAACGCGCCGCTCGAGGTGCGCGCGACGCGGGCGACGTACAACTCGGCAGTCGTGGCGACGCAGTACGTGCACGGCAAGCCGGTCCGGACGCTGCCAAAGGGTCTCGTCACGGACTTCTCCGGTCTCGGGAAGTTCCTGCACGTCACGCTGATCGACGCCGCGGGCAAGAAGGTGCTCGACAAGGACCAGGGGATCTGCCTGAACGGCGACGGCTCGCGGACCCGTCCGGACGCGCCGGCGACCTCGCCGTACCCGGACAGCTGTACGGCGAACCCGTTCACGCAGGGGGCCGTGTGGGGACTGCAGACCGGCTGGTCCGCGCGGACGTACGGCGGCGGCGATCCGGTACAGCTTGCCGTGGGCAAGTACAAGGCGACGATCACCGTGAACAAGGCCTACCGGGACTTCTTCAAGATCCCGGCCAAGGAGTCGGCGGTGACCCTGAACGTGACGGTGCGGAAGTCCGAGGGCCCGGCGGCCAAGCAGGCCATGGCGGGTCGTGCGACGCCCAAGCCGAACGCGACACGTCCGACCGGCAGGGCGAGTGTTCCGCACGGACCGAAGCCGGACCTGCGGGCGGTGCCGGCCTGGGGGATCCAGATCGCGACCGGCGACGCGGGCACGCCGGACGCCAACAAGGACTTCCTGCAGTTCTCCGCGACCGTCTGGAACGCGGGCCCGTCGCCGCTGGTGCTGGACGGTTTCCGTCGGCAGGGCAAGGATCTGATGGACGCCTACCAGTACTTCTACAACGCGCAGGGCAAGCAGGTCGGGTACCAGACGACCGGGACGATGGAGTGGGACGGCCGCGACGGCCACAACCACTGGCACTTCACCGACTTCGCGCGCTACAGCCTGCTGAACGCCAAGCAGACCGAGGTCGTGCGCAGTCAGAAGGAAGCGTTCTGTCTCGCCGCGACGGATTCCATCGACTACACGGTGAAGAACGCGAACTGGCACCCGGACAACACCGACCTGCACACCGCCTGCGGCGACCACGGCTCGCTGTCGGTCCGTGAGGTGCTGGACGTCGGCTCCGGCGACACCTACGAGCAGACCCTGCCGGGGCAGTCCTTCGACATCACCAACCTCGCGAACGGCACGTACTACGTCCAGGTGACCGCCAATCCGGAACACCGCCTGTTCGAGTCGAGCACGAAGAACAACGTGGCACTGCGCCAAGTGGTCCTCGGCGGCACCAAGCACCACCGCACCGTCAAGGCGCTCCCGGTCGGCGTCATCACCGCTCCCTGAAGCCTGTTCACCTTCGGCTGGGTGATACCTGGGGCAGGGCTGGGAAGGCAGCGCAGCCCCGCCCCAGGAGTTCAGTGGTGTTGCGGGCGGCGGCGGGCGCGCATCGGGCGCAGGTGCGAGTCCATCCGCGCGTGTTGCCGGCGACCGAGGATGAAGGGACGCGACGTCCGCGTGATCGGCGTGCTCTTCGGGGCCGACAACTGGATGTCGGTCTGCTGCAGGTTGAGGCGGATCGGAACCTGGTGCCACGGCGACCTGGTCCGGACCAGGACCAGTCGGAGCCGGCCGTCGCGCCGCAGCCGGAGGCCGATCGCGACCGTCGCCACCGCCGGCACCAGACCCGCGAGCATCAGCGCCCACCGGGCACCGAAGTGCTGGGCCAGGTAGCCGACCAGCGGCCCACCGATCGCGCCGCCCCCGATGAAGACCAGGTTGTAGATCCCGGACACCCGGCCGCGCAGGCCGTCCGGAGTGGTCAGCTGGACCATCGACTGGGCCGCGGTCAGGAACATCAGCGTCGCCATGCCCATCGACGCCAGCACCGGGATGAACGTCCACAGCGACGGCTGGAGGGCGGCCAGTACCTCGGTGATCGTGAGCAGGCAGGCAATACCGATCAGGTTCCGCAGCCGGCTCGGCCGGACGCGGCGGGCCGAGAGCAGCGCGCCGGCGAGGGCGCCGAACGCGACGACCGAGTTCAGCACGCCGTACCCGGACGCGCCGGTGTGGAAGACCCGGTCGGCGAACGCGGTCAGCGTCACCGGCAGGCTGATGCAGAACATGCCGTAGATGCCGACCAGCGCGATCGCCCAGCGGACGGCCGGCTCGTGGAACGCGTACCGGACGCCGTCGCGCAGCCCGTCCCGGATCCGCATCCCGGCACTCGCCGTGCGGGCGGCGTGGAATCCCGGCATCTCGTTCTCGCGCATCCGCAGCAGCGCGCTGATCGACGCGAAGAACGTCAGCCCGTTGAGCGCGAACGCCCAGCCGGCGCCGATCGTGCCGAGCAGCACACCGCCGAGCGCCGGGCCGATCAGGCTGCCGAGCTGGAACGTCGACGAGACCATGCTGATCGCGTTCCGGACCGTGTCCCGCGGGACGAGTTCGGTGACGAAGGACTGCCGAGTCGGGTTGTCGACCGCGGTCGCGAGACCGAGCACGAAGGCCATCGTGTAGACGTGCCAGACCTGGACGCTGCCGGTGAAGGCGGTCAGGGCGAGCAGGCCGGCGCAGGTGCCCATGGTGATCTGCGTGACGAGCAGGATCTTCCGCTTCGGGAACCGGTCCGCGATCACGCCGCCGTACAGGCCGAGCACGAGGGTGGGGAGGAATTGCAGGGCGGTCGTGATGCCGACCGCGGTGGCGCTGCCGGTGAGCGTGAGCACCAGCCAGTCCTGGGCGATGCGCTGGATCCAGCCGCCGGTCGAACTGACCAGCAGTCCGCTGACCAGGAGGCGGAAGTTGCGGACCCGCAGTGCGCTGAAGGTGTCCTTGAAGCCCGGGCGGCGCTGCTCCCGGAGCTTGCTGGCGGAGTCGGTGGGGCGGTGCAGATGGAAGTCGGTGGACGGGACAGTACCGGTGGCCCGGGAGGTCAAGAGCGATCCCTACGCGAGTGAACTGGTCAGGGGAGGACAGGTCCATCCTCAGGGGTGAGTGCTGGATTCCCCCAGCGAATTACTCCTATTAGTCTTATTGCGTCACGTAATGGGAGGTCTATCGATGTACGACCCGGACCAGTTGCGCACGTTCCTGGCGGTGGCGCAGTCGCTCAGCTTCACCCAGGCGGCCGAGCGGCTGGGCATCCGGCAGCCGACCGTGAGTCAGCATGTGCGCAAACTGGAGACGGCCGTCGGGCGGCCGCTGTTCGTCCGGGACACCCGCACCGTCACGCTGACCGCCGACGGGGAGGCGATGGCCGGGTTCGCGCGGACCATCCTGGCCGCACACGAGGAGGCCGCCGGGTACTTCACCGGCTCGGAGTTGCGCGGCCGGCTGCGATTCGGCGTGACCGACGACCTGGCGCTCACGCCGTTGCCGAAGATCCTGCGCGACTTCCGCCAGCTGTACCCGCGGATCGACCTCGAGCTGACCGTTGCCCAGAGCCCGAACCTGCTCCGCCGCGTCGAGTCCGGGCACCTCGACCTCGCCTACGTGAAACACGGCGCCGGCGGCGGCTACGAGCCGAACGGCCGCCTGGTCCGGCGCGACCCGCTGGTCTGGGCAGGGATCGCGGGGACCCGGATCGCCCCCGACGGGCCGGTGCCGCTGGTCGCGTACCAGGCGCCCTCGCTGAGCCGGTCGCTCGGTGTGCACTCCCTCGAGCAGGCCGGCCGGACCTGCCGGATCACGTGCATCGTCCGCGGCGTCAACGGCGTCCTCGCGGCTGTCCGGGCCGGGCTCGGCATCGCGATCTTCGCCCGCTCGCTGATGCCCGCCGACCTGGTCGAGCCCCCGCCCAGCGCCGGCCTCCCGGAGCTCCCGCCGATCGACCTGGTCCTGATCACCAACCCGCGCGCGGCGAAGGAACCCGCCGAGGCCCTCACCGCCGCCATCCTCGGCAGCAACGCCCCCCTCAAACCGGACGCCGGCTGAGACCGGCAGCCCGACAGGAGGTGTCCGGCCGGCCGGGACGCAGCCACGCTCAGCCGACAGTCCGCGGCGCCTCAGTGGACGTATACGTACTGTCGAGCTGCCGCTCAGACGAGGGCGTCGCCGCGCAGGACCAGCGAGATGATGCTGACCGCGGCGATCGCGATCGTGATCAGGAACGGTGCGTCGCGCCAGAGCAGGATCGTGACGAGCAGGGCGGCGACCAGCGCGAGGGCGATCCAGCCGACGACGCCGATCGCGCCGGCCGGGGCGACGACCAGCAGGACGGTCGCGGCCGCCAGCGGGAGCGGCGCGAGCAGCCGGGCGTAGGAGCCGAGCCGCTGCGGCCAGCCGCGGACACCGGTGGCCAGGTCGTCGGCCAGATCGGGTACGACGTTTGCCAGATGGGCACCGACCCCTAGAAGTGCACCCGCCGCTGTCGCCCACCACGGGGCCCAGACCTGCGCGGTCCCGAGCGTCACGAACGAGGGCAGTGCGCCGAACGCCACGGCGTACGGAAGCCACGAGATCACGGTGGACTTGAGCCCGAGGTTGTACGCCCAGGCGCAGGCGACGAACAGCAGGTGCATCAGTCCGGCCGCGATGCCGTTGGCGAGGGAGACCGGAACGGTGACGACCAGCATGACGCCCGCACCCACCGCCAGCGTCCGGCGACTCACCAGTCCACGCACCACGGGCTTGTCCCGTCGGTTCACAATGGTGTCGCGGGCGGCATCTATCGCGTCATTGCTCCAGCCGATCGAGAGGTGGCCGGTGAGGATCGTTGCTGCGACGAGGAGACACCCGGCCGGACTTCGCCCGGCCGACCACGCGACGGCCGTGACGAGGGCGGTGACGGCGACGGTCGGCCCCGGATGGCAGGCGAGAGCCAGACCCTCGGCGGTCCGCAGTGCTCTCACCGACGTAACGATGCCACGATGACGCGGATCGCAGCGGTCCGGCCCGCGCTTCCGCCGCACCGCTATCCGCAGTCGGCGCTGACCGACGCGTTCGCCGCGATGTGCCTGTCCGACGGCCGCGGTACGGCGCTGCTCCGCCGGCTGCACGCGAACGCCGGGGTGTCGCACCGGTATCTCGCGCTGCCGCTGGAGCAGTACGCCGCCCTCGAGGACTTCGGCGCCGCGAACGACGCGTGGATCGCGGCCGCCGTGGACCTCGGCGCCGAAGCGGTCGCGGGAGCGGTCAAGGACGCCGGGCTGACGCTCGCCGACGTCGACGTGCTGATGTTCACCACGGTGACCGGCGTGGCGGCGCCGTCGATCGACGCACGGGTGGCGGTGCGGCTCGGTTTGCGCGAGGACGTGAAACGGCTGCCGTTGTTCGGGCTCGGGTGCGTCGGGGGAGCGGCCGGCATCGCGCGACTGCACGACTACCTGACGGCCTGGCCTTCGCATGTCGCCGTCCTGCTGTCGGTCGAGTTGTGTTCGCTGACGTTGCAGCGCGACGACGCGTCGTTGCCGAACCTCGTCGGCGGGGCGTTGTTCGGGGACGGCGCGGCGGCGGTCGTGATGACGGGATCGGAGCATCCGGCGGCGTCTGGTCCGGAGGTGGTGGCGACGCGTTCGCGGTTGTACCCGGACTCGGAGCGGGTGATGGGGTGGGACGTCGGAGCCGGTGGGTTCCGGATCGTGCTCGGGGCGGACGTGCCCGAAGTGGTCCGGACCTACCTCGGCGGCGACGTGCGGGAGTTCCTCGGCTCCGCCGGGCTGACGGTGCCGGAGATCGGGACCTGGGTGAGCCATCCCGGCGGCCCGAAGGTGCTCGAGGCGGTCGCGGAGACACTGTCGTTACGGCCGGGGGCGCTGGACGTGACCTGGAAGTCGCTCGATGCGGTCGGCAACCTGTCGTCATCCTCGGTGCTGCACGTCCTCGGTGACACCATGAAGCTGGATCCTGCTGGTCCCGGACTGTTGCTGGCGATGGGGCCGGGTTTCTGTTCGGAACTCGTGCTGCTGGAGTGGTGATGTACGGCTGGTACTTGGGTCTGGTGCTGCTGGTCGCCGCCGAGCGCGTCGCGGAGCTGGTGGTGTCGCTGCGCAACGCGCGGTGGAGTTTCGCGCGGGGCGGTGTGGAGTCGGGGCGCGGGCACTACCCGTTCATGGTCGCCTTGCACACGTTGTTGCTGGCGGCGTGCATGGTGGAGGCGTCGCACCGGCCGTTCATTCCGTGGCTCGGCTGGACGATGTTCGTGGTGGTGCTGCTGGCGCAGGGCCTGCGGTGGTGGTGCATCGCGGTGCTCGGGCATCAGTGGAACACGCGCGTGATCGTCGTACCTGGTCTCCACCTGGTGGCCCGCGGCCCGTACCGCTGGCTGCGGCACCCGAACTACGTGGCGGTCGTGCTGGAGGGCATCGCGCTCCCGCTCGTCCACACGGCCTGGGTGACGGCGCTGGTGTTCACGGTGCTGAACATCCCGCTGCTGGCCGTGCGGATCCGAACTGAAAACGCCGCCCTGAAATCCGCCCTCGTGCCGTGAACCGAATGCGGCCCGATGTCGATCTGCTGGTTGCCGGCGCCGGGCCGGCCGGCGCTGCTGTCGCCATCCGCGCGGCCCTCGCGGGTCTGTCGGTTGCCGTCGTCGAGCCCCGCTCGGCCCCGATCGACAAGGCCTGCGGCGAAGGCATCGCCCACAGCGCGGTCTTGTACCTGTCCCGGCTGGGCGTGGAACTCACCGGCCGTCCGTTCCACGGAATCCGCTACCTCGACGACGCCCACTCCGTCGACGCCCTGTTCACAGCAGGGCCCGGCCTCGGAGTACGCCGTACCACCCTCCACGCCGCCCTTATGTCCCGGCTGGCATCCCTGAACATCCCCGTCGTCCCCACCCGGGTGGGGACGATCACCCAAACTGTCACCTCGGTGACCGCCGCCGGACTGACCGCCCGCTACCTGGCAGCCGCCGACGGCCTCCACTCACCCATTCGCCGCCAGCTCGAGTTGTGTGGTGGGAGTTCGGGTGCGGTACGCCGCGGTCTGCGGCAGCATTTCCAGGTCTCGCCCTGGACCGATCTCGTCGAGGTCTACTGGTCTCGGTTGGGGGAGGCCTACGTGACACCTGTTGCCGAAGAGCTCGTCGGCGTGGCCATCCTCACCTCGGCCCGCGGCACCTTCGACTCGCACCTCGACGCCTTCCCGGCCTTGAAACGTCGTCTGCGCGGCGCCCCGGCAGCAAGTGCTGTGATGGGTGCCGGCCCGCTCCGCCAACGCGTCCGCGCTCGCACCGCCGGCCGGGTCCTGCTCGTCGGTGACGCCGCCGGGTACGTCGACGCGCTCACCGGCGAGGGCATCGCCGTTGCGCTCCGTACCTCCGCCGAACTCGTCGACTGCCTCCGCGCCGACCGCCCACAAGACTACGAGGCCGCCTGGCGCCGTGTCTCCTGGGAGTGCCGCCTGCTCACCGCGTCGTTGCTGTGGGCCCGCAACCGCCCGCTCCTCGCGCCGCGCATCGTCCCCGCCGCGGCCGCCCTGCCGGCTGTCTACCGCACCATCGTGAACAGGTTGTCCTAGGCAACGTCCGGACATGCCGCGGGGCCCGGCGATCGCTCAGACAACCGCCGGGCCCACGGGTGGCCCGAGCTTCCTGGTGAAAAGCTCGGACCCGCAGCCTTTCCGGCCTCCTGGTGAAAGGTCGGACCTGCTGACAAGGAAGACTCTGTCAGGCGGATGTTGCCCAGCAGTTGCCGGAATATGAAGCCTTGTTACATGGACCTGTGGCGTAGATCTCAGTGTTGTGTGATCTCAGTGCTCGGTGCGCACCGCGGCGATCTGCAACTGCAACGCCAACCGCTCGCGCGGATCCGACAGGTCGAGCGCGGCGATCTCCCCGATCCGTTTCATCCGGTGCCGCAACGTGTTGGTGTGCAGGTGCAGTTCCCGCGCCGCCCGCTGCGGCTGCCCCGGAAAGTCCAGCCACGCCTGCAACGTTTCCACGTAGCCCGTGTCGTGCTCGATGTCGTGCCGCAGCAACGTCGCGAGCGGACCATCCATCTTGGTGGTATCCAGCGACGTCACCGCCCGGTGCACCGTCAGCACGTGCCACGCCTCCTCGACCCGCAACGCCGGCCCCGGCGCGACACCCCGCCGTACCAGTCCCAGCAGCTCGGCAGCCTCGGCCCGTGAGCTCGGCAGATCGGCCGGACCGCGCGCGGGACCGCCCGCCGCGGCGTACGTGCCGGACGGTTGCTCCAGCACGAGTTTCTGCAGCCAGTTCCAGGACCCTGGCCCGTCGGCGTCCGTGACGACAGCGAGTACCGTCCCGTCGAGGTCAGCCAGCTGCGGTTCGCTCCATCCGTGCCGACGACCGGTCGACTCCCAGAGGTCCAGCTGCTGCGGTACGTCGTACCCGTCGGGCGACCCCAGCGCTACGACTCGCCACGGCTGTGCCGGGAGCCGTACGTCGATCGGGTTGTCCGGCGAGAACTGCCGCAGGATGGTCCGCAGCCGGTCGATCGCACTCCGCCGCGCCACGTCGGCCTGGGCGCGCAGCCGCAACAAGTGCAACGCGAGAACGGACGCGGCGTTGCTGAGCTCGGTCGTGACCGCATCACTGACCGGACCGTCGACAACAGCCCAGATGGAACCCAGCCATTCACCCCCAGCCCGGACCGGTACGACGAGGCGCGGGCGGATGCCGTTCGGTCCGTCCGGCACCAGGAACGGCTCACTGGACCGTGCGAGCCGTCGGAAGATGCCACGGGCCCGGAAATGCGCGATCACCTCAGGCGGCACCCGGCGTCCGACGATGGTCGACACCCGGGTCGGGTCGGTGAAGTCCTGACCGGAGGAGTACGCCAAGACCCTGGACTGGTTGTCCTCGATCGTTACAGGCGCGTCGACGATCGCGGCGGCGGCATCTGCCAGCGCGAAGAGCTCTTGATGGACACCGGCGTCCCCGGCGGCGGGGGAGTCCGGTGCGGCCGCCCGGTCGAGTACGCCGCGGAGCAGCCACACCACGTGCGCCCAGGTGACGCTCGGCTGCAGTGCGACGAGTGTTATGGCTTCCCGCTCCGCTGCGGCGACAACAGTCGGCTCGTGCGCCAACGCCGTACGCAGAACCACTCCGGACGCGTTGCCGGCGGCGCAGCGCTCCACAAGCTCCACAGCGTCCTCTGCGTCGCGCAGACCGAGTCCGAGCACCAGATCGCCCGGCTGACCGGTCGCGGGCTCCTGTGGGTCGGCCAGGAACACGTCCCGGACCTCATTGTCACCCCTGCCGGCGACCACGACCTCGAACAGCGCAGGACCGACAGCCACGATCAGATCGGACGAGGAGGTCATGAGGTTATTGTGCGCTGAGCACAGTCATTTGTCGCCGATATGGTGTGATCGCACCATGACAGTCGCGCGCGGCGGCCCCACCATCGATACATGACCACAGCTGGATCCACTCACCTCGTCCCGGATCGCGTCGCCGTCGTCGGCGCGGGCATGGTCGGCCTGGCCACTGCCTGGTTCCTCCAGGAGGCGGGCGTCGAGGTGACCGTGCTCGACCGTGAGGGTGTCGCCGCGGGCGCGTCCTGGGGCAACGCCGGCTGGCTGACCCCCGGACTGGCCACCCCGCTGCCGGAACCAGCGGTCCTCAAGTACGGCGTCCGTGCGGTGCTGAGCCCCTCCTCGCCGGTGTACGTCCCGCCGACGGCGAGCCCGCGGCTCCTCACGTTCCTCACCCGCTTCGCTCGCAACAGCACCGCCGGACGCTGGAAGACCGCGATGGACGCGCTGGTCCCGATCAACCGGCAGGCTCTGACCGCCTTCGACTTCCTGGCCAAGTCCGGGGTCGAGGCGCAGACGCACGAGGCCAAGTCGTTCCTGGCCGCCTACCGGACCGTCGAGGAGCGCAAGGTGCTGCTCGAGGAGATCGAGCAGATCCACGCCGCCGGCCAGGGCATCGAGTTCGAGGCGATCAGCGGTGACGACGCCCGCGAGATCGAGCCGTCGCTGTCCGACCAGATCGGCGCCGCGATCCGGCTGCACGGGCAGCGCTTCATCAACCCCGGCGAGTACGTCGGCCTGCTCGCCGACTCGGTGCGCGCCCGCGGCGGGCAGATCATCAGCGGCGTCGACGTGCGCGACATCGTCGACGAGATCCGCGGTGTCCGGCTCGTCACGGGCGACGGCGAGACCGACCCGTTCGACGCGGTCGTGATGGCGACCGGCGCGTGGCTCGGCGACCTGGCGCGGCAGTACGGCGTGAAGACCATCGTCCAGGCGGGCCGCGGGTACAGCTTCAGCGTGCCGATGGCCCACGTACCGGCCGGCCCGGTGTACTTCCCGGCGCAGCGGATCGCCTGCACGCCGCTCGGGGACCGGCTCCGGGTCGCCGGGATGATGGAGTTCCGCAAGCCCGGAGCCAAGCTCGACCCGCGCCGGATCAACGCGATCGTCGAGGGCGCCCGGCCGCTGCTGCGGGACGCCGACCTGGACGCGCGGACCTTCGAGTGGGTCGGGCCGCGGCCCTGCACGCCGGACGGCCTGCCGCTGATCGGCGCGACCGCGTCGCCGCGGGTCTTCGCCGCCGGCGGGCACGGCATGTGGGGCATCACGCTCGGCCCGATCACCGGGCAGCTGCTGGCCGAGACGATCACCACCGGCCGCACCCCGGAGGAGCTGCGTCCCTTCAACCCGCTCCGCTGACCGACCGCTCGGCGTGGAGGGGCTCCAGCGACGTGGCCCCTCCGTCCCGCTGACCGTGTAGCGCTTTCGGTGACCCTCCTCGGGCAGCCACCTCACCTGCCCGCCACCACCCGGCCACCACGACGCCGCTCCGGTCAGCCTCGAGAGCGGGCCCTGGCGATCGTTCTCCTGCCCAGGGCCCGCTCTCTTCTGTCGTGGGCTGTTTCGTCGTGGGCTGTTCTGTCGGTGGGCTGTGGGACGGTGCTGCCATGGTGCTCAGGTGGTACACGGTGGTGATCGACTGTCATGACGTCCGCAAGCAGGCGGCCTGGTGGGCCGAGGCGTTCGGCTGGAAGACGATCATCGAGACCGACGACGAATGTGTGAACGTGCCGGGCTGGGTCGAGCCGGACACCGTCCGGGACATTCCGTGGGAGCGGATCGGCCCTGGGATGGTGTTCGTCCCGGTGCCCGAGGGCAAGACGGTGAAGAACCGGCTGCACCTCGACTTCGCCCCGCACACCAGTCAGGACCGCGACGCCGAGATCGCGCGACTCGAGGCGCTGGGCGCCCGGCGGGTCGACGTCGGCCAGTCGGAGGAGTCCACGTGGACCGTTCTCGCCGATCCTGAGGGCAACGAGTTCTGCGTCCTCAGCTCCCGCGAGTACTGACCCCGCGCCGATGCTCACCACCGCACATGCGGTGCCTGCACACCGCATCCCCGAGTTGACCGAGCTCATGCGCACGGCCTGGTGGATGACCGACCGCACGCCCACCGAGGTCAGTCGATTGCTGGACAACTCGGACCTGGTCTTCGCCGTCACCCACGACCCGACGGACGAGCTGGCCGGCTTCGCGCGAGTCCTCACCGACTACGCGCACATCGCCCTGCTCCTCGACGTCATCGTCGCTGAACCTCATCGCGGCTCCGGCGTCGGCGCGGCGCTGCTGGACGCCGTCGTCACTCACCCGGGGCTCGCCGGCGTCCGCAGCCTCGAGCTGGTCTGCCAACCCGAACTGTTCCCGTTCTACGCCCGCTGGGGATTCACCACCGAGGTCGGCACGTCCCACCTGATGCGCCGCACCACCGACCCCCGCCTCGGACACAGCAGATCCGGGAGCTCGAGCTGAGCTCCCGGATCTGGTGGGGTTGTGTCAGTGAGCGTGCGGCTCGGACCCGTGCTCTGCCTCGTGGGCGGCGATCTGGGCCTTGACCTCTTCCATGTCGACCGCGCGCAGCTGGCCGATCAGGTCCTCCAGGCTCGCCGCGGGCAGCGCACCGGCCTGCGAGTACAGGACGACGCCGTCGCGGACCGCCATCAGGGTCGGGATGGACCGGATCTGGAAGGCCTGCGCCAGCTCTACCTGTGCCTCGGTGTCGACCTTGCCGAAGGTGATGTCACCGTGCGTCTCGGACGACTTCTCGTACACCGGCCCGAACATCTTGCACGGGCCACACCACTCTGCCCAGAAATCCACCAGCACCAGGCCGTCGCTACCGACCACCTCGTTGAAGTTCTCCTGGGTCAGCTCGACCGTTGCCACTAGGACCTCCGAAAGTAGATGAGTACGAAGTAGTCAACACCGGCGGCCCCCGGACTTGTTCCCGCGCCGCGACGGCCGCCGTACGGAGATCCCGTACGGCGTACGGCGTGACCGGAATGCGGAGTCTCGTATGTGACCTGGGCCACGTTGTCAGATCGGCATGTCCACGAAGGGTGACGCGTAGTCCTTGACCTCGTCGAGGATCGACGCGGCGGCCTCGGGGGTCAGGTCGGCGCGCTCGCGCTCTGCGACGATCATCTGCTGCAGCAGCCGGGTCTCACCCGCCGTAGCCAGGCCGGTGATCTCCGGATGACCGTTCAGCAGCCAGGCGGTCGCGGCGGTGATGTAGCGCTGCTCGTCGAACGGCCGGTACCACGTGTCGTACGACTTCTGCTCGCCGTCGGCCCAGTTCCGCCGGGCGATCATCTTGATCGTCATCAGTGCGGCGTCCGACGCCTTGACCGCGTCCACGAGCGCGGCGTAGTCGGCGGCGTACTGCGGATCCGTGGACAGCTTGTAGTTGAACGGCGTGAGCACGCTGTCGAAGTCGAACCGGCGCAGTCCCTCGGTGTGCACCGACGGCGCCTGCGCGGTGTGGCCGGTGATCCCGATCGCGCGGACCATGCCTTCGTCCTTGGCCCGGATCGCGGCTTCGAGCGATCCGCCCTTGCCCGTCACGAGATCGAGGTTCTCCAGGTCGCAGACGGCGTGCATCTGGATCAGGTCGACATAGTCCGTCTGCAGCCGCTCGAGCGACCGGTTGATCTCACTCCAGGCCTCCTCGAACGTCCGGCGGCCGGTCTTGGTGGCGAGGAAGATGCGGTCCCGGATCTCCGGCATCCGGGGGCCGAGGCGCAGCTCGGCGTCGCCGTAGTCGGCGGCCACGTCGAAGTGGTTGAGGCCGGCGTCGAGGGCTTCCTGGATCGACGCGTCGGCGCGATCCTGGTCGACGCCGCCGAGCGACGCGGCGCCGTAGATCAGTACCGAGCTCTGGTGGCCGAGCCTGCCCAGTCGGCGAGTTTCCATCCTGGTCCTCCAGGGGTAGCAGGGGTCACTCCGACCTTATGCCCGCACGCGCCGTCGGCAAGCGGTTGTCCACAGCCTAATTTGACCCCGTCGGCGCGGGAGAGTTTTCCACAGGGTGACCATCGGATCGGTTACTATGCGTGATCAGTGGTGCGTTCTTTTACCATGTTCTTCGCACGGATTTTCGAACCTGTCCGCGGCGTGTGGCATGGTGTGCGCTGCCCGGCCGACCCGAGCGGGCATGGGAGAGGAGCTATGACGACGGTACCGAAGGTGTCACTCTTGGCCGGGAACTGTGACGGTGAGGATGGCACTGCCCGCGAGCGGGGTAACAGTATGGCTGCGGGGAGCGATGGACCATCGGGATCCTGGCTTCAGGTCTCCCGGAGGGCGGTTGCTTGCCGTATCCTCCCGGCTACTGTCCGCGTAACTGCTGTCTGAGGGGCGGGTAGGGATGAGTTGGTGGCGAACGGTACTGAATCTGCCGCCAAAAGGTGAGCATTGGTCGGACCAGCGCCGGACCAGGAAGCCGGGTAAAGGACGCCCGCAGAGCACCGCGCCGGAGTGGTGGGCCCACCCCGGCGGGCCGGTGTCACCTACCCCTCGCCAGGCGCAGGGGGTCGCGGCGCAGTATTCCGCTCCGCAGAGCCAGACCCCGCCGAACCAGGGCCCGCCGCCCGGCGGCGTGATGGCTCCTCCTCGTCGTCCAGGTCCGCAGCGCCCGTCCGAGACCCCGCAGCCGGAGCCGGGGCGCCGCACACCCGAACGTTTGAAACAGCGTTCGCCGCATAGTTCGCACGCGGCGCCCGGACCGGCCCGCGAGGTGCTGGAGCCCGGGCAGACACCGTGGTCGACGGAGCCGGAGTCCTCGTTCTCCACCTGGGCCCGGCGGTTCTTCCGCGGCCTCGTGGTCGTCGTGCTGCTGCTGGCCGCGATCAGCGGTATCCGCTCCTGGATCGCTCCGAACAAGACGCCTGAGACGATCGTCAGCGGACAGAGCAGCTTCCCGGCCGCCGACGCGAGCGCCGTCGCGACGCGGTACGCGATCTCGTACTTGACCTGGGACGAGAACAACCCCGACGCCCGTCCAGCGCAGATCGGTCTCGACCTGGCCTCCGGCTTGGACGGCCGAGCCGGCTGGAACGGTCGCGGCAAGCAGACCGCCGACGTGGCGTATCCGGGAGAGGTCAAGGCCGACTCCAACGGCGTCACGGCCGTGGTCGACGTCCGGGTCCGCGTCTACACGTTCACCCGGCAGGGCAAGAACTGGGCCGCCGGACCGGTCACCTGGGAGCGCATCTCGGTGCCGGTCGCACGGACCGCGTCCCGGGTGGTGGTCAGCGGGCCGCCGACGTTCGTCCCGGACGAGCGGGCGCCGCTGCCCGGCAACATGCCGGACGCCGGCCAGCCCGACGAGGACCTCACCACGGCGACCGAGAAGGACGCGGAAGCCTTCTTCTCGGCGTATGCGGAGTCCGACAACAAGGTGTCCGCCGTGACCGCGCCCGGCTCCACGATCCGCAGCCTCAACGGTGCGGTGAAGTTCGGTGAACTGAAGGACTGGCAGGTGTACGCCGGCAACGACGACGAGCGGCGGGCGACCGCCGCCGTCACCTGGAACGGCGTGGGTGACACCACGCTGGACCAGACCTACACGCTCACGCTGAGGCGTACTGTCGCCACGGACGGAGCACAGCGATGGCAAGTGGCTGCCGTCGGATGAATCCAGCGACTGGCCATCGGATGACCGAAGCAACAAGGGAGACACCGCAATGATGACGCACGAACTGGCCGCGAGCGTGGTTCAGCTTGCTCTGCCCCTGGCTGACCCGAATGTTCCCACCGGCGCGGACTTCAAGGACTGGGTCCTGGTCATCGCGGGGAACATCTTCATCGCCATCCTCGTGCTGCGCGCCATCGGTCACTACTTCAAGCGCGAGTGGGGCGAACTGTTCGGCCATATCGCGGCCGGGGTGCTGGTCGGTGGGCTGATCTACGCCAACAACCAGACGATCAACGTGCTCAAGGGCTTTTGGGGATTGCTCTCCGGGGGTAATTGATGCGCGTCGGCCGTACCCTTACCCACCACTTCGAGATCGAGACCCGGCAGTACGACCTGCTCGGGATCGACCTCGGAGAAGGCGCCCGGCGCCGGATGATCATCTTCGGTGCGGTGGTCATCCTGCTCTGGGTCGCGCTGCTGTTCCCGTTCATCGGCGTACCGCAGAAGCCCACGGTCAGTCTGTACATCGTGCCGCCGTTCGTCATCACCGCGTTCGGCTGGCGGTCCGGCAAGTTCCACGAACGGCGCCGGCGGGTGACCGAGTGGGCGTTGTCGGTGCGGTACGCACTGCGGGCGCACCGCCCGATCATCGGCCTGGGCGCCCGGGCCGCCGACAAGTCGGAGTACCTGCCCTGGCGGGAACGCATCTCGACCCGGAAGGTGGCCGACCTGGCCAAGGCCCGGGTCACACCGGAGTGGGAGCGCGAGGTCGTGGTGGAGGTCGACCCGATGGTCCGCGCGGGCGCGGACATCACCGTCAACCAGCGGGCCCGCCTGCTGGGATCTGATTACGTACAACGGGTGAGTCGCAGGACGTCGTCAGGGAAGGGCCGCGAATGAAGATCGCTGACAAGCTCTTGAACCTGGTGGGGGTCGGCCGCGAGCGCGGCTTACCGCCACCTCGTCTTGTTGCTATCGCCGACGGTCTGCTGGTGACCGAGCGCAGCGCCGAGGCATGGTTCCTGATCTCGGTGGCGAACACCGACCTGGCCACCGAGGCCGAGCAGGACGCCGCCCTGGACGCCGCGGTCAGCGCCGCGGCGACCATCCTCGGCGACCGGCTCAGCCACCTGAAGGTGGTCTGGGGCCGTTCGACCGGACAGGACTACATCGACTCGGTCGGCGGCCACTACCGGCTCGGCGACCACGAGGCGTGGGCGCAGACCCGGGCCGACCGGATCGACGAGATGCGGATGCCCGAGCGGTACGTCGCGCTCGGCGTCCATCTGTCCGACCGCGACCCGAGGGCGACGGCCCAGGTCCGCGGCTCGATCAGCGATGCCCTCGGTACGACGTCGTGGCGGGTCAGTGCGCGCGAGCTCGCGCACCTCGACGAGCGGGTGCGCAAGCTCGCTCGCCAGCTCGGCTCGACCGTCTGGCGGGCACACACCGCGCCGGCCGAGGTGATCTCCTGGCTGATCAGCCGCGAGATGCACCGCGGGGCGGTCGCGGCTCCGCGCCGTGGTCTGATCACCGGCGCCTCACTCGCCCGGCTGACGTCCGGGCGTGTCGTGCCGTACACCGACCACCTCCGGATCTACGACACGCGCGGCCAGATCGCGGCGTACACGTCCGTCCTGGCGATGACCGACTTCCCCGAGGAGCTCGAGACACCGGGCGCGGGGGAGTGGTTGCGGACCCTGTCCGAGATCAAGGCGATCGACGACGACGGCGAGGAGATCGACGTCACCGTCGAGGCCTCGGTCCGGTTCCGCGTACTGACGAAGAAAACCGCGCGCCACCTGGTCGACGAGACCCGGAAGAGCGCGAAGGAGCAGCGACGCTCGGCCGCCAAGGGCACCGCGGAGGAGACCGCCGACGAGATCGTGGAGACCGAGCGCGTGATGCGCGAGGTCAAGCGCGACATCAACCGGAGCGGTCTGACCCTGGTCGAGGATCACCCACGTCTACTGGTCAGCGCGGACACCCGTGAGGACCTCGAGGCGTACGTCGACGCGGTCATCGCGCACTACGCGGACCGCGGCATCACCGTCGCCACCGGTGCCGACGAGCAGCGCGACCTGTGGCTGGAGTCCTTGCCGGGCGACCAGCTGCGCGTTCCCGACCTCGGGCACGTGCGGGAGTCGACCGCGTTCTTCGGGTCCTGGTTCTGGGGCGGTGCATCGATCGGTGACGCCACTGGCCCGGCTATCGGCTATCTGACCGGCTCCACGCCCGGTCTGGTGCGTTTTGACGCCGCGGCCGGTTCTGCGCTTGGTGACGCGACCACAACGCTGTTCCTCGGCCGGTCCGGTCGAGGGAAGACGACTGCCGCGATGATGGGCGGTCTGGACTCCGCGTTCGCCGGTGCGTGGGTGCCGCTGCTGGACCTGAAAGGCGACGCCGCCGGCGTGTCGGCCGTCGCGGCCGAGTACGGCGTACCAACTGCTGTCATCGAGATCACCGCACAGTTCTCGGGTGCTGCCGACCTTCTGCGGGTCCTGCCCGTCGATGACGCGTTGCTGCAGGCTCCTTCCCAGCTGATGCTCCTGCTGCCGCCGCATCTGCGTGGTGCCGCTGAGGCCCCCGTGGTGGCGGCGACACGTGCCGAGATCCAGTCGCCCGACCCCTCCTCGTGGGGCGTCATCCAGCGGCTGTGTAACGCCGAAGAAGAGACCGTGCGCACGGTCGGCTTCGCACTGCGCGACCTGGTCGAGACAGGTCTCGGCTCCGTCGTCGCCGGCCCGCCGTCCGGCCTGTCCTCCCTGACCACCAACCCAGGCCTCTGGGTCGTCCAGATGCCCGGCCTGACCCTGCCGTCCCCCGAGTCGGCGCCGGAGTCCTGGTCCCCGATCGAGCGCGTCGGCATGGCCTGCCTCCGCGGCTGCCTGGCCTGGATGATCCGGACGACGGGTCGCCGCGAGTTCCGCGGTCGCTCCAAGGTCGTCATCGTCCCCGAGGTCCACCTCCTGACGAAGACCCCCGACGGCGCGTCCTTCCTCGACTACATCGCCCGCGTAGGCCGCGCCCTCGGCGCCTCCCTGGTCCTCGACACCCAGGACCCCGCGTCGATCCTCAAGCTCCCCGGCCTCGTCGAGCAGATCACCACCCTGTTCGCCTTCAGCCTCCGCTCCCGCGAACAGGTCGACTCCCTCCTGGAGTTGCTCGGCCGCCCGCAGACCCCGCCGTACCAAACCCTCGTCCGCGGCATCAACACCGCCGCCAACGGCAAATCCATCCGCCACGGCCACTGCATCATGCGAGACCGCTGGGACGAAGTAGCCACAGTCCAGATCGACATCCCCAGCCAACGAGTAGCAGCCCTCCTCCGGACCACCCCGGAGTCCGAACACAAGGTCGAAACGGCCCCGGTCGTTCCCGACTACGAGCCGGAAGACCCGTTCGCCGAGGACGAGGAGCTCTACGAGCCGGCCTCCTCAGCCCACGCCCAGGCCGAGGCCGTACACCCACCCCAGGACACCATCACCCAACCGGCACCGCCTGCGACCCCGGCACCGAGTGTCCCGAAGCAGCCGCCGGCTCCCCAACCTGCGCCTAGCGCCAACCCGGCTGCCAAGTCGCCTCAGCAGCCGCCGGCACCAGCACCCGTGGCGGTAGCCCAGCAAAACGGCCATCCCCCCATCCCCAACGGCCAAGAACCCAACGGCGACCACAGCCACCGCCACCCCCTCCGCTACGAGTCCCCGATAGGCCCCGACGAGGTCTACGACCAAGAAGCAGACGAGGCCGCCTACAACGAGGCGATGTACCCCGCCTACGACACCACCGACCAACCCCCCAACGACTCCGCAAAGACCCCGTCCGGCAAGGAGCACGTCGCATGAGATGGCAGCGCCGCACCCGCACGGCGCTCACCGTCCTCTCCATCTCCCTGATCCTCACCTCCCAACTAGCCCTAGCCGCCGACCCCAACCAAGGCCCCACCAACCCCACGGGGTTCGCCGACCTGCTCCCCACCCCAGACCTGACCCACGGCGACACCCGAACCCTCTTCGAGCAATACAGCCCGATGACCTACGGCCTGGACTTCGACACAGGCCTGTCCGACACGTTCAACATGATCTTCAACGGATACGCGTACATCGTCATGATGTACATCCTGGCGATCACGCGTGCGGCGATCTCAGTTGGCTGGTGGCTGTTCTCATTTACCGATGTCAAACCGCTGACAGACGCGACATCCGCGACCATCGGTGCTACGGGCACTCAATTGGTGGGGTGGCTGTTGCCGTCGGCGCTTGCTTTCGGGGCAGTTGCGGCCTACACACAACGCCGAGCCACCGGGAGCGCCCTCGGCCAGATGGTCTGGGTTCTTGTTGCGGGTGTGCTGAGCATTAGTTTCGCGCTCGCGCCGGCGACCTGGCTGCGTGGCGTCGACGGTGCACGTCAACTCGGAGCCGGTGCCGTTATGACCGCCTCCTCCGATGCCCTCGGGCCGACCATCCAAAGCCCGATCCCTTGGCCCGAGCCAGGATTTACGGGAACGCCACGAGACACCTTGCTCCGGAAGTCGGCAGACGCGAGCTGGCGCGGGTTCGCTGTCACTCCATGGTGCATCGCGGAGTTCGGCTCGATCGCGGCATGTGAGCGCTACGGCAAGGGCATGCTTGATGTCGGCGTAAGTGCGGACGCCAGAAAAGACTATGTGGACAAGGTGATCGCTCCGGCCGAAGGCGGTGATGACTCGCCGACTGTCAAGTGGGTCAAGGGCGACAATCCCTTTGGTCGCACGGCCGTCGTCATGCTTGCCGCCATCGCGGCAACGCTCTTCGGCTTCCTGAACATCGGGTTGGCCTTCACCGCGCTGATGGCCTTTATAGGTGCGTTGCTGCTGCTGGTAGTCGGAGTGTTCTTCGCCTGCCTGTGGATCATCCCTGGCCGACCTCGTCAGTGGGGGTTGAACTGGTTCGAGGCGCTCGTCGGGTTGGTCCTGCAATCATTCCTCGCGATGCTGGTGTTCGGTACGGCGTTGACACTCGTAACGGCCGTCTTCTCGCTCACAGGTCCGCTCGGCTGGCTGCCGGTTACTGGACTCGCGATCGTTGTTCTGATCGTCGGGTTCCGGTTGCGACGATTGTTGGACAGCTTGACGACGATGATGCGGCCGGGGTCGGGGAGCATCATGCTTGGTGGGCTTGCGCGTCGGGGTGCGATGGGCGCGGTCCGCAAGGTCATGAGTGTGCTGAACAGCCGGGGCGCAGCCCCGATGCCGACCGAGCGAAGCAGAGACCGGATCCGGACCACGGACCCTACGGCCCAGCGGGTTTCCTCCGTTCGTGTGTATCGCGAGGCGCCCAGGGCCGGAGCGGCTCTTTCACGGGGTTCCACGGCGGCAAGTTCGCCGTACGAACTCACCACCGGATCCGAGCGACGGCGAACTGAAGCAGGATCGATGCCCGGCGCCGCTGGCCCAGGCGGCCAGGCGGCAGGCACCGGAGCCGGGGGACGACTGGCGGCGGCGGCGCCGTCCGGCGGCACGTCCGCGCTCAATCTCTCGCGCGCTCGCGCGCAGTCCAAGGACGGCAACAGGCGTCGGACCATCACGGTCACAAGCGCTGGCGTTGCGGCCCGCAGTGCTTCTGCTTCAGGCGGCTCGCGGGGTGGGGAAGCGCAGAAGGCTCGGCATTCTCGGCGGCCGGTTCCGGTGCCCGCCAACGAGGTTCGGTATGAGCCGAGGGTGCACACGCATTCGGCGAGTCTTCGTGAGGGGCCGCCGAAGGGGCAGCGGGCGCGGCGGAAGTCGCCGGCGTCTCAATCGCGGCGGTTCCGTGAGTATTCCGCTGTCACCAACGACGGTGTGACGGTCCACGTACCGACGCGCAGGTGATGCCGCATGGCCCGGAAACCACGTTCATCACAGGACCGTCGCGAGGGCGCGAGCCGGTCCCGACATCGTGCGCCCGACTCTGAGCAGACTGATCCGAACCTCGGACGTCCTGCGGGCCGGCACCGTCCGGACGCACCCGACGGCTGGCGCTCGATGATGAGCACCGACTACGACTACCCGGACGAGATCGACGACCTCAGCGGTCGCGAACGACGCCGCGCGAAGAAGAACTGGCGTCGGGACGATCATGCGCAGCGGATGGCGTGGCTGCGTGACCGGCGTCAGGCCGAACCGGTCAGCCCGGTGGCAATCGTGGTTCTGGTCGTCATCGTTGCGATTGTCGTTCTCGGTCTCGGTGGTGGTCTGCCGCGCCTGTTCGGAAACGGCAATGGCGACGACGGCGGCCCGGTCAGCCTGCTGACTCCTGGCCGAACCGTTCCGCTGCCGACCGCTCCGTCGAACACACAAAGCGGCCAGCCCGCGAACACGAACACGACGACCGCGCTGTCGACACCTCCGCCACAAACACAGCGACCGTCCTCTGAGGCAACCGCGCTGGCGAACGGTGTCGTCGGGTCCTGGGCGCGCGCGTTCTACACCCGCGACCCCGGCGCGGAGACCTACGGTGCGCTCGTCACCAATGCGTCGAAGTACATGACCGAGGACGTCGCGGCAAGCTTCGTCTCCGCTGGCGATCCGACGTACGAGGCTCTCAAGAACGACGGCGGGAAGTCGACGGTGATCGCCGCGCCCGTCAGCACCCCTCCGGCGAACGCGGAGGCGCCGGTCGACACGCCGGAGCGGATCACCCGCTTCGTCAAGGTCACGATCGATGTGACCGGCAAGCATGCCCAGCGCTTCGACGTACCCCTGCTCGTCACGCTGGCGAATCAGAACGGCCAATGGCTCATCAGCGAGGTGTCCGGCGGGACTGGGCCATGACGGCAGGGGGCTACGATGTTCGACGAGCGTGACCTCGGCCGGGGGGTCCTGGCGGTGGCCAGTAAGGGTGTGTTCGCCAAGGGCGCAGCGGCACTGGCGGTGGTCGGCATCGCGGGGCTGTTGATGCTGGCGCCATTCGGTGGGGGAACGAAGACGCAGGCCGCGTGTCCCCTCGTGGTTCCAGGTCAGGCTGACGTCCCGGCTGCCACCGGAGCTCTGAGGGCCAGCCAGCTCTATTACGCGAAACTGATCGATCAGGTCGCGGTGGAGCGGGGCTTGCCCGGCAGAGCGACTCTGATCGCGTTGATGACAGCTCTGGTCGAGTCGGATCTGCAGAACCTCACCTACGGCGACAGGGACTCGGTGGGTCTGTTTCAGCAGCGCTGGAGCGCCGGTTGGGCGCCCAGCAAGTTGGCGATCATCACCAACCCCCGCTATTCGATCAATGCCTTTTTCGGTGGCGCGGCGAAGCCGGATCCGCCGGGCCTGGTCGACATCGATGGCTGGCCGTCGATGGCTCTGGGGGATGCGGCGCAGCGGGTTCAGAGGTCGGCGTTTCCGGATCGCTATGCCTTGCGGGAGAACGAGGCACGCCAGATCGCGGCAGCCGCGGGGATCGACCTCACTCGGACAGGAGACCCGTACGCCGGTCGCGCGGGCCCGCCACCTGGATCTGGGGGGGACGGCCTACTGCAGGACAACGATGACTGCGGGCAGAGCGACGGTCTTGCAGACGGCCGTCCTGTCAATGGTGTTTGGCCTGAACAGCAGCAGAGTGTGACCGATCCGACAGGCACCGGCGGGATGGTGACTCCGCGTACGGCGGCCTGGGTCGCCGAGGCTCGCAAGACCCTCGGCACGCTGAGCATGAGCTGCTGGGACGCACACGTCTGGAACCCGACCAGCGACCACCCCAGAGGCAAGGCGTGTGACGTCATGGTCGGCGCCGACGCACGCCAGTCGGCCCCGGCGAGGGCCCGTGGCGACGAGATCGCGAACTGGGCTGTGCGGACCGCCGGCCAGACAGGCGTGCACTATGTCATCTGGTACGGCAAGATCTGGTCCGCCCGCCGCGGCACGTGGATCCCCTACAACGGCGGCGGCGTCTACAACCCCACCGACGCCACCGGCGGCCACTACGACCACGTCCACGTGTCTTTGTACTGATAATGGATCGACCCTCCCCGCCATCCCAAGGAGTACCCCACAATGACCGGCTCCGGTGAGCCCCAAGACCCGAACGGCGGCCAGGTACCCGGACCCGGCGAAGGACGCCCGTTCTCGGACGTGCCTCACCAAATGCCGCCCCAGCCCTCCTGGGCACAGCTGCCAGGCCCTGGTGGGCAGCCGCGAGGACAGGCTCCCAAGCCGCGCTCACTGCCTGAGGCGTCGGCCTGGACCGAACTGCTGTCCGCCGTGCCATGGTTCTTCTGGAGTCTGGTCCTTGTTATCTGGATCGCAGGTGCCATCGGGTTTGACTGGGGCTGGATCGTCATTGTCGCATGGGTCCTGTCGGGAGCTCTGGTCCTGCTTCCTTCGACCGAAGACTCGATGGCCAGGTATCTCTTCCGCTTACGCAAGCCGACGCTCGTCGAGCAGCAGCGCCTTGGTCCCGTGTGGCAGCAGCTTCTGCGTCGGGCGGAGGTGCCCGACGGCATGTTTTCCCTCTGGATCCAAGAGTCCGACGAGGTCAATGCCACTCCGACTCCAGGACACATCGTCGGTGTCTCGCGTTGGGCGCTCTACACCTTGCCTCCCCAGCATCTTGAGGCTGCGCTGGCACACGAGTTGAGTCACCATCTGGGCGGACGCGCCTGGCTGAGCCTGATCAGCTTTTGGTACTCGATCCCTGCCCGGTTCGGCCTCATCGCCGCGAGGGCCGTGGCTCGCGTGATGAGGCGTGTTCCAGCGCTCGGCTGCATCATCGGTGGGTTCCTCGTGCTGGCCTACGCGGGTATGGCGCTGGCGGCCTTCACCTTCGGCCGCGGCTACATCTGGCCAATCCTCTTCCTGACACCTTTCGTGGCTCCGCCGTTCCTGGCCTGGCTGAACCGTTGGCATGTTAAGCAGGCCGATCGCAAGGCGGCGCTGCTCGGGTACGGCACGACGCTGGTCCAAGTCCTCTACGGATGGCAGATGCAGCACCAGCAGATGCTCGGGCGGGACACAAACCGCCGCACTCAGGTGATGTCGAGTTCGCCGTCGCTGATCCAGCGCGTACAGACGATCGAACAGGCAGGGGACATCCCACCGCAAGCGTGGAGCTAGTGCCGCCGGTAAGGGTCTTGCAGGTTCGTGCAATCTTGTGGGACTGACTTACGGACCGTGGCGTGGTTTCTCTACGCTTTGGGATCGGTTGGGCTCGTTCCGTAAGTGGGGGAGGGACTGTGCATCGAGGGTTTCGCCTCCCGCTCGGACGAGATCCTCTCGGTGAGGGCCGACGGTACGACGCCGGAGCCGATCGCCAGCGATTTCCCGCTGGTGAGCAGTGCGACGACCGCACCGAACTACGCGATCTCCGGGACGGGCGTTTCGTGCCCTATCGCACGGCGGCCGGGTCGCTGAATCAGAACGACCAGATCGCCGTGCGGGACACGCAGTCCGGCGAACACTGGACGTCGCCGGTGACGCCGGACAAGGTGAGTGTCTTCATACTCTCGGCAGACGGCACCAAGCTCACCTACATCACCGGCAATGGAGGCTTCGGCACGCGCAGGGTCTACCAGGCAACCAAGGGACAGGCGGACGCCGTGTGGTTTGACGGCTGCTTCGACGCGAAGTCCTGCGGCTCGGGCTCACCGCTGGTTCTCGGCGTGACGCCGGACGGCAACTCTGTGATGTACGACTTCGAGAGCGAGGACCCGGCGAGCCCGTACTACACAGCCACCAACCGTGTGATGGTGCTCGATGTCAGCACCGGCCAGAAGACCATGCCGTACGTGAACCAGGGACTGCCGTTCCTCGATCCGATCTTCAGCGCCGACGCGTCCTGGATGCTCGCCCAGGTCAAACTCGGCGACGACTTCGACCCGCAGTACACCGTCGCTGCCCGCAGGTCGGCACCGGGCCGTTCGTGGTTGCGAACGTCCTGTTCCGCGGGACGTCGGACGGGGGTCGACATCAGCAACGACGGCGAGCGGATCGCCTGGCGGGACGGCTGGAAGTCTGGGAGCTACCCGGATCCCAGGCGCCTGCACGTGTACTCGCGCTCCACCAAGACGAACTGGACCGCACCGACAGGCTCGAACACTGGCTACTACCTGGACGACCTGGTGGACCTGGCGCCCTCCGGTTCCGCGGTCGCCTGGCACAGCGTCGACGAGAACACGACCCCGGTCGGCAAGCCCTGGGGAGCGGCCGTGGGCTAGCGAATCACCTGGCCCGTAGATCATGTTCTGGTACACCTCACGTTCCAGCCGCGGCTGGAGCGTGAGGAAGTCGCGGCTCGACATTTGGTGGATGGTTGCCCGCATCATCGAACCGCGGATCGTCTGGCGTTTCTCCAGGAGCTTCAGTGGCGCGGTTCAGGGCTCGCCGAGCGGAACGCGCAGAGGGTTTCCCTTGCCCGTCCGGGCGACGCGCTGGTCGGCTTCCTACCGCGACCGCCGCGAACTAGGGTCGACGGACAGTAGTGGTTGCGTCACGCAACACGAACGTGGGAGGGAATGAATGTCGAAATGCCGCAAGGCGGTGGTGGCAGTCACCGCCGGACTGGCCACCATCTCGCTCGGGTTGTCCTTCACCAGTGCCGCGGGGGCGGTGCCCGAGGCAACAATCAGCCTGGGCGACCTGAAACTCGTCAAGACCAGGACGTCGCTGCTCGGCAAGCACTACTGGTACCAGCAGACCTTCAAAGGGCTGCCTGTGATCAACGGGTACTACGCCAAGCACGTGACGAAGCAGGGCGCCACCGAGATCGCAGACGGGCGGGACGCCGTGCCGGCGAACCTCGATGTCACCGCGAAAGTGCAGGCCGCGAGCGCCACGCGGAGCGCGAACGCGGTAGTCACCGCGCGGGCCAACAGCCAGGCGCGGGTCGCCGTGCCGAACAAGAACATCGCGCCGGCGCCGGCCGCGACCAGTGGCGCCGCGCAGCTTGCGGTGATTGGTGGCCTGGATGCTCGTCTGGTCTGGAATGTCACGAGCCGTTCGACCGAGGGGGTCAGTCGGTCGCTCGTCGACGCGAAGACCGGCAGTGTCGTCGAGTCGGAGGTGATCAGTGACAACGTCGACGGCCGGGGCTCGGTGTTCGATCCGAACCCGGTGGTCAGTGAGCAGAACGAGAAGCTGACCGACCAGAACGACAAGAACACCGACGAGCTGTTCCTCGCGCAGAAGAACGTGATCCTGGGTAACCTGGACGGTTCCGGCAAGCTCAACGGCACCTACGTGAACATCAAGGAAGCCAAGGGCGGGCTGGCGCAGAGCAAGACCAACACGTTCGTGTATCAGCGGCAGAACGACAAGTTCGAGCAGGTGATGGCGTACTACCACGTCAACCAGACGCAGGAGTACATCCACCAGCTCGGTTTCACCGAGGTGAACAACGAGTCGCAGGACTTCTCGATCGACACGTTCTCCGGTGACAACTCGTTCTACGACCCGTCCACGGACATGATCACGATGGGCGAGGGCGGGGTCGACGACGCCGAGGACGCCGAGGTGATCTGGCACGAGTACGGGCACGCGATCCAGGACGACGTGGTGCCGGGCTTCGGCGAGTCGGAGGAGGCCGGCGCGATGGGCGAGGGCTTCGGCGACTACTGGGCGGTGACGATGTCGGTCCCGGTCAGCAAGGGCTTCGAGCTGCCGTGCGTGATGGACTGGGACGCCACGTCGTACACCACGAACGAGCCGCACTGCCTGCGCCGTACGGACACCGGCAAGACGATCGACGACAAGACCGGTGAGGTGCACGACGACGGTGAGATCTGGTCGAACGCGCTGTGGGACATCCACCAGGCGCTCGGCCGGACGAAGGCGAACAAGCTGATCCTCGAGGCGACGTTCTTCTACGACCCCGACACCTCGTTCGCCGCCGCGGCCCAGGACACCGTCCAGGCGGCTCGGCTGCTCTACGGCAAGGCCGCCGCGCAAACGGTGACCGACGCCTTCAAGGCCCGCAAGATCCTCTAGCGACCACCCGGTCATGCGCCCACCACTACTGTGGGCGCATGACCTGGACCACGGCGGACATTCCTGACCTGACCGGACGGCTGGCGCTCGTGACGGGCGCCACCAGCGGGATCGGGTACGAGACCGCGTGCGAACTGCTCCGGCACGGCGCGGACGTGCTGGTCGCGGCCCGCAACCCGGAGAAGGCCGCCCGGGCGGCGGAAACGCTGACGCAGCGGGCCGGGCGGGCGCCGACGGTTCTGGAGCTCGACCTCGCCGATCTCGCCAGCGTCGAGCAGGCCGCCGCCGAGGTCGTGAAGTCGTACGACAGGCTCGATCTGCTGGTCAACAACGCCGGCGTGATGGCGCCGCCGCACCAGGAGACCGTCGACGGATTCGAGCTGCAGCTGGGCACGAACCATCTCGGGCATTTCGCGCTGACCGGGAGATTGCTCCCGTTGCTGGTCAAGGGCAGCCGGGTCGTCACGGTCAGCTCGTTCATGCACAAGACCGTGCGGGGCATCAGCGAGAGCGACCTGCGCCGCCCGTCGGGCAGTTATCGCAAGTGGGAGGCGTACGGGAAGTCGAAGCTCGCCAACCTGCTCTTCATGCTGGAGCTCGATCGACGCGCTCGCGCGGCGCGGGCTGATCTGTTGAGCGTCGGCGCGCATCCCGGGTATGCAGCGACCCATCTGCAGGCCGCCGGTCCCGAGCTCGCCGGCCGTGCCCGGCAGGCGCAACTGTTGGCTGCCGCGACGCGCCTGGTCGCACAGTCCGCGGCGGCCGGCGCCTGGCCGAGTCTGTACGCCGCGACGTACCCGGACCTGCGTCCCGGATCGTTCGTCGGGCCGAGCTTCTTCGAGTACCGCGGTACGCCGAAGGTCGTGCTGCCGACCCGCACCGCGCAGGACCCCGAGCTGGCCGAGCGGCTCTGGGCATGGTCGGTGGAAGCGACCGGGGTCGATCCGAAACTCACCGTGCCGAGCTAGTGACACAGCGGCATCGTTCTGGTTACCCTCCGGTAATTCCAACTGCCGGAGGCCCCCAGTGCGCAGACTTGCCGCCGCCCTTGCTGTCGCTCTGACCCTGATCGCGATCGGTCCACGCGCGGACGCGAGTCAGGCCACCGCCGGTTTCAGCACGTCGTACCAGCGCATCCCCGGCGCCGGCGGGATCGAGATCGGCGCCGTCGTGCTCACGCCGACCGGGCAGGGCGACGGACCGTTCCCGCTCGTCGTGATGCCGTCGAGCTGGGGGGTGCCGAACGTCGAGTACGTCGGTCAGGGCGCGAAGCTGGCGACCGCCGGGTTCCAGGTGATCTCCTACTCGAGCCGCGGCTTCTGGGACACCGGCGGCGGCATCGACATCGCCGGCCCGCCGACCGTGGCCGATGTGAGCAAGGTGATCGACTGGGCGGACCAGCACACGCCCGCCGACACCGAGCGGGTCGCCGCTGTGGGAATCTCGTACGGCGCCGGTACGTCGCTGCTCGCCGCCGCGCAGGACCCGCGGATCATGGCGGTCGGCGCGCTGAGCGGGTGGGCGGATCTGATCCGGTCGCTGAATCCGAACGAGACGGTCTCGCTCCAGGCGGTCGCCGGTCTGCTTGCTCTGGGCAACGTGACCGGTCGGCCGGGGCCGGAGATGGCGTCGCTGCAGACGAAGTTCGTCACCGGCGACTTCGACGGCGCGATCGGAGAGGCGAAGCAACTCGCGCCGGTGCGGTCGGCGGCGACCGTGGTGGACCGGATCAACGCCCGCCGGCCGGCCGTGTTCCTCGCGAACGCGTTCGAGGACTCGATCTTCCCGCCCGCGCAGTACACGGACTTCTACACCGCCCTCACCGGCCCGAAACGGTTGCTGCTGGCGCACGGCGATCACGCGACGCCGGAGGCGAGCGGTGCCGTTGGCCTGCCCAATGAGACGTGGACCGAGCTGGCCGGCTGGCTGCGGCGCTACCTCACCGGCGCCGACAACGGGACCGACAACGGGACCGACACCGAGGCGCCGGTGCAGTTGAAGTCGCAGCGCGGCGTGTGGCGTGGATATCCGAGCTGGTCGGCGGTCGGGCAGGAGCGTACGTCGTACCTGACCAAGGCGGGTGTACTGCAGGCGAAGGAGTCAACCGGCTGGAGCCGGACCATCGGTGCCGGCGTACCGACCGTTGCCGACAGCGGGGTTGCGCTCGTGTCCGGCGCGTTGCAGGGCCTGCTGTCGATCCCGACCGGGGTTGTGACGCCGTTGGTGGACAGGACGTTCGCCGGCGTGTGGTCCGGGCCGGCGTTCGATCGGCCGACCGTCGTGAACGGGTCGCCGAAGGTCCATCTCACGGTGAAGCCGTCGGCCGCGAGTACGTCGTTGTTCGCCTACCTGTACGACGTCGACGCGCTCGGCGTGGGCTCGCTGATCTCGCACAAGCCGTACACGCTGCGCGGCGCGACGCCGGGGAAGGCGCTCCCGCTCGACGTCGCGCTCGAGGCGACGAGCTGGGAGGTGCCGACCGGACATCACCTCGTCCTGGTGGTGGACACGGTCGACCCGCGGTACCTCGGCCGGAGTGTGCTGGGCTCCACGGTGACGTTCAGTTCACCGGCCGGGGATCCGTCGTGGATCGGCATTCCAGTGGCAGGGTGAATGTTTGATCGTGCGCGAGCTCTTGCGCTTTTGTCGTGAGAACGTTTCCATGGGATCGCCTTTCTCCGCCCCTGAAAGGACCGCCCATGCTCAAGATCCTGGCCGCAGCAGCCCTCGTGGCGTCAGCCGTCCTGGTCCCCACCGCCCAGGCCGCACCGGAGTGGCAGGTCGGCGTGCCGCCGCTCACGACCCCGTGGACCGATGACGTCTCGCCCGCGAACGCGCTCCCGGAGTACCCGAGACCCCAGTTGACCCGCCCCAAGTGGCGCAATCTCAACGGCCTCTGGGAGTGGTCCGCCGCCGCGCCGGACGAGCAGCCGCCGGTCGGGCGCACGCTCGGCGAGAAGGTGCTCGTCCCGTACCCGATCGAATCCGCGCTCTCCGGGCTGCAGAAGCATGAGGACCGGATGTGGTACCGCCGTACCTTCGACGTCCCCGGCAACTGGAAGGGGAAGCGACTGCTGCTGCACTTCGGCGCGGTCGACTACGACGCGAAGGTGTGGGTCAACGGCCGTCAGGTCGCCACCCACCGCGGCGGGTACGACGGCTTCGACGTCGACGTCACCGGCGCGCTGCACGCCACCGGCCCGCAGGAGCTCATCGTCTGGGCCGAGGACCTGACCGACGAGACGTACCAGCCGATCGGCAAGCAGCGCGAGGTCGGGGACCACGGGATCTTCTATCAAGGCAGCTCCGGTATCTGGCGGACCGTCTGGATGGAGCCGGTGAACGCCGCCTCGATCAGCCGCTTGCAGATCACTCCGGATCTGCCGAACCAGGCTCTGAAGGTGACCGCGGACACCGCCGCCGGTCCCGCGAACCTCGACGTCGAGGTCACGGCGTACGACGGACGCCGGCTGGTCGGGAAGGCGACCGGCACGGCGGACACCGAGCTGAGCGTGCCGATTCCGCACCCGAAGACCTGGTCGCCCGACAACCCGTTCCTGTACGACCTGAAGGTGAAGCTGTTCGACCGCGGCAGACTGGTGGACCAGGTCGGGTCGTACGCCGGGCTGCGCGCGGTCGGCCTGAAGAAGGGGGCCGACGGCAAACTTCGGATGGCGCTCAACGGGAAGATCCTGTTCAACCTGTCCACCCTCGACCAGGGCTTCTGGCCGGACGGGCTGAACACCGCGCCGACCGACGCCGCGCTCCGCTTCGACCTCGAGCAGCACAAGCGGCTCGGCTTCAACACCGTCCGCAAGCACATCAAGGTCGAGCCGGACCGCTGGTACTACTGGGCCGACAAGCTCGGACTGATGGTCTGGCAGGACATGCCGGCGTCGAAGACCGACGCGATGCCCGAGCCGTGGCGAACCCAATGGAAATCCGAGCTGCACGAGATGGTCGAGGAACACAAGAGCTTCACGTCGATCACGGTCTGGGTGCCGTTCAACGAAGGCTGGGGCGAGTGGGACCGGACCGAGACGGGCCAGATCGCAGACTCCGTGAAGGCACAGGACCCGTCCCGGCTGGTGAACGCGCACAGCGGTGTGAACTGCTGCAACTCGCACGGCGACTCCGGCCGCGGTGACCTCCTCGACTATCACGCGTACCTCGGCCCGGCGACCACCTCGCCGACGGCCGACCGTGCCGCGGTCGACGGCGAGCACGGCGGATTCGGCCTGAAGGTGCCGGATCACATGTGGTTCGGCGACGGATCGGCGTACGAGATGGAGCCCGACTCGGCGACCCTCACCCGCAGGTACGTCGAGAACCAGACCGACGTGCTGAAGTCGGCCCGGCAGTGCGGCATCAGCGGCTCGGTCTACACCCAGATCACCGATGTCGAGGGCGAGCTGAACGGCTTCTTCACCTACGACCGGCGGGTACCGAAGATGGACTTCGCGCAGGTGCGGACGATCAACGAGCAGATCGTCGCCGCCGCGGACGGATCCGGCAGCGGTGCCCCGGATCCCGGCCCGGGCACACCCGGTGCCGACGGCATCCACTTCTACCCCCTCGACGGATCCGGTGAAGATGCCGTCGGCAACAACGACGCGACGCTCCAGGGCGGCGCGGTCTACGGACCCGGCAAGATCGGCGAGGCCCTTGTGCTCAATGGGTCCGGCCAGTACGCCGACACCGGCGCGGCGCTGCTCGACACGAGCAAGAACTACACCGCGAGCGCCTGGGTGAAGCTCAACAAGGCCGACGGCGCGTTCCAGACCTTCGTCAGCCAGGACGGCGATCGTGACAGCGCGTTCTTCCTCCAGTACTCCGGGCAGGACCAGCGGTTCGCGATGAGCTTCCCCGGGATCCGGGCGCTGTCGCCGACGAAGCCGAACCCGGGGCAGTGGTACCACGTCACCGGCGTCCGCGACGTCGTGCAGGGCGAGCTGAGGCTGTACGTCGACGGGCAGCTCGTCGCCGCGAAGAGCGCCTGCACCCTGGACGCCGGCTCGACCGGCGACACGGTGATCGGACGCGCGAAGTTCGGCGGCAACCCGGTCGACTTTCTCGACGGGACGGTCGACCAGGTGCACCTGTACGACCGAGCCCTGACCGACGCGGAGGTGCGGACCCTGTACGAATCCGGTCGTTAGTTCGAGATGCGGAGAAGCCGCCCAGCCCTGATCCTGGTAGGTAACCGACCAGCGGAGGTGAGTGCGATGGCCGCACCCAGCCAAGTGCTCGCGCCCCGCTCCACGGCCCGGTTCCGGCCGCCGCGGTTCGGGCTCGGCGGCGCCCATCTCGGCGACGACCTGCCCGGGACCGCCGCCGGCGTGGCGGACGAGCGTGCCGTCGCGACCGTCGACGCGGCGTACCAGGCCGGGATCAGGTTCTTCGACACCTCCCCGGCGTACGGCGCCTCGGAGCGCCGCCTCGGTACGGCGTTGCGGCGCCGGCCGCGGGGTGAGTTCCTGGTGTCGACGAAGGTGATCGGCGCCGACCCGGAGGAATCGGTCCGGGCGAGCGGCGAACGACTCGGTCTCGCGGTCGATCTGGTGTTCGCGCAGGACGAGGCGGCGTACCCGGTGCTCGACCGGTTGCGGCGCGACGGCGTGATCAAGGCGGTCGGCGCGGCCTCGGACGACTGGCGCGATCTCGACCGGCTGGTGCGGGACGTCGAGCTGGACTGTGTGCTGCTGACCGATCGGTACGGGCTGCTCGACCGGTCGGCCGAGCCGCTGCTCGACCGGTGCGCGGCGCGTGCCGTGTCCGTGATCGTGTCCGGTGTCCTGACGCCGCAGATCCTTCAGGTGCAGACCGTCGAGGCCCGGCGGATCTCGGCGGTGTGCGAGCGGTACGGCGTGTCCCTGCCGCAAGCCGCGCTCGCGTTCCCCACCAGGCATTCCGCGGTCACCTCGGTGCTGATCGCGGCGTCGACACCGGCGGAGATCCGGGCCGACGCGGCACTCGTCCGGCAGCCCGTGCCGCAGCGGCTCTGGAAGGACCCGGACTTGCTGCGCTTGCTATCGTCGAGATAGGAGTCTGCGTTCCGGCGACTCCCCGGACGAGCGGCGTCGTACCCGGTCTGCCAAGACGGCGCCTCACCCCGCAGGAGGGGGTCGTCCGATGCACGTCCTCGATGTCGTCGAAATCGTTGGTGCGCTCACCGTTCTGGTCGCCTTCGCGGCCGCGCAGGCCGGCCGCCTGCGGCAGCGCACAGTCACCTACCAGCTGCTGAACCTGATCGGATCAGGTGCGCTGGCAACGATCGCCCTGGTGCAGTCGTCGTGGGGCTTCCTGCTGCTCGAGGGGAGCTGGGCCGTCATCAGCCTGCTCGGCCTGATCAACCTGATCAACCTGGTCAGCCCGGCACGGCGGGACGCCGACTAGAACTTGTCGCCCGGGTTGGTCGCCGTACCGGCCGATCCGGTCGGCACCTCGGTCGGGACACCGCCGGTGCTCGGGGTGCTCGTCGGCGGGCCGGTCGGCGGCGGTGTGACCGATCCGGAGCCGGTGCCGGGCGGTGGCGTGGTCGGCGTGACGGTGACCGTCGTGGTGCCGGTCGGCGTCGGGATGACGGGCTCCGGCTCCAGCGGCGCGGCGTGCCGGAACAGCAGCCAGGCCAGGAACACCGCGAGCGCCATGATCACGGCCATCGTCAGCAAGGCGAACCCGAGCGCCCACCACGACGGCGGGCGGAGCGCGTTCGGCCACGGCAGCGGCCAGATCCGGAACAGGCCGGGGCGGCGGCGGTTCTCCCAGTAGTGCCGGAAGTCCGGGCCGCGGAGCTTGCCGGGCTGCGGGATCCGGTCCATCAGCACCGCGGACAGGATCTCCTCGCCGCGACGCTCCGCGATCAGCCGCTCGTCGGACGCCGCGCTGGATCCGTCGTCGGCCCGGATCGGCCCGATCGCGACCCAGAGCGCCAGATCGTCGTCGTCGGAGTCGTTGTGCGCGAGGACGACGTCCTCGGGCAGCTCGTCGACGGCGTACACGAACCGCTCGCGCGCGGCGGCGTCGTCGGCCGAGCCCTCGGTCATCATCGCGACGACCGCCTCCCGGCCGTCGTCGGAACTGACCGCGTACAGGTACCCGGCCGCGTTCGCGCCGAGGCGGCCGCGGAGCCAGAACTCGCCGACCCGCGGCGGGTCCTCCGGCTGCAGCGGGAGGGCGTCCGGAATCTCCAGGCCGGCCGGCACGTCCGCCGGCTGCACCTCGGTCTGGGATTCGGTCGCAGTCATCACCCCCAATCCCACCACATCCCCGGTAGCACTGTCGTCGCCACTCCTCCCGAGCCGACTTTGTGCACCGCGTCCGTACGCGGGGCGCGCCGACGTACGGACGTCGTGCACAAAGAGTGGTCGGCGGGCGGGATTTGGCGCGCAGGGGGAGGATGGGGAGGGACTGCGGCAGGCCCTGCGGCTGCTGGCCCCGGTGATCTGATGGAATGGCCGGTGTTGCGAAGTGGGGAACGACGGTGAATGACAAGGTCCGCGCGCGGACCCCGGAAGGACAGGCATGACCGAAACCACGGTGCCGACAGGTTCGGTTGCCCAGCAGTCCCGGCTGATCGGCGAGGCCGTCAGCGAGGTCAAGCGGGTGATCGTCGGCCAGGAGCACATGGTCGAGACCCTGATGGTGTCGCTGCTGGCCAAGGGTCACTGCCTGCTCGAAGGCGTTCCGGGCGTCGCCAAGACGCTCGCGGTGCGCACCTTCGCGAGTGTGGTCGGCGGCACCTTCGCCCGGATCCAGTTCACCCCGGACCTGGTCCCGTCCGACATCGTCGGCACCCGGATCTACCGCCAGACCCGGGAGGCCTTCGACATCGAGCTCGGCCCGACGTTCGTGAACTTCGTGCTGGCCGACGAGGTGAACCGCGCGCCGGCCAAGGTGCAGTCCGCGATGCTGGAGCTGATGGCCGAGCGGCAGGTGTCGATCGGCGGACAGACGTTCCCGATGCCGAAGCCGTTCATCGTGATCGCGACCCAGAACCCGATCGAGTCCGAGGGCGTGTACCCGCTGCCGGAGGCGCAGCGGGACCGGTTCCTGGTGAAGATCGACGTACCGCACCCGCGCGGCCACGAGGAGTTCGAGATCCTCCGCCGGATGAGCGTCGACCCGCCGGAGCCGCGGCAGGTGCTGCAGCCGGAGACGATCCTCGAGCTGCAGCGGTCCGCGGAGCAGGTGTTCGTGCACAACCTGGTCGCGGAGTACGCCGTCCGCCTGGTGATGGCGACCCGGACGCCGACCGACTTCCACCTGCCCGACCTGGAGCCGATCATCGAGCTGGGCGTCAGCCCGCGCGCGACCCTCGGCCTGATCGCGGCCGGCCGGGCGCTGGCGCTGATCCACGGGCGTGACTACCTGCTGCCGAGCGACATCCAGACCGTCGCGCTGGACGTGATGGGCCACCGGCTCGGCCTGACCTTCGACGCGGTCGCGGACAACATCGACCCGCGGGCGGTGATCGAGCGGATCCTGGCCACCGTCCCGCCGCCGCAGCCGGTCTGGCGCGACGGCGCCGACGGCACCGGCCGCCCGGAGTTCGTGTAGTGCCCAACCGACCCGATGCGCGAGCTGCGATGACGATCTCGCAGCTCGCTCCCGAGCGTGCGCTGCGGCGGCTGGAGCTGACCGTCGTCCGGCGGCTCGAGGGCTACCTGCACGGCGAGCATCTCGGCCTGCTGCCGGGGCCGGGCACCGAGCTCGCCGAGGCGCGTGAGTACCAGGTCGGTGACGACGTACGGCGGATGGACTGGGCCGTCACCGCGCGCACCACGGTCCCGCACGTCCGCGACCTGATCGCGGACCGTGAGCTGGAGACCTGGGCGCTGGTGGACCTGTCCGGCTCGATGGACTTCGGTACGTCGACGCTGGAGAAGCGCGAGCTCGCGGTCGCGGCCGTCGCCACCGTCGGGTTCCTGACGCATCGGCTCGGCGACCGGTTCGGCGGGCTGATGCTGCGCGACTCGGCGCTGCGGCGCTGGCCGGCGCGGTCCGGGCGGCTCGCGCTCTACGGCCTGCTGCGTGCGCTGCTGGCCGAGCAGTTCAGCACCGACGACGAGGTGCACCGCAGCGACCTGGCCGCGGCGCTGGAGTCGATGGCGCGCACCCAGCGCAAGCGTGGTCTGCGGGTGATCGTCTCGGACTTCCTCACCCCGCAGGACGGCGAGATCGCCACCCAGATCGAACCCTCCTGGGAGCGGGCGATGCGCAAGCTGACCGCACAGCACCAGGTGCTCGCCGTCGAGATCGTCGACCCGCGGGAGCTGGAGCTGCCGAACATCGGTGTCGTCACGATCGGTGACCCGGAGACCGGCGAGGTGCGCGAGATCGACACCCGGCGGCGCAAGGTCCGGGAGGCGTTCGCGACGGCCGCTCTGGCACAGCGGGAACGAACCCGCGCCGCCCTGCGTAGGGTAGGTGCCGGGCATCTCGTGCTGCGCACCGACCGTGACTGGGTCGCGGACACCGTGCGGTTCGTGCTCGCCTACCGGCGGGTGGCGCCCCGCCTGCACCAACCGCCGAAGGGAGTGGCTCGCTGATGGAGTTCCTGTCTCCGGGGCGGTTGTGGTTCCTGCTGCTCATCCCGCTGATCGTCGCGGGGTACATCTTTCTCCAGCACCGTCGCTCGCAGTACGCGCTGCGCTTCACCAACATCGCGCTGCTCGACCGGGTCGCGCCGCGGCGCCCGCAGTGGCGGCGGCACCTGGCTGTCGGGCTGGCACTGCTGGCCGCGCTGATGTGCATCGTGGCGTTCGCGCAGCCGAAGGACAAGGTCAAGGTCCCGCGCGAGCGGGCCACGATCGTGGTCGCAATCGACGTCTCGCTGTCGATGATGGCGACCGACATCGATCCGAACCGGCTCGAGGCCGCGAAGAAGTCGGCGAAGAACTTCGTCAACCAACTGCCGGGCAAGTTCAACGTGGCGCTGGTGAACTTCGCCGGGACGGCGTCCATCATCGTGCCGCCGACGACCGACCGGGCCACCGTGCTGCGCTCGATCGACGGGCTCGAGCTGGCCGAGTCGACCGCGACCGGTGAGGGCATTTTCACCTCGCTGCAGGCGCTCACCCAGGTCCCGCCGGACCCCGAGCACCCGAACGACCCGGCCCCGGCGCGGATCGTGCTGCTGTCCGACGGGAAGCGGACCGTCGGCCGCACCGCCCAGGAGGGGGCGCAGGCGGCGAAGGCGAAGAACACCCCCGTCTACACGATCTGTTTCGGCACCGACTCCGGCTTCATCGAGATGGACGGCATCCGGCAGCGGGTGCCACCGGACCGTGCCGAGCTGCGCACCGTCGCCGAGATCAGCGGCGGCGAGGCGTACACCGCCGAGTCGGCCGGTGAGCTCGAGGACGTCTACAAGGACATCGGCTCCTCGGTCGGCTACGACGAGGTGGACAAGGAGATCACCGCCCGGTACGCCGGGATCGCGATGCTCTTCACCCTGGCCGCCGCGGGCGCCTGCATCGCGCTGGCCACCCGCTTCCCGTAACGCCGGCGGACGCCCGCGCGGGGGCTCGGCGCGGACGTCCTGGGTGCTGCTGTCAGAAGGTGCCAGGCAGTGTCACCGAGATGTTGTTGGTGGTGTCCGTGACCGTCACGTCACCGAAGACCACCGTCATCGGCGGGCTGCACTTGGGCTGGAACGTCGCCGTCAGGGTCAGCGAGAAGTTCGCCTTCCCGTTCTGGACCGGGAAGTCGCCGGCCGCGGTGAACGTCTGCTTGTTCGCGGCCTGCGGGAAGTTCTGTCCCGGGTTCAGGCAAGCCGCCTCGGCCGAGATGACGATGTGGACCTGGTCCTCGTTGCCTAGTCCTGCTTCCTTGCCGGAGACGGTCAGCGAGTCGCCGGACCGTGTGACGGTCGGCGTACCGACGAAGTGCGGGCTGCCGGCCGATGCGGTCGGCAGGAAGAACACCGAAGCGGCGAGAGCCGCAAACAGCATGAGCACGAACCTGCGCATAAGGTAACCCCCTCGGAACTGCGCGTGTTGCGGCTGCGGGGCGGAGCGCAGCGATCCTGAACGCGGCGTGCACGGTCGCGGACCGTGCGACGTCCTGAACCCGCTCAGCGATCACCGGTACACCGGCGGCGACCGGGCTGTGGCACGGACCGCCGTACGCCGATCACCAAGGTCGATCGGCGCCGCCCCACCTACCGCGACCGTTGCCATGAGCCCATGCCATCCACAGAAGTTCCCCCAGGCTCAGCACGACCATAGGCCTGTCAGGAGGTCTGAGAAAGGCCTACCCGCGGGTCATCTCGCATCCGCGTAGGCGGTGAGCCAGGCCAGGGCGGAGTTCCAGTTGATCGCTACCTCGTTGGTCGAGTAGGAGCCGATCTCGTCGAGGTAGCAGGTGGCCGGGGCGCAGCCCTGGAGGCTGCGCTGGGCAACGGGATCCTGCAGGTGCGAGTTCGGGCCGCCCGCGAGCGAGCCGGGGTACGGCGACGGCAGTGCGGGGTTCAGCGAGTGGGCCCAGAACCGGTGATGCTGGTTGTGGCTGGACCGTTCGCCGTACCCGGTCACGTACGACTGGCCGATCGCGTTCCGGCCGAGCAGGTAGTCGAGCGACTCGAGCGCGGCGGAGCGGTACGCCGGGCTGCCGGTGAGGTCCGCCGCGATCGCGAGGATCATCGCGTTGTTCGCCGTCGCGGAGTTGGAGCCCCACACGTACTGTCCGTCAGCTGGTTTGTACGGATTGGCATAGCCCTGCGACCTGAGATCGGCAAGGTAGCTGTTGGCAACCGATGCGATCCGCCCGCGTAACCGGAGCCGCTCGAGAATCGGCAACCGCCACGACACCCGTGCCAGCGCGAGATCGGCCAGCCCGCCGGTCTCCTGCCAGGAGAACCCGTCGACTGCCGTCAGGCTCGTGGTGATGAAGCGTTTGTACGACGCCGTGCCCGTTGCCGCGAACAACTCGGCGGCGGCCCAGGAGAACTCGTCCGTCAGCTTGGTGTCGTCGTACGCGCCGCCGCCTTCGCCGCCTGGTGGGGCGTAGATCGCGGGGTGCCGCCGAGCGGCGCTCCACGCCTTCTCTGCCGCCGACAGGCAGCGATCCGCGAACTGACGGTCCCAGCGTGCGTAGACCCGCGCGCACCGGGCGCCGACGGCCGCGAGATTGAGCGTGGCCGCGGTCGACACCGGATAGAGGTAGCGAGGCTGCGGATCGGCGGCCGGGGGAGTTCCGAGTGCGGTCCACTTCTCGTCGTGCACCTTGTGGTGCACCAGGCCGCTCGGCGCCTGCATGCGGAGCAGGAACTCGAGCTCCCACCGGGCCTCGTCCAGCACATCCGGTACGCGGTTGCCGGCCTCGGGGATCTTCAGGCTGACGCCAGGCCCTGTCTCCTCGGACAGATCGAGGAGCTGCCACGCGGCGAGCGCGCCGTTGACGACGTACTTGCCGTGGTCGCCCGCGTCGTACCAGCCGCCGCGCACGTCCAGGCTGTAGTCGCACGTGCCCGGGTAGCAGGGGACGGACGTGTCGCCCTGGTTGGGAGCGACGCCGAGGTGCCCGGCCGCCCGTGCGTACTCGGCGCCGACGTACTGCGCCTCGATCGGGATGCCGCTGCGGTTGTTGTAGAAGTACGCGAGCGCGTCGCGGCGCAGCCCTGCGTACACGTGGCTGCCGATGTCGAACGGCTCGCTGACGTCGTCGCCGACCGCCAGCCGGAAACCCGTCCCGGTGCCGCGATAACCGCCGAAGTCGATCAGCTGGACGGTGTCGCCGGACAGGGCGTCCAGACCATACGGTTCCGTCTGGCCGCCGGCGACCACCTGGTTGCCCGCGGCAAGCAGCCGCCAGTCGAGCGGTGCGGTCGCCGTGGTCACGTAGGTTGAACGCTTCGGCCCGTCGGCGACGTACCCGAGCTGGTTGACGCGCACCGGTGGGCCGAAGTCACGGACGCCGCCCGGCGGGACGATGCCGCCGGTCACGGAGATGTTGTCCAGGCAGAGCGTGTACGGCTCGGTCGCGCCGCCGGCCTGGAACGAGATCTGGCCGTGCGTGTCGGTGACCGGCGAGGTCCCGGTGAACGTGAAGGTCTGGGCGGTCGTCGTGGCGTCGACGGTCTTGTTCAGCACCGTCGCATGCGGGGCGGCCGCCTGCTGGAGTACGGCGTGGAACTGGACCGGGCGGCTCGCCGACGCGTCGAACCGCAGCGTGTACGGCTGCCCCTGTTCGATCGGCAGGTCGTCCTGGCCGATCATCGAGTCCCACGGGTTGACCGTGCCGGCCGGGACCTGCGCGCACAGCCGCCCGTCGGTGACGGCGGCCGGGGTGTTGCCACTCGACCACCACGGCTCCTTAGCGGCGTCGAACGTCCCGTTCAGCACTCGCTCGTACGGCGGGTCCGCGGCGACCGCCGGTAGTCCCGTGAGGAGCGTGCTGACGAGTACGGTGGCGGCGAGGGCGACGGTGGCGCGTTGGCGGGCGGTGGGCATGGGGCGAGCCTCCATCGAGGACCGGGAGCGCTTCCAGTTTGCCTCCGCATCGTGCCGACCGTCCGGCGTCGCGTCAAGGGCGCAGCGCCTTGAATCCAGCGCTTTCCGACGTGCGGGCACGTCTCGGGAGCGCTTCCAGCTCGAACCTGGCGTCCCGATGGTTTACCCTCGTCCCACTCAATCGTTAAGGACGATCCGGTGGCCGACCTCCCGAAACGCCAAGTGACGCTCGACGAAGTCGCCGAGCGGGCCGGTGTGTCCCGGTCGGCGGCGTCCCGGGTGATCAACAACGCCCCGCATGTCAGCAAGGCCAAGCGGGAGGCCGTGCAGCGGGCGGTCAGCGACCTCGGATACGTGCCGAACGCAACGGCCCGCGCGCTCGCGACCCAGCAGGCCGGCGCCGTCGTGCTGGCCATCTCCAGCGACAATGCGCAGGTGTTCGCGGACCCGTTCTTCGCGGAGGTCGTGATCGGGATCAGTTCGGTGCTCGAGGACACCGATCTGGAGCTGATGCTGATGATGGCCACCTCGAGCCGCGGGCAGACGCGTCTCGAGCGGTTGCTGCGGACCCGGCAAGCCGACGGCGTGATGCTGATGTCGATGCACGGCGACGACCCGCTGGCGCAGCTCGCCGAGAAGGCCGACGTACCGGTGGTGTTCGGCGGTTCGCCGGTGAACTTCGAGCCGAGATATTCCGTGGACGCCGACAACCGCGGCGGCGCCCGGCTGGCGACCGAGCACCTGGTCGCGACCGGCCGGCGGCGGATCGCGACCATCACCGGCCGGATGGACGAGGGCGCGGGGACTGCGCGGTTCAAGGGGTACCAGGAGGCGCTCGCGGTGGCCGGCCTGGACGCGGGCCGCGTCGCGCACGCCGACTTCTCCGAGGAGGGCGGCACGCGCGCGATGCAGGAGTTGCTCGCCGCGCACCCGGATCTCGACGGCGTGTTCGTCGCGTCGGACCAGATGGCGATCGGCGCCCTGCGGGTCCTGCGCGACGCCGGCAGGTCCGTACCGGACGACGTCGGGCTCGTCGGTTTCAACGACATCAGCACCGCCCACCACACCAGCCCGCCGCTGACCACGGTCAGTCAGCCGATCCAGGCGCTCGGCCGGGAGATGGCCCGGATGCTGCTCGCGGTCATGTCCGGCGAGGACCCGACGCCGCTGATCCTCCCCACCCGCCTGGTCCGGCGCGCCTCGACCTGACCCTGGCGGGGCAGGCCGTTCAGGCGGACGCTGGACGGGTGGAACCTCACGATTACCTGGAGACCGCAGTCGAGCGCACGCCGATGTCAGGCAACGTCGGGAAGTCGGGCGCCACACTGGAGCGCGTCGTGCTGGCGGACGGCCGGCGCCTCGTCGTGAAGCGGTCGTCGCCCGACACCGACCTGCTGATGGCGCTGTCGGGCGACTCGTTCGGGCGCGAGTACCTGATGTGGTCGAGCGGAGTGCTCGACCAGCTTCCGCCCGCGGTCGGGCATGCGATCGTCGACGGCTGGCAGGACGGTGACGTCACCGTCCTGGTGATGCGCGACCTGGGCGACGCCGTACTCAGCTGGGACGACCGGCTCAGCCGGGAACAGTGCCGCCGGCTGTTCGCCGCGGTCGGTTCGATGTACGACGGGTTCCTGGGCCGGGTCCCGTCCAGCCTCACCCCGCTGACGACCCTGGTCGGCATGTTCACGCCGGATCGCGTGCGGCCGCATGCCGGCGGTGACAACCCGTTGCCGGGACTGGTCCTGCGCGGGTGGGACATGTTCCCCGGCATGGTGCCGCCCGACGTCGCCGAACCGGTACTGCGGCTGCTCGCCCAGCCGGGACCGCTGGTGGAAGCGTTGCAGGCCCGGCCCTGCACGCTGGTGCACGGCGACCTCGCGACCGTCAACATGGCGTTCGAGAAGGAGCGGCTGACGTTGCTCGACTGGAGCATGCCGGCGGAGGCGCCGGCCGCGCTCGACCTGGCGAGATTCCTGGCCGGCTGCGCCTCGGTGGTCGACGCGACTCGCGAGCAGGTGATCGAGGACTTCCGTGAACTGGTCGAAGCCGGCCGCGACGAGCCGGCCCTCCGCCTGGCGCTGCTGGCCGGCCTGCTCTGGCTGGGCTGGAACAAAGCCCTGGACGCCGCCGAGCACGAGGACCCGGCGATCCGTGCCCGCGAGCGGGCCGACCTCGACTGGTGGGCCGACGAAGCCCGCCGGACCCTGGCCGCGGGTCTGCTGACCGCCTGAGGTTCGCGACACGACGGTGATGTGGTTGACACGGCGAGGTTACTGGTGTTCCAGGGGGCGGTGGTGCAAGATGTACAGAAGTTTCGCGGGGTGCCTTGTGGTGCCCTGTAGAACTGTAAAGAGACTGGTCCGCCGGATCGACGGCTGTTCGAGAACGCTGGGGAAGGCGCCCCTCGAGCACAGGAGGTCCCGGTGGCGACGACTCGTGGCGTTCTGTACGTCCACACGGTGCCGTCAGCGTTGTGCCCGCATGTCGAGTGGGCCGCGGGCGGCATCCTTGGCGTGCCCGTGAAACTGGATTGGACTCCGCAGCCGGCGGCCCAGGGCACGTACCGGGCCGAGCTGTCCTGGCAGGCCGAGGCCGGTACCGCGGCCAAGCTGGCTTCCGCTCTGCGCGGCTGGCAGAAGCTGCGCTTCGAGGTCACCGAGGAGCCGAGCAACGGCGCCGAGGGCGAGCGCTACTCGTTCACGCCCGAGCTCGGGATCTTCCATGCGACCACCGGTGTGCACGGCGACATCATGGTGCCCGAGGAGCGGTTGAAGGCCGCGATGCTGAAGGCGGCGAGCGGCGAGGCCGACCTGACCGAGGAGGTCGAGCGTTTGCTCGGTCGCCCGTGGGACGACGAGCTCGAACCGTTCCGGTACGCCGGCGACGGCGCCCCGGTCCGCTGGCTGCATCAGGTCGTCTGAACGAATCCTGAGAACTTCAGAAGAAACCCGTGAAAGCCAGGACAGGGCCGAACTTTTCGATGAGACTGAGCATCAGACGTCGTACAAGGGTGGGAGGGGCCGTGGCCGCTGGGCCACCGGGTGTCGGGACACCCCCGGTGGTTGTCTAACAACAGCGGCCGCACCACGTGAAGGGCACGAACCTGAGGGTTCGTGCCCTTCAGCCGTCTACAGCGGAATGTTGCCGTGGTTGCCGCGGACACGGCCGTCCGCCTCGGCCCCCGCCAGCGCTGAGGCCAGCGCGGTGCGGGTGCGGGTGGGCTCGACGACCTCGTCGACGACGCCGATCTCGCGGGCCCGGTCGATGCCTCCGGCAATCTTCTCGTGTTCCGCGGCGAGCTCGGCCTCGACCTGCGGACGGAGCTCGGGCGGCACCTCGGCGAGCTTGCGCCGGTGCAGGACGCGGACCGCCGCGACCGCGCCCATCACGGCCACCTCGGCGCGCGGCCAGGCGAACACCCGGGTCGCGCCCAGGGAGCGGGCGTTCATCGCGATGTACGCGCCGCCGTACGTCTTGCGCGTCACCAGCGTCACCCGCGGTACGACGGACTCCGCGAACGCGTGCAGCAGCTTGGCGCCGCGACGCACGACACCGTCCCATTCCTGACCGACGCCGGGCAGGTAGCCGGGGACGTCGACCAGGACGACGAGCGGTACGCCGAACGCGTCGCACATCCGCACGAACCGGGACGCCTTCTCCGCGGACAGGGCGTCGAGGCAACCACCGAGGCGGAGCGGGTTGTTGGCGATCACGCCGACCGTGCGGCCGCCGAGGCGGCCGAGCGTCGTGACGATGTTCGGCGCCCAGCGCTGGTGGAGCTCGACGGAGGTTCCCTCGTCGAGCACCCCTCCGACCAGCGGATGGACGTCGTACGCGCGCTTGGCCGACTCGGGCAGGAACCCGGACAGGTCGAGGTCCGGGACGTCCGTGGCCACCGACCCCTGGTTGGCGAGCAGATCGGTGAGGCGACGGGCCTGCTCGAGGGCGTCGGCCTCGGTGTCGGTGGTGATGTGGACGACGCCCGACCGCCGGCCGTGCGGCTCGGGTCCGCCGAGGCGGAGCATGTCGACGTCCTCGCCGGTGACCGAGCGGACCACGTCCGGGCCGGTCACGAAGATCCGGCCCTCCGGGCCCAGCACGACCACGTCGGTCAGCGCCGGTCCGTACGCCGCGCCGCCCGCCGCCGGGCCGAGGACGACGGAGATCTGCGGGATCTTCCCGGACGCCTGCGTCATCGCGTAGAAGATCTTGCCGACCGCGTGCAGGCTGAGCACCCCTTCGGCCAGCCGGGCGCCGCCGGAGTGCCACAGGCCGATGATCGGCACCTGCCCGGCCCGCGCGACGTCGTACGCCTTGACGACGACGTCGCAGCCTTCGTCGCCCATCGCGCCGCCCATCACGGTCGCGTCGGAGCAGAACGCCACGACCGCCGCCCCGGCGATCGTCCCGCGGGCCGCGACCATCCCCGACAGGTTGTCGGGGGTGATCAGCTCCAGACTGCCCGGATCGAGCAGCGTGGTGAGCCGGGTGACCGGGTTCCGCGGGTCCTGCTCGCGCGGCAGCTTGGCGGGCTTCGCCGGGGCCACGGTCAGGGGGCTCATGGCTACACCGTCTTGAAGGCGATGGCGGCGTTGTGGCCGCCGAAGCCGAACGAGTTGTTCAGCGCGGCGATGTCGCCGTCGGGCAGCTTGCGCTGCTCGGTCGCGACGTCCAACTCGATCTGGTCGTCGAGCTTGTCGATGTTGATGGTCGGCGGCGAGACCCGGTTCTTCAGCGCGAGCACGGTGGCGACCGACTCGACCGCGCCGGCGCCGCCGAGCAGGTGGCCGATCATCGACTTCGGCGCGGTGGCGACCGCGTGGTCGGCCTCCTTGCCGAGCGCCTGCCGGATCGCGATCGACTCGGCGATGTCGCCCTGCGGCGTCGAGGTGGCGTGCGCGTTGATGTGGAAGATGTCGGCCGGGGTCAGGTCGCCCTCGGACAGCGCCCGCTCCATCGCCCGGCGGGCGCCGGAACCGGTCGGGTCGGGCTGTGCGATGTCGTGGCCGTCGGCGGAGATACCGGCGCCGGCGAGCTCGGCGTAGATCTTCGCGCCGCGCGCCTTGGCGTGCTCGTACGACTCCAGGATCAGGATTCCGGCGCCCTCACCGAGCAGGAACCCGTCGCGGTCGACGTCCCACGGCCGGGAGGCCTTCTCCGGCTCGTCGTTGCGCTTGCTGAGCGCCTGCATCATCCCGAACGCGGCCAGCGGCAGCGCCATGATCGCGCCCTCGGAGCCGCCCGCGATCACCACGTCCGCGCGACCGAGCCGGATCTGGTCCAGGCCCAGCCAGATCGCCTCGTTGCCGGAGGCGCACGCCGAGACCGGGGTGTGCACACCGGCCTGCGCGCCGAACTCCAGGCTGACGTAGGCCGCCGACGAGTTCGGCATCAGCATCGGGATCGCCAGCGGCGACACCCGGCGCGGGTTGGACTGCAGGGCGTCGTAGTTCGCCAGGGTGGTGTGCAGGCCGCCGATGCCGGACGCGACCGCCACGCCCAGCCGCTCCTTGTCGAGCCCGGAGTCCGCCAGGCCGGAGTCGGCCCAGGCCTCGCGGGCGGCGACGACGGCGAGCTGCGCGGTCCGGTCGAGACGGCGGGCCTTGACCCGCTCGATGACCTCGGTCGGCTCGACCGCGGCCGGCGCGGCGATCTGCACCGCGAGGTTCTGCACCCACTCGTCGGTCAGCCGCCGCGCGCCGGAGCGGCCCGCCAGCAGCCCTTCCCAGGTGCTGGTCACGTCGCCCCCGAGCGGGGTCGTGGCACCGAGCCCAGTGATGACGACCCGGGTCTTCGACATGGTTACCTCATCCTTCACATGAGAGATCTGCGGTTGGGAGCGAGGGGTGGTACTGCGGGGTACTTCCGGGCTACTTCAGGGGTCCTTCAGGAGTACTGCGTGGTGCTCATCGGTGTGACCCGATGAGCACCGGCCAGCACGGTGACGCAGGTCAGCCGTTCTGGGCGCGCTCGATGAACGCGACGGCGTCGCCGACGGTCTTGAGGTTCTTGACCTCGTCGTCGGGGATCTTCACGTCGAACTTCTCCTCGGCGGCCACCACGACCTCCACCATGGAGAGCGAGTCGACGTCGAGGTCGTCGGTGAAGGACTTGTCCAGCTGGACGTCCTCGACCGGGATGCCGGCGATCTCGTTCACGATCTCGGCGAGGTTGGAACGGATCTCTTCGGTGCTGGCCATCTCTTGGGTTCCCTTTCGGATTTCTGCTGGTTGCTTCAGCCGGTGCGGCCACCTGAGCCGCCCCGGACAACTATGAACTACGGCAGGCGGATCACTTGGGCGGCGTAGACCAGGCCCGCGCCGAAGCCGATGATCAGCGCGAGGTCGCCGCTCTTGGCCTCGCCGGCCTCGCGCATCGCGGTGATCGCGAGCGGGATCGAGGCGGCCGAGGTGTTGCCCTGGCGCTCGATGTCGCGGGCGACCTTGACGTGCTCGGGCAGCTTCAGCGTGCGGCGCATCGCGTCGGTGATCCGCATGTTCGCCTGGTGCGGGACGAACAGGTCGAGCTGCTCGGCCTTCACCCCGGCGACGTCCAGCGCCTGCTGCGCGGTCTTGGCCATCTCGAACGACGCCCAGCGGAACACCGGGTTCCCGTCCATCGTCAGGTGCGGCCAGTTGTGGTTGCCGTGCACCTCCTGCCAGGACTCCTTCTGGCTGATCACCTGGTGCTGCGTGCCGTCGGAGCCCCAGACCACCGGGCCGATCCCCGGCTCGTCGGCCGGACCGACGATCGCGGCGCCGGCGCCGTCGGCGAAGATGAACGCCGTACTGCGGTCCGTACGGTCGGTCAGGTCGCTGAGCCGCTCGACGCCGATCGCCAGCACGTACTTCGCGCTGCCGCCGCGGACCAGGTCGTTGGCCAGCGCGACGCCGTAGCAGAAGCCCGCGCAGGCGGCCGACACGTCGAAGGCCGCCGCCGTCGGGGCGCCGACCTCGACCGCGATCCGGGTCGCGATCGCCGGCGTCTGGTACAGGTGCGTGACGGTCGAGACGATCACGCAGCCGATGTCTGCCGGGTCGATGCCGGACTCGGCGATCGCGTCCTTGGCCGCGTTCACCGACATCATCAGGACGGTCTCGTCCGCCTCGGCCCAGCGCCGCTCCTTGATCCCGGAGCGGGTCTGGATCCACTCGTCGCTGGAGTCGATGTGCTCGAGGATCTCCGCGTTCGGTACGACGCGGCGCGGCCGGTAGGAGCCGATGCCGAGGATGCCGGCGTACGTCGCGCCGGTCGACGCGGTGATCATGCGGGGGTCCCGGCGGGGTGCAGGCGGACCAGCGGCTGGCCGGGGGAGACCGGGTCGCCCTCCTCGACGAGCCACTCGACCACGATGCCGCCGTGCGGCGCGGTCACCTCGACCTCGTCGCGGAGGCTGCTGACCTTCGCGACGACCTCGCCGGCGCCGACGTGGTCACCGGCCTCACGACCGGTCTGCGCGGAGCGGCTGAAGGTGCCCTTGATCGGGGCGACGAGCAGCCGCCACGTCGGCGTGGCGTCGATCTCGGACGGGCTGCCGTGCTTCTCGACGAAGGCCCGGGCGTCGTCGAGCTGGTCCGGCGTCTTCAGCGCGAACGTCTCGACGCCCTTGAGGGCGCGGCGCGCGATCCCGGTCAGCGTGCCCGCCGGCGGCAGCTCCAGGATGCCGGTCACCTCGAGGTCGGCCATCGTCTGCAGGCACAGGTCCCAGCGGACCGGCGCGTTCACCTGGGTGACGAGCCGCTGCAGGACGTCCTGGCCGTCGTGGACGACGTGGCCGTCGCGGTTCGAGATCAGGCGGGTCCGCGGGTCGTGGGTGCTGATCGCGGTCGCGTACTTCGCCAGCGTCTGCACGGCCGGCTCCATGTGCCGGGTGTGGAACGCGCCGGCGACCGACAGCGGGATCAGCCGGGCCTTCGCCGGCGGGTCGGCGGCCAGCGCCTCGAGCTCCGCGACAGTGCCCGCGGCAACGATCTGGCCGGGGCCGTTGTCGTTGGCCGGGGTCAGGCCGTGCTCGGCGAGCTTGGCGAGGATCTCGTCGCGGTCGCCGCCCAGCACCGCGGTCATCGAGGTCGGCGTCAGCGCGGCCGCGGCGGCCATCGCCTTGCCGCGCTCGCGGACCAGGACCATCGCCTGCTCGGCGGTCAGGACGCCGGTGCCGGCCGCGGCGGCGAGCTCACCGACGCTGTGCCCGGCGACCGCGCCGACCTTCGCGAAGGCGTCGGCGGGGTGCGGGAAGACCGCCAGCGCGGCCAGCATGCTGGAGGCGACCAGCAGCGGCTGCGCGATCGCGGTGTCCCGGATCGTGTCCGCGTCGGCTTCGGTGCCGTAGTGGGCGAGGTCGAGACCGGCGACCGCGGAGAGCCAGTTCAGCCGGCTCTCGAAGACGGGATCGGCCAGCCACGGCTCGAGGAAACCTGGGGTCTGGGCACCCTGACCGGGCGCGACGATGACGAGCACGTGACAACTCTCCCTCAGCCGGGCCCGCCGCGAGCCGCACGGCGAGCACGAATTCTACCGGGCCGCTTTTGTGGAGATCCTACAAAACCGTGCTTCCGGGCTCGGGATGCAGCAGGCGACCCAAGGTCAGTGCGACACGCAATGTGAAACTGTCGCGGGGGTTCAGCGGGTTGTAGCCCGTGAGGTCCGCCACACGCTTCAGCCGGTACCGCACGGTGTTGGCGTGGATGAACATCGCCCGGGCGGTCGCCTCGATCGAGCCGCCGGAGTCCAGGTACGTCGAGACCGTGTCGAGGAGCACGCCGTCGCCCATGGTGAGCGGGCCGTAGACCTCCGTGGCGAGCTGGCGGCGGGCGTGGCCGTCTCCGGAGAGTGACCGTTCCGGGAGCAGGTCGTCGGCCTGCACCGGCCGCGGGGCGCCCGGCCAGGCCGCCGCGGCGCGCAGACCGGCGACGGCGGCGCGGGCCGAGGTCACGGCCGACATGAGGTCTTTCACGACCGGCCCGACGACGATCGGGCCGGGTCCGAACCAGCGGGCGAGTTTTTGTACGGTCTCGACAGGTTTGCTCGTACCGCCGAGTACGACGACCAGCCGGTCGCCCTGGATCGCGCACAGTGCGTCGGCGCCCGCCTCGCGCGCCGCGTGCCGGACCATGTCCGCGACGTTCGAGCCGGTGTTGTTCGCCGGGGGCGTCTCGGCGACCGGGGCGCGGCCGACCACCACCGCGACCTCGGCCGATCCCGTCGTACCGACGGTTCCGGTCCAGCCGAGCGCCGAGGCGCGGGAGCGGACCGACTCGTCGGCCTCGCCGCGGATCACGGAGTCGACGAGCAGGGCCTCGAGCCGGGCGTCCCAGGCGCCGCGCATCTCGGCGGCCTGCGCGTAGACGGTCGCGGCGGCGAACGCGACCTCACGGGCGTACCGCTGCATGGCCTCGTGGACGATCGGCACGTCGTCCGGCGGCAGCAGGGTGCCGATGGTGTTCTCGATGGTCTCGATCGTGGTGCGCACCAGGTCGACGGTCTGGTGCAGCGAGATCACCCGGGTGAACTCACGCGGCGCGGACCCGAAGATCCGGGTCGGCATCGACGAGTGCGCCTCGGGGTCGCGGAACCACTCGACGAACGCGGAGATCCCGGACTGCGCGACCAGGCCGATCCAGGACCGGTCCTGCGCGGACAGCGTCGCGAACCACGGCAGCTTCGCGTCCATCGCCGTCATCGCGGCGGTCGCCAGCGCACCGGTCGCGTTCTGCAACCGCTCGGCCCGCGCCAGATGTGCCTTCGTCACCACCAGACCCTAACCCCACCCGTCACCCGGCGCCCAGCCTCCCAATTTGCCTGGTTGACCAGCCAAATGCGGGGTTCTGCACCCGCGTTCACGGTGGAGAACCCCCAAGTTGATGGGTCTACCAGGCAAATGGCGGAAGATGGGCCTATGACGGACAAGGCGGGTGTGGCGGACGCGGTCGCGGCGTTGCGGGCGATCGGGTACTACCTCGAGCGGGACCGGCAGCCGACGCACCGGGTGAAGGCGTACCGGCGGGCCGCCGACACGATCGCCGCGCTGCCGGCCACCGAGGTGCGGGCGCGGCGCCGGGCCGGGACGCTCACCGAGCTCCCGGGGATCGGGCCGAAGACCGAGGCCGTGATCGTCGAGGCGATGGACGGCGCGACGCCGTCGTACCTGGTGAAGCTGGAGGAGGCAGCGGGTGAGCTGACCACGGCCGGCAAGGGTCTGCGCGCCGACCTGAAGGCGGACCTGCACCTGCACTCGGAGTGGTCGGACGGCGGCAGCCCGATCGAGGAGATGGCCCGTACGGCGCACCGGCTGGGGCACTCCTACATCGCGCTCACCGATCACTCGCCGCGGCTGACCGTCGCCAACGGGCTGTCCCGCGAGCGGCGCCTGCAGCAGCTCGAGGTCGTTGCCGAGCTCAACAAGAAGCTGCAGGACGAGCTGGACGGCTTCACGATCCTCAACGGCATCGAGGTCGACATCCTCGACGACGGCTCGCTGGACTGCGATTCAGAGATCCTGGCCCGGCTCGACGTGGTGGTCGCGAGTGTGCACTCGAAGTTGCGGATGGCGTCCGAGCCGATGACCGAGCGGATGGTCCGCGCGATCGCGAACCCGCACGTGGACGTGCTCGGGCACTGCACCGGCCGGCTGATCACCGGGGGCCGCGGGACCCGTCCGGAGTCGGAGTTCGACGCCGAGGTGGTGTTCGAGGCCTGCCGCCAGTTCGGGACGGCGGTCGAGATCAACTCCCGTCCCGAGCGGCTCGACCCGCCGAAGCGGCTGCTCTCGATGGCCGTCGAGATGGACTGCGTGTTCTCGATCGACACCGACGCGCACGCGCCCGGCCAGCTCGACTGGCAGGTGTACGGCTGCGAGCGCGCCGAGGACTGCGGCGTCACCTCCGACCGCGTCATCAACACCTGGGATCAGCAACAACTTGTGGAATGGACTGCGTCATGAGCGATCTTGAGAAGGACCCGGCCGAGGTCGTCGGGTTCGCGGACTGTGAGGGACCCGCGCTGGAGATGCTCGAGGGCAGGGAGGTCGTGCTGGGGCGGTCCACCACGGTCCGCCGGTTGCTGCCGAACAAGAACCGGCGGATGGTCGGCGCGTGGTGCTTCGTCGACCACTACGGGCCGGACGACCTGACCCGGCGCGTCGACTCCTACGACGTGCCGGGGGAGCGCGGCATGCAGGTCCCGCCGCACCCGCACACGAGTCTGCAGACCGTGAGCTGGTTGTTCGAGGGCGAGATCGAGCATCGCGACAGCGTCGGGTCGCACGCCCTCGTCCGCCCCGGCGAGCTGAACATCATGACCGCCGGCAACGGGATCGCGCACTCCGAGGTGTCCACGCCGGACGCGCCGCCGAAGCTGCACGGCGCCCAGTTGTGGGTCGCGCTCCCGGACGCCGTCCGTACGACGACCCCGCCCGCCTTCAACGCGTACGCCGACCTGCCGCGGCTCGACCTCGACGGCGCGCAGGTGACGGTGATGATCGGGACCGTCGCCGGGGTCACGTCGCCCGCACCGGCGTACACCCCGCTGGTCGGGGCCGACGTCACGGTGGCGCCGGGGCGGTCCCTGACGCTCCCGCTGACCCCGTCCAACGAGTACGCCGTCCTCGTGGTCGACGGATCGCTGGCGGTCGGGGACCTGACGCCGGGCTTCGGCGAGATGGTCTACCTGGGGGCCGGCCGGGAGGCGATCGACCTGGTCGCCGCGGAGGGCGGTGTGCGGTTCCTGCTGCTCGGCGGCGAACCGTTCGAGGAGCAGTTGGTGATGTGGTGGAACTTCATCGGCCGCAGCCACGAGGAGATCGTCGCCGCCCGGGACGCCTGGCAGGCCGCGATCGATGCTGCAGGCAACGACCGCTTCGGTATGGTCCCGGGCTACGACGGCGATCCGCTGCCGGCTCCGCCGCTGCCCGCGACCACACTCAGACCGCGACCGCGGGCACGCTGACCCGACGCCGGTAGTAGGCCCAGGTGAGGACCAGCAGCGACGGGCCCCACAGCTGCAGGGGCGCGTAACACGTGATCATCAGCGCTGCCCACGGCGTGCTGGAGAAGGGGATGAACTCCTTCGAGAACACGTCGCGGAAGCCGTAGGTCCAGATCGCGATCAGGCTCAGCGCCCCGAGCACCGCGGGGACGATCGCGGCGTACGGCGCGACGCGACGGCCGCCGATGAACGGGATCCACCGCGGAACGATCTCGCCCCACCGGCTGACCAGGCCGAGCGCGGTCAGCGCGACGAGCTCGGAGAAGATCGTCAGACAGACCACGTACAGCTTCTGACCGAACCCGATCAGGTGGGCCGGCTGGCCGGCGTCGTCCAGCATGCCCATCGACGAGCCGAAGACCAGTCCGAGTCGCCACAGCCCGGACGGCAGGGTGAGGAAGGGGATCGCGTGCGCGAGGCGGTGGGCCCAGCGCGGGACGGGACGCTCTGTTGTGCTCACGCCCCGAGCATCCGCCGGACCGGCCGGTCGCTACCTCACCCGTCGGAGTGAACCCGCTCCCTCCCAGGACCGATTCCCTGCTCCAGCGCATCGAACGCGCGGTCGGCGACCTGGTCGCGCCGCACCGGCGCATCGCGCAGCTCACCCGCTCGGCTGCCGTGGCGGGACCGGACGGGGCGCTGTCGGCCTGGGTGCCTCAGATCAGGTCGTGATCGCGGGCGTAGGCGGCGGCCGCCGTCCGTGACGGGACGTCCAGCTTGGCGAAGATGTTGGTGAGGTGCCGGGCGACGGTCTTGTCGCTCAGCACCAGCCGGTGCGCGATCTCGGCGTTGCTGTTGCCGATAGCAACCAGCCGGAGGACGTCCAGCTCCCGTCCGGTGAGCCCGCCCGCCGTACTCCGGCCGAGCAGTTTCTCGGTCTCCTGCCGCGCCGGCGTCGCACCGATCTCGGCGAAGGACCGGCAGGCGGCGGTGAACTCCGCCGCCGCCGAGTCCTCGTCGCCGAGCAGCCGCACCGCGCGCCCGACCAGCACCTTCGCGCGCGCCACCTCGTACGGCGCCCGCAGTTCGTCCCACAACCGCGCCGCCGTCCGGGCGTGCGGCAACGCCCTGTCCGGGTCGTCGTCGGCCAACGCCACCAAGGCCGAGCAGTACGCCGCCGACGCCCGCAAACCCGCACAGCCGAAGCCCTGCGCGATGGCGGCCAACTCGTCCGCGGCAGCCTCCGCGTCGGGCCGTGCGTCACCGGCCAGCAGGACCTCGACCGCCCCCGCCAGCAGCCGTGAACGGTGGACCGGGTCACCAGTCTCCGCCAGCAGCCGGCGGACCGCGGCGAGCGCGCCCGCCACGCGCCCGCGCGCGACCATCAGCAGCGCGCGTCCGGGCTGCGCCTCGTACCCGAACCTGGCCGCCTCGTCGTACGACGCCTCCGCTGCCGCGACGTCGCCACGGATCCGCAGTACGTCGCCCCGCTCGGCCAGCGCGAGGCCGGCCGCGGCCTGGGAACCCGACGCCGCGTACCGGCGGCAGGCATCCTCGAACTCGGCCAGCGCCTCCGGGTACGCCGCGTGCACCCGCAGGATCTGACCGCGATGGACCGCGCACTGCCCGGTGAACGGAACCAGGTCGGGCTGACTGTCGCACCAGCGCGTCAGCGCCGTCGTCCACGCCGACGCGCGAGCGAAGTCCAGAACTTCCTGGCAGGCTTCGATCATCGCGCAGTAGACGTTGCCCGCGAAGATCGGTGACAGTTCACCGGCCGCGACGGCGACCATCGCCTCGTCCAGCAGGGCGAGCCCCTCCGGAACCCGCCCGGAGTACATCAGCAGCCGGCCCTTGCACACGAGGCTCTGGGCGAGCAGATCGGGATCGGCGTGCCGGCGGGCGATGCCGATCATGTCCTCGCTGACCGCGAGCGCGCCGGGGAAGTCGCCGCTGTCCAGGCACCGGAAGAAGTCGTGGACGCGCAGGTAGCCGCGTTCGAGGACGTCGTCCGGCTGGTCCGCGAGCAGCCGCTGGGCGCGCGCGGCCCAGCCGCTGCCGACCGCCACCTCGCCGCGGATGTTCAGCACGAGGGCCAGCCAGAAGGCGAACCGGACCGCGCCCAGCACCTCGCCGGCGTCGGTCCGCAGGCGGTAGCCGCGCTGCAGTGCGCGAATGCAGCTGTCCGTGTCGCCGAGCAGGAACGCGGCCGTGGCCAGCGTCATCAACTCGTCCGGGCCGAGAGCCGACCCCGGCTCGCCGTCCACCGTGGCGAGCCGGTCGTACGCCGAAGCCCAGTCCCGCCGCTCGTACGCGGACCGGGCTCGCTGCAGATCGTCGACAATGCCCATCCGTGCCCCTTGAGGTGAGCATGCGCCGTCGGGTCACGCGGCGGCAAGACTCCGGTCCGCGGTCGCACGGGCCGCGATCCGCCGGGCGACGTACGCCGCGTCCCGGCCGACGCCCGGCAGCACCATCGAGCTGAACGCGTACTGGAAGGACAGGCCGCAGAAGAACAGCCCGGGCGCGTCCTCGGCGACCCCGCGGTACTCCCGCGGCCAGCCGTCGGCGCCGGTCACCGGGGTCTTGATCCAGTCGAACACCTGCCGGAACCCGGTCGCCCACACCACGTTCGCGACCTCGAGCACCCGCCCGTTCGCGAGCTGTGGCCGGCCGTCCCGGACACCCGTGACCCGGTCGTGGACCCGCGCGACCCCGCGCGCGAGCAGGTCGTCCCGCTTCACCCGGATCATCGGCCCGCCGTGGAACCGAACCTCCCCCATCTCCTTGCGGCCCATCGGCGTCCGGCGCGTGAGCACGTGCCGCCAGGCGAACAGGAGCACCGGCCAGACCAGGACCTGACCGCGCCGGCCCGGCCGGAAGGGCACCTGCCCGGGATCGCGACCGCACAGGATCGTCTCGTGCGTCTGCGCGACCTCGTACGCGATGTCGGTGCCCGAGTGCGATCCGCCGACGACGAGCACCGGCCCGTCCTTCAGCTGCTCCGGCCGGCGGTACTCCGACGAGTGCAGTTGCCGGATCGCCGGATCCAGGTCGACCGCGCAGTCCGGCAGGTACGGCGTACGCCCGAACGTGCCGGTGGCGACCACGACGTTGCGGGCGGTGAGCTGCTCGCCTCCGGTGGTGACGATCCACCGGTCGTCGATCCGCTCGAGCCTGTCCACCCGGGTGTTGTGCCGGATCGGCAGCTCGAAGTGCGCGGCGTACGACGCGAGGTAGTCGGCGACCTCGTCCTTGCCGGGGTAGTGCCACGGATCGCCCGGGAACTCCAGGCCCGGCAGCCCGTCGTACTTGGCCGGCGAGTACAGCCGCAGGCTGTCCCAGTGCGAGCGCCACTGGTCGCCGACCTGGGCGTTGCCGTCCAGGATGAGGAACTCCTCCCCGAGCTGCTGCAGGTGGCGGCCGGTGGCGAGTCCCGCCTGCCCGGCGCCGATGACGATGGTGTTCATGCTGGTCTCCCTTCCACGTCGCGCCGCAGCGTGTGGAAGCGCAGCCACCACAACAGCATCAGCGCGGACGTCACCACGTAGAAGCCGTGCAGGATCCAGATCGGTCCCGGCGGCAGGTGCACCACGTAGATGCAATGGACGGCGTTGCCGACGTTGGCGAGCACCAGGTTGACCGGGCTGTACGACGCGAGGTCGCGGGTCCGGATCGCCTTGATCACCATCGGCAGGGCGCTCGACGCGAAGAGGATGGTGGACATCGTCCCCGCGAGAAGAGCAACGCTTGCGCCAGTCATGTCACCGACGGTAGGAACCGCGGGCGGTGCACCGCGTCGGACGGAATGCGCAACTCGCGCGGGCCGCGGCTACGAGGTTTGTCGTACCGAGGTCCTGTCTGGTGGTCCATCGCCTACTGCGGGGCACCCGCGCGGTCTGCTGCCTGCCGGTCATGTACTGACCGTAGTAACCCGACTACTCAGAGAGTGATCCAATAGCGCCGGGTCCGCCCCAGCCAGGTGTCGCGGACGTCCTCGAGGACACCGCCGTTGCGTTCGATCGTCCGCGCCGACGCCACGTTGCCGGCGTCGCAGGTGATCAGCACGCGGTCCATCCCGCGGGCCCGGGCCCGTTCGAGAACGGCGCCGAGCGCCCAGGTCGCCACGCCGCGCCCACGGGCCGACGGGCGCACGCCGTACCCGATGTGCCCGCCGCCTTCGAGCAGCTTCTCGTTGAGGGCGTGCCGCAGCGTGATCGCCCCGAGGTACGTGCCGCCGTCCACGATCCACCAGTACGACGCCGGCACCCGCTCCGGTGTGATCGGGACGCTGTCGTCGCTCTGCTCGCGCAGCCGCTGCGTCCACGCGGCGAAGCCGTCGACCGTGCCCAGGTCGTCGGCCTCCCACAGCCCGGCGCCGTCCTGGTGCACGTCGCCCCACTCCCGGGACGACTCCAGGAAGGACTCGCGCAGTTCGACGGTCGGCTCGATCAGGTCAGGCATGGACCGAGGGTAGGGCGTGGCAGCCGCGAGCCCCACCGAATATGCGAACGGGCCGCCCACCGGTGTGGTGGGCGGCCCGTTCTTCGCCGGCTACGCGCCGGCGCCTTCCTGCTTCACGCCGGCGACCGCGGTCGGGTCGTCGATGCGGTACTTGCGGGCCGCCTCGGCGGCGACCTCCGGCTTCACGTCGCCGCGCTTGGCGAGGATCTCCAGCGCCGCGACGACGATCGACTCGGCGTCCACCTGGAAGTGCCGCCGGGCCGCCGCCCGGGTGTCGGCCAGGCCCCAGCCGTCGGTCCCGAGCGACGTGTAGTCGTTCGGCACCCAGCGGGAGATCTGGTCCTGCACCGCGCGCATGAAGTCGCTGACGGCGACGACCGGACCGTTGGTGTCCTTCAGCTGCTCGGTGACGAACGGCACCTGCTCCGGCTCGTCCGGGTGCAGCAGGTTGTGCTGCTCCGCGGCGACGGCGTCCCGGCGCAGCTCGTTCCACGAGGTCACCGACCAGATGTCGGCGGCGACGGAGTACTCCTCGGCGAGGATCTGCTGGGCCTTCATCACCCACGGCAGCGCGACACCGGAGGCCAGCAGTTGCACCCGCGGCGCGTCGTCGCCCTCGGCGGTCTGGTACTCGTTGAAGCGGTACATGCCCTTGAGCAGCCCCGCGACGTCGAGGTTCTCCGGCTCGGCGGGCTGCGCCACCGGCTCGTTGTAGACCGTGAGGTAGTAGAAGACGTCCTCGCCGTGCGGCTTGTCCTGGTCCAGCCCGTAGCCGTACATGCGGCGCAGGCCGTCCTTGACGATGTACGGGATCTCGTACGCGAACGCCGGGTCGTAGTGCACCGCGGCCGGGTTGGTCGAGGCCAGCAGCGGCGAGTGACCGTCCGCGTGCTGCAGTCCCTCGCCGGTCAGCGTCGTACGGCCCGCGGTCGCGCCGACCAGGAAGCCGCGGCCGAGCTGGTCGCCGAGCGCCCACATCCAGTCGCCGGTGCGCTGGAACCCGAACATCGAGTAGAAGATATAGAACGGGATCATCGGCTCGCCGTGCGTCGCGTACGCCGTACTCGCCGCGAGCACCGAGCCCATCGCGCCGGCCTCGCTGATGCCCTCGTGCAGCAGCTGGCCCGCCGTGGACTCCTTCCACGACAGCAGCAGGTTGCGGTCGACGGCCTCGTAGTTCTGCCCGTGCGGCGAGTAGATCTTCGCGGTCGGGAACATCGAGTCCATCCCGAACGTGCGGTACTCGTCCGGGGCGATCGGGACGATCCGGTGACCGATCTCCGGGTCCTTCATCAGGTCCCGGAACAGCCGCACCAGCGCCATCGTGGTCGCGACCGGCGCGTGCGAGCCCTTGCTGAGCGGCTTGTACACGGCGTCGCCCGGCAGCGTCAGCGTCTTCGGCTGCACCCGGCGCTCCGGCAGCGAACCGCCGAGCTGCTTGCGCCGCTCCATCATGTACTGGTATTCCGGCGAGTCGGTGCCGGGGTGGAAGTACGGCGGGTTGTACGCGTCCTCGAGGTCCTTGTCCTCGATCGGCAGGTACAGCCGGTCGCGGAACGCCTTCAGGTCGTCCGAGGTCAGCTTCTTCATCTGGTGGGTCGCGTTGCGGCCCTCCAGCGCCTCGATCGTCCAGCCCTTGATGGTCTGGGCGAGGATCACGGTCGGCTGGCCGACGTGCTCGGTCGCGCTCTTGAACGCGGCGTACACCTTGCGGTAGTCGTGACCGCCGCGCGGCAGCTTGCGCAGGTCCTCGTCGGACAGGCCGCTGACCATCTGCCGCAGCCGCTGGTCGCCGCCGAAGAAGTTCTCCCGGATGTACTCGCCGGACTCCACCGAGTACGTCTGGAACTGGCCGTCGGGCGTGGTGTTCATCTTGTTCACCAGCGCGCCGTCGTGGTCCTGCGCCAGCAGGTTGTCCCACTCGCGGCCCCAGATCACCTTGATGACGTTCCAGCCGGCGCCGCGGAAGAACGCCTCCAGCTCCTGGATGACCTTGCCGTTGCCGCGGACCGGGCCGTCCAGCTGCTGCAGGTTGCAGTTGATCACGAAGGTGAGGTTGTCGAGCTCCTCGCGCGCGGCCAGGCCGATCGCGCCGAGCGACTCCGGCTCACCCATCTCGCCGTCACCGAGGAACGCCCAGACGTGCTGCTGGCTGGTGTCCTTGATCCCGCGGTTGTGCAGGTACCGGTTGAAGCGCGCCTGGTAGATCGAGTTCAGCGCGGCCAGACCCATCGAGACGGTCGGGAATTCCCAGAAGTCCGGCATCAGCCGCGGGTGCGGGTACGACGACAGGCCCTTGTGCGGGCCGCGCGAGACCTCTTGGCGGAAACCGTCCAGGTCGTCGGTCGTCAGCCGGCCCTCGAGGAAGGCACGCGCGTACATACCGGGGGAGGCGTGACCCTGGATGAAGATCTGGTCGCCGCCGCCCGGGTGGTCCTTGCCGCGGAAGAAGTGGTTGAAACCGACCTCGTACAGGCTCGCGGCCGACTGGTAGGTGGCGATGTGACCGCCGACCTCCAGGCCCTTGCGGTTGGCCTTGCTCACCATCACCGCGGCGTTCCACCGGATGAACGCCCGGATCCGCCGCTCGATGTGCTCGTCGCCGGGGAACCAGGGCTCACGCTCCGGCGGGATCGAGTTGATGTAGTCGGTGCTCCGCAGTGCGGGCACCCCGACCTGTCGCTCCCGGGCCCGCTCGATCAGCTTGAGCATCAGGTAGCGCGCTCGCGCCTTGCCCCGTTCGTCCAGGACCGCGTCGAGCGATTCGACCCACTCCCGTGTCTCGTCGGGGTCGATGTCGGGGAGCTGGGTGGGCATCCCCTCGGTGATGATGGCTGGTGGTTCGTGTCCGGAAGCCACGGTGTCCTGCCGTTCTCTCTGGATTCTCTTCACCGCAATCCTGTCACCTGTTCGGAATGCGTTCTACTTCGCCTTCCTTTCCGCCCGGTTTCCGGCTCGCCGGGCGAGATCTGAGCGGACACGCCTGGTACCCGCCACGCGCATACCGGACACGTCACGGAACCCTGGTGCATACTTGCGCGACGCGGTAGGTCACGATGGACTACTGCTAACTGTGTGGCTCTATGAGTGCAATACCAGTGCAATGACACCTACCCCCGGGCAAGCGGGGACCACGGAGGAGGACACGTGAGCGCGACCGCGGATCACGCGGACGGCAAGAGCGGAGTGCCGAACATGGCGTCCCGGCTCGGTCTCGAGGCCGGCTGGGTCGTACAGGAGATCGGATACGACGACGACTGCGACGACGACCTGCGTGATGCCATCCGGGAGGTCACCGGAGAGGACTTCGTCGGTGACGACACCGACGAGGTCGTGGACGCGGTCCTGCTCTGGTTCCGTGAGGACGACGGCGACCTGGTCGACGCGTTCTTCGACATCCTGACCGACCTGAAGGCCGGCGGAGTGGTCTGGCTGATGACTCCGAAGGTCGGCCGTGACGGGTACGTCGAGACCAGTGACATCGCCGAGGCCGCGCCGGTCGCCGGCCTGGCGACGACGAGCACACTGAGCGTGACCGACGACTGGTCCGCCACCAAGCTGGTGGTCCCGAAGTCCGGTCGCCGCGGGTGACTTTCCCAGCTGCCGGCCCGGCTGCCGGCAGCCGGGCCCCCGACTTCGAGACGCGAAACCAGTACGGCGAACCGGTCCGGCTCAGCGACTACGCCGGGCGGCGGGACGTCGTACTGGTCTTCTATCCGTACGCGTTCAGTCAGGTCTGTACGAGTGAGCTGGCCGCCCTCCGCGACCGGCCGGACCTGCTGGCCGCGGCGGAGTTCCTGGCGGTCTCGTGCGACCCGATGTTCACGCTCAGGGCGTACTCGGACGCGCAACAGCTCCCGTTCGGCCTGCTCACCGATTTCTGGCCGCACGGCGCGATCGCCACGTCGTACGGCGTCTTCGACGCGGAACGAGGCTGCGCACTCCGGGGCACCTTCGTCATCGACCGCACCGGCCTGGTCCGGTGGTCCGTCGTGAACCAGATCCCCGAGGCCCGCAGCCTCGACGACTACGCGGCGGCGCTGGCCAAGCTGCGACCGGAACTCGGGTAGACTCCTCCGGTCGTTTGATCCGGGCGAATAGCTCAGCGGTAGAGCGCTTCCCTTACAAGGAAGATGTCGGGGGTTCGATTCCCTCTTCGCCCACCCGAATCAGTTGAAGACTGCCTTGACCAGGCGGTCGAGGGCCGGCGGGAAGATCTGGAGCAGGTCCACGTCGGCGTCGCCCATGGTGATGGCGGCGGTCAGGGTCTTGGTGCCGTCGGCGTTGCTGTACATCAGGGCGCCGTAGCCGCCCGGCGCGCTGCCGTTGTGGTGGTAGATGGTCTCGCTGCCGGTGTCCTGGGCGAACAGGCCGAGGCCGTAGTTGAGTGGTCCGCTCTTCGGCTGCGGCGTACGCATCTGGCTCAGCAGTTCAGCGGGCACGAGCTTGCCGCCCTGCAGCGCCGACATGAACCTCTGCAGGTCCTGCGTGGTCGACAGCATGCTCCCGGCGGCGAACAGCAGCGACGGGTTCTGCTCGGTGACGTCGACGACCTTCCAATTGTCACCGTCCTGGTACCGGAAGTACCCGTGCGAATGCGGCCCAGGAATGTCCGTCCGATCGCCCGGCTCCACAGTGCCCGTCAGGCCGAGCGGCTCGACGATCCGCTCCGTCAGCTCCTCGACGAACGAACGCCCGGTCACAGCCTCGATCAGCAGCGCGGCAACGGTGTAGTTGGTGTTCGAGTAGCTCCACTCGGCCCCCGGCTCGAACCGTGCCGGCTTGGCCAGCGCGAACTCGACCAACTCGTCCGGCGTGTACCCCTGCAGCCGGTTGTCGGCCCACTCCTCGCCGGTCGCGGGGAACCCGGCGACCACCGTGCCGTCGGGGTAGTACTCGCCGGTGTAGTTGAACAATCCGCTCGTGTGGTCGAGGAGCATCCGCACCGTGATCCGCGGGTCCAGGCCGAAGCGCGTGAGGTGGCCGGCGACCGCGCCGTCCAGCTCGAGCTTGCCCTCGGCCACGAGTTGCAGCACCATCGTCGACACGAACGTCTTGGTGACGCTGCCGACCCGGAACTGCCCGTTCACCGGCGGCGCCTCGGTCCGGCCGAGCTCACGGATCCCGGCGGTGCCGACCCATTCGCCGTGCTCGTCGTGCACCCGCAGTTCGAGCCCGCCGAATCCTGCGTCGATGAACTCCTGGGCGGCCTGCTGGAGGGTGCTGTGCACGGAAGGGGTCTGGATCGACATGGTCTTGCTCCTCGTTCGAGTGATGGTCTGTTCGACGTCACTCACGATCCCGGCGAGTCCTGACACGGAACCGCCACCGCGCTGACGCGGTCCGGCTTTCGTACGGCCCGTACCCGAACCTGCCGTCGCTCGTTGGAACCATGTCGGCGGTCAGGGCTGCGCACCGGAATTCTTAACCTTCGGCTGCCGAGATCGGACTCCTCCGGGGCGGGTCGCGGCTGGTAGGGTTCACGGCTGTCGGTCGGCGCGATGACGCACCGGGTGTGCCCGGTCACGACATCGTTCCGGCAGGTGGAAAACGGGGCTGCTGTCGGTGTGAAGTGAGGCGGGGTCTGCCCAGAACCCGCTCCGTCCAGTTGGGGAGGCACGTGTCCGTGGGTCGCCAACCGGCCGAGCGCCCCGTCGTACCCGAGACGTCTCAGCTGGTGGTGGCATCGGCGTGAGAAGTGGTGCGGACCGGCCGGCGATCTCCACCGGGCCGGCGTTGATGATTCCCGCCGGATATCCCCGCGACCTGCCGAGCGCGCTGCTGCGCGCGGCGCGCGACTTCAGCGGCTCCGGCGTCGTCGAGATCGGCGCGGACGGCCGCGAGACCCGGCTCGACTTCCCGACCCTGCTCGAGCTCGCCGCGCGGATCCTGGCCGGATTGCGCGCGAACGGCGTCCGCGCCGGCGACCCCGCGGTCGTGCACTGCACCGAACCGGTCGGTTTCTTCGCCGCGTTCTGGGCCTGCACGCTCGGCGGCATCCGCCCGCTCCTGGTCGCGCCGAACCCGGGCGGCGACCGCACCGAGGAAGGCCGCGAACGGCTCCGCCGGATCACCGATCTGCTCGGCTGGACGGTCCTGATCGGCCGCCCGTCCGATCTGCCGAACGACCTCGGCCTGCCGGTCCTCGACCCGGACGCGATGGCCGGCCACGAGCCGACCTCCGACTTCCACCGCCCGGCCGCGGACGACGTCGCCGTACTGATGATGTCCTCGGGCTCGACCGGTACGCCGAAGATCGTCCAGCTCACGCACCGCGGTCTGGTCGAGTTCGCCGCGGGTACGCCGGCGATGCTGCCGGTCCGTCCGGGACAAACCACGCTGAACTGGCTGCCGCTGGACCGCAGCGGCGCGTTCCTGCTCTACCACCTACTGCCCGTGTTCACCGGCTGCACGAACATCCACGTGAACACCGACTGGGTGCTCGCCAACCCGCTGCGCTGGCTCGACCTGATGGAGCAGCACCGGGTCAACCACTCGTGGTCGCCGAACTTCGGGTACCGGCTCGCGACCACGGCGGTCGCCGGCGAACCGGACCGGCACTGGGACCTGTCCGCGCTGCGCAGCCTGGTCAGCGGCGGCGAGCAGATCACCGTCCCGGTGATGGCGGACTTCCTGCGGGTCACGAACCGGTTCGGGGTGGTTCCGGAGACGTTCGTGGCCGCGTGGGGGATGACCGAGACGGTCACCGGGATCACGTTCGCCCGGCCCGGCCTGACGCCGAACGTGCACCGCGTCCGGATCCCACCGACCGGCGTCGTCGAATGGGTCGACCAGCGCCCGTCGTCCGGGAAGGTCGCGGTCGCCCGTCCGGGCAAGCCGCGGACCGAGGCGCCGGGTGTGCTCTCGCTGGTGTCGGTCGGCGCGCCCGCTCCCGGTACGACGGTGCGCATCGTCGCGCCGAACGGCGCCGTACTCCCCGAAGGCCGGATCGGCCAGCTGCAGGTCGCGTCCGCGCGGGTGACACCCGGGTACCTCGGGAACCTCGAGGCGGACCGCGCCGCGTTCCCCGTCGGCAACTGGCCGGCCCGCAAGTGGCTGGCGACCGGTGACCAGGGCTTCATCACCGGCGGGCAGGTCGTCATCACCGGCCGGGACAGCGAACGCATCATCATGTCCGGCCGCCTGCACTACGCCCACGACATCGAATCCGTCGCCGCGACCGCCGTCGGCGCCGAGCACGGCCTGGTCGCCGCCTGCGGCATCGCCGACGAGGAGACCGGCACCGACCGGCTCGTCGTGTTCTACGCGCTCACCGCCGACTCCGTCCCCGGCATGGACCAGGCCATCCGCAGCCTGATCCAGAGCCGCCTGGGCCTCGCCGCGCAAGTCATCGGCGTCCCGCGCCGCGACTTCCCCACCACCCCCGGCGGCAAGATTCTCCGCCCGCTGCTCAAACAGCGCTGGATCGACGGCACCCTGCTGGAACCCGCCCACACCCACGTAGAACCCGCCGGCGCCACTCCCGCCTCCGGCCCCACCGGCCAGGGCCCGTCCACCACACCGGAGACCACGCCGTACGCCGACGAGGACCCGTCCGAACGCACCACCGAACTCCCGGTGGTCCGCCTCGCCTGGAAACGCGAACTCCAGCAATCCATCCCCACCCCACCCCAACGCCCCACCCTCGGCACCCAAACTCCCGCCCACACCGAGCAGACGGCGCCGACCGAGGAACAGGCGGAGGCCGCGGCGCCGGCCGACGAGCGAGCGGACGACGCGGATCAACAGCCGCACGCTGTGGCGGTTCCCACCTCCGGCGTCGACGTCGAAGCCCCGGCGCCCGGCGAGGAGCGGGCGGAGGTCGTGGCGTCGTCCGGCGAGCAGGCGGAGGTCCCGGAGCCGACTGACGAGGAAGCGGACGACGCGGATCAACAGCCGCACGCTGTGGCGGTTCCCACCTCCGGCGTTGACGCCGAACCCTCGGCGCCCGGCGAGGAGCGGGCGGAGGTCGTGGCGTCGTCCGGCGAGCAGGCGGAGGTCCCGGAGCCGACTGACGAGGAAGCGGACGACGCGGACCAACAGCCGCACGCTGAGTCGGTTCCCACCCCTGACGTCGACGTCGAAGCCCCGGCGCCCGGCGAGGAGCGGGCGGAGGTCCTGGCGTCGTCCGGCGAGCAACCGGAGCCCCTCGCACCGGCCGACGTGCAGGCGGGCGACGCCCACCAACAGCCGCACGCCGCTCCCGTCGAAGCCGCGGTACCGTCCGACGAGCAGCCAGAAGCCCTGGCGCCGTCCGACGAGGAGGCGGAGGTCCTGGCGCCGGTCGACGAGGAAGTGGACGGCGCCGACCAACAGCCGCACGCCGAGGCCGCCCTCACCCACGACTCCCACGCCGACGCCCCGGACCTCACCAGCGAGCAGCCCAAGACCCCGCGCGAACTGCAACCCACCGCGCAAGCGGAGGGCCTGGAGCCCACCGACGAGCAGGCGAAGGCCGAGGAGCCGCAGCCACAAGCCGCCACCGTCCCCGGCCCGCAGACCGAAGAGCCAGAGGTACTCGCCGAGCAGCCCGCCGACGCGGAGCAACAGCCGCCGGTCGAGACCGCCACCGACGCCCAGCCTGAAGGCCTGGAGCCGACCGCCGAGCAGGTGGACGCCGAGGAGCCGCAGTCACAAGCCGCAACCTCGGCTGTCTCCGACGTACAGGCTGAAGGCCTGGAGCCGACCGCCGAGCAGGTGGACGCCGAGGAGCCGCAGTCACAAGCCGCAACCTCGGCTGTCTCCGACGTACAGGCTGAAGGCC
>NZ_JBEXNA010000001.1:267607-267718 GCF_040610875.1 Kribbella sp. NPDC003505 | reverse complement strand
CCTGGAGCCGACCGCCGAGCAGGTGGACGCCGAGGAGCCGCAGTCACAAGCCGCAACCTCGGCTGTCTCCGATGTACAGGCTGAAGGCCTGGAGCCGACCGACGAGCAGGA
>NZ_JBEXNA010000001.1:0-267508 GCF_040610875.1 Kribbella sp. NPDC003505 | reverse complement strand
CGAGCAGGTGGACGCCGAGGAGCCGCAGTCACAAGCCGCAACCTCGGCTGTCTCCGATGTACAGGCTGAAGGCCTGGAGCCGACCGACGAGCAGGCAGACGCCCAGGAACCGCAGCCTGGCGCTGTAACCAGCGCCGTCCCCGACGCGCCGGCCGACGGGGCGGGTCTCGCCGACGCTCGAGCTGATGGTCCGGCGCCGACCGAGGCGCCGGCCGAGCGACTCACCGACGAGCGGTCCGAGGGCGCGGAGCAACGGGAGTACGACGAGACCGCGGCTCGCGCCGACGAGCACGCCGAGCAGCCAAAACCCGCTGACGCGCAGGTGGGGGAGGCGGAGCAGCAGTACGACGCGCCAGCTTCCTCCGACGCTCAGGCCGAGGAATCGGAGCCCACGGACGACCAGGCCGAGGTCGCGGAGCAAGAGCCGCAAGCTCCAACCATCGCCGCTCTCGACGCGCAGACCGAGCGGCCGGAGCCCACGGACGACCAGGCCGAGGTCGCGGAGCAAGAGCCGCAAGCTCCATCCATCGCCGCTCTCGACGCGCAGACCGAGCGGCCGGAGCCCGCCGACGAGCAGGTGGCGGAGGCGGAGCAGCAGTACGACGCGCCAGCCGCCTCCGACGCGCAGGCCGAGGAGTCGGAGCCCACGGGGGACCAGGCCGAGGTCGAGGAGCAAGAGCCGTACCCGGCAACGACGGCCGCGCCCGACGCGCAGACCGGGCAGCTGGAGCCGACCGACGAGGAGGCGGTAGAGCCGGAGCAGGAGCCGTACGACGCGCCGGCTGTCGCCTCCGACGCGCAGGTCGAGGGGCCGGGGCCCGAGGATGACCAGACCGAGGTCGCGGAGCAGGAGCCGGAAGCTCCAGCCATCGCTGCTCTCGACGTGCAGACCGGGCAGCCGGAGCCGACCGACGAGGAGGCGACAGAGCCGGAGCAGGAGCCGTACGACGCGCCAGCCGCCTCCGATGCTCAGGCTGATGGCCCGGAGTCCGCCGATGAGCGGGCGGTGGACGCGGAGGAGGAGTCGGGGGCCGCGACTCCTGTGCTCGGCGTTCAGGCCGAGGGTTCGGAGCCCGCCGACGAGCGCGCGGAGGTACCGGCGTCCAGCGGCGAGCAGGCGGAGGCCGAGGAGTCGCTGGCACAGGGTGCGACTGTCGCCGTCTCTGGGGCGCTGACCGAAGGCCCGGAGCCGGCCGGCGAGCAGGCCGAAGACGTGGGGCAACAGCCGTATGAAGAGACGGCCGCCGCTCCCGACGCGCAGGGCGATGAGACAGAGCAGGCGGAGGCATCGGAGCCGCAGGGTGCGACTGCAGATGTTTCTGACGCGCAGGCTGATGGGTCGGTCGGCGGTGAGCAGGTCGACGGTGCGGAGGAGCCGTCGTACGACGCGGCGTCCGCCGTACCTGATGCGGTTGAGCAGACCCTCGACGCGCAGGTCGTGGAGCCGGAGCAGACCGACGAGCAGGCTGAGGACACCGAGCAGTCGGCGGCCGATCTGACGTCCTCTGAGGTAGCTGACGCAACCCTCGCGTCGACCGCCGAAGGCTCTCGCGACGCGACGGACGACGCGTCGACCGCAAGCACCCCCTCGTTCCCGGACGAGGACATCGCCGCTCCTGAGGAGTCCGACGAGGCGGCCGAGTCGGACGATGCGCAGCCGGAGGCCGTCGAGGAGTCGCACGACGGGTCCGCTGGTGCCGACGTACCGGCTGCAAACGCCGCCGCGTCCACGGACGCAGTGCCGGAGCAGTCTGACGAGGCGGACGACGCGGCCGCGGAATCCGTCGTACCCGCTGCGGAGCGGGAGCAGTCCGACGAGCAGGCGTACGCCGCCGCCGATGTTGCCGATGCAGGTCTCGAGTCGTCCGGTGAGGACGAGTCGGTGCCGGCTGGTGCGCGTGCTGAGGCTGTTGCGGTGCGGCGGGGTGAGGGTCGTGCGGGTGTTGTGGAGCCGGTGGCCGTGGTGGGAATGGCCGGGCGGTTTCCGGGGGCCGAGGGGATCGAGCAGTTCTGGGAGAACCTGGTCGCGGGGGTGGAGAGTGTTCGGCGGGAGGCGCCGGACGGGGGTGACGGGGCTGTCGCGGTCGGTGGGGTGCTGGAGCACGTCGAGTCGTTCGACGCGAAGTTCTTCGGGTTGAGTGATCGTGAAGCGCAGTTGATGGATCCGGCGCAGCGGTTGTTCCTCGAGGTGTGTCACCAGGCGCTGGAGCACGGCGGGTACGCGGGGACGACGAGCCGGGTCGGGGTGTTCGCGGGCTCGGGCATGAACTTGTACAACCGCCAGCAGCAGTCCCGCGACTCGATCGCCACCCGGGTCGCGTACCGGCTCGGCCTGACCGGGCCGGCGATCGGCGTGCAGTCGGCCTCGTCGAGTTCGCTGGTCGCGGTGCATCTGGCCTGCCAGGCGCTGCGGTCCGGCGACGCGGATCTCGCGCTCGCCGGCGCCGCCGCCGTACAGGTGCCGCAGGCAACGACGTACCACCCGGCGCCGGATTCGATCCTGTCGCCGACCGGCCGGGTCCGCGCGTTCGCCGCGGACGCCGACGGCACGGTCGGCGGGAACGGTGTCGCCGCCGTCCTGCTGAAGCGTCTCGACCAGGCCCTCACCGACGGGGACACGGTGTACGCCGTGATCCGCGGTACGGCGGTCAGCAACGAGGACGCGCCGACGGGCAATCAGGAGCTCATCGAGCGCGCCCTGGAGCGCGCCGGGTTCGAGGCCGACTCGCTGAGCTACCTCGAGGCGAACGGCGTCGGCAGCCCGGCCGCGGACGTCGCCGAGGTGAAGGCGCTGACGACGGCGCTGCGCCGGCACACCGGCAAGGTCGGGTTCTGCACGCTGGGTTCGGTGAAGCCGAACATCGGCCACCTGGACAGCGCCGCGGGGATGGCCGGCCTGATCAAGGCGATCCTGATGCTGCAGCACCGGACGCTGGTCCCGACGATCAACTACACCGGCCCGAACCCGGCGCTCGCCCTCGAGGGCAGCCCGTTCGTGATCGGCACCGACACCCGCGAGTGGACGGTGCCGCTGCAGTCGGGCGGTACGACGCTGCGCGCCGGCGTCAGCGCCCTGGACCCGAGCGGTACGAACGCGCACGTGATCCTCGAGGAGGCGCCGCGGCAGATCCGCCGCGGCGACGACGGCCCCGTCGTACTGCCGCTGTCCGCGCCCGACCCGGATGCCCTCGCCGACCTCGTCGAGCTGTACCGCGCCGACCTGGACCACGGCACCGGTCACCGCCTCATCGACCTTGCCGGTACGGCGGCGCTCGGCCGGCCGGCGCACCGGCACCGGATCGCGGTCGCCGGCGGTACCGAGGCCGAGCTGGTCGATGCGCTCGGGTCCGCCCAGCCGACCGAGGTGCCGCGCGGAGGCCCCGGCCCGCTCGGCTACGCGTTCACCGGACAGGGCGCGGCCCGGCGCGGAATGGCGGCGGGGCTCGCGGCGCGGTTCCCAGCGTTCCGCTCGGTCCTCGACGAATGCGACCGCGTGTACCACGAGGAGACCGGCGGCAGCCTGCTCGACCTGCTCCTCACCCCGGCCGGTACGGCGGAAGGCGTGTGGCCGACCGAGACCGCGCAGCCTGCGCTGTTCGCGTTCGAGCTCGCGTTGGCTCGGCTGTGGCAGTCGTTCGGCGTCCAGCCCGCACTGGTCGTCGGGCACAGCGTCGGCGAGTACGCCGCTCTGTGCGTGGCCGGCGCGCTCTCACTGGCCGACGGCGTACGCCTCACCGCGAAGCGCGGCGAGCTCATGCAGCGCGGCACGGTGCCCGGCGCGATGGTCGCCGTCCGCGCCGACGCCGACCGGGTCCGCGAGATCGCCCGGACCGCGGGAGTAGAGGTTGCTGCTGGCAACGGCCCACAGTCGTTCGTGCTGACCGGCTCCGAGGTGATCGTCGGCCAGCTGGCGGCGCAACTGGACCAGTTGCAGGTGTCCTGGCAACGGCTGGACGTCGACCGTGCGTTCCACAGCTCGTTGGTGGACCCAATACTGTCCGACTTCGCGGAGATCGTCCGCGGGATCACGCTGAAGCCGCTGCGGACGCCGATGGTGTCGAGCTGGTCGGGTGATCTGCTCGAGTCCGGGACGGTGCTCGACGGCGACTACCTGGTCGGTCAGTTGCGCCAGCCGGTGCTGTTCGGCGACGCGGTCGAGGCGGTGACGGCGGCCGGCTGCCGCCGGTTCCTGGAGCTCGGGCCGGATGCCGTCCTCAGCCCCGCGGGTCGCCGGATCGCGCCGAACAGCACGTGGATCCCGGCGCAGCGTCTCGGTCAGGACCCGGTGCTCGCGACGATGAACGGCCTCGCCGAGCTGTACGAGCAGGGCACCGAGATCGCGTGGGCGAAGGTCTACCCGGACGGCGGGCGTGTTCCGCTGCCGACGTACCCGTTCCGCCGGGTGCACCACCCGGTCGACCCGTCGGTGACGGTTCCGGCCGGTCCGGGGACGGCGGTTGCCGTGGACAACGTCGCCCCGCGGCTGAACGCGTTCGAGCGCGCCGCCCGTGCGCGGACCGTGGTCTTCGAGCCGCCGTCGAGCGCCGCCGTGAAGCGCATTCCGCTGGACCCGCCGGAGCCGGCGAGGGTCGAGCAGGCCGAGCCGGTCGAGCAGGCCGAAGAGGCTGCCTCGCCGTTCGCGTTGCCGGCCGAGACCCATCAGATCGACGCGGACTACCTGGCGCAGGCCGGGTCGCTGTCCGGCAACGAGATGTCCGCCGAGCGGTACCGCGAGTCGCTGGACGTCGTGCTCGACATGACCTGCGAGGTGCACAACCTCGACCCGTACGACCTCACCGTCGACCACACGTTCGCCGAGCTCGGGGCGACGCCGGCGTCGATGGCGCCGGTGATCGACGAGCTCAACAGCCGGTTCGAGGCCGAGTTGGCGCCGGACGATCTGTTCCTCACGTACACCACGCCGCACAAGCTTGCGACCGCGGTCGCGGTCCAGACGGCCGAGCCGGAGCTGCCCCAGCCGGAGCCGGAGCCGCAGCCCGTCGTCGAGCAAGAGCCCGCCGCCGAGCAAGAGCCGGTTCGGGACGCGCGGACGGCGTTGGCCGTGCTGGGCTCCGGGCTCGCGGAGTTGGCCGCGAAGGTGGACGAGGCCGCGGCGGCGACGAGCGAGGCCGAGCTGCCGGGGAGCGGCATGGCTGCGCTCATGTCGCAGCAGCTCCGGGTCGCGGGTCAGCTGGTGGACGGTGTCACGAAGCTCATGCGCGAACAGCTCGCCCTTCTCGGCGACCCGGCCCCGGAGGCCAAGCCCTCGGCGGCGGCCGAGCAGACCGCGGACGCCAACGACGCAACGGAAACCGCGTCGGATGTGAGTGACGGCAGCGTCGGCGGCGCAGCCGTCTCCTGGACCGACGACGAGCCGCCGGCGCCCTCCCGCAGAACGGCGGACCCGGCCGCCGATCCGCGCCGCCGCGACTTCGCGTACTGGAGCCAGGTGCTGGCCGGTGCCGAACCGTTGGTGCTCCCCGCGGACCGCGCCCGCGCCGCCGGTGACGACGCGGTGGCGTCGGTGAAGCACGAGCTGGAGGAGGAGCTCGGCGACGCGGTGCTCGCGTACAGCCGGGACCGCAAGCTCAGCCCGGTGATGGCCATGCTGGCCGCGGTCGCGACCGTGCTCGGCCGGTTCGCCGCGCAGGACGACGTGACCATCGGCTCGGCCCTGATCCGCCCGAAGGGCGACACCTCGACGGATCCGCGCCGTCCGCTCCCGCTGCGTATCGACCTGTCCGGCGAGCCCGACCTCGGTGAGCTGACCGAGCGGATCCGCGACATCACCGCGGGCGCGTTCGACCACGCCGGCACCGATCTCGCGATCCTGCAACGGGATCCGCTGTTCCAGGTCCTGGTCGAGTTCGAGGACGGCGACGACGAGCTGCCGCCGAGCGTGGACCTGCGGTTCCGGCTGACCCAGCACGGCGCCGGCATCACGTGTACGGCGGACTACCGGTCCGGCCTGTTCGCGCGCCCGACGATCGAGCGGCTGCTCGGTTACCTGGCCGAAGTGTTGCGCAGGGCAACGACCAGCCCGGAGCTGCGGCTGCCGGACCTGGTGCTGCCGACCGAGGGCGACCTCGCCGCACTGCCCGACCTCGAGGGCGACCTGGCGGGCGAGCTCCAAGGCGAACCGACCGGTCTCGCTTCGGCCGGCCGAGTACGACGGGACGCGGTCGTCGCCGGCGAACTCAGCGGTCTGCACACGCTCTTCCAGCAGCAGGTCGCGCGTACACCGGACGCGACCGCGCTGATCCAGGGCAGCCGCGAGCTCACGTACGCCGAGCTCGACCGTCGCTCCAACGCGGTCGCCTGGCAGCTCGTCGATCTCGGCGTGAAGCCCGGGCAGCTGGTCGCGGTCCGCGTTGCCCGCGGCACCGAAATGGTCGTGGCCGTGCTCGCGGTGCTGAAGTCCGGCGCGGCGTACCTCCCGCTGGATCCCGGCGTACCGGAGTCGCGCTGGGCCTTCATGGTCCAGGACGCGGCGGCGGTGGCGCTGGTCGGCGACGACGCTGCGCTGGCCGATCGCCTCGGCCTGCGGCTGGTTCCGGTGGCCGCCGGCGACGGCGACACCCGGGCGCGGCAGGCGCCGCCGGTCCGGGCGGCGGCCGACGATGTTGCCTACTGCATCTACACCTCCGGCTCGACCGGAAACCCGAAGGGCGTCGTGGTTCCGCACCGCGGTCCGGTGAACCTGGTCCGGCACTACCTGCGGACGCGGCGCTCGCTGCGGACGCTGCAGTGGACGTCGTTCGGGTTCGACGTCCACGTGCAGGAGATGTTCACGACGCTGGCGTCCGGCGCGGCGCTGGTCCTGATCGGCGAGGACGACCGGTACGACCCGGACGCGGTCGTCGCGGCGCTGCGTGACCACGGCGTACAGCGCTTGTTCATGGCGTTCAGCCCGCTGACCGCGTTGCTCGCGACGATGCGCCGGCTGCCCGAACTGCCCGAGTTGCACGAGATCGTCGCGGGCGGCGAGGCGATGGTGCTCACGCACAAGGTCCGGGACTTCCTGGACGCGCACCCGCAGTGCCGGCTGTTCAACGAGTACGGCCCGACCGAAGCGTCGATCGTGACCACGATCCACGAGGTCGACCCGGCCGAGGACCGGCCGTCGATCGGGCGGCCGATCGACGGTGTCGCCGTACGGCTGCTGGACGCCGCGCTCCGGCCGGTGCCGGTCGGCGCGGTGGGGGAGATCCACCTCGGCGGCGCCGCCGTTGCCCGCGGCTACATCGGGCGGCCGGAAGAGACCGAGCACGCGTTCGTCGCCGACCCGGGGCACCCGGGCGCGCGGCTGTACCGGAGCCGGGACCTCGGCCGCTGGCGCGCCGACGGCACCCTGGAGTACCTGGGCCGCGCGGACGACCAGGTGAAGATCCGCGGCCACCGGGTCGAGCCCGGCGAGACCGAACACGTCCTGGCCGACCAGCCCGGCGTCGTCGACGCGGTCGTGGTGGCCTGCTCGGACCCGGGCGGCGACACCTGCCTGATCGGGTACGTCGTCCTCGAGGACAGCGACCCCGCGGTGCTGGCCAGGCTGATGCTCGACCTCGGCAAGGAGTTGCCGATCTACCTGGTGCCGGCGGACCTGATCCCGATCGAGGAGCTCCCGCTGGACGACAACGGGCGGCTGGACCGCGGCCGGCTGCCGGAACCGGAGTGGCTCACACCGAAGTCCTGAGCGGCCCGGTCCTGGGTGGACGGTCCTGAGTCGACGGGCCTGGACGTGGAAGTTCTGCACCGTGGACGGGGGGTCAGGTCAGTGACAGCCCTCCCGCGGCCACCGTCCGCCGTTCACGGTGCAGAACCCGCGTTCGATCCCATCCCTCCACAGGATCGAACGTGTTCGATCGGTCGGACGTTGCCGAAGGCACGCTGGTTCCCGATCCGTGGTTGACACGGTTGCGGCGGGAGAGTCGCCTCACCCGCCGCTCACGTGTCCGGTCGATCCAAGGCCCCCTCGATCTCCCGTGCGCCGGCCGGTCCGGGCCCCCTCGACCGCCCGTGGATGACGGTGCCCCCACCCCATCCATCCGTTGCATCGCGTGACACAGCGCCGTCGTTACACGGATCCGCGAGATTCGTAAAAATTGCGCAAAGGTGCGCGGGAGAGGCCTTACCGGACGCGCAAGAATGTGCGTCTCAGGACAGTGCCGCCCACGCCTGGTGAGCGGCCCCCAACAGGCCCGCGTTGTCGAGCTGGGCGGGCACCACGGTGAGGTCCGTGACGAACGGCAGCTGCGCCAGCCGCTTCACCCACGCCTGCACCGGGTCGAACAGCACCGGCCCCGCCTTCGCGACGCCGCCGCCGATCACGACCGTGGTCAGGTCGACGGTCACCGCCGTCGCCACGATCCCGGCGGCCAGCGCCTGCGCCCCGTCGTCGAAGGCGGCCAGCGCGAGCTCGTCCCCGGCGGCGGCGTCGGCAGCCAGGGCTTCGGCGTCCACGGCCTCGCCGGTCCGCCAGCCGCTGCGCTGTGCGCGGGCGACCATCCGCGGGCCACTCGCGTACGCCTCGACGCAGCCGAACGACCCGCACGCGCAGGCCTCGCCGTCCTGGTCGATCACCACGTGGCCGATGTGCGCGGCGTTGCCGGACTGGCCGACCAACGGCCTGCCGTCGACGACGAGCCCGCCGCCGACACCGGTCGACACGACGACCCCGAGCAGCGTGCGCGCGTCCCGGCCGGCACCGCTCCAGAACTCGCCGAGCGCGAAACAGTGGCCGTCGAGGCCGAGCGCCACCGGGACGTCGCCGGTCAGCGCCCGGACCTGGTCGACGATCGGGAAGTTGCGCCACCCGGGGATGTTCACCGGGGAGACCAGACCGTGTTGCTGGTCGAGCGGGCCGGCGGAGCCGATGCCGACCGCCAGGGGAGTCGCGTCGCCGCGGACGCGCGCGATCAGCTCAGCGAGCGCGGCGAACACCTGACCGGCGTCGCCGGACGGGGTGGCGATCCGGTCGCCGGTGAGAATCGTGCCGTCGGCGGACACCAAAGCGGCGGCCATCTTCGTGCCGCCGATGTCGATTCCCAGCACGGTTCCCCGCGCCGAAGCTGCGTCGTCGCTCATCGTCCCCCCGGTCAGGGCGGTCAGGTCGAGAGACAACGTTATCTGTAGTCGGCCCGAACAGACAGTGCTGATTCCAGGTAATCATGGAAAACCCGCAGGAAGACGGCAGGTAACTGCCATGACAGCCCCTGACAACGAAACCCCTCCAGCCGTCCCCAGATAGACGCCGCGACCCCGTCGACCCCACCACCGACCCCGCCCGGCGGACCCAACCGCGGCCGACTTTGTGCACCAGATCCGCGTTCCGAGGGGTTCGGCGTACGGATCCGGTGCACAAAGTCGCCCTTCGAGGGGCGGCGGGTGGGGGTGGGTGGCGGGGTGAGCCGGGTGCGGGAGAGGGTTGGGGGATGAGTGATCAACTGGATCGTGACGCGGCCGGCTCACTGGTGGTCGGCTTCACCGGGACGACGGCGCGCGACGACCTGCGCCGGGCGGTGGCGGGTGGCCTCGGGGCGGTCATCTTGTTCACCCGGAACGTCGCGGACGCCGACCAGGTCGCGGCGCTGACCGCGCAGCTGCGGGCCGAGCGGCCGGATCTGATCGTGGCGATCGACCACGAGGGCGGCGAATTCAGCCACCTGGCGCCGGCGAATCCGTGGCCGCTGGCGTCCCCGCGGCTGCTCGGCGACCTGGACGACGTCGACCTGACCCGCGCCGCCGCCCGGGACGCGGCCGCGACCCTGGCGGCGCTGGGCATCGACCTGATGCTGGCCCCGTCGGTCGACGTGAACAGCAACCCGGCGAACCCGATCATCTCCACCCGCTCGTTCGGCCGCACGGCGGACGTCGTCTCGCGGCACGGCGTCGCGTTCGTCGAGGGCGTCCACGACGCGGGTATCGCCGCCTGCCCGAAGCACTTCCCAGGCCACGGCGACGTGTCGGTCGACTCGCACACCGACCTGCCGCGGGTCGACCGTTCGGTGGCGGAGGTCGGCGCCGTCGAGCTGGCCCCGTTCCGCGCGACCATCGCCGCCGGTGCGGATGTCGTGATGAGCGCGCACATCATCTTCTCGGCGTACGACGACCAGCCGGCCACGCTGTCGCACCGGGTGCTGACCGGGCTGCTGCGCGAGGAGCTCGGCTTCACCGGGGTCATCACCACCGACGCGCTCGAGATGCAGGCCATCACCAAGAACCGCTCGATCGAGGACGCCGCCGTCGCGTCGATCGCCGCCGGGGCCGACCTGGCGATGATCGCGGTCGGTACGGCGGACCCGCAGGCGCTGACCGCCCGCATGGTCGAGGCGGTCCGCAACGGCACCCTGCCCGCCGAACGCGTGGCCGACGCGGCCGACCGGGTTCGCGCCCTCGCCACGTCGCTCGGTCGGCGCTCGCGGCTACCGGGCCTCGGCGGCGCCCCGATCCGCGAGGTGGCTGCGCGGGTGGTGGCCGGGCAGACCTTCCCGGCGTACGGCGCGACGCCGTACGTCATCGACCTGACGCAGGGCTTGCACCCGGCCTGGAACCCGTACTTCTCCGGCCTGCCCGAGATCTTCACCCGGGTGGCGCCGGGCGCGGAGGGTGTCGTCCTGCGCGGCGAGCACCACCTCACCGACACGGGCGAGCCGCAGGACGACGCGATCGCCAAGGCGGCGAAGGCCGCGCAGGGCCGTCCGCTGGTGATCGCCGTGCAGGACGCGGGCCGTACGCCGTGGATGCGCGCCGCACTGGAGCACCTGATCCAGGGTCACCCCGACAACGTCTTCGTCCTTTGCACCGGCATCCCCGAGGACCAGGCGCTCGTCCCGCAGGGCGTCCCCTCCGCCACGACCTCCGGCCGCAACGTCATCGTGCTCGAGGCGATCGCCCGGCAGTTGACCCGCGAGCCCTGACCCACCGCGCCCCCGCTCACGCCTTCCGGCGACGGCGCAAGCTCCGGGGTTGGCCCCTGAGTTGGTGGGTTGCGGACCAAGATTCTCAGGGGTCAACCCACCACCTCGGGGGTCCACCCACCACCTCAGGAGTCAACCCACCACCTCAGGGGTCAACCCACCACCTCAGGGGTCAACCCACCGGCTCGGGGGTGGGGCGTCGGGCTGGGTGCGGCGCGGGGGTGGTTCGGGTCAGTCGGAGCGGCATTCCAGGTCCAGATCGAGGGCGTGCTCCTCGACGTAGTTGAGGGCGTGGCGGACCGCTCCGACCGAGACGATCGCGTCGCCGAGGGAGGAGACGGCGACGCGCGGGGGAGTGCTGGTGTAGCGGGCCAGCCGGGCCTCGAGGTCGGGAAGCAGAGCCGCCGCGGCCTCGGCGACCGCGCCGCCCAGGACGACCAGTTCCGGGTTGAACAGCGTGCCGAGGGTGGCGACCACCCGCGCGGTCCGGTCGGCGATCTCCTGAAGGATGCCTTCGGCAACCTTGTCGCCGCCGGCTGCCGCGCGGAACACCAGCTCGGCGGTCACCTCCCCGCCGTCGGCCAGCGCGCGCAGCGACGTCTCCACGGCCGGGTCCGCGACCGCCGCCGTACCGTTCTCGCGCGCGATCCGTGCGATCCCGTGGGTGTCGCCGACGCCCTCGATCAGCTTCAGGAACACCATCTCGCCGGCGCCGCCGCGGGACCCGTGCAGCAGCCGGCCGGAGTCCATCAGCCCCGAACCGAACCGCTCGCCGGCGAGCAGCACGACCAGGTCGTCCACGTTGCGCGCCCCGCCGCGCCAGTGCTCGCCGAGGGTGGCGAGGTTGGCGTCGTTCTCCAGCAGGACCGGCCAGCCGTGCAGTTCGGTCAGCCGGTGCGACAGCCCGGTGTCGAAGCGCCGCCAGAACTCGTCGTCGACCAGGATGTTGCCCTCGCGGTCGACCGGGGCGGCGACCCCGGCGCCGGCGGCGAGCACCTGCGCGTCCGACACCCCCGCGGACGCGAGCGCCTCGACCACCGTCGCGTGCACGATCTCGGTCCGCTCGCCCGGCGTCTTCACGCCGGCCGCCGACCGGCCGGCCTTGGCGACCGTCTCGCCGCGCAGGTCGGAGACCAGCACGGTGGTCTTGGCCGCACCGATGTCGATGCCGAGCACGTACCCCGCGTGGCTGTTGAACTCGAACCGCCGCGACGGCCGCCCGACCGAGGTCCGGCCGGGGTCGAGCTCGACCACCCAGCCCATCGAGATCAGGTCGTTGCAGACCGCGTGCACGGTCGCGCGGGTGAGGCCGGTGGCCTCGATCAGGCCCGTTCCGGTCATCACCCGGGCGCGGGTGAGCACGCCGAGCACCTTGCCCGCGTTCACCCGCCGCAACATCGTCGGGGTGGCCGTCGGCGGGGTAGTCGGTGGTTTCGCCATGAAAGCCCCTTGACCTGTCGTCGTACCGACCGCAGAATACATGCAGATTCTAAATTTAGAGCCTATATATAAACACCGGGTTACCCCCAGATTTCCGAGTGAGGCGAAGTGACCACTCCGCAGACGACCCACACGACCCAAACGGCGCAGTCCGACTGGTGGCGGCAGGCCGTCGTCTACCAGATCTACCCGCGCAGCTTCGCCGACGCCAACGGTGACGGCGTCGGTGACCTGCCCGGCATCATCAGCCGAGTCCCGTACCTGGTGGCGCTGGGGATCGACGCGGTGTGGCTGAGCCCGTTCTACCCGTCCGCGCTGGCCGACGGCGGGTACGACGTCGACGACTACCGCAACGTGGACCCGCGGCTCGGCACCCTGGAGGACTTCGACCAGCTGATCGAGGCGCTGCACGCGGAGAACATCAAGCTGATCGTCGACATCGTCCCGAACCACACCTCGGACCGGCACGAGTGGTTCGTCGAGGCGCTCGAGGCCGCGAAGGGCCACCCGGCCCGCGACCGGTACATCTTCCGCGACGGCGAGGGCGACCAGCCGCCGTCGGACTGGGATTCGGTGTTCGGCGGCTCCGCGTGGGCGCAGACCGACGACGGCCAGTGGTACCTGCACATGTTCGCGGCCGAGCAGCCCGACCTGAACTGGCAGCACCCCGAGGTCCGCGCGGACTTCCTGGAGACCCTGAAGTTCTGGTCGGACCGCGGCGTCGACGGCTTCCGGGTGGACGTCGCACACGCGCTGGTGAAGGACCTGTCGGAGCCGTTCCCGGCGAAGGCCACGCTGCCGCGGCAGTCGGAGTCGAACGGCAAGCACCCGCTGTGGGACCAGGACGGCGTGCACGAGATCTACAAGGACTGGCGCAAGCTGCTGAACACCTACGACCCGCCGCGGTCGGCGGTCGCCGAGGCGTTCGTGCCGGCCGCCCGCCGGGCGCGGTACGCGAGTGCCGACGGCCTCGGGCAGGCGTTCAACTTCGACCTGCTGCAGGCCGACTTCGAGTACGAGAAGTTCCGTGAGGTGATCGAGCAGAACCTCGCGCTCGCCGAGGAGAACGGCTCGTCGTCGACCTGGGTGTTCTCGAACCACGACGTCGTCCGGCACGCCACCCGGTACGGCCTGCCGAAGAACCCGAAGGGCAGCTGGCAGGACGGCAAGGACTGGCTGCTGAGCAACGGCACCGAGCCCACCGTCGACGTCGCGCTCGGTCTGCGCCGCGCCCGCGCCGCGACGCTGCTGATGCTCGCGCTGCCCGGCTCGGCGTATCTGTACCAGGGCGAGGAGCTCGGCCTGCAGGAGGTCGGCGAGCTGCCGGCCGCGAACCTGCAGGACCCGGCGTACTTCCGTTCGAAGGGCGCCGAGAAGGGCCGGGACGGCTGCCGGGTGCCGCTGCCGTGGACGGTCGGCGGTCTGTCGTTCGGCTTCGGCACGGGCGGCTCGCACCTGCTGCAGCCGAAGTGGTTCGGCGCGTACTCCGTCGAGGCGCAGCAGGACGACGTCGAGTCGACGCTGAGCATGTACCGCAAGGCGCTCGCCGTACGGCGGGGGCTGCGCACCGGCAGCTCGCTGACGTGGATCGACAACACCGACGAGGTCCTGCACTTCGTCCGCTCCGGCGGCTGGCAGTGCGTCACGAACTTCGGTGCGGCCCCGGTCGAGCTGCCCGACGCCGCGGTCGTGCTGTCCAGCGGCCCGCTCGAGGGTGACAAGCTCCCCAGCGCCACGACGGCCTGGCTGATCTAGCCCCCTCCCAGAACCCGCTCCGGTCAAGCCGTTCGCTGACGGCCCTCCCCCTGTGACCGGGGCGTCCGGGGTCGTGGCGGGGGCACCGGGGCGGTTGCCCCTGCCACGATCCTCCTGACTGCTTCTTGGCTGCGGAGTGTCAGGATAGGCCGCGTGACGACGCTTGCGGACGTGCTCGCGGTACTCGACCGGCTCTACGATCCGGCCTGGGCGGAGTCCTGGGACGCGGTCGGTCTGGTGACCGGCGACCCGGACCAGCAGGTACGCCGGATCCTGTTCGCCGTCGACCCGATGCGCGAGGTGGTCGACGAGGCGATCGACGGCGGTTTCGATCTGCTCGTCACTCATCACCCGCTGTTGCTGCGCGGCGTGAACAGCGTGGCCGCGACGACGCCGAAGGGCCGCGTCGTCCACGACCTGATCCGCGCCGGTGTCGCACTGCACGTCTGTCACACCAACGCCGACAATGCGAACCCGGGCGTGAGCGACGCGCTCGCCGCCGCGATCGGGCTCCGGGACACGCGGCCGCTGAAGGCGATGCCGGCCGAGCCGATGGACAAGCTCGTCGTGTTCGTCCCGGTCGCGGAGACGCAGGCGATGCTCGACGCGCTGGCGAAGGCGGGCGCCGGGCGGATCGGCGACTACGAGCGGGCCGCCTGGACCGGTACCGGCGAGGGGACGTTCCGGCCGCTCGCCGGCGCGAACCCGACGATCGGGACCGTCGGCGCCGTCGAGGTCGTCGCGGAGAACCGGATCGAGATGATCCTGCCGCGGCGCCGGCGGCGCGCGGTCGTCGAAGCGCTGGTCGCTGCGCATTCGTACGAGGAACCGGCGTACGACCTCTACGAGCTGGCCTCGCTGCCGAGTGAGCGCGGCGGCGGGCGGGTCGGTGTCCTCGAGGTGCCGCTGCCGTTGGGCGCCTTCGCGCAACTGGTCGCGGAGAGCCTGCCGCGGACCGAGCACGGCGTCCGCGTCTCCGGCGACCTGGACCGCACGATCGAGACCGTCGCGGTGGTCGGGGGAGCGGGCGACTCGGAGTTCGACCGGGTCCGCGCGGCCGGTGTCGACGCGTACCTGACCGCGGACCTGCGGCACCATCCCGCGACCGAGGCCCGGGCGTACGGCGACCCGGCGCTCGTCGACGTCGCGCACTGGGCCAGCGAGTGGCCGTGGCTGGTAGCTGCCGAGCGGCTCCTGGTCGAAGCTCTCGCGGCGCGAGGCAGTACCGTAGACACTCACATCTCAACACTCTGCACGGACGCCTGGACGCTGCGGATCTGAGCGAAGGAGCCGACTCTGAACGCCGAGCCCGCCGTCCAACGCCGGTTGCTGGACCTGCAGGATCTCGACCTGCAGCTGGATCAGATCGCGCACAAGCGCGCGTCGTTGCCCGAGCACCAGGCCCTCAAGGAACTGGTCGCCGAGAAGTCCGTGGTCGACCGTGACCTGGTCACCGCCGACACCGAGGTCAGTGATCTGCGGCGTGAGCAGAAGAAGGCCGACTCCGATGTCGAGCAGGTGAAGCAGCGCCGGGCGCGCAACCAGCAGCGGCTCGACTCCGGACAGGTGACCTCGCCGCGCGACCTGGAGAACCTGCAGCACGAGATCGGGTCGCTCGAGCGGCGGATCTCGGACCTGGAGGATGCCGAGCTCGAGGTGATGGAGAAGCTCGAGGCCGCCGAGGCGGTGCAGCTCGACTTGCGCACCCGCGCCGAGGCCTTCGCCGGCCGGCAGGCCGAGCTGGAGACCAGCCGCGACGCCGCGCTGAAGGAGCTCGACGAGCAGCGCGCCCGGATCGGCGACCAGCGCAGCGCGGTCGCGACCGAGCTGCCGGAGCCGCTCGTCAAGCAGTACCAGCGGCTGCGTGAGCACAACGGCGGCATCGGCGCCGCGCCGCTCGTCGGCAAGCGCTGCATGGGCTGCCGGATGGAGCTCGCGCCGTCCGACCTGACCGCGATCAAGGCCGCCGCGCCGGACGCCGTACTGCGCTGTGAAGAGTGCGGCCGGATCCTCGTGCGCACGGCGGAGAGCGCTGTATGAGTTACTCCCACGTCATCGTCGAGGCCGACGGTGGATCGCGCGGCAACCCCGGCCCGGCGGCGTACGGCGCGCTCGTGCGTGACCCGGCGACCGGGAAGGTGATCGCGCAGCAGGGCCGCACGCTGGGGATCGCGACCAACAACGTCGCCGAGTACTCCGGCCTGATCGCCGGTCTCGAGCTGGCCGCGGAGTATGCGCCGGACGCGTCGATCGAGGTGCGGATGGACTCCAAGCTGGTGATCGAGCAGATGGCCGGCCGGTGGAAGATCAAGCACCCGGACCTGCAGCCGCTGGCGATCAGGGCGCAGAGCCTGGCGCCGTTCGGCACCGAGTGGACCTGGGTGCCGCGCGCGCAGAACGCGGCCGCCGACGCGCTCGCGAACAACGCGCTCGACGGCGTGGACATCCCGCTGACTCCGGCGCCGGCCGGATCCCCGGCCGCGGTCGCGAAGGAGCCGTCGGATCTGCAGAAGGCCATACAGGGCTGGGGTCCACAGGCCGAGCCGCCGACGCAGCTGATCTTCCTGCGGCACGGCGAAACGCCGCACACCGCGGAGAAGCGGTTCTCCGGATCCGGCGGCGACAACCCCGGGCTGAGCGACACCGGTCGCGCGCAGGCACTGGCCGCCGCCGAGTACCTGGCGCGGATCGGCGGCGTCGACGCGCTGGTGGTGTCGCCGATGCGCCGGACCCGGCAAACCGCCGCGGCGGTCGCGGACAAGCTCGGGCTCGAGGCGATCGTGGACGAGGGCTGGCGGGAGGTCGACTTCGGCGACTGGGACGGGCACACCTTCGCGGAGATCCAGCAGAAGTGGCCCGACGCGATGAACGCCTGGCTGGATTCGACCGCGGTCGCGCCGCCCGGCGGCGAATCGTTCGACACCTGCGCCCGGCGGGCCCGTTCGGCGCGCGACGGCCTGCTCGCGCGGTACCCGGGCAAGACCGTGGTCGTGGTCACCCACGTGACACCGATCAAGCTGATGGTCCGTTCGGTGCTGCAGGCGCCGATGTCGTCGCTGTTCCGGATGGAGCTGCGCCCGGCGACCCTGACCGAGATCCACTGGTACGCCGACGGCCTGGCGTCGCTGCGCTCCTTCAACGTACAGCCCTCGCTAGTCTGACCCCATGCCGCTGCAGAGGGTTCACTTCGTCGAGGGTGTGCCGGAGGTCTTCCGGGCGTCGTTGCAGGACATCCGCCGGGAGCAGGAGGTGCCTGCGGAGTTCCCGCCCGAGGTGACCGCGGCGGCTGTCGAGGCGGTCCGCAATGCGCGCCTGCCCGAGCTGGACCGGACCGACATCGAGTTCGTGACGATCGACCCGCCGGACTCGATGGACCTCGACCAGGCGCTGCACATCGAGCGCTCCGGCGACGGGTTCACCGTGCACTACGCGATCGCGGACGTGGCCGCGTTCGTGCGCGCCGGCGACCCGATCGACGCCGAGGCCCGGCGCCGCGGCGAGACGCTGTACGCGCCGGACAAGCGCACGCCGCTGCACCCGCCGGAGCTGTCCGAGGCCGCGGCCTCGCTGCTGCCCGACCAGGTGCGGCCCGCGCTGCTCTGGACGATCACCGTCGACGCCACCGGCGAAGGGACAGGCGTCACCTGCGAGCGTGCCCTGGTGAAGTCGCGGGCCAAGCTCAACTACGCGGGCGTACAGAAGGACCTGGACGCAGGGACGGCGTCGGAGTCGCTGCAGCTGTTGCGCGAGGTCGGCAAGCTCCGCGAGCAGCGCGAACTCGCACGCGGCGGCGTGAACCTTCCGATCCCGGATCAGGAGATCGTCACCTCCAACCACGGCTGGGGTCTGGAGTTCCGTGCACCGCTGCCGGTCGAGGGCTGGAACGCGCAGATCTCGCTGCTCACCGGGATGGCGGCCGCGAGCCTGATGACCGAGGGCAGGATCGGGATCCTCCGCACGCTGCCCGAATCGCACGACGACCTGCGCCGCAAGCTCGGCAGCACCGCCAAGGCACTCGGGATCGACTGGCCCGCCGAGACGTCCTACGCGGCGTTCATCCACGGGCTCGACCCGTCGGTGCCGGCGCACGCGGCCATGCTCGCGGCATGCACGGTGCTGTTCCGCGGGGCCGGCTACGTGGCGTTCGACGGGAGTGTCCCCGAGCAGCCGCAGCACGCCGCGATGAAAGCGGCGTACGCGCACGTCACCGCGCCGCTGCGGCGGCTGGTGGACCGGTGGGCGGGGGAGATCTGCGTCGCGCTCTCCGCCGGCGCCGAGGTGCCGGCCTGGGTGCGCGAGTCGATGGACGAGATCCCGAAGATCATGGACGACGCGGACCGGCGCGCACACGCCTACGAGCGCTCGATCGTCAGCATGGTCGAGGCAGGCCTGGTCGCGGACCAGGTCGGCAGCGAGTTCGACGGCGTGATCACCGACGTGGACGAGAAGGAGCAGAGCCGCGGCATCGTCGTGCTGACGAAGTACGCGATCGAGGGCCGGGTCACGGGTCCGGCGCTGCCGCTGGGGCAGCAGGTCCGGGTGCGGCTCGTCGAGGCCGACATCGCCAAGCGCACCGTCGCCTTCGAGCTAGTCGGCTAGGTAGTCCTCGACGGCGGCGGTGGTGCGGTCGAGGTCGCCGGTGGCGAGCAGGTCGATCAGGGCGCCGCGGAGCATTGCCAGGACGGCGGTGCGTCGTGCCTCGGTCCGGTCGGGGTCGCTCGTCCTGAGCAGTTCGAGCCAGTCGTCGACCGTCGAGCGGGCGAAGTCCGCCCACGGACCGTCGGGTGCGACGAGCGACCGCCCGTAGGCCTCGACCCAGAACGTCATCAGCGGGCGGCGTTCCGGCGCGGCCAGCCAGGTCCACAGCTCCCGGGCGATCACGGTCAGGCCGGGCGGCTCGTCGTACCGCTGCTCGATCTCGTGGAGCAGTGCGAGTTCGTCCGACCGGGCGCGGGCGAGCAGCGCGCGGATCAGGCCGTCCTTGCTGCCGAACAGGAAGAGCAGCACCCGGGGGCTCGAGCCGATCGCGGTCGCCAGCGGGCGCAGCGAGAGATCGGCCAGGCCGTGCGTCAGCGAGTACGCGTAGGCGCGCTCGAGCAGTTCCTGCTGGCGGGCGGAAGGACCAGCTTTCGAAATCGGCACTGTCTTTGTGGTCGGCACGGGGCTAGTATCGCGTACTGAAACAGTCGTGTCAGTAGAGTGGGTAGGGTTGATGACGAAACTGATCAGGAAGCTGGGGCGGCCCGGAGACCTCGGCTGGGTGGTGCAGTCACACGCGGAGATCTATGCGGCCGAGTACGGCTGGGGGCCGGCGTACGAGACGCTGATCGCGCAGATCGTGTCGGCGTACGCGTCCGACCACGACGACGAAGGCGAGGCCGCGTGGATCGCGGAGGTCGACGGGGAGCGGGCAGGCAGCATCTTCTGCGTGCGCGGCCCGGACGAGACGACGGCGCAGTTGCGGCTGCTGCTCGTGACGCCGGCCGCGCGCGGGTTGAAGCTGGGCGCCGAGTTGGTCGACACGTGCTTGGAGTTCGCGCGCGGGGCCGGCTACAAGCGGATGGTGCTGTGGACGAACGATCCGCTGGTCGCCGCGCGGCACATCTACCTGTCGCGGGGCTTCCGGCTGACCGGCTCCGAGGTGCACGAGATGTGGGGCGACCACCTGGTGGGGCAGACGTACGAGCTGGACCTCTAGGACTTGCAGAGCGGTGCGCCGGGCGCCGCGGTCTTGTAGATCGCGTGGGAGAGGAAGGTGCTCACGTAGCCGTTGGCGACGGTCAGCGCGTGCCGCGGGCCGACGCTGCCGAGCGGGAGGTACCGGCGCAGCGGGTACGCCAGGTAGTAGACGCCGTAGTCGGTAAAGTTGAAGTGCCGGGTGCCGGGGATCGTCGCGCACCACGACGCCCCGGTGCTTGCCTTGAGCAACGAGAGGGCGCGGTCCCGGTCGTGGTCGTTCTTCGCGTCCGGGCCGCAGACGCCGGTGATACAGGAGTCGTCGGCGCCGAGCAGCAGCACCGGCGCCTGCACGCCCTTGCGGACGACTTCGCCGAACGGGATCCCGTCCAGGTCGACCGCGGCGGCGCAGCCCGGGTCCAGGCGACAGGCCTCCAGCGACGCTGCGCCGCCGAACGAGTGGCCGACGTACGACGCGCCGACCGCGGACTCGACCGAGTTCGGCACCTCCTTGGCGACCATGCCGGCCGCGAACCGCGCGTCGGCGGCCCAGATCCCGACCAGGTGATCGCCGACCTGCTGCGCGCCCTCGGTGCTGTCGCCGAGGTTCGGCGGGTTCGCCTCCGGCTTGCTCTCGATGGTCTGCCCGCCGAGGACGGTGAGATTCGCGCTGTACGTCGGGGTGACACCCGCGACGAGGTAGCCGTGGCTGGCAAGGTTCTCCGCGAGCGCGGCGTACATCGGCGCGGACAGCCCCATGCCCGGCATCAGCACCACGACCGGGAACCGCCCCGGCGCGATCGCGACCCGGTCGAGGGCGCGGTCCTGCAGCGTGTCGAACGGCCCCTGGAAGACCGAGGCCGGTGCCTTGAGGTGCAGTCCGCTCCACTCGCCCGGCGCGTACTGCACGCGGCGGCCGGTCGTCTCCTTGGCGACCGGGTACCACAGCCAGACGGCGAGCCGGCGCGGGCCGTTCACGTACGGATCACGGCGGGGCGTGTCGGTCCATTCGTACGTCCGCCGCCCGACCTGGAAACTCCCGCTCGTCTCCGGCAACGCCACCGGCTCGGACCGCTGCACCAGCACCCAGCCCACATACCCGGCCCCACCGACCAGCGCGACCAGAAGCACGATCACGATCCCGGTCCGCACCCGTCGCCTCATACCCCCAGCCTCTCACCACCACGGCGCCGAGCCTCCCACCATCACCCGCCGAGTCGTGAGATTCGGCTGCCGCGAAAATCCGAAGCGGCCGGGCATGTCGAAGGTGAGAGGGCGGCTCCGACGTTCCGGGAAACCGGAATGGGATGGAGGAGCGGGAATGAGTTTGCCGGATGTGGTGTCGCGGGACGAGTGGATGGTTGCGCGGCGTGAGCTGTTGGCGGCGGAGAAGGCGTTCACGAAGGAGCGGGACGCGTTGAACACGCGGCGGCGGGAGCTGCCGATGGTGCTCGTCGACAAGCCGTACGTGTTCACCGGCGCGGACGGCTCGAGCGGTCTGCTGGAGTTGTTCGAGGGGCGGGACCAGCTGGTCGTGTACCACTTCATGTTCCAGCCGGAGTGGGATGCGGGGTGCCCGAACTGCACCGGGTTCGTCGATGACATCGGGTCGACCCGGCTGCTCAACGACGCGAACACCACCTTCGCGCTGGTGTCGCGGGCCCCGTACGAGAAGCTCGCGGCGTACCGCACCGCGCGCGGCTGGGAGCACCCGTGGTACTCGTCGTACGGCAGCGACTTCAACTATGACTACCACGTGACGCTCGACGAGTCCGTGGTCCCGTTCGAGTACAACTACCGCAGCAAGGCCGAGTGGGACGTGCTGCCGAACAACGGCCACACCCAGATGCAGCAGCCCTTCGACCTGCACGGCCTGAGCTGCTTCCTCCGCGTCGACGAGCAGGTGTACCACACGTACTCGACGTACGGCCGCGGCCCCGACGCGATGACGTTCACCGCAACCGCCCTCGACCTCACCGCCCTCGGCCGCCAGGAACCCTGGGAAAAACCGGCCGGCCGCGCGGTCCCGCCAGCCCACGAGGACCACTGCCACTGAGGGGCGAGAAGGGAACGGGCCGGTCTGTAAGCCGGATTCTGTCGAGTGCGATCATCCATCTACGGTGACCGTTGCCGGGCACCTCCAGCAGCCTACCCGCGAGCTCGGGCGGGCAGCCCTCGGTCGCTCGCGCGGGCGGTGGTTGCCCACCGCCCTTCTTGGCCTTGCTCCACGTGGGGTTTACCTAGCCTCCGCAGTCACCTGCGGAGCTGGTGGTCTCTTACACCACCGTTTCACCCTCACCCGCACTCCGATGAACCACGGGGTTCATCGGAGCCGCTGGCGGTCTGTTCTCTGTGGCACTGTCCCGCGGGTTACCCCGGGTGGGCGTTACCCACCACGCTGCCCTGTGGAGTCCGGACTTTCCTCGGCGCCCCTTCCAGCTGAGCTGCAAAGGGCGACGCGATCGCCCGACCGACCCGTTCCGTACCCTCAGGATACGGGCTCGGCGGCCACCTCCGGCCACAGGCCGTCGGCACCCCGGTGGTACGGGCGGACCCCGACCACCGCGTCCAGGTTCAGCGGTCCGTAGATGTGCGGGAAACTCATGCCGGTCCCGTCCAGGTCCTCGTCGCACAGCGCCGACACCAGCCGGGCGGTGTCGATCACCAGCAGGCACAGCGGCTCGGCAGTGTCGTCGACGTCGTCGTACGCGAAGTTCGCCACCATCGCAACCTGCTCGGGGCGGGACGCGTGGATGAAGGTCGCGCCGTCGTCGAGGCTCTTGCCGCGGGTCGACCACCGGTAGCTCCCGGCCCGGAGCGCGGCCTCCCACTGGTCCACGAACGCGATGTGCAGAATCGTCGCCATGATCCAACGCTAGCCCGTGCGGCCGTCGATTAAGGTGCTCGACATGGCGAACGACGAGCACAGCGACACCGAACCCGAGACCAAGACCGCGACGAAGCCGGCCGAGCCCGTCGACGATCTCGTGGCGACGCGGCACACGGTGACGGTCGACGGGCAGGAGTTGCGGTACACCGCGACCACCGGGCGGATCGTGCTGCGCGAGGAGGTGCTGACCGACGGCACGTTCGACGGGCTGAAGCCGAAGGCCGAGGTGTTCCTGACGGCGTACACGCTGGACGACGCGGACGCCGGCGCTCGCCCGGTGACGTTCGCGTTCAACGGCGGGCCGGGGTCGTCGAGCATCTGGCTGCACCTCGGCCTGCTCGGCCCGCGCCGCGTGGTGTCCGGTGACGCCGGCGAGCTCGCGCCGCCGCCGTACTCGATCGTCGACAACGCCGAGACGTTGCTGAAGTACAGCGACGTGGTGTTCGTCGACCCGGTGTCGACCGGGTTCTCGCGCGCCGCGGAGGGGGAGAAGCCGGGGGACTACCACGGGTTCACGCGCGACCTGGAGTCGGTCGGCGAGGTGATCCGGCTGTGGACGTCGCGCAACGGCCGCTGGATGTCGCCGAAGTTCCTGGCCGGCGAGTCGTACGGTACGACGCGCGCGGCGGGGCTCGCGGCGCATCTGCAGCAGCGGTACGGGATGTACCTCAACGGCGTCATGCTGATCTCGGCGGTGCTGGAGTTCGGCACGCTCGACTTCTCACCGGGCAACGACCTGCCGTACACGTTGTTCCTGCCGTCGTACGCCGCGATCGCGCACTACCACGGACTGGTCCCGGACCGGTCGCTGGAGGAGGTGCTCGCCGACGCCGAGCGGTTCGCGGCCGGCCGGTACCCGAATGCGCTTGCCCAGGGCAACCGAATCCCGGCGGACTACCGGGCCGAGGTGGTCAGCCGGCTGGCCGCGTTGACCGGGTTGAGCGAGGACTACATCGACCGGGTGAACCTGCGGATCGAGCACATGCGGTTCTTCGGTGAGCTGCTGCGGTCGCGGCGGCAGACGGTCGGTCGGCTCGACGGACGATTCACCGGATGGAGTGCCGACTACGGTTCGGAGACGCCGGACCGCGATCCGTCGATGAACGCGATCACCGGTCCGTACTCCGCGGCGCTGAACCACTATGTGCGCGTCGAGCTCGGCTACGAGAACGACCTGCCGTACGAGGTCCTGCACTGGGACGCGGCGAGCAACTGGTCGTTCAAGGAGTTCGAGGGCAAGCAGATCATGGTCGCCGACAAGCTCGCCGAGGCGATGCGCGTCAACCCGCACCTGAAGGTGCACGTCGCCTCCGGCTACTACGACGGCGCCACGCCGTACTTCGCCACCGAACACACTCTCGCCCGCCTGCAGATCCCTGCCGAACTCACCACGAACATCGAAACCAAGTACTACCCCGCCGGCCACATGATGTACGTCCACGAACAATCCCGCATCCAGCAGTCGGCGGACCTCGGCGCCTTCATCACGTCGTCCGCCAACCGATGATCCTGATCCGCCCCGCGGGCGCAGTTGCGACGGCACCTGTACCCGACGTCGAACTGCGCCCGCCGTCGGCGGACGATGCCGTCGCTCTCGGCCGGCTGTACTTCGAGGCGTACGACCCCGGCGTCGCGTCGGCCACCGAAGCGGAAGCCCTGGATGACATCCACCGCACGTTCGACGGCGAGTACGGCGTACTCGACACAGCCCTCAGCCGCCTGGCATGGATGGGGGATGAGCTCGTCGGCGCCCTGCTCGTCGTTGAACGCGCACCGTGGCCCGACACCCCCGACTGCCGGTTCGTCATCGAACTCTTCACCGCACGCAACCACCGGCGGTCCGGGATCGCGAAGCTCCTGCTGGCCGAATGCTCGGCTGTGGAGGTCGCCTTGCGTGTCCAAGAGACCAACGCACCGGCTCTCGCGCTCTACCGATCCGTGGGGTTCCAGCCGGGGCTCACGGCAGGGTGAGGACTTCGGCGCCGGTGTCGGTGACCACCAGCGTGTGCTCGAACTGCGCCGTGCGTGACTTGTCCTTCGTGGTGGCGGTCCAGCCGTCCTCCCACAGGTCGTACTCGTACGTGCCCAGCGTCAGCATCGGCTCGATCGTGAACGTCATGCCGGGCTCGATGATGTCGTCGAACCGCTCGTCGTCGTAGTGCGGGATGATCAGCCCGGAGTGGAACGACGTCGAGATCCCGTGGCCGGTGAAGTCGCGCACCACGCCGTACCCGAAGCGCTTCGCGTACGACTCGATCACGCGGCCGATGATGCTCACCCGGCGCCCGGGCTTGACCGCCTTGATGCCCCGGTTCAGCGCCTCGAGGGTGCGCTCGACGAGCAGCCGGCTCTCCTCGTCGACGTCGCCGACCAGGAACGTCGCGTTGGTGTCGCCGTGCACACCGTCGAGGTACGCGGTGATGTCGACGTTGACGATGTCGCCGTTCTCGAGCGGGCGGTCGTCGGGGATGCCGTGGCAGATCACCTCGTTGACCGACGTGCACAACGACTTCGGGTAGCCGCGGTAGCCGAGCGTCGACGGGTACGCGCCGCGCTCGACCAGGTACTCGTGGCCGACCGCGTCCAGCTCGTCCGTGGTCACGCCCGGCTTCGCGGCCGCGCCGACCGCCTGCAACGCCTGTGCGGCCAGCTTGCTCGCGACCCGCATCCTGTCGACCAGCTCGGGTGACGTCACGTAGGAACCGTCGAACGGCGTCGGCGCCGGCTTGTCGACGTATTCGGGACGCGGAATGGAAGCAGGTACGTCGCGGCGCGGCGAAATGATGCCAGGAGTAAGGATCGACATGGTGAGATCATTCTAGAGAGCGCGACAAGACTCCCAGGAGGTGGTCATCCAGATGAGCGACGATCACAGCAACGAGTGGTACTACAACACCAAGACCGGCAAGGTCGAGCCGTACCAGGGGGCGAAGTCCGGCGACCGGCTCGGGCCCTACAGCTCGCCGGAGGAGGCCGCCCGCGCGCTGGAGAAGGTCCAGGAACGCAACGAGGACTGGGACAACGACCCGAAGTGGGACGACGACTGATGTCCGGCGCCGGCGACATGCCGAGGGGCACCACCGATCGAGTTCGGTGGTGCCCCTCGGCAGTTACCGCTGACTGATCCCGCGATCAGCGGGCGACGCGCTTGGCCGCGGTCTTGCGGGCCGGAGCCTTGCGGGCCGGCGCCTTCTTGGCGACGGTCTTCTGCACCGCGGACTTCTTCGCCGCGGTCCGGGCCGGCGCCTTCTTCGCGGCGACGCGCTTCGCGGGGGTCTTCTTCGCGGCGACCTTGCGGGCCGGCGCCTTCGTGGCGGCGACCTTCTTGGCCGGCGCCTTCTTCGCCACGGTCTTCTTCGCGGCGGTCTTCTTGGCGACCGTCTTCTTCGCGGCCGTCGTCTTGCGGGCCGTCGTCTTCTTCGCCGCCGTGGTCTTCTTGGCGGCGGTCGCGCGCTTGGCCGGCGCCTTCTTCGCGACGGTCTTCTTCGCGGCCGTGACCTTCTTCGCCGGAGCCTTCGTGGCGGTGGTCTTCCGGGCCGGCGCCTTCTTCGCCACCGTCTTCTTGGCGGCGGTCTTCTTGGCCGCACTCACCTTCTTCGTCGCTGTCTTCTTTGCTGCGCTGACCTTGCGCGCGGTCGTCGTCTTCGCGGCGCTGGCCTTCTTCGCGACAGTCTTCTTGGCGGGAGAAGCCTTTTTGGCTGTCGCCTTCCCTGCGGCTGCCTTCTTGGCTGGCACTCTGCCTCCTTGGTGCGGCTGAGGAAAACCACGGTGGATTCCTCGTCGTCATGATGATGACAACACTTGTGCGCTACGTAAAGCACCGGAAACATCCGCAGGTTAAGGAGAACTGGCGGCGGATGTGCGCGCAAATGCCGAAAATCCTTGTGCAGAAGGGATTCCGCCGCGCCCTGAGCATGCCGGATGCCCGGAATATTTTCTTGGCGACACGCGGCAGTTTGTCGCCGAAACCGCTCCGTTCGGCGAGTGTTGTCCTCGGCAACGTCCTGCGAACCGAGGAGATGAAGCACGTGCACGACGACCTCGGAACCGTCGTCGAACTACCTCGCGAGGTACGTCGCGTGGTCAGCATCGTGCCGTCGTTGACGGAGTCGATCGCGGCCACGCGCGCGGACCTGATCGTTGGTGCGACCGACTGGTGCACGCATCCCGCGGACCTCGACGTGGCGCGCGTCCGCGGCACCAAGAATCCCGATCTGGAGCGCATCCGCGCGCTCGCACCGGACGTCGTCCTGGCGAACGCGGAAGAGAATCGCGCGGCCGATCTGGACGCGTTGCGCGCCAGTGGAATCGCGGTCTGGGTGACCGCGCCGACGACGGTGCCCGATGCACTCGATTCACTCGGCCGCATGCTCTCCGCGATCGCCGGCGACGAGCCGCAATGGCTGCACGACGCACGCGCGGTGTGGCGCACGCCGTACGACGGAATGCGCCGGCGCGCGGTGATACCGATCTGGCGCAGACCATGGATGGCGTTGGGGCGGGACACGTTCGCGGGCGATCTGCTGTCCCGACTCGGTATCGACAACGTGCTGAGCGAATCCGGTGAGCGATATCCGCGGATCGATCCGGACGCGTTACCGGAGTACGACGTCGTGGTGCTGCCGGACGAGCCTTATGCGTTTTCACCCGACGACGGTCCCGAGGCGTTCGGTAAACCCGCGCGCTGTGTATCCGGAAGGCATCTGACCTGGTACGGACCGTCACTCGTCGAGGCGCGCGAACTGCTCACCGGGCAACTGGCGTGACGTCCACCACGATCGCCGCGCGACGTCCGGACGGGTTAGGCATGCCTCACCGCGCGCAAGCGCTGATCAGGACGCGCGGCGCAAGGTGATGACGTCGGCCGCCTGACGGAGCAGACCCGGGATCGTCACGTGCGCAGCCCGGCCGGTCGCCTCGAGATCGTCGCCGTACCACCAGCCGTGCGCGCTGATGGTCTGGAGCTCGAGCTCCTCCTGGTTCGCGAACGTCACGTCGACGCGGTCCACCGCGACCGCGAAGAAGGTCTGGTGCTGGACGATCCGGCACCCGCCCCACTCGAACTCGATGGTGTTGGTCGCCACCGGTGCGCCGAGCGCGTCGGTCGGCAGCACGATGCCGACCTCTTCGCGCAACTCCCGGCCGGCCGCTTCCGTGACCGTCTCGCCTGCTTCGACACCCCCGCCGATCGTGAACCAGTACGGCGTCTGCGGCTTCAGCGGGTCCCAGCCGTGCAGCAGCAGCACCTTGCCGTCCGGTCGCACCGGCAGCACGCGGGCCGTCGTACGGTGCCGGACCGTTCCTGGTGGTGGCAGCTGGGATTCGCTCACACCACAAAACGCTAAGGGACGGAGCCTGCTACGTGCCGGGTCGTGCGGCGCGTCTCACATGGTTGCTGTGGACACCTACGATCACTGTGCGGATCATTTTGGCATGGCAAGCATCGGTCTCGGACTGGCGGCGCTGGGGCGTCCTGGGTACATCAACCTCGGGCACGACGAGGACCTGCCGCCGCGCCGGGCGGTCGAGGACCTGCGGGCCCGGACGCACGAGCTGCTGGAGCAGGCCTGGCAGGCAGGTGTTCGGTACTTCGACGCCGCGCGTTCGTACGGTCTTGCCGAGGAGTTCCTCGGCGAATGGCTGACGCCGGAACGCCGCGGTCAGCTGACCGTCGGCTCGAAGTGGGGCTACACGTACGTCGCCGACTGGCGGCACGACGTGGACACGCATGAGGTGAAGGACCACAGCCTTGCGACGTTCGAGCGGCAGTGGCCGGAGACTCTTCGGGCGCTCGGCGGACCGCCGGACTTCTACCTCGTCCACAGCCTCACGTCGGACAGTCCCGCACTGGAGGACAAGCGCTTGCTCGATCGGCTGCGCGAGCTGACGGAATCGGGTGTCCGCGTCGGCCTCTCCACCAGCGGTCCGCGACAGGCCGAGACCCTGCACAAGGCGCTGTCTTCCGGTACGCCGTTCACCGCCGTACAAGCCACGTGGAACGTGCTGGAGACGTCGGCCGGCGACGCACTCGCCGAAGCACACGAGGCGGGCTGGTTCGTCGTGATCAAGGAAGCGGTCGCCAACGGCCGCCTCACGGCGCGTGCCGGCGAGACCCCGTTCAACGAGTTCGCCCAGCAGCACGACGTCGCACCGGACGCGCTGGCCATCGGTGCGGCCGTTGCCCAGCCCTGGGCCGACGTGGTGCTCAGTGGAGCCACCACGACGGCACAGCTGGTCAGCAACCTCGCGTACCGCACCGACGGCCCGCTCAGCGAGTTCGTCCAGCAGCCCGAGGAGTACTGGACCGAGCGGTCTGCCCTACCGTGGACCTAGAAGGTGTGTTCTTCTCCGGGGAACGCGCCTGAGGCGACTTCGGACGCGTACGTCGCCGCGGCGTTGACGAGGATGCCGCGCAGGTCGGCGTACTGCTTCACGAAGCGCGGCATGGTGCCGGAGCGCAGCCCGGCCATGTCCTGCCACACCAGCACCTGCGCATCGGTGTCGCGGCCGGCGCCGATACCGATGGTCGGGATCGGCACCCGCTTGGTGATCTCCGCGGCCACGTCGCCCGGCACCATCTCGAGCACGACCGAGAACGCACCGGCCGCGGCGAGCGCGACGGCGTCGTCGATCAGGCCGGCCGCCTGATCGCCCCGGCCCTGCACGCGGTACCCGCCGATGCTGTGCTCGCTCTGCGGCGTGAAGCCGATGTGCGCCATCACCGGAATGCCCGACTGGGTGAGCTTCTCGACCATCGGTACGACGGTCCGCCCGCCCTCGAGCTTCACCGCGTGGACGCCGGCCTCCTTCATGAACCGCACGGCCGTGTGGAACGCCTGCTCAGGCGACGCCTGGTACGAACCGAACGGCAGGTCCGCGACGACCAGCGCCCGCTCGACCGCACCGGCGACCGCGCGCGCCAGCGGGATCAGCTCGTCGACCGTGACCCGCAGCGTCGTGTCGTAGCCGAACACGTTGTTCGCGGCGGAGTCGCCGACGAGCAGCACCGGGATGCCGGCCTGGTCGAAGATCTCGGCGGTGTACTGGTCGTACGCCGTCAGCATCGCCCACTTCTCGCCGCGGCTCTTGAAGTCCCGCAGGTGGTGCACGCGGTACCGCCGGGGCCGCTTCGGCGCGTCGGCGGCTGGTGCACCGTCGCCGGACCGTTTGGCAGCGGACGAGCCACCGCCGTACGGCGAGACCTCGGACGCCTCGGAAGCAGGCGTCGCCGCGGCAGCCTCAGGTGCGTTGCTCGCGGACGGCTCTGCTGGATTGCTCACGGGCGCAGCCTGCTGGACCGGCGTGGCTCGCTCAGCCGGCGACGTCGGCTTGGCCGGGGCGGCTTGCTGAGCCGCGGCCTGCTGGACCGGAGTTGCCTGCTGCTCCGGAGTTGCCTGTTGGGCCGGGGCAGCCTGGGCGCGGCGAGCGCCGCGGGGCGAGCTGACCTGCTCCGCGGGGACCTGGCTCGGGGCGTCCTGCTGCACGTCCGCGCGTCGCCGCGCCCCGATCGGCCGGGCCGCGCCCGGGACGCGCGGCTGCTCGGGCACCGGAGCGCCGACAGCTTCGTCGCTCACCGGCGCATTGCTCTCGTACTCGGCACTCGGGTCCGACAGGTACCCGTTGTGCGACTGCCCGCGCGGCCGAAGCCGGATCTCCTGCGGCCGCGTCTCCTCCTCGCGCCGGCGGGCAAGCTCTGGTGGACGCGCCGGCTCACGCCTGGGCTCCTGCGCGGGCTCATGCCTCGTCTCCTGCACGGGCTCCGGCGGGCGAACCGGCTCATGACTCCATACCGGCTCCGGACCAGGGCCTGGCTCGTAGCGGCGGGTCGGCTCCGGCGCGCGACCTTCCTGCGCCCGCGGTGCCTCCGGACGCTGCGGCGGCCGCGGTGGCTGCGGCGAACTCAGTCCATTGCTGCTCGACCCATTGCTCGACCCATTGCTCGACGCAGGGCTCGACCCGTTGCTGCTGTGGCCGTTGCTCGAGCTGTAAGTGCTCAACCCGTTACTCGCGGCCGGCGGCTGCGGTTGCGCACCGAACGGACTCGGCGGCGTGGCCGGAGTCGTCCAGTTCGTGCTGCCGTTCGACGACGGCGCGGGTCGCGGCGGCGTACCGTTTCCGCTCTGCCCTTGCGGCCTCGGCGGCTGCTGCGCTCCGGCTGCACCGTTGCTGCCCGATCCGGGCCCGAACGGGCTTGGCCGTCCTGGCGCCGGTGACTGCGCAGGCTGCTGTGCCGGGGCCTGCGGGCGGAACGGGTTCTGCTCCTGGTACTCCCGTCCGTACGGCTCCTCGCGCGACTCCCCGTAGTACTCGGGGCGCTCGGTCCGCGGGGCCTGCTGCGGCGGCGGAGGTGCGCTCGGGAGGTACGGCGGTTTCGGAACGTACGGCTGCTGCGGGACCGGCCCACGCTCGTAGGTGCGCGGGGCGTTCGGCAGCGACGGTGCCGGGTCGAGGCCGGAGCCGCGCTCCTGCCACGTGTCGTTGTCGTAGTCCGAGCGGCGGTGTTCCTCGGTTGCCCGGTTCTTCGGTCCGGTCCCGTACGGCGAAGGCAACTCCTCGTCGTCGCCCTGGGTACCGGCCGACAGGAAGTTGTCAACCATGCCCTCATCGTCCCACCGTTGCGGAGGGTGAGCGCCACCGCCTGTGGGTGAGCGATCGCTCACATCGCGTCGGGGCAGGTCCTGCCGGGGCAGGCCGGAGCGGTCGTGGAGCTCGTCGGGCGAGCTCCACGGGGTGTCTGTGGATGGGCGGTACCGCCAGGAGTCACTCAGTGCTCGGCCGCCTTTCGTGCGTCCTCACGCCATGCATTGGTGATCGGCAACCGGCGGTCCCGGCCGAAGGCCTTGTGCGTGATCTTCGGGCCCGGTGGGTACTGCCGGCGCTTGTACTCGGCTTTGTCGACGAGCTGGATCGTCCTGGTCACCAACTCGGTGTCGAACCCGGCGGCGACGAGTTCCGCACTGCCGCGGTCCTGCTCGACGTAGTCGTCGAGCATGTCGTCGAGCAGGTCGTACGGCGGCAGCGAGTCGGTGTCCTGCTGCCCCGGGCGAAGCTCGGCGGACGGCGGCTTGGCGATCGAGTTCTCCGGGATCGGGGGCTGCCGGCCCTTCTCCTTCGCGTCCGCGTTCCGCCATTTCGCGAGCCGCCAGACGACGGTCTTCGGCACGTCCTTCAGCGGTGCGTACCCGCCGACCGCGTCGCCGTAGATCGTCGAGTACCCGACGGACAGCTCCGATTTGTTGCCGCAGGCAAGCACCAGGTGGCCGTCGGCGTTCGACAGGCCCATCCAGATCACCGCGCGGACCCGGGCCTGCAGGTTCTCCTCGGCCAGTCCGGTCAGTCCGAGGGTGTCCAGGAACGGCTGCACCATCGGCTGGATCGGGACGACGCGGTAGTTCAGCCCGGTCCGCGCGGCGAGCTCCGCGGCGTCGTCCTTGGAGTGGTCGCTGGAGTACACGCTCGGGTTCGAGATGCCGAACACGTTCTCGGCGCCGATCGCGTCACAGGCGATCGCCGCGACCAGCGAGGAGTCGATGCCGCCGGACAGGCCGAGCAGCACGGACTTGAAGCCGTTCTTCTGCACGTAGTCGCGCAGGCCGGTGACGATCGCGCCGTACATCTCGGCTTCGTCGGACAGTCGCGGCGCGATGTTCGCGGGGATCGCCTCGTACGGCGCGAGCTCTTCCTCCTGGAGGACGCTGTGGACGATCTCGATGCCCTCGTGGGTGCCGTGCGGAGTGCCGGACGCGGCGGGCAGGTCGAGGTCGACGACCATGCTGCCCTGCTCGAACTGCGGTGCCCGCGCGAAGATCGTGCCCTCGGTGTCGGCGATCAGCGAGTCGCCGTCGAAGACCAGCTCGTCCTGGCCGCCGACGAGGTTGACGTAGGCGAGCGCGCAGCCGGCCTCGCGGGCGCGGCGCCGGACGAGATCGCCGCGGACGTCGTCCTTGTTGGCCTCGTACGGCGAACTGTTCACGACGAGCAGCAGGCCGGCGCCGGCCGCCCGGGTGACCGCGACCGGTCCGCCGTCCTGCCAGAGGTCCTCGCAGATCACCAGTGCGACGTCGATGCCGTGGATGCGCACGACCTGCAGCGTGCTGCCGGGAACGAAGTGCCGGAACTCGTCGAAGACGCCGTAGTTCGGCAGGTGGTGCTTGACGGCGCTCGTCACCACGCGCCCCTGGTGGATCACCGCGGCGGCGTTGGTCGGCGAGCCCTTCGGGCGGCCGAGCCGGTCGATGCCCATCGCCGTACCGCTCGCCCGGTCGAGGTACCCGCAGATCACCGCGATGTCGCCGAGACCTTCGTCGGCGAGCCGCTGCGCGAGCTTCTTGATCCCTGCCTGGGAAGCGTCCACGAACGACGCGCGCAACGCCAGGTCCTCCACCGGGTAACCGGTCAGCCCGAGCTCCGGGAACGCCACCACGTGCGCGCCACGCTCGACCGCGTTCCGGGTCCACGCGACGATCCTGTCCGCGTTCCCGTCGATGTCACCCACGGTCACATTGAGTTGAGCAAGCGCTACCCGAAGCTGAGGCACGAGAGCACATTACTGGTTCCCCCGGCCTGACCCCACGCCCGTCACCAACCTCTTACGAATGCCTCAGGTACCTCCGCACCAGATCGAGGTTCACGTCCACCGGATCCATCGCGTCGACGACGAGGTGCTCACCCGCCAACCGGGGGTACTCACTCCGCATCCGCACCACGTGATCCCACCCGACCTCGTGCCACCCGGGGATCCCACGCCGCCGCCCGTCGAGCCGCCGGCGGTGCTCGGCTTCGTCGCTGCAGACACACTCGACGACCCGGAGCCGCGCGTCGTACCCGGCGGCCAGTTCCTCCCATCGGTCGGCGATCTCCGCGTTCACCAGGCAGTCGACGATCGCCGATTGCCCGAGCATCAACTGGCGTTTGATCAACGTCCCGAGCAGGTCGTAGTACATCGCGAGGAAGGCAGGGCGCTCGAGGCCGTCGAGGACGCCGTGCGGTCCGAGGGCTCCGAGCAACCAGTCGCCGGCGAAAGCCGGCGCTCCGGTTTCGGTGGCGAGGGCTTCGGCCAGCGTCGACTTGCCGGTGCCCGGCAGCCCGGTGAACGCGATGATCTGCTGCACCGGGCCGACGTTACCGAGGTGCGGGCTATCAGCGGTGACACACTCCCCACCGATTGGGCGATCGCCCGGTGATGCGGGCGATCGCCGCCGTCGGACAACGATCGTTGACGTGCTACCTGTCCCAGTCCGTCGTCTGGGCCGTCGTGTTCACGCCGTACTTGCTCGACCTGTCGGACACCTCATCACGACCACGACGGCACTGCTCGCCGTCGCGACCTGGCAGTCGAACTCCTGATCAGGCGGATCATCTATCAGCCGAGGAGAACCGCGGCCACGCGGTCCCGCAACTCCGGGAGCCTCGCGTAGAACACGTCACCCGGGCACTGCGTCGAGTTGTAGTCGCGGTGACCGACGATCGCGACATGCGGATCCAGGTTGTACTTGGTGCACAACCACGCGCACGTCAGCACCGACATGTCGAACAGCGCGACCGGCACGTTCTCGCTGACGTAGATGCCTTCGTGCTCGATGCCGATCGTGTGGCTGTTGTGGTTGGCGGTCTGCGCGCCGAGCACGTTCTGCCCGTTGTTGATCGACGACAGCGACTTGCTGCGGCCCTCCATCAGGTAGCCGCCGCGGCTGATCGTCAACTGGTTGCCGATGTCGATCCAGCCGTTGGTGTCCATGTGCAGGTCCTGGATCCAGTGCTGGACCTTGTACGCCGCCGCGAGCGAGTAGTCGGTGACGTTCGGGCTCGCGGTGTGGTGGATGACGATGTGGTCGGGCTTGCCGATCACCTGGGTCGGGGACTTGGGCGGGCGCGCCGACCACTCGGTGCGCGTGTAGCAGCGCGGCGCCGGGGCGGCGTGCGCTGCTGTGGGCATGGTCGCACCGGCCAGCAGCACTCCGCCGGCGGTGGCGCCGAGCAGGGTGCGCCGGGACAGCCGGGCACGTTGGATATTTTCTGGGGCGGTCATGATATAGAAAATTCCCTACGAACCGGGCGGCCAAACCGGAATGGTCTAATGACGTGGTGACACAGGGTCAGGAGGCACCGGACGTGGTGCGGGTGGGGCGGCTCGGCAAGACGGTGCGGGTGCTGGTCGCCGTCGCCGGCATCGGCCTGCTGATCAACGGATCGGTGCGGGCCACCGACGACGCCTGGCCGTTCGGGCCGATGTCGCAGTACGCGATGTCGGTGCCCGACGACGCCAAGATCGACTACACCCGGATCAGCGCGCAGACGGATGCCGGTACGACGGTCGACGTACCGCTGAACATCGAGGGCGCCGGCGTCGCGCGGGCCGAGATCGAGGCGCGGTCCGGCGAGATCGTCAAGGACCCGTCGCTGCTGCAGCAGGTCGCGGACGGCTGGGCGCGCAAGCATCCCGACCAGCCGAAGTACGTGAAGCTCGAGCTGATCCGGGACACCACCCAACTGGTGAAGGGCCGGGTCGAGGGACCCCCGACCTCCCAGGTGCTCGCGACCTGGACGGTGACCCGATGAGCTGGTTCACGCCGGCGATCGCGATGGCGCGGATCGCCTGGCTGCGGACGATCCTGTACCTGTTCGTCATCCTCGACATGCACGCCTTCGTCCGCGACACCCGCGACAAGGGCGAGCACCCGGGGCTGTACCAGCCGCTGCTCCTGGCCCGCCTCCTCGACCTCCCGAAGCCCTCGGTCGCGAACACCACCGCGCTGTACATCGTCCTGATCGTCGCCTGCCTGATCGGCGCGACCAACTACTTCCCGCGGATCGCCGGCTGGGTCGTCGCCGCGGCGTTCACGTGGTGGGTGCTGATCGGGATGAGCGACGGCAAGGTCGACCACGACCATCTCGCACTGGTGATCGCGCTGTGGGTGCTCCCGACCGTCGGCCGGGCGAGGTACGGCGACAAGACCCGGTCCGAGGCGGCCGGCTGGGCGATCCGGTGCATCCAGATCAGCGTCATCGCGACGTACTTCCTGTCCGCGGTGGCGAAACTCCGCAGTGCCGGATGGGCGCTGACCTGGCCCGGCAGCGCCGTCCTGACCTGGGCGATCGTGCGGCGGCCGCACCCGGTCGGGGAGTGGTTGCTGCACTATCCGTGGATCCTGCACGTGATGCAGTGGGTCGGCATCATCGGCGAGTTCCTGTCGCCGGTCATCCTCTGGCTGCGCGGCCGCTGGCAGCTGTTCGGGGCGCTGTTCTTCATCGGCTTCCACGCGGCGAACACAGCGATCCTGCTGATCCACTTCCTGCCGACGGTCGTCTGCTGGCTGGCGTTCGCGCCGCTCGAACGGATCGTGCCGTGGTTCCGGTCGAGGCGCTCAGACCGCGATGCCCGAGAGGCCGAAGACCAGGCCGAACACGGCCGGCAGGCCGAGCAGCAGGCCGGCGCGTAGCTTGAACCGGCGGCCGCCCGGCCCCGGCGTCCGGACGACCCGGGACAGCACCGCCCCGGCGTACCCGAAGACGAGAGCGGCGAGCAGGATCTGCCGAGTCGGCAGGTTGTCGGCGTCGTGATGCGCCAGCCCTAGCGTGACCAGGCCCGGGCAGCAGAACGCGCACATGCCGAACCCCAGCTCCGGGACCGGCAGCCAACGGCGGCCCAGCACGTCCCGTTCGGCGGGCCGTTTGCGCCGCAGTGACTGCACGAACCGGGCGGTGCTGACGATCAGGTCGCTCACGCACAGCACCGCTGCCACGATGAGCGCCGCGTGGAAGATCGTCTGCACAAGGGGACACGCTAGGCCCTGAACGTGGCACTGCCCGCCCCGCCACGTAACGTCTGCTTAACAAGCGCGGGGCACACTGTGAGAGACCCCGCGAGAGACCCCGTGACGTGCCGGTGAGAGGTGGACTGATGGACAAGCAGCAGGAGTTCGTGCTGCGCGCGCTGGAGGAGCGCGACGTACGCTTCGTGCGGCTCTGGTTCACCGACGTGCTCGGGTTCCTCAAGTCGGTCGCCGTGGCGCCGGCTGAGCTGGAGAGCGCATTCGCCGAGGGCCTCGGGTTCGACGGGTCGGCGATCGAAGGCTTCGCCCGGGTGACCGAGGCCGACATGCTCGCCAAGCCGGACCCGTCGACGTTCCAGATCCTGCCCTGGCGCGGCGAGACCATGGGCACGGCGCGGATGTTCTGCGACATCAACATGCCGGACGGGTCCGCGTCGTTCGCCGACCCGCGGCACGTGCTGAAGCGGACGCTGTCGAAGGCCGCCGATCTCGGGTTCACGTTCTACACGCACCCGGAGATCGAGTTCTACCTGTTCAAGTCGCTCGTCGGCGCGCCCGGCACGACACCCGAGCCGGTCGACTCCTCCGGGTACTTCGACCACACCCCGCAGGGCATCGGTAACGACTTCCGCCGCGAGGCGATCACGATGCTCGAGTCGATGGGCATCTCGGTCGAGTTCAGCCACCACGAAGGCGGCCCCGGCCAGCAGGAGATCGACCTGCGGTACGCCGACGCGCTGTCGACCGCCGACAACATCATGACGTTCCGCGTCGTGGTGAAGGAGGTGGCGCTGTCGCAGGGCATCTATGCGTCGTTCATGCCGAAACCGCTGTCCGACCAGCCCGGCTCCGGGATGCACACCCACATGTCGCTGTTCGAAGGCGACCGGAACGCGTTCTTCGAGGGCGGCGCGCAGTACCAGCTGTCGAAGACCGGGCGGGCGTTCATCGCCGGGCTGCTGCAGCACGCGGCCGAGATCACCGCGGTCACCAACCAGTGGGTCAACTCGTACAAACGGCTCGCGGTCGGGGACGAGGCGCCGTCGTTCATCTCGTGGGGTCACAACAACCGGTCCGCGCTGGTGCGGGTGCCGATGTACAAGCCGCACAAGGGGCAGTCGTCGCGGGTCGAGTTCCGGTCGCTGGACTCGGCGGCGAACCCGTACCTTGCTTTCGCGTTGATGCTCGCCGCCGGTCTGAAGGGGATCGAGGAGGGGTACGAGCTGCCGGCCGAGGTCGAGGAGGACATCTGGTCCCTCACGCCCCGCGAACGCAAGGCGCTCGGCATCAAGCCGCTGCCCGGCAGCCTCGCCGAAGCCATCAGCGCGATGGAGGACAGCGAACTCGTCGCCGAAACCCTCGGCGAACACGTCTTCGACTTCTTCCTCCGCAACAAGCGCGCCGAATGGCAGGACTACCGCCGCCAGGTCACCCCCTTCGAACTCAACAAGCTCCTGCCGGTTCTGTAGTACGGCGGGGACTGCCGGGCGGGTCACGAATCGACTTTGAACGGGTCGTGTTCGGTGAGGAGTTTGTCCAGGCGCGCCTGGTCGACGCGCGTCGTCACCTCGGAGATTTCCTGCCGGTCCCGGACGACCTTGCACAGTACGACCGTCGACGTCACGACGTACAACAGACCGAGGGCGAGGAACGCTCGTACCCAGGGTTGGGCCGGGAGATACGCCAGGGCAATCACCATCGCCGAAACCGAGACGGCGAAGGACGCGACCGCTTGGACGTAGAAGGCTGCAGTCTGCCGGGGCTGGATGCTCTTCGTCATACCAGGATCGTCTGGCATCTGGAGAGTCGCGGCATGAGCAGAAACACTCAGACGGCTTCGGCCTACTCGGCCGGCTAGCGCTGGGAGATGTGGCCTACCCACCAGAAGCGGGTGGCGGTTGCGCAGTCTTTGCCGGTCCAGGTGGGCTGGAAGTGGTCGACGCCACCGCCGCCGATGTCGAGGGGTACGCCGGAGCGAGCGACGACGTTGTTCGCCTGGTCGAGGATTTCGAAGGACTGCGCAGTGCCACGGACGGTGTACCCGCGTGGCCACACGAGCGTGACCGCGGTGGGGTCCGGGCCGGCCTGGACGCAGCCGTTCGCGTCGGCGCTCAACGTGGTGCGGAGCAGTGCCTCCAGCACGGCGGGATTGTCCACACCGGACCTCACGATCCGAGGGGCCGGCCCGCTCGCGGGCGATGGGGTTTCGTGGGCCGGCCGAACGAGCCAGGTGGTACCGGCGATCGCTGCCGCGACGGCGACTGCGACACCGCCGACAGCCAAGCGCTTGGTGCGGGTCCGGCGGCGACGGATGCGGTCGGCAACGACGTCCTCGGCGAGGTCGACCGCTTCGGCGCCCTCGGCGGCTGTGGTGCGGAGTAGTTCGCGCAGGTCGGTCATGGGGTGCTCTCCTCCGTGATGGCGAGCTGCGTGGCGAGCTTGGTGCGGGCGTCGGAGAGGTGGCGTTTGACGGTGCCTTCGGCGCAGCCCAGCTCGTCGGCGATCTCGGGCACGGTCAGGTCCTCGTAGTAGCGCAGGACGACGCAGGCCCGCTGCTTCGGCGACAGTGTGCTCAGCGCCCGGCGGACCTCGTCGGCGACCGCGAACCGGTCGTCGTCGTGGTGGGGCGGATCGACCAGCAGGTGTCGGGTCGCGTTCCACCGCGCGAGCCGGCGGCGGCTGTCGACGTATTGGTTCAGCATGGCGCGCCGGACGTACGCCTCGAGCTGATCGATGTCCCCGCCGACCCGGCGCCGCCCGAAGACACGCGTGAGTGCTTCCTGCACCAGATCGCCGGCACTCGCGGCGTCGCCGGTCAGCAGGTAGGCGTAGCTGCGCAGCGCACCGCCGCGCGTTGCCAGCAACGCGCGGAACGCCTGCTCCCAGTCGGCCACCACACCACCGTCCTCTCACCGGTTCAGACGAACAACCGGCTCGCGACGTTGGGGGTCAGACGCCGGCAGTTTCCGAGGCGGGGGCGTCGTCGGAGGCGTGCTTGGAGGTCCAGCGAGCGGCCGCCGTGGAGTGACGGTACGGCGGCTCGGCCGGGGGCGGCGCGTCGTCGAGCGGCGCGAGCAGCGTGACCGGGGTGGCCGGCGTGGCTTTCGTAGCTTGGACAACTGGTGTGCCGTCGGGGGCGAGGGCCTCGACCTCTTCCACGGTCAGCAGCCCCACCGGACGGACGCCTTCGGTGATGACGACGATGCAGCCGGGGATCACCTGCTGGGCCCGATGTCCCTTGGCAGGAACGAGAATCCCCTCGGCGGGCGTCCGCCAGGCGCCGGGCGCGAACCGGCGCAGCGCGACGCCTGCCTGGCCGTCGTCCGCGGTGCGCGGCGGCAGGTACGCGGTCGCCGTGTAGTCGTAGTCGTAGTCCGGTTCCGGCGGCCCGGACACGCGTCCGCCCTGCTGGGGTGTCAACCACACCACCATGCCGCGCACGGCGAGTGACCCCGTCATCATGACCATGGACAGTCATCATGCCCGACTACTGAGCGAGTTCGCTACACGACACCGTGTATCCACCGCAATCCGGCCGCAACTCAGCCGCGACCTTGTGCACGCACCAACCGTTTCGAGCCGCCGGAAACGGTTGGTGCGTGCTCAAAGACGGGGATTGGATAGCCTGCGGGGGTGGCTGAGGGTCGGAGATCGTCGTGGGAGGGCCGGCTGGTCCGGCTGGGGTTCGAGGATCCGCGGCGGGCGGCCGGCATGCTCGAGGAGCTGGACGCGCTGGACTCGCACAGCCCGCTGGCCACCGAGCAGCTGATCACCACGCTCTCGGAGTCTGCCGATCCCGACCTCGCGCTGCAGAGTCTGTGTGCGATGGCCGAGTCGCTGCACCGGCACGGGCACGACCTCGCCGCGTTCGCCCGCACGCTCGAGATGGACGCGGACTTCCGCCGGCGGCTCGTCTACGTGCTCGGCGCGAGCGAGGCGCTGGGGCGGCACCTCGGCGTCCATCCGCGGCATTGGTACGACCTCGCGGACCCGGCGCTCGCGGGATCCCGGCCGTCGGCCGACGACGTCGCCGCCAAGCTGGCCACGGCGGTCGACGCCGACAACCCGGTCGACGCGCTCCGGATCGAGTACCGCCGGCTGCTGATCCGGCTGGCCGCGCGGGACCTCGCCGAGGGGCTGCTCGTCGACGAGGTCGCCGCCGTCCTCGCGGATCTCGCCGGGGGAGCGCTCGAGACCGCCCTGCACATCGCGCGCAACGAGTACTTCGCCGCGCATCCCGGCGCCGCCGACTGCCGGCTGGCGATCATTGCCATGGGCAAGTGCGGCGGCCGGGAGCTGAACTACGTCAGCGACGTCGACGTGCTCTTCGTCGCCGAGCCGCACGAGGGCGAAGCGGAGCTGCCCGCCCTGAAGACCGCGACCCAGCTCGCCGCGGCCGCGATGCGGATCTGCTCGGCGCACACCGGCGAGGGCACGCTCTGGCCGGTCGACGCGGCGCTCCGCCCGGAAGGCAAGTCCGGTCCGCTCGTCCGCACCCTCGACAGCCACCGCGCGTACTACCAGCGCTGGGCGAAGACCTGGGAGTTCCAGGCGCTCCTCAAGGCCCGCCCGGTCGCGGGCGATCGCGAGCTGGGCCGTCAGTACATGGAGCAGATCGGCCGGCTCACCTGGTCGGCCGCCGACCGCGAAGGCTTCGTCGCCGACGTCCAGGCGATGCGCCGGCGCGTGATCGACCACATCCCGGCGGCCGATGTCGATCGCCAGCTGAAGCTCGGCCCCGGTGGACTGCGCGACGTCGAGTTCGCTGTCCAGCTGTTGCAACTCGTCCACGGCCGCAGCGACGAGTCGGTCCGCAGCGGTACGACGCTGGTCGCGCTGGAGAGCCTGACGAGCAGCGGGTACGTCGGCCGCACGGACGGCGCCGTCCTGGCGGACGCGTACCGGTTCCTGCGGTCGATGGAGCACCGCATCCAGCTGTACCGCCTGCGCCGTACGCATCACGTGCCGGACGACGAGGCCGACCTGCGGCGGCTCGGCCGTTCGCTCGGCTTCACGAAGAATCCGGTCGCCGATCTGACCGCGGCGTGGAAGAAGCACGCCCTCGAGGTACGGCGCCTGCACGAGAAGCTGTTCTACCGCCCGCTGCTCGCCGCCGTCGCGCGGATCCCCGGCGGCGAGGTCCGGCTGACACCCGAGGCGGCCAAGCAACGCCTGACCGCGCTCGGGTACGCCGATCCCGCGTCGGCCTTGCGGCACATCGAAGCCCTGTCCGAAGGCGTCTCGCGGCGATCGTCGATCCAGAAGGCGCTGCTGCCCGCGATGCTCGGCTGGTTCGCCGAGTCACCCGATCCGGACGCCGGCCTGCTGGCCTTCCGCACCATCTCCGACGCCCTCGGCTCCACGCCCTGGTACCTGCGCCAGCTGCGTGACGAAGGCGCGTCGGCCGAGCGGCTGGCGCACCTGCTGGCCAGCGGCCGGTACGCCGTCGACCTGCTGCAACGCGCGCCGGAAGCGACCGCGATGCTCGCCGACGAACGCGAGCTGGCGCCGCGCACCCAGGAGGCGTTGCTCGCCGAGATGTCCGCGGCCGCCCGGCGGCAGGACGCCCCGGAGGCCGCGGTCGCGGCGATCCGCGCGGTCCGGCGCCGGGAACTGTTCCGGATCGCGGCCGCGGACCTGTCCGGACTGCTCGACGTGGAGGCCGTCGGCGACGCGCTGACGAACGTCTCGGTCGGCACCTTGACGACCGCGCTCGAGGTCGTCCGGAAGGCGGTCGCACAGCGCATATTGAGTGCGGGGGAGCCGGAGCCGACCCGGATGTCGATCGTCGCGATGGGCCGCTTCGGCGGGCACGAGCTCGGGTACGGCAGCGACGCCGACGTGATGTTCGTGCACGACCCGCTCCCCGGCGCGGACGAGAAGAAGGCGACGGACTTCGCGACCCAGGCCGCGACCGAGCTCCGCCGGATGCTGTCGCTGCCCGGCGCCGACCCGGCGGTCGCGATCGACGCGGACCTGCGCCCGGAGGGCCGGCAAGGGCCGCTGGTCCGGACGCTCGCGTCGTACGCCTCGTACTACGCGCGCTGGTCGGCCGTCTGGGAGGCGCAGGCGCTGCTGCGGGCCGACCCGTTGTGCGGCGACGCCGATCTGTGCCGGTCGTTCCGGGAGCTGATCGACCCGTTGCGCTACCCGGAGAACGGCATCCGCGAGCGCGACGTGCTGGAGATCCGCCGGATCAAGGCGCGGGTCGACGCCGAGCGGCTGCCGCGCGGCGCGGATCCGGCCACCCACACCAAACTCGGTCGCGGCGGTCTGGCCGACATCGAGTGGACCGTCCAGCTGCTGCAGCTCCGCGAGGCGCACCGCGTACCCGGCCTGCGGACGACGCGGACGCTCGCCGCTCTCCGGGCCGGTGTGGAGGCAGGCCTCGTCGATGCGTCCGAGGCCGACACGCTGCAGGCGGCCTGGGAGCTGGCCACTCGGATCCGCAACGCGATCATGCTGGTCCGCGCCCGCTCGGGCGACTCCCTGCCCCGCGACCCGCGGGACCTGGCCGCCGTGGCCCAGATCTGCGGCTACCCGCCGGGGGAGTCGGGCCGGTTCTCCGACGACTACCTGCGCACCACCCGCCGCGCCCACAACACCGTGGCACATCTGTTCTGGGACGACTGAGTCGTCGCGTCAACGCTAGACTCCCGCTGGTGGAGGCAGTGGATCAGGTCAGGCAAGCCGGTGTCTTCAGCACCGTCCGGCGCAGCGTGCGGATGACGGTGGGACAGAAGCGCGTCTGGGAATCCCACTGGCGGGACCTGGGCCGGACCCAGGAGGACCTTCCGCCCGGCGTCCTCGACCTGACCGAGTGGTTCGGGCGGGAAGCGCCCACCGTGCTGGAGATCGGCTCCGGGATGGGCGAGGCGACGGCGCAGCTCGCCGTCGCGATGCCGGAGGTCAACCATCTGGCCGCGGAGGTCTATCCGGCCGGTCTCGGTCAGCTGATGCTCTGGGTGGAGAAGTACGACCTGGACAACGTCCGCCTGCTGCAGGGCGACGCGCTGGACTTCTTGCGTGATCACGTCGCGCCCGGCGCGCTGGCCGGCGTGCGGATCTTCTTCCCCGACCCGTGGCCGAAGAAGCGGCACCACAAGCGCCGGCTCGTCACGGCGCCGTTCGTCGCTCTGATCGCGGACCGCCTGCAGCCGGGCGGGACGTTGCACCTGGCAACGGACTGGGCAGACTACGCGGACGGCATGCTCGCGGTGTGCGAGGCCGAGCCGACGCTGCGCAACCAGTACGGCAGTGAGTCCGACGGCTGGGCGCCGCGTCCCGAGTGGCGGCCGGTGACCAAGTTCGAGTCCCGCGCGCAGGCCGAGGGGCGCGACGTCCGCGACCTCATCTACGTCAAGCGGACCGGCTCGTGAACGCCCACTGCCCGGCGCCGACCGTGTAGACCGTGTAGCCCGCGTCGTACGTCGGCGTGCCCGCGAACGACTGCGGCACGGCGTCGACGTCCGACGCCCGCGCCGACGGCACGTGGATCTCGGCCGTGCTGCCGACCGGCACCTGGACGTCCAGCGACAGCACCCGCCCGGTCTTCTTCCACGACACCGACACCCGTCCACGGATGGTCTCGGTCCGGATGCTCGCCGAGTCGGTCGCGTCGCGCGCGTCCGGCCGGACCACGATCCGCTCGGCGCCCGCGTCGGCGACCCGCAGCCCGGCGACGTTCTCGAAGATCCATTGCACGACCGTGCCCTGGAAGTAGTGGTTCCGTGACCGCGAGTCCTCTTCCCACTTCTCCCACATGGTGTCCGCGCCGAGGTCGAACCAGTAACCCCAGCTCGGATAGCTCCGCTGCAGCGCGACCTTCGTCGCCATGTCGGCGTACCCGTGCGCGGTCAGCACCGGCAGCAGGACGCCGACGCCCAGGCAGCCCGTGTTGAGGTGGAAACCGCGCGCCTCGACGTCCGCCGCGAGACCCTCGGCGACCCGCGCGACCATGTCCTCCGGGACGATCCCGAACGCCAGCGGCACGGCGTTCGACGTCTGGCGGTAGTCGGGGTCCTCCGCCGACCGGTACCGACCGGCCGCGCGGTCCAGGAACGTCCGGTTCAGCCCGTCCGCGAGCTCGGAGGCCGCCTTCCGATAGTCGTTGGGGTACCCAATGACATCGCCGATCTCCGCCGCGACGACGAGCGCCCGGTAGAGGTACGCCGTCCCGGTCAGCCGTCGGTCCTCCGGCGCCGGGCCGCTGCCGAAGCCGGGTGGGAGCCAGTCGCCGAGCACACTGACCGACAAGCCGTCCTCGACCCGGTCCAGCTCCCATGCGAGGTAGCGCGTCAGCGACTCCCAGTGCTCACGGAGCAGCCGCTCGTCGCCGTACCAGCGGTACATCTCGCGTAGCAGGAACGGGTAGACGGTCGGCCACTCGGTCGCGGGGGAGAGGTCGGTGAAGCCCCACCCGCTCGACGGCACGATGACCGGGAGCTGCCCGGAGTCCGCCTGGCTGTCGCGGATGTCGCCGAGCCACTTGGTGAAGAACCGCGCCAGGTCGAGCGTCGCGAGCATCGTCGGCGCGCCGACCTGCGCGTCGCCGGTCCAGCCGTTCTTCTCGAAGTACGGCGTATCGGTCGGAATCCCGTGCAGGTTGCCGAGGATCGTGCGCCGCATCGCCCGCTCGAACACCTCGTACGCCGACTGCGTCGAGGCGAACCGCGTCGCCGACGCCACGTCGGAGTTCACCACCCGCATCTGCACCTCGGCCGGCGCGCCCTCGATCTGCACGTAGCGGAAGCCCTTGTACGAGAACCGCGGCTCCCACGTCTCGACCCCGGTGCCGGCGGCGACGTACTCGTCGCGCTGGATCCGGTCGCCGTCGACGTGCACGTTCCACGCGGCTACGTTGCCGTCAGCAACCGTCTCGCCGTGCGTGAGCGTGATCGTGGTACCGGCCGGCGCGGTGGCCGACAGTCGGGTCCAGCCCGCCACGGTCCGGCCGAAGTCGGCGATCCACACGCCCGGCCGGACCTCGGTCACCTCGACCGGATCGACGGTCTCGATCACGCGGATCGGCTCGTGGGCCTGCGCGGTCAGTGTGCCCCTGGGCGCCTCGACGACGGCGGCAGCAGACCAGGAGCTGTCGTCGAACCCGGCCGTGTCCCAGCCAGGCAGTGCGCGCCGGGCGTCGTACGTCTCACCGGTGTAGAGCGAGTCGGACAGCGTCGGCCCGCCGGTGATGCGCCATGTCCCGTCCGTCACGATCTGGTCCACGCGGCCGTCGTCGTACTCGACGACCAGCCGCGCGATCAGCCGCGGCTCGGCGGTCCACGGGGTGTCGTGCCAGCGCCAGACGGTCACCGAGGTCATGCCGAAGAAGCCGCGGCCCAGCTCGGCGCCGACCAGGTTGTCGCCGGACCGCAGCAGCTCGGTCACGTCGTGCGTGACATACAGAACCGTGCGGTCGTAGGCGGTGAACCCCGGATCCAGGACCGCGTCACTGACCGCCCGCCCGTTCAGCCGCAGATCCGCGTAGCCGAGGCCGCTGGCGTAGAGCCGGGCCCGCCGTACGGCGCCGTCGACCGCGAAGCTCCGCCGCAGGAGCGGTGCGCTCTGCGTCGCGCCGCCGATCCACTGCGCGGTCCCGAACCCCTCGCCGAGCAGACCGGTCTCGAACCACGACGGCTCGGCCCACTCACCGGCCTGGTCGTCGCCGTCCCACAGCCGGACGGTCCAGTGGTACCGGGTCCGCGCGGCCGACGGCCCGTCGTACTCGATCCCGAAGGTCCGTGCCGATCCGACCTTGCCCGAGTCCCACCCGTCGGCGCGCTCCGGCGTCAGCAGCTCCGGCGCGGAGGCGACCAGCACCTGGTACGCCGTCTGGGTCGCGCCGTAGCCGGGGGCGACGGCGACCCAGCTGAACCGTGGGCGCGGCACGTCGAGCCCGAGCGGCCGATCGGCGTACTCGGTCTTGAGCGATCGAGGAGTCAGCACGCTGAGGACCGTAGGCAGCGGGACGCCCGGCTTTCAACCGTGTGACCAGATCCGGCCGGATGATCACTTTTGATCGCTGGTCTCGGTAAGTGATTGACAGGTCCACATCCTGAAACCTGAGCATCTTGCTCGACTTTGTCCGCTTTCATAGAGCCATGCAGATCATCGCGAACGCGCCCGGAGACGCCCTGACGCGGCGTCGGCACGTCGATCTGCTGCGCGTGAACTCCGCGGGTTGTCGGGCGACGGCGTAACTCTTCCGTCCGTCTCCCTCCCCGTCCGCAGGAGTAGCTCCGTGCGTCGTCTCATCCTGATCGCGTTGCTCGGCTCGATCGCCCAGCTCGTCGACGGCACCCTCGGCATGGCCTACGGCGTCACCGCCAGCACCGCCCTGCTGATCACCGGGATCACCCCGGCCGTCGCCTCCGCCTCGGTGCATCTGGCCGAGGTCGGCACCACGCTCGCCTCCGGTCTGTCGCACTGGCGGTTCGGCAACGTCGACTGGCGCGTCGTCGCGCTGATCGGCGTCCCGGGCGCGGCCGGCGCCTTCGCCGGCGCGACGTTCCTGTCCAGCCTGTCGACCGAGTCCGCGTCGCTGTGGGTGGCCGGTCTGCTGCTCCTGCTCGGCGTCTACATCCTGGTCCGGTTCGGCACCGGGAAGGTCCGGGCCGTGATCGAGGGCCGTCCGGCCGGGAGGTTCCTCGGGCCGCTCGGTCTGGTTGCGGGCTTCATCGACGCCACCGGTGGCGGCGGCTGGGGGCCGGTCGCGAACTCCGCGCTGCTGTCCAGCGGCAAACTCGCGCCGCGGCGCGCCGTCGGGTCGGTGAACGCGGCCGAGTTCCTGGTCTCGGTCGCCGCCAGCATCGGGTTCCTGTTCGGCCTGGGCGGGAAGAACCTGCCGTTCGGCATCGTCGCCGCGCTGCTGATCGGCGGCGTGCTCGCGGCGCCGCTGGCCGCGTGGCTCGTCTCCCGCCTGGCCACCCGCTGGCTCGGCGTCGGCGTCGGCCTGGTGCTGATCCTGACCAACGCCCGCACCGTGCTGAACGGCCTCGACGTCGCCACCGGCCCGCGGTACGCCGGCTACGCGGCGCTCGTGCTCGGCTGGGCCGCCATCGTCGCGTACGGCGTCCGCGCCCAGGCCCGCCGTACCGTCCGCGAGGCCGAGCGTCTCCTCGACGAGACCGAGCTCGAGCCCGCTTCCTGAGCTTTCTCCTCCGCCAAGACAGAGGTTCCCCCTGTGAGCATCTTCCGTCCGTTCCGCCTGCTCGCGGGCGCTCTCGCCCTGACCGTCGCCGCCGCAGGCTGTTCGCGTGCCGACGGCAACGAGACGGCCCCGGCCGCGAACGACAAAGGCCCTGCCGCCGAACTGCGGCTCGGCTACTTCCCGAACGTCACCCACGCCGCCGCGCTGGTCGGTCTCGGCAACGGCCTGTTCAGCAAGGAACTCGGCAGCACGAAGCTGGTGCCAACCAAGTTCAACGCCGGGCCGGAGGCCGTCGGCGCGCTGCTCGGCGGCTCGCTGGACGCGTCCTTCATCGGCTCCGGGCCGGCGATCAACGCCTACGCGAAGTCGAACGGCGAGGCGGTCCGCCTGATCGCCGGCGCGACGTCCGGCGGTGCGCAGCTCGTGGTCAAGCCGTTCATCACCAAGCCGGCCGACCTGGCCGGCAAGACCGTCGTCACGCCGCAGCTCGGCAACACCCAGGACGTGTCGCTGAAGAAGTGGCTCGCCGAGCAGAAGCTGACCGGCAAGGTCAAGGTCACCAACCTGGAGAACGCGCAGACCCTGGACGCCTTCAAGAAGGGTGACGTGGACGCCGCCTGGCTGCCCGAGCCCTGGTCGTCACGGCTGGTTCTGGACGCCGGCGCGAAGGTCCTGCTCGACGAGGCGTCGCTGTGGCCGGACGGCAAGTTCCCGACGACCGTGCTGATCGTCCGGACCCAGTTCCTGCAGGAGCACCCGGAGACCGTGAAGGCCTTGCTGTCCGGGCTGGTCGCGGCCATCGACTTCAGTACGTCGAACGCCGCGCAGGCGAAGACCGTGGTGAACGAACAGCTCAAGGAGGCGACCGGCAAGGCGCTGAAGCCGGCCGTCATCGACCGGGCGTTCGAGCACATCACGATCACCGCGGACCCGATCGCCGGCACCTTCCCGCAGCTGGCCAAGGACCAGGTCACCGCGGGCATCGCGAAGGAGGCGCCGGCCGTGGCCGGCTTCGCGGACCTGGGGCCGCTCAACGAGGTGCTCGCGAAGGCAGGCAAGCCGGCGGTCGACGCCGCGGGCCTGGACGCGAAGTAGAAGGAGGACAGGCGTGACCGCAATTGTCGACGCGCCGCCGGATCAGCTCAGCCCGGTGCGGTTCCACCACGTAGGCAAGGCGTTCGGCAGCGGCCGGAAGTCGGTGGTCGCGCTGGACGGCGTCGATCTCGAGGTGCGGGCCGGGGAATTCGTCTGCCTGCTCGGCGCGTCCGGGTGCGGCAAGACGACCCTGCTCAATCTGGTCGCCGGCCTCGACCGCCCGACCGCCGGACGGATCGAACTGAACTCGTCGCGCCCGGCCGTGGTTTTCCAGGAGGCCGCGCTGATGCCGTGGCTGACCGCGGCCGGCAACGTCGAGCTCCCGCTGCGGATGGCCGGCGTACCGAAGGCGCAACGGCGGGCCAGAGCCGCCGAGCTGCTCGAGCTGGTCCGGCTCGCCGGTCTCGGCGACAAGCGGCCGCACGAGCTGTCCGGTGGCATGCGGCAACGAGTCGCGCTGGCTCGCGCGCTCGCGTCGACCACCGACAGCACCGATGCGGGTAAGCCCTCGTTGCTGTTGATGGACGAGCCGTTCTCGGCGCTGGACGCGATCACCCGCGACGTTCTCCAGGGCGAGCTGCTGCGGATCTGGCGCGCCACCGGTACGGCGATCCTGTTCGTCACGCACGACGTCCGCGAGGCCGTGCGGCTCGGGCAGCGCGTCGTGCTGCTGTCGTCGCGGCCCGGGCGCGTGGTGCAGCAGTGGACCGTCGACGAGTCGCCTGACGCGGTCGACGAGATCAACACCGCACTGCGCAAAGTGATCAGCAGCCATGCCGCAGCTTGACGTCCGCGACGACGGTTCGACGGCGGCCTCGGTCGAGGCCGGGCTCGACGCCCTGGACACGCCGGTCGTCGCGCCGGACGGCTCCCGGCTGCGCCGGATCGCGGCCCGGGTGCTGCCGCCGGTCGGCGCGGTCGTCGTCCTGGTGGCTGTCTGGCAGGCGTTGTGGGCGTCCGCGTTCTGGCCCGAGTTCAAGCTGCCCGCGCCGGTCGACGTGTGGGGCCAGATCTGGCAGCTCGTGACGAGCGGCGAGATCGCCGAGCTGTTCTGGGTGTCGGTGCACCGTGCCGTCATCGGGTTCGCGATCTCGCTGCTGATCGCCGTACCGCTGGGCCTCGCGATCGCGAACCTGCGCGTGGTCCGGCGCGGGATCGGGCCGCTGGTGTCGGGGCTGCAGAGCCTGCCGTCGGTGGCGTGGGTGCCGGCCGCGATCTTGTGGTTCGGGCTGAACGACCGGGCGATCTACTGGGTCGTGCTGCTCGGCGCGGTGCCGTCGATCGCGAACGGTCTGGTGTCCGGTCTCGACCAGGTGCCGCCGATCCTGCCGCGGGTCGGCCAGGCGCTCGGCGCCGGGAGGCTCGGCGGGATCCGGTACATCCTGCTGCCGGCCGCGCTGCCCGGGTTCCTCGGCGGGCTCAAGCAGGGCTGGGCGTTCTCGTGGCGGTCGCTGATGGCCGCGGAGCTGATCGCGACTTCGCCGGAGCTCGGCGAGGGCCTCGGGCAGTACCTGCACAACGGCATGTCGCTGTCCGACATCTCGATGGTGTTCGCCGGCATCGTGCTGATCTTCGTGGTCGGCGTCGGCATCGAGTTGCTGGTGTTCCGGCCGCTGGAGAACAGCGTGCTGCGGGCGCGGGGACTCACCGCGTCCGCCCGCTGATCGCCGCTGACACACTGCGCGCCGTACTGTTGGAGCGTGGTCCGATTTCTGCCGTTCCTGCTCAGCCTGGTGCTCACCGTGTATGCGCTGTTCTCGTGCATCCAGACACCCGACGAGGACGTGCCGCACCTGCCGAAGCTGCTGTGGATCGTCCTGATCGTGTTCGTCCCGTTCGCGGGGCCGATCGTCTGGCTGCTGATGTCGCGCGCGCACGCCAACCGCCAGGACAACGTCGTCCGGCGACAGCCGCCGCGGCCCACCGCGCGGCCGGTGGCGCCCGACGACGATCCGGACTTCCTCAAGTCACTGGACCGCTACCGGGACCCGCGCACGACGGTGAAGCCGCCGGATCCGGAGGAGACGCCGAAACCCAAGGACTCCAAGGGCTCCGACGAGTCGTCCTCCGAGACCGACGACGGAAATCCTGAACGGTAGGACCGGCGGCTCCTACGCGGACTTGCGGTGCTCGGGCAGGAGGGTGTTGTCGCGCTCGGACTCCGTGGTGCCGCCCCACACGCCGTAGGGCTCACCGACGGACAGGGCGTGCTGCCGGCATTCGGGCTGGACCGGGCAGGTTCCGCACAGCGACTTGGCCACCATCTCGCGGGCGCGTTTGCGAACGCCACGCTCCGATTCGGGCGAGAAGAAGAGCTCCGGGTTGACGTCCCGGCATGCGGCTTGCGACTGCCAGTCCCACAGATCCATGAGCGGGCGGGGCAGGCGAGGCATCCCTCTCGACATGGCAACCTCCTTGACTCACCGTGAGCGCGGACGGGCGCTCGGTGAAAACTATGCTCATCTCTTACGTAGTTCAACCCTTGTTGTCTCGAAGTTCGAGCCATTCGTTATCGCCGCAGGCGCCCGGGTGCCGCGATCGGCGGTTTTCAGGCGGGAGGCGTGTTCACGTCCGCATCCGATGTGACATGAGTCACTTCAACGGTGCAAGTTCGTCTGCACGTGCAGATGCCTCAGGCACCGATCGCGGGGTCGAATCGGTAGTGCTCGTGGGCGCCGTGGGCGGTGTCTCGCTCGCCGGTCAGGGCGCGGATCACGGTGGCGTGGGTGATCGCCAGAACCGGTCCGTCGGTGCTCGCGGCGTGCCGGGCGAGTGCGGCGTGAGCGCGCTCGCGGACCCGGGACAGCGGCTCCCAGGGGCGCTGGACGCCGTCCGGCCACTCGCCGTCGTACGCCTCGAACTCGGCGCGGGCGGCGCGGACGTCGGCGGCGCCCCGGCGGCGACCGGTGTCGTCCGGCAGCCAGTCGCGCAGGTCGTGGTCGACCTTGACGCCGAGGGCCAGCCGATGGCCGATGATCGCGGCGCTGTGCAGGGCGCGGGTGAACGGTGAGCTGACCAGGTAGGTCGCGCGGATGCCGCCGAGCAGGTCCGCGAGCTCCTCGGCCTGTTTCATCCCGAGGGCGGTGAGCGGGGCGGAGTCGGCCGTGACGCCCGGCCAGGTCTGGGAGTCGATCGGCTCGTAGTCCGGCTCACCGTGCCGGACCAGATAGATCTGTGTGACGGACATGGCCTACCTGAGGTGTCTGGCCCCTGCCCATCCACGCGGGTGGCCGGGCGGCGGCTGGAGCGGATCGGTGACTGCGGACGCGGGCCGCACCTGGTGCAGCTCCTCGAAGAGGTTGCCAGGTGCCCTGGGGGAGTCGATCCAGCGGATCTCCGTCGCGCCCTGGTGGCCGTGCACGGCCAGGATGGACTCGACGGAGGGCCAGACGGCCGTCGCCGGGTTGTCGCCGCGCCAGCGCAGGGCCACGGAGCCGTCGGTGAACTCACACCCTTCCGCCACCACGCCGGTCCCGGACACGCCACTGGGATCTCGGTACCGAACCAACTCGAAGGTTCGCGGCCTCACCACCTTGCTGCACTCCCCGATGTCTCGACCCGGTCTTGCAGCAGTCAACGAAGCCACCCCAAGAATGGTTACTGCTATTGTCGGTGGTGTGAAGCGCAGCTATTGGCGATTTTTTGAGTGGCCGGCCCCGGTGCCGGGCGACTCAGCCGATCGCTGACGCCCATCGCAGACACCAGAGCCGGCACGAAGGCAAGGACATCCGTCCTTGCCTTTTCTCGTTCCCAGCCGGCTGACTGCGACATCGCATGCGGACCGGCGGAAAGGTCCCCAGCATGAACACCCTCCCCAAACCGAGCGAACAGGCGCGCGTCGTCGACCGACGGATCGAGAAGACCGTCCCGCTGGTCACGCCGCTCGCCCTGCACGACGAGTTCCCGCTCAGCGACGAGGTGGCCCGTACGGTCGCCGACGGCCGGCAGGCGGTGGCCGACGTGCTGAACGGCGTCGACGACCGGCTGCTGGTCGTCGTCGGCCCGTGCTCGGTCCACGACGCCGACGCGGCCCTCGAGTACGCCGAGCGCCTCCGCCCGGTCGCGGAACGGCTGTCCGACGGCCTGCTCGTCGTGATGCGGGTGTACTTCGAGAAGCCGCGCTCGACCCTCGGCTGGAAGGGCCTGATCAACGACCCAGGCCTGGACGGCTCCGGTGACGTGAACCGCGGCCTGCGGATCGCCCGGCGGCTGCTCGTCCAGGTCAGCGAGCTGGGCCTCCCGGTCGGCTGCGAGTTCCTCGACCCGATCACCCCGCAGTACATCGCGGACACCGTCGGCTGGGGCGCGATCGGCGCCCGGACCGTGGAGAGCCAGGTGCACCGGCAGTTGTCGTCCGGCCTGTCGATGCCGATCGGGATGAAGAACCGCCCGGACGGCTCGATCGCCACCGCGGTCGACGCGATCAAGGCGGCCGCCGTCCCGCACGTGTTCACCGGGATCGACCACGACGGCGCGCCGGCCATCCTGCACACCCGCGGCAACCAGGACTGCCACCTGGTCCTGCGCGGCTCGGACAGCGGCCCGAACTACGACACGGAGTCCGTGGCCGGCGCCGTCGAGCTGCTCCGCAAGGCCGGCCTCCCCGAGCGGGTCGTGATCGACGCTAGCCACGGCAACAGCCGCAAGGACCATCGAAGGCAGCCGGTCGTGGCCGCGGAGATCGGCGCGCAGGTCGCGGCCGGCGAGCGGGCGATCGTCGGCGTGATGCTGGAGTCGTTCCTGCAGGAGGGCCGCCAGGACCTCGACCCGACCCGGCAGCTGACCTACGGCCAGTCGATCACCGACGCATGCATGAGTTGGACGACAACCGAAGAGGTGCTCCAGCAACTCCGCGACGCGGCGGTGGCCCGGCGGGGCTAGCTGTTCATCTGCAAGCCGCACAGCGGCTACAGCGCGCCCCTAGGGTCCGGGACCATGACTGAGATCTCCCGGCGCCTGGTGCTCGGTTCGGTGGCGGGTGGGGCAGCGGCTTCGCTGCTCCCACCGTCGCTGCACACCGCGATGGCGCAACCTGTGAGGCGTGGTGGTCTGCGCGCGATCGAACACGTGATCGTGCTGATGCAGGAGAACCGCTCGTTCGACCACTACTACGGCACGCTGCGCGGTGTCCGCGGGTACGGCGACCAGCAGCCGCTGCGGCTGCGCAACGGCAAGAGCGTCTTCCACCAGCCGAAGACGGGCGGTGGCGAGGTGCTGCCGTTCTCGCTGCGGAAGGCGGCCGCCGACGCGGGCCGCAACCCGGACGACATCCAGTACCTCGGTGCGCTGGCCCACGGCTACAGCGACGCCACGCAGGCCTGGGCGGGCGGCTGGAACGACGACTGGGTGCAGGCCAAGACGGCGGCCACGATGACCCACTACGACCGCCGCGACATCCCGTTGCAGTACGAGCTCGCCGAGACGTTCACGATCTGCGACGCGTACCACTGCTCGGTCAACGGCTCGACCAACCCGAACCGCAACTACCTGTGGTCCGGCACGACCGGTTACGAGCCCGGGACGACGCAGCGCGCGGTGACGAACGCGGCGTACTCGTACGACCACCAGGGCTACGACTGGACGGCGTACCCGGAACGGCTGGAAGCGGCCGGTGTGTCCTGGCAGATCTACCAGGAGTGGGACAACTTCACCGACAACGCGGTCGAGTACTTCAAGACCTTCAAGGACATCGGACATCGGATCCTCGCGAACGTGCCGGGCGGCTACCGGACGACCGAGGAGTTCTACGACAAGCTGTTCGCGAAGAGCGAGGCCGACCGGGTCGTCGCGCTGCAGCAGCTCGACGCTGCCGTCGGGAAGCTCCCGGCCGCGGACCAGAAGCTGTTCCGCAAGGCGATGTACCGCTCCGAGCCGGAGTCGCTGGTGCCGCGGCTGCGCGCCGACATCAAGGCCGGGACGTTGCCGAAGGTGAGCTGGCTGGTGCCGTCGGCGGTCGACTCCGAACACCCCGGATCGTCCACGCCGGTCGGCAGCGCGAACCTGATCTACGACGTGCTCGACGCGATCGCGTCGGACCCGGAGACCTGGTCGAAGACCGTGCTGCTGATCAACTTCGACGAGAACGACGGGTACTTCGACCACGTCCCGCCGCCGGTCGCGCCGCAGCCGGCGTCCGGGGCCGGCGACGACTGGTACGCCGGGAAGCCGATCGGGCTCGGGCCGCGGGTCCCGATGACCGTGGTGTCGCCGTGGACGGTCGGCGGTCACGTGAACTCGCAGGTCTTCGACCACACCTCGGTCCTGCGGTTCCTGGAACTGTGGACCGGTGTCCGGGAGCCGAACATCAGCTCCTGGCGGCGGACGGTCTGCGGTGACCTGACGTCGGCCTTCGACTTCGACCGGACGTATCGGCAGCCGTCGGTCGACCGGCCCGGTCCGGTCCCGGCGCCGATCAATCGCTGGCACCCGACGCCGCCCGTTGACCAGGCCCTCCCGGTGCAGGAACCCGGCCGCCGACCGGCTCGCGCACTGCCTTATGGGCCGTCGGTCTCGGGCTCCGTTGCCGATGGCAAATTGATGCTAGCTTTGAGCAACAACGGCTCGCAGTCGGCGCACTTCGCGATCTATCCGTATGGCGGTGAGCTCCCGGCTCCCTGCCACCTGGATGTCCGTCACGGCGAGACGCCGGCCGTGGTCACGATCCCCGTGAACGGCCCGTTCGAACTCGCCGTCCAGGGCCCGAACCGCTTCTGGGCCGAGGTCGCCGGGGCGTCCGGCGGCGCGGCGGCAGGCCTCGACGTACGGATCGAGAACCGCGCCGGCGCTCTCCAGTTCCTGCTGGTGAACGGCTCGAGGAAGCCGTTGACCGTCAAGCTGAAGGCGCGCGGCTACACCAGCAAGACCACGACGATCGAGCTCAGAGGCAAGCAGTCCCGGCCGTTGTTCTGGCCGACCGACAGCGGCTGGTACGACGTCGAGGTCACGACCCCGGACGACCCGGCCTACCGGCGCCGGTTGTCCGGGCACATCGAAACGGGCCGCCCCAGCATCACCGGCTGACACACCCCGAAGTGGCGACGGAAGTCCTCTGCAGGCAACCTGATGACCTGTGGAGGACTTTCCGTACTTTCCGTACCCCGACACCGACTACCAGGAACCCGGCCGCGGGCAGTTCCACTTCAGCACCCGCGCCGGCTGGATGAACGACGTGAACGCGCCGCTGTACTACCGCGGGGTGTACCACCTCTACTACCAGCACAATCCGTCCAGCCTGGTGTGGGACACGATGCACTGGGGGCATGCGACGAGCACCGACCTCGTGCACTGGACGCAGCAGCCGATCGCGCTCGACCCGAAGATCCACCCCGGCGACCTGTGGTCCGGCGGCGGCGTGGTCGACACCGGCAACGCCAGCGGCCTGAAGGCCGGCGACGACGACCCGATCGTCGTCTACTCCGGAACGAACGGGGTCACGGTGTTCTACAGCCTGGACGGCGGCGCCACGTTCACGGCGTACGCCGACGGCAAGAAAGTCGTGACACCGGGCGGCACCAGCCGCGACCCGAAGGTGTTCCGGGATCCGGTGTCCGGACACTGGGGCATGGTCGTGTGGTCGGACGAAGGCGGCAACGGCGCCGACTTCTACACCTCGGCGAACCTGCTCGACTGGACGTTCGGCTCCCGGTACCCGGCCGCGTGGCTGTTCGAGTGCCCGAACATGATCCGGATGCCGGTCGACGGGGGGCACCGCTGGGTCCTGCACGACGGCGGCGGCAACTACCTGGTCGGGGACTGGGACGGTACGGCGTTCCACACCGACTGGACGGCTCCGCAGAAGATCAACCAGACCGAGACCCACGCCGGCGGCGGGTACTACGCCGGGCTGACGTTCGAGAATCTGCCGGACGACCGGATCGTCTCGATGGCCTGGCAGGGCGAGAACAAGGGCTCGATCTGGACCGGCAACGCGTCGTTCCCGGTCGACCTCACGCTCCGGCGCACCGACGACGGTCTCCGTGTCTTCAGCACGCCGATCCCTGAGCTCGAGCTCCTCCGCGGCGAGGCGCAGACCTGGGAGAACCTCACTGTCGAGGACGGCACACGCCGGCTTCCGGCGACGGACACCTACGAGCTCGAGGCAACGATCGACGTCCGGGACGCACGCAGGTTGACCGTCAGGACCGGTCGGGACATCGTGTACGACGGCGAGCAGCAGACGCTCGACGGAGCGACGCTGCGGCCGGTCGACGGGAGAATCAGGCTGCACCTGCTGGTAGACCGTGACCAGCTGGACGTCTTCGGGAACAACGGAGCGGCCTATCAGAGCTACAACGCTCGCCCCGGGGGGCTGGAGCTGATCGCCGAGGGGCAGGCGGTCGTCGAGGCGCTCACCATCTGCCGGCTCGGCTCTATCTGGCGATAGCCGCCGTCCGCGCCTTGGTCACGGTGATCAGGTCGGCGGGGGACAGGCCGATGTCGAGGCCGCGCCGGCCACCCGACACGTAGACCGTCGGGTGGTCGGTGGCGGTGCTGTCGACGACCGTGGGCAGGGCGCGCTTCTGGCCGATCGGGCTGATCCCGCCGACGACGTAGCCGGTGGTGCGCTCGGCGGCGGCCGGGTCGGCCATCACCGCCTTCTTGCCGCCCGCCGCGGCCGCGATCGCCTTCAGATCGAGCTGCTTGGCGACCGGGACGACGCCGACGGTGAGCTTCCCGTCCACCTCGACGAGCAGCGTCTTGAACACCTGCTCCGGCGCCAGCCCGAGTGCCTCGGCGGCCTCCAGCCCGTACGACTTCGCGGCCGGGTCGTGCTCGTACGCGTGCGTCGTGAACTCGACCTTCGCCTTCGTCAGCGCCACCGTCGCCGGCGTTCCTTGGCTCTGCTTCTTCACCACGGGGTGAGCTTAGTTCGCGGACGCCGACCACTCATCAACCGGCCGCAGCGCGGGCGCGGCACGCTCAGCCGTCGCTCGAAACCGTGTCGTCGGCGGCGTTGGTGAGTGGCGGACGTCCGGTGATCCGGACGCAGCAGTGGCCGGCTCGCGGGGTGAGCTCCGCCTGGAGCGGGGCATCCAGAGTGGTCAGCAACCCGGCGACGAGGTGCAGGTTCATACCGCAGACGAGTTGCGGGTGGTCCTTCGCCAGCCGGCGGAACGGGCAGTTCGCCAGTGCGATCCCGTCCGCGTCGGGCCGGGGCTCGAAACCGTACGCCTCGAGCACCTGCAGTAAGCCGCCGCGGTCGCGGACGGCGCGGCCGAGCGTCTCGCCGTACTCGTGGGCGCGGCGGTTGACCGCTTCGCGGGGTGTGACGCCGGTGGACTCGGCGTCCTGGATGGCGGCGGCGAGGAGCTGGCCGGCCACGGCGTACTGGCGTTCGGGGAGGCTGATCTCGATCTCGCGGTCCGAGCGGTGGTACAGCTTCGCCGGGCGGCCGGCCCCCGGGCCGGTGCGGCCGGTGCGGCGTTCGTAGCAGGTGTCGAGCAGGCCTTCCTCGGTGAGCCGGTCGAGGTGGAACGCGGCCGTGGTCCGCGGGATGCCGAGCGCGCCGGCGGCGTCGTCCCGGCTCACCGGCTCCGGCCGGCCGACGACGTACTCGTAGAGCCGGCGGCGCGTCGGCTCCTCGAGGACGGCGACCGCCTGCACCGAGGCGTCCCACGACATGTCCACGGGATGATTCTATCGACAACTCTGGTTGGCGTAACAGTATGATGTCAGTTCGCTGATACCTCAGGGAGTGTGCAGATGGCGATCTCGGCCGACCTCGAGTCCGTCCCCCTCCATATCGTCGCGCGCCGGGAGGAGATCGACCTTCCCGCCGCGCAGCGTGCCGTCGCGGACCTGCTGACCGCGCTCGGGCGGGACCCGCACAGCGCGCACCTCGCGGACACCCCGCGCCGGGTCGCGAACGCGTATGCGGAGATGCTGACGCCGCGGGAGTTCGAGCTGACCACGTTCCCGAACGACGAGGGGTACGACGAGCTCGTCCTGGCCAAGGACATCCCGGTGCAGTCGCTGTGCGAGCACCACCTGCTGCCGTTCCAGGGCGTCGCCCACGTCGGGTACCTGCCCGGCGACCGGATCCTCGGGCTGTCCAAGCTGGCCCGGGTGGTGGAGCTGTTCGCGCGCGACTTCCAGGTGCAGGAGCGGCTCACCAAGCAGGTTGCGGACTGGCTGCAGGACCACCTGTCGCCGAAGGGCGTCGGTGTCGTGATCGAGGCCGAGCACCAGTGCATGTCGCTGCGCGGCGTCCGGGCGGCCGGCTCGCGCACTGTCACGTCGTCACTGCACGGGATCCTCCGGGAGAACCCGAGTTCGCGTCAGGAGTTCTTCGCCCTGACCGGCCTCACCCCGTAGGGCGGCCGGGCGACGCGTCAGGCCGAGGCGACCGCCGGCGGCTGGTGGGACCGGCGGCCGGTGGCGAGGATGTGCGTGAGCTCGCCGGGCAGCAGGTCCGTGCCGGGGACGGGCTCCATCTCGGAGACGTCCAGCCAGCGAACGACGGTGGCGCCGCCGTGGCCGTGGACCGCGAGGATCGAGTCCAGGTCCGGCCAGACGGCGGTCGAGGGGTTCGCTCCGTGCCAGCGCAGTGCCACCGAGCCGTCGGTGAACACACAGCCTTCGGCGACGACGCCGGTTCCGGAAACCCCGCTGATGTCGGTGTATCGGACGAGTTCGAACGTCTGGGGTTTCACCGGCGACACCCCGTGTGGCGTGACAAAGTTGCCATGATCCTTTCCCCGTCAGGCGCAGTGGATTCTCGCCACAAACCGGGGACAATTACCGACTGTCAGCGGGGAAGGACGGTCTGTAGCGACTCATCTTCTCACCACAAACTAGAACCATTCCAGCGAACATGCCAGACCCTGATCCGCGTGTCTCGAACTGCGACACGTGATCGAATACCTCCGACGAGCGGATCACCGCGGCGTACCGGCGGTACTGCTGGCCGACCGACGGGCTCGACGGCGTTCGGTTGGCGCCGTTCCAGCTGCTCGCGTCCGAACCCGTGGACCCTCGCCTCTGACTCATCGGCGACGGCGGACAAGCGCGATTGCGACGACGGCGATGAGGAGCATGACGGGTGGCAACCCGGCGAGCGGAACCTTCGGGAGGGCGCCGAGGCCGACGAACACCGTGGGGACCAGCGCGAGTGCCACTGGAATCGGCGCACGCTGGTCGCCGCGGTGGACGCCGTACAGCACCAGCGGAGCGAGCAGCCACAGACCGAGCAGGATCAGATAGCCGATTCCCACTGGGGCATCGCCCGGGTGGTTGGTAGGCGCCTCCAGCCAGCCGACGAGGCCCGCGACCGCAAGGATCACGACACCGAGCACGGCCGGCAACATGCGCAGCGCGGCGTCCCGCACGAGCCTGCCACGTGCCGTCGCCAGCGCGAGATAGCACCCGATCAGCACGAGCTCGGCGACGACCGTCGCGCTGAGGACGAACGCGCTGTAGACCTCGGGCAGGATCTGCTCCTGACACTCGGGCTGGGGCGAGCACTGCCCCACACCGGTGGCAACCTGCAGGCCGTAGGACGCGAGTGCCAGCGGTACCGACAACGCCGCGACCGCCGCAGTGACACGCAACAGGTTGTTGGAGCTGATCGACCCTCGGCTCTGAGTCACTGGCGGCGGCGCACGATCAGGACGGTGATCACGCCGGCCACGAGCATGATCGCGGGCAGGGCCATGGGGACGACGAGTGGGTCGTTCGGTACCAGGAGCGCGTTGCCGAGGGCGGTCGGGGCCAGGCCGATCACGACCGGGACCACTGCCCGCCGGTCACCGCGATGTACGACGTACAGGATCAGCGGCGTGAGCAGCCACGAGGCGAGCAGGACCAGAAAGGCGACCTCCGCGGCGTTGAAGCTGCGTCCCGCGCCGTTCTCCAGCAGCCAGCCCCAGCTGCCGACGGCGAGCGCCACGATGGCGACCGCCGCGGGTGACCATCGCAGACCGGTGCGCAGGTCGAGCGTCCCGCGTGCAGCGACCAGGGCGAGACAACCGGCGATCACGACGAGCTCGGCGGCCGCGGCCGCGAGGATGACGTCCAACGGCTCGGCCGACCGTCCGACCACGTCGACCGACGGTGGGCAGGGATGGTCCTGGCAGGGGACCTTTTCAGGCGGGACGACCAGGGAGGCGGCCCAGATCAGGGGGACGCTGAAAAAGCTCACGGCGGCGGTGACGCGAAACAGATTGCCGGCCGGCCGGGTGGGCGACCGGCGCAGGTCGAGAGCGCTCACGCCACCACGATCCCGCCCCAGGGGTCCACCGAGGGTCATTCGTTTCCGGCGTGTAAACGTCTTTCGTGGGGGGTTGGCAAGGTGTGACATTGCACTTAGGGTCTGTGCAATGTCACACGGTACAGAGGTCGACGTGCAGCTCATCGGTGGGCTGCTGCACGACTGGCAGGTACGGAACCGGCGGGCGACGATCCCGCACGCGATCGCGGAGCTGCGCAAGGCCGGGAACCTGGAGAACCTGCGCCGGCTGGCCGATCCCTCGGTCGGGCCGTACCGCGGGCGGTACCCGTTCCTGGACACGGATCTCTACAAGACCCTCGAAGGACTCGCATACGAAGTCGGCCGTGACGATGCGCCGGCGGGAGCGCGCGCGTTCTACGACGAGGTTGTCGAGCTGCTCGAGCAAGCGCAGGCCGAGGACGGCTACCTCAACTCGTACTTCCAGGACCCGGACCAGCCCAAGCAGCCGTGGTCGGACCTCGGCTGGGGGCATGAGCTGTACAACCTCGGCCACCTGATCCAGGCGGCGGTCGCGGCGCACCGCAGATTGTCGGACGGCCGATTGTTGACAATCGCCCGCCGATTCGCGGATCTCGTCGTCCGCAGGTACGGCGCCGACGGGGAGGAGGCCGTCGACGGCCATCCCGAGGTGGAGATGGCGCTGGTCGAGCTTTATCGAGAAACAGGCGACGAGGACTACCTCACCCAGGCGCGGCTGTTCGTCGACCGCCGCGGCCGAGGGAACCTCAAGCACACGATCTTCCCGGGGGAGTACTTCCAGGACCACGTGCCGTTCCGTGAGCTGCCGTCCGTCACCGGTCACGCCGTACGGATGGCGTACCTCGCAGCCGGTGCCGCCGACGTACACCTGGAGACGGGTGATCCGACGCTGCTCGCGGCGCTCGAGCGGCTGTGGGACGACATGGTCGCGACCAAGCTGTACCTCACCGGCGGGCTCGGCAGCCGGCATTCCGATGAGGCGATCGGCGACCGCTACGAGCTGCCGTCCGAGCGGGCGTACGCCGAGACGTGCGCGGCGATCGCGACGATGCAGTGGGCGTGGCGGATGTTCCGCGCGACCGGCCGGGCGAAGTACCTGGACGTGTACGAGACGGTGCTCTACAACGCCTACGCCGTAGGGCTTTCGGCCGACGGTACGGCGTTCTTCTACGACAACCCGCTGCAGCGCCGGCCGGACCACGAGCAGCGCTCCGGCGCCGAGGACGGCGGTGAACTCCTCCGCCGCGCCTGGTTCGGTTGCCCGTGCTGCCCGCCCAACATCATCCGCTGGATGTCCGAACTCCAGGACCACGTGGCTGTTGCCCGGGACAACGTCCTGTACGTCGGCATCTACGCCGACGCCCGCATCACCGCGAACGATCTCACCGTCAAGGTGACCACCAACTACCCCTGGGACGGCGAAATCACCCTCACCGTCGAGAAGGCCCCATCCGAGGAACGTGCCATCGCCTTCAGAATCCCCGCCTGGGCAAAAGACGCCACCCTTACCCCGGCAGGCGAGCGGGTGGACGGGTGGGTTGTGGTTCGGCGGACGTTCGTGGCTGGGGATGTTGGGCGGTTGTCGTTGCCGATGAAGCCCAGAGCGCATGGAGTGCATCCGTACGTGGATGCGGCGCGCGGGGCGATCGCTGTGGCGCGGGGGCCGTTGGTTTATTGCGTTGAGCAACAAGATGTGGCGGCGCCGGTGGACGACCTGTTGCTGAGCCCGGCGGCTGTGCGTGCGGCGACCGTGCGCGAGCAGGACGTCCATCGCGTGCTGGAGCTGACCGCGAAGGTCGCCCCGGCGCCGGCTCCCGAGCTGTATCCCGTGATCACCGGACACGTCACCGAGGCTGCCGTCGGCGAAGTGCCGGTGACGTTGGTGCCGTACTTCCTCTGGGGAAACCGTCAGGCCCTGGCCATGCGTGTATGGCTGCGAACCGAAAGAGAACACTGATGAAGAGAACTTCTATGCTGGTGGGGCTCGTGGCGTCGGCTGCGCTCGCGCTGACCGCGTGCGGCGGCGGTGCGTCCGGTGCCAAGGACGAAGCCGCCGGCCATGGCGCCAAGGCTGCGCAGGGCGGGACGCTCCAGGTGCTCGCGAACGCGGCGTTCTCGCACCTCGACCCGGCGCGCGGTTTCGACGGCGGCGTGAACAACTTCTACCGGCTGATCTACCGCACCCTGACCACCCAGGGCGCGGCACCAGGTGCCGAGGGCACCAAGATCGTGGCGGACCTCGCCACCGACACCGGTAAGCCGTCCGACGGCGGCAAGACCTGGACGTTCACGCTGAAGGACGGCCTGTTCTTCGAGACCGGTGCGCCGATCACCAGCGCCGACGTGAAGTGGGGCGTCGAGCGCGCGTGGGACCCGGAGATCGGCATCGGCTCGCCGTACGCGAAGCAGCTCATCGAAGCGCCCGCGGCGTACCAGGGCCCGTACAAGTCCGGTGACCTGGCGACGATCGAGACCCCGGACGCGAAGACGGTCGTGTTCCACCTGAAGAAGCCGTTCGCGGACTTCGGCAGCGTGGTCGCGCAGAACACGTTCACGCCGGTGCCGAAGGGCCAGGGCGCGGGCAACGCGCTGGACAGCAAGCCGATCGCGTCGGGGCCCTACAAGGTGTCCGAGTACAAGCCGGGCGCATCGCTCAAGGTGGTCCGCAACGACAAGTGGGACAAGAAGACCGACGACGTGCGGACGGCAAACCCGGACGCGTTCCAGTGGACGTTCGGCCTCGACCCGGCGACGATCGACGAGCGGATGATCGCCGGCCAGGGCACCGACGCCGACGCGATCGCCGGCACCGTCCAGGCCGCGTCGGTCGCCCGGATCCAGACGCCGCAGCTCAAGCAGCGGACGATGACGGGTCTCGGCGGATGTACGACGTACCTGGGCCTCAACACCACGAAGAAGCCGCTGGACAAGGTCAAAGTCCGGCAGGCGATCAACCTCGCAGTGAACAAGCAGACGGTGCGGGACGCGGACGGCGGGTCGGCGCTGGCCGAGATTGCGAACACCATCCAGCCGCCGACCATCGCCGGCCGCGTGGACTACGACCCGTACCCGAGCCCGGACCACAAGGGTGACGTCGAGGGCGCCCGCAAGCTGCTCACCGAGGCCGGATTCGGCAACGGATTCACGATGACGCTCGACACCCGGGCGCAGCCGAAGATGCAGGCGATGGCCGTCGCGATCCAGCAGGCGCTGGAGCCGCTGAAGATCACCGTGAAGATCAACACCATCGACACCGCGACGTACTACGAGGTGATCGGCACGACGTCGCAGCAGCACGACGCGGCGATCACCGGCTGGTGCCCGGACTGGCCGTCCGGCCAGACGTTCCTGCCGCCGCTGTTCGACGGCCGCAACATCACCGCGAAGGGCAACACGAACCTGGCGCAGCTGAACGACCCGGGCGTGAACGCGAAGATCGACGAGATCGCCAAGCTGACCGACGTCCAGGCCGCGAACGCGGCGTACGGCGAGCTGGACAAGCAGATCATGGAGCTCGCGCCGATCGTCCCGCTGCTCTACGAGAAGGTGCTGATGCTGGTCGGCAGCAACATCGGCGGCGCGTACCTGCACGACGGCTTCTCCGGTGGCATCGACCTGGTGTCCGTCGGCCTGAAGGACGCCGTCAAGTGACCACCACCCCGGCCCTGATCGAGGTCGAGGAGGCGGTGCCGCCCGCCCCGACGACACCGCCCGCCTCGGGCCGCCGGATCCTCACCACGATCACGCGCGACAAGGGCGCGCTGGCGTGCGTGGTGTTCCTGGCGATCGTGGTGCTGATGGCCGTGGCCGCGCCGTTGATCACCAAGATCAGCGGCTGGGGGCCGTACCAGTTCGACTCGGCCGCGATCAACTCCGATCTCGGCGGGGTGCCGCACGGTGCGCTCGGCGGGATCAGCGGCTCGCACTGGTTCGGTGTCGAGCCGCAGAACGGCCGCGACCTGTTCGCCCGGATCGTCTACGGCGCGCGGGTATCGATCACCATCTCCTTGTCCGCAACCTTGCTGACCGGGGTTCTCGGCGTGGTGCTCGGCATGCTCGCCGGGTTCTACCGCGGCTGGGTCGACCAGGTGATCTCGCGGCTGATGGACTTCCTGATGGCGTTCCCGGCGCTGATCTTCATGATCGCGATCCTGTCGTCGCTGCCGTCCGGGAACCGGCCGGTGCTGCTGGTCGTGGTGATCAGCGCGTTCGGCTGGCCGTACCTGGCGCGGGTGATCCGCGGGCAGACCATGACGCTGGCGAACCGCGAGTTCGTCGAGGCGGCGCGGGCGTCCGGGGCGAAGGACTCACAGGTGGTGTTCCGCGAGATCCTGCCGAACCTGCGCGGCTCGATCGTGGTGATGACGACGCTGGCGATCCCCGGCTTCATCGGCACCGAGGCCGGCCTGTCCTTCCTCGGCGTCGGCGTCGCACCGCCGACCGCGTCCTGGGGCCAGATGATCTCGAGCTCGGTGAGCTGGTACTCGGTGGACCCGATGTTCTTCGCGATCCCCGGCACGTTCCTGTTCCTCACCGTGCTCTCGCTGACCGTCCTCGGCGACAAGATCCGCACCCTCGTCGACCAGGGAGAGGCTGCATGACGCGCTACGTCCTCGGCCGGCTCGGCGGTGTCGTGGTGATCCTGCTGGCCGTCTGCCTGTTCACGTATCTGATCTTCTTCAAGCTCTCGCCGGATCCGGCGGTGATGATCTGCGGCAAGACCTGTACGCCGGAACGTATCGACTCGATCCGGGACGTGCTCGGACTAAACCAGCCGCTGCTGACGCAGTTCTGGGAGTTCCTGAGCGGGATCTTCGCGGGCCGCGACTACGGCTCGGTGCACTGCTCGGCGCCGTGTCTCGGGTACAGCTTCCAGACCAACGAGTCGGTGTGGAGCATGCTCACCGCACGGCTGCCGGTGAGCATCACGGTCGCGGTCGGCGCCGCGGTGCTCTGGCTGCTCGTCGGGGTGATCGGTGGTCTGGTCAGCGCGGTCAAACAGGGCACGTGGTGGGACCGGACCGGTATGGGCCTCGCGCTCGGCGGTGTCAGCGTGCCGAACTACGTGCTCGCGCTGGTGCTGCAGTACGTCCTGGTGGTGAAGCTGCAGGTGCTGCCGTTCCCGTCGGCGGTGTCGTTTGTCGACAATCCGCTCGTCTGGTTCGAGTCGTACCTGATGCCGTGGGTCGTGCTGGCCGTCGGGTACGCCTGTCTGTACGCACGACTGACCCGGAGCAACGTCGTCGACACGCTGGCCGAGAACTACTACCGGACCGCGCGCGCGAAGGGGCTGAGCGGCGCGCTGATCATGCGCCGGCACGCGCTGCGCCCGGCGCTGACGCCGATCACCACGATCTTCGGGATGGACTTCGCCGGTCTGCTCGGCGGCGCGCTGATCACCGAGACCGTGTTCGGCCTGAACGGGATCGGCAAGCTGGCCGCCGACTCGATCGCCAAGAACGACCAGCCGGTGATCATGGCCGTGACCCTGCTGGCCGCCTTCTTCGTTGTCGTCGGCAACGTTGTGGTGGACCTGCTGTACACGGCACTCGATCCGCGGGTCCGGGTGGTGTCGGCATGAGCGCTGCCTTGTTCGTTGTCGACAATCTGACGGTCACGTTGCCGACCAGCAGCGGTCCGGTCGACGTGGTGAAGAACGTCTCGTTCACGGTCGACCGGGACGAGACGGTGGGCATCGTCGGCGAGTCCGGGTCGGGCAAGTCGATGACCGCGCTCGCGGTCCTCGGGCTGCTGCCCCGCGGAGCCCGGACGTCGGGAAGCGTCAAGCTGGACGGCGCCGAGCTGCTCGGGCGATCGGACCGCGAGCTCAGATCCGTGCGCGGCAACGCGATCTCGATGGTGTTCCAGGATCCGCTGTCGTCGCTGAACCCGTACTACACGGTGGGTCTGCAGATCTCCGAGATGTACCGCACGCACCGCGGCGGGTCGCGGAGCGCGGCCCGGAAGGTCGCGATCGAGGCGCTGGAGCGCGTGCACATCCCGGACGCGGCGCGCCGGGTCGACCACTACCCGCACCAGTTCTCCGGCGGCATGCGGCAGCGCGTGATGATCGCGATGGCGTTGTGCTGCTCGCCGTCGCTGCTGATCGCGGACGAGCCGACGACCGCGCTCGACGTCACGGTGCAGGCCCAGATCCTGGAGCTGCTCGCCGAGCTGCAGTCCACCACCGGGACCGGGCTGATGTTCATCACCCACGACCTCGCGGTGATCAGCTCGATCGCCCGGCGGGTGCTGGTGATGCGGTCGGGTGCCCCGGTCGAGTACGGCACCGCGGAGCAGGTGTTCTCGGATCCGCGGCACGAGTACACCCGGATGCTGCTGGACGCCGTACCGCGGATAGATGACGAGGTTGCGTCGTGACGTTGCTCGAAGTGAAGAGTGTGACGAAGGAGTTCGTCACCCGGGGCGAGGGCGCGATGGCGCGGAAGTCGACGTTCACCGCGGTGGACGACGTGAGCTTCGAGGTGGAGCTCGGCGAGACGCTCGCGATCGTGGGGGAGTCGGGCAGCGGCAAGTCCACGACCGCGCGGATCGCGGCCCGGCTGCTCGAGCCGACCAAGGGCAGCGTCGTGTTCGACGGGCAGGACGTGACGAACGCCCGCGGCAAGGACCTCGCGGCGTTCCGGAACAACGTGCAGGTGGTGTTCCAGGATCCGTTCTCGTCGCTGAATCCGCGGTACACGGTCGAGCGGATCGTCACCGCGCCGCTGACCTATCAGGGCATCACACCCAAGGGCGGCCGGCGGGCGTTCACCCAGGAGCTGATGGAGCGGGTCGGGCTGAACCCGGACCACTGCCGGCGGTACCCGGCGCAGTTCTCCGGCGGCCAGGCGCAGCGGATCGGCATCGCCCGGGCGCTGGCGGTGAACCCGAAGCTGGTGATCTGCGACGAGGCGGTGTCGGCGCTCGACGTGTCGATCCAGGCGCAGGTGCTGGAGTTGCTGCTGCGATTGCAGCGCGAGAGCGGGTTCAGCTACGTCTTCATCGCACACGACCTGGCCGTCGTCCGGCAGATCTCGCAGCGGGTCGCGGTGATGAGCCGGGGCAGAATCGTGGAGAGCGGGTCGCGGGACCAGGTCTTCGGCGATCCTCAGGACGAGTACACGAAGACGCTGCTGGCCGCCGTACCGCGGATCAATCCGGAGTGGGATGGCAGGCGCAGGCGGAAAGAGGCGGGATGACCAGCTACACGATTCCCCGGATGCACGTCCGGGAGCACACCGTTTCGGTCCCCCTGGACCGGGAGCGACCGGGCGAGTCGATCAGCGTGTTCGCGCGGGAGCTGGTCGACCCGACGCGGAAGGACGAGGACCTGCCCTGCTTGCTGTTCCTGCAGGGCGGGCCCGGCGGGAAGGGACCGCGGCCGACCGGGGCAGACGGGTGGATCGGGCAGGCCCTGAAGAAGTACCGGGTGGTCCTGATGGACCAGCGCGGCACAGGGCGCAGTACGCCGGTCAGCGGGCGGCGGATGGCGTCGATGACGGCCGAGGAGGGCGCCGACTACCTGGCGTGCTTCCGGGCGGACTCGATCGTCGCCGACGCCGAGCACCTGCGGAAGACCGTGTTCGGCGGCAAGCCGTGGTCGACGCTCGGGCAGAGCTACGGCGGCTTCCTGACGCTCACCTATTTGTCGAAGGCGCCCGAGGGCCTCACCGCCTGCTACGTGACCGGCGGGCTGGCCTCGATCGACCCGTCCGCGGCCGAGGTGTACCGGCGGACCTATCCGCGCGTCGCGGCCAAGAACCAGGAGTTCTACCGCCGGTACCCGCACAACGTGGAGCGCGTCGGCCGGATCGCGGACCGGCTGGCGGCATCCGACGTCCGGCTGCCGGACGGCGATCGCCTGACGGTACGCCGCTTCCAGTCGCTGGGGATCGACTTCGGGATGAAGCCCGGGTACGAGCGCATCCACTGGCTGATCGACGAGGCGCTGGACGGCGATGAGCTGTCCGACACGTTCCTCGGGCAGGCGCTCGGCCTCTCGTCGTACCTCGGGAACCCGCTGTTCGCCGCGCTGCAGGAGAGCATCTACGGCTCCGGCGAGGGCGCGACGGCCTGGGCGGCCGAGGCGGAGCGGGCACGGCGCCCCGAGTTCGCCGAAGACGCACGGCCGCTGCTGTTCACCGGCGAGATGATGTACCCCTGGATGTTCGCCGAGATCCGTGGCCTACGGCCGTTCCAGGGCGCGGTCGAGCTGCTCGCGAAGCGGCCGCGATGGCCCGAGCTCTACGACCTCGACCGGCTCGCGGCCAACGACGTACCGGTGGCGGCCGCGGTGTACTTCGACGACATGTACGTCGACTCCGGGCTGCAGCTGGACACCGCACGACGGGTCGGCAACGTGCAGGCCTGGGTGACGAACGAGTACGAGCACGACGGCCTCGGCGCGGACCGGGTGTTCGAGCGGCTCACCGAGCTGGTCGCGTCGATCGGGGGTGGCGTCCCGCACCAATGACGTCCAAACGACGGCCGGTGCTTCACAATAGGCGGCGACCCAGGAGGTGAACCCATGGCTGCCGATTCGATCGGGCCGCTGCCGAGCGTACGGCGGCTGGCGCAGCGCGAGAACCTGCGCGACAGCGTCGCCAACGCGCTCCGGGCGGCGGTGATCTCGGGCGAGCTGAAGCCGGGAGAGGTGTACTCGGCGCCGACCCTCGGCGCGCGGTTCGGCGTGTCCGCGACGCCGGTCCGCGAGGCGATGCTCGACCTGGTCCGCGAGGGCCTGGTGATCTCCCTGCGGAACAAGGGCTTCCGGGTCACCGAGGTGTCCGACGAGGACCTGGACAACGTGGCCGCGGTCCGGCAGCTCATCGAGCCGCCGACGATCCGGGACGTGGTCCCGGCGATCCCGGCGAAGGACTACCCGCGGCTGCGCCGGCTGGCCGACGACATCGTGGCGGCGGCCGAGGCGGGCGACCTGATCGCGTACATCGAGGCGGATCGGGTCTTCCACGTCACGCTGCTCGCGTACTCCGGCAACCAGAAGCTCGTCGACGTGGTGTCGGACCTGCGCTCGCAGACCCGCCTGCTCGGTCTGACCCCGCTGGTCGAGAGCGGCCGCCTGGTTCCGTCGGCCACCGAGCACCACGACCTGCTCGACCTCGTCGAAGCCGGCGACGCCGAGGGCGCCGAACAACTGATGCGGCGCCACATCGGCCATGTCCGCGGCCTGTGGGCCCGCTCTCAGAGCAACTGACGCTGCAGCGAGTCCGCGACGAACGTCTCGAACTCGGCAGGTGTCCACCCGGACTCGTCGACGAGTTCCTGGTAGACACCGGGCGCCGCGAGGGCGCGGTAAACGGCCTGCGCCTGCTTCAGCGGCACCCGCAGGACGTCCTCCAGGGACGCGATCATCGCGTCCATGACCTGGTTGCGCCCGGCGAGTTTCGACCGCAGCAAGGCCTTGGTCTCGGGGCTCTCGTCGGTCGCCGCCTCGAAGATCAGGACGACGTCGAAGCCTGCCGAGTACAGGTTCGTCAGCCAGCCCGCCGCACCGCGCAGCCGGTCGATCGGGTCCGCGATGGCGAACACCTGCTCGGCGCGCTCGATCGCGCCGGCCTCCTGGAGCCACCGGTCGCAGATCAGCGACAGGATCTCGCGCTTGGTGCCGAACGCCGAGTACACGGTCCGGGTCGCGACGCCGGCCTCCTTGGCGATCGCGTCGATGCTCGTGGCGCCGTACCCCTGCGCGGCGAACAGCCGGCGCGCGGCCTCGGCGATCCGGATCCGGGTCTCCTCCGCCTGCACCTGGCGGTAGGTCTTGACAGCTTCGGGCACGTCGGCACACTATCACTGTGTTCAGTGCAGTAGCACTGCATCGAGTGCATCAACAGTGCAACGGGAGGGGATCATGGAACCGCTGGCGGTGTTGGAACGGATCCTGCACGAGGGATTCGCGACGGGGAACGCGGCGATCGTCGACGAGGTGTGTGCGCCCGACCTGATCGAGCACCAGTTCGGTCTGTCCGGGAGGGGTGAGCAGGCGCGGGACCAGGTGAAGGCCGCGATCCGGCAGGTGCACGAGCTGATGCCGGACATCGTCTACACGCTGGAGGACTCCGTCGTCGTCGGCGACCTGGTCTGGGCGCGCGGACGGGCACGCGGTACGGCGACCGGGGCGTTCTTCGGGCCGCCGAGCAACGCGCCGATCGACATGGCGTTGTTCGAGCAGGCGCGGGTGGTCGACGGCCGGATCGTCGAGCACTGGGGCTGCCCGGACCGCTTCGCGCTGCTCGCCCAGACGGGTGTCCTGACCCGCCTGGGTTAGGCCCTGAGCGCCTGCTTCGCGGTCGCGGCGGCGTCGGCGCCGTACGCGCTGGTCAGCCGGTCGAGGAACGTCGGGTGGTCGAGGCTGTACTCCTGGGTGCCGACCGTCTCCAGGACCGTGGTCGCCAGCGTGCACCCGAGGTGCGCGGCGGCCTCGTGGTCGAGACCGTTGGCGCGACCGGTGAGGTAGCCGGCCCGGAACGCGTCGCCGCCGCCGGTCGGGTCGACCAGGTCCGGCGCGGGGACGGCCGGGATCTTCGCCAGGATCCCGGTGCGGTCCTCGATCACGACGCCGTCGCCGCCGTGCGTGGTGATCCGGACGCCGACCCGCTCGAGGATCTCCTCGTGGCTCCAGCCGGTCTTCTGCACCAGCAGGCCGGCCTCGTACTCGTTGCTGAACAGGTACGCCGCGCCGTCGACGAGCGTGCGGATGTCCTCGCCGTCCATCCGCGCCAGCTGCTGCGACGGATCGGCCGCGACGGCGATCCCGTGCTGCTTGGCGAGCTCGGTGTGCTTGAGCATCGCGTCCGGGTCGTCGGCGCCGATCAGCACCAGGTCGACACCGCCCGCGGCCTGGTGGATCGCGCCGAGGTCGAGCTCGCGGGCCTCGGCCATCGCGCCGGTGTAGAACGAGGCGATCTGGTTCGCGTCCAGGTCGGTCGTGCAGGTGAACCGCGCGGTGTGCACGTCTGCGCAGACGCGGACGTGCGAGATGTCCACGCCGGCCGCCGTCAGCGCCGCGCCGTACTCGGCGAAGTCGGCGCCCACCGAGCCGACGAGCAGCGACGGGAACCCGAGCTGGGCCATGCCGTAGCAGATGTTCGCGCCGACGCCGCCGCGGTGCACCACCAGCTCGTCGACCAGGAACGACAGGGAGACCTTGTGCAGCTGCTCCTCGAGGAACTGGTCCTTGAACCGGCCCGGGAACGTCATCAGGATGTCGGTCGCGATCGATCCGGCGACGGCGATGCGCATGCTTGGGTGCTCCCTCGGGTGGGGTGGGTGTCAGAGCGACGAACAACCCATAGAGACTACAGGCGACCGATCTAATACACGGAGGGCTGGATTTCCATGGGCCATCAGGTGCCGGTGACCGAGGAACTGCACGAGTACATGCTCGCCCACGGCATGCCGCTGGACGAGATCGCGACCGAGCTGCGCGCCGAGACCGAGAAACTCGGCAGCCCCGCAGGCATGCTGACCACCGCCGACCAGGCCGGCCTGCTGACCACGCTGACCCGGCTGATCGGCGCCCGCCGGGCGGTCGAGATCGGGACCTTCACCGGGTTCTCCGCGCTGGCGATCTCGCGCGGGCTGCCGGACGACGGCGAGCTGATCTGCCTGGACGTCAGCGACGAGTGGACCTCGATCGGCCGCAAGTACTGGGAGCGGGCCGGCGTCGCGGGCAAGATCGATCTGCGGATCGGCGACGCGCACGAGTCGGCAGCCCGGCTCGACGGCGAGTTCGACCTGGCCTTCGTCGACGCCGACAAGGACTGGTACATCCGCTACTTCGAGACCGTGCTGCCGCTGATCCGGCCGAACGGGCTGCTGCTGTTCGACAACACGCTGGCCGGCGGCCGGGTGATCGACGAGGACGGGCCCGCCGACCGCAAGGAGTTCAACGCGCACGTCGCGCAGGACGACCGGGTGGACGTCGTCATGCTCGGTATCGGCGACGGACTGACGCTGGTCCGCAAGAAGTGAGCAAGAAGGCGGCGCCCCGGCTCGCGGTGGCGGATCTGCAGCACAAGTACGGCGACCGGCCGGTGATCGAGGGTCTCACGTTCACGCTGGCGGCCGGTCAGGCGATCGCACTGGTCGGGCCGAACGGCGCCGGCAAGACGACCGTGCTCAAGTGCATCGTCGGCGCGGCCGAACCCGCCGCCGGGAAGATCCTGCTGGACGGCGTCCCGATCGACGAGCGGGCCGATGCCGTTCGCCGGGACGTCGCCACGCTGCTCGACGACCTGGACTTCTTCCCGGACCTGACCGCGGCCGAGCATCTCGACCTGCTCGCCCGTGCGCACGGCAACGCGTCGCCCGAAGACCTGGTGGACACCACCCTGCACGACATCGGCCTGCTGCCGGCCGCCGACCAGTTGCCGGGCTCACTGTCGTCCGGCCAGCGCCGCCGGCTCGCGCTGGCGACCGCGCTGGTCCGCCCGCGCAAGCTGATGGTCCTCGACGAGCCCGAGGCCCGGCTCGACACCGGCGGTGTGCAGTGGCTGTCCGAGCGGTTGGTCGCGGAGAAGAAGTCCGGGACCGCGATCCTCTTCGCCAGCCACGACCCGGCGCTCGTCGAGACGGTCGCGGACTCCGTCGTCACGCTCACTCCGCTGCCATGAGCGCTGCCGACGGGCCGGTCGAGTTCGATCCGGCGGACTTCGGGGCGATCCCGTCGTCGCGGTCGCTGCGGCAGTGGATGCGGACGACGCGCCGGCAACACGCGGACCGGTCGTTCTGGGAGATCTTCGAGGACGTCTACCTGGTCCTGTTCACGATCGCGATGGCCGGCGCGACCGGCGGCAACGTCGTCCGGCACCTGAACTCGAACGCGTCCGGCTGTACGTCGCGGACGTGCGGTCAGCTCGCCGACTGGATGCCGTGGATCGCCGTACCGTTGCTGCTGGCAATCACCCTCCGGGTGCTGCTCGCGATCGGGCCGGTGTCGGCGTCGCGCGCCACCGGCTTCTGGCTGCTCGCGACTCCGGTCGACCGAGCCGCCTTGTTGCGCCCGGCGTACCGGCTGGTGACGGGATCTGTCGCGGTGCTCGGCGTCGTCGTCGGCGCGCTCGTCTGGGCCCTTGTCGGAGCGTCGCTGACCGACGTACTTCTGGCGGCCGAACTGATCGGCGCGAGTCTGGTCTGCGCCGCGGTCGCGACGGTGTGGGCGCAGCAATCGGCGCGACGCAGCCGATGGACGTTGCGCGTCGCGGATGTCCTGCTGCTGGCCGCCGTGGTGCCGGCGGTGCTGCTGGCCTTCCAGCCGCGCGAGGACCAGTTCACCAACGTGGTGCTGTCGTCGCGACTCGTCGACGAATACGGCTACCCGACGCTCGCGTTCGGCCAGATCCAGGACGATCGGTCCAGCGCCGTCCCCCTGCTGGTGTTTGCGGTGGCAGTTCTTGTGTGCGCTGTGCTGGTGTTCCTCGTGTCGCGGACGCTGGATCGGCTGGGGCGGATCAGTGTGATTGCGGGTGGAGAGTTGCTGGCCGGGCTGGCGGGTGCGGCGAGCAGTTTGGACATCAGCATGCTCGGCGACGTGATCGCCGGACGGCACTGGCGGCTCAAGGGGCGGGTCCACTCGCGCCGCGGGCGGGGTGCGCAGGGCGCCGCGATCGTGCACCGCGAGTTCCTCCGGATCCTGCGCTGGCCCCGGCGGCTCGCCGTCGCGTTCGCGCTGCTCGTGGTCCCGTACGCCGTGCACGGCGCCGGCTTCCACATCCTGGTCCCCGTCGCGGCCGCGATCGCCGGCTTCATCGCCGTACGACCGATGCTCGACGGCCTCCGCACCGCCTGCCGCTCGACCGGTCTGGTCCGCGCGCTCGGGTGGGACCTGCGCGAGCTCCGGGTGATCATGGCGGTCGTCCCCGGCCTGTTCACGATCGTCTGGTCCGCCTGCGCCTTCCCGGCGATCGGCAGCGCGTCGGCCTCCTTCGCCGTTGCCGCCGGCATCATTTCCGGCGCCGTCCGGCAGGCGTCGGCCCGGCCCCCGTCGTACGCCGGCCCGCTGGTCACGTCGCCGATGGGCGCGATCCCGCCCGGCCTGTTCTCGCAGCCGGCCCGCGGCTTCGACCTGCTCGTGCTGTGCCTGGCGCCGGTGCTGCTCAACCTCAGCCCGCTCTGGGTGGTGGTGGTCCCGGCCGTCGTACTGCTCGCGATGCTGGCCGTCCGCCCGAAAACCGCCTGAAGATCGCTGACGCGGCAGCCATTCTTGCCGCATCTTGGCGCGGACAGGTACCTTGTATCGCATGGTAGCGGAGAAGGTCTTCACGCAACTGCGCCGCGGGACGCTGGAGTTCTGCGTGCTGGCGCTGTTGCAGGGAGAGCCCCGTTACGGTTTCGAGTTGGTGAAGGCGCTGGGCGAAGTCGACGGACTGGTGACGACCGAAGGCACGATCTATCCACTGCTGGCCCGGCTGCGACGGGAAGGTCTGGTGGAGACGAGCTGGCGCGAGTCCGAGTCCGGGCCGCCGCGGCGGTACTACACATCGACGGCCGAGGGCAGCCAGGCACTGGCCGCGTTCACGGCGGACTGGCAACGGTTCTGCGCCTCGGTCGACGCGATCCTGGAGAGTGGGAGACGGGGATGAACAGGGAACTGGACAGCGATCGCCTGGTCGACGCTTACCTGAACGAGCTGGCCGCGGAGGCCGCGGAACTGCCGGCCGGACGGCGCGACGAGCTGCTCGCCGACGTGCGGGCGCACATCGCCGAGGCGCGCGCGGCGGGTGCCGCGTCCGAGGACGAGATTCGCGAGGTGCTGACGTCGCTCGGCCGGCCCAGCGAGATCGTTACCGCCGCCACCGACGGCCTGGTGCGGGTCGAGATCCCGCCGCGACTGCGTCCGTGGGACTTCGTCGCGGTCGGGCTGCTGCTGGTCGCGCCGTACCTGCTGGGAGCGAGCGTGCTGGTGGCGGTCATCGGCTGGGTGATCGGCGTGAGCATGCTCTGGACATCCGACCGCTGGACGCCGGCCTGGAAGCTGATCGGCACGTTGACCTGGCCGATCGGCTACGCCGTGGTCATGTTCCTGGATACGTTCTTCCAGGCCCCGATCGGGCTGAGCCTGGCGGCCGACGCGGTCGTGACGCTCGCGCTGACCGCCGCCCTGGTCTGGAACGCCCGCCCTCCGCGTCAGGCTTCGTAGACCAGCCACTTCCGCTCGATCTCACGCGGCAGATCCACGTCGTGCCGGCGCGCGAAGAGCAGCAGTTGGCAGAGCACGTCGGCGAACTCCTGATGGAACGTGTCCCGGATGCCGTCCGGTGTCGCGCCTTTGGACCGGGCGCGCCCGGTGTGCTGGAGGTAGGCCTGCGTGAGCTCGCCGACCTCCTCCTGGAGCTTGAGCAGGAACCAGTCCGGGTCACGGTCGAAGCCGAGGCGCTCGCCGTACCCGACCGAGATCTTCTCCAGCCGCTCTGTCAACGCAGTGAGGTCCACTGGCCTACCCAAGCAGACCCCGCGGACATTTCTGAGTCCGCGGGGTGTCGTGCCGTCTCGTGCTGGAACGTCTACTGCCGGGAACCGGCCGGCGGTTCTCCGGGTGCCGGGAGCGGCTCCGCCGACTGCCCGTCGGAGGGCTGCGCACCAGCGGCTGGGTCCGTCGGCGGCTGACCGTCCGTCGGCTGCTCCGGGTCGGCGGCCGGTGGGGCGTCGGGCACCAGGGGCTGGTCGAGGCCGGCGGTTTCGGCGATGGAGACGCGCGCGACCGACGCCTCGATCCGGTTCAGTTGCTTGCGGATCGCCGTACCGGTGCCGGTGGGGGCGGCCCAGAACCGCCTCATGTACTCCTCGATCTCGGCCTGCATCATGGCCCTGAGCTGAGCTTGTGTGTACGGCAAATCGTCCTCCACGTGGCCTGGGGTGAACTCGCCGCGGGCGAGTGCCGCCCGGGCTGCGGGGCCGGGACAGTCGGTGCCACCCGGCCGGACCGCGGAATGCGGCCGGATCGCCGTACCGCGGGGATAGATCGTGCGGAAGTCGGCGATCACCGCGCGAGTGGTCGCTTTCATCGCGGCGGTCGGCTGCTCGCCGGTGACGAGCACCAGCAGAATCGCGCCGTACCGCTCGTTCAGATCGGCATTTCCGTTGGCTCCGGACTGGGTCCGCAGGCCGCGCAGCGTCCAGGCACGGCCCGCTTGGTCCACCGCCACCTGGTACGCGATGTCCGACCAGCCACGAGTGTCCATGTGGTAGTTCTGCCAGCCGCGCAACGCCGACGCCACGGCCTCCCTGGTGTGGATGACTCTCGTCGATCCCGTGCCCGGCCAGTGGATGACCGCGCCTTCGACCCGGGAGACGGTCAAGCTCCCCGGACCGCCGTTGGGCGGGCGCGCGTTCCACGCCGACCGGGGCAGATATTGGACCATCGATGCTCCCCTCACATGCCTCACATCGCCACATACCCACCGTTGGCACCAAGTAATCAACCGAGCACACTCAGCTCGCACCCGTCAAGTGGTGAAGCACATCCTTTCAGTGCTTCAGGTCAGCTGAGCAGGGGAAGCAGCTGGTCGCCGATACGGATGGTTTCTTCGCGGTACGGGGTGTCGGAGAGGATGAAGTGGGTGATGCCGAGGTCGCGGTATCTGCGCAGGGACTTGGCGACGTCGTCGGGGGAGCCGACGAGCCAGGTGGTGCCGGCGCCGCCACCGCCGTACTTGGCCGGGGCGGTGTACAGGTTGTCGTCGAGGACCTCGCCGCGTTCGGTCAGGTCGAGGAGACGTTGCTGGCCGACCGCCGTGAACCAGCGGCGGTCCCGTGAGCCCTGCTTCTCGGCCATCTCGGCGACCGTCGCCTCGGCGTCGGCCCAGGCCTGATCGGTCGTGTCCCGAACCAGCGTCGTGATGCGCAACCCGAACTCGAGCGGCGCATGCTCGCGACCGAGTTCCTGCTCCAGTGAGCGCAGCCGGGCGATCCGCCCGGCGACGCCGTCCAGCGGCTCGCCCCAGAACAGCTGGACGTCGGCATCCGTCGCGGCGACCCGTTGCGCCGCGTCCGACGCGCCGCCGAAGTACAGCCGGGGATGCGGCCGCCCGTCCCGTACGACGGGACGTGTCGCGACCGTCGAGCCGGTGACGGAGAAGTACTCGCCGGCGAACGTCACGTCCTCCTCGGTCCACAACCGCCGGACCAGGTGGAGGAACTCCCTGGTCCGGGCGTACCGCTGCGGCTGGTCGCCCTCACGGTCGCCGTACGCCGCGAGGTTGTCCTGGCCGGAGACGATGTTGATCAGCAGCCGCCCGGCGGTGAGCTGGTCGAGCGTGCTCGCCGCGGACGCGAAGTGCGCGGGATGCCAGTACCCGGGCCGGATCGCGGCCAGCGGCTGGAACGTCGTGGTCCGTGCGGCGAGCGCGGTCGCGACCGTGAACGTGTCCGGCCGGCCCCACCCGGTGCCGATCAGCGCACCGGACCACCCGTGCTCCTCCGTGAGCCGGGCCAGCTCGGTCAGCCGCTCGATGCTGTTGTGTCCCTGGACGGCGTCGTCCCCGCGGTGCCCTGGGTCGACCTGGTTCGGGATGTACCAGAGGAAGGTCATGCGAAGCAGTTTAAGTTCAGTCGATTACTAGACTTTGAGCGTCTCGCGTGCTGGTCAGCGCTGCTGCTTCTGGCAATCAGCAGGATTGGTTGTTGGACTGCCGGCCGGGGATGTGCGCAGGATGCTGGAAACGTTCCCGTCCTGGTGGAGGTTCTCATGATTCGGCGGTCGATCGGTGCGTCGGAGATCAGCGCGCTCGGGATGGGGTGCTGGGCCATCGGCGGGCCGCACGCCCGCCAGGGGAGCCCGGTGGGCTGGGGGACGATCGACGACCAGGAGTCGAAGCGGGCCCTGCGGCGGGCGCACGAGCTGGGCGTGACGTTCTTCGACACCGCGGACGTCTACGGCTGCGGGCACAGCGAGAAGCTGATCGCGGACGCGCTCGGGGATGTCCGCGACGACATCGTGATCGCCTCGAAGGCCGGGTACACCTACGTCGAGGAGACCCGCGAGGCGCCGGGGGAGAACGGCGACCCGGAGTACATCCGGTGGGCCTGTGACGAGTCGCTGCGGCGGCTGAACACCGACCGTATCGATCTGTACCAGTTTCACCTCGGCGGCTACGACCTCGCGAAGGCGGAGGACGTGCTCGCGGTCTTCGAGGAGCTGGTTGCCGCCGGCAAGGTTCGCGCGATCGGGTGGAGCACGGACGACCCCGAGCGGGCGGCGCTGTTCGCGAAGAGCCCGCACTGCAAGGCGATCCAGCAGCATTTCAACGTGTTCGGCGGCAACGCCGACGTGCTCGAGCTGTGCGAGCGGAACGGGCTGGCGAGCATCGTGCGCGGGCCGCTCGGGATGGGGTTGCTGACCGGGAAGTTCGACCGGGACAGCACGCTGCCCGCGGACGACGTACGGCACGGGTGGGACTTCCGCAACGGTGACCAGGCCGAGTCCCTGCGCCGGCTCGACGCGATCCGCGACGTGCTCACCTCGGACGGGCGGACGCTCGCGCAGGGCGCGCTCGGGTGGCTGTGGGCGCGCAGCGAAGCCTTCGTGCCGATCCCGGGCTTCAAGACCGTCGCGCAGGTCGAGGAGAACGCCGGTGCGCTGCGATACGGCGCGCTCGCGGCGGAGCAGTTGGACGAGATCGCCGCGATTCTCGCCTGACGCTCACCATTGACATCGTTGTCTGGGGCGACGACGATACTGCCTCGAAGCTTGATGAAACGTTTCCAACCTCGGTGCGCCGAGCCGCCACGAAGCATCTCGAGGAGAGCGCGTGAATCGTCGTGTGCAGATTCTGAAGGTACTGACAGCCGGGGCGATCCTGCTCGCCGCGGCCCTCGCCCCGCAGTCCGCGGGCGCCACGGGCGCCGCCGACGGAGCGACCGCGGTCGCCCGCGCCCGGGTCGCCGCGGACCAGCTGATGAGCTCGTACGAGCCGAACAAGGCCTGGTTCCCGTCCAGCTGGTGGAACTCCGCGGTCGCGTTGCAGACCATCGGCGACTACATGCAGCGCACGGGCGACCGGCGCTACCTGGGGCAGCTGGACAACACGTTCGAGAAGGACAAGGGCGCCTTCCCGGCCGGGTACCTGTCCGGTGACCCGCTGCTCGGGAACTTCACCAGCCGCGCCATCGACGACTCCGAGTGGTGGGGGCTGACCTGGATCCAGGCGTACGACCTGACCAAGAACCGCAAGTACCTCGACATGGCGGTCACGATCGCCGAGTACGTCGAGGGCTACTGGGACCCGAGCTCGTGCGGCGGCGGCGTGTGGTGGGACGGTGAGCGCACCTACAAGAACGCCGTCACCAACGGCCTGTGGATCCGCCTCACCGCCGAGCTGCACAACCGGATGCCCGGCGACCAGCGCTGGCTCGGCCGTGCGAAGGAAGGCTGGACCTGGTTCACCGGCAGCGGCATGATCAACTCGGCCGGCCTCGTCAACGACGGCCTGCGGACCAGCTGCGAGAGCAACGGCGACACGGTCTGGAGCTACAACCAGGGCCTCGCGATCGGTGCCGGTCTGGAGCTCTACCGCGCGACCCGCGACCCGAAACTGCTGACCACGGTACGGCGACTGGCCGACGCTGCGATCGCTCCCGGCGGACTGGTGACCGACGGGGTTCTGACCGAGGCCTGCGACGCCCCCGGCCGCACGTGCGACGACAACGGCAAGCAGTTCAAGGGCATCTTCATGCGCTACTGGATGGATCTCGCCGACACCACGCGCGACCGTCGCTACACCGACTTCGTGGCACAGCAGGCCGCCACGGTCTGGAACAACGACCGCGACGCCTCCGACCGGCTGGGTGAGCGGTGGTCCGGCGCGACTCCGAACGTCTTCGACTGGCGGACCCAGGCCAGTGCGCTGAGCGCCCTGATCGCCGCCGTACCGGCCACGCCGCCGACGCGGTCCTTGTCCGCGACGACCGATCCGGCGTTGCCCGTGGTGATGCCTGCGACCGGCAGCGGGACGCATGTGAAGGTCAGGGTCGACGTCCAAGCCACCGGGCCGGTCGGCGACCAGCTCCAGGCTGTGGTCCAGGCCACGGCTCCGTCCGGCTGGACGGTGACGCCGGCTCGCTCCACGGTGACACTGCAGACCCGCGGTAACGCCGTGCCGGTACAGACGTCGGTCGAGCTCGACGTCACGATCCCCGCGGGGACGGCCGACGGTCTGCATTCGGTGACCGCGACGGTGACGTCCGGATCCCAGCTGTCGTACAGCACCCGGTCCGACATTCTGATCGCGCACACCGCCGACTTCGACACCGGCACGGCGGCCGAGACCCCGTGGCTGTGGGACGCCGACGGGTCGCAGAGCAACGGCGTCCAGAACCGGTTCGCCGACGGGCACTCCTACTTCGTCTACCGCTTCCCGTTCCCGTCCGACACCGTGTCGGCATCAGTATCGTTGACAATCGACAATCAGTTCGTCGTCCAGGTCAGCGGTGACGGGCAGAACTGGACCACGGTGGCGACCGAGACGACCCCGTACCACGACGGCGAGAACAAGGCCGTCCGGACCTTCGACCTGACGCCGCACCTCGGCGCCGACAAGGCCGGGTACGTACGCATCTCGGACTCGTTCCCGGACGACGGCTGGGGCGGGCGCGTCTACCACGTGACAGCGACGTACAACTGATTCAGTCTCGGTAGCGAGTCGCCAGCTGCGGGCTCTGGCCGCCGAACGCGACCAGGTCCGCGGCGAACACGGTCTCCAGGAGGCTCACGTCCTCGACTCCTGGAGCCGTGACCGTCTCGCCGAGCTCCAGTCCGCGCAGGCTCGCCGTGACGACGTCCTCCGCACTCATCCGCGGGATCGCGCTGAGGTCCAGCCCCTGACGGGTGTGGAACTCGGTGGCGACGACACCGGGAAGCAGCGCCTGCACCGTGACCCCGGTGCCTTCCAGCTCCGCGCTCAGCGTCTGGGAGAAGGCGAGCAGGTCCGCGAGCGCGGCGGCGTACACGGCGCGCCGCGGCATCACGGTGCTCGGCGCCGGTCCGCTGAACGCGATCATCCCGCCCACGTTGACGATCGCTCCGCTGCCGCGCTGCTGCATCCCGCCGACCACGGCCCGGGTCAGCAGAGTGGGAGCGAGCACCTTGACCATGACCAGCTCCGCTGCCTTGTCCGCGGGCAGGTCGGCGAGCGGCATGTAGTGCGCGACGCCGGCGTTGTTCACCAGCAGGTCGACGGGTTCGGCGGCGGCCCGGTCGGCGACCGCCCGGATGCCGTCGAGGGTCGAGAGGTCGGCGGCCACCGGCGAGATCTTCACGTCCGGCCGGGCCTCGACGAGTTGGTCGAGGCGTTCGGTGTTGCGGCCGACGGCGATCAGGTCGTAGCCGTCGGCCGCGAGACGTTCGGCGAACGCCCGGCCGATCCCGGAGGTGGCTCCGGTGACGAGAGCGAGCTTGCTCATGGCAACAGTCCTTTCAATGGTCCCACCACCGAGGATCCGCGATCGCCACCGGTGCAACCAGGTCCCGCTGTCCCTGGGAGTGCCAGGACCAGGGACCTTGGACCGCTAGGCCGCCGGCCGGTCGCCGAGGTTCCGGCGCCGCAGGCCCGCGTCGAGGATCGCGGGAGTGTTGTAGTCCATGTCGAGGCGGCCGACGTCGGTGCCCGGCGGGACGATCTTGTCGATCTGGTCCAGCACGTCGTCACCGAGGACGACGTCGGCTCCGGCCAGCGCATCCTCGAGGTGCTCCATCGTTCGCGGCCCGATGATCGCGGACGTGACCGCCGGGTGCGCGATCGCGAACGCCATCGCCAGGTGGGTGAGCCGGAGCCCGGCGGCGTCGGCGACCGGGACCAGCTGCTCGACGGCGTCGAGGCGGCGCTGGTCGGACATGTGCCGGAACATCGCCGTCCGCCGCAGGTCCGACGGCGCGCGTCCGGTCAGCTGCCCACCCGCGAGCGGGCTCCAGACCAGAGCGCCCATCCCGTACTTCTGCACCATCGGGAGCACCTCGCGCTCGATCCCGCGGTTCAGGATCGAGTACGGCGGCTGCTCGGTGCGGAACCGTTCGAGACCGCGGCGCTCGGCGACCCACTGCGCCTCGACGATCTCGCTCGCGGGCATGGTCGACGTACCGATCGCGCGGACCTTCCCGCTGCGGATCAGGTCGGTCAGCGCGGACAGCGTCTCCTCGACGTCGGTCTCCGGATCGGGCCGGTGCATCTGGAACAGGTCGATGTAGTCGGTCTGCAGCCGGCGCAGCGAGTCCTCGACCGCGGTCATGATCCACCGCCGCGAGTTGCCGCGCTGGTTGGGGTCGTCACCCATCGGCAGGTGCGACTTGGTGGCCAGGACGACGTGCTGACGGCGGCCCTTGAGCGCCTCGCCGACGATCTCCTCGGACTCGCCGTGGGAGTACATGTCGGCGGTGTCGACGAAGTTGATCCCGGCGTCGAGCGCCTTGTGGATGATCCGGACCGACTCGTCGCGGTCGTCGTTGCCGACGGCACCGAACATCATGGCGCCGAGGGCGTACGGGCTGACCTTGATTCCGGTCCGGCCGAGCGTGCGGTAATGCATGGTTGAGCCTCCTTGGTTGCCTCCACCTTGGCGCCGCCGCCGGGCGCGGAGAAGGCCCACTTCATCCACGGACAGGTTGTCCCTGGATAGCGCTCGGGGCATCACGCAAGATGGAACGTGTGATCGATCGTGACGCCCTGGCCGACTTCCTCCGACGCCGCCGCGAGGTGCTGCGGCCTACCGACGTCGGCCTCCCGGAGGGTGCCCGCCGCCGTACGCCGGGACTGCGCCGCGAGGAGGTCGCGCAGCTGGCCGGGATGTCCACGGACTACTACTCGCGGCTGGAGCAGTCCCGCGGCGCCAACCCGTCGGAGCCGATCGTGGCCGGCCTGGCCCGCGCGCTGCGCTGCGACCTGGACGAGCGCGACCACCTGTACCACCTGGCCGGGCTCACGCCGCCGTTGCGCCGCGCCGGCCGGCACATCAACCCCGGCCTCATCGGCCTGGTCGGGCGCCTCACCGACATCCCGGTCGCTATCGCCACCGACATCGAAGAGGTCCTGTGGCAGAACCATCTGGCCGACGTCGTGCTCGGCGGCGCCGCCGGCCGCAACCTCACCTGGGCGTGGTTCACCGATCCGGAGACGCGGCGGATCTTCCCCGAGGAGGACTGGGACGCCCATTCGGCCGCCCATGTCGCCGACCTCCGCGCCACTCACGCCCGCCGCAACGGCGACCGTGACGTCACCGAGCTGGTCGACGCGCTCCTCGAACGCAGCGACGAGTTCCGCGAGCTCTGGGAACTGCATCGCGTCGCCGTCTGCAGGCTGGCCAGCAAGCGGATCCTGCACCCGGAGGTCGGCACTCTCGACCTCACCTGCGAACTCCTCCTCACGCCCGAAGCCGATCTCCGGATCCGGGCCTTCGTCCCCATCGAAGGCACCGAAGCCCGCGAGAAACTGGAACTTCTGCGCGTCATCGGCACCCAGTCCTTCGCCTAACGCGGCCGGAGGCCGTCCACCAGAAGCCTGAGCAGTCGTTCTGCCTGCTCGCGTTGCTGGTCCGGCGCCGCGGCGAACACGGCACCGGCCATCGCGGCGACGACATCACCCGGTGGTACGCCGGAACGCAGCGTGTCGGCCTTCGACCGCATCCCGTCACCCACCGAGCACGCCGTCGTACAGAAGGTCGCCGCACGGCTCGGGGCGACGCCCGCCGCTGTGTGTCTGGCCTGGATCCTCGCGCACGACGAGCACACCGCGCTGATTCCCGGCACCCGTACCGTCGACCACCTCGAGGACAACCTGCGCGCCGCGGACGTCCAGCTCGACGCCGCCGCACTCACCGAGCTCGACACCTTGTCCTGAACGCGAAGCGGCCCCGGACGTCACTCGGCAAGGAACGGTTCGTGGTGGTAGCCCGACTGGTCGAGGATCGCGACGGTCGACTCGGGGACCTCGGCGAACGCACCGGGGAGATCGTTGAGCGGCTCCGACACCACGACGTGGGCGTGCCGGCCGAAGGAGCGCAGGCGCTCCTCGGCGGGGTACATCTGCTGGAGTGTCTCGATGTCGACCGAGTGGAAGAGCGTGCGGCTGCGATGCTGCGAGGAGTAGCGAAACGCCCAGATGGTCTTGCCGTCCGACACGGCGAAAGTGCCCTGAACAGGAAAGGTCACTCCATGCTCGTGTCCGACTGACTCCACCATCTGCACCGCCTTCGACATGGCGCTCACCGGCTCCTGCTGCAGCCCGAGGGTCAAGGCCAGATAGAAGAGCACCTCGGAGTCGGTCGTGCCTTTGATGTCGGGATACAGCGACGGATCCACGGCGAAGGTGAGGTCGCGCTTGACCGCACCGAAGTCGGCCAGCACGCCGTTGTGCATGAAGAGCCAGTTCGCGTACCGGAACGGATGGCAGTTCGTCTGCTGGATCGGCGGGCCGGCCGCGGCGCGCACGTGACTGAAGAACAGCGACGACTCGACCGCCCGGGTCAACTCCCTCAGGTTCTGGTCGTTCCACGCGGGCTCGATGCTGTGGAAGATCCCTGGCTCGCCACCCGGCTCCGGATCGCTCGGGTACCAACCGAACCCGAACCCGTCACCGTTCACCGTCTCCGCGCCCAACGGCGAGTCGAGCGACTGTGCGACCAGCGAATGTTGCGAGTCCAGGACCAGCCTGGACGGTCTGAGGGGTTCTCCCAAGTAGGCAAGCCATCGACACATGTCCCGAACCCCCTCATCAGTCGTCCGCCGGGACCCTCCACGGTACGAAGCCGGATCCCTGTCGCCCCAGAGTCCAAGGACCCACTCGCCGACGCAGAACGACCCCTGAAACACGAAGAAGCCCACCCGGACGGACCGGGTGGGCTTCTCGGGAGCTACAACTCAGACGTCGTAGTACAGCTCGAACTCGTGCGGGTGCGGGCGGAGCTGGATCGGGGCGATCTCGTTCTCGCGCTTGAGGTCGATCCAGGTCTCGATCAGGTCCTCGGTGAAGACGTCGCCCTCGAGCAGGAAGGCGTGGTCGGCCTCGAGGGCGTCGATCACGGCCGGCAGCGACGTCGGCACCTGGGCGATGCCCGCGTGCTCCTCCGGCGGCAGCTCGTACAGGTCCTTGTCGACCGGGTCGGCCGGCTCGATCTTGTTGCGGATGCCGTCCAGGCCGGCCAGCAGCTGGGCCGCGAAGGCCAGGTACGGGTTCGCCGACGGGTCGGGGCAGCGGAACTCGATCCGCTTCGCCTTCGGGTTCGACCCGGTGATCGGGATCCGGATGCAGGCCGAGCGGTTCCGCGACGAGTAGACCAGGTTGACCGGCGCCTCGAAGCCCGGCACCAGGCGGTGGTAGGAGTTCACCGTCGGGTTGGTGAAGGCCAGCAGCGACGGGGCGTGCTTGAGCAGACCGCCGATGTACCAGCGGGCGGTGTCGGACAGGCCGCCGTACCCGGACTCGTCGTAGAACAGCGGGTCGCCGTTGCTCCACAGCGACTGGTGGCAGTGCATGCCGGAGCCGTTGTCACCGAAGATCGGCTTCGGCATGAAGGTCGCGGTCTTGCCGGCCTTCCACGCGGTGTTCTTGACGATGTACTTGAACTTCATCACGTCGTCGGCGGCCTTGAGCAGCTCGTCGAAGCGGAAGTTGATCTCCGCCTGACCGGCCGTGCCGACCTCGTGGTGAGCGCGCTCGACCGTCAGGCCGGACCGCTCGAGCGCCAGCGTGATGTCGTCGCGCAGCTCGCCGAAGTGGTCGGTCGGCGCGACCGGGAAGTAGCCACCCTTGTAGCGGACCTTGTAACCGCGGTTGCCGCCGTCCTCGACCCGGCCGGTGTTCCAGGCGCCGGCGATCGAGTCGATCGAGTAGTGCGCGGAGTTCGACTTGGTCTCGAACCGGACGTCGTCGAAGACGTAGAACTCGGCCTCCGGCGCGAAGAACGCGGTGTCCGCGATCCCGGTCGACTTCAGGTACTCCTGCGCCTTGCGGGCGATGTTGCGCGGGTCACGGCTGTACGCCTCGCCGGTCAGCGGGTCGTGCACGAAGAAGTTGATCACCAGCGTCTTCGCGGTGCGGAACTCGTCGATGTACGCGCTGGTCGGGTCCGGCAGCAGCTTCATGTCGGACTCGTGGATCTGCTGGAAACCGCGGACCGACGAACCGTCGAACGCCAGGCCGTCCTCGAAGACCTCGGGCCCGAAGGACGACACCGGGACGGTGAAGTGCTGCATGATGCCCGGCAGGTCGCAGAACCGGACGTCGACGATCTCGACGCCCTCGTTCTTGACGTAGGCGAGCAGCTCCTCAGCGCTGGAAAACATACGTACTCCTAGGGTGGCTCAGAGATTGCATCTGAACGTAGGGCCCGCCGGTTTCTCCGTCATGACCCTGATGTTTCGCGGATGTTACGCCCAGCGTGTCCGCGCTGACCCACTGGTGTACGGCGGTTACGCCGTGAGATATCGCGGCCCGCGTGGGACCTCTCACGAGGTGTCCGTAGGCTAGACATCATGGCATCATCCCCGGCGGCCGCAACTGGGCCCTCCGAAGAATTCCCCAAAGAAGAATATCGCCGCCCGGGCAATCGGCTGGGTCTGCCCGAGGACGGCCCGGCCTCGGCGGCGACCTGGGGCCGCCGGGTGCTCGCGCTGCTCATCGACTGGCTGATCGCGGCCCTGATCACGTCCGTGATCACCGCCCGCCCGATCTGGGACGGCGGCCCGAACTACGGCTCGATCAACACGGCGGTCTTCTTCGGGACGACCGCGATCCTGACCGGTCTGCTCGGCTGCACGATCGGCCACCGGATCTGCGGGCTGCAGGTGCGCCCGGTCCGCGCCGGGAAGACCTTCGTCGCTCCGCCCGGACTACTGGCCGGGATCATCCGCTCGCTGCTGATCTGCCTGGTCATCCCCGCGGTGGTCTTCGACCGCGACCGGCGCGGTCTGCACGACCTCGCCGCGAAGACGATCGTCGTACGTCGCTAGCGCCGCGTCAGCAGCAGCTGGACGTCGTCCAGGTAGCCGGTCCGGAACCCGGCCTCGGAGTAGGCGAGGTAGAACTCCCACATCCGCCGGAACGTGTCGTCGAAGCCGAGCGCCGCGATCGCCGGCCAGTGCTCGATGAACCGGTTCCGCCAGATCCGCAGCGTGCGCGCGTAGTCGGCGCCGAGATGCCGGATCACCTCGGCGCGCAGGCCGGTGTGCTGGGCGGTGACGTCCTCGATCACCTTGATCGACGGGATCAGCCCGCCGGGGAAGATGTACTTCTGCACCCAGGTGAAGGTGTTCCGGGTGGCGAGCATCCGCTCGTGCGGCATCACGATCGCCTGGACGACACCGACGCCGCCGGGCGCGAGCCGCCGCTCGATCGCGTCGAAGTACACCGGCCAGTACTTCTCGCCGACCGCCTCGATCATCTCCACGCTCAGCACGGCGTCGAACTCGCCGATCTGGTCGCGGTAGTCGCGCAGCGCGACCTGTACCCGGTCTCCGACGCCCGCGTCGGCGACCCGGCGCTGTGCGAGCAGCGCCTGCTGCGACGCGATCGTGATCGCCGTCACCCACGCCCCGCGCTGGGCCGCGCGGATCGCCAGGCTCGCCCAGCCGCAGCCGATGTCGAGCACCCGCGACCCGGACCGCACCCCGGCGGCGTCGAGGATCGCGTCGAGTTTGCGCAGTTGCGCGCCGGTGAGTTCGTCGTACGACGCGGTGGCCAGGTCGGCTGTCGCGTCGGGGAAGTACGCCGCCGAGTAGGTCAGCGTAGGATCCAGGAACTCCGAGAACATCGCGTTGCTGAGGTCGTAGTGCCGGCTGATGTTCTCGCGGGCGCCGGCGCGGTCGTTGTCCTGCTCGCCCGGCTGGGACTTCGTGACCAGCCAACGCAGGGACTGCGCCCACTTCGGCAACAGGTGCCGGGTCTCCTCGTTGCTGAACCGCTCGGCGAACGGGACGAGCAGATCGGCCAGATCGGTGCCCGGCTCCGGGTCCCAGTCGCCGGCCAGGTACGCCTCGCCGAACCCGGAGCCGGCGTCCTGCCCGAGCCGGTCCAGGAACGCCGCAGTCCGGTGTACGCGCATCGACGGGCCGCCCAGACCGTACGAACGATTGCTGTCCAGGTGGATCGTGGCCGGCAGGTCCCTGGCGATCATCCGGATCGCGGTCGCCGCGCCGTACCGACGGACCGGATTCGAGCGCGGCCGGGCCAGCGTCGGCCAGGTCTCGGCCACCGGCTCGTGCACGGCACGCTGCGCACGCGGCATCAGATCCGTCATTTCAGCTGTTCCCCTGTAATCCGTCCTGGTCGCACCCTAAGGGCAACCAGCCTCCCCACGGCGCATCTCTGAACAGATCAACTGCCGAGCATGCAGCTTGGTTACCTTGTGGTCACCGTCCGCGCATCGCCTGGCGGGCGCCCTTCAGGCTGGTCGGCACCGGGCCCTTGGGCATCGGCACCTGCGGCCGGACCGCGTCCAGCGCCTTCAGCCGCTGCAGCAGGTCGGTGATCTCGGAAGGCTGCAGGACCGCCGGCAGCTTCATGACGTACTTGGTCAGCTTGCGGATGTCGATCTCGCCCTCGCCCTGACCGGCGACGATCTGCGTCACCGGGGCGCCGCCGGCGACCCGGTTGTGCTTCTTGGCCTCGGCCGCGAGCAGGTTCTTCACCCGGCTCGGCTGGCCCTCGCCGACCAGGATGATGCCCGGCCGGCCGACGACCCGGTGGACGATGTCGGAGTTCTTGGTGACCGCGACGGCCGGGGCCACGTTCCAGCCGCGGCGCAGCGTCTGCAGCGCGGACGCGGCCGCACCGGCCTGGCCCTCGATCTGGCTGTACGCCGCCTTCTCGACCTTGCGACCGAAGACGATGGTCGCGGCCAGGAAGCCCAGCGCGACGCCGAGCGGGATCCACACCAGCAGCGGCCCGACCAGGAACCCGCCGAGCACGGCGAGCCCGACGATGCCGAGGAAGATCCCGGCCAGCACCAGGCCGACCAGCGGCTCGGACTTCTTGGTCAGCTGGTACGCCGACCGGATCTGCTTCAGCCGGCTGGTCTTCTCTTCGGGCGCGTCGTTCTTGGCCATCTCTACCTGCTCTACCTGTCCTGGTTGTTCATACGTGACTCAACGGCCTGGCGGTACAGCCGCCCGGCGCGGTACGAGGACCGTACCAGCGGACCGGACATGACCCCGGCGAAACCGATCTCCTGCGCCTCGGCGTCCAGCTCCACGAACTCCTCGGGCCGCACCCAGCGCTCGACCGGGTGGTGCCGCACCGACGGTCGTAGGTACTGCGTGATCGTGATGATCTCGCAGCCGGCCGCGTGCAGGTCCTTCAGCGCCTGGCTGACCTCGTCGCGGGTCTCGCCCATGCCGAGGATCAGGTTCGACTTGGTGACCAGCCCGTAGTCGCGGGCCTGGGTGATGACGTCCAGCGAGCGCTCGTAGCGGAACCCGGGGCGGATCCGGCGGAAGATCCGCGGCACCGTCTCGACGTTGTGCGCGAACACCTCCGGCCGGGACGAGAACACCTCGGCGAGCTGCTCGGGGACGGCGTTGAAGTCCGGCGCGAGCATCTCCACGCCGGTGCCCGGGTTCAGCTCGTGGATCTGGCGGATCGTCTCGGCGTACAGCCAGGCGCCGCCGTCGTCCAGGTCGTCGCGGGCGACGCCGGTGACGGTCGCGTACCGCAGGCCCATGGTGCGCACCGACTCGGCCACGCGGCGCGGCTCGTCGCGGTCCAGCGCCTCCGGCTTGCCGGTGTCGATCTGGCAGAAGTCACAGCGCCGGGTGCACTGGTCGCCGCCGATCAGGAAGGTCGCCTCGCGGTCCTCCCAGCACTCGAAGATGTTCGGGCAGCCGGCTTCCTGGCACACCGTGTGCAGCTGCTCGGACTTCACGAGCTTCTGCAGTGCCTGGTACTCCGGGCCCATCTTGGCGCGGGTCTTGATCCACTCGGGTTTGCGCTCGATCGGGGTCTCCGCGTTGCGCACCTCGAGCCTGAGCAGTTTCCGTCCTTCTGGGGCGATGGTCACGCCCTCCAGGGTACGCGTCCCGGATCCGGCGCGTTCCACCCGTAGGCTGATGAGAATGTGGACACGTCCGGTGCCGACCGCGCGCGAGCAGCGGTACGACGTACTCCTGGGGCTCGGGATGGCGCTGGCGGGTCTGCTCGGCACCGAACTCGCCCGCGGCGCGGCGCCGCAGCACGTGGACCTCGGCATCGGCGGGGTGGAGCCGTACGTGCTGAGCGTGGCCGCCGCGTTGCCGCTGTGCTTCCGCCGCCGCTGGCCGATCCCGGTGCTGCTGCTGGTCGCGGTGCTGTTCGTGGTGAACGGCGAGCGCGCCGTGTTCGCGTTCGCGGGCAACCTGGTCACCCAGGCGACGATGTTCATGGCGATCTACGCCGCCGTCGCGTGGGCGCGGGACCGGCGGCTGATGAAGGCCGCGATCACGGTCGTGTTCGTCGGCATGTTCGGCTGGCTGGCGGTGAACTTCGTCTCGGCGCTGCGGAACAACGCGATCGACGGGCCGAACCACGCCTTGTTCTCGCCGTACGTCTCCAGCGTGATCCTGACGGTCGCGCTGAACGTCCTCTACTTCTTCGGGGCGTACTTCTGGGGCCGGACCGCGTGGGCGACCGCCCGGCAGCGGTTCGAGCTCGAGCGGCAGGCGACCGAGCTGGCCGCGCAGCAGGAGGCGAACTCGCGGCGCGCGGTGATCGACGAGCGGCTGCGGATCTCGCGTGAGCTGCACGACGTGGTCGCGCACCACATCAGCAGTATCGGCATCCAGGCCGGCGGCGCCCGGCGGGTGATGGACACCGACCCGGACGCCGCGAAGAACGCCCTGAACGTGATCGAGGAGTCCAGCCGGACCGCGGTGAACGAGATGCGTCAGTTGCTCGGCATGCTCCGCTCGGCGGACCCGGACGTCGACGTCGGTACGCCGGACCCCAAGGAGCCGCAGGGCGGCGCGGACCGGCTGCCGGCGCTGATCGCGGAGGCGAACAGCCTCGGCCTGGAGGTGGGGTTCCACCAGATCGGCGCGCCGGCCGAACTGCCGAAGACCGTGTCGGTGTCGGTCTACCGGATCGCCCAGGAAGCGCTCTCGAACGTCCGCAAGCACTCGACGGCGCGCAGCGCCCATCTCACACTGCGTTACCTCGGCGACGCGGTCGAGCTCGAGGTGATCGACGACGGCCGCCCCAAGCACGCACCCGTCGGCAGCCGGCTCGGCCACGTCGGGATCCGGGAGCGGGTCGGGCTGCTCGGCGGCGAAAGTGAGATCGGCCCTCGTCCCGTGGGAGGATTCCGCGTCCGGGTCCGGATCCCGTTGATTGGAGTCGCGGTTGAGTGAGCCGATGCGGGTACTCCTGGTCGACGACCAGGACCTGGTCCGCGCCGGTTTCCGGATGATCCTGTCGGTCGAGCCGGAGATCGAGGTCGTCGGCGAGGCCGCGGACGGGCAGAAGGCGATCGAGCTGGCGCTGGCGCTGCGGCCCGACGTCGTCCTGATGGACGTCCAGATGCCCGGGACGGACGGGATCACCGCGACCCAGCGGATCGTCGCCGAGGACGCCGGGAAGGTCGTGATCCTCACCACGTTCGACCGCGACGACTACCTGTTCGAGTCGCTCGGCGCCGGGGCGAGCGGCTTCCTGCTGAAGACCACCGCGCCGGAGGACCTGGTCGAGGCCATCCAGGTCGTGCACTCCGGCCACGCGCTGCTGGCGCCGGAGGTGACCCGGCGGGTGATCAAGCGGTTCACCGGCGGGGGAGAGCGGGTCTACCGGCCGGACCTGCTGGCGGAGCTGACCGAGCGAGAGCGCGAGGTGCTCGGGCTGATCGCCCGCGGCCTGACCAACACCGAGATCGCCGCCCAGCTGTACGTCGGCGAGGCGACGGTCAAGACCCACGTCTCCCGCGTGCTGCTGAAACTCGGCCTGCGCGACCGCGTCCAGGCCGTCGTGTTCGCCTATGAGTGCGGCCTGGTCACCCCTGGCGACGATCCGGCCGGATGATTCGTCCGTCGTACGGATGACTCGATTCATCACCCTCACGGGCGACGTGCCGACGTACCTCGGCTGACTAGCTTGAGAGCGTCGGGCGAGCGCCCGGCGAAACCTCAACGGGAACGGTGACACATGCTCAGGGTGGAAGGGCTCACCCGGCGGTTCGGTGATCATCTGGCGCTGGACGACGTGACCTTCGACGTCGTACCGGGACGGATGACCGGGTTCGTCGGGGCCAACGGGGCCGGGAAGACGACCACGATGCGGATCATCCTCGGCGTCCTGGCCGCGACGGCCGGCCAAGTGCGGTGGCAGGGCGAACCGCTGACCCAGGAGGTGCGCCGGGACTTCGGGTACATGCCCGAGGAACGTGGTCTGTACCCGAAGATGAAGATCCGCGACCAGCTGGTGTTCTTCGGCCGGCTGCACGGGCTCGACGCGGACCGCGCCGCCGAACGCACCGACAAGATCCTCGGGCGGCTCGGGCTGGCCGAGCGCGCGACCGATGTACTGGAGACGCTGTCGCTGGGCAACCAGCAGCGCGTGCAGATCGCGGCCGCGCTGGTGCACGAGCCGATCGCGCTGGTGCTCGACGAGCCGTTCAGCGGCCTGGACCCGCTCGCCGTCGACGCGATGGTGGACCTGCTCCGCGAGGAGGTCACGCCGGAGGTGCCGGTGCTGTTCTCCAGCCACCAGCTGGACCTGGTCGAGCGGCTGTGTGACGACCTCGTCGTGCTGTCCAGGGGAAAGGTTGTGGCCGCCGGCGCTGTTGCCGACTTGGCGGCCGGGCCCACGTCGACGTACCGCCTGGTCGTCGACGGGGACGCGGGGTGGCTGCGTGACCTGGAGGGGATCAAGGTGCGTGACGTGGCCGGCGGTACGGCGCTGTTCGACGTACTCGACGGTGCTGTGGAGCAGCGGGTCCTGCAGGAGGCGCTCCGCCGTGGACCGGTTCGTGAGTTCGGGCCGGAGCGGGTGGCGCTCAGCGACGTCTTCCGGGAGGCGACCCGATGAACTCGTTGGACAGGCCCTGGGTGCTGATCGCCGAGCGCGAGATCACCACGAAACTGCGGGACAAGACGTTCATCGGCTCGACCCTGGTGATGCTGCTGATCGTGATCGCGGCAGTGCTGATTCCCGCGGTGCTCGCGGGCAAGGGCGGCCCGGACAAAATCGCGGTCATCGACGATTCGGGCGTCACGGTGGTTCAGCAGGCCTCGACCACCGCGGGTGGCGACGGCTTCGAGGCGATCCGCGTCACCGACCGCCCGGCCGCCGAGAAGGCCGTCATCGACGGCGACGTGAAGGCCGCGCTGCTGCCGGGCACCGACGGGTACGTCGTCCTCGGCAAGGACCGCGTCGACTCAACCCTGGAAGGTGCCCTCCGAGAGGCCGCCGCGGCAGTCGGAACCGAAGCGAACGCCGCGAAGGCGGGTCTGAGCCCAGCCGAGCTGCACGCCGGCACGAAGGTCTCCCTGGAGCTACTGACCCCCGGACCGCTGCCTGACGTGGTGTCGGACTTCGTGAACATCGGGCTGGCGCTGGTGTTCTACATGACCGCGCTCGGCTTCGGCATGATGATCGCGCAGAGCGTCGTCCAGGAGAAGGAGAGCCGCGTCGTCGAGATCCTCGCCGCCGCGGTGCCGATCCGGTCGCTGCTGTGGGGCAAGGTGCTCGGCAACACAGTGCTCGCGCTGTCCCAGATCGTGCTGATCGCGGGCGTCTCGCTGATCGGCCTGCTGGCCACCGACCAGGCCGACATCCTCGAGGTGGTCGCACCGGTCGCCGGGTGGTTCGTGGTGTTCTTCGTGCTCGGGTTCGTGGCGCTGGCCGGGCTCTGGGCGGTCGCCGGTTCGCTGGCGACGCGGCAGGAGGACCTCGGGTCGACCACGCTGCCGGGCCAGATGATCCTGATGATCCCGTTCTTCTTCTCGGTGTTCGCGGGATCGTCGGCCAAGACGGTGGCGTCGTTCGTGCCGATCGCGTCGTCGATGTCGATGCCCGGCCGGATGCTCACCGAGGACGTCCCGCTCTGGCAGCCGCTGGTCGCGATCGCGCTGCTACTGGCCACCACCGTGCTGATCGTCCGGATGGGCGCACGGCTGTACGAGCGCACCCTGCTGCAGACCGGGCGCCGCCTCGGCTACCGCGAGGCGCTGACGCTGAAAACTTCGTAGCTAATCGTCGCGGCCCGGTCCGGCGTTACAGGTCCGGGCCGGGCTGTGACGAAACCGCAATGTTGGGCAGCTGTGTGCTGTGCGTAGACCTCGACTACGGTCTCAACGCATGAACGTCGAGCTGCGCCATCTGCGGGTGGTTGTCCTGGTGGCCGAAGCGGGGTCCGTCGGACGGGCCGCCCGCTGGCTCAAGGTCAGCCAGCCGAGCCTGACCGCGCAGCTGAAGCGGATCGAGGCGGCGTTCGGCGGTGAGCTGTTCGAACGCTCCCGCACCGGCGTCACACCCACCCCGCTCGGCCGGTACGCCGTGGATCGGGCCCGCGCCATCCTGGTCGACGTCGACCACCTGTCGGCGACGGTGTCCGCGATGACCGCAGTCGAGTCGTCGGCCGTCCGGCTCGGCGGATTCCCGACCGCGCCGATGTCCGGCATCGCGTCCCGGCTCCGCTCGCACGGCGAGATCGAGCAGGTCAGCATCGAGGTCGAGTGGTCGACCAGCGTGCTGCTGCAGCAGCTGGAGAGCGGCCGGCTGGACTTCGCGTTGCTGCGCGAGTTCCCCGGCTTCGAGCTGCGGCTGCCGGCCGGCGTCGAGGCCACCACGGTCGTCGAGTCGGAGTCGGCGTACGTCGCGATCGCGGCCGACCACCCGGTCGCGTGCCGGACGCGCGGCGAGATCGAGCTGGCGGCGCTCAGCGACGAGGAGTGGATCGGGGAGCCGCCGGACGACAGCGGGTTCCACGTCCTGTTCCGCGCGGCGTGCGAGGCGGCCGGGTTCCAGCCGCGCGTGGAGCATCACTCCGTCGACACATCGGTGCTGATGGGCTTCGTGACGAGTGGACAAGGCGTCGCGCTGATCTCGCCCACCTCGTACCGCATGCTGTCGCCCGAAGTCACCACCCGCACCCTCGCCGGCGACCCGATCCACCGCAAGCTGATCCTCGCCTGGAGCACCGACTCCCCGCGAGCCCAGATGGCCGGCGACGTACTCCAGATGGCAACCGCCGCCTACGACGAAGCCATCACCGAACACGCCCGCCGAGACCAGCACCAGCAACGCATGCACGTCGCTTGAGCTCGCTCGGGTGCCTGATCAGGCGGGCCTGACTACAGGGTTTTCGAACGCGAGGTGGAACTCCCCGGTGTCTTCCGGGTCTTCCATCCGCTCCCGGTACTGAGCCCCCATCTGCTCCTTGGGAGCCACAGCCCGCTCCGCCTTCTCCTCCACAGCCCGGCCTCCGTCCACCTCAGCCTGATCGGCCGCCGGCACCTCGGACGTGCTCTGCGCTACCGGCTTGGGTTCTGCAGGCTTGGCTTCCGCCGGCTTGGCTTCTGCAGGCTTGGCTTCCGGAGGCTGGGCGTCGGCCGGCGGTGTCGGCTGGGCCGGGGCGGCTGCGTGGGGAGTGCTGCTCACCGGCTGGGTTTCGTCGAGCGGAGGAGTTGCGGGCTCGTCCGCCTCGGCGGCCGGGGCCTGGGCGACTACCGTCTCGTCGGCGGAGTAGTTGCTGTCGGCATCTGCGTCCGGGAACTGCCGGGTGTGCTCGGCCTCCTCGGCCGGCCCGACCGGGAACTGGCGCGTCTGCTCGTCGGCCTGGTTGCGCGGCTGGACCGGCTCGGGCTCGTCGAACAGGTCGTCGTACCGCGTGTGGCTCTCGTACGCCGCCGGCGCCTGATAGGTGCCCCCAGCAACCGGATACACAGCGGCGACGTCCGCTTCCTGCTGCTCCTGGGCGGCTTCCTGCTCGCGCTGCAGCCGCTCGGCGTCGGCCCGCTCGCGGCGCCGCCGCCGGACAGCCTGGACGATCAGCTGGATCGCGTACACGAGCGAGATCACCCCGAGGATCGGCACCACGCCGTTCAGCGTGTACTGCTTCGACCCCTCGATCATCCCGTTCGTGACGCCGGGGACGTCGTTCAGGAAGTTCGTGGTCCGGTTCGGGATCCACAGCCAGCAGTAGACCAAGGTGCCGAAGGCGACGAACGCCCCCAGCGCGCCGGCGCCGGAGAAGTACGACACCACGGCCCAGAAGATCAGCGCGCCGATGCCGTAGGCGAGCGCCATCTCCTTCGCGTTCAGCTCGATACCGCCCGGCGCCGCGAGCACCCCGAACACCGCCGGACCGGCCAGAGCGACAGCTACCCCGAGCAGAAACCCAAGAAATTTGGCCACGAACCCAAGGTAGCCACGTTCGGCCGCCACGCCGCGCAGACACTTCGGCGCCGCCCGGATCGTCACACCGGACACATCTGCCCCACACGCCCCGGCAATCGCTTGCCTAGGCTGGGCGCGTGGACCGTCACCGGACCGGTTGCTCGGTTTCGACCGCCGCCTCACCGACGACCTGGACTTCTGGCTCGACCACAGCGGCCGCCCACCCCGTCGCGACGGACGCCGCGGTGGCGTTCCTGTGTGATCCGAGCGAGGATCCGTTCCTGCGGTACGTCGGCTACCTGCACCCGCACTTCCCGTTGGTCGCACCACCGGAGTTTCGCGCGCTGTACGACCCGGCCGACGTCGAGCTGCCAGCAACAGCAGACGACGAGCACCCGGTGATTCGACCCACAGGTGTTCAACGTCGACGACGACCCGCTGGAGCTCCACGACCTGTCCGGTGAGACGGCTCTGGTGCAGCGACTGGATGCTGAGCTGAGATTGCTGCTGGATCCAGATGCGACCGATGCCCGTGCGAAGGCTGACCAGGCCGCGCGTCTCTCGAGAGGATGAGCTGTTGCCCGCTCCGAACATTCTGCTGATCGTTTCCGACGACCACGGGTACGCCGATCGCAGCGGCCTCGGCGTGCACCCGGACGTCCGTACGCCGGCGCTGGACAGATTGGCCGCGGAGGGAGTGACCTGCACCGACGCGTACGTGACGGCGCCGATCTGCAGCCCGTCGCGGGCGTCGATCATCTCCGGTCGGTACCAGCAGCGCTGGGGCGGCCAATGGTTCGACTCGGCTGAGTTCCCGCCGGCCGACGTACCGACGCTGGCCGAGATCCTGCGTGACCAGGGGTACCGGACCGGCTACTTCGGCAAGGTGCACTACGGGAAGGAAGACGTGGGGGACAGGGCGTGTCCGCCGCACCACGGCTTCGAGGAGACGCTGTACGGGCTGGCAGGGCAGTCGTTCGGACGGCTCAACTACCTGCATCACTCCGAGAACGCGGTCGCGTCGTACGGTCAGCCCGCCGCGCACCACATGGCCGTGCAGCCGCTGCTGTGCGGTGACGAGCCGGTCGAGCACGAGGGCTTCCTGACGGCCGAGTTCGGTCGGCGTGCGTCGGAGTTCATGAGCGCGGAGGACGAGCGGCCGTACTTCTGCATGGTCGCGTTCAACGCCGTACACAACTTCTGCTGGCAGCTCCCGGACTCCGAGCTGGAGGCGCGCGGCCTGCCGCCCTTCCGCGACTGGTCGCCGGAGACCGACCGGCCGTTCATGGAGTGGTACGACGATGTGATCGTGCCGAACTTGCCGCACGGGCGCGAGTACTACCTGGCCCAGCTGGAGCTGATGGACGCAGAGATCGGCCGGCTACTCGACACGGCGGGCGACGACACGATCGTCGTGTACGTGACCGACAACGGCGGATCGACCTGCAACTTCGGCGACAACGCTCCGCTGCGTGGTACGAAGTACACGCTCTGGGACGGCGGTATCCGCATCCCCATGCTGTGGCGCTGGCCCGGCCACCTGCCGGCCGGACGCCGTACCGACGCACTCGTCAGCACGATGGACCTGGTCCCGACACTGGCCGCAGCGGCCGGTGCGACGGTTGAGGGCACGGACGGCCTCGACATCCTGCCCGTACTGGCAGGATCCGCGCCCGTGGCGCACGAGAACCTTCACTGGGACTGTGGCTTCCAGTGGGCAGTCCGGTCGGGGGACTGGAAGCTCAGCTGGGTCGCGGACGACGCCAACACCAGGCACCTGCGTGAGTACGAACATGCGCCCATGGGGGAGGGCTGGTTCCTGGCAAACCTGGCCGACGACATCGGCGAGCAGACCAACCAACTGTCAGCTCAGCCGGAGGTAGTGGAACAGCTGCGCTCTCTGCACGCCGACTGGCGCGCGGAGGTCGGTCTGGAGCCTCAGACGGTCAACCCGTAGGTGATCGCGGTCGGCGGCTCCTCGTGATGGTCGATGTCCGGGCTGCGCTCGTACTCGTTCCAGGCGAGGAGCTCGTCGAGGTGCCGGCGGACCGGCTCGAGGACCTCGGCGATCGTGACCTCGCGCCCGAGCTCTTTGGACAGGGTGGTCACGTCGGCGTCCGAGATGCCGCACGGGACGATCCGGTCGAACCATGCCAGGTCGTTGTTGCAGTTGAGCGCGAAGCCGTGCATCGTGACGCCCTGCGCGACCCGGATGCCGATCGCGGCGATCTTCCGCTCGCGGCCGCGGTCGTCGGCCGCGACCCAGACGCCGCTGCGGCCCTTGACCCGGCCGGTCTTCACGCCGAGCTCGGCGCAGACGGCGATCAGAGCCTCCTCGAGCCGTCGGACGTAGTCGACGACGTACACGTGTGAGGCGAGCTTCACGATCGGGTACCCGACCAGTTGCCCCGGTCCGTGCCAGGTGATCTTGCCGCCACGGTCGACATCCACCACCGGCGTACCGTCCATCGGCCGCTCGTGCGGCTCGGTGCGCTTGCCGGCGGTGTAGACGGGCGGGTGCTCGAGCAGGATCACCGTGTCCGAGCCGGTGCCCTCGGCAACCTCCCCGTGCAGTCGTCGCTGCTCGGCCCACGCGGACTCGTAGTCCACCGCGTCGGCACCGAAACCGGCTTCCACGTACCTGATAGCCCTCACGCCTTCGAGTGTAGGCGCCGCCTGATCAGCGCCTGCGCCCTGGGCTGTGGATAACTTCGACGGGCGGGGTCGCGATCGGTGCATCCTCTTGGGCATGGACCTCGCAGACCTCACCGGTTACAGCCTGCGCCGGCAGCTCGGGTCCGGACCGTCGGGCACCGTCTGGCAGGTCCGGGACCGCGCCACCGGCCGCAACGCCGTGCTCAAACACATCCCGCTGAGCGCGTGCCCCGACCGGCGGCGGCTCCGTGAGGACCTCAGCATGCTCGCCCGGATCCGGCATCCGCACATCGCCCGCCTGCTCGAGCACCGCGAGACCGACACCGGCTGGATCCTGATCACCCAGCACCTCGCCGCGGGGACCCTGGCCGCGCTCCTCACCCGCCGCGGGCCCCTCACGTACGGCGAGCTCGTCACCCTCCTCGCCCCGCTCACCGACGCTCTGGCCCAGTTCCACACCTCTGGCCTCACCCACGGCGCCATCCACCCTCACAACGTCCTGTTCGACGCTGACGGCCGTCCGGTCTTCACCGACGCCACCCTGCACCAAGGCCCCAGCACCGCCGACCTACAAGCACTCGCCGTCCTCGCCCAGCACGCCGCCGCCGACCCGACACCTTTCCCAGCCGCCTTCTTCACCAACCCACCCATCCAAACCCTGTCCCACGACGTCCTCGCCCTGACCCAAGCCCTCCCCATAGACCTGGCCCCACCCAACCCCCTCACACCACCGTCAAACCTCCCTGCCGGCTGGTCTCCCGCCCCAGCAACGACCAGCCCCAGCGCGACCGAGCTCTCTGGAGATCAGCCGACCCATGACTCCAGGCATGTCGGCTATCAGCCGGCGACGTCAGACGGATCCGCAGACGACGACGATCCACCCTCCGCCTCCCGCGCACCGCTCGCTCCACCGCCGCCCAACTCACCCCCGGCACCACCACCCCAACCAAGCCGCCCCCAACCCAACGCACCATCCGCCAAAGCCCCCACGAAACGCACCCGCCGCGGACCCACCCTCCGCCGACCACACGCATCAGGCCGCCTGCCCCCAACACTCAGCCGCCTCGAACCGCCCGCGCCCACCCCACGTGAACCTCCGGCGCCGAGCCGGGTCCAAACCCCTGCGCCAGGCGAGCCCGAGGCGTCTGCGACAAGCCAGCGCCAACCCCCTTCCCCGACCCAATCCGAACCGCCCACGTCCAGCCGATCCGAATCACCCACCAGCCAACGCGGACCCTCTGGGCTGAGCGGACCCGAGCCGTCTGGGCTGAGCGGACCCGAGCCGTCTGGGCTGAGCGGACCCGAGCCGTCTGGGCTGAGCGGACCCGAACCGTCTGCGCCGAGCTGCCTCGACCGCTCTGCACCGGGCGGAGCCGAGCCTTCTGCGCTCAGCCGACTTGAATCGCCCGCGCCCAACCCACTTGACCCTCCTGCGCCGAGGCGGGTCCAAGCCCTTGCACCACGCGAGCCCGGGGCGTCTGCGACAAGCCAGTGCCAACCGCCCGGCCCGAGCCGATTCGCACAGCTTGCCCCGAGCCGATTCGAACCGCCTGCGTCCAGCCGGTTCGAGTCGTCCGCCAGCGAGCTCGAATCCCCTGCGCCGAGCCGCCTCGAACCCTCTCCGCTGAGCGGCCTCGGATCACCTGAGCCGAGGCGATCCGGATCACCCGTGCCGAGCCGATCCGGATCGCCTGCGCCGAGCCGACTGGCGCGTCCGACGCTGAGTCCGCTGTCGCCTCCCGCGCTCCGCCGACCACCGGGCCCTCTGCCCGGCGGACGCTCACGCCCCTGGTTCCACACCCTTCCGCGCACCGAGTCGGGCCGTCGTTCTCGTGCCGGGGCCCGCCGCCATTTACGCCCTCTGTTTAGTCGACGTTCAAGCCCCGCGATCCGAGCTCTCTCGCGCCTTGGGCTCCGCAGCCCTGCGCGCGTTGGTCTCCGTAGTCGCTTACGCCCCGAGGCACGCAGCCCCTCGCGCGCCACGTCGGTTGGTCTATCGGGAGCCGGGGCCCGCCGACCCGAGCGACCCTCACTGCGTCGATTCCCGCAAGTTTCGCTCCGTACGCGATTGCACCCGGCGTACGGCGTCCTCGCCGCGGTCGCCCTCGGCGCGGTCGTCGTACTCGCCATCGGAATCGCCACACTCCGCACGATCGACGCACCACCAGCTGCTCAGCCACCCCGCACGCAATCGCAGCCCACGTCGCCCCAAACGGCCGGGTCCCCGACGGCATCGCCCACCCACCGATCCGAACCAACCGCGACCTCGACCACCTCCATACGACCGACCGCGAAGTCTCCGCCGACTGCGCATCCGCCGACCGCACCAGCAACCGAACCGCCGGTGCGGTCGACAGTTGGCGTGCCGGCGGCTTCTGCGCGTCCTGAGGCATCGCCGGGTCCGACACGGACCACGGCTGCTTCACCATCAGAATCCGCGACATCGCCAGCAGAGGTAGCTGCCTGGAAACGAACGCTGGAAGCACTCGACGCCGAACGTGCCAAGGCGTTCTGGACTCTCGATCTCGATGCCCTCGATCGGATCTACGTTCCAGGTAGTCCGCCCTGGGTCAGGGATCGCGCACTTCTCGCCGAGTACCGCGAACAGAACATCCGCGTCGAAGGCCTTCGGATCACGATCGACAGCACTGCGGTCACCCGGCGCACTGCAACGAGCGTCACCCTCAAAGTCACCGACCGCTTGACGGCAGGCCAGGCGATCGATGCCAGCGGCACCGTGACCACACTGCCAAGCGGTATCCCGACGACGACGCTGATCACGATGACGAGCACACCAGGCAGGTCAGCAACACCCAGCCGGGCACACTCACGCAGCTCCGAGCGCGAACCGAAGGCCGGTTGGCGTATCAGCACGATCATCCAGCCCTGACCGACGAAGGTTCATCGGATGCCGGTGGTGGGTCACTGGCACGCCGCCGCACGCTCAGCCTCGCACGGGGCGGGTCGCGTTCGGACCCCTGCGCGGGCCGAGGACGGGTCAGGCTCGAGGTGCGGCCGGGCTTCGGCCGGGAGCCGGGGCCGGGGCCGGGCCGCACGCACCGAGTCGCGCTTGCGCTCAGACTCCGTCCGGGGCGGGCTCAGTACCGGGGCTCAGTACCGGGGCTCAGCACCGGGCTCAGCACCAGACTAGGTGTCGGGCTCGGGCTCGATGTCGGGCCCAAAGTTCAGCTTGGGGTCGAGCTTGGGGCCGAGCTCAGCCTTGGCTTCGGAGTCCAGCTTGGGGTCGAGGTGCAGTGTTGCTGGGTTGGGCAGGTGTGGTGGGTCAGAACGGCGGGGGGCCGAGGGGGCTGGATGACGGGTGGCGTGTGGGTGAGGAGGTCTGGGAGTGGTCGGTTGGGGGCGGGTCTTGTGGTGGTGCGATGGGGCCTCGGGCGGGTGGGACTGTGGTGTAGCGGTGGCCTGTGGGGGTTGTGAGTGTGACCGAGCCGTCGGGGTGAGGTGTTGTGGTCCAGCCCCAGGCGGGGGTGTCTTTGATGACGTGGTGGTACGCGCAGTACGGGATCAGGCCGGTGAGGTGGGTCTGTTTGGATTGCGCGAAAGGCGTTGCGTGGTCGCGGTGGCATTCGCGGGAGGTGCGGTTGCAGCCTGGCCAGGCGCAGACGGGGTGCCGGGCGAGGAGCGTTTCGGTGACGAGTACGCCGGGGTCGTGGCGGGTGGTGGCGGCTTCTAGGACTGTGCCGTTGGTGGGGTCGGTGAGGAGTCTGCGCCAGGTGCCGTCGGCGGCGATGCGGCGGGCCATGTCGGCGGGGATGGGCCCGTAGCCGGTGAGCTCGCAGACGTCGTCGTCCATGCCGAGGAGCGTGGTGACGGGGACGAGGACCTCGATATGCGGCCGTCTGCGGTGCTGATCGGGCAGGCGGCGGCCGAGCCAGTCCAGGCCGTTGTGCAGCATGTGCTCGAACAGATCCGCCACGGCATCCGCGCGCCGTTGTTCTGCTGTCCGCTGTGGCCCCGCGGCCGGCTCGTGCGGGGTGGACGCTTGTGTGCCTGGTTTCTGTGCGTCAGGAACTGCCTGTTCCGACGCGCCGGATTGATGGGCGGAGTCGGTGGGTGGGGTGGATTCAGGAGTCGGCGTCGTGCGTTTGGCGAGGGTGGCCATGGCTTGGATGACTACCCACATTTGCTGGATCTTGTCGGCGGTGTGGACGACCCAGAGGCCGGCCATGCCGTCGGAGAGGGGCACGATCTTGCAGGTGCGCTCGGTTGCGGCGGCTTGGTGGGGATCGGTGCCGCCAGGCGCGGCCTTGCGGGTGATGTGCTTGGCGACCTGGCGGCGCAGCGAGGCGTTCAGGTTGGCGTGGGTCTGGCCGGAGGCGCGGCGCAGTACGTGGGATTCGACCGCGTGCGCCGCAGCCGGGGGCAAGGGACGGGTGGCCTCGGAGATCGCGAGTGCCTTGGACCAGGTGAGGGCACCGCATCGGAGTGCTGTGTGGGTCGCGGTCAGCGCGCCGGTCAGGTGGAGGGCGGTGTCGATGTGCCGGCCGACTGTCTGGGGCGACAGTTTGAGGGCGGCGGCGATCTCCGCCGACCAGGACCGCTCGGGGTCGATCGGGCGTCCGGCTGAGTCCAGTTGTGCCGGGCGGGGTGTGTCGACGGATTGCGCCTTGCGTTGCCGGTAGAACGACGCCATCGCGGCGGCCTTGATGGACGCGGCCCAGGCTTCCATCCGAGACGCGGCCTTCATCGCCTCGATCAGCGCGACCGGCGACTCGAGCTGCGGCCGCAGCTCTTCCAGCGCCGCCGCGAGCTCGGCTCCCGGCGGGAGGGACACCCACGCGGGCGCCTTCAGGCGCAGCATCTCCCGCTCGGCGGCGTCCTGATCGACGCCGGCCCACAACTCCCATTCGAGTTCGTCGACGCGCGACATCGGAGGCAGGTCGTCGTACAGATCCTCTTCGCTCAGGAAGCGCGGAGGCTGTGGGTCGTCAGGGTCGTACAGATCGTCGGGCGGAGGCCTGTACTGGTCCGCCTCGGTGGTCGTGAACCACGGCTCGGTCGGCGCTGGTGCGCCGAGAGGTGGGTTGATCGTGACCGCCGTCATGCGAGTACATTAGAACATCTGTTCGATTGAACCAAATCGCAGGTTAGGCGAGGGCGGCCGAGACGGCGGTGGTGATGGTGGGGTGGTGGAAGGTGAAGCCGGTGGATTGGAGGCGAGTGGGTAGCGCCCGTTTGCTGCCGAGGAGTTCCCAGGCGAATTCGCCGAGGGCGAGCTTCATCAGGATCGCGGGCACCGGGACGAACGCGGGGCGGTGCAGGGCGGTGGCGAGGGCTGCGGTGAGTTCGGAGTTCGTTGCGGGTGCCGGGAGAGCGACGTTGACGGGGCCGCTCACGGTGTCGTTCTCCGCGACGTGCCGGACGGCGCGGATCCAGTCGGTCAGCGAGACCACCGGGAAGTACTGCGTCCCGGAGCCGAACCGCCCGCCCAGTCCGACGCGGAAGGGAAGGGAGAGGAGTTGAAACGCCGGAGCCTTGCGGTCGAGGACGACGCCCGTACGCAAAGCGGCCACCCGGCTACCTGCCGCGCGGGCCGGCTCGAGGGCGCCCTCCCACAACCGGACGACGTCGGACAGGAAGCCTTCACCGAGTTCGGAGTCCTCGGTGAGGATGCGGTCGCCGAGGTCGGTGCCGTAGCCGCCGATCCCGCTCTGGGTGATCAGCACCGGACGCCGGTCGAGCTGTACGGCGGCCGCGGCCAGCGTCGCGGTCGTCGCGATGCGGCTCTCGCGGATCGTGCGGCGGTACGTCGGTGTCCACGGGCGGCCGATGTTCGCGCCGGCCAGGTTGACCAGGACGTCGGGATCGTCAAGCGTGCCGACGTCGAGATCACCCGCCGCCGGGTCCCAGCGGACTTCGTCCGGGGCCGACGGCGGCCGCCGGACCAGCCGGACAATCTGGTGGCCGTTGGCAACCAAGTCGCGGGCGAGGGCCCTGCCGAGGAAACCGGAGGCGCCGGCCAGTACGTACTTCATCCCGTTCAGCTCCTTGTCCGCTCACACCTGGCGCGTCAACATAACAGCGCCGGTGCCCATCTCCGGGGAGACAGGCACCGGCGCCGGTGTCCGATCGGATCAGACGTCGAACTGGGCCTCTTCGAGGCGCTGCTTGACCGCCGTCAGGTAGCGGGCCGCGTCGGCGCCGTCGACCAGGCGGTGGTCGTAGGTCAGGGCCAGGTACACCATCTGCCGGATCGCGATCGTCTCGCCGAGCTCCGGGTGGGTGATGACGACCGGGCGCTTCACCACGGCGCCGGTGCCGAGCATGCCGACCTGCGGCTGGTTCAGGATCGGGGTGTCGAACAGCGCGCCCCGGCTCCCGGTGTTGGTGATGGTGAACGTGCCGCCCGCCATCTCGTCCGGCAGCACCTTGTTGTTGCGGGTGCGGTCGGCGAGGTCGGCGATCTTCTTCGCCAGGCCCGCGATGTTCAGGTCGCCGGCGTTGTGGACGACCGGGACCATCAGGCCGCGCTCCACGTCCACCGCGATGCCGAGGTGCTCGGCCGCGTGGTACGTGATCTCGCCCTTCTCCTCGTCGATCGACGCGTTCAGCTTCGGGTACTGCTTGAGCGCGTCGACCGCGGCCAGCGCGAAGAACGGCAGGAACGACAGCTTGACGCCCTCGCGGGCCTCGAACTCGGCCTTCTTCGCGTTCCGCAGCCTGGCGATCTCGGTGACGTCGACCTCGACCACGGTGGTCAGCTGGGCCGACACCTTCAGGCTGTTGACCATGTGGGCCGCGATCGCCTTGCGGATCCGGCTCATCTTCTCGGTGGTGCCGCGCAGCGGGCTGATCGGCGCGGCCTTCGCGGCAGCCGGGGCCGGAGCCTGGGCGGCCGGAGCCGGCGCGGCCGCGGCGGCCTTCTTCGCCTCGGCGGCGGCGATCACGTCCTGCTTGCGGATGCGGCCGCCGACGCCGGTGCCCTGTACGGCGTTCAGGTCGACCTCGTGCTCGGCCGCGAGCTTGCGGACCAGCGGGGTGACGTAGTTCGGGCCGTCCGCGGCGGCGCCGTTCGGCGAGACAGCCGGAGCGGCGGGGGCCGGAGCAGCCTGCGGAGCGGGAGCCTGGGCCGGAGCCGGCGCCTGAGCAGCCGGAGCCTGCGCCGGAGCAGCAGCCGGTGCGGGAGCAGCAGCCGGAGCCGGAGCAGCAGCCGGGGCCTGAGCAGCCGGAGCCGGCGCAGCGGCGGGAGCAGGAGCCTCGGCAGGAGCAGGAGCCTCGGCAGGAGCAGGAGCCTCGGCGGGAGCAGGAGCCTCGGCGGGTGCAGCGGCGGCGGGGGCGGCCGATCCCGAGCCGACGATGGCCAGTTCGGCGCCGACCTCGACGGTTTCGTCCTCGGCGACCTTGATCTCCAGGAGCTTGCCGGCGATCGGGCTGGGGATCTCGGTGTCGACCTTGTCGGTGGAGACCTCGAGGAGCGGCTCGTCGACGGCCACGTCGTCGCCGACCTGCTTCAGCCAGCGGGTGACCGTACCCTCGGTCACGCTCTCACCGAGCGCGGGCAGCGTCACCGACGTACCCGAAGCGGATCCGCCGGCAGCCTCAGCGGCAGGAGCCTCAGCGGCAGGAGCCTCGGCGGCAGGCGCCGGGGCAGCGGCCTCGCCGGCCGGAGCGCTCTCCGCCGGGGCAGCCGCAGCAGCCGGAGCGGCCTCAGCGGCAGGCTCAGGCGCAGCCTCGGCAGCGGGCTCGGCCGGAGCCGCAGGAGTGGAGCCGGCCTCGCCGGCGTCGCCGATGACGGCCAGTTCCGCGCCGACCTCGACGGTCTCGTCCTCGGCGGCCTTGATCTCGAGCAGGGTGCCGGCGACGGGACTCGGGATTTCGGTGTCGACCTTGTCGGTCGAGACCTCCAGCAGGGGTTCGTCCACGGCAACCGTGTCACCGACCTGCTTGAGCCAGCGGGTGACGGTTCCTTCGGTGACGCTCTCCCCGAGGGCCGGCAGGGATACAGAGGTCGGCATGACGGTCAATGCTCCTTCGTCTGATCGGTCGAGTGTCAGCCTACGGTGCCGCCTGAGCGCGCGGGATCCGGGTCACACGGACCCGCACGCTGCACACGGCTCTAACCTACTCGGGCAATCCAGCAGGCTGCCGGGTAGCTCAGTCATGGAAGTGCAAAGGTTTCCCGGCGAGCGCGAGGTGGGCCTCGCCGAGGGCCTCGGTCTGGGTCGGGTGCGCGTGCACGAGCGGCGCCACGTCCGCCGGGTAGGCCTCCCAGTTGTAGATCAGCTGGGCCTCGCCGACGAGCTCGCCGACGCGCGAACCGACCATGTGCAGCCCGACGACCGCGCCGTCGCGGGCGCGGACGAGCTTCACGAAGCCGGCGGTCTTCAGGATCTGCGACTTGCCGTTGCCGCCGAGGTTGTAGTTGAGGATCTCGACGTCGCCGTACTTCTCCCGGGCCTGCTCCTCGGTCAGCCCGACCGACGCGACCTCGGGCTCGGAGTACGTGACCCGCGGGATGCCGGCCTCGTCGATCGGCGTCGGCGCCAGGCCCGCGAGGTGCTCGGCGACGAAGATGCCCTGCTGGAACCCGCGGTGCGCGAGCTGCAGCCCCGGCACGATGTCGCCGACGGCGTACACACCCGGCACGCTCGTCTGCAGCGTCGCGTCGACGGTCACGAACCCACGGTCGAGAGCGACACCTACCTCTTCGTAGCCGAGGCCCGTCGTGTTCGGACCGCGGCCGACCGCGACCAGCAGTACCTCGGCCTCGATCACCTCGCCGCCCGCGACGCGGACCTGCACCCCGGAATCGGTCAACGAGACCGACTCGAACGGCGTACCGGTCTTGAACGCGATCTTCCGCTTCCGGAACGCGCGCTCCAGCGTCTTCGAGCAGTCCGGGTCCTCGGCCGGGACCAGCCGCGGCAGCGCCTCGACGATCGTCACGCGCGTGCCGAACGAGGTCCACGCGGACGCGAACTCGACGCCGATCACGCCGCCGCCGAGGATCACCGCGGACTCCGGCACCCGGTCCATGGTCAGCGCGTGCTCGCTGGCGATCACCCGGTGCCCGTCGAGCTCGAGACCGGGGAGCGAGCGGGAGTAGGAGCCGGAGGCAAGGATGATGTTGCGGCCGGTGTACGTCGTGTCGCCGACCTGGACTGTGGTGGCCGACGTCAGCCGGCCCTCGCCCTCGATCACCGTGATGCCGCGGGCCTTCAGCTGACCCTGCAGACCCTTGAACAGCCGGTCGACGACGCCGTCCTTGTACTTGTTCACACCGCCCATGTCGACGCCCTCGAGCGTCGTCCGGACGCCGAACTGCTCACCCTCGCGGGCCGAGTCCGCGACCTCGGCGGCGTGCAGCAGCGCCTTGGTCGGGATGCAGCCGCGGTGCAGACAGGTTCCGCCGACCTTGTCCTTCTCCACCATCGCCACCGACAGACCGAGCGTCGCGGCGCGCAGCGCGGCGGCGTAGCCACCGCTGCCACCGCCGAGGATCACAAGGTCGTACGTCGTACCAGTACCAGTCACAGGTTCCTCCGGATCGCGGGTTCCAACCTCGCGTCATCTTGTCACCGATCGCGGCCGGAACCATCCCCGGGCCGCCCGCGGCGCACCGGCCGGATCCGGCCGCAACCGTTATCCAGGATTTCGGCCGGGACTTGCACAGATAGTGGACACTTACTCCCATGAAGTGGTTCGGTCGCCGGCAGAAGGCCGGAACGATGCGCCGGTCGGACAGCCCCGACCAGGCGCACCTGCGGGAGTTCGCGCAGACCCGCCAGGGAGTGGAGGGCTTCGTCGAGCCGCGGACCGCGGTGACCGACTACACCCTGCTGCTGGTCGCGGTCGACGGCGAGTGGACCCGGCGCCGGGTCCCGTCGGTCAAGTGGGCGCACGACTTCGCGAACCGCCTCGGCATCCCGTCGTACGACGCGGCCGTCGTTGGCTACCCGCCCCGGATGCGTGAGTACAACGCCCGGATGAAGCGGAACGGCGGGGCCTGACCACCGGCCAGACCCCGCACAGGGCTCAGCTCGCCGAGGCGGCGAGTTCCACCAGGGTGCGGACGGCGTAGCCGGTGCCGCCGTTGGGGGTGTAACCGGAGGCGCCGCCGTCGTTGAAGGCGGGGCCGGCCACGTCGAGGTGTACCCAGTCGATGCCGTCGGCAACGAAGTCGCCGAGGAAGGCGGCCGCTGCCAGGGCGCCGCCCCACGCCTCGCCGGTGATGTTGGCGAGGTCCGCGACCTTGGAGTGCGACTTCAGCTTGTCGAGCATCTCCGCCGGGATCGGCAGCGGCCACATCGACTCGCCGGCCGCCACCGCCGCGTCCACCACTCGGTCCCGGGCGGCGTCGGTGTTGCCGAACGCGCCGGCCACCTTGGTGCCCAGAGCAACGACGCACGCACCGGTCAGGGTGGCGACGTCGACGATCAGGTCGGGCTGGTCCTCGCCGGCCCGGACCAGCGCGTCGCCGAGCACCAGCCGGCCCTCGGCGTCGGTGTTCAGCACCTCGACGGTCTTGCCGCCGTACATGGTCAGCACGTCGGACGGGCGGGCCGCCGAACCGGACGGCATGTTCTCGGCCATCGCGGCGTACGTCGTCACCTGGACCGGCAGCTCGAGCCGCGCGATGGCGATGGTGGCGCCGATCACCGCGGCGGCGCCGGCCATGTCGGACTTCATGCTGACCATGCCGGACGACGTCTTCAGTGACAGGCCGCCGGAGTCGAACGTGATGCCCTTGCCGACGAACGCGAGATGCGTGACCGGCTTGCGCGGCGTGTAGGTCAGCCGGACGAGCCGCGGCGGGTTGGCCGAGCCCTGGCCGACGCCGAGGATGCCGCCGTACCCGCCCTTCGCGAGCGCCTTCTCGTCGAGCACCTCGACCTTGACGCCGTACTCCTTGCCGAGCTTGACCGCGTCGGCGGCGAACTCGGCCGGGTGCAGGTCGGACGGCGGGGTGTTGACCCAGTCCCGCACCTGCGCGACGGCCTCGGCGGTCACCTGGGCCCGCTCGAGCGCGGCCTTGGCCTCCTTGTTCCGCGCCAGGTCGGTCAGCACCGTCAGGTTGCCGGGGGCTTCGGCCGGGCCGTCGGACGACTTGTACGCCGTGAACGAGTAGCGGCCCATCAGCGCGCCCTCGGCGACCGCCCGCACGCACTCGGCGTCCGGCGTCGGCAGCGCGAAGGCGACCGACTGCGAGGTCTTGGCGGCGCGGACGCCGGTGCCGGCCGCGGCGCGCAGGTCCTCGGTCTTCAGTTCGCCGTCGGGCGCGGCGCCCAGGCCGACCGCGATCAGCGTTGCCGACTTGCCCGGCTTGTTCAGGTGGGGCCCGGGCACCTTCGTCACCTCGCCGGTCTTGCCGGTGGCGCCGAGACCGGACAGCACCTCCACCAGCTTCCCGCCGTACGCGGCGTTCAGCGACTCGGTGCCGGCCGGCAGGGTGACGCCGCCGCCGAGTTTGACCACGCCGATGACCACGGCGTCGCTCTTGACGCCGGCGGCATCTGACTTGCTCAGGGTGATGGTGGTCACGAAATCCTCAGTCCTCCTTGGCCGGCGACTCAGATGCGCCGGTCGTGACGGTACGTGCAAGCTGCCTCCGCATGCTACGCGTCAGGTAGTTTGCGCTCCATGACCACGTCACCGACACCGTCGACCGAGTTGAAGAAGTCCCCGCTGCACGAGCGCCACGTCGCGCTCGGCGCCAAGTTCGCCGAGTTCGGCGGCTGGCAGATGCCCCTGGAGTACTCCGGTGTGGTGGCCGAGCACACCGCGGTGCGGACCTCGGTCGGGGTCTTCGATGTCAGCCATCTCGGCAAGGCCACGGTCAAGGGACCGGGCGCCGCGGCGTACGTGAACGCTTGCCTGACCAACGACCTCGGCAAGATCGCGCCCGGGCAGGCGCAGTACACGCTGTGCTGCAACGAGCGCGGGGGAGTGGTCGACGACCTGATCGCCTACCTGCACGCCGACGACGACGTGTTCCTGATCCCGAACGCCGCGAACACCGCCGAGGTCGTCCGCCTGCTCCAGGCCGGCGCCCCGGACGGCGTCGAGGTGACGAACGTGCACGACGACTACGCGATCCTCGCGGTACAGGGCGCGCACAGCGACGAGGTGGTGTCCGCGATCGGCCTGCCGACCGGCCACGACTACATGTCGTTCGCCACGGCCGACGTCGACGGTACGCCGGTGGTGGTGTGCCGCACCGGGTACACGGGCGAGCGCGGTTTCGAGCTCGTCGTGCCGAACGCCGCCGCGGTGGCCGTGTTCGACGCGCTACTCGCGGCCGGCGAGCAGTACGGCATCGTCCCGGCCGGACTCGGGGCGCGGGACACGCTGCGCACCGAGATGGGCTACCCGCTGCACGGTCAGGACATCTCGCCGGACATCACGCCCGTCCAGGCGCGGTCCGGCTGGGCCGTCGGCTGGAAGAAGGAGCACTTCTGGGGCGACGAGGCCCTGCGGGCCGAGAAGGAGCGCGGACCGGCCCGGATCCTGCGCGGCCTGCTGGCCACCGGCCGGGGTATTCCGCGGCCGCACATGTCCGTTCTGGCGCATTCCGGAACGGCGCTCGGTGAAGTGACGTCGGGTACGTTCTCGCCGACGCTGAAGAAAGGTATTGCGTTGGCGCTGCTCGACGCGTCGGTGAAAGAAGGCGAACAAGTGACCGTCGACATCCGGGGCCGCAAGGAAACCTTCGAGGTCGTGAAACCGCCCTTCGTGACGGTCCACGTGCGCTGACCGCGATCTGCACCGTTTGTGTCTTTTCGTTACATTGCGTGAGATCTTGGCACAAAATGGCCACTGTCGGTGCTGTGCCGACGCGTTTTGCGCAGGCTCGACTGCGGGTAGTGACGAAATGGGGCAAATGTTCCATCGGGGTACGCGGTCCGGTAACGATTTGTGCACTGCTGCCGGACACCGCTGGTTTGGTGTCACGGTGTCGGGCAGGCTAGCGCGCGGCTGTGCGGACAACGCCTGTCAAGAGAATTTGACGGACCGAAATCCGGTCGACTGAAGCTACGGAGTGCGAATGACAATTGGGTCACCCGACTCGACCGTGGGGATCGAAGAACACCCGGCGTCGGCGGAACCAACTCGGGGTTCTGCTGTACCGCACGGCAAGTCCCCCACCCGGGTGGCAGTGGACCGGCTCCGCAAGGACCGAGTGGCCGTGGTCTGCGCCGGAGTGGTGCTCTTCTTCATCCTGGTCGCGGTCCTGGCACCGTTGCTGACCAAGATCGAGGGCAGCGACATCGGCACGTTCCACCCGGAGCTCGTCGACGAGTACGGCTTCCCGACGTTCGCCGCCAACGCGCAGCACTGGTTCGGCGTCGAGCCGAAGACCGGGCGGGACAACTTCGCCCGCTGGGTGTACGGCGCCCGTCCGTCGCTGGTCGTCGCGTTCGTCGCGACGCTGTTCGGCACCATCGTCGGCGTGCTGATGGGCCTGCTCGCGGGCTTCCTCGGCGGCTGGGTGGACCGGGTCATCTCCTGGCTGGTCGACTTCGTGCTGAGCCTGCCGTACCTGCTGTTCGCGATCGCGCTGGTGCCGATCGTCGAGAGCATGCGCGGCGGATCGTTCAACCTCTCGCCCGAGGAGCAGGCCTCGACCCGCTTCATCGTGCTGATCTTCGTGCTGTCGTTCTTCGGCTGGGCCGGTCTGGCCCGCATCATCCGAGGCGAAGTGCTGTCCCTGCGCGAGCGTGAGTTCGTGCTCGCGGCGAAGGCCATCGGCGTCCCGACCTCGCAGGTCCTGTTCAAGGAGCTGCTGCCGAACCTGGTCGCGCCGATCGTGATCTCGGCGTCGCTGGCCCTGCCGGCGTACGTGACCGCGGAGGCGGGACTGTCCTTCCTCGGCGTCGGTCTGATCGAGCCGGTCCCCTCCTGGGGCCAGACGATCGCGACCGCGACCAACTGGTTCAAGGCGGACCCGCTGTACCTGTGGCTGCCCGTGCTGGGTATCACCGCGCTGGTTCTGGCGCTGGCCCTGCTCGGTGACGCAGTCCGCGACGCCTTCGACCCCAAGACTCGCCGGTAGCCCGGCGTTGCCCCAGCGGCAGAAAAGGAGAAACACAACAATGCAGTGGAAACGGATCACCGCTGTCACGGCGACGGTCATGCTGGCCGCCGTGGCCTGTGGCAGCCCGTCGTCCAACAGCGGCAAGGACGGGGCCAACGCGGGTGACGCGGGTACGGCCCAGGAGAAGGCCACCGACGCGACCGCGAAGGGCCCGGCTCCGGAGCTCGAGGGTGCCAAGAAGGGCGGCACCGTGAGCGTCCTGTCGGACGTCTCGCCGGACACGATGGACCCGACGAACATCTACTTCACCGACACGAACCAGATCGGCAAGTTGATGTACCGGGCGCTGACCCAGTACCGCCTGGACGGTGACAGCCACAAGCCGGTGCTCGTTCCGGACCTCGCCGAGGACCTGGGCACGAAGTCCGCCGACGGCCTGACTTGGACCTTCAAGCTGAAGAAGGGCATCAAGTACATGGACGGCACGCCGGTGAAGGCGGCCGACTACGCGTACGCGATCAAGCGGTCCTTCGCGCACGACCTGTACGACGCCGGACCGGTGTACCAGGACCAGTACTTCAAGGACGGCAAGACCTACAAGGGCCCGTACGGCCCGAACGGCGCCAACTACTCCGGTGTCGAGACGCCGGACGACAACACCCTGGTCATCCACCTGGCGGAGAAGTTCGACGACCTGCCGTACTACGCGGCGTTCCCGATGTTCACGCCGATCCCGCAGGCCAAGGACACCAAGAAGTCCTACGACCTGAAGCCGATGACCACCGGCCCGTACCAGGTCGACTCCTACACGCCGGGTTCGGAGCTGAAGCTCAAGAAGAACCCGAACTGGGACCCCAACACCGACCCGGTGCGGTACCAGTACCCGGACGCCTTCGACTTCAAGTTCGGTCAGGACACGCTGAAGGTTCAGCGTCAGGTGCTGGCCAGCAACGGTCCGGACGCGAACGCGCTGAACTACTCCGACCTCGACTCCAGCCTCGTGCCTGAGGTCAAGGACCAGAGCCAGCTCGTCACCGGTCCGCAGCCGTGCACCACGGTCTGGGGCCTGGACACCCGGAAGATCCCGATGGAGGTGCGCCAGCTGATCGCCAAGGCGTACCCGTTCGACACCTACCGCAAGGTCGCGGGCCTGACCCCGAAGAGCGCCATCCCGGCCTCGACGATCATGCCGCCGGCCGTTCCGGGCTACGAGAAGTACGAGCTCCCGGGCCTGGTCGGTACCGGCAAGGGTGCCGAGGACCCGGCCGTCGCGAGCGAGGTCAAGGCGAAGCTGAAGGAGCTCGGCAAGGAGAACTTCGAGCTCAGCTGGTACTACGCCAACGACGACAAGATCGCCACGCAGGTCACCCAGCTGCGGACCCAGGTCTACACCTCGGCCGGCTTCAAGGTGAAGGCCATCGGTGTCGCGAAGGCCAAGCTGCGGACCTTCCGCAACGACCCGGCTGCTCCGGTCAACATCGGCCAGGGTCCGTCGGGTTGGTGCTCCGACTGGCCGTCGGGTGCCAGCTGGTTCCCGGTCCTGTTCCGGTCCGACGCCGTCGAGCTGAGCAACAGCATCGGCATGCTGCAGGACAAGGCGCTGGACGCCGAGCTCAACCGCGTCAACGCCCTGTCGGCTGACGAGCAGCTCAAGGAATGGCCGAAGGTCGACAAGATGATCATGGAGAAGTACCTGCCGCTGATCCCGCTGTACTACAGCGCGAGCAACTACCCGGTGGGTAAGAACCTCGGCCACGTCATCAACGACCCGACGCAGGGTCTGCCGGAGTTCACCTCCATCTTCCTGAAGCAGCCCTGATCGGCCTTCGGGTAACAGCAGTCTGATCGTCTGACGACGGATGGTGGCCGGACCCCGGTCCGGCCACCATCCCTCAGCGAGGAGAATCCTTCGTGCTCTACTTCGTGGCGCGCCGGCTGGTGAGCGCGCTGAGCGTCGTGCTGGTCACGCTGATCGTGACTTTCGCGCTGTTCTTCGTTGCGCCGACCGACCCGGCCGGCGCGATCTGCGGTGATCGCAACTGCACCCAGGAGCGATACAACGAGATCAAGGAAAACCTGCACCTGGACCGGCCGCTGGTGCAGCAGTTCACCGAGTACACGGTGGGCATCTTCGCCGGACGTACCTTCGAGACGGCCGGCGTCAAGCAGCACTGCTCGGTGCCTTGCCTGGGCTTCTCCTTCAAGAACGACCGGCCTGTCACCCAGATGCTGAAAGAGCGACTACCGGTCACGGTGTCGCTGGTCGCCGGCTACGCGGTGATCGTCCTCACGATCGGTGTCTTCGTGGGCTCGATGGCCGCGAAGAGACGGGGGACGCTGGGCGACCGCGCGCTGATGAGCAGCACGCTGATCCTCAGCTCGGTGCCGTACTACATCGTGGCGCTGATGATCTCCCTCTACCTGACGATCCTCTACCAGATCCTGCCGCGCGGCGGATATACGCCGTTGACGGAGAATCCGGTGTCCTGGTTCACCGGGCTGCTGACCCCGTGGTTGGTGCTCGGTCTCTACAGCTGTACGCAGTACGCGCGGTACTCGCGCGGCTCGATGGTGGAGGCGCTCAGCGAGGACTACATCCGGACCGCGCGGGCCAAGGGCCTGTCGGACCGGGTCGTCACCTACAAGCACGGCCTGCGCTCCGGCATGATCCCGGTCATCACGATCTTCGGCCTGGACATCGCCGGCAGCCTCTCGGGCGCGATCTTCACCGAGCGGATCTTCGACCTGCCGGGCCTGGGCAACCTGGTGCTGGAAAGCCTGAGCAACTACGACCTGCCGCTGATCATGGGCACGGTGCTGGTCTCTGCGGCCATCCTGGTCGCGATGAACTTCCTCGTCGACATCGCCTACTCGCTGATCGACCCGCGGGTGAGGCTCGCATGACGACACCAGCCAACGACGACGGTAAGGACGTTCAGGACAACATGCCGGAAACGTCGGAAACGCCGGCCGCGGACGCCGCCGCGGCCGCGGCCAAGCGCGGCCCGGCGGTCGCCACTCGTGAGCGCCGCCAGGGCGCGACCAACCCGAGCGGCGAGACGCCGTACCTGGTGGTCGAGGACCTGGTCGTCAAGTTCCCCACCGCCGACGGCGTGGTGAGCGCGGTGAACGGGCTGAGCTACTCGGTCCCGCTCGGCCGCACGCTCGCGATCGTCGGCGAGTCCGGTTCCGGCAAGTCGGTGTCCAGCATGGCCGTGATGGGCCTGCACGACCGCAAGCGGACCCGGATCACCGGGTCGATCCGGCTCGGCGGCGAGGAGCTCATCGGCCTGTCCGAGAACGACCTGATGAAGGTCCGCGGCGACGCGGTGTCGATGGTCTTCCAGGACCCGCAGTCCTCGCTGCACCCGCTGTACACGATCGGCAACCAGTTGGTCGAGGCGTACCGCGTGCACCACAAGGTCTCCAAGGAGGTCGCGAAGAAGCGGGCCCTGGAGATGCTCGACCTGGTCGGCATCCCGAACCCGCAGCGCCGGTTCGTGCAGTATCCGCACGAGTTCTCCGGCGGTATGCGGCAGCGCGCGATGATCGCGATGAGCCTGATCAACGACCCGAAGCTGGTGATCGCCGACGAGCCGACCACGGCCCTCGACGTCACCGTGCAGGCGCAGATCCTGGACCTGCTGAACAACCTGCAGAAGGAGTTCGGCTCCGCGATCGTGCTGATCACCCACGACCTCGGGGTGGTCGCCGAGATGGCCGACGACGTCCTGGTGATGTACGCCGGGCGCTGCGTCGAGTACGGCACCGCCGAGGACGTTCTGGCGAACCCGCGGATGCCCTACACCTGGGGCCTGCTCGAGTCGATCCCGACGGTCTCCGCGGCGAACGAGAAGCTGCGTCCGATCAAGGGCCTGCCGCCGTCGCTGCTGAACCTTCCGGACGGCTGCTCGTTCAACCCGCGCTGCCCGTACACGGACCGCGTCAAGGGCGAGCTCTGCACGACGCAACTGCCGGAACTGCTGCCGGTCGACGGCGCCGGTGCGCACACGTCCCGTTGTCACCTGCACGACAAGGTCTCGATCTACGAGACCGAGGTCGCGCCGAGACTGGGCTGACGAGGGGGACTGAGGAGCCATGAGCGAAACCCTGAGCAACACCGAGCGCGAGACGCTGCTGCAGGTCCGGGACCTGAAGATGCACTTCCCGATCAAGGAGGCCGCCGGCCTCGGCCGGACCAAGAAGGTCGTGCAGGCGGTCGACGGCGTCGACTTCGACCTGAAGGCGGGCGCCAGCCTGGGCCTGGTCGGCGAGTCCGGCTGCGGCAAGTCGACCACCGGCCGGATGATCACCCGGCTGCTGACGCCGACGTCCGGCCAGATCCTGTTCAAGGGCACGGACATCGCGCAGCTGAAGGAGAAGGACCTCCGTCCGTTCCGCCGCCAGCTGCAGATCGTCTTCCAGGACCCGTACAGCTCGCTGAACCCGCGGCAGACGGTCAGCAACATCATCAGTACGCCGCTGCGCGTCCACAACCTGGTGCCGAGGGGCCAGGAGCTCGCGCGGGTCCAGGAGCTGCTCGAGCGCGTCGGCCTGAACCCGGAGCACCACAACCGCTACCCGAACGAGTTCTCCGGGGGTCAGCGGCAGCGGATCGGGATCGCCCGGGCGCTCGCGGTGGAGCCCGAGGTGATCATCGCCGACGAGCCGGTGTCCGCGCTCGACGTGTCGATCCAGGCGCAGGTGATGAACCTGCTCGAGGAACTGCGCAAGGACCTCGGGATCGCGTTCGTGTTCATCGCGCACGACCTCGGCGTCGTCCGGCACTTCTGTGACGAGGTCGCGGTGATGTACCTCGGCAAGATCGTCGAGCGGGGCAGCCGGGACCAGATCTACAACGCGCCGCAGCACCCGTACACGCAGGCGCTGCTGTCCGCGGCGCCGGACCTCGGCACGATCCGCGGCGTCCCGCCGAAGGAGCGGATCCGGCTGGTCGGCGACGTCCCCTCGCCGATCGACCCGCCGAGCGGCTGCCGGTTCCGGACCCGCTGCTGGAAGGCAGAGGACATCTGCGCCACGCAGGAGCCGCTGCTGGAGATCAAGCCGCAGTCGAGCACTGGCCACACCGCCGCCTGCCACTTCGCGGAGCCGAAGGTCGATCTGATCGCGGAAACCGCCTGAGCGCAAGTAAGCCCTCCGTCAAAGGCGACGGAGGGCTTACTTGTGTCTGGATCAGTTATGCACGACCATGCGCCTGCCTGCTGCGGCGGCTGAGCGAGTCGATGGTGACGGCGATCAGTAGCACGCCTGCGGTGACGATGTAGCGGACGTTGGAGTCCAGGCTGAGCAGGGCGAGACCGTTGGAGATCGACATGATCACCAGCGCGCCGAGCAGGGCGGAGTACGCCGAACCGCGGCCGCCGAACAGGCTGGTCCCGCCGATGACCGCCGCCGCGATGGCGTTCAGGTTGGTGTCCGTACCGCCGCTGGCCTGCCCGACCGCGACCAGCCGGGCCGCGGCGAGGATGCCGCCGACGGCCGCGAACGTCGAGCACGCCGCGAACACCGTCAGATAGATCGTCCGGACGTTGATACCGGCCCGCCGGGCGGCCTCGACGTTGCCGCCGACGGCGAACACCGAGCGGCCCCAGCGCGTCCGGCGGACGGCGAGGTCCGTGACCACCACCAGCGCCAGGAACAGCAGGAACATCGACGAGACGCCGCGGTCGCCGTTCAGGATCGCGACCGGGATCAGCAGCACGACCGCGAGGCCGGCAGCCTTGATCGCGATGACCGAGGTCGGCGCCGCGGACAGTCCGGCGGCCGCCCGCGCCGTCCGGCCCTGCAACCGGGTGAGTGCGTAGGCGACGACGACCAGCGCGACCAGCGCGTAGGCCATCGCGGGCGGCAGGAAGCTCCGCGTCGCGAACCCGACCAGCGCGGAGTCGTACGGCAGGTTGATCGTGCCGTCCTTGCCGAGCACCAGCAGCTGGAGCCCGAGGAACCCGAGCAGGCCGGCGAGCGTGATGACGAAGCTCGGTACGCCGAACCGCGTGTACAGCAGGCCGTAGAACAGGCCGACGGCCACGCCGAGCGCGACGCCGGCGACCAGCGACAGGACGAGCGGCCAGCCCTGGTTGACGAAGGTGACGCCGACGAGTGCGGCCGCGACACCGCTGACCGAACCGACCGAGAGGTCGATCTCGCCCAGCAGCAGGACCAGGACGATGCCGAGGGCAATCACTCCGACGGAGGTGGTCTGCAGCGTGAGGTTGACCAGGTTGCGGCTGGACAGGAACGAGCTGTTCGCGATCTGGAAGACCACCCAGATGATGACCAGCCCGACGACCACCGGGACCGATCCGAGGTCGCCGGAGCGCAGCCGCGCGGTGAACGCCGACACGGCGCCGCTGATCCCGCTGCTCGCGATCAGCCGTTCGTCCTGGAGGTCGGCCGGAAGCTGGGCCGAGTCTTGCGCGGTCATGAGTCCTCCCGGCTTCGGCGCGCGGCGCGCTCGGAGACGGCGTTGTCGGTGGCGCCGGTGATCGCGGCGATGATGTCTTGCGTCTTGGTCTCGCTGACCACGAAGACGCCGTTGTTGCGGCCGAGCCGCAGCACGGCGACCCGGTCCGCGACCGCCATCACGTCGGCCATGTTGTGGCTGATCAGGATGACGGCCAGGCCGCGTTCGCGCAGCCGCTCGACCAGGTTGAGGACCTCGGCGGTCTGAGCCACGCCGAGGGCCGCGGTCGGCTCGTCCAGCATCACGACCTTGGGCCGGCCGAGCAGGCTGCGGGCGATCGCGACGGTCTGCCGCTGGCCGCCGGACAGGCTGGCGACCGGGATCCGGACCGACGGGATCTTGGCGGAGAGCTGGCGGAGCAGTTCCCAGGACTGCCGCTCCATCTCGACCTCGTCGAGCACCCGCCCCTTGCGCAGCTCGCGGCCGAGGTACAGGTTCGCGACGACGTCCAGGTTGTCGCACAGCGCGAGGTCCTGGAACACGGTTGCGATGCCGAGCTGCTGCGCCTCGGCCGGGCTGCCGACCCGGACCGGCCTGCCGTCGAACACCATCGACCCGTCGTCGGCGGTGTAGACGCCCGCGATGGTCTTGACCAGCGTGGACTTGCCGGCGCCGTTGTCGCCGACCAGCGCCAGCACCTCGCCGGCCCGGACGTCGAGCTCGATGTTCTTCAGGGCCTGGACGGCGCCGAACCGTTTGGAGATCCCCTGCAGCGTCAGCACCGTGCCGGCGCCGACGTCCAGGGGAGCGGGAGTAGCAGGTGGAGTCACAGTCACTCGATCAGCCTCCTGGGCATATCCTGCTGGTCAGTTTGTGGTAAGGCCAGCATTCAGGCATGCGGCCGCGAAGGACGCGGTGCAGATGTCGGTGATCTTGTAGATGTTGTCCTTGACCACGGTGTCCTTGATGTTGTCCTTGGTCACCGCGACCGGGTCGAGGATCGTCGACGGCACACCGTTCTTCTCGGTGGTGGACTCCGGCTTGCCGCCTCCGGCCAGCGCCACCGCGCCCTTGGCGGCGGCCTCGGCCTGCGGCTTGACCGCCTTGTAGATGGTCATCGCCTGGTCGCCGGCGACGATCCGCTGGATCGCGGCCAGTTCGGAGTCCTGCCCGGTGACCGGCGGCAGCGGCGTCACGCCGCCGCCCTTGAGCGCTGCGATCGCGCCGCCCGCGGTGCCGTCGTTGGCGGCGTACACACCGACCAGGCCGTTCTTGATCGCGCTGAGCTGGCCTTCCATCCAGGCCTGCGCCTTGTCCGGGCTCCAGTCCGGGGTGTCGAACTCGGCGGCGACCTTGTAGCCGCTGGAGTCGAGCACGCTGTGCGCGCCCTTCTTGAAGTCGGCGGCGTTCGGGTCGGTCGGCGAGCCGTTGATCATGGCCAGGTTGCCGGAGGTCTTGCCGGCCGCCTTGAGGGTGTCGACCAGGGTCTGGGCCTGCAGCTTGCCGACCGCCTCGTTCTCGAACGACACGTAGTAGTTGGCGTTCTCGATGAACCGGTCGTACGCGACCACCGGGACGTTCTGGCCCTTGGCGGAGTTGACCACCGCGGCGGCGGCCTTGCCGTCGACCGGGTCGAGGACGAGCACGTTCGCGCCCTGGGTGAGCGCGGCCTCGGCCTGCTGTTGCTGCTTCGCGGCGTCCTGGTCGGCGTTGCTGTAGAGCAGCTCGCAGTTCCCGCAGGCCGCCTTCAGCGCCTCGGTGAACAGCGGGCGGTCGAGCGCTTCGTACCGGGTGGTCTTCGACTCTGGCAGCAACAGCGCGATCTTCTTCGCGCTGCCTGAGCCGCTGCCGTTGTCGTCGCCTCCGTCGTCCTGGCCACAGGCCACCAGGGAGACGGCGAGGGCCGAGACGGCGATGCCGAGCCCGACGAGACGTGTTGCGGAGAGAGACATATGGCGACTCCTTGACGGAACAGGCCCTGATTGGCCTGCCCGAAGTCAAGCTCTCCGGCGTCTTGGCGTCAAGACTTGAATTCAAGAAATGGAGATATTGGGAAGACTCAGCATCGACGCGCGGTGGATCGCGCCGACGATGTCGGCCTCGTCGCCGAGCTCGGCGGGCCGCAGGTCGACGGTCGCCGCGGCACTCGGGATCGCGCACCGGTCCAGGGCCTCGCGGAGCGGGCCGAGGATCAGGTCGCCGGCCTCGGCCATCAGGCCGCCGACCACGATCGTCTCCGGGTTCAGCAGGTTCACGACGCCCGCGACGGCGACGCCGACGCGCCGGCCGGCGTCCTCGATCACCCGGCGGCAGCCCAGGTCGCCGCCGAGCGCCCGGGTCACGATGTCCTTCAGCCGCAGCGGTCCATGCGACGCGGCCAGGCTGGTGATCAGCGCCCGGGAGCCGACGAACGTGTCCAGGCAGCCGCGGTTGCCGCAGCGGCAGATCGGCCCGTTCTCGTCGATCGTGACGTGCCCGATCTCGCCCGCCGTACCGGCCGAGCCGCGGAACACGTCGCCGTTGATCACGATGCCCGCGCCGACGCCGTACGAGAACTTCAGGTAGCAGCCGTTGCGGACCCCGCGCAGCGCGCCGGCGTGGAGTTCGCCGAGTGCGGCGAGGTTCGCGGTGTTGTCGAGTGCGACCGGCGCGCGCAGGTAGCCGGACATCGCCTCGGTCACGTTGACGCCGCGCCAGCCGGGAAGTACTGCGTCCGAGCCCGCCTCGCCGCTGATCGCGTCGACGGGCATCGGTAGCCCGAATCCGATCGCGGAGATGTCCTCGACGCCGGAGCTGACGGTTTCGGCCAGGTCCGCGAGGAGGCGGGCGGCGCGTTCCATCCCTTCGTCGGCGACGTGGTCGGCCTGCAGCGGCATCAGTTGCTGGGCGAGGATCTCGCGGGAGCCGTTCGCGACCGCGACGCGGACGTCACGCTCGCCGAACGCGACCCCGGCCAGCAGTCCGCCGCCGGACGCCAGTGAGACCAGGACCGCGCGGCGGCCGTTGCGGATGCTGCGGGACAGGCCGACCATGCCGGCCTGGTCCAGCTCGCGGACCATGTTCGAGACGGTGGCGGCGGAGAGTCCGGAGACGGCCGCGATCTCGACCTGGGTGAGCGGGCCGTGCTGGCGGACCACGCCGAGAACGCGCGCACGGTTGGCTTCGCGCAGCGAAGCCTGCGAGCCCGGGGCCGGGCGGGTTGCGTTCATTACATAAAGATAACGGATCGCGGTGCACTCACGAGCGCGACAGTAGACCACCGTGGCGGCCGTGCGAGGGAGGGGAGCGCTCACACGGTCAGGGCGAGTGTCACCAGGGCCACCGGGAGGGCCAGCTCGACGGTCGCGCCGAGGACGTCGCCGGTGGTTCCGCCGAGGGCCCGGCGGGCTCGACGGCTCGTGAGCAGGCTGGTCGCGACGGCGAGCAGGACCGCGGCCGCGGCGCCGATCGAGCGCTCTGCACCGGAGGTCGTGAGCCAGCTGAGGGCGAGGCCTGCGGCCAGTACGACGGCTGTGGCCAACGCGGCTGTGATCGGGCGGACCGTGGCGGCGACCATGCTTCCCAGTCCGTCCCGGCGGGCCGCGGGGATGGATGTCAGGCAGGCCCAAGGGAGCGTGAGGCGGCTCGCGGTGGTCGCGATCAGGATCGCCTGCCAGCCGAAGCCGGCCTGCGCACAGGCGGTCAGCGCGGCGACGTCGAGCAGCAGGACGGCGACGACGGCGACCACACCGAACGGGCCGATGTCGCTCTGCTTCATGATCCGCAGCATCGTCTCGCGATCCCGTCGGCTGCCGAGCGCGTCGGCGAAGTCGGCGAGCCCGTCGAGATGCAGGCCACCCGACAGTCCTGCGACGACGAGGACCCCGAGCACGGCCGCGAGCAGGTCCGCGTCCGGATTGACCAGTTGCGTCAGCACCACGACCGCGGCTGCGATCCCACCGACCAGCGCCCCGACCATCGGGGCGAGCGCCATCGCCCGCCCGCCCACCGTCCGATCCACCCGCGAGGGCAGACCGGCGGGCAGCACGCTGAGCGTGCCGAGCGACAGCCGCGCCGCGTCGGCCCAGCTCATGTCAGCGGGAGGGTTCGGCCGGCGATGGTCCAGAGGACCTGGTCCGAGGCCAGCGAAACCGTGGTGTTGAGGCGGCCCATGAGGTCGCGGAACAGGCGCGTGCCGGCGTCCGCGGGGACGATGCCGGAGCCCACGTCATTGCTGACGGCAACTACGTGGCGCGGGGTGGCGGACCAGGCCTCGGCGAGCACGGCGATGTGGGTTTCGACGTCGCCCGCACGCGACAGGTCGGACCACACGTCAAGCCTGTCCATCGTGCGCGACAGCCACAGCGTCAGGCAGTCGATCAGCAGCGGCGGCCCGGCCGACTCGAGCAGCGGGACCAGATCGATCGTCTCGGCCAGGCCCCACGTCGCGGGCCGGCGGGCCCGGTGCCTGGCGACCCGCTCGGCCCACTCGGAACTCCCCGAGTCGTCTCCGCCGGTGGCGACGTACACGACGTCCGGTACGTCGGCCAGCAGCCGCTCCGCGGCGATCGACTTGCCCGAGCGGGCGCCGCCGAGAACGAGGATCCGGTCAGCCATGCGTCCTCCCGGACTCGAAAACCACCGGCGCCTCGAAGGCCGCCTTGCGGGCGGTACGCCGGAACGCGTTCAGCATCGGCCGCCCGAGTGTCAGGACCAGCGCCGCGGACAGGATGCCGCGCGGGATGTCCCATCCGAGCGACGTCGCCACCACGAACAGGAAGTACCGGTGCAGGTTCGCCGCGAGCTGATCGCCGGGGACGAACGAGAAGTCGCTGCCGAACGTCGCGTACGGCCAGAACCACAGGTTCATGATGACGCCGTACAGCACGCCCGAGACCAGCGAGTACGCCGCCAGCAGCAGCACCTCGAGCCGCCCGCCGACCCGCGGCAGCAGCCCGGCCAGGCAGCCGACCCAGGCGCACGCGAACATCTGGAACGGCATCCACGGCCCGACCCCGCCGCTGATCATCGCCCCGCCGAGCAGCGACACCGCCCCGAGCACGAACCCGAACCCGGCCCCGAAGGCCCGGCCCGCCAGCACCAGCAGGAAGAACCCGGGCTCCAGCCCCGCGGTCCCCGGTCCCAGCGCCCGCAGCGCCGCGCCGATCGCGGCGAGCATGCCGAGCAGTGAGATCACCTTCGCGTCGATGCCCGCCTCGGACAGCTCGGCGAGCACGACGGCGACCAGCAACGGCAGCAGCAACACGAACAGCCAGGGTGCGTCTGTTGTGTGGCCGATCGCCGACTCGCCCGCCTGTGAGGTCCGGAAGAACAACGGCCACGCGAACGCCAGCACGCCGACCGCCGACGCGATCAGCAACATGACCGTGCTCCGCGGCCTGAGCAGGATCAGCTTCACGATGCGCGGTCCAGCGCGTCGGCGACCTCGCCGACCGTCAGGAACGGCAGCGGCGCCAGGATCTTCGCGACCTGCGGAGCGAACGCCGGTGACCCGGCGATCACCTCGGCGGTGCGGCCGTCGCTGACCAGTTCGCCGTCGGCGAGCACCATGACCCGCGTCGCGACCTCGGCCACCATTTCCACGTCGTGCGTCGACAGCACCACCGCGTGTCCAGCAGCTGACAGCTCCCGCAAGATCGCGACCAGTCGGCGTTTGGCGCCGTAGTCGAGCCCGCGCGTCGGCTCGTCCAGCAGCAGCAAGGGCGGCGCCCCGCACAGTACGACGGCCAGCGCCAGACACAGCCGCTGTCCCTCGGACAAGTCGCGTGGGTGGGCTTCCAGCGGCACGTCCGGCGCCAGTCGTTCCAGGAGCGCGCGACAACTACCTGCGGGCACACTGAAGTCGGAGTCCGCGGTGGCGCACTCGTCCGCGACAGTAGCGGCGTACAGCAGATCTGCCGGCTCCTGCGGGACCAGTCCGACCGCCTTGACCAGGTCGCTCGGCTTGGTACGTCGCGGGTCTGCTCCGGATGCTGTCGCCGTACCTGACCGAGCCGGCAGGATGCCGACCAGTGCGTTGAGCAGGGTCGACTTGCCTGCGCCGTTGCGGCCCATCAGCGCGACGATCTCACCGGCCTTGATGCTCAGCGACACGCCACGCAGCGCGGTCACGGCGCCGTACCCGACGACAAGGTTGGTGCAGCGCGCCAGCTCCGCACCGAGTGCGGCTGCGGGACGCGCCGGTGCGGTGGAGCCCAGTTCGCTTCGCAGTACGACGGCGGCGCGCCGCGCGTCCCGTACCGACAGGGGGAGTGGTGACCATCCGGCCAGCCGTCCCAGCTCGACAACCGGCGGTGCGACGGGTGCGGTCACCATGCGCTCGGCCGGGAGCCCTGTCGACACAGCCGCCGCGCCACCAGGTACCTCGATCACGCGGTCGGCGTACTGGATCACGCGCTCCAACCGGTGCTCGGCCATCACCACCGTGACGCCCAGGTCGTGCACCAGCCGCTGCAGTGCGGCCAGCACCTCCTCGGCTGCCTGCGGGTCCAGCGCGGACGTGGGCTCGTCCAGCACCAGTACGGCGGGGTGTGAGGTCAGCGCTGCTCCGATAGCGGTCCGCTGTCGCTGGCCACCCGAGAGAGACGTCAGCGCCCGGTCCCGTACGTCGGCCAGCCCGAGTAGATCGAGCGTCTCCTCGACGCGCCGCCGCATCACGTCCGGCGCCACGCCGAGCGACTCCATGCTGTACGCGAGCTCGTCCTCGACCGTGTCGGTGACGAAGCCCGCCATCGGGTCCTGCCCGACCATCCCGACCACGTCCGCGAGATCGCGCGGCCGGTACTCGCGGGTGTCCCGCCCGTCGACGAGCACCCGCCCGGCCAGCGTTCCGCCGGTGAAGTGCGGCACCAGGCCGTTGATCGCCCGGAGCAGCGTGGACTTGCCGGAGCCGGTCCGCCCGATGACCAGCGCGAGCTCGCCCTCGGGCACGGTGAAGCTGACGTCGCGCAGGGCCGGTTCCCGCGCACCGTCGTACGTCATGGTCACGTGGTCGAACTCGATCATGCAGCCGCCTTCTTCAGGGGTGGTGCAGCCAGGGCGGGGACCAGTCCGACCAGTACGCCGACGACCGGCAGTACCGGTACCGGTGGGACGACCAACGGGCCGGCCAGCAACAGACCGTTCACGCCGCGGACCGCTGCGAGCACCATGGCTCCTGCCGCTGCCGCACCGGCCGTGACGACGAGCCACTCGGGCAGGGCCCAGGGATCAGGGCGGTACCGCGTTCGGGAGACCCGCTGCCGCCCGATCGCCATGGCGGCGACCGCCAGGAGCACACCGACCGCCAGTGCGCCCGCCGCGAACGGGAACGCCATGGAGTCGGTCAGCAACGCATACACACCGAGCAGGATCCCGAGCAGCCCCAGCAAGACGCACAGCGCTGTCAGTCGACGGTGGACCTTCGAAGCTTGCGCCGTACGACCGTAGCCGCGTGAGTCCATTGCGGCTGCCAGCTCGACCGATCGGTCCAACGCACCCTCCAGGACCGGCATGGCCGTCGTACGGAAGGAGGCGCGCGTGCGGCCGCGCAGCCGGCGTGCTGCGCGGACACGGCGGCCGTCGGTCACAAGTTGCGGCGCGAAGGTGAGTGCTACGACACAGGCGACGCCCATCTCGTAGAGGGCCCCCGGCAACGACTTCAGCAGCCGCCGCGGACTGGCCAGAGCGTTCGCGGCGCCGACGCAGCACAGCATGACGGCCAGTTGCGCACCGTCGTACAGAGCTGTCACCAGTGCCTCCGCCGTGACCTCACCGCCGAGCTTGACGCCCGCGGCCCAGTCGGGCAACGGGATCAGCGGCAGGGTGAACAGCACCGTGTTGCCCTGCGAGCGAGTCGACAGCAGCGCCTGCAGCACCACGCGAACGCCGATGACCAGCAGCCCCAGCTTCAGGAACGCGGTGAAGCTGTGCGCCCACGGTGCGTCGCTCCGGCGGGCCGCCACCACGAATCCGGTCACGGCGAGAATCAGGGCCAGCAGAACCGGGTTGCGGGTCCTGCTGGCCGCAACAGCCATGCACAGCGCCCACAACCACCAGGCCCCCGGGTGCAGTGCCCGGGGGAGTGTCAGGTGATGGACGGCGCGCACTCTACTTGGCCGCGGAACGACGGCGGTTGAGAACGAGCCCGCCACCGGCCAGCAGCGCGACCACGACGATCGCGATGACGATGCCGGTCCACGGCGTGCCGCTGTCTTCTTCGGACGAGGCGGCCGAAGACGGCTTGGCCGAGGACCCCACGCTTGCACCGATCTGCAGCGTGACCGGGGCGTCGGTGGCCGGGACGTTGATGTTCTTCACCTGGTCGCCGCAGCCCTTGGCCGGGTAGCCGGCGACGCCGCAGGTCAAACCCTTCTCGATCCGGACAGGGCCGACCGCCGCGAGGATCTTCGCGCCGTTCGACGCCGGGTCGGTCACCACGCAGGTGCCGGTGGCCTGCCCGGGCGTCTCCCCGGCGGCTGCGTCCTCCGGCGTCCCGGGGTCGACGACCACCGCGACGCGCTTCTTGCCGGTCTCGGCCGGGGTCTTCCCGCAGATCGCCTCGAAGTCGCCGGCGGCGCGCGGCACCCGGGGCTTGGCGCCGCCGAGCGCGAACCGCCAGCCTTCGACGGCCCCGTCGGCGGGGACGTAGGCGTCGGCGCCCTTCTGGGAGAAGGCCCACTGGCCGTTCGTCCACTGGTAGTAGCCCCAGAACCGGTAGCCGTCCTCGGCCTGGGCGGTGGTAGCCGTGACGGTCGCGACGGTCCCCGCCAGCAGGAAACCCGCCAGCAGGCTGAGGACCAGTCGTACGGTCCGATGTGCAGTCATTGTCGTTCCTCGGTCGGGCCGCAGCCCGGTGGAGGAGGTCCCGCCTGCACCGGCAGGGTAGGGGCTCCACCCGCGGACCACGGCGGGTAGTCGAGCCTGACCGCCTGCGTCACAGTGTTCCGGCTCGCCGCCCCATCGCCGATGCGATGCGGTGGCCTACGGTTGCGGGTCAGCGCCGGACTCGGACCGGCTTCCCTGTGACGCAGGCGTGTGGTTCGACCGAATCCTACTCTGCGGTCATTCGGCCGAGGACAGGCTCATCGGCCCGTAGACCTCACGGCCGTCCTCCAGCAGGTACACCTGGCCGACGCCGCGGTCCGCCAGGTCGCGCCAGACCTCACCCAGCCAGCTCTCGGCGTCGCCCTGGGCGGAGAACTCCGCGCCGCCGACCTCGCCCGGGTCGACCAGCGCGCCGCTCGCGGTCTCGAACCGCCAGCTCCAGCTCACGAGTTCGGCCGCTTCTGCGGGGCGTTCTGCGCGGTCTTCGCCGGGTCCTTCTCGACGATGTGGCCGAGCACCTCGTCGATACCCTTCAGCAGGCCCTCGTCCAGCGTGACGCCGGCGGCCTTGACGTTCTCGGTGACCTGCTCCGGCCGGGACGCGCCGATGATGGCCGAGGAGACGTTGCTGTTCTGCAGCACCCACGCGATCGCGAGCTGGGACAGCGACAGCCCCGCCTGCTCGGCGAGCGGCTTCAGCTCCTGGACCCGGGTCAGGACGTCGTCGGTGAGGAACCGCTTGATGAAGTTCGAGCCGTTGGCGTCGGTCGCCCGGGACCCCTCCGGCGGCTGCTGGCCGGGCAGGTACTTGCCGGTGAGCACGCCCTGCGCGATCGGCGAGAAGACCACCTGGCCGATGCCGAGCTCCTCCGACGCCGGCACCACCTCGGCCTCGATCACCCGCCAGAGCATGCTGTACTGCGGCTGGTTCGAGACGAACGGGATCCGCAGCTCGCGGGCCAGCCGGTGGCCCTCCTGGAGCTGCTCCGCGGTCCACTCCGACACGCCGATGTAGAGCGCCTTGCCCTGCCGAACGACGTCGGCGAACGCCTCCATCGTCTCCTCGAGCGGCGTCTCGGTGTCGAACCGGTGCGCCTGGTAGAGGTCGACGTAGTCGGTGCCGAGCCGCCGCAGCGAGCCGTTGATCGACTCGTGGATGTGCTTGCGGGACAGGCCGGTGTCGTTCGGTCCGCCGGGACCGGTCGGCCAGTACACCTTGGTGAAGATCTCCAGCGACTCGCGGCGCTCGCCGGCCAGCGCCTCGCCGAGCACCGACTCGGCCTTGGTGTTGGCGTAGGTGTCGGCGGTGTCGAACGTCGTGATGCCGGCGTCCAGGGCGGCCCGCACGCAGGCCTTCGCCTGCTCGTTCTCCACCTGTGAGCCGTGCGTCAGCCAGTTGCCGTACGAGATCTCGCTGACCTTGAGACCACTGTTGCCCAGATAGCGGAAGTCCATACCAGGAACCCTACTGTGCAGGATCTCAGGACGGGGCAAGATCCAAGGACGGGCCAGGGCTCAGGACGGCTTCTCGCCGCGCTTCACCATCGGCTTGGGCAGCCGCCAGCGGCGCATCTGCATGGTTCGCCGGACGGCGTAGAACCCGAGGCCCTTGGTGGACTCCTTCGGGAACTTGATCCCCACCTGCTTCTTCAGGCCCGACGTGAGCAGGAACCAGTCCGCCGCGATCAGCAGGATCATGAACAGGAACAGCAGGTTCACCATCCCGGCCAGCCACGGGAACTGCGGCGAGAACACCACGCCGATCAGCGACACCACCAGCAGCACCGGCAGCGCGAACTCCATCACCGAGTAGCGGGCGTCGACGTAGTCCCGGGCGAACCGCCGGACCGGGCCCTTGTCGGCGGCCGGCAGGTACCGGTCGTCGCCGGTCTGCATCGCCGCCTGCATCTTGGCGCGCTCGGTCCGCACCTTGTCCCGCCGGATCGCCGAGGCCTCCTTGCGGTTGCGCGGCTTCTTGAAGGCTGCCTTGCGGGCCGCCTCCGCCTCCTTGCGGCTCGGCGTCGGACGGCCCTTGCCGCCCGGCTTGCCCTGGGGCTCGGCGGGTACGGTGGTAGCTGTCTCAGACTTGGTACGACGGAACACGGGGTCAGAACCTCATTCGCAGGGCAAGGTCGCGACTCGGGGTGGTCCCCGGACCTTCCCACTACTTTATCCGGGCCCGTCCTGATGGTGTCGTGACCCGGTGGGACATAGGGTGGAAGGCACGCACGCCGGGTCGTCAGTCCGGCACAGAAGGGGTACGGATATCGATGAGCATCTTCAAGCGGATGTCGACGATCTTCAAGGCCAAGGCGAACTCCGCCCTGGACAAGGCCGAGGATCCTCGCGAAACCCTTGACTACTCGTATCAGAAGCAGCTCGAGCTGCTGCAGAAGGTGCGGCGTGGCGTGGCCGACGTGGCCACCAGCCGCAAGCGGGTGGAGCTGCAGGCGTCACAGCTGCAGTCCCAGTCGGCCAAGCTGCAGGAGCAGGCGCAGAAGGCGCTCTCGATGGGCCGCGAGGACCTGGCCCGCGAGGCCCTGACCCGCAAGTCCGGGCTGCAGGGGCAGATCGACGACCTGCAGACGCAGCACGCGCAGCTGCAGGGCGAGGAGGAGAAGCTGACGCTCGCCTCCCAGCGGCTGCAGGCCAAGGTCGAGTCCTTCCGGACCCGCAAGGAGACCATCAAGGCCACCTACACCGCGGCCGAGGCGCAGACCCGGATCAACGAGGCCTTCTCCGGCATCTCCGAGGAGATGAGCGACGTCGGCCTCGCGGTACAGCGCGCCGAGGACCGGACGCAGCAGATGCAGGCCCGGGCCGGTGCGATCGACGAGCTGCTCGCCTCCGGCGCGCTCGACGACGCCACCGGGACCAACAAGGACAACATCACGCTCGAGCTCGAGCGGATGTCGTCCGGCTCCGACGTCGAGAACGAGCTGGCCGCCATGAAGGCCCAGCTGTCCGGCGGCAGCAGCACGCCCAAGGAGCTCTCCGGTGAGGCGCAGCAGTCCGCCCCCCAGACCGCCCAGCAGCCGGCAGCCGAGCCGGCGCGACCTCAGGACGGAGATGTTCGGTGATCGTTCGGATCATGGGTGAAGGCCAGTGGCGACTGGCCGACGAGAAGCTCGATGCGCTCAACGCGGTCGACGGCGACCTGGAGAAGGCCGTGTCGTCCGGCGACGAGACGACGTACCAGGCCGCGTTCGCGGCGCTGCTGGACTTCGTCCGCTCCGGTGAGAAGGTGCCGGACGACGAGCTGCACGACTCCGACGCCATCCTGCCCCCGTCGGACAGCTCGCTGGCCGAGATGCGTGAGCTGATCAGCGGCGACGGTCTGATCGCCGGCTGACGTAGCACCCCCTGATCAGTGCCCCGACCCGGCGATTGATCACATCAAGTAGTCATTTGAGACCCCTGGGAACCCGGAAATTGGGAACCCGGGGGTCTCTGCTGTTGGTGCTTTTTATGTTCGCTTCCACGTAGTACTCTCTGGTGCACGCCGTTGTGGGGGCGGCGTCTGGACGAGGTCCGTGACGGGGTGTGGGTTGGTCACGGGTTTCGGTTTCACCTGTGGGGGGTGACTGTGCGTGACTGACTTTGTCATGTCCGAGGGGTTGGCCGAACCGGCTGACCTTCGGCCGGCGCCGTCGGGGGAACGTCGCCGGCCGGTCTGGGTGGTACCGGACGAGGTTCCGGCGGTCGTGCCGCGCGCGGCACGGTTCACCGAGGCGCGCTGGGTCGCGAAGTACCGGTGGGCGGCGCTCACCGGCGACCTGGGGGCCGCGCTGTTCGGTGTCTCGCTGGCCCTGGTGGTCCGGTTCGGGGCCCAGATCAACCTCGGCTATGTGCTGCTCGGCGCCGCGCTGCCGATCGCCTGGCTGGTCTGTGTGGCCCTGGAGCGGGGTTATGAGACCCGCTACTTCGGCACCGGGCCGGAGGAGTTCCGTTCGGTCATCCGGGCCGCCGTCGCGCTCACCGCGGTGGTCGCGGTCACGTCGTACGCGACGAAGAGTCAGGTCGCGCGCGGCTTCGTCGTGCTGGCGGTGCCGATGACCTGTTTCGCGGCGATGTTCGCCCGCTGGGTACTGCACCGGCAGATCTCCAAGCGGCGGTTCGCCGGCCGGTGCATGCGCAAGGTGCTCGTTGTCGGACGCAACGACCAGGTGACGACGCTGCGCCGGCACCTGGAGGAGCGCAAGACCGACGGGTACGTCGTGGTGGCGAGTTGCCTGCCCCGCGGCGACGCCTTCGAGGAGCCCGAGCCGGAGCGCCTCGGCCGCGGCGAGATGGACATCCTCAAGGCGGTCGACGAGTGGGACGTCGAGGTGGTCGCCGTGGCGGCCGACCCGGAGCTGTCCGGGCACTCGCTGCGCAAGCTGTCCTGGGCGCTCGAACAGCGCGGCGTGGAGCTGATCGTCTCGCCGGGCATCGTCGAGGTGGCCGGTCCGCGGATCTCGATCCGGCCGGTCGCGGGGTTGTCGCTGCTGCACCTGGAGCGGCCGTCGGTGAGCGGCGGGCCGCATGTCCTGAAGAACGTCTTCGACCGGGTGGTCGGCTGCTTCCTGCTGCTCGCGGTCGCTCCGATCCTGCTGGTGACCGCGGTGCTGGTGAAGCTCACCAGCCGCGGTCCGGTGCTGTTCCGGCAGACCCGGGTGGGCCGCGGCGGCGAGCAGTTCCAGATGCTGAAGTTCCGCACGATGGTGATCGACGCCGAGGAACGCAAGGCCGAACTGCACGCGCTGAACCAAGGCAACGGGGTCCTGTTCAAGCTCCGCGACGACCCGCGGGTGACCAGGATCGGCCGGTACCTGCGACGGTTCTCGATCGACGAACTGCCGCAGCTGGTGAACGTGCTCCGGGGGGACATGTCACTGGTCGGGCCGCGCCCGCCGCTGCCCGCCGAGGTCGCGCAGTACGCGATCGACGACGCGCGGCGGATGCTCGTCAAGCCGGGCCTGACCGGCCTGTGGCAGGTGAGCGGACGCAGTGACCTGACGTGGGAGGAGTCGATGCGGCTCGACCTGCGGTACGCCGACAACTGGTCGATCGCACTCGACCTGCTGATCCTGTGGAAAACCGCTCGCGCCGTGCTGGGGAGCGACGGCGCCTACTGAGCACCGACCGGTGCCGAGCGGTGTTTTGTTCCCGAGGGGGGAATCCGTGACTGTAGTACTGGAAAGGTCGGCCGTCGCCCGGTCCGACGCCGCGACCCTGGTGATCAGGGCCGCCGAGGGGGACCAGGGCGCGTGGAGTCAACTGGTCGATCACTATGCGCGGCTCGTCTGGGCCGTGACCCGCAGCTTCCGGTTGAGCGACAGCGACGCCGCTGACGTCTCGCAGATGGTGTGGCTGCGGTTGCTCGAACACATCAACCGGGTCGACCCCGAGCGGGTCGGCGCCTGGCTGGTCGTCACCACGCGCCGCGAATGCCTGCGGGTGCTGGCGTTCCGCAAGCGGGTGCTGCTGACCTACGAGGCGACCGCGTTCGACGACGTGGCCGGCGACCAGCCCGAACCGGACGCCGAGCTGCTCGCCGGCGAGCGCGCCGACGACGTCCGCCGAGCGCTCGAGAGCCTGCCGGACCGCTGGCAGCAGCTGCTCGGCATGCTGATGGCCGACCCGCCGGCGCCCTACGCCGAGATCTCCGCGACGATCGGCATCCCGATCGGCAGCATCGGCCCGATCCGGGGCCGGTGCCTGGAGAAGCTCAGACTGCTGCTTGCCTCCTGAAGCAGCACCGGACCGGTCCGGACCGACCGGGATCATGCCGTCTCACAGCATGATCCACGCGGTCCGGACCGGTCTTTGGTTGCCGCCCGGCCAGCGCAGCAGGAAGCTCACCAGCCGGGCGTCCCCCGGGCCGTCGCCGCCGCGGGCCTCGACCACGACCGGACCGGCCGGCAAGACCCGCAGCTCCACGGTCTCGGCGGCCCGTTCGACGTCCAGCGTCACGCCGTGCCCGGCGAAACGCAGCCGCCGGACGCCGACCTCGCCGGGCGTGTCCACGAGACTGTCGAAGACCAGGTCGAGCACGTCGAGATCCCGCTCGTGCCGTCCGAACGCGGCGTACCCGACCGACCGGAGCAGCGCGATCTGCTCGCCGGCGACTCGCTCCGGAGGCCCGATCATCGCCCTCAGCGCTCCCCGGTCACCTTGATCACGCTGTCCCGGTCCTGTCCGTACGGCGCGCCCTGCCAGGCCGCCCAGTTCACCGAGTTGCCCTGCTCGTGGACCATGAACTTCCACGGCCCGCTGTAGGTGTTGGAGAAGAACCGGTTGCCCTGGTGGAAGGTGATCGCGTCCTCGACGACCCGGGCCTTGTACGGCGACCAGTCCGGGAACGTGCCCCAGTTAGCGAAGATGCCGTTGTAACCGCAGCCGCTGCGGGACGCGCAGCTGTCGCCGAGCTTGTCCGGGTTCAGGGTGAACACGTTGTCGTGGACGCGGACGTTCTGGGTCTTCCAGCGGCAGTCGCCGAGGTACGGCTGGTTCTTGATGTTCGCGGCGTTGCAGGTTTCGTTGGTGACCACGGTGGGGTTCACCAACGTGCCGGAGCCGGTGCTGGTGTTGGCGGCGGACCCGGCGAACCGGTCGGCGTTCTCCCACAGGATCACGCCGGCCCAGTTGTCGGTGAACACGTTGCCGCTCACCTCGAAGGTCTGGTTGAACATCCCCGGCACCCGCTTGTCGGCGCCGGACTCGGACAGGTACAGCGCCGGCGCCGGGAAGCCGTCGTTGTCCGGTCCCTTGCCGAGACCGTTGCGCAGGAACGTGTTGCCCCGGATCGCGGCGTTGTAGCTGGTCTCGAAGATCATGCCCTCGGCGACGTTGTCGGCGATGTAGTTGCCCTCGACCGCGAACGCGGAGTTGTTGGTGTCGGCCCACATCCCGGGCCCGTTGTTGTCGTGCAGCCAGTTGCCGCGCACGATCGCGCCCGCCACCGACCAGAACTTGCCGCCGCCGGTGCAGCCGCAGCCGGGCCGCAGGGTCTCCCAGTTGTCGGTGTTGTTGGCGGTGATCTCGTTGCGCTCGATGACGATGCCGGCCACCCGCTGCGGGTGGTAGGCGTTGAAGCCGTACTGGCCGTTGTTCCGCAGGCAGTTGCCGCGGACGACGTTCTTGCTGCCGATCATCAGGCCGGCGCCGGCGTTCTTCTGGATCGTGTTCGCCTGGATCACCCAGCCGGAACCGGAGTCGTGGTTGACGACACCCTCGTCGTTGTTGCCGCGCGCGGACCCGAAGTTCTGGATGGTCAGGTTGCTGATCACGACCCGCTCGGCGGAGCCGGTGAACGCGTACTTGTTGCGGTTCGCCCCGTCCAGGATCGCGCCGGGCGCGCCGATGTAGCGGTTGCCGTCCTTCGGGATCACCTGGACGAAGGCGCCGTTGCTCAATCGGTGCCGCCCCGGCGCGAGCCAGAACGTCGTACCGGCCGGGTGCGCGGCGGTGAGGGTCTGCAGGTTCTGTTTGGTGCTCACCACGACGGCGCCGGCGGGCGGGGCGGCCGGGCCGGCCAGGGCCTTGGCGTTGCCGCAGATCCTGGCCGGAGGCGCGGTGGGCGCGGTGGCGGGTGCGACGGCGGGGGTGGAGGCGGAGCGGGGTTCGTCAGGGTTCCGCGAGGGGGAGCCGTCGGCGACGAGTGCGGCCACGGACAGCACACCGATGAACAGTGCGGCACCGCCGGCGAGGAGGTTGCGGCGCTTGGCCATGAGCGATCCTTCTACTTACCGTGCTGGTCGGCGTGCACGGGGTTCGCCACGGCGAACCGGTACACGTCGAGGAGTTGCGCGAGGTTGCGGTGCGGGTCGTGCTCGGTCTCGTACGTCGTGCGCGCCGCCCGGCCGAGCTCGACGTACCTGTCGGGGGCGGTGTCGACGTCGAGGAGCAGCTTCGCGAGCTCGTCCGGACGCCCCGGGTCGAACAACGCGCCGTCGGTCCCGTCGGTGACCAGCTCCGGGAACGAGCCATGAGAGGCGGCGAGCAGCGGTACGCCGACCGCCATCGCCTCCACGACCACGAGCCCGAACGTCTCTTCCCACTCCGACGGCAGCACGACCGCGCGGGATTCGCGGATCAGCGCGAAGACCTCGGGCTTGGTCATCAGTCCGCGCAGTTCGACCGAGGGCCGCTCGGCCGCCCACGCGGTGACCTCGTCGAGCATCGGGCCGCCGCCGGCGATCACCAGCCGCAGCGCGTCGTCACCGGCGATCTCGCGGTACGCGTCCCAGCCCTTCATGAGCAGTGGCGCGCCCTTGGCCCCGTCCAGCCGCCCGACGTACGTGACCTGGCGCCGGGGTGTCGCCGCGAGCGGACCGTTGTACGGGACGTAGTTGTAGCGGACGAAGCTGCGGTCCGGGTCGAAGTCCATACCGGCCAGCAGTCTGCGCTGCGACTCCGACACGAACAGGTACGCCGATACGAGGTTGCGCCACGTGCGTCGATGCGACCTGGTGTTGAGGACCGTGGTCGCGGTGGCGAGCTTGGAGCCGCGGTAGCAGCTGTGCTTTACGGCCGGGATCGGACTGCCGCCGGCACAGTCGTGGCAGACCGCGCCGTCGCGGTAGAAGTCGCCGCTCGCACACAGCAGCTTGTAGTTGTGCAGTGTGATGACCACGGGCACCTTGGCGTCGCGGCAGGCGTACAGCACCGACGGGCTGAGCACCGGAAACGTGTTGTGGACGTGTACGACGTCCGGCCGGAACTCACGCAGCGTCTCGGCCAAGTCGCGTTTGCTGGCCGGGTTCCACACCACCCGGGCCGGCAGGGTGGCCTTCTTCCAGGCCGGCCAGTCCTCGATCTCGTCGCTGTGCCGCTCGAAGACACGTACGTCGTGACCGAGCTCCGCGAGGGCTTCCTGCTCCTGGTCGACGACGCGGTTCTCGCCGCTCGGAGCGGTTGACCGGTACCTGTTGTGCACCAGCAGGATCTTCATCGCACACCCTCCTGCTCCGGCGGTCGTGAGTACACCAAGGTCGCTGCCAGCGTGAGCTCGAGCAGGTACGGCGACGCCTCGCTCAGACCGGTCTCGGTGAACGACGCGACCACGCAGTAAGCGACCAGGAAGAGTGCGAGCGCCCGTCGTGGGCCCTGCGGCGTGAACCACGCGCTGATGAAGACGAACAGCACCATCGCGATACAGAACGCCATACCGAGCAGGCCGACGTCGTAGTAGGTGCCGAGCCAGTTGCTGTCGATAGGCAGGCCGTTGAACGACTTGTTGGACAGGCCGAAGCCGAACAGCGTCTGCCACGTCGACCGCGGCTGCGCGATGATGGAGTCCCACACCGCGCGCCGTCCGGTCAGCGCGGCGACCTGGTCCGCGTCCTGGCCACGGGCCAGCCACGTGGTGACCACCGAACCCAGCGACAGCGCACCGACGGAGAAGACACCGATCGCGATCGCGAACGACTTACGGACCCGGGAGCGGTACGTGAACAGGCTCAGCCCCGCGACCACCGCGCCCGCGAGCAACGCGACCAAGGCTGTCCGCGTGTGGGTCAGCAGCAGGATCGGCACGCAGACGAGCACACTGGCCAGGGCGACATAGCGTTTGAGCAGTCCGGCCATCCACAGGACCGCGGTCAGTCCGATCGCCATGGCCGAGTAGTGACCCGCTTGCGTCGGCGGGATCGGCCACAGGATGCCGGCCAGCCGCTCGTCGGCCATAGCAGTCCCGGGTGCCACCAGCAGACCGACCGCGACGGAGCCGACGATGCACCACAGAACCATCAGATGCGTCCGCACCAGCAGCAGGTCCTTGCGGGTCCACCACGGCGACAGGAGCCACAGCACCGCGACGAACAGGAACAGCCGCGCGGACCGGTACATCGCACCGAGCAGGAACTCGGCGCGGAGGCTGGAGATGACCGCCTCGCTGACCAGGAGCGTGGCGAGGAAGATGTAGACGCTGGGCCGGACCCGGGCCGGCCGGTTGACGGTGAGGATCAGCAGCGCGCCGAGGAGCAGCGAGCCCTGGGCGATCAGCTTCCCGATCGGGCCGGGGATCGGCAGGATCAGCCGCGAGTCCGGGAAGAACGTCAGCACGTTCAGCACGAGCATTGCCCAGACCAGCTGGACCCGGCGCCGCCGGCGGCGTTCCGGCGCTACCGTCCGGAAGCCCGGTTTGGGCCCCAGCCGGCTCCGGACGGTGGCGACGGCGGTCATCGCGCGAACATCTCGAGGTCGACGGTCGTGGTGGACGCCTCCGCGTCCGTGACGCCGACGCCCTCGTCGGTGCGGTCGGCGTGCAGCACGACCGCGGTGTCGATCTCCAGCCCGGCCAGCCGCACCATCTCGCCGGTCGCGCGGACCTTGGCCGCACTGGACCGCCCGGCGGTCACCACGACCGCGGCCCGGGAGGCCCAGCCGGCGAGGTGATCGGCGCCGATCGCCGGAGACAGAACGGCCAGGGTCAGGACCAGGTCGGCGACGTCCCAGGCCGCGTCGAGCTGGACGTCACCCGAACCGCTCGGCCGGTTGTTCTCGCCGAGCCGCAGGTAGCAGCCGTCGGCCGGCAGACCGTCCGGGTCCGGCAGGTAGACGTCGATCCGCCGGCCGGCGTCGCTGAACCGCGACTCCCGGGTCCCGACCTCGTTCACCCCGAGCTTGCGGGCGAGCGCACCGGTGCCGGTCAGGTCGGCGACCAGCACGTGCTTGCCCTCGTCGGCGAGCGCGACCGCCAGCGACGCGACGGCCAGCGCACAGGCGGGTACGTCGTCGACACTGACCACTGCGAGCGCGGGGGTCGGCCGCTTCGACCAGATGATGCGCTGGCCGAGGTGCTGCGACAGCAGCCGGATCTCCGGATGCCGCGACTGCGACGACCGCAGCAGGCGGCGGAACGGCAGCCACGAGCGCGGCGGACGGCCCGTGCTGAGCCGCACGCGGGCGCCGAGCGCGTTCGAGATGTCCTGCCGCTTCCACAACCGGTCCGAGATCAGCGCCCGGATGATGACGAAGCCGAGCCCGACGAACAGGCCCGCGATCAGGCCGGTCCCGGCCTTGAGCGCCAGGGCCCGCTTCGCCGACACGATCACCGGCGAGGGCTCGTCGAGCATCCGGCTGGCGTTCATCTTCGACGCCCGGACGCTCTGGTCCAGCAGTTGCTGCTGGACGAAGCGGTACTTGTCCGCGGCGGCGTTCAGCTTGGCCATCTCCGGGCTGTTCGGGTTGTCCGGATCGTTCGGGTTGTCGCCCGCGGCAACCACTGCCTGCCGGGCCAGCGCCACCTCGTTCGACGCCGCGGTCAGGTCCTTCTTCAGCGGGGCCTCGTCCAGACCGAGCTGCTCGCGGCGGAAGATCAGGTAGGTCTGGCCGACCGTCGTGGCCAGCTTGGTCGCCTGCTCGTCGGTCGTCGCCGACGCCTTGATCTCCAGCACCCGGTCGGTGAGCTTGGTCGCGGAGTACTCGGCGAGCAGGTCGTCCGGCTTCTGGGGCAGCTGCAGCAGCGCGATCACCCGCTCGGCCACGGTGCGGCTGGTGGCCAGGCTGATCTCGGTCGCCATCGCCTTGACCGGGTCGTCGCCCTCGCGGGTGGTGATCAGCATCCGGGCCGCCGCCTGGTGCGGGGCCGGGAAGGCGAAGTACGTCGCCAGGCCGCCGGCGAAGCCGAGGATCGCCAGCGCCAGCCAGATCCGGGCATGCCGGACCACGGCGTCGCGCAGGAACCGCAACGTCACCAGGCTGTCCGGCGGGTACGCCGCCGAGCGGTCGTCGGCGAACAGCCCGTCGTTGTCGTCCATCCAGCCGGTGCTGATGCCGTTCTGCGACGCGGAGAACTGCTGGTTCGTCATCGGGTCCGCCTTGCCGTGCCGGTGAGAAGCGTGGGTAGCCGCGAACCGGTGCGGCGTTGCGCCTGCGCGACCCGGCCGATGGTGCGGTCGAACGGATCGGGATCGGTGACCACGAGGCCGTCGATGGCGCGGTCGTCGGCGACCGTGGCGACGGCCAGCCGGGCCAGTTCCTCGGCGGTCACGGTGCCCGCCGAGAGCGCGATGATCGTGCGGGTGGTCCGCTCGGTGCCGTCCAGGTGCGGCGCTTCGCGGTCGACCAGGACCAGGTGGATCTCCAGCGCGACCTCGCCGGACGGCTTGTCGTGGTGCTGGTCGATCACCAGCGAGCTGGAGATCCCGACGGTGCCGGCGAACGCGGCCAGCTGCGGACCGAGCGGGCGGGCCTTGTCGTCGTCCGCGAACGAGATCACGGTCAGCGAGACCTGCTGCCCGCCCTTCACGTCGAGTGCGAGGTTGTGCAGCACCTTGCGCAGTGCCCACGCGTCGACCGCGGTCGGCGTGTAGTGCTCGAGCAGGTTCGCCCAGTCGGACGGATCGGTCGCCCGGTACGACGACACGGAGGCGAGCACCGGAAGCCCGACGGCGTCGGAGATCTCGTCGCGCAGCCGGAGCCGGCGGTCGCCACGCTCCCGGGCCAGCACGATCACGGCTCCGGCGATCGCACCGAGCAGTGCGCCCAGACCGCCGTAGATACCGGTGTGGACGATCATGCTGCCGCCGTGCGCGTTGACGGCCTCTTCCAGGATCCGCGCACCGGTGCGCTTACCGAGGTCGCCGGGCAGCTTCTGGTCGGTCGTGATGAACACCAGGTAGACCTGTGCGACCGCGTTGGCCAGCCCGGTCGCCTGCTTGGCCGACGGGCCCTTCGCGTCGATCCGGATGACGTCCTCGGTGACGGCGGTCGCCTTGACGCGGGCCCGGGTGGCCTCGGTCGACAGCGTCGGCGTGACGTTCTGGCCGGCGCTCAGCAGTACTGGTCCGCTCTCGGCGATGTAGACCTGCGTCTCGATGCTCTGCGAGCCCGTGGTCGAGCCGGCGGCGGACGCCGGCGGCGGCGGCAGCACGATCAGTGCCGAGGCGTTGTACATCGGCGGCTGCAGGAAGGCGTAACCGATCCCGCCCAGCAGGCCGACCGCGGCCGCGGCAGCCACCAGCAGGCGATTGCGCCTGATGGCCCGCCACGATTTCTTAACGTCCAGCTGCTGTGCGCTCACAGGCCCCCTCCAAGCGAACGTCTAAGCCAACCTCTATCGGTACGGAGTAATAGAGGGGCGGACCGAGGCGCTGATACACCTCAGGTGCGGAAGCGGAAGATGGTGGTTGCGGGCGAGTCGGGGTTCGAGGTGCCGGTGCCGACCAGGGTGGTGCTTGGGACCTTGTGTCCGAAGCGCGGTGAGTACCAGCCCAGCAACGGACTGTCGTCGCCGCGGTGCGCTGTCCACGTCAGCCCGGCCGGTAGCTCGACGACAGCTGAGCCCGTGGACCATGTCAGCTGTCCGGTCTGCTCGTCGAACTCGATTTCAGGCCCCAGGTGCCATGCGATCCGTACGTCGGCGGGCGCGTCGAGGTGATCCTCCACGTGCAGCACGCCCTGCTCCAGTACGGCGGTACGCCGGTGCGTCACGGGCGCGTAGCCGTCGTGCTCGGCCTCCCAGGCATTCCCGGCGTACCGACGGAGTACGCCGGTCGCGCCGCGCAGCCAGAGGAACGGGCCGCCCCAGGTGGACTGCTCGGTGCCGGCTACCTCGACAGTGTTGTGGGCGATGGTCGAGCGGAAGTAGTCCCGCCACTCCGGCTCGCCGTGGTAGCAGTACGTGCCGGGGTCGGCGAGAACGTCGACGCCGTCGACGCGCAGCTCGAGGGAGAGGGCGTCGGAGTGGGCGTGCGCGGCGATGGTGAGAAAGCCGTGCGGACCGGTATCCGCGCGGCACCAGATCTCCGGGCCACTGTCCCGGCTGCGCAGAATGACCAGGCCGGCGTCGCGGAAGCAGTCCGGTCGTTCGGCCGGGCGGTCCGGCTGCTTCTTGCTGATCAACGAGCCGACGATGACGGATGTCGCCGTGGGCTCGCTGTCGGGCCACCAGGGTGCGCTGCCGACGACCGCAGCGCTCAGTGAGAGGTACGCCGACCAGTTGCCGGCATCTGGTGGGTCGAGGACCAGGACCATGCCCTCGTCGTCGTCACCTTGGCGTGGTGGGCGCAGGGTCGTATCGACGATCGCTGCAGCCACATCGACCGTGCGGGTCAGCAGCGCCCACGTCTGCGCGCTGAGCGGGTGCCCGGCGGCCTCTGCTTCTACCGCGGCGTACAGACCGAGCTCCGACACGAAACGGTGGTAGTCGGTGGCCAGCTCGCGGTTCACACCGGAGGGGAACGTGTTGGCGTCGAGTTCCTTCTCCAACAGGGCTGCCGCGTCCGCGCGCCAGCGGTCGCTCTTGCTGAACCAGGGGAACGCGCAGGCTCCGACGAGCTGTCCGGCCGCCTCGGCGATCACATGGTTGTTCGCCGACGAGCCGTGGCTTCGGAACGCGGCGAGGTAGCGCTGGTGCCAGTAGGTCTGCTGCAGTGCCTGCTCGTTGTGCTCGAACAGGTCGGTGACCTCGGGCCAGTCGTTCAGCAGCCGGCGGATCCACGTCCAGCTGATCAGCCGCAGGCCGATCTCGATACCGCTGGCCCAGTGAACGCCGGACAGGAACGGGTTGGAGCGCCACCAGTCGTTCAGGTGGTCGGCGACGCGTTCGGCGTACCGGTCGTCATGGGTCAGGTACCAGGCGGCGGCCAGCTGGGTCAGGTGATGGTGGCGGGACAGCTCCCACACCTGCTTGATGTTGCCGACCGCCTGCTCGTTGCGGTGGTTCAGCTTGAAGACGTACTTCGCCGGGTCGGACCGGCGGCCCGTGGTCGGGTCGCGGAACCAGTCCGGTGCGCGGAGGTCCGTGCGGTCGACACCGAGAACCTCGAGGTTCCCGGCCAGGATCGCGTCGGCCTGGGCGATCACCGCCTTGCGGGCCGCGTCGGGCACTCCGCGGGCCGTCTGCGGCGACAGCGTCGTCGGGAAGACCCGCTCGGTGCGGAGCGGGAGGTTCGGGTTTCCGTCCTGCCCGGGCCTGACCTGCTGGTAGGCCCAGGCAGAACGGCGTCCGGCATCGCGGGTGCGCCAGATGAGTTCGGTGGGGGACATCCGGCGGAGGCGGCGGACGTACCAGCCCAAGGGCTGGCGGCTCACAGTTTTTCCGGCCGGCCGCTGGCCAGGCTTCGGTCGACGGCGATCGTCGCGCGGGTGGTGGCGACCAGGGCGTCGAACGGGATGGGCATCGGGCCGCCGGACTTCACCGCGGCGACGAAGCGCTCGAGCTCGATCCGCTGGCCCTTGTCGGTGCTACGGGACTTGCGGACCGACGGTTTGCGCCCGGTCCACACCGACGCGCTCTGGAAGTTGTCGAACCGGGCGTTGCGGCCGCCGCCGGTGATGTCGATCGTCTCCTTCGGGAAACGCGCGGTGCCGCCGCCGACGTAGCTGATCGTGGCGACCGAGCCGTTCGCGAACCGGAGCGTGACGACGACGTCGCCGGTGTCCGGGCCGGGGACGGCGTACACCTCGGTCGGGAGGCTGTTCAGCCACCAGGTCAGGGTGTCGACGAAGTGGCCGCCCTCGCCCGCGAAGCGGCTGCCTTCCTTGCCGGCGTCGAGGTACCAGCTGGTGGAGTCGAGCTTGCCGGCGTTCACCAGGTAACGGAGCGAGAACGCGCCGCCGGGGTCGCCGAAACGGTCCTTCAGCTCCGTGAGCAGCGGGGCGAACCGGCGGTTGAAGCCGACCATCAGGCGGTCGTTGCCGGTGGCCTCCACCGTGGCGACGATCCGGTCGAGCTCCTCGTCGGTGAGCGCGAGCGGCTTCTCGACGAAGACCGCTTTGCCGGTTTCCAGGGCGCGGCAGGCTAGGTCGGCGTGGGAGCTGTGGCGGGTCACCACGAACACGGCGTCGAGGCTCTCGTCCGACAGTACTTCGTCGGCGTCGGTGGAGAGCGCTTCAAAGCCGAATCTGCGTTGGGCGTTGGCGGCTGACAGGGACTTGTTGGTGGCTACTCGGGCCAGCACCGCGTCTTGGTTCTTCTGCAGGTGCGGCAGCAGCATGCTCGATGCGTAGTTTCCGGCTCCGATGAAGCCGATCCGTACGGCGCCGGCAGAGGGCGCGACACTCCTGGAACTGGTCGTCGCGGCGGTTCCCGGGCCGGCGGTCGGCAGATCTTCCTTTGGGTATTCGAAGAGGAAACCCACGCCTGGGTACTCGCCTGTGCTCAACTTGGAGTAGACGTCGGTGGCGTCCGCGATCGGGAAGGTGTTGGCGATCAGGGACGCCACGTCGATCTGTTCGCGGGCGATCAGGTCGACGAAGCATTCGAGGTTGCGGCGTTCGGTCCAGCGGACGTAGCCGGCCGGGTAGTCGATGCCCTGCAGCTCGTAGCGGTCGTCGTACCTGCCCGGGCCGTACGAGCGGGAGAACCGGACGTCCAGCTCCTTGTCGTAGTAGGCGTTCCACGGCAGGTCCAGCTTGGTCTTGCCGATGTCGACGACGCGGGCGCGATCGCGGGCCAGGCGGGCCGCGGTCTCCACCGGGCCGTTCGAGTGACCGCCGGCGGCCAGCAGGATGTGGTCGGCGCCCAGGCCGTTCGAGGCCTCCAGCAGCGCGCGTTCGAGCGACGCCACTCCCGCCTCGTCGGGCGACGAGCAGTGCAACGCCCCGGCCTTCTCCGCCATCCGGCAGCGGTCCGCGACCGTGTCGATGCCGAACACCCGTACCCCGGCCGCGACCAGCAGCCGTACGACGAGCTGCCCGACGAGCCCGAGCCCGATCACCACCGCCGTGTCACCGAGCTGTACCTCGGCCTGCCGCACGCCCTGCATCGCGATCGCGCCGACGGTCGAGAACGCGGCCTGCTCGGCCGGCACCCCGTCCGGCACCGGAACGCAGAGGTTCACCGGCACCCAGTTGTACTCCGCGTGCAGCGCGTACTCGTTGCCGGCCGCGGCGACCAACTGGCCGACGCTGAACTCCTCGGCGCCGGCGCCCACCTCGACCACGACACCGCACAGCGAGTACCCGAGCGGCGTGTACGAGTCGAGCTTGTTCATGACCTTCTTGTAGGTGCTCATCACACCTTGCTGCGCAACGGTGTCCAGCACCTTGCGGACCTGGTCCGGCCGGGCCTTCGCCTTGCCGACCAGCGACAGCTTCGCCTCGCCGACCTTCATCAGCTCGGTGCCGGTGGAGATCAGCGAGTACAGCGAACGGACCAGCACCCCGCCCGGCGCACAGCCCGGCGGCGGTACGTCGAGAACCGCCAGCTCACCGGACTTGTAGTTCTGCGCAACCTGCTTCATATCCGTCCTTCGCGAAAGTCAGAGGGAGGTGATCGTGACGCCGAGGGACCGCATGTTCCGGGTCCAGGTCTCCAGCGTCAGCAACTGCCAGATCTGCTTGGAGTAGTCCTCGCGCCCGGCCCGCTCGTCGTCGACCAGCTTCTGTACGCCGGCCTGCCGCAAGAACCCGCTCCCGACCAGCTCCCCGCGCAGCAGCACGTCGTCCACCAGCTCGCGCAGGTCGTTCCGCACCCACGCCCGCAGGGGCGCGCTGAACGACGCCTTCGGCCGGTAGATGATCTCCTTCGGCAACCACGCCTCGGCCGCCTTCTTCAGCGCCAGCTTGCCGACCCGGCGGTGGATCTTCTCGGCGCCCGGGATCGAGAACGCCGCACGGGCGACGACCGGGTCGACGAACGGCGTCCGCACCTCGGTCGACGCCGCCATGCTGGACCGGTCCGTGTACGCGAGGTTCAGCCCCGGCAGGAACAGCCGCGAGTCCGCGAGGCACATCCGGTTCACGTGGTCGTCGAGCGTGGTGTCGTGGTAGATGTCGCTGTGCTCGGCGAGCAGCTTCCCGACGTACGGCTCGAGGTCCGGGCTGAGCAGGCCGGCGAGCTGGTCGCCGTCGTACATGGTGTAGCTGCGCCGGAACGCGGTCTCCTCGGGCAGGTTCGCGAACGTCTCGAACCGTTTCGCCCAGCGCGCGTAGCGCAGTCCGCGCCCGTTCACGGTCACCGGGAGGCGGCGTACCGCCGGCCCGACCAGACCGTTGCGCAGAGCGCGGGGAAGTCGTTGGTACTGCGCTCCCATCACGCACGCGAGGTGCTTGCGGTAGCCACCGAACAACTCGTCGGCGCCCATCCCGGACAGCAGCACCTTCACACCTGCGTCCCGTGCGGTGTCGCACATCAGCAGCGTGTTGATCGCGGCCGGGTCGCCGATCGGCTCGTCGAGGATGTCGACGATCCGCGGCAGCAGGTCGACGACGTCGGGCGCGATCTCGATCTCGTGCAGGTCGATCCCGAACTGCTGCGCCAGCTTGCGCGCGTAGACCGCGTCGTCCGGCATCGCCTCGAGCTTGTGGTCCTGCGCGCGGAACGTGATCGTGTACGAGTCGACGCCGGGGTCCATCCGCTTCGCTAGCACCGTGACCAGGCTGGAGTCCAGGCCGCCGCTCAGGAACGTCGACACCGGCACGTCGGCCACCAGGTGCGCGGCCACGGACTCCTCGATGACCTCGCGCAGGTCGGCCCGCGGACCGGCCGCGGCCTCGGTCGCGACCTCGGTCACCCGCCAGTACGTCGCCTCCCGGCTGCTGCCGTCCGGCCGGAACTCCGCCCACGAACCGGGCGGCAGCTTCTCCACACCGTCGATCGCGCAGCGCTGCTCGGGCAGCCAGTAATAGAGCATCGACGCGATCAGCGCGCCCGGCTCGGTGCGCAGCTCGGAACCGACGGCAGTGACCAGAGCTTTCAGCTCGGACGCGAAGATCACGCCGCCCTGACGACGCAGGAAGTACAGCGGCTTGATGCCGAGCGGGTCGCGGGCCAGGAACAGACTGCCGCTGTCCTCGTCCAGCATCGCGAACGCGAACATGCCCCGGAAACGCCTGAGCGCGTCCGGGCCCCAGCGGCGCCACGCCTCCAGCACGACCTCGGTGTCGCCGTGGGTGCGGAAGTGCACACCGGACCTGGACAGCTCGGCGCGCAGCTCCTTGTAGTTGTAGAGCTCGCCGTTGTAGCAGATCGTCAGGCCGCGCTTGCTGAACGGCTGGTCCGCGGCCGACGACAGGTCGATGATCGACAATCTTCGGTGCGCCAGTTGGGCGCTCACATCGGGTTGTTCGAAGCGATAGATCAGGTGTGCGTCCGGTCCGCGATGCGCGATCCGGTCGCTCATCGCTTCCGCGAGCGCGAAGCCGTCGCGCTGCTGGTAGCAGCCGGCGATGCCGCACACCTCAGGACCCCGCGGCGTTCTTGATGCCGGTGACGTCGGCGAGCCGGCTGACGTGCCCGGTGAGCTGGTCGTACACCCCGAGGTACGCCTTCTGCTGGTGCCGCCACGCCAGCACCCGCTCGATCCGTTCGCGGCCGAGTTTCGCCATCCGGCGGCGGCGGACCTGGTCGTCGAGCAGCTCGACGATCGCGTCGCCGTACTGCGCCACGTCGTTCGGCTCGACGTACACCGCGGCGTCGGCGGCGGAGACCTTGGTCTCGACCAGGTCGAAGGCGACGACCGGGAGCTCGAACGCCATGTACTCCATGGTCTTGTTCATCGTCGACACGTCGTTGAGTGGGTTCTTCGGGTCCGGCGACAGACCGAGGTCCGCGGTCGACATCACCGCGCGCACGGTCTCGTCCGGCACCCGGCCGGTGAACTCGACGTGCTCCTGCAGCCCGAGCTCGTCGCGCAGCGCCACGACCTCGTCGAAGGAGTCGCCGCCACCCATCAGCGTGAACGCGACGTCGGTGCGGCCGAGCGTGTTGACGATGTGGTCCGCGGCCCGGACGACGATGTCGACGCCGTCCTGCGGGCCCATCACGCCGATGTAGGCGACCAGATAGCGGTGACCGCGGCGCAGCGACTCGTCCGCCCCTTTGTCATGGTCGCGGAGCAGTTTGTCCGGGTCCGGCCCGGTGCGGACCACGGTCACGTCGTGGTTGGCCTTGCCGCTGCGGGTGATCGCGATCCGCCGGTACGAGTCGTTGGTCGAGATCACGTGGTCGGCCTGGCGGTGCGTCGTCCGCTCCAGGAGCCGCAACCCCTTGTACGGCAGGCTCGCCGTGCCGCCGAAGCGGGACTGGAACAGCTCCGGGCACAGGTCGTGGTGGTCGAACACGAACTTGGTCCCGTCGAGCCGGCGCAGCAGCATCGCGATCGGCCAGAAGATGTCCGGCGGGTTGCACGCCTGCAGCACGTCGAACCTTCCGGCCTTGCGGGCCCGGAAGACCAGGCGCAACGTCATCAGGAACGAATACGCGTACTCCCAGACGAAGCTGATCTTGCTGCCGCCCGGCGCGTACGCCTTGTACTTGTGGGCGGTCACACCGTCGATGACGTCGTACGACGGATCGCCCGGGCCTTTCGGGCAGACGACCGTGACGTCGTACCCGGCCGCCACCAGCGCCTGGCACTCCAGCCAGACGCGGCGGTCGAACGGCACCCAGAGGTTCTGGATGATGATCAGCACGCGCGGACGGCTCACCAGCCCACTCCTTCGTATCCGTGCAGTGCCTCGACGTCGGCGCCGAGCCGGCCGCTCAGGTCGATGATGCGGGGCGGTGGTGCGGCGAGGAGCGCGTTGATCGCGGCCTTGTCGGTGGCGGACACGATGGCCAGGTCGGCGCCCCGCAGGGCGGCGTTCGGATCGTCGGTGAGGACGCGCTGCAGATGCGGCAGTTTCGACTGCACGTGGCGCAGGTTCGCGCCGACCAGGCGGGTCGGATTCACGATTGCGTCATAGATCCGCAGGTTGTAGCCCTTGCCGATCAGCCGTTCGGCGAGCTCGACGTTCGGGCTCTCGCGCAGGTCGTCGGTGGCGTGCTTGAAGCTCAGGCCGAGCAGCGCGATCTCGCGGCCGGGACCGGCGATCACCCGGTCGACCACGTCGCGGACGCTGCGTTCGTTGGTGGCGAGCGCGCCGGCCAGCAGCGGCAGCTCGGTGTCGTGGGTGCGCGCGAGGTGCAGCACCGAGCGCAGGTCCTTCGGCAGGCACGAGCCGCCGAACGCGAAACCGGGCTTGAGGTAGTACGGCGAGATGTTCAGGCTGGTGTCCTGCACGAAGATCTTCATCACCTCGCGCGAGTCGACGCCGAAGTGCCGGAAGATCCGGCCCATCTCGTTGGCGAACGAGACCTTGGTGGCGTGGAACGCGTTGCAGGCGTACTTGAGCGCCTCCGCGGTCCGCACGTCGACGACCTGCACCTCGACGCCCAGGAACGCGAACAGGTCGGTCAGAGCGGTACCGGCCTTCGGGCTGCGGGTGCCGACCACGACGAACGGCGGCTCGTAGAAGTCCGCCAGGCCGGATCCTTCGCGCAGGAACTCCGGGCACATCGCCGTACCGAAGGTGAGCCCCTCCGGCGGCGGCACCTCGGCGAGCACCTTCGCGACCACCTCGTCGACGGTGCCCGGCGGCACCGTGCTGCGGACGACGATGGTGTGGAAACCGGACTCCGGCCGGACCACGACCTGCGCGGCCTCGGCGATGTCGCGGACGGCGCGCTTGATGTAGGTGAGATCGGTGCTGCCCGCCTGCGTGGACGGGGTGCCGACGCAGATCAGTGAGACGTCGGCGCCGTCGAGCGCCAGTCGCGGATCGGTGGTGGCGTGCAGCCGTCCCGAGGTGGCGCCGGCCGCGACCAGCTCGTCGAGGCCCGGTTCGACGACCGGGCTGTGTCCCTGGGTGATCGGCTCGACCTTCGCCGTGTCGACGTCCACCCCCCACACGTCGTGCCCGGCGGCGGCCAGGCAGGCCGCGGTCACCGACCCCACGTACCCCAAGCCGAACACGGCCACCTTCATAACGCCCCCCACAGGCTCATGACGCGGCTTCGCCCACGTCCCCACAGCGCCCATGAGAGCGACCGCGACGCCGTCCTGATACATGCGGGCCGAAGAAAATCGCCGGAAGAAATTTGCCTGTATCAACGGGCGGTCCCGGTGATCTGTATTGGTCGACAGACCAGTGCTGGGTGAGGGGACGACGGATGAGGGTTCTGGTCAGCGGGGACCGGGGTTACATCGGAGCGGTGATGGTGCCGTTCCTGCGGGCCGCCGGGCATCAGGTGGACGGGCTGGACACCGGCCTCTACGAGGGCTGCGACCTCTTGGGCGGGCCGGAGCCGATCGGCGGCCGCGCACCACGGGACATGCGGGACGTGACGGCGGGGGAGCTGGCGGGGTACGACGCGGTGGTCTGTCTGGCCGCGCTGTCGAACGACCCGCTCGGGCACCTGAACCGCGACGCCACGTACTCGGTCAACCTCGAAGGGACACTGAACCTCGCCCGCGCGGCGAAGGACGCCGGTGTCGGGCGGTTCCTGTTCGCGTCCTCGTGCAGCCTGTACGGCGCCGCGGGCTCGGAGGCGGTCGCCGAGGACGCCGAGATGTTCCCGGTCACGCCGTACGGCGAGACGAAGGCGCTGGCGGAGCAGGAGCTGTCCAAGCTCGCCGACGACTCGTTCAGCCCGACGTACCTGCGGAACGCGACCGCGTACGGCGCGTCGACGCGGCTGCGGCTCGACATCGTCGTCAACAACCTGACCGCCATCGCGCTGACGTCGGGCCAGGTCCGCCTGGAGAGCGACGGCACCCCGTGGCGGCCGCTGGTGCACATCGAGGACATCAGCCGGGCGTTCGCGACCGTGCTCGAGGCGCCGCGGGAGACGATCCACGACGAGGCCTTCAACGTCGGCCGGTCCGAGGACGTGGTGCAGGTCCGCGACATCGCCGAGATGGTCCGCGAGGCCGTGCCGAACTCGACGTTGTCGATCGCCGACGGAGCCGGGCCGGACCTGCGCAACTACAAGGTCGACTTCAGCAAGCTCACCGAGACGTTCCCGGACCTGAAGCTCGCCTGGACGGTCCGCAAGGGCGTCGACGAGCTGTACGACGCCTACCAGCGGCACGGTCTGACGCTCGACGACTTCAACTCGGCCCAGTTCGTCCGGCTGCGCCGCATCCAGCAGTTGCTCGGTGCGGGCCTGGTCGACGACCAGTTGCGCCGGCAGACCGACGAACCGTTCCCGGGACCGAAGGAGATGGACTGATGGCAGTGGCCTGCCGCCTGTGTGGCGCCGATTTGAATCAGACGTTCGTCGACCTGGGCATGTCACCGCCGTGCGAGAGCTACCTGCGCGCCGACCAGCTGGACAGCGGTGAGACGTTCTACCCGCTGCACGTGCGGATCTGCGACAACTGCCTGCTGGTGCAGCTCCCCGCGTACGTCGCGGCCGACGACGTCTTCAGCGACTACCTCTACTTCTCGTCGTACTCGACCAGCTGGGTCGAGCACGCGCGCCGCTTCGTCGTCGACATGCAGGAGCGGCTCGGGCTGGACGGGAACAGCCTGATCGTCGAGGCCGCCAGCAACGACGGTTACCTGCTGCAGCACGCCGTCGCGCTCGGTATCCCGGTGCTCGGCATCGAGCCGGCCGCGAACATCGCGAAGGTCGCCAACGAGAAGGGCATCCGCACCGAGAGCTACTTCCTCGGCGAGACCACCGGCCAGGACGCCGCCGCGCGGCACGGCCGGGCGGACCTGGTCGTCGGCAACAACGTGTTCGCGCACGTCCCGGACATCGTCGACTTCGCGAAGGGCCTGCGGGCGCTGGTCAAGGACGACGGTCTGGTCTCGCTGGAGTTCCCGCACCTGCTCCGGCTGATCGAGAACCGCCAGTACGACACGATCTACCACGAGCACTACCAGTACCTGACCCTCAAGACCGCCTCCGCGGCGCTCGCCGCGGCCGGTCTGAAGGTGGTCGACGTCCAGGAGCTGGCCAGCCACGGCGGCTCGCTGCGGGTGTTCAGCACCCCGGTCGAGACCGCGGGCGAACCGTCCGACCTCGTCGTCAAGGTGCTCATGGACGAGGAAGAGGCCGGCCTGCACACCGTCGAGGGGCACCTCGGCTTCGCCGCCGAGGTCTTCACGATCAAGTCCGACCTGCTCGAGTTCCTGATCCAGGCGCAGCGCGACGGCAAGTTCGTCGCCGGTTACGGCGCGCCCGGCAAGGGCAACACGCTGCTCAACCACTGCGGCATCCGCGAGGACCTGCTGCCGTACACGGTCGACCGCAGCCCGCACAAGCACGGGATGTACCTGCCCGGCACGCACATCCCGATCTTCGCCCCGGAGCGCCTGGCCGAGACGCGCCCCGACTACATCGTGATCCTGCCGTGGAACCTGCGCACGGAGATCGTCCACCAGCTCGGCTACGCACGGGAGTGGGGCGCGAAGTTCGTCGTCCCGATCCCGCGCCTCGAGGTCATCTGAAAGCTGTTGGGGGGAAGGAAGTCTGATGAAGGTCGTGATCTTCTGCGGGGGGTTCGGGCTGCGGATGCGCAGCGGCGTCGACTCCGCACCGAAACCGATGATGACGATCGGCGACCGGCCGGTCCTGTGGCACGTGATGCGGTACTACGCGCACTTCGGCCACACCGAGTTCATCCTCTGCCTGGGCTTCGGCGGCTCGGCGGTCAAGGAGTACTTCCTGCGCTACGAGGAGACGGTCTCCAACGACTTCGTGATGACCAAGGGCGGCCAGCGCATCGAGCTGCTCGACTCCGACATCAGCGAGTGGAAGATCACCTTCGTCGACACCGGGATCGACACCAGCATCGGTGAGCGGCTGCGCCGGGTCCGGCCGTACCTCGAGGACGACGACGTGTTCCTGGCCAACTACGGCGACGTGCTGACCGACGCGCCGATGGACAAGATCATCGACCACGTCGTGACCAGCGACGTCACCGCCAGCCTGCTCGCCGTGCCGCCGCAGGCGTCCTTCCACGTGGTCGAGTTCGGCACCGACTCCCGGGTCACCGGGCTGCGGTCGGCCGCCGACCTGAACGCGTGGATAAACGGCGGGTACTTCGTGCTCAAGAAGGACATCTTCGACGTCCTGCACGAGGACGAGGACCTGGTCGGCGACGCGTTCCCGCGGCTGGCCGCGATGAGCAAGCTGGAGGCGATCCCGCACCACGGGTTCTGGGCGCCGATGGACACGCTCAAGGAACGCAGCCAGCTCGAGGAGCTGTACCGGTCGGGGAAGAAGCCGTGGGCGTTGTGGAGCCACGAGAACCGAGGCCACCACGGCCGGGTGCTGGACAAGGTGTCCGACGGGCTGTCCGACGGTCCCGTGGTGGTGGCGATCTGATGCTTCCGTTCCAGCTCGGCCTGATCGACGGGCCGGTCCACCTGGTCGCCCTCGGCGCGCATCCGGACGACATCGAGATCGGCTGCGGCGGCACGCTGCTCAAGCTGGCCGAGTCGGTGCCGGAGCTGACCGCCGAGTTCGTGATCGCGACCGGTACGCCGGCGCGCCTGGAGGAGGCGCGCCGCGCGGCGGAGCTGTTCCTGCCGGACTGCGAGGTGAGCGTGACCTCGGCCGGGCTGCCGGACGGGCGGTTGCCGGCGCACTGGAACGAGACCAAGGAGTTGCTCGAGGCAACGGTCGCGGAGGGCCGCACGCCGGACCTGGTGCTGGCCCCGGGCAAGCACGACGCACACCAGGACCACCGGCTGATCGCCGAGCTCGCGCCGACGGTGTGGCGCAACCACCTGGTGCTGCACTACGAGATCCCCAAGTGGGACGGCGACTTCGGCCGGCCGTGGCTGTACGTCGAGCTCACCGAGGAGCAGCTGCGCGACAAGGTGGCGCTGCTGCACAAGGCGTACCCGTCCCAGGTGCCGCACGACTGGTTCGACGAAGAGGTGTTCGCCGGACTGGCCCGGCTGCGCGGCATGGAGTGCCGCGCGCCGTACGCCGAGGCGTTCACGACGGCCAAGGCCACGCTGACATGGTGAACGAGGAGGCTCTGATGACGTCACAGGCGGAAGTGAGCTTCGCGTGTCGTGGGTGCGCGGCGGACGACGTCGTACCGGTCGTGGACCTGGGACCGCAGCCGTGTGCGGACCTCTTCCCGCTCGCGGACGACCTCGGGCCGGATCCGCGGTGGCCGCTCGCGCTGTGGCTGTGCCGCAAGTGCACGTTGGTGCAGCTCGGCCCGGTCGAGGCGCAGATCGCCGAGGAGCCGCTGGCGGTGGAGTCGGCGACCAGCCGGGCGCATGCGGAGGCCTCGGTCAAGGAGATCCTTCGTGACTACCCCGGACTGACTGGCGGGGTGGTGTTCGAGTTCGGCAGTCCTCATGGCGGGTCCTGGCTCGACCACCTGACCGCGGCGGGCTGCCGGCTTGCGGGCGATGGCGAGAAGGCCGATCTCGTCATCGACGTGCACGGGATCGTGCACGAGCCGCAGTACGGGTCGTCGCTGAAGCTGCGGGCCGAGCGGCTGGCACCGGGCGGGCTGCTGGTGATGGAGTTCCACCACCTGCTGCCGTTGTTCGTCGGGAACCAGTTCGACACGATCCGGCACGGGCACTGGGCGTACGTGTCGCTGCGGGCGCTGCGCAATCTCGCCGCGTTGCACGGCCTGACGGTCGAGTCGGTCAAGCAGGTCGACATGTACGGCGGCAGCCTGATGGTGATGCTGCGGCACACCGCCGACGCGCGGCCGGACGCATCGATCGACGTGGTGCTGGAGGACGAGGAGGCCGCCGGCCTCGCGGACGAGGTGCAGCTCGGCAGCCTGCAGGAGGCCGCCTGGCACGCGGCCGGCGCGCTGCACGACGAGCTCGCCCGCCACCGGGCCGCCGGACGGACCGTGCTCGGGTACGGCGCCCCGTCGAAGGCGCCGGTGCTGCTCGGCCTCAGCAAGGTGACGACGGACCTGCTGCCGTTCACCGTCGACCTCGCACCCGGCAAGCACGGCCGCCGGATCCCCGGCAGCTGCCTGGTCCCGATCCGCCCGATCGCCGACCTGCTGGCCGCCGAGCCCGCCGTCGTCCTGATCCTGACCTGGGACATCGCCGACGAGATCATCGCCCAGCTGGAGGCCGACGGCGGCTGGGGCACGACGTACCTCGTCCCGCTCCCGGAACCGCACGAGAGAGGTCGCTGACATGGACGTCATCGAGATCCCGGGCATCGCCGGCGTCCTGCTGTTCCGGCCGGCGCCGCACCGCGACGAGCGGGGGTTCTTCTCCCGCACGTTCGACCGGGACGTGGTCGCCAAGGCCGGTCTCGACCCGGACGCCTTTGTGCAGGACAGCATCTCCCGGTCCCGCAAGGGCGTGGTCCGCGGCATGCACACCCGCTCCGGCAAGGGCGAGGCCAAGCTGGTGCGCTGCTCGTACGGCGCGGTGTTCGACGTCGTCGTCGACCTGCGCCCGGACTCGCCGACGTACCGCAACCGGGAGACCTTCGACCTGACCGGCGACAACCAGGTGACGGTCTACGTCCCGGCCGGTTGCGCGCACGGGTTCCAGGCCCTCACCGACCCGGCCGACGTCTCGTACCGCATCGACCGTGCGCACGACCCGTCCGAGGACGTCGCGATCCGCTTCGACGACCCCGAGCTGGACATCCCGTGGCCGCTGCCGATCACGCTGATGTCCGAGCGCGACAAGGCCGCCGCATCACTGGCACTCGCCACAGCGAGGCTGACATGACCAGATCGTTCGAGAAGTCCAACGCCGCGAACAAGCGGCTGCACGACGTGATCCCGGGCGGCGCGCACACCTACGCCAAGGGCGACGACCAGTTCCCCGAGCAGATGGCGCCGGTGATCGAGCGCGGTGACGGCGCCCACGTCTGGGACGTCGACGGCAACGAGTACATCGAGTACGGCTCCGGCCTGCGGGCGGTCAGCCTCGGCCACCGGCACCCGAAGGTGCTCGAGGCGGTCCGCCGGGAGCTCGACCGGGGCAGCAACTTCGTCCGCCCGAGCATCGTCGAGCTGGACGCCGCCGAACGCTTCCTGGCCACCGTGCCGACCGCGGAGATGGTGAAGTTCGCCAAGAACGGCTCGGACGCGACGTCGGCCGCCGTCAAGCTGGCCCGCGCGGTCACCGGCCGCCCGTTGGTGGCGATCTGCGCCGACCACGCGTTCTTCTCGATCGACGACTGGTTCATCTCCCGGACGCCGATGTCGGCCGGGATCCCCGCCGAGATCGGCGCGCTGACGGTCGGTTTCCCGTACGGCGACCTGGCCGCCACCGAGGAGCTGTTCCGGCAGCACGACGGCGAGATCGCCTGCCTGATCCTGGAGGCCGCGACCCAGCACGACCCGCCGGCCGGGTACCTCGAAGGCCTGCGCGACCTGGCGCACCGCTACGGCGCGTTGCTGATCTTCGACGAGATGATCACCGGCTTCCGGTTCTCCGCGGCCGGCGCCCAGGGCCTGTACGGCGTGACGCCCGACCTGTCCACCTTCGGCAAGGCGCTCGGCAACGGCTTCGCGGTGTCCGCGCTGGCCGGCAAGCGGGAGTACATGGAGCGCGGGGGTCTGCGGGACAGCCACGAGCGCGTCTTCCTGCTGTCCACCACGCACGGCGCCGAGTCGCACGCCCTCGCGGCAGCCATCGCGGTGACGGAGGTCTACGCGGAGGAGGACATCGCCGCGCGGCTGCACGAGCGCGGTGAGCGGCTGGCCCGGGGCGTCCGCGAGGTCGCCGCGGCGGCCGGAGTCCAGGAGCACGTCGTGGTCCGCGGCCGGGCCAGCAACCTGGTGTTCGCGACGCTCGACGAAGACCGGCAACCGTCACAGGTCTACCGCACCCTGTTCCTCCGGGAGCTGATCACTGGCGGCGTCATCGGGCCGTCGTTCGTCGTCAGCAGCGCGCTCACCGACGCCGACATCGACCGCACCGTCGAGGTCGTCGCGAAGGCGTGCACGGTCTACCGCCAGGCACTCGACGCCCAGGACGTGAACGCCTTCCTGGGCGGCCGTCCGGTGCGGCCCGTCTTCCGTAAGTACGTCTGAAGGAACCTCATGCGAGCTGCCCGGTTCACCTGGACCAACCTCCTGGCCGTAGCCAGCGTGGTGGCGTTCGCGGTGCTCGCCGTGGTGGCGTCGGCCGGGCACGTCAACGGCCTCGACCGGGACCTGCGCCAGGTCTTCCGCCCGGACGACGTCTGGGGGATCTGGCAACAGATCTTCGGCAACGTCGTCGACGGCGCGGCGCCCGAGGTCGCGCTGGTCGTCTTCGCCCTGGTCGCCGCGCTGACCGCGGTCCGGCGCAGGTCGTGGCGGCCGCTGGTGTTCGCGGGGATCCTCGCGGTGGCCGCCGTCGTGATCACCCAGGTCGCGAAGGCGATCGTGGCGCGACCGGATCCGCAAGGGCACGTCGGCTCGTTCAGCGGCTCGTTCCCGTCCGGTCACATGGTGATCCTGCTGACCTGTCTCGGCGGCGTCTTGCTGCTGTGGCGGGAACGCCCGCCGGCCTGGGCGTGGTGGGTGGCGGTGGCGGCCGAGCTGACGATGGGCCTGTCGCTCCTGCTGCTGTCGATGCACTGGTTCACGGACGTGATCGGTGGCCTGCTGCTCGCCGTACCGCTGCTTGTCGTTGCCGCATCGCCTCGCTTTCTCACGCCGGTCCACCGGACCGCGCCGCACTCAGTTGGGAGCCTGTCATGACCGCTGACCGTCTTCGGCCGCGACTCAGCATCGGCCTGCCGGTGTACAACGGCGAGGAGTACCTGCGTGCGTCGATCGACGCGGTCCTCGGCCAGACCTACACCGACTTCGAGCTGATCCTGTCCAGCAACGCGTCCACCGACGGCACCGACGACATCTGTCGCGAGTACGCCGCGCGGGACCCGCGGATCACCTTCTACCGGCAGGAGCGCAACGTCGGCGCCGCGCCGCACCACGACTTCGTCCTGCAGAAGAGCCGGGGCGAACTGTTCAAGTGGGCCTCCGGCGACGACCTGTGGGCGCGGGACCTGGTCGCCCGCTGCGTCGAGCTGCTCGACCAGCACCCGGACGCGATCCTGGCGCACAGCTACACGGCGGCGATCGACGGCGCGGACACCGTGATCCAGGCGCTGGAGTACCCGCTGCACACCGACGCGCCGGAGGCGCCCGAGCGGCTGCGCAGCATGCTGTTCGACGGCGACCTGCCCGGCGCGATCCAGGCCGACGACTTCTACGGCGTGATGCGCGCCGACGTACTGCGCAAGGTCAAGCCGCACGGGAGCTTCTACCACGCCGACCAGGTGTTCATGGCCGAGGTCGCGTTGCACGGCCGCTTCCTGCAGGTGCCGGAGTGGCTGTACTTCCGGCGCCACCACGACGGCCGGGCGCTGCAGGCGAACCCGACCATCAGCAGCTGGTCGCGCAACCTCGACCCGCGGCGCTCCAACAAGCTCGTCCACCCGCCGGTCCGGCTGGTCGCCGAGTACATCCTCGGATACTTCGCCGCCGTCCGTCGGGCTCCGTTGACACCCGCCGAGCGGCGCGAGTGCAACCGGCACATCCGCCGCTGGCTGACCAGCCGCGTCACCCGCCGGATGCCCGGCCGCCCGAAACCGGCGCCGATCCAGGACTTCGGTGCGATCGACACGCTGTCCGTCCACGCCGTGGTGGCCGGCTCGGAGGGGAACTGACATGCGGGTCGGTCTGTACGGGCGTCTCGGGGGCGGCAACATCGGCAACGACGCGATGCTCGACGCCGTCATGGATCACCTGCGCGCCTGGCATTCCGACGCGACGCTCGACTTCATGTGCGAGGGTCCGGACGAGATCACCGAGCGGTTCGGCGTACCGGCGGTGGAGATGCACTGGCTGCAGTCCCGCAAGCCCGCCCGGTCCAGGATCGCGCAGAAGCTGCTGACGCTGGCGCGGATCCCGGTGGCCGGTGCCATCGACACCTGGCGCACCGCACGCTGGGTGCGCCGCCACGACGTCGTCATCATCCCGGGCGCCGGCGTGCTCGAGGGGACGCTGCCGGAGCGGCCGTGGGAGCTGCCGTACACGATGCTGGTGATGGCGGTCTCCGGCCGGCTGTTCGGCGTCCGGACGGGACTCGTCTGCGTCGGCGGATCGCGCGTCGAGGAGCGGGCCATCAGGCTGCTGCTGCGCGCCGCGGCCCGGCTGGTGAACTACCGCTCGTTCCGCGACGAGTACTCGCTGGAGGTCGGCCGCGAGACCGGGGTGGCGGCGCCGCAGGACAAGGCCTACGCCGACATGGCGTTCTGGCTGCCCCTCGAGGTCACCCGGGAGCCCGAACCGAAGTCGGTCGGCCTCGGCGTGATGGCGTACTACGGTTCGCCCGGCGACCGGTCCCGCGCCGACGAGGTCCACGCCAAGTACGTCGACCAGATGAAGGAGCTCACGCGGCTGCTGGTCCAATCCGGCCGGAGCGTCCGCCTGCTCATCGGCGACCGTCTCGACGAGGAGGTCGCCAAGGAGGTGCTGGCCGACGCGCAAGGTGCTTGGGCCGGTCTCAGCCGACTGCCTGTGTCGTACGAGCCGTTCTCATCGTTCGAGGGTCTGACAGACCAGGTCGCAGCGGTGCAAACGGTCGTCGCGATGCGCTACCACTGCGTCGTCGCAGGCCTGAAAGTCGGGCGGCCGACACTGGCCATCGGCTACGGCCGTAAGCACGCCGCGGTGATGGCGCAGATGGGGCTCGCCGAGTACGTGCAGGACGTCCGGTCGCTGGACCTCGAGCGACTGGTCGAGCAGGTCGGCGAGCTCGAGGCCGACGAGGCCGTGATCGAGAAGACGCTGGCCGAGCGCAACGCCGACAACAGAGCACGGCTCGGCGAGCTCTTCCGCGACCTGTCCGACGCGCTCTTCAAGCCGGTTCGCGGGGCGGTGCGATGAGCGGACGCCACGCGACCAAGCATGCCGGCGGGCATCGCGGAGCGCTGCGCAAGCAGGTCGCGGGCCGGCTCGGCTGGGGGATCGCCGACCAGGCGGTGTCCAGCCTCGGCAACTTCCTGCTCGGAGTGTTCGTCGCCCGGCTGCTCGGTGCCACCGGTCTCGGCGCGCTGGGCCTGGCCTTCCTCGCGTACTCGGTGGCGCTGAACTGCTCGCGGGCGTTGTCGACCGACGCCCTGATGGTCCGCTACAGCGTGTCCGATCACGACGCCCGCAAGCAGGCGATGGCCGCGTCGGGCGGTGTCGCGCTGCTGGTCGGTGCCATCAGTGGAGTGATCTGCCTGCTGATCGGGTTCGGCCTGAAGCTGCACACCCCGGGCTCCGAGGTCGGCGCCGCTTTCGTTGCCCTGGGCATCGTCATGCCGGGGCTCACGTTCCAGGACAGCTGGCGGTCCGCGTTCTTCGCGGCCGGTGAGGGTGCGAAGACCTTCGTGAACGACACCGTGTGGACGGTGCTGATGCTGGCGGTGCTGTTCGGCGGCCGCTACCTGGACTTCGGGATCACGGCCGCGCTGCTCGCCTTCGGTGGTACGGCGGCGCTGGCCGGGCTCTACGGGATCAGGCAATCGGGTGTGCTGCCCCGGCCCGCGCACGCCGTCGGCTGGCTGCGGCGGCACAGCGACCTCGGACCGCGGTTCCTGGTCGAGAACGTCGTCCTCGGCGCCGGCGGCCAGGTCCGGACGCTGATCGTGGCCCCGACCGGCGGGCTCGCCGCGGCCGGATCCATCCGCGGCGCGGAGATGCTGATCGGCCCGGTTGCCGCGCTGCTGATGGGCGTGGGCCAGGTCGCCGTACCGGAAGCCGCCCGGGCACTGCAGCGCGGTGACCGGGCGTTGTGGCGGCTGTGTGCGGGACTGAGCGGCGGCCTGTCCGCGATGGCACTCGGCTGGGGTGCGGTGGTGCTGGTCATCTTCCCGCTCGGCCTCGGCGAGCTGGTGCTCGGCAGCGTCTGGCCCGGCGCTCACGCGCTGGTGCTCGGCGTGATCGTGAGCGCGGCGGCCGGTTGCCTGCACGTCGGACCGTCCGCCGGGCTGCGGGCTCTCGGGCGCGCCGATCGGACCATGCAGTGCCAGATCGTCGTCACGTCGCTGTTCGTCGGCCTCGCCGCGATCGGCGGCGTGCTCTGGGACGCGCAGGGCGTCGTCTGGGGCAGCGCGATCGCCTCGGTCGCCGGGGTCGGCATCTGGTGGAGCAGGCTGGCCAAGTCCCGGCACGAGTACGCCCGCACGACCGCGGAGGGCGCAGCGGTATGACCGGGTCCGGGATCGTCATCGCGACCCTGATGCGCCGGCGCGGCGGATCCGGGCTGCAGAGCCACGTCCGCACGTTCGACGAGTACCTGCGGGACTCGTCGCGGCCGGTCAGCATCGTCAGCCCGTTCGAGGCCCGGTCGCCGTTCGTCCTGCCGGTGTTCGCGGGCCGGGTCGGGATCCGGCCGGTCAGCCGGCCCGCCGCCGTGTGGTGGCACCAGTACTGGCACGCGCACTACCTGAAGGCGGCGCTGCGCACCCAGCTTGCCGCGCGTCCCGGCGCGGTGATCTACGCGCAGTGCCCGATCTCGGCCGGGGTGGCGCTGCAGGTCCGCCGTACCCAGCCTGTCGTGATGGTCGCGCACTTCAACATCTCGCAGGCCGACGAATGGGCCGACGAGGGCGAGATCCCGCGCGACGGGCGGCTGTTCGGCGCGATCCGGCAGTTCGAGGAGCGGGTACTGGGCTCGCTCGACGGCATCGTCTACGTCTCCGAGTTCACCAAGACCGGCCTCGAGAACCGGATCCCGGCGCTGCGCGACCTGCCGAGCGCGGTCATCCCGAACGCGGTCTCGCGGACCGCGGGCGCCGTCGACCGGGCGGAGCCGCTCGCGGACCTGATCACGGTCGGCCGGCTGGACTCCCGGAAGAACCACCGGTACCTGCTCGAGATCCTGGCCGCGGCCGCCGCGCGCGGCCACCGCTACACGCTCTCGGTCGTCGGCGACGGCGTCGACCGGCAGGCGCTCGAGGCGCGGGCGGCCGAGCTCGGACTCGCCGGCCAGGTGTCCTTCCTCGGATACCAGCCGGACGCCCGCGCGCTGATGCGTCGGCACCAGGTCTACTGCCACACCTCGACGACCGAGTCGTTCGGCATCGTGCTCGCCGAGGCGATGTCGGAAGGCCTGCCGGTGCTGGCGGCCGCCGTCGGGGGAGTGCCCGAGGTGGTCCGGCCCGGTGTGGACGGCCTGTTCTGGCCGCTGGACGATGCCGGCGCCGCGGCACGCGTCCTGATCGGCCTGATGGAAGACCCCGCACGACGCGCCACGCTGGCGGCCGCCGCGCGGGCCCGGAGCGCGGCGGAGTTCAGTGCCGCCGCTGCCGGGGAACGGCTGCTGGCATTTCTCGAACACACGGGGATCCGCCCCGCGCGGTCGATTGTCTGAGAGGAGACAATCATGCATTCCATCTACGTCGACGCCGACTTCACCGACGACGAGCGACGCGCAAAGCTCTACGACGGTGACCTGTTCGTCTACTCGCCGCGTCCGTCGACGCTGGCGCTGACGGAGTTCGCCGCGGCGATGGCTCGCGAGGCGTTCGCGCCGCTGGACCCGGAGACGGCCCAGTTCGAGATGGCGGTCGAGGACTACGCCGCGCTGCTGGCGAAGCTGAAGCCGGAGTTCATCCACCATCCGGAGTCGAAGCGGCTGATCCAGGAGATGCTCGCCGACTTCGGGTGTGACGACGAGCAGACGTACTTCGACGTCCCGCGGATGCGCAGCTCGACGTCGAACGACTACCTGACCACCGGGATCGCGTTCGCGTTCCACCCGCACCGCGACACCTGGTACTCGGCGCCGCACGTGCAGCTGAACTGGTGGCTGCCGATCTTCGCGATCACCGACGACAACGGCCTGGCCTTCCACCGCAAGTACTGGCAGACGCCGCTGAAGAACAGCTCGCGGGTCTACAACTACGCCGAGTGGAACGAGACCAGCCGGAAGATCGCCGCCACCCAGATCGGCACCGACACCCGCGTGCAGCCGGTGCCGGAGGAAGAGGTCGAGCTGATGCCGCAGCTCCGGCCGATCTGCAAGCCGGGCGGCATCATCTTGTTCTCCGGCGCGCAGCTGCACTCCAGCGTGCCGAACACCTCGGGCCGGACCCGGTTCAGCATCGACCTGCGGACCGTGCACCTCGCGGACGCGCTGGAGGGCCGGTCGGCGCCGAACATCGACTCCGAGTGCACCGGGACGACGATGGGCGACTACCTGCGCGTCCGCGACCTGGAGCACATCCCGGCCGATGTCGTCGAGGCGTTCGACATTCCCAAGGTCGAGGTCGCCTGAGCCCCCGGCAACCGCCCGCTCCACAACCTTGTGAAAAGTCTTCACAAGGTTGTGGAGTCTGTGTCGCCCGCGGCCTGCGCGCGTAGTAATGTTCGGTGACTCGTCGCCGACGCGCGGGTGAACAAGGACACGTTGCACGCCATCGCGGACACTGTTAGTGACCGGGTGGTTGCGGGAGGGAACGAGGGGCCGCAGTGAGCGGAGCAGAAGCGCCTGACGCTGTGGACAGCCGTCGGCCGCTCTGGGTCGTCCCGCACGAGGTTCCGGCGATCGTTCCGCTGCCGTCGCGGTCGACCGAGCCGCGCTGGGTGGGGGTGTACCGCTGGGCCGCGGTCGGCGGGGACCTGCTCGCCGCGATGCTCGGCGTCTCGATCGCGCTGCTCACTCGGTTCGGGTACCACGTCGGCTCGAGCTACCTGGTCGTGAGCAGCGTGCTGCCGCTGGCCTGGGTGGCCGCCGTCGCGTTGTCGAAGGGGTACGACCCGCGCTTCTACGGGGCCGGGCCGGACGAGTTCCGGTCGCTGTTGCGCGCCGGCGTCGGGCTCACCGCGGCGGTCGCGATGACGTCGTACGTGACGAAGGCCGAGATCGCCCGCGGCTTCGTGGTGCTGGCGATCCCGGTGATGGTGGTCGCCGCCCTCCTGCTGCGGTATGCGTTGCGCAAGGACCTGCACCGGCACCGGGTCCGGGGCCGCTGCATGCACAGGGTTCTCGTGGTCGGGCGCAGTGGCCCGGCCGCGACGCTGTGCGAGCACCTCGAGAGCCGCCCGACCGACGGGTTCCGGGTGGTGGCGACCTGCCGGCCGCGGGGCGAGTCCGGTGAGGTCGAGGCGCTGGACGAGCCCGACATCCTCGCCGCCGCCGACCGGCACGCGGTCGAGGTGGTCGCGATCGCGACCGACCCGGAGCTGGCCGGGCAGTCGCTGCGCCGGCTGTCCTGGGCGCTGGAGCAGCGCGGTATCGAGCTGATCGTCTCGCCGGGCATCATCGAGGTCGCCGGCCCGCGGATCTCGGTCCGCCCGGTGGCCGGCCTGTCCCTGCTGCACCTGGAGCGGCCGTCGGTCAGCGGCGGGCCGCACCTGATGAAGGCGGTCTTCGACCGGGTCGTTGCCCTCGGCATCGTCGTCGTGCTGGCGCCGCTGCTGATCGGCCTGGCGCTCGCGGTGAAGCTGTCCAGCCCCGGCCCGGTGCTGTTCCGGCAGCAGCGGGTCGGCCGCGCGGGCGTCGAGTTCACGATGCTGAAGTTCCGCAGCATGTACGTCGACGCGGAGGCGCGGCTCAGCGACCTGTACGCGTTGAGCGACGGCAACGGCGTCATCTTCAAGATGCGCAACGACCCGCGGATGACCCCGCTCGGCCGGTGGATCCGGCGGTTCTCGCTGGACGAGCTGCCGCAGCTGTTCAACGTGCTGCGCGGCGACATGTCGCTGGTCGGCCCGCGGCCGCCGCTGGCCGAGGAGGTCGCGCTGTACGCCGCCGACGACTCGCGGCGGATGCTGGTGAAGCCCGGCATGACCGGACTCTGGCAGGTCAGCGGCCGCAGCGACCTGTCCTGGGACGAGTCGGTCCGCCTCGACCTGCGGTACGTCGACAACTGGTCGATGACCTTGGACCTGCTGATTCTCTGGAAGACCGTGCGCGCGGTGTTCTACGGCGCGGGAGCGTATTGATGGCCACTGAGCTGGACAGGCATGCACCGGTGTACGTCGCGGGGCACCGCGGGCTCGTCGGGTCGGCGCTGTGGCGCCGGCTCGAGGCGTGCGGCTACACGAACCTGATCGGCGCTTCGTCGGCGGAGCTGGATCTGCGCGATCGGGCGGAGACCTTCACGTTCCTTCGCCGTCATCGCCCGGCGGTGGTGATCGACGCGGCGGCGCGGGTCGGCGGCATCCTGGCGAACCGCGACCACCCGACCGAGTTCCTCAGCGACAACCTGCGCATCCAGGTGAACCTGATGGACGCCTGCCTGGAGGTCCGGACGCCGCGGCTGCTGTTCCTCGGCTCGTCGTGCATCTACCCGAAGTACGCCGAACAGCCGATCCGCGAGTCGAGCCTGCTCACCGGTGAGCTCGAGCCGACCAACGACGCGTACGCGATCGCGAAGATCGCCGGCATCATGCAGGTCCAGGCGGTCCGCCGGCAGTACGGCCTGCGCTGGATCTCCGCGATGCCGACGAATCTCTACGGCCCGAACGACAACTTCGATCCGGCGTCGTCGCATGTGCTGCCGGCGTTGATCCGCCGCTTCCACGAGGCGAAGGCCTCGAGTGCGCCGGAGGTCGTGTTGTGGGGGAGCGGTACGCCGCGGCGTGAGTTCCTGCATGTGGACGATCTCGCGGATGCATGCTTGCACCTGCTGGAGCACTACGACGCGCCGGAGCCGATTAACGTCGGCGTCGGCGCGGACGTCACGATCCGGGAGTTGGCCGAGCTGGTCGCCCGGGTGGTCGGCTACACCGGTGCCCTCAGCAACGACCTGTCCAAGCCGGACGGCACCCCGCGCAAGCTGCTCGACGTGAGCCGGCTGCTGGCCCTGGGCTGGAAGCCGTCGATGTCCCTCGAAGACGGTGTGGCCGCCACCTACCGCTGGTACGTGGAGAACGTCACATGAAGAAAGCATTCATCACCGGTATCACCGGCCAGGACGGTTCTTACCTGGCCGAGTTGCTGCTGGCCAAGGGGTACGAGGTGCACGGTCTGATCCGCCGCGCGTCGACGTTCAACACCAAGCGGATCGACCACCTCTACGAGGATCCGCACGCCCAGGACAAGCGGCTGTTCCTGCACTACGGCGACCTGACGGACGGGTCCCGCCTGGTCACGCTGCTGGCGTCGATCCAGCCGGCCGAGGTGTACCACCTGGCCGCGCAGTCGCACGTGCGGGTCAGCTTCGACGAGCCCGAGTACACCGGTGACACCACCGGGATGGGGACGACGCGGTTGCTCGAGGCGATCCGGATGATCGGGCTGGACTGCCGGTTCTACCAGGCGTCGTCGTCGGAGATGTTCGGCGCGACCCCGCCGCCGCAGAACGAGGACACCCCGTTCTACCCGCGGTCGCCGTACGGCGCGGCGAAGCTGTACAGCTACTGGATGACCCGGAACTACCGCGAGGCGTACGACATGTTCGCGGTGAACGGGATCCTGTTCAACCACGAGTCCCCGCGGCGCGGCGAGACGTTCGTGACGCGCAAGATCACCCGGGCCGTCGCCCGCATCAAGCTCGGTCTGGAACAGCGCCTGTACCTGGGCAACCTGGAGGCCTGCAGGGACTGGGGCTACGCCCCGGAGTATGTCGAGGGCATGTGGCGGATGCTGCAGCACGACACCCCGGCGGACTACGTGATCGCGACCGGGACGTCGTACAGCGTCCGTGACTTCGTCGCGCTGGCGTTCGGGCATGTCGGGCTGGACTGGGAGAAGTACGTCGACCACGACCGGCGCTACGAGCGTCCCACCGAGGTGGACTCGCTGATCGGGGACGCGTCCAAGGCCACCACCGAGCTCGGCTGGAAGGCCCAGGTGCACGTGCCGGAGCTGGTCCGGATCATGGTCGACGCCGATCTGGCGGCGCTGACGGAACGGGACGACTGATGACCGACATCCAGGCCGAACCCGCGACGGCCGCCGACCGCGTCGACGTGCTGGGCATCCACGTCAGCGTGACGAACCTCGACCACACGGTCGGCACCTTCGCCGGCTGGATCGAGCAAGGGGACCGGCGGCTGGTCTGCGTGACCGACATGAACGCCCTGCTGCACGCCCGCGCCGACGAGCGGCTGACCGCGGTGTACAACACGTCCGGGCTCACCGTACCGGACGGGATGCCGCTGGTGTGGGCCGGGAAGAAGGCGGGCTTCGAGCAGATGGACCGCGTGGCCGGCCCGGACCTCCTCGAGCGGGTCCTGGCGGAGGCGGCGCAGCGCGGCTGGACGCAGTACTTCTACGGCGGGGCCGAGGGCGTGGCGGACGAGCTGCGCGAGCGGTTCCAGGAGCGGCACCCGGCCTTGAAGGTGGTCGGCGTCGAGTGCCCGCCGTACCGTCCGCTGACCGACGCCGAGGACGCGGCGACGGTCGAGCGGATGAACGAGGCCCGCCCGGACATCGTCTGGGTCGGGCTCGGCGCGCCGAAGCAGGAGCGCTGGATGGCCGACCACCGCGACCGGCTGAACGCGACGATCCTGATCGGGGTCGGCGCGGCCTTCGACTTCCACACCGGCCGGCTGGACCGCGCGCCGCGGTGGATGCAGCGCGCCGGGCTGGAGTGGAGCTACCGGCTGTACAAGGAGCCGCGGCGGCTCTGGAAGCGGTACGTGCTCGGCATCCCGCGTTTCCTCCTGGGTGTCCTGCGGCACCCGCCGCGTCCCCTCTAGAGTGAGGCGGTGAGAATCCGGCGGCCGAAACTCCGGCGGCTGGCCGGCCCGGCCGGTCGCGCGAGCTGGGGTTTGGCCGACCAGGCCCTGTCGAGTCTCAGCAACCTCGCCGTCGGGGTCGTCGTTGCACGGTCGAGCACGGTCGCGGACTTCGGTGTCTACGCTCTGGCGTTCGGCGGCTACACGATCGCCCTCAACGTGTCCCGGGCAGTCTCCACCGAGCCGCTCGCCGTGCGGCACTCCGGCGATCGAACGCCGGACTGGCAACGAGCTGTCCGGGCCAGCACGGCGACGGCGGTGCTGTGCGGCCTCCTGGCTCTGGCCGTTGGGTTGGCGATCGCGGCGTTCCCCGGTGTTCCGTCGAAAGGTGTCCTGATCGCCTTCGCCGTCACCATGCCGGGACTGCTCCTGCAAGACGCCTGGCGCTGGGCGTTCTTCGTCGTCGGCGAGGGGCAGAAGGCCTTCGTGAACGACCTCATCTGGCTGCTGGTCATGCTGGCGATCTTCGGCGGGCTGTACCTCACCGACACGGCGTCGGCGTTCTCGCTGACGTTCGCGTGGGGACTCGGCGCGGTGATCGCGGCGATCGCCGGGCGTTTCCAGGCGGGTGTCGCGCCACGCCGGCAGCTGATCCGCGAATGGGTCCGGCGGAACTGGGACCTGACCCCGAAGTACGTCGGGGAGATGCTGGCGGTCTCCGGCACCATCCAGGTCTACATGCTCGGCATCACCGCGGCCGCCGGCCTGGCCGCGACCGCGGGCATCCGCGGCGCTCAGGTCCTGCTCGGCCCGGTGAACGTACTGAACCAGGGCATCCGGATGATCTCGGTCCCCGAGGCGGCCCGCGCGCTGCGGCACTCGTACCGGCGGCTGTGGCTGGTCGGGCTCGCGATCTCGCTCGGCGTCGGCGCGGGCGCGCTGGCCTGGGGCGCGATCTTCCTGCTGCTGCCCCCGGTCGTCGGGCGGGAGCTGCTCGGCCCGGGCGTCTGGACCCAGGCCCACAACGTCCTCGTCCCCGTCATCCTGCTGCAGGCCCTCGGCGCCTCGAACGCCGGCGCCTTCGCCATCCTCCGCGCGCTGACCGCGGCCACCCGCGGCCTCCGGGTCCGCCTGATCTCGTCCGTCGTCCTGATCACCTGCGGCATCGGCGGCGCCTACCTCCGGGGTCCCGAGGGCGCGGCCTGGGGCCTGGCCGGCGCCTCCTTCGCCACGCTGCTCCTGTGGTGGAACGAGGCCCACCGGGCGATAGCAGCCCACCGCCGGGTCACCTGACCCCACGCCCCCCACGCCCCCCACGCCCCCCACGCCCCCCACGCCCCCACGCCCTCACCCCCGACCGACCGGCCCACCCGCTCCAGCGTCTGAGGGGTCAACCCCTCCGCTTGTGGGTTGGCCCCGCAGAATCTGACGGCCGAACCCGCCAGCCGGGGGGTTGGCCCCTCAGACGTCGGGGCGTGGGGTGCGGCGGTTGTCCACAGGGCGGCCGAGTGGGAGTGGTGGGCGGCGCTCGCGATCGGTGATGCTGGCGGAATGAATCCGGTTCTCGCCGCGGTCGCCCGCGACCAAGGTGGCGTCTTCAGCAGGGCGCAGGCGCTCGCCTGCGGGTACACGCCCCAGGGGATCCGCGATCGTGTCGGGGCCGGGCGATGGATGCGGGTGCGCTACGGGCAGTACGCCGAGGTGCCGGACCTGAGCCGGCTCGCGCCCTGGGAGCGCGAACTGGCCAGACATCGGTTGACCGTGTACGGCGCGATGAACGCGATGCGACCGGGAAGCGTTGCCGTCAGCCACCAGTCGGCACTCGTGCTGCACGCGCTCCCGATGTGGCGGATCGATCTCTCGGAGGTCCACCTGACCCGCCTCGACGTACGACGTCACAGCGGGCCGGTTGCCGGCGTGCGCTACCACCGAGGCGTTCTGTCCGCAGACGACCTCACCCGGGTAGGAAGTCTGCCCGCGACCACGGCTTCCCGGGCTCTGGTGGAGACAGCGTGCACGGTGCCTTTCGAGGAGACGGTGGTTGTCGCGGATGCGGCGCTCCGCGAACAGATGATCAACGAACACGAGCTGCGCAGGCTCCTGCGATTGACGGAGTTCTGGCCCGGGAGCGCGACGGCTCGCGCGGCGCTCGCGTTCGCGGACGGGCTGTCGGAGTCGGTCGGCGAGTCGCGTCTGCGGGTGCTCTTTCACACCGAGGGCCTACCGGCGCCGGCGATGCAAGTCGTGTATCGGGACAGGCACGGGATCATCGGGCGCGTCGACTTCGTGTTCATCGAGTTCAAGACCATCGTCGAGTTCGACGGGCTGGTGAAGTACGCCGATGCCTCGGGAGATGCTCTCGTCCGCGAGAAGATCCGGGAGGACCGGCTGCGCGCCCTCGGATTCGAGGTCGTCCGGACGATGTGGTCCGACCTGGATCGTCCACAACAGACAGCGGCCGGAATCCGCGCCGCCTTCGCCCGTGCCCTCCGCTCCGCGTGATCGCCCGCCCGCCGTACCGCGTGATCGTGAGGCGCTCTCGCTTCGTCTCAGGGGTCGGCCCCTGAGCTGGTGGGTTCGGCCGTCAGATTCTCAGGGGTCAACCAACCGGCGCCGGGGTTGACCCCTGAGACGTCGACAGGGGAGGGGACTGCTACGGGATCTTGATGCTGGCCGAGGGGCCCTTCCTGATGTTGCGGCCGTCGTGGACCTCCACGTGGTACGTGTACGTCGAGCCGCGCGCGAGGCCGCGGTCGACCACCTGGTAGACCTTGCGGGGCTGCCAGAAGTACGACGTGTACTTGTTCGAGCCGACGTTCAAAGAGCCGCGGAAGACGTTGTACGTCAGCGTCAGGTTGTCGAGGTCGTAGGTGTCGGAGTAGCTCACGTACACCCGCCCGGACGTGGTCGCGGTCAGCGTCGGAGCCTTCGGCAGGCCGGGAGCCGCGCCGCCGGCCACGTTCGTGAACCGGGTGATGCCGACCTGGATGGTGCCGTTCACGTGCAGGAAGTCACCGCCGACCCACAGATCGCTGGCGGTGCCGGCCATCGCCAGCGGACCGACCTGCGTGGTGCTCTTCGGGTTCGCGTCGGTGTTCGGGAACCAGGGGCCGAGGTTGCCGTTGATCGCGCTCTCGACGAGCAGGTAGTGCGTGCCGGTGCCGTCCGGGAACCCGTTCGGCGACGAGCTGCAGTTGTGCGCGTGCGAGCCCTTGTAGACCCAGTTGCCGATCGCCTTGATCGCCTCGGTCGCCCCCAGGCACTTGTTCTGCCACAGCAGCTGACCGGTTGACACGGAGGCCGCGAGGACGCCGTCGTAGCAGCCGCCGCCGTCACCGCCGTTCGAGACGAAGACCTTGTCGCCCAGGGTGTCGATGTCCTTCACTCGCGTGGTGCAGGTCGCGGTCGGCTTCGGGATCGCCGCCGCGGCCGGGAACGCGAAGGCCGCGCCGGTGGTGTTGTTCAGCATCGCCAGCGAGTAGTGGTCCTTGCCGTTGATCGTGCTGAACGGGCCGCCGACGAACACCCGGGTGCCGTTGTCGGACACGTCGACCGCGTACACGTCGTTGTTCGCGTTCGGGTTCCACGGCAGCAGGTCGCCCTGGATCAGCCGGACCGCGCCCAGCCGGTTGCGGGTGGCGCCGTCGATCGCGCGGAACGCGCCGCCGATGAACACGCTGTTGCCGTAGATCGCCAGCGCCTTGACCCGGGCCGCCACGACCGGGTCCCAGGCCGCGACCAGCTTGCCGGTGGCGACCGAGAACATCGCGATCTTGCTGCGCCGGATGCCGTTCACCGTGGTGAAGTCACCGCCGATCACCACCCACTTGCCGTCGGGGCTGGTGGCGATGGCGTACACCGGGCCGTTCAGCGTCGGCGCGAAGGCGGTCGGCTTGCCGGTGGTGCGGTCGAAGGCGGCGACGTACGTGCGGACCGCCTCGGGCGCCTGGCCGGAGGCCATGCCCGGCTGCCGGAGCCTGGTGAACAGACCACCGGCGAACACGGTGTTCCCGGCGATCGCCAGCGCGTTCACGCTGTTGTTGGTCTGCCACGAGGTCTGCTTGATCGCCGAGACCGCGGAAGCGAAGCCCGGCTGTGCCGCCTCCACCGGCGGTCCGGAGGGGATCAACGCCGCGGCCACCACGGCCACGACGGTGATGGCGGCCAGCACTAACTTCTTCATTTATGTCCTTCGACTGGGCGGGGATCAGTCAGCGCGTGCCTCATCACGCACCAGCGAAGGACCTTAGCGCTGCAGGAGGCCCACTGGAAACGGGCCTCCTGATCGCGTTATGAGTTTGTGCCAGAGTTAACTTTTCACTTTGCGGCGTAGTGGGACTGGACCTGCAGCGGTGACAGCGCGTACGGGTAGACGGCCGCCTCGTCGATGCCCATCCCGGTCTGCGTCGCTCCGCCGCCGGGCCACGAGTTGGTCAGGTCGTAGCCGACGCGCCACCATCCGTAGTAGATCGAGGCCGGTCCCACGAGCGCACTGCCGGACAGGACACCGTCGACGTACAGCTTCATCGCGCCGTTCTCGTAGCTGCCGACGACGTGGTGCCACTGGCCGTCGTTCTTGCCGGACGGGCTGGTCAGCGTGCGCTGCGAGCCGTCGTTCACGCCGAAGACGATCGAGCCGTTGGTCCGCATGTACAGCATCCGGTCGCCGCCACCGCCGCTGTTCCCGGTCTTGGAGTTGCCGAAGCCGATGATCCGGCCGCCGCGGTTGAAGCCGCTCTGCTTGACCCACGCCTCGACCGTGAACTGCTGCGGCATGCTGTACGCCTTCTCGCCGACCATCCGGCCGCTGCTCGTGCTCGTCGTCATCGAGGTGTTGCCGGCGATCGCCCCGGCGCCGCCCAGCGTGACGCCGGTGTACGTGCCGTTGTTGCTCTGCCCGGAGGAGTCGACCGACGTCGTCGTCCCGGCCGGCTCGCCGAGCCGCCAGTACGCCTGCGGGCCGTCGGCGTTGACGATCTGGTCGTACGCCGTGGAGGCGGCCGAGGCGACCGTGATCGGGTCGGAGTAGTTGCCGCGCACCGTCGTGCTGCCGTCGGTGACCTCGACGCGGTAGTTGGTCTGCTCACCCGGCGCCGAGGAGGTGTCGGTGTAGCTCAGCCACGGCCGGTCCCACGGCGTCGACTTGGCCGTCCAGGTCGCGATCGTGGTGTTGCTGAAGCCCTTGAGCAGCCGGTACGTCAGCGTGCTGTCGTCGTTGTCGACGACGGTCGGGAAGTGGATCTGCACGACCCCCGGCTGGACGCTGTACGGCGTCAGCTTGGCCGGCTTGGCCGGGGCCGCGCCCGGAGCGGCGTTGGTGAACCGGGTCAGGCCCTGCTGGCCGGTGCCGTTCACGTTCAGGAAATCGCCGCCGACCCAGAGGTCGTTGCCGCCGGTCGCGAATGCCAGCGGGCCGACGTTCGTCACGCTGTTCGGGTCGGCGTCGGTGTTCGGGAACCACGGGCCGAGCGAGCCGTCGGTCAGCTTCTCGCTCAGCAGGAAGCGATACCCGAAGCCCTGCGGGAAGCCGCCGGCGCCCTGGTTGGCGCAGTCATGCGCGTGGGAGCCCTTGTACAGCCAGCCGTTGACGACCTTGACCGCCTCGGTCGCGCCCAGGCACTGGTTCTTCCACTTCAGGGTGTTGGTCGCGATATCGGCCGCCCAGGTGCCGTCGAAGCACCCGCCGCCGTCACCGCCGTTGCCGAAGTAGACGGTGTCGCCGCTGGCGTCGATCGTCTTCACCCGCGTCGTGCAGGACCCGTTCGGCGGCGGTACGGCGGAGGCGCCGGGGAAGGGCAGCACCGCGCCGGTCACCGGGTCGAGGCTCGTCACGGTGTTCTGCGTGGTGCCGTTGACGGTGCTGAACTGACCGCCCGCGTACACCTTCGAGGCGTCATCGGCCGCGTCGACGGCGTACACGTCGCCGTTCACCGCGGGGGCCCAGGGCAACAGCGTGCCGGTATCGGTGGTGACCGCGGCCAGCCGCAGGCGGTCCAGGCCGTTCACGAGGCCGAACGAACCACCGAAGTACACCGTCGTGCCGGAGACCGCGATGCTCTTGACGCGATACGAGACCGAAGGCTTCCAGTTCGTCACCAGGTCGCCGGTGGCGGTGTCGAAGGCGGCGATCCGGTTGCGGGTCTGGCCGTTGACGGTGGTGAAGTCACCGCCGACGAAGATCCGGGAACCGTCCGCGGACGCGGCGACCGCGTAGACCTGACCGTTCAGCACCGGGGTGAACGAGGTGACCAGCGCGCCGGTGCCGGCGTCGAAGGCCGCCAGGTAGGCCTGCCCGACCTCGCCGGTCCCGGGCGTGGCGCCCGGCGGGCGGACGCTGGTGAAGCGGCCTCCGGCATACGCCGTACCGGCGGCGACCGCGATGCCCTGGACGCTGGCGTTGGTCTGCCAGGTCGAGCTGCTGGTGGCCGCGAGCGACGCCTCGATGCTCTGCGCCGGCGCCGCGATCAGCACGGTCCCGACGACGGCCAGTGCCGTCCCAACGACCCCCAGCCGTGTGAACAGCCGTCTCTTCGTCATGTAGCGATGTCCCCCCTTGGACATGATCGGCGCGCGGGGCGCCTGACCCCTCAGAAATCCCCCGGGAAGAGAGTAGGGCACAACCGCGAGATCGCGTGAGCGTCCCGTCCGTACCTGTGGATATCCTGGGGCGCCGGCGAACCAGGAGGCCGGCCAACTGGAGGTAGGCGATGGAACCGGGCACCGTGGTCTGGCGGGAGACCGCTCAGTCACTGCTGCGGCAGAAGTGGCTGATCCTCGGCTGCATCCTGCTCGGGCTGCTCGGCGCCTCGGTGTTCGCGCTCTCCCAGACCGAGCGCTGGACCGCCTCGAGCCAGTTGGTGATCGGCCCGGCCGTGCCGCCGGCGCTGGTCGGCAAGCTGTCGACGTCCGCGGACAAGAGCGGCCCGCTGGGGATGGACCTGCCGGCCGAGACACAGGCGCGGGTGATGGCGAGCCCGACACTGCTCAAGGCCGTCGTCAAGGCGCTCGGGATGCCGGACAACGACCAGACCATCCAGGACCTGGCCGCGGTCACCCGGGTGAAGGCCGTCACCGACAACGCCTATCTGGTCACCACCGACGGCCCGACCGCGCAGACGGCGGTCGACCGGGCGAACGCGATCGCGACGATCTACCTCGCGCAGCGCAACGCCGAGGCCAAGGCGCTGTTGACCAACCTGGCCGAGCAGGCGCAGGCCCGGTCGAAGACCGCGACCCAGCAGTCCCGCAGCCTGGTCAGCCAGATCGACGAGGCGGTCGGTCGCGGCGACAACCAGACCGCCGCCGCGCTGCGGGACCAGCGCGTCGGCCTGGCGACCGAGGCGCGGCAGGCCGCGGACGACGCGGCCGCGATGCTGAAGGCGCTGTCGACGGTCGGCTCGGGGAGCCAGCTGGTGACGCCCGCGACGACCGACACCGCGAGCTCGTCGCCGATGGTTGCCCGCGACATCCTCGTCGGCGGGATCCTCGGTCTGGTGCTCGGCTTCGGCCTGGCGCTGCTGCGCTCGCACCTGACGCCGTACATCCTCACCCGTGACCAGGCGGCGCGGGCGGCGACCGCGCCGGTGATCGCGGCCTCCGAGGGCAACCGGCGCCGGTTCTGGCAGCGGTCCGCCCCGGAGCTCCCGCAGTACGAGATCACCGCGCTCGGCGCGGAGGCGAGCGGCGCGCTGGCGCGGCGTGAACTGAACCCGCGGGCCTTCGCCGGCGGCGGTCCGGGCGCGCTCCTGGTCGTGTCGGCGTCCCCGACCCCGAACTCCGCCGGTATCGCGCTGGCCATGGCCGAGGCGAACGCCCGTGACGGCCGCGAAACCCTGCTGGTGCTGGCCGACATCGAAGGTACGCCGGTTCTCCCGCACCTCACCGGCCACGAAGGCCTGACGGATCTGGTGAACGAGCCTGCCGCCACCCGCGCGATCCGGGCCCGGAAGCTGTTCCGCCCGGGCACCGTCGCGGACCTCTACGTGCTGCCGCCGGGCCTGAACCACGAGGAGACCGCCGAGGCGGTCGGCCCGTCGCTGGTCCCAGGCATCGTCGCGGACCTCCCGCCGGGGTACTCCGTGGTGATCCACGGTCCTGCCTCGGTCGGGCGGCACGGCATCACGCCGCTGGCCGCGGCGGTCGACGCCTCGGTGCTGGTGGTCCAGGTCGGCCTCGACAAGGAGATGGACGTCGCGCGGCTGACGGGCGCGCTGCAGTTCGCCGGTGCCCCGGTGCTCGGCGTCGTCCTGATCGGCACGTCGACCCAGGACGAGACGCTCGGCATCCCGCTGAACTACAAGCCGCTGGACGCGGGCACGCCGTCGCGCTGATGGCCAGCATGTCGGGCATACGCTTGGCTCCGGCGGTGCCGGGCACGGTCGAGGGCGAGAGCGAGCGCCCCGCCTGGTTCTGGCTGCTGTTGTGGTGCCTGTTCGTGCTCGGCGTCCAGCCGTGGTCGTCGCGAGTCGCGGCGCCGCAAGGCACCACCGGTTCCACGAACAGCATCGCCAAGGGGTTGCTGCTCGGCGCGGTCTTCCTGGTCGCGCTCGCGGCGACCAAGCCCGGGTTCCGGACGCGGGTGAATCCGGCCTCCTGGCTGTACGTGATGTACGTGCTGTTCGCGTGCGCGACCGCGTTCCTGCTGGCCGAGCCGATGGGGCCGTTGACCCGCCTGGCCCGGTTCCTGATCGGCCTGGTGCTGATCTTCCTGCTCTGGCGGCCGCTGGTCCAGGTGCCGGAACGGCTGGTCCGCGCGCACCTGTGGGCCCACCTGTTGCTGGCAGCAACTGTCGTGCTGAGCCTTGCCTACGCGCCGTCGCAGGCGTGGCGCCCGCTGCGGTCCCTCGGCGCCGGCTACCGGCTGCAGGGCGTCATCATCCCGATGCTGCCGCCGCGCGTCGGCGAGGTCGGAGCGGTGCTGCTCGGGCTGGCGGTGATCGGGCTGGTCTGCCGGAAACTGGCCGCGCTGCCCGCGGTGACGCTGATCGGGCTCGGCGGTGTGCTGATCGCGGCGAGCCGGACGCGGACGTCGGCAGCGGCCGTCGCGTTCGGGCTGGTGATCGCGCTGATCATCACGCGCAAGACCTGGGCCGGCCGATTCGTGAGCCTGGCCGTCCCGGGGTTGCTCGGGCTGGCGTTCCTCACGATCGGCTCGCTGCACGACTGGCTGCTGCGCGGCCAGAGCACGCGGCAGATCAGCTCGCTGAGCGGCCGAACCACCAGTTGGCAAGCGGTCCTCGACGAGAAGGTGTCCACGCAGACCGCGATCATCGGCCACGGCCTCGGCAACAAACGGGTGCTGCTCACTCGCGGCGAGGGCGACGTCGACGTGATGGCGATCGACAACAGCTGGCTCGGCCTCTACTGGGAGACCGGGCTGCTCGCGGTCGCGATCGTCGGGCTCGCGCTGATCGTCGCCTGGGTGTCGGTGCTGCGCGCGCCGACCCCGTACGTCAAGGCCTGCGGCGCCCTGCTGCTCGGATACGTGACGGCTGCCTCGCTGAACGAGAGCGGCCTGTCGGACCTGTCGTCGATGACGGTGCACCTGCTGGTCGCCGCGGCGATCTGCGACGCGGACCGGCTCCGGCAGCGAAGACGTTCAGCTGCTCACTGAATCCTGGTCGAAGCCGGACTGCTGCCACTGCGACCAGGTCATCGTCTTGCCTCTGTAGGCGAAGCTGTCGGCGCCCTGGTAGCGGTTGCGGCGGAACGTGATCGCACCGTCCTCGGCGGGGGAGCGTTTGTTCTCCACGACCCCGAGCGTCCCTTCGGACATCACGACCAGGTTGCCCTCGACCAGGACGTTGCGCAGGACGTACGTGCCGCGCGGGCCGTCGCCGCGGGTGCGGGACTGGATCGACAGCGCGTTGCGGTTGTCCTGGATCAGGTTGCCGCGGACCTGGACGTCGGACGACGTGTTGACGTTGATACCGCCGCCGTCCCAGAGGGTGCCGCCGGACCCGCGACCGGTGCCGAACCCGTTGTGCTGGACGATGTTCTGGTCGATGACGCCGGCGTAGCTGATCTCGTACCGGATGCCGTCCGCGGCGTTGTCGCGGATCCGGTTCCCGGTGATCCGGCGGTCGTACTCCGCGATGTCGCTCCACATCCCGATGCCCAAGTTGGCGACGATGTCGTTACCGCTCACCTCGCCGGACGACCGCGTCGACTTGATCCCGCCGGACTCCCAGTCCGCGATCCAGAACCCGTCGGTGTTGTTGCGGGTGACGAGGTTGGCGGTGATCTTCACCTCGGCCGACTTGTACTGGCCGATGCCGAGCTGGCCGTTGTCGGCGACCGTGTTCCGGCTGACCTCGGCGTTGTCGCCCTCGATCACCATGATGCCGACGGCGTGGTTCCGGCGGACCTCGTTGCCGGTGACCTTCCAGCCGGTGCCGACCTGGACGGCGCCGCCCTGGGGTTTCGAGGCGAAGTGCTCGATCGTGAGGCCGGTGACGGTCACGCCGTCCGCGGACTTCTCGATCGCGGTCCGCGTCCGGGACATCTCGACGACGTGACCGGTTGGGTCGTCGGCGACGTACACGACGTTCGCGGTGTAGTCGCCGTAGAACGTGCCGGGCTTCAACTGTGCGCGGCTCATGACCCGGGTCAGATGGTTGCCGTCCACGAACAGCTGCTCGCCGAGCTGACAGGGGTTGGTCTTGTTGTCCTCACACTGGCCTTTGAGCGGGTACGCCGGGGGCAGCACGCCCTGCACCGACCAGACAGATCCGTTGCGGGCCCACCCGGTCAGCCGGATCGCACCGCTCAGCACTGCCCCCGGGTCGCCGGCGAGTGTGTCTTTCTGGCGTGGGCGGATCGCTCGCGTGATGCGGTGCACGCCTTTCGCAAAACAGAAGGTGGTGCCTTCGGGCGCGGCGTCGATCACCGGCTGCGGGTCGCGGCCGACCGCGATGGCGGTTCCTCGGCACGGTTTCGCCGTACCCGGGCCCGTCGGTCCGAGTACGGCGGCGGCCGCGGCCGGGGGAGCGGTTGGAACCGTCACCGTGACGGTCGGCGGGGCATTCGACGGTCCGGGAGCGGTGCCCGGGTCCGAACACCCCGACAGCAGCAGCACCGCGGCTCCAGCAGCCGCGACGGCCCCACGCCTCATCCCGGTCCCTTCACGCACCCCCGGCGAACAGATTGCGTGAGACTACCGGTTGGACAGGTACGTGTCCTTCGCCAGGTCGTACGCCAGCGCCTTGGCGACCTGGAGCGCGTCGTCCTCGTCCAGGCGGTGCTGGACGACGAGGTTGGCCAGGTAGCCGGCGTCGATCCTGCGCGCGAGGTCGTGCCGCGCAGGGATGGACAGGTACGCGCGGGTGTCGTCGACGAAGCCGCTGGTGTTGTAGAAACCGGCCGTCTCGGTGACGAGTTCGCGGAACCGGCGCATTCCGTCGGGGCTGTCGAGGAACCACCACGGCGCACCTAGCCGCACGGCCGGGTACACGCCCGCCAGCGGCGCGAGCTCCCGGCTGTAGACCGTCTCGTCGACGGTGAACAGCACCATCCGGAAGTTGTCGGCGTGGCCGAACCGCTCGAGCAGCGGCCGCAGCGACCGTGTGAACTCGGCCGCGACCGGGATGTCGTGCCCCTGGTCCGGACCGTACGTCGCGAAGATCGCCGGGTCGTGGTCCCGCAGGACACCCGGGTGCAGCTGCATGACGAGACCGTCCTCGGCCGACATCACCGCCGATTGGTACAGCATGTGGCCCGCGAACGCCTGGGCGTCCTCCGGCTCCACATCACCCTTCAGCGCGCCGGCGTAGATCCTTTGCGCTTCCGCATCGGTCAGCGGGACGGCGGCGGCGCTGAGGTGGCCGTGGTCCGTTGCCCTGGCGCCCGCGGCGACGAACGCCTGGCGACGCTGCCGCAGAGCCTCCAGGAATCCGTCGTACGTCGAGGTGTCGACGTCGGCCAGTGCGCCGAGCCGGCTGATGAGCTGCGGCCAGCCGTCGCGGTCGAGGTGGGCGACGGCGTCCGGGCGGAACGTCGGCACGACCCGGCCGGGCAGGTCGGCGGCGAGCTGTGCGTGCTGGGCGAGGTCGTCGGTGGCCGCGTCGGTGGTGGAGATCAGCTCGATGCCGAAGCGGTCCAGCAGCGCCCGCGGCCGGAAGCCGGGCTCCGCGATCCGCGCCATGATCTGGTCGTACAGCTCGTCGGCGGTCTCCGCGGACGGGTGCACCGTCAGCCCGAGCACCTCGGCGAACTCGTGCTCCAGCCAGTACCGGCTCGGGGTGCCGAGGAACAGGTGCCAGTTGCTGCAGAACTCGCGCCAGATCTCTCGCGGCTCGGCGGTCTGCCGGCCGTCGCGGCGGGGGAGTCCGAGCTTGTCGGGGGAGACGCCCTGGGAGATCAGCATCCGGGTCACGTAGTGGTCCGGCACGACCAGCAACTCGGCCGGGTTGCCGAACGGCGCGTCGGCGGCGAACAGCCCGATGTCGACGTGACCGTGCAGGCACAGCAGCGGCAGGTCCTTCGTCGAGGCGTGGATCCGGCGGGCGACGTCCCGCGCGGCGCCGGCCGGCAGGGCGCGGTCCGGATGGGGCTGTAGAGCCTTCGGCATTGATCCTCCGATGCTGGGCTGAAACGTGTTCTGCAAAGGATTGCAGTCAGGCCTTGTCAGCACAAGCTGCCGTCCACGACCCGGTGCCTTGACACAAACTGCAACCGATTGCAGACTCAACCCCGACCTGAGGAGATGACCATGGCGGCAACGATCCGGGACGTGGCGCGGCTGGCCGGCGTATCGCCGTCCACGGTTTCGCGGGCGCAGTCGCTGCCCGGCATGGTCAACGCGGCCACCAGGGCCCGTGTCGCGGCCGCGGTCGAACAGCTCGGCTACGAGCCGAACCGGGCCGCCCGCGGCCTGATCACCGGCCGGACCGGCACCATCGGCCTCGTCGTCCCCGATCTGGCGAACCCGTTCTTCGCCAGCCTCACCAAGGGCGTGCAGGCCCGCGCCCGGCACCACGACGTCGCCGTCTTCGTCGCGGACACCGACGAGGACCCGGCCGCCGAGGCGGGCCTGGTGCGGGCACTGTCGAAGCAGGTCGACGGTGTGGTGCTGTGCTCGCCGCGCGCGAGTGACGCCGAGCTGGAGGCGATCGCCCAGGACACGGCCGTCGTGCTGGTCAACCGCACCGCCGGCGGCCTGCCCGGCGTCACCTACGACAACGAGGACGGGATGCGGCAGGCCGTCGCCCATCTCGTTGCCCTCGGCCACCGCCGGGTCGCCTGGGTCGGCGGGCCCGCCACCTCCTGGTCGACCCAGCACCGGGGCGTCGGTCTGCGCGCCGCGGCCGAGGCGCTCCAGGCCGAGCTGGCGCCGGTCGGCAACTTCGCGCCGACGTACGAGGGCGGCATGGCGGCCGCCGATCAGGTCGTCGCCACCGGCGCCACGGCGGTCGTGGCCTACAACGACCTGGTCGCGATCGGTCTGCTCGCCCGCCTGCACAGCCGCGGCATCTCGGTCCCGGGCGACCTGAGCGTGGTCGGGGTCGACGACATCGCGATGTCCAGGATGGCCCGGCCAGCGCTGACCACGGTCCGGCTGCCGAAGCAGGAGGCCGGCCGGATCGCCGTCGAGCTGCTGCTCGCAGTGCTCGACGACCCGGACGCCGCCCAGGGCCAGCGCTTGAAGCACGGAGAACTGCACGGGGAACTGATCGTCCGGGACTCGACCGGACCAGCACCACAGAAGTGATCACCCCGGCGCGAGGAAGAACCCTCAGAGTGAAAGGTTCCGTCAGTTGAACAGGCTGAGTCTCACCCATCTCCCCGTCGCCCCCGCGGTCGACCCGCACGCGGTGTCGGTCGGCATCGTGCACCTCGGGATCGGCGCGTTCCACCGCGCGCACCAGGCCGTCGTCACGGAACGGGCGGCGGTGCAGACGGGCGAGACCCGGTGGGGGATCGCCGGCGTGAGCCAGCGCTCCACCACGGTCCGGGACCAGCTGGCGCCGCAGGACGGACTCTACTCGGTCCTGGAACGCGGTCTCGGTGAGCCGTCGGTGCAGGTGATCGGCAGCATCCGCGAGGTGCTGACCGCGCCGGAGGACCCGGAGGCGGTGGTCGCGCGGATCGCGGACCCGGCGGTGTCGGTGGTGACGCTGACCGTCACGGAGAAGGGGTACCGGGCCTCCCGCGCCGGGCTGAACCTCGACGACCCCGAGATCCAGGCCGACCTGACCGGCCGCCCGCCGCGCACCGTCGTCGGCCAGCTGGCCGCGGCGATCGCCCGGCGCGACGAGCCGCTGACGATCGTGTCCTGCGACAACCTGGTGGCCAACGGGCCGTTCCTGCGCCGGCTGGTGACCGACTACTTCGAAGCGCTCGGCAAGATCCCGCCGGCGTTCGAGGCGACGCGGTTCCCGGCCAGCATGGTCGACCGGATCGTGCCGGCGACCACCGACGCGGACCGCGACGAGGCCGCCCGGCTGCTCGGCGTCCGGGACGAGGCCGTGGTGGTCGCGGAGCCCTTCCTGCAATGGGTGATCGAGGACGACTTCGCCGGTCCGCGGCCGGCCTGGGAGCGCGGCGGCGCCGTCCTCACCGCGGATGTGGCGCCATGGGAGCAGGCCAAGCTGCGGATGCTGAACGCCGCGCACTCGATGCTCGCCTACCTCGGCGCGTTGCGCGGGTACGAGACGATCGCCGAGGCGGTCCGCGACGAGGAGCTCGGCCGGCTCGCGCGGCAGCTGATGACCGACGACGTCGTACCGACGCTGACGCCGCCCGACGGGCTGGACCTGGCCGCGTACGGCGCGACCGTGCTCGAGCGGTTCGAGAACCCGGCGCTGAAGCACCGCACCCGGCAGGTCGCGATGGACGGCTCGGTCAAACTGCCGGTGCGGATGCTCGGCACGGTCCGCGACCGGCTGGCCGCCGGCGCCGAACCGCGGATGATCTCGCTCGCGGTCGCCGCCTGGATGGTCTACGTGCAGCGCACGCCGGACCTCGACGACCCGCAGGCGGACCGCCTGAAGGCCGCGGTCGCGGGGGCGACCGGGCCCGGCGCGCTGGTCGATGCCCTGCTCGCCGTCGACTCGGTCTTCACCCCGGACCTGCGCGACTCAGCCGTCCTCCGCGGCCTGCTCGTCGACCACGTCAGCTCCCTGCAGGCAGGATCCTGAGGAGTCCGGTCGCGTCCAGGACTGCCTTGCCGATGGCGAAGACGCTCGTGGTGTCCTGGCCGGTGGCGCGCCACTGCTTCGCGGTGTACCACTCGCCGGTCTTCTGGAACCGCTCGGCGCTGAGACTGTCGAGGATGTAGGTGTTGTCGTTCAGCGTGACCTCGCCGGCCGGGATCACCGCACCGGAGTTCTGCACGATGCCGGTCGCGGTGGTCCCGCCGCGCATCGTCACCTGGTTGCCCGCGACGACGACGTCCCGCAGCACATTGGTGCCCCACGGGCCGGAGCCGCGGGTCCGGGACTGGATCGCGATCCCGTTCACGTTGTTCGCCACCACGTTGTCGCGGACCTGGACGTTCGACGACGTGTTCACGTTGATCCCGCCGCCGTCCCACAGCGACGTACCGGAGCCGCGGCCGGTGCCGAAGCCGTTGCCGCTGATCACGTTGTCCGCGATCACGCCGTTGCGGCCGATCTCGTAGCGGATCCCGTCCGCCGCGTTGCCGAGGATCTGGTTGTTGCCGAACGTCCGGCTGTCGTCGTACGCGTCGCTCCACAGGCCGACGCCCCGGTTGTACCGGATAAGGTTCCCGCTCACCGACCCGCCGCTGGACCAGGTGGTCTTGATCCCGCCGGATTCCCAGTCCGCGATCCAGAAACCGTCGGTGTTGTTGTAGCTGACCTCGTTGGCCGCGATGGTCGCCTTGAGTGTGCTGTACTGGCCGATGCCGAGCTGGCCGTTCGAGTGGATGTGGTTCCTCTCCAGGACGGCGCCGTCCGCGTTCACGAGCATCGCGCCGACCGCGTGGTTCCAGCGGATGTCGTTCGCGAACACCTTCCAGCCCAGGCCGAGCACGACGGCGCCGCCCTGCGGCGGGGTGGCGAAGTGCTCGATCGTCAGCCCGCGGACGGTGACGCCGGTCGCACCGGACTCGATCGCGGTCGGCGTCTTCGACATCTCGATCGAGTGCCCGGCCGGGTCGCTGCCCAGGTAGATGGCGTTCGCCGCGTAGTCGGCATAGAAGGTGCCGGGGGCAACCTTGTCGCGGGTCGCCACCCGGGTCAGGTGCTTGCTGTCCAGGAACAGCTGCTCGGCCAGATGACAGATGTTGGCCGTGTTGTCCTCACACTGCCCGGTCTGCGCGTACGCCGGTGGCAGGACGCCCGTGGTCACCCAGTCGCCGTTGCTCGCCGTCCAGCGGGTCAGCCGGATCGATCCCGTGAGGACGGCGCCGCTGTTGCCGGCGAGCACCTGGTCCGCCTTCGGGTGGATCGTCTCGGTGATCCGGTGCCAGCCGGCCGTGAAGCAGAACGTCGTACCGGTCGGGGCGTCGTCGACCACCTTGGCGGCGTTGTCGGTGGTGCGGATCGGGACGCCTTCGCAGGCGGGCGCGAGTGCGGGGCCGGTCCGGAACGTGCCGTCGGCCGGTGGTGTGGACACGGTCTGCTGGTCCTCGAACGTCAGGTCGTCGCCGACCGGCGCACTGTTCGCAGGCAGCGGGCCGACGGCAACCAGACCGGTGCCGACTGCAACAAATGCCAGAACTGTAGTTTTCATAGCGGAGCCTCCGGTGGCACAGGTAGCCCTGAGCGCACCCCCCATGGCGCGGCTTCGCTACGCAGGTTACCCCTACGTCACGTAGTCATGGCAATACGTAGCGCACAAATATGTTGCGAAGAGCAAGCGATCAGTTGGCGAGGAAGCTGCCGACTTCGTCCAGTCCGGCCTGTCGCCAGCCGGCGGCGGTCATCTTCGCGCCGAAGCGCGCGAACCGCTGGGTGCCGAGGTCGTCGAGCAGGTACTTGTTGCCGCTGAACACCACTTCACCGGCGGGCACCTCGGCACCGGAGTTCTGCACCATGCCGGTGGACTGGGTGCCGCCGGTCATCTCGATCGTGTTGCCGCTCACCTGGACGTCGCGCAGCAGGTAGGTGCCCCAAGGGCCGGTGCCCCGGGTCCGGGACTGGATCGTGACGCCGTTGACGTTGCCCGAGACCCGGTTCCCCTTGACCGTGACCCCGGTCGAGGTGTTCACGTTGATCCCGCCGCCGTCCCACAGCGACGTCCCGGAGCCGCGGCCGGTGCCGAACCCGTTGCCGGTCACCGTGTTGCCCTCGATCGTGCCGTTGCGGCTGATCTCGAACCGGATGCCGTCCGCCGCGTTGCCGACGATCTGGTTGCCGCTGATCACCCGGCCATCGTCGGCGACGTCGGCCCACATCCCGATGCCCTTGTTGGACTTGATCACGTTGCCGCTGACGGTGCCGGAGGAGCGGGTCGACTTGATGCCGCCGGACTCCCAGTCGGCGATCCAGAAGCCGTCGGTGTTGTTCGCGCTGATCACGTTCCGGGTGACGGCCGCGGCGGCGGAACTGTACTGGCCGAGGCCGAGCTGGCCGTTGTGGTGGATCAGGTTCTTGTCGACCTTCGTGCTGTTGGCCTTCACCAGCATCACGCCGACCGCGTGGTTCCAGCGGATGTCGTTGGCCGTCACCTTCCAGCCCGGCCCGGAGACCAGCGCCCCGGCCTGCGGTGCGCTGGCGAAGTGCTCGATGGTCAGGCCGCGGACGGCCACGCCGGTCGCGCCGGACTCGATCGCGGTCGCGGTCTTCGACATCTCGACCTGGTGCCCGGCCGGGTTGGAGCCGAGGTAGATCGCGTTCGCTGCGTAATCGGCGTAGAACGTGCCGGCCTTCACCGCGGCCAGGCTCGCGACCCGCGTCAGGTGCGTGCCGTCGAGGAACAACTGCTCCCGCAGGTAGCAGATGTTCGCCTTGTCGTCCTCGCACTCACCGCTCTTGCCGTACGCCGACGGCAGGGCGCCCCGCACGACCCAGACGGACCCGGAGCGCGCCCATCCGGCGAGCGGAACCGATCCGGTGAGTACGGCGCGCTGGGCGCTGGCCAGCACCTGGTTCGCCTTCGGGCGGATGGTGTCGCTGATCCGATGCAGGCCGGCGGCGAAGCAGAACGTCGTACCGGCCGGCTTGGAGCTGACGATCGACTGGGCGTCCTGACCCGGCTTGATCAGCACGCCGGTGCACGGCCCGGCGACGGCGGGCCCGGCCTCGTCGGAGTCGACGGCGGGCGGCGTCGGGATCTTGGGCTCGACCGGCTTCGCCGGCGTCGCGGCAGGCGTCCTGGGGTGCGTCGTGGCGCCGGGCTTCTTCGACGGAGCAGTGGTGGCCGTGGTCTTCGGCGCGGGCTTCCCGGACGGCGTAACGGTGGGCTTGCCCGGACGATGCGAAGGCAGCGCGCGGGACGCGGCCTGCTCGGACTCCTGCACCTTCGCCGCGGTCGTCGCCTTGTTCTCCTTGGCGATCACCGGCACCGCGACTGTAACGACCGCGACCGCCGCAGCGATGAGCGCTCCGAACCACAACTTCCTCAATGCACTCTCCTGGGAGCGGGCGAGACCAGGTGTAGTTACCTCGGGACTTAAGGTAGTGCCATGCGGGTCGCAATGCTGCACAACCGTTACCGAACCGGTCAACCCAGCGGGGAGAACACGGTTGTCGCGCAAACGGTTGATTTGTTGCGTAACTCAGGACATGAGATCGACTTCTACGCGCGGAACAGCGATGACATCGCCGAACTGGGGCGAAAGGATCGCGCGCTGTTACCGTTTCGCTCCGTTTGGTCATTTTCGGCCGAACGCGATTTAACGAAGCTATTGCAGGCCCAGCGGCCCGACGTGGTGCACGTGCACAACACTTTCCCGTTGTTCAGCGCCTCGGTCCTGCGCGCGGCGCACCGGCTGGACCTCCCGGTCGTGGCGACGCTGCACAACTTCCGCCTGCTCTGCGCCAACGCCGTCCTGCAGCGCGACGGCGGGCCGTGCGAGTCGTGCATCGGCAAGCTGCCGCTGGCCGCCGTGCGCCACGGTTGCTATCGCGAGTCGCGGGTGCAGACGCTGCCGCTGGCGGTGAGCATCGGCGTCCACAACACCCTGCACACGTGGCAGCGGTACGTCGACACGTTCGTCGTACCGTCCGAGTTCGTCGGCGAGCGGTACGCCGCGGCCGGGTTCGACGCGGAGCGGTTCGTGGTGAAGCCGCACGCCGTACCGCACTCGGGTGAGGTGCGCAGCGGCGCCGGGGACGCGGTCGTGTTCCTCGGACGGCTCAGCGAGGACAAGGGCTTCGCGGATCTCCTGCAGGCGTGGGATTCCTCGCTCGGCCGGCTGGTCGTCGTGGGCGACGGTCCGCTGCGGGCGGCGGCCGAGGAACGGGCCCGCAAAGACCTGTCGGTTCAGGTTCTCGGTCAACTACCGTGGGCGGCCGGCATGGAAATCCTGCGGTCCGCGCGCGCCGCCGTGGTGCCGGCGCGTTCTTATGAGACCTTCGGACTCGTGGTCGTGGAGGCTTTCGCCCACGGCGTGCCCGTGGTGGCGTCCCGGCTCGGGGCGCTCGCGGAGCTGGTCGACGACGGAGAAACCGGTGCCCTGACCGCGCCCGGTGATCCGGAAGGACTGCGGAAGGCGATCGGGTTGGTGGCTGATCCCGAGACTTCGATAGCCTTCGGCGAACGAGCCCGTCAGGTCTACCTGGAGCGCTTCACACCGGAGCGCGACGTGGTGGCCACGGAAAGGATCTACACCGATGCGATCGCCCGGCACTCCGCCAGCGACCGGGCGCGCATGGCAGGTTCAGGACACGAGCACGGCTGACGCAGGGGGCGGCGTCGTGCCGGAGGGACATCAGGAGTTTGCGTTGGGGGATGGCAGTTCGGGTGGTGCGCTCGGCGCGCCACGGGTCGGCTGTGTGGCCGGGGTCTTCGACCTGTTCCACGTCGGTCATGTCGACGTGCTCGAGCGGGCGCGGCGGCACTGCGACCGGCTGGTGGTGGCGGTGCTGTCCGACGACTGGGCGCTGGGCGCCTGGGGCGGGCGGCCGTTCGTGCCGCTGCTCGAGCGGGCGCAGATCCTCGAGCACCTGCGCTGTGTCGACGAGGTGGTTGCCGTGGACGACGTACGGCCCGAATGGCTGACCGGCGTCCTGGGAGCGCGGACCGTGTTCGCCGCCAGTGGCACGGACGGCGTGCTGGGGGTCGAGGAGCTCGACGGGATCCCGGCCGCGCTGATCACGGTCCTGCCTGCCGGCCGCGGCTCCCGCAGCCCGATCCTGCGCGCCGCGATCGACCAGCGGCAGTCCCGCAGCTCGAACGTCGCATGAGCGAGCGGCCCATGAGCAGCGCCGGGCTGCGGGCGACGGTCGCGCAGCTGTCCCGGGCGCAGAAGCCCTCGGCCGGGACTCCGGCGTACTCGCGGTTCGTGAACCGGCGGATCGGCCGGGTGTTCGCGGCCGCGGCGTTCCTCGGCCGGCGCACGCCAAACCAGGTCAGCCTGGCGAGCGGGTTCTGCTCGCTGATCGGGATCCTTCTGGTGGCCTGCGTGCGGCCGTCCCTAAGCCTGGCTCTGGTGGTGACGGCGCTGCTTGTGCTCGGCTACGGGCTGGACTCCGCGGACGGGCAGCTGGCCCGGCTGCGCGGCGGCGGGTCGCCGCTGGGGGAGTGGCTCGACCACATGATCGACGCGGTCAAGATCGTGCTGCTGCACAGCGCCGTGCTGATCTCGTTCTACCGTTTCGATGCCTTCGACAACGACCTGGCGCTGCTCGTGCCGCTCGCGTACGTGTGCATGTCGTCGGTGCTGTTCTTCGGGCTGATCCTGATCGACCAGCTCCGTCGGCGGCACGGCGCGGCCGGCGAGCCCAACCGGCGCGGGGATTCCGTGGCCAAGTCGTTGCTCATCGCACCGACCGACTACGGCGTCCTGTGCCTGGCCTTCCTCGCCTTCGGCACGCCGTCGCTGTTCCTCGTGCTGTACGGCGCGCTGCTCGCGCTGAATCTGCTGTTCCTGGCGGCCGCGGTCGCGAAGTGGTATCGGGAGATGGCCGCGCTGGGGGTGCGCGCCTGATGACCGTCGTCGGGTACGCACCCGGGGTGTACGACATGTTCCACATCGGGCACCTGAACATCTTGCGGCGCGCCCGTGAGCACTGCGACCACCTGATCGCCGGCGTCGTCGAGGACGACGTGGTGGCCCGGATCAAGGGCCGGCCGCCGGTGGTGCCGCACGAGGAGCGGATGGAGGTCGTCCGGGCGCTCGACCTGGTCGACGAGGTGGTCAGCGACTGGTCCAGCGACAAGTTCGAGATGTGGCAGCAGTTGCGCTACGACGTGCTCTTCAAGGGTGACGACTGGAAGGGAACGGAGAAGGGGACCAGACTGGAAAGGCTGCTGGGTGAGGTCGGCGCACAGGTGCACTACTTCCCGTACACCGCCTCCACCTCGAGCACCGATCTGCGCAGGCTTCTGGAAGGGATGAGCTGATGCCGGGCCGGCCGAAGGTACTGCTCAGTGCGTACGCCTGCCGGCCGGCAGGCGGGTCGGAGCCGGGCGCCGGCTGGGCCTGGGCGAAGGCTGCGGCGCGGGACCACGACGTCTGGCTGCTCACCCGGGGCAAGTTCGCGCACGAGATCGCCGAGGAGCTCGCGGCGCGGCCGGTGCCCGGTCTGACCGTCGTACCGCTGGAGCTGCCGGGGTGGATCCTGCGGCTGCGGCGGCGGCCGTCGGACGTGTACTGGTACTACCCGCTGTGGCAGGGGCTGGCGCGGCGTACGGCGCGGCGGCTGCACGCGGAGCATTCGTTCGACGTGATCCACCACCTGACGTTCGCGGTCGACTGGATGGGCGCCGGGGTGGTGGAGCGGTCGTCGGCGAAGGTGATCTGGGGTCCCGTCGGCGGGTCGACGACCGCGCCGCTGTCGATGGCGCACTGGCTCGGGGCGCGCGGTGTCGCGGGGGAGCTGGTCCGCCGTGCCTACACCGGGATCCGGCGCCGCGCGACCGGGCGGCGGATGGCGCAGATCGCCGACCTCATGGTTGCCCAGAACAACGACGTCGCCGAGGCGTTCCGCCCGTACGCGCGGGAGATCGTGGTCCAGCCGAACGTGGCGATCCGGCGGTTCACCGCGTCGGGTCCGTACGAGCCGTTCGGGGCGCCCGGCGTGAAGACGGCGCTGTTCGTCGGCCGGCTGATCCCGTGGAAGGGCGTACTGCTCGCGATCAGCGCGCTGGCCCGGCCCGAGGCCGCGGACTGGGAGCTGCGGATCATCGGCGACGGCCCCGACTGGGGGCGGGCGGAGAGCCTGGCCTGGCAGCTCGGTGTCCGGGACCGCGTCGAGTTCATGGGCGCGCTGCCGCGCGACGACGTCCTGGCCGCGATGTTCCGCGCCGACGCCCTGCTCGCCCCTGCCATCCGCGAAGCCGCCGGCTGGGCCGTCACCGAGGCCCTGGCCTCCGGCTGTCCCGTCGTCTGCGTCGACCGCGGCGGTCCCGCCGTCATCGTCGGCCCCGGCGAAGGCGTCACGGTCCCGTGGCGCGGCGACGTCGTCGGCGAACTGGCGCGAGGCCTGGCGTCACTGCAGGGCCGCATCACCCCGGTGGACCGCTGGGGCCCTGACCGCCTCCCCGACCTGCTGGCCGAGTGGTACACCCCGGCCCGCGTGTCCGCTGACTAGTCGCGGGCGGTCTTGCCGGGGAGGGCGAGCATCCGGTCGAGGGCGAGCTTGGCGAACTTCTCGGTGTCGGGGTCGACCTTGATCGGGTTGACGACGTGGCCGGCGACCAGATTCTCCAGGGCCCAGACGAAGTGCGGGAGGTCGATGCGGTTCATCGTCGCGCAGTAGCAGACCGTCTTGTCGAGGAAGACGATGTTCTTGTCGGCGTGCTGCTTGGCGAGGCGCTGGACCAGGTTGAGCTCGGTGCCGACGGCCCACGAGGTGCCGGGCTCGGCGGTTTCGAGCGCCTTGATGATGTACTCCGTGGAGCCGACCTGGTCCGCCTTCGTGACCACCTCGTGGCGGCACTCGGGGTGCACGATCACGTTCACGCCGGGGATCCGGGCGCGGACGTCGTCGACCGACTCGGCGGTGAACCGGCCGTGCACCGAGCAGTGCCCGCGCCACAGGATCATCTTCGCGGCCGCGAGCTGCCCGTTGGTCAGGCCGCCGTTCGGCTTGTGCGGGTCGTACACGACGCAGTCGTCGAGCGACAGGCCGAGCTCCAGGACGGTGGTGTTGCGGCCGAGGTGCTGGTCGGGGAGGAACAGCACCTTCTCGCCCTGCTCGAACGCCCAGTTCAGCGCGGTCTCCGCGTTGCTCGACGTACACACGACGCCGCCGTTGCGACCGCAGAACGCCTTGATGTCGGCGCTGGAGTTCATGTACGTGACCGGCACCGTCACGTCGGCGACACCCGCTTCGGCGAGCGCGTCCCAGGCCGCCTCGACCTGCTGGATGCGGGCCATGTCGGCCATCGAGCACCCGGCGGCGAGGTCGGGGAGGATCACGGTCTGCTGGTCGTTGGTGAGGATGTCGGCCGACTCCGCCATGAAGTGCACGCCGCAGAACACGATGTACGGCGCGTCCGGCCGGGCGGCCGCGTCGCGGGCGAGCTTGAAGGAGTCACCGGTGACGTCCGCGAACTGGATCACCTCGTCGCGCTGGTAGTGGTGCCCGAGCACGAACACCTGGTCGCCGAGCGCCGCCTTCGCCTTCAGCGCCCGCTCGACCAGGTCCGGGTCGGACGCCGGCGGGAGCGCGCCCGGGCACTCGACGCCGCGCTCGGAGTGCGGGTCGGTGTTCTGCCCGAGGAACAGCAACGGAAGGGACTTCGAGCCGTCTGCGATCGTCGTCACGTCAGACATCGTCGCACGCCCACCGCCGCACGCCGCGCGGCACGTGTCACTGCTCAGAGTGTGAAATCAGTACGCTGCCGGTGTGAAGAACGCGGGTCTCGTGCTGGCCGCCGGTGCTGGCCGCCGGATGGGTACGCCGAAGGCGCTGATCCGCGGCGCCGACGGCCTCCCGTGGGTCGTCCGGACGTCCCGCCTACTCGCCGCCTCGGGCTGCGCACCGGTTGTGGTGGTGATCGGAGCCGCCGCCGACGAGGTCCGCGCCGAGCTGTCGGCCGAACCGGTGCACGTCGTCGAGGCAACGGACTGGGCGGAAGGCATGGGCGCCTCCCTCCGGGCCGGGCTGAGGACCTTCGCCCCCGGCGTCGATGCGGTGGTTGTCGTGCCGGTGGACGTCCCGGGGCTGACCCTGGCGGCGGTGCGGCGGGTCGTGGAGAGAGCGGGGCCGGAGGCGCTGGTGCGGGCGACGTACGGCGGGGCGCCGGGGCATCCGGTGGCGATCGGGCGGGAGCACTGGGCCGGTGTGAGCGCGTCGGCGCGCGGGGACGAAGGGGCGCGGCGGTACTTGCGCGAGCACGAAACGGTGTTGGTGGAGTGCGGGGACGTGAGTGACGGTGCCGACGTCGACACACCGGAGGATCTGCCGCCGGGACACGGATGAGGGTTGGCAACGGCCGGAAGTAGGTGAATGCTGAAGGAGTGAGTGCCGTCGGCTCGGCGGCGGAGCTGGCCGAGTGTCTGCGGACGACCGGGTACCTAGCCGACGAGGGCTTGGCCACGGTCGGGTATCTCGCGCTCGCGCTGCATCGCCCGCTGCTGCTGGAAGGTGAGCCCGGCACCGGCAAGACCTCGCTGGCGTCCGCGATCGCCGAAGCGCTCGACCTCGACCTGATCCGGCTGCAGTGCTACGAGGGCATCGACGCCTCGCAGGCGCTCTACGACTGGGACTTCCCGCGCCAGATCCTGCACCTGCGCACCGTCGAGGCGACCAGCACCGACGCGGCCGTCGAGGAGGTGGAGAAGAGCCTGTTCGACGAGCGGTTCCTGCTCTCCCGCCCGGTCCTGCGGGCGCTCCGCGAGAGTCCCGCCGTGCTGCTCGTGGACGAGATCGACCGCGCCGACGACGAGTTCGAGGCGTTCCTGCTCGAGGTGCTGTCGACGTACGAGGTGACGATCCCGGAGCTCGGCACCGTCAAGGCCGAGGTGCCGCCGATCGTGGTGCTCACGTCGAACCGCACCCGTGAGGTGCACGACGCGCTCAAGCGCCGCTGCCTGTACCACTGGATCGACCATCCCGGCCTGGCCCGCGAGATCGAGATCGTCCGCACCCGCCTGCCCGAGGTGTCGGCGCGGCTCGCCGAGCAGGTCACGCGGTCGGTGCAGCGGATGCGCGACCTCGACCTGCTCAAGCCGCCCGGTGTCGCGGAGACGCTCGACTGGGCGCGGGCCCTCGATGCGCTCGGCACCGATGTCCTCGACGTCGAGACCGCGGCCGCGACGCTCGGCGCGGTCCTGAAGTACCGGGAGGACACCGACCGGGTCCGCGAATCCCTCGACCGGCTGCTGGCGAGCTGATCGCCATGTCGGGGCCCGATCTCGCGCTCGCCGGTTTCGCTACCGCCCTGCGCCACGCCGGGCTCGCCGTCACCGCCGACCGTGTGCACCTCTTCCTGCAGGCGGTCGCCGCTCTGGACGTCACCTCGACCGCGGACGTCTACTGGGCCGGCCGCGCCGCGCTCTGCAGCGGCCCCGACGACACCGCCCGGTACGACGAGGTGTTCGCGGCCTGGTTCACCGGGAGCCGGTCGCGCGGCGTCGTCCCGAGCCGCACCCCGCAGTCGTCCGTCCAGGCCAACCTCGGCGATGCCCCCGAGGAGACCGACGGCAACCACACGCTGAACGTCTCCGCGAGTCCGACCGAAGTCCTCAGGCACCGTGACGTCGCCGAACTGTCCGCGGCCGACCGCGCCGAACTCGCCCGCCTGTTCGGCTCGCTCCGCCCGCGCGTCCCGACCCGTCGCGCCAACCGCCGCCGCCCGTCGCATCGCGGCGAGATCGACCCGCGGCGCACGCTGCGCGCCCAGCTCCGCCAGGTCGGCGAACCGGACCGTGTCCGCTACCGGCGTCGCGGGGTCCGGCCGCGGCGCGTCGTCGTACTGATCGACGTCTCCGGCTCCATGCGTCCGTACGCCGACAGCCTGCTGCGTCTCGCGCACGTGATGGTCCAGCAGGCGCCGCGGTCGGTCGAGGTCTTCACCATCGGCACGCGGCTCACGCGCGTGACGCCGGCCCTGCGGCATCGCGATCCCGAGTTCGCGTTGCGGGTCGCCGGTGACGTCGTACCGGACTGGTCGGGCGGGACGCGGCTGGGCGAGGTGCTGAAGGTGTTCCTGGACCGCTGGGGCCAGCGCGGTACGGCGCGGCGGGCGGTCGTCGTGGTGTGCAGCGACGGGTGGGAGCGCGGCGACGCGGCGCTGCTCGGGGCGCAACTGCAGCGACTGGCCGCCCTCGCGCATCGCGTGGTGTGGCTGAACCCGCATCGCGGCAAGCGCGGCTACGAGCCTGTGCAGTCGGGCATCGTCGCCGTTCTGCCGCACCTGGACGACCTCGTCGCCGGGCACAGCCTGGCCAGCTTCGCCGAACTTCTGGAGGTGGTCGCCGATGCGTGATGTGCTCGACCGGTTGCTGACCTGGTGGCAGGCCGGTGAATCGGTTGCCGTCGGCACCGTTGTCGCGACGTTCGACTCGGCGCCGCGGCCGCCGGGCGCGGTGATGCTGGTCGGTCCCGGGCTGGAGGCGGTCGGCAGCGTGTCGGGCGGCTGCGTCGAGGGCGCGGTGTACCAGCTGGGCGAGGAGATCCTGTCCTCGGGCGAGCCGGTGCTGCAGCGGTACGGCGTCAGCGACGAGTCGGCCTTCGCGGTCGGGCTGACCTGCGGCGGCATCATCGACGTGTTCGTCGAGAAGGTCGACCGGGCGTCGTTCCCGGAGCTGGGGGAGGTCGCCGCGGACATCGCCGCGGGGCGCCCGGTCGCGGTCGCGACCGTGGTGGCGCATCCGGATCAGACGCGGATCGGGCGGCGCCTCGTCGTCCGCCCGGCCGTTGCCCCCGACGCCGAGCAGGCGAGTGCGGTGCTGGCGAGCGGAGGCCTGGGATCGGACCGTGCCGACGACGCGGTCGTCGACGATGCCCGCGGACTGCTGGCCAACGGACGATCGGAGACGCTGGAGTACGGCCCCGACGGGCAGCGGCGCGGCGAGGGGATGCGGGTCTTCGTGTCGTCGTTCGCGCCGGTGCCGCGGATGCTCGTGTTCGGCGCGATCGACTTCGCGGCCGCGGTCGCGCGCCTCGGCTCGTTCCTCGGCTACCGGGTGACCGTGTGCGACGCGCGCGCCGTGTTCGCGACGGCGTCGCGGTTCCCGTTCGCCGACGAGGTGATCGTCGACTGGCCGCACCGGTACCTGACGGGTGAGGCCGAAGCCGGCCGGATCGACGACCGGACGGTGATCTGCGTGCTGACCCACGACCCGAAGTTCGACGTACCGCTGCTGGAGGTCGCGTTGCGGCTGCCGCAGGTCGCCTACATCGGGGCGATGGGATCACGGCGGACGCACGACGACCGGCTGAAGCGGCTCCGGGAGGCCGGACTGAACGAGGCGGAACTGGTCCGGCTGGCGAGCCCGATCGGTCTCGACCTCGGCGCGCGGACGCCGGAGGAGACCGCGGTGAGCATCGCGGCCGAGATCATCGCGCAGCGGTGGGGTGGCGCTGGGCAACGACTTTCGGCCGCGGCGGGACCCATCCACCACTGAGCCTTGTGGTCGACAACTCAACAGGAGCAGGATCGAAAGTACGGCGGTTGCTGACATCTGGAGGCGGGGCGATGACCCGGATCACGGTGAAGGTCGACGGAAGCAGCTTCACGGACGACGTGGAGCCGCGCACGCTGCTCGTGCATTATCTGCGCGAGCAACTGGGAAAGACGGGCACCGTGGTCGGCTGTGACACCGGCAACTGCGGCGCCTGCACGGTGCACCTGGACGGGCGCAGCGTGAAGTCCTGCTCGCTGCTCGCGGTCCAGGCCGACGGTCATGAGATCACCACCATCGAGGGTCTCGCGACCAACGGCCGGCTGCACCCGATGCAGCAGGCCTTCCACGAGAACCACGCGTTGCAGTGCGGTTTCTGCACGCCCGGGATGATCATGCAATCCATCGATCTGATTGCCGACAATCCGGATCCCAGCGACGAGGACATCCGGCTCGGACTCGAAGGCAACCTGTGCCGGTGCACCGGCTACCAGAACATCGTGAAGGCCGTCCGCGCCGCCGCCGGAGGTGCGCAATGACCGCCACCGAGGAACGCCCGGCCGCCGAGGTCGGCAACGCGCGGCTGCGCAAGGAGGACGCCCGGCTGGTCACCGGCCGGACCCGCTGGACCGACAACATCGTGCTGCCCGGGCTGCAGCACATCGCGATGGTGCGCAGCCCGTTCGCGCACGCGCGGATCACGTCGATCGACACCGCGGCGGCCAGGGCGGCGACCGGTGTCGTCGCGGTGATCACCGGCGCCGACATCGCCGACGAACAGGGCGCGCTGCCGAACGCCTGGGCGGTCATCCCCGACCAGAAGGCGCCGGTGCACCCGTCGATGGCGGTCGACCACGTCGCGTTCGCCGGCGAGATCGTCGCGATGGTCGTCGCCCGCACCGCGGCCGAGGCGAACGACGCGGCCGACCTCGTCGACGTCGACTACGAGGAACTGCCGCCCGCGCTCGAACTGAAGGCCGCGTCCCGCGACGAGGTGCTCGCGCACCCGGATCTCGGCACGAACGTGTCCGCGGTCTGGTCCTACGACTCGGCCGAGTCCGGCACCGGCGGCGACGTCGAGGCGGCGATCGCGGCCGCCCGCGACGGCGGCATCGTGATCGAGGAGGAGTTCCGCCAGCAACGGCTGATCCCGGCGTTCATGGAGCCGCGGTCGATCGTCGTCGATCCGACCACCGAACAGATGACCGTGTGGTCGTCGACGCAGGTGCCGCACTTCGTGAAGATCTTCATCGCGCTCGTGCTCGGCATCCCGGAGAGCAAGGTCCGGGTGATCGCGCCGGACGTCGGCGGCGGCTTCGGCGGCAAGCTGCAGTTCACGCCGGAAGAGGTGCTCACGGTCATTGCGGCGCGGCGGACCGGGAAGCCCTGTAAATACAACGAGACCAGGTCCGAGTCGTTGATGGCCGCGCACCACGGACGCGACCAGTGGCAGCAGGTCACCCTGGCCGCGAACGCCGACGGCACGGTCACCGGCCTGAAAGTCGAGCTGATCGCGGACATGGGTGCCTACCTCGGCCTGGTCACGTCGGCGATCCCGCTGCTGGGCGCGTTCATGTACAACGGGATCTACAAGTTCCCGGCGTACCACCTCGGCATCACCAACGTGTTCACGAACAAGACGTGGACCGACGCGTACCGCGGCGCCGGCCGCCCCGAGGCGACGTACGCGATCGAGCGGCTGATGGACGAGCTGGCCGCCCGGGTCGGCGCCGACCCGCTGGAGATCCGCGAGAAGAACTGGATCAAGCACGAGGAGTTCCCGTTCTCGACGGTGTCCGGGCTGCGCTACGACTCCGGCAACTACGAGGCCGCGACCGCGAAGGCCCGCGAACTGTTCAGGTACGACGACCTGCGGGCCGAGCAGCGGCAGCGCCGGGAGTCCGGCGACCCGGTGCAGCTCGGCATCGGCGTGTCGACGTTCACCGAGATGTGCGGGCTGGCGCCGTCGCGCTGGCTCGGCTCGATGGGGTACGTCGGCGGCGGCTGGGAGCACGCGTCGGTGCGCATGCTGCCGACCGGGAAGGTCGAGGTGGTGACCGGGACGAGCCCGCACGGCCAGGGGCACGAGACGGCGTGGAGCCAGATCGTCGCGGACCGGCTGGGGGTGGCGTTCGAGGACGTCGAAGTGCTGCACGGCGACACGCAGGTCGCCGTCCGCGGGCTCGACACCTACGGGTCGCGCTCGCTCGCGGTCGGCGGGATGGCGGTGCTGGCCGCCGCGGACAAGGTGATCGAGAAGGCGAAACCGATCGCGGCGCAGCTGCTGGAGGCGAACGCGGACGACCTGGAGTTCACCGCCGGGCGGTACGGCGTCCGCGGCACGGAGGCCGGGATGTCGATGGCCGAGCTGGCGTTCGCGGTGTTCCAGGGACACAAGCTCGACGGGTCCGCCGAGGGCTGTCTGGACGCGGACGCGACGCTCGACCCGGACGACTTCTCGTTCCCGCACGGCACGCACCTGTGCGCGGTCGAGGTCGACACCGAGACCGGCGGGACGAAGATCCGGTCGTACGTCGCCGTCGACGACGTCGGCGTGGTGGTGAACCCGTTGATCGTCGAAGGCCAGGTGCACGGCGGGCTCGCGCAGGGCATCGCACAGGCGCTCTACGAGGAGGCGGTGCACGACGAGTCCGGGACGCTGGTCACCGGATCGTTCGACCAGTACCTGCTGCCGGGGGCGCCGGACCTGCCCGGGTTCGACACGGCGCGGACCGAGACCCCGGCGACGACGAACCAGCTGGGCGTGAAAGGGGTCGGTGAGGCGGGGACGATCGCGTCGACGCCGGCTGTCGTTAATGCGATTGTCGACGCCCTGCGGCCGATGGGCGTCACGGACGTGCCGATGCCGTGCACGCCGTTCCGGGTGTGGAAGGCGATCCAGGAAGGGGCCCAGAGGCAGGAGGCACGGTCATGATCCCGGCGGCGTTCGAGTACTTCGCGCCCACGACGGTCGACGAGGCGCTGGGGCTCCTGCGGGAGCACGCCGACGCGAAGGTGCTCGCGGGCGGGCAGAGCCTGATGCCCGCGTTGCGGCTGCGGCTGGCGGCGCCCGAGACGATTGTCGACATTGGGAAGATCGACGATCTGCGCGGCGTGCGCGACGACGGCGACGCGCTGGTGATCGGCGCGATGACCCCGCACAGCACGGTGCAGACGGATCCGCTGGTCGCCGAACACGCCCGGCTGATCTCGTTGGCGACGGCAACGGTCGGCGATCCGCAGATCCGGCACCGCGGCACGTTCGGCGGGTCGTTGGCGCACGCGGACCCGGCGGCCGACCTGCCGGTCGTCGCGGTGGCGCTGGAGGCGTCGTTCGTGATCGCGGGCGCCGGCGGACGGCGTACCGTGCCGGCCGCGGACTTCTTCGAGGGCATCTTCAGCACGGCGCTCGGTGACGACGAGCTGCTCGTCGAGGTCCGGGTGCCGAAGTACACCGGATGGGGTGCGCAGTACGAGAAGTTCAGCCGGGTCGCGCAGGGCTGGTCGATCGTGTCGGTCGGCGCGGCGGTCCGGGTCGACGGCGGGGTGATCGCGCAGGCACGGGTCGGACTCGGCAACATGGGGCCGGCCCCGGTCCGGGCGACCGCGGTCGAGGCGGCCCTGGTCGGGCAGCCCGCCACCGCCGACGCCGTACGGGAGGCCGCGGCGCGGGCAGCGGACGGGACGGCGCCGGTGACCGACCTCAACGGTGACGCCGACTACCGGCGGCACCTCGCCACGGTGCTCACGAGGCGCGCGGTCCTGGCAGCGGCAGGTACGGCGTGAAGCTCGAGCACAAGTTCGTCGTACCGGCGCCGGTCGAGCAGACCTGGACGGCGTTCAACGACCTCGAACGGGTGGTGCCGTGTTTCCCCGGCGCCACCCTGGAGTCGTACGAGGGCGACGACTTCACCGGGTCGTGCAAGGTGAAGCTCGGGCCGGTGTCCTTGCAGTACACGGGCACCGGCACGTTCGTCGAGCGCGACGAGAGCGATCACCATGCCGTGATCGAGGCCAAGGGCAAGGACCGGCGCGGCAACGGTACGGCGAGCGCGCACGTCACCACGAAGCTGACCGGGACGGCGGACGGGTCCACCGAGGTGTCGGTCGACACCGAACTGACCATCACCGGCCGTCCCGCCCAGTTCGGCCGCGGCCTGATCCAGGAGGTCTCGGACAAGCTCCTCGACCAGTTCACCGCCTGCCTGAAGACCAAGCTGGGCACCACCGCGGAAGCCCGACCCGAGCCGGCGACCGAGACACCGGTGAAGGAACCACCGACCACACCGGACTCCGACGAGGTCGCCCTCGACCTCGGCAGCACCCTCCTCCCAGCACTCGCCCGGCGCGCGGCGCCGTACCTGATCGGGGCTGTTGTGGCGTTGCTCTTACGCCGCCTGTTCAGCCGCTGACAGTCAGGCCGCCTCGGCGCTCAACGTGTGCGCGACCGACCTGCGGGCCGCCAGCCGTGCAGGCACCGCGGTAAGTGCCGCGGTCGCGAGCAGCGTTGTCAGTACGGCGGCCAGCAGCCACCACCGTGGCGGCATGGTCGTCGGCCCGCGGCTGGTGAAAGCGAACAGGACAACGCCCACATACGCCCCGGCCACAGCACCCGGCACGGCCGGCAGGAGCTGAGCGAAGGACAGCCCGGCCGAGACTTGGCCCGGTGTAGCGCCCAGCGCGCGTGTGATCGCCATACTCGCCCTGGCTTCCATCGCCGTCATCCAGGTCATCGCGACGGTATTCACGTAGGCCAGGACGACCAGCAGGACCGTTACCGTCAGGAGGAGTCGACGGTCGACCACGTCGCGTCCGTTCGGTAGCGAGGAAGCGATGCCGTAGCCCCGCACAGGCTGGGCGTAGAAGGTCAGCAACGCAGTCAGACCGGTCAGTGTGACCGCGGTCGAGCAGGCCTGCAGTACAGCCCGACCTGGTCTGCGTGCGGTCAGCCGCACCCCTAGCAGCAGCGATGTAGGCAACAGAGCCGACAGGGAGGTCAGCCAGGGACGGTGGCGTGGGTACTGCGCGGTGCTGGATAACGCGGCAACGGTTGCAGTGCGAAGAGCTTGTGCCGTCGGAGGCAATGTCGTCAGCAGCGCCACACCCAACGCAAGTGCGGTGCATGCGGCGAGAGTCAAGCTTGTTGGCCCCAGGACATCGCCGATGCGGCTGAGGGTCGGGTTGGCAATCGCGGGCTCGGCCAGACGTGCGACCGCCAGCCCAATTGCCTCTGACACCAGTGCGAGGACCAGGTATTCGGTCAACAGGATCACGCCGATCTGACCAGGCGTCGCTCCGACTGCCTTGAGCAGTCCGGCCCGGCGAGTCTGCTCGGCAGCACGCCCGGCCGCCAGCGCGGCCACGCCGGCGACTGCCAGGAAGCTGAGCAGCCAGCCTCCGACGACAAGTATCGGCTGGGTGTTCTGGACGATGTGCCCGTCCTGGACAGCAATGAACTGCCACGAATGGAAGTTCAGCCGGACGGACAGCTCACGGTGTGCGAGTCGGAAAGCCTCAGTGGCATCAGGGTCCCGCAGCTTGAGGTCCAATGCTGTCGTGATGGTCAGGTCCCGTCCCGCCAGCGCACGAGCATCCGGGGCGGTCAGCCAGAGCAGACCGGTGTAGTCGCTAGGGCCGCCGAGCGGGCCTATACCTGCTGACCACGGATAGATCGACGTCGCTGCGGTCACGGCGACGCCGACCACCGGGTACGTCCGGCCGGACACTGTCACACGGTCGCCGACATGTACGCCGAGCGCTGTGGCGAAGCCTCGCTCGAGAACGGCCCCGCCTGGACGCACCCAACCGCCTGACGTCACCAGCGGCCGGTCGACCGCGCCGGGCGTCGGGCTCGCGCCGTGGACTACCACGCTGGAGGAGAAGCCGTGCGCGGTCAGGGTTCCGTACACGATGTCGTACGGACCGTTGTGGTCAACGACGTCGGCTTCTGTGGCCAGTGCGCTCAGGGCTGCGGTCGATGCGGGGCCGGTGTCCGGTGCAAGTACGACGAGGTCCGGCCCGGCGGTCGCCGCTCGGGTCTGCACGTACAGGGACTGGCTGGCGTTGTACAAGGACAGCCCGAGCGCCAGGGTGGCACTGGCTGCTGTCACAGCGAGCACGACCATCGCCGCGTGCGCCTTGTGCCGTCGTAGGTCGGCCAGCACCAGCCGTACGACGAGGACGACGCCACCCACGCCGGTCAGCCCTCTAGCCCGATGAGCCCACCGAGGCGTCCGGCGCCGGTGCCGGCCAGTTCGGTGTCGTCGACGAACATCCCGTCGCGCATCGAGATGAGCCGGTCCGCGGTCGCGGCCACCCGCTCGTCGTGCGTGACGACGACCAGGGTCTGCCCCGCCGCGCGCAGGTCGGCGAAGATCCGCAGTATGTCGAGGGTTGCCGCGCTGTCCAGGTTGCCGGTCGGTTCGTCAGCCAGGACGACCTGCGGCTCATTGGCCAGGGCACGGGCGATCGCGACTCGTTGCCGTTGTCCGCCGGACAGCTCGGACGGCAGGTGCCGGGCCCGATCGGCCAGCCCGACCCGATCGAGCAGCGCGTCGGCGCGGCGCCGGGCCGCGCGGCGCGAACGCCCGGCCAGGAGTGCCGGTAGCTCCACGTTCTCGGTGGCGTTCAACTCGTCGACCAGGTGGAAGGCTTGGAAGACGAAGCCGATCGAGCGTCGGCGGAGTCGTGCCAGGGCGCGCTCGCTGAGAGCGTCGGTCCGGCGCCCCGCCAGCCGGACCTCGCCCGAGGTCGGTCGCTCGAGACCACCGAGCAGATGCAGGAGCGTGGACTTACCGCAGCCGCTGGGTCCCATGACCGCGACGGTCTGGCCCTCGGGTACGTCGAGGTCGATGTCGTCGACCGCGCGCACCCAGCTCTCGCCGTCACCGTGTTCCTTCACGAGGCCGCGGACCCGGACCAGGGGAGTCGACTCGTTCATGCGTCCTCGGATTCGTTTCGGCGCCGGGAGTAGCCGCGCTCGCAGGCGTCGAGCCAGCGCAGGTCGGCCTGCAGCCGCAGTACGACTCCTTCGAGCAACGTGGTGGCCGGTGAGTCGGACGGCTCGCCGAGCGTGGACTGCTGTGCCTCCCGCAGAGTCCGAAGCAGTTCGCGACGCTGGGCGGCGACGAGTTCGACCGGGTCAGCGAGTCGGGAGGCTGCGGCCACCACGAGCTTGAGATGGAACTCGACGAGGTCCGGCTTCGGCCAGCCCACCTCGGTCAGCCAGGCGGCGACGCGTTCCTGGCCGGCGGGCGTCACGGCGTACACCTTGCGGTCCGGCTTGTCGGCGTCCGACCGCTCGCAGACGACCAGTCCCGCCTTCTCCAGCCGCGCGAGAGTGACGTAGATCTGCCCGGGGTTCATCGGCTCGCCGAACGGCCCGAGACTGCGCCGCAGCCGGGCCCGCAACTCGTACCCGTGCGACGGCTCCTTGGCCAGCATCGCCAGCACCGCGTCCTGCACCCGACCCCCTAACAGTTAGCCGGTAGCTAACCGTTATCCGTATCGGATGTCAAAGCCTGTCGCGGCAGGCCAGTTCATCAGTCGAACGTCGGTGCCCCCGAAGGCGGCCACTCGACGAGTTCGATGCGGTAGCCGTCGGGGTCGACGACCCAGGACGTCTTCGGGCCGTCCGCGCCGCCAGGCAGTTCGACCGGGCCGGGCTGCAGGCCGCTGGCGGTGAGACGGTCGACGGTTCCGGCGAGCGACCCGACCTCGATCGCGAAGTGCTCGAACCCGCGCACCTCGACCGGCCCGTCGGCGGGCCGGTGGACGAGCTCGAGCGACACCGACGACTCACCCGGCAGCCGGAGCCAGACCAGACTGGACCCGTCGTCGAACGGGATCTTGCTCAGCTCGACGTACCCGACCGCGGCGTAGAAGCTCAACGACCGCTCCAGGTCACTCACCCGCAACGCGAACAGGATCGTCTTCATCCGCCGATCCAACTGGTGGCACCGGACGCCGTCAACCGCAGCGGGTGGGAGAGGATGTGCGCATGCGGATTCTGATTGCGCCGGACAAGTTCGCGGGGACGCTGACGGCCGTGGAGGCTGCGGCGGCCATCGAGGAAGGGTGGCGGCGGCGGGATCCGGAGGCCGAGGTGCTCGTCGCGCCGATGGCCGACGGCGGCCCGGGCTTCATCGACGTGCTGTCCGCCGTCGTCGACGGCAAGCTCCTGTCGGTCACCGTCCGCGGACCGCTCGGCGAGGAGACCCCGGCGACGGTGCTGCTGGCCGGGGAGACGGCGTACGTCGAAACCGCGCAGGCGTGCGGGCTGCACCTCGTGGAGCCGAAGCAGCGCCGCCCCGAGGACGCGACGACGTACGGCGTGGGCCAGCTCATCACCGCGGCCGTGGACGCCGGCGCGCGGCGGATCATCCTGGGCCTCGGCGGCTCCGGTACGAACGACGCCGGCGCGGGTCTGCTCGCCGCGCTCGGAGCGACGGCCGAGGGCGGTCGGCTGGACGCGGGTGCCGCGGGGCTGGCCGAGCTGGCCTCGGTCGATCTCGCGCCGGCCCGGGAGCGCGTCGCCGGGGTCGAGTTCGTGGCGGCGAGCGACGTGGAGAACCCGATGCTCGGGCTGCGCGGCGCGACCAGCGTGTTCGGCGCCCAGAAGGGCATCACCGACGAGCGTAAGCCGGTGGTCGACGGCTGGCTGACGCACTTCGCCGAGCTGGCCGACCGGAAGATCGCGGACCAGAAGGGCGCCGGCGCGGCGGGCGGCCTCGGGTACGCGCTGCTCCTGCTGGGCGCCGAGCGGGTCTCCGGCATCGACCTGGTCGCCGAGCTGACCGGGCTGAAGCAGAAGGCGTCGCGGGTCGACCTGGTGCTGAGCGGTGAGGGCGCGTTCGACTTCCAGTCCCGCGACGGCAAGGTGATCGCGGGTGTCGCGAAGGTGGCCAACGACGCGATGCGGCCGTGTGTCGTGCTGGCCGGGAAGGTCCTGATCGGGTCCCGCGAGATGCGCTCGATGGGCGTCGAGTCGGCGTACGCGCTGGTCGACGCGGTGGGCGAGGAGCGGGCCTTCGCGGACCCGCAGGGGTCGCTCGCGACGGTCGCGGAGCGTGTCGCCCGGACCTGGGCCCGGTGAGCGGCGCGCGGTGACTGGTTGATCACCTCGTGACCGGGATCGTTGATCTGTGAAATTGGTGTGCGACCATGGGAATGAGCGCGCGCCGGCCGACGTTGGCACGTGTTGACAAGAGACTTCCGTGCCGGGGCAGCCGTAGGCCCGGCACTTGAGTAGATGACTGGAGTCAGGGATGACTGAAGCGCAGACCGAGCAGGCCGTGGCCACGGGTGTTCTCCTCACCGACGGGGCCGCCTCCAAGGTGAAGGCGCTGCTCGACCAGGAAGGCCGCGACGACCTCGCGCTGCGGGTCGCCGTGCAGCCGGGCGGGTGCTCCGGACTGCGGTACCAGCTGTTCTTCGACGAGCGTCAGCTCGACGGCGACGTGGTGGCCGACTTCGGTGGCGTGAGCGTCGTCACCGACCGGATGAGCGCGCCGTACCTGAAGGGCGCGACGATCGACTTCGTCGACACCATCGAGAAGCAGGGCTTCACGATCGACAACCCGAACGCCACCGGCTCCTGCGCCTGCGGCGACTCGTTCAACTGAGCTGAGCTGAAGCACCCGAAGCCCCTGGTCACCCCGGTGTGACCAGGGGCTTCGGTCTGTCCGGACTTTGGAAGCGACCGTACCGATGTGTGAATCCAACGCTTGTTGGGTACGCGTTGCTGTGCGTGGGAGTACCCGCAGCTGCGGGACCTGCTGCAGCCGGTGTCGGACAAGCTGACCGACGAGGTGCTGATCGACCTCAACGCACAGGTCGACGTCGACGGACGTGAGCCCGCCGACGTCGCCATGGACTGGCTGGTGAAGGAAGGTTTCGTCAGCCGTGACTGACGCTCTCCTCGCGGGCCCGCTTCGGCAGTAGGCACGACACCGCGAGGCTGACGACGAAGAGTCCGATCGCGACCAGGACCGACGTCTTGGTCGCGCCCAGGAACGCGTGGCTCGGCAGCAGCTGGAAGAAGATCGTGCCGATCACCGCGACGCCGATCGCGCCGCCGTACTGCTGCATCGCGGTCAGGACGCCGGACGCCGAGCCCGCCGCCTGGTCGTCGATCGAGGCCAGGATGATGTCGAACAGCGGCGCGAACACCATGCCGGCGCCGATGCCGGTGGCGAGCGTCGCGGGGACCAGGTTCCAGATCGTGGTCGTGTCGCCCTGGGTGTGCAGCGTGAACCAGACGCCGGCCATCGCGACCGTCATCACCGCGATGCCGAGCTGGAGTGCCTTGCGGCCGAGCTTCGGGGCGAGCAGCGCGGCCGACAGCGGCGCGCCGATCGCGATGCCGAGCGAGAACGGCACCATCGCGAGGCCGGCCTTCAGCGGGCTGTAGTGCAGGCCGAGCTGGGTGAACAGGTTGAACACCAGCAGGAAACCGTTCATCGCGAGGAAGAACGTAGTGATCACGCCGAGCCCGGCGACGTACCCGCGGTTGCGGAACAGCGACGGGTCGATGACCGGGTTGCCGGAGCGCCGCTCGCGCCAGCCGAACAGGGCGAAGACCACGACCGAGCTGATCAACATCAGGATTGTCCACAACGGCCAGCCGAGCTCACGGCCCTGCACGAGCGGGTAGACCAACAGGCCGGAGGCGAGGCTGACCAGGAGGACGCCGGCGGCATCGAGCTGGGATGCGCCCGGGGTCTTGACCTCAGGCATGAAGCGGAGTGCGCCGACGAGTGCGGCGATGCCGACCGGGACGTTGATGAAGAAAATGGTCCGCCAGCCGGCGTCGAACCAGTTGGCGTCGATCAGGACGCCGGCCAGGATCGGGCCCGCGACCGCCGACAGTCCCATCACCGGTCCGAACATCGCGAACGCCTTGCCGAGCTCCTCGGAGGGGAAGATCGACTTCAGGATCGCGAAGCCCTGCGGGATCATCACCGCTCCGAGCAGGCCCTGCGCGACCCGGCTGCCGATCAGCAGTTCGGGGCTGGTCGCGAGCCCGCAGACCGCGGACGCGACCGTGAAGCCGAGCGCGCCGATCACGAACAGCCGCCGCCGGCCGACCAGATCGCCGAGCCGGCCGAACGTGATCAGGCCGATCGCAAAGGCCAGCGTGTAGCCGGCCAGCATCCACTGCATGGCCGACTCCGACCCGCCGAGCTCGGCGCGGATCGACGGGGCGGCGATGTTGACGATCGTCGCGTCGACCAGGTCCATGATCTCGGCGACCAGGATCGTGGCGAGCACGAGCCACCGCCACCGATACGGCGTACCGCGCGCGGCCGTCGTGGAGTCGGATGTGGAGTCGGATGTGGTGCCGGGCGTGGTGGCGTTGGGTGAGTTGTCGAGTGCGGTGCTCATCGGGCCCCTCAGGATTTCGAACGGTGTTCGTTGACGAACACTGTTCTACTCCCGAACGGTGTTCGCGTCAAGTACAGTGTTCGTATGACACAGCATCCGTGGCAGCCGATCAGCCCCGCGAAGCCCGCCCGTGCCGCGAAGGAGCCGCTCAACCGCGAGCGGATCGTCGACGCCGCGATGCGGGTCCTGGTCAGCAACGGGTACGACGCGGTCTCGATGCGGAAGGTCGCGCAGGAGCTCGGCACCGGGCCGGCGTCGCTCTACGCCCACGTCGCGAACAAGCGGGAGCTCGACCAGCTGCTCGTCGAGCGCGCCGCCTCACAGATGGACTTCGACGAGGAGGTCGATCCGGAGCGCTGGCAGGAGCAGCTCAAGTCGATGATGCGCGAGATGCTGCGCGTGCTGCGGGCCAACCCGGGAGTCGCGCGGGCCTCGATCGGCCAGGTGCCGCTGGGGGAGCGGGCACTGCGCAGCACCGAGCGGATGCTGGCGCTGCTGAAGGCCGGCAACCTCCCGGACCAGGCTGCCGCGTGGGCCGTCGACCTGATCCCGCTGTACGTCACCGCGATCGCGTTCGAGGAGACGGTGCAGAGCGCCTCGAACTGGACGCCCGAGGATGTCGAGGGCTTCGTCCGCGGGCTGCGCGAGTACTTCGCGTCGCTGCCGGCGGACCGATTCCCCCTGACGGTGGCGCTCGCGACGCCGATGACATCCGGAGCAACCGGCGACGAGCGGTTCGAATTCGGCATCTCCGTAATCACCGCCGGCCTAGCCTCCCTCGCCCAGCCGCACTAACCGGGCCGCACCGACCGGGTCGCACCGACCGGGCCGCACTAACCGGGTCGCCGACCCCGCCGCACCGACCCGCCGCACCGACCCGCCGCACCGACCCGCCGCACCGACCCGCCGCGCCGCACCGACCCCGCCGCACCGACCGCGCTGGGCTGACCTACCGGGCTGACCGACCGGGCTGACTGGGTTGGGCTGGGTGGGTCGAGCCGCGCTGACCGGACTGGGTTGTTCCAGCTGCGCCGACCGGACGGGGTTGTCCGGGCCGGCTGAACGCGCTGGGCTGACCGCTCCAGGCTGACTGACCAGGCTGACTGACCGGGCTGCCCGATCGGGCTCACGGCGCCGCGCTCACCGAGCTGGACTGACCCAGCCGCGCTGACCGACGGGGCTCACCGCGCTGGGCTGGCCGACCGGGCTGACCGCGCCGCGCTCACCGAGCCTGGCTTGACCGCGCCGTGTGACCAACTGGCCTGGCCGGTTGGGCTGACCGCGCCGGGTCATGTGACGGCGCTGTGAACACGGAGAGCAAACCTCATACGACTGCTTGTGGTTCACGAATGCACATGGCTAACCTTCGGATTGTCAACAAAACTACGACTTGGCCTGTTGGGCGTGTGGAGAACGCGCGGGTGGGCACACGGACCAGGCCGTATGACGACAGGAGGAAGACCGTGGATGCCGAGACCCCGCCAGTGAGCCCGCAGCCGGCCGGTGGTGGGCGAGCCCAGGACCGGCCGCCCGTGACCACCAGCGAAAAGGAGCAGCCGCCCGGGGTGCTCAGGAAGGCGATCGCCGCCTCGGCGATCGGGAACGCGACCGAGTGGTTCGACTACGGCATCTACGCGTACGGCGTGACGTACATCTCGGCGGCCATCTTCCCGGGGGACACCGAGAGCCAGACCCTGCTCGCGCTGATGACGTTCGCCGTCTCGTTCCTGGTCCGCCCGCTCGGCGGCCTGGTCTGGGGGCCGCTCGGCGACCGACTGGGGCGCAAGCACGTGCTGGCGATCACGATCCTGATGATGTCCGGTGCGACGCTGCTCGCCGGTCTGGTCCCGTCGTACGACTCGATCGGCCTGTGGGCGCCCATCCTGCTCGTGCTGCTGCGGATGATCCAGGGTTTCTCGACTGGTGGCGAGTACGGTGGTGCCGCGACCTTCATGGCCGAGTACGCGCCGAGCCGCAAGCGCGGGTTCCTCGGCAGCTTCCTGGAGTTCGGCACGCTGGCCGGTTTCTCGCTCGGAGCGCTGCTGATGCTGGGCTTCTCGCTGGTGCTCGGCGATGACGCGATGCACGCGTGGGGCTGGCGGCTGCCGTTCCTGGTCGCCGCGCCGCTTGGTCTGGTCGGCGTGTACCTCCGGTCGCGGCTGGAGGACACCCCGGTCTTCCGTGAGCTCGAGGCGAAGGGCCAGAAGGAAGAGGAGACCGCGACCCAATTCAAGGACCTGCTGGCCGGCTACTGGGGTCCGATCCTGCGGCTCGGCGGCATGGTCATCGCGCTGAACGTCGTGAACTACACGCTGCTCACCTACATGCCGACGTACCTGGAGAAGGAGATCGGCCTGAGCGCCGACCAGTCGCTGATCGTGCCGATCATCGGAATGTTGACAATGATGGTCTTCGTGCCGTTCGCCGGCCGCGCGTCCGACCGGATCGGGCGCAAGCCTCTGTGGTGGGCGTCGTTGACCGGGCTGTTCGTGTTCGGCGTACCGATGTTCCTGCTGATGGGCACGAACCTGGCCGGCGCGATCATCGGCTTCGCGGTGCTCGGTCTGCTGTACGTGCCGCAGTTGGCGACGATTTCCGCGACGTTCCCCGCGATGTTCCCGACGCACGTGCGGTACGCCGGGTTCGCGATCGCGTACAACGTGTCGACGTCGCTGTTCGGCGGGACGGCGCCCGCGGTCAACGACTGGCTGACCGCGAAACTGGGCGACTCGCTGGTGCCGGCGTACTACATGATGGCCGCCTGCCTGGTGGGTGCGCTCGCACTCGCCCGGGTGCCCGAGACGTCGCGGTGCCCGCTCAACGGCACCGAGATCCCGGGGACCGAGGACGCCCCGCCGCCCGTGGCCCTCGACCCGGCTCACGCGAAGGCCTGACCGCAGGCCCGTCGAGGCAGGAAAAAGCCGGCCTGCGCTTTCCGGAACCGCATCACCTGGTGCGAACCATGTTCCGGAAAGGGCGGGCCGGCCCTCGTTCGCCGGTCAGCCGCGGCGCCGACCGGGGGTCAGCGGAGGGCGCCGGTGGCCGGGTCGGGGTCGGCCGAGGGCGGCGGTGGCTGTGGCCGGCGAGGGGTCAGCGGAGGGGTGGCCGGGTCTGGGTCGGCAGGGGTGGCGGTGGCCGGGTCGGGGTCGGCCGTGGCAGGGGCGGCCGAAGGCGGCGGTGGCCGTGGCCGCGGCGGGGGTCAGCGGAGGGCGGCGGTGGCTGGGGCCGCCGGAGGGTGGCGGTGGCCGGATCGGGGGGCTCGGCGGCGGTGGCCGTGTCCGGTGGGCCGAGGGTGGCCGTGGACGGGGCGGGGTCAGCGGAGGGTCGTGGCCGGGGCAGTCGAGGGTGGCGGTGGCTGGGTTGGGGTCAGTCGAGGATGGCGGTGACTGCGTCGGACCAGATGCCGGCGGCTTCGTCGACCTCGTCGGGGGAGACGACCAGCGCGGGAATGAAGCGGACGACCTGGCCCCAGGCGCCGCAGGTGAGCAGCAACAGGCCTCGCCGCGCCGCCTCCTGCTGGACCGCGGCGGCCGTCACCGGGTCCGGCGTGCCGTCGGCGTCACGGAACTCGTTGCCGATCATCAGCCCGAGTCCGCGGACATCGGTGATCTGCTCGTGCTTGTCCGCGACCAGCCGCAGCGCCTGCTTCAGCTGCGCGCCGCGGTCGGCGGAGTTCTGCACGAGCCCCTCGTCCTCGATCACGTCGAGCGTGGCGAGCGCCGCCGCGCAGGCGACCGCGTTCGCGCCGTACGTACCGCCCTGGGATCCGGGCCACGCCTTCTCCATCAGCTCCGACGACGCGGCGATCCCGGACAGCGGGAAGCCGGAGGCCAGGCCCTTCGCGGTGACCAGGACGTCCGGGTGCGACCCGAAGTGGTCGCCGCCCCAGAACTTGCCGGTCCGCCCGAAGCCGGTCTGTACCTCGTCCACCACCAGCAGCATCCCGTGCGCGTCGGCGCGCTCGCGCAGGCCGGCGAAGAACCGCTCGTTCGCCGGTACGTAACCGCCTTCGCCAAGCACCGGCTCGACGAAGAACGCCGCGGTGTCGGCCGGCGTGCTCAACGTCTGCAGGGTGTAGTCGAGCTGGCTGAGCGCGAAGTCGGTGGCCTGCTCGACCGGCCAGCCGAAGTGGCCCGGGTCCGGGAACGGCGACACATGAACGCCGGCCATCAGCGGGCTGAACCCGGAGCGGAACTTCGTGCCGGACGTGGTCATCGAGGCGGCGGCCACGGTCCGGCCGTGGAAGCCGCCGTGGAACACGATCACGTTCGGCCGGCCGGTCGCCTGCCGAGTGAGTCGCAGCGCGGCCTCGATCGCCTCGCTGCCCGAGTTCGCGAAGAACATCCGGTCGAGATGCCGGGGGAGCACCTCGCCGAGCCGCTCGACCAGGGTGAGCAGCGGCCGGTGCATGACCGTCGTGTACTGCGCGTGGATGATCCGCCCGACCTGCTCCTGCGCCGCCGCGACCACCCGCGGATGGCAGTGCCCGGTCGACGTCACGCCGATGCCGGCGGTGAAGTCCAGGTACCGCCGGTCGTCCTCGTCGAAGAGCTGGACGCCCAGACCGCGGGCGGCGACCACACCGGTCGCCTGTTTCAGGATCTGCGAGAGCTCGGCCACGGCTTCCCCTCCACACGTCGACTGGTAGATTGTCGACAATCAGCGTATCTCAGCAGTTGAGGCCGGTGAAGGGGTGCGAATGAGCAACGACGAGCCGAACAACCCGCCCTACGACAAGCCGGACGACCAGCCAGGCCCAAGGCTGGGGCATGGGCCAGGCGACAGGCCGGGCAGCGGGCCAGCGCACAGGCCGGGGCATGGGCCGGGCTACGGGCCGGGTGACAGGCCGGGTGCCGGGCCGGGTGACAGGCTGGCGGGTGAGGCGAGGGTGGTCGACGCGGTCGAGAAGCGGTTGTTCGTCGACGGGAAATGGGTGGAGGCGACGCGCGGCGCGATCTTCGACGTCGTCGATCCGTCGACCGGTGAGGTGCTGTGCGCGGTCGCCGACGCCTCGCCCGCGGACGGCCGGGCCGCGCTCGAGGCAGCGGTCGCCGCCCAGCGGGACTTTGCCCGGACCGCACCGCGCGAACGCGCCGACATGCTGATGACGGCGTACGAGCTGCTGATGAAACGCGCCGACGAGTTGGCGCTGCTGATGACGCTGGAGATGGGCAAGCCGCTGCGGGAGGCCCGTGGCGAGATCGCGTACGCGGCCGAGTTCTTCCGGCACTTCGCGGGCGAGGCGGTACGGATCGACGGGGGGTACCAGACCGCGCCGGCCGGAAACGCCCGTTTCCTGGTCACCAGGCAGCCGGTCGGCCCGTGCCTGCTGATCACCCCGTGGAACTTCCCGATGGCGATGGGCACCCGCAAGCTCGGCCCGGCGATCGCGGCCGGCTGTACGAGCGTGATCAAGCCCGCCCATCAGACGCCGCTGTCGATGCTGGCGTTGATGGGGATCCTGGCCGAGGCCGGCGTACCGGCAGGCGCCGTCAACTGCGTCACCGCGATGGACGCGGGCGGCGTGATGGAGCCGCTGATCCGCTCCGGGCTGGCGCGCAAGCTGTCCTTCACCGGCTCCACGCGGGTCGGCCGGATCCTGCTCGAGCAGTGCGCGGAGAAGGTACTGCGGACGTCGCTGGAGCTCGGCGGCAACGCGCCGTTCATCGTGTTCGAGGACGCCGACCTGGACGAAGCGGTGATCGGCGCGATCGCGGCGAAGATGCGGAACATGGGCGAGGCCTGTACGGCGGCGAACCGGATCTTCGTGCACGCCTCCGTGATCGACGAGTTCGGCCGGCGGCTCGCGGAGCGGATGGCCGCGCTGACGGTCGGGCGCGGGACCGAGCCGGGCGTCGACGTCGGTCCGCTGATCGACGAGGCGGGCCGCGAGAAGGTCCGGTCACTCGTCGCGGACGCGGTCGGGCGCGGCGCGATCGTGCTCACCGGTGGAGACGTGCCCGCGGGGAGCGGGTACTTCTATCCGCCGACGGTTCTGACCGGCGTACCACGGGAGGCCGCGATGGCCGACCAGGAGATCTTCGGCCCGGCGGCGCCGTTGACGCCGTTCAGCACCGAGGACGAGGTGGTGCAGGCGGCGAACGACACCGAGTACGGGCTGGTCGCCTACGTGTTCACGAACGACCTGCGGCGAGCATTGCGCGTCGCGGAGGCGATCGAGACGGGGATGGTCGGGCTGAACCAGGGCGTCGTGTCGAACCCCGCCGCGCCGTTCGGCGGCGTGAAGCAGTCCGGGCTCGGCCGCGAGGGCGGCGCGGTGGGGATCGACGAGTTCCTCGAGACCAAGTACATCGGGATCGCGGTCAACGACTGAACGGGTGGCCGGGTCAGCGGTTGACGAGGCGCTCGATGGCGTCGTCCATGTGCGCGATCAGGAGCCGTTCGGCGCGCTCGGCGTCGCCGTCGCGGATCGCCTCGCCGAGGTTGTTGTGCTCGATGGCGCGGGCGTCGGCAGCCAGGTACGTCTCTTCGAGTGCGTGGATGCACATCCGCGTCTCGATGATGGACGTCTGGTGCATCCGCGACAGCCGCGGGCTGCCGGCCAGCCGGACGAGGAGCTCGTGGAACTCGATGTCGAGCTCGCCGATCGCCGCCGGGTCGCCGTCGGCGGCCAGCATCCGGTCGGCGACCGCGCACAGCGCCGCCCCCGCGGACGCGTGGTCGCCGCAGAGGATCTTCTGGATCGCGGCGCGCTCGACCGCCTCGCGGGCGAGGTACATGTCGCGGATGTCGTCCGGCGTCATGTCGATGACGAACAGGCCGCGGTTGCGGATCGAGACCAGCAGACCCTCCTGGGTCAGGCGCTGCATGCCTTCGCGCAGCGGCCCGCGGCTGACGCCGAGCTTGCGGGCCAGGTCGGCCTCGCCGAGCTGCGCGCCGGGCTTCAGCTCCCCATGGCCGATGGCCTTGCGCAGTTTGTCGGCGATGATGCTCGGCGTCGACTCCTGGGCCAGCGGCTCGATGTATGTGGTCACTCCGAATTCCCCCTTGTGGCGAACAACGTCCCCAGATGTGGCAAAGACGGTACAGGCCCGGCCAACTGGAGCCCCTTCCAGACCGTCACCTGGTTCGCGGTCAGCACCGGTTTGCCGACCGCGGCCTCCAGGTCGTCGACGATCTCGAGCGTGTGCATCGCGGTGTCCGGCACCAGTACCGCCTCGGCGTCCGGGTGGTCGGCCGCCTTCACCATCGCCACCACCTGGTCCGGCGCGAGGGTCCCGACCTCCGCGGCGGTGACGATGCCGTTGCTGCCCATCGACACCACCTCCAGGCCGCCCGCGGTCAGGAACCGGACGAAGTGCTGCGCGACGTCCTCGGGGTACGACGCGGCGACGGCGACCCGTTTCAGGCCGAGCATCCGGCACGCGTCGACGAACGCGATCGACGTCGAGGACGCCGGGACGCCGAGCGCCTGCGCGACGCCGGCTGCCTGGATGGTCGCGCCCTCCGGGCCGAACACGAAGCTGCCCGAGGTGCAGGCCCACATCACCGCGTCCGGCCGCGACGGTGCGAGCTCGGCGGCGCCCTCGGCCAGTCGTTCCGCGCGGCCGAGGTCGAGCAGGGCGTCGACCCGGTGCGCGTCCTCGCCGACCGAGGTGATGACGACCGGCAGCTTCACCGAACCGTCGAGCCGGGCCTCGAGCGCCGGGTAGTCGTCCTCCGCGCTGTGTCCGGGGTAAAGGAGTCCTACCGTGACCATCTGGCCTCCTGGCTGGTCGAACGACCGAAAGGTAGATTGTCGACAATGTTAACCCCAGAGCGCTCCGGTGCCGGAGCTGCGGCGTACGACGCCGCGCGGCTGGTCGCGACGTTGCGCCGGGAGTTCCGGGGCGAGATCGGCGACGACCGGCGGACACGCGCGCTGTACGCGACGGACGGGTCGAACTACCGCGCGGTGCCGGACCTGGTCGTCGTGCCGGCCGATGCCGAGGACCTGGCGGCGGCTGTCTCGCTGACCGCAGCCGCCGGCGCGCCGGTCGTGCTGCGGGGCGGGGGTACGTCGATGGCGGGCAACGCGATCGGGGTCGGGGTCGGGATCGGGGCCGGTGTCGGGGCCGGTGTCGGGGTCGGCGTCGGCGTCGGTGGTGGCGTGGCCGGCGGGGGCGACGTCGGCGGCGTCGTGATCGACACGTCCCGGCACGTGTGCCGGATCCTCGGCATCGACGCCGCCGCGCGGACGGCGGTCGTCGAGCCGGGCGTCGTACTGACGGATCTGCTGGCGGCCGCGCGACCGTACGGGCTGGCGTTCGGCGCGGACCCGTCGTCGGCGAGCCGGGCCACTCTCGGCGGCATGATCGCGAACAACGCGTGCGGCGCCCACTCGGTCGCCTGGGGTACGACTGCCGACAATCTGCAATCGCTCGACGTCGTCCTCGCCGACGGAACTCGTCTGACCCTCGACGCGCCTGGTGACGGATCGGGCGGGGCGGCCGCTCCCGGGCAGGATCGGCGTGCGGAGCTGGCCGGTCGGCCGGGGCGGGAAGGGGAATTGCATCGGGCTCTGCAGGACTTCGCCGGCCGGAACGAGCTGCTGATCCGCCGCCGGTTCGGGCAGTTCACCCGGCAGATCTCCGGGTATGCGCTGCATCGTCTGCTGCCGGAGTACGGGTACAACGTCGCCGGTCTGCTGGCCGGCAGTGAGGGCGGCCTCGCCGCGACCCTCCGCGCCACCGTCCGGCTCGTGGAGTTGCCGAAGACAAAGGTTCTGTGCGTGCTCGGGTTCGCCGACTCGATCACGTCGGCGGACTGTGTACCGGTCGTCCTGCGGCACGCGCCGCTGACGATGGAGTCGATCAACAACGAGCTTGTCGACAGGCTGCCGACCGAGGTGCGGGACGCGGCGGTCCACGCCGGGCTTCCGGCCGGGAACGCCTGGCTCCTGGTCGAGATCGGCGGCGAGGACGAGCTGGCGGCCGCCTCCGCTGCCCGCGCGATGCTCGACGAACTGCGGGATTCCGGCGCGACGGCGTCGCTGGTGACCGATCCGCGGGCGCAGGCGGTGCTGTGGCGGTGCCGTACGGACGCCGCGGGTCTGGCGACGCGGCGCGCGGACGGAGCCGAGGCGTGGGGCGGTTGGGAGGACGCCGCCGTACCGCCGGAGCGTTTGGGCGCGTACCTGCGCGGCCTGGACGAGCTGCTGGGGCGGCACGGTCTGTCCGGCGCGTCGTACGGGCACTTCGGCGAGGGCTGCATGCACATGCGGATCGACTTCGACCTGCTGAGCGCGCGGGGCATCGCGACGTACCGGGCGTTCGTCGAGCAGGCCGCGGACCTCGTGGTCGAGCTTGGCGGCTCGGTGTCCGGCGAGCACGGCGACGGGCGGGCGCGCGGCGAACTGCTGAGCAAGATGTACGGCGCTGACGGGGTCGCCCTGTTCGGCGAACTGAAGCGGATCTGGGACCCGGCGGGCGTGCTGAACCCGGGTGCGATCGTCGACCCGCCGCCGCTCGACCTCGCGATCCGGCACGACGGGCCGGCCAAGGATCGTAGATTGCCGACAATCTTCGACTACCCGGATGACGGTCACGACTTCGCGCAGGCGCAGCGGCGGTGCGTGGGGATCGGGAAGTGTCGGCAGACGTCCGGGAGCGTGATGTGCCCGAGCTATCAGGTCACGCGCGAGGAACTGCACTCGACGCGTGGGCGTGCGCACCTGCTGTGGGAGATGCTGCAGGGCGACCTGATCACCGACGGGTGGCGGTCGGCCGAGGCACGCGACGGGCTGGATCTCTGCCTGTCGTGCAAGGGGTGCCTGTCGGACTGCCCGGTGAACGTCGACATGGCGACCTACAAGGCCGAGTTCACCCACCACCACTATGCGCGCCGCCCGTGGGCCCGCCCGCTGTCGCACTGGTCGATGGGCTGGCTGCCGCTGTGGTCGCGCCTCGCGTCGCACGCCCCCCGCCTGGCGAACCGCTTCGCCCGCCTACCCCTGACCAAGCGCCTCGGAGGCATCGCCCCCGAACGCGAGGTCCCACCTTTCGCCCCGGAGACCTTCACCCACTGGTTCACCCGCCAAGCCACCCGCCAAGCCACCCGCCAAGCCACCCGGCAGGAGCACGCCCGGCCGGAGCAGATTAGGCCGGAGAGCGCGCGGCCGAGGAGTGTGGCGTCGGGGAGTGCGGGGCGGGTTGTGTTGTGGCCGGACACGTTTACCAACTACCTTGCGCCGGAGATTGGCCGGGCCGCGGTGGCTGTGCTGGAAGCGGCCGGGTTCGAGGTAGTGGTGCCGGCGAGGCCCGTGTGTTGCGGCCTCACGTGGATCTCGACCGGCCAGCTCACCCGAGCGCGCCGTGTCCTGACCCGCTCCCTCGGCGTACTCGCGCCGTACCTCGAGGCCGGCACACCGATCGTCGGTCTCGAGCCCAGCTGTACGGCGGCCTTCCGCCACGACGCACCTGCTCTGCTTGTCGACAATCCACTCGCCGCGGCGGCGGCCGCGAACACGCGAACGCTGTCGGAACTCCTCGTCGAGTCCGGCTGGCAACCGCCGCAGATCGGTGGCGCGGCGTTCGTGCAACCGCACTGTCACCAGCACGCCGTTCTCGGCTTCGACGCCGACCGGAAGCTGATGGCTGCGGCCGGCATCGAGGCCGGTCTCGCGGAACCGGGCTGCTGCGGCCTCGCCGGCAACTTCGGCTTCGAGCGCGACCACTACGACGTGTCCCAGGCGGTCGGCGAACGCACACTGCTCCCCGCCGTACGATCGTTGCCCGAGACAACCACCGTCCTGGCCGACGGCTTCAGCTGCCGCACGCAGATCAGCCAGTCGACAACGCGCGCCCCTTACCACCTCGCGCAGGTGTTGGCCCAAGCGCTCGGAACACGGCCGGACTAGCTCATCAGCTTGTCGGTGGCGCGACGCAAACGGGTGACGCCCTCGTGGATCCGATCGGGGGCGGTCGACGCGAAACAGAGCCGGAAAGCGTTTCGGAAACGGCCGGTGGGCGAGAACGCCGGTCCGGGGATGAAGGCGACGCCTTCGGCGAGTGCAACCTCGAACAGTTCCTCGGTCTCGACGCCGTTCTCCAGCGTCACCCAGAGAAAGAAACCGCCTTCCGGATCCGTCCAGTGCGCGATGTCGGCGAAGTGTTCGGTCAGCGCGGCATGCATCGCTTCCTTGCGCCGCTTGTACTCGCGGCGCTGCCGGACCAGGTGTTCCTCGAGATGCCCGCCGGTCAGGAATCCGGTCAGCAGCCGCTGCGCCGGGAGGTTCGTGCAGGTGTCCATTGCCTGCTTCGCGTTGATCAGCAGCGGCTGCAGTTCGGGATCCGTGTCCACCCAGCCGACGCGCAGACCGGGCGCGACGATCTTCGAGAACGTTCGTACGGCGAACACCAGCGGATCGCCCGCGCCGAGCTCCCGCAGCGTCGGCAGGGGATCACCGGCGAACCGGAGCAGACCGTACGGGTCGTCGTCGATCACCATCGACCCCCAACCGCGGGCCAGCTCGAGCAGACGCTGTCGCCGGCGGAGCGACATCGTCGCGCCGGACGGGTTCTGGAACGTCGGGATCGTGTAGATCGCCTTCGGCGTTCGGCCGTCGAGCAGCCGCGGTAGATCGTCGACAATCATGCCGTCGTCGTCGACCGGCAACTCGAGCAGCTCCGCGCCGTACGAGAGCGCCGTCGCGCTGCCGTTGGTGTACGTCGGTGACTCGACGACGACCAGATCGCCCGGGTCGACAAAGATCTTGCAGAACAGGTCAAGGCCCTGCATGCCCCCGGCCGTGACGGTGAGCCGATCGGCGGTGGTCTCGTCGCTGGTCCCGCGCAGCATCTCCAGCAGCGCCGCGTGCAGCGGCGGGTCGCCCTCGGTCGCCGCGTAGTCGAAGGCGGCGGGACGGCTCAGCTCCTCGGCCGCGATCGCGGACAGGATCCGCGCCGGTACGGCCTCCGCCGCGGGCGATCCCATCGCGAACCGCACGATGTCGTGCGTCTGCTTGTGCAGGAGCGACATACTCGAGTCGATCACCGAACCCACCAGACCGATGGCGCGGGCGGCGTACGGGAGCGCTGAGGGTGCTGGGCGTGCTGACAAGGGGGTTACCTCCTGATGGTCAGTTCGTAGGACAGGCCGGTCAGTCGTTCCACTCCGTCGGCGCTGACCACGACGGGTTCGGACAGTTCGTATCCCCACCCGTCCATCCACATTCCGAGAATGACGTGGAACGCCATGCCCGCGGTCAGCACGGTGGTCTCGCCGGAGCGCAGGCTGACGGTGCGTTCGCCCCAGTCCGGCGGGTACCCGATGCCGATCGAGTACCCGATCCGCGATTCCTTCACCAGACCGTGCGCCGCGATCACCGCGTTGAACGCGGCGTGCACCGCGCTGCCGGTGACGCCCGGCCGGATTGTCGACAACGTCGCCTGCATGCCGTCGGCAACGATCTTCGCGGTCTCGCGGAGCCGTCGCGGCGGGTCGCCGAGCATCACGGTGCGGGCGAGCGGCGCGTGGTACCGGCGGTGGACGCCGGCCAGTTCGACCGTGGTCGCCTGATTGTCGACGAACGGACGATCGCTCCAGGTCAGGTGCGGCGTCCCGGCCGCGTCGCCGGTCGGCAGCATCGGCACGATCGCCGGATAGTCGCCCCCGTGCTCCGGTGTTCCGGTCGCCTGCGCGGCGAGAATCTCGGCGGCGACGTCGCACTGCCGCCGGCCCGGTCGGAGCCGGTCGAGCGCGACCCGCATCGCCTGCTCCGCGATCGCGCCGGCGATCCGGAGGTGGTCGAGCTCATCCGGCGATTTGACCAGCCGGACCCAATTCACCAGCTCGGCCGAGTCGACCAGCCTGCGGCCGGGCAGGCCGTTGCCCAGGGCAAGGTAGCCGCGGGCAGTGAAGTAGTGCGCATCGCTCTCGACGGCGACGTCCGCACCGGCTGGGATCAGCTCGTGGCAGATGGTCGCGATCCAGTCGTACGGATGGACGTCCGGCCGGTGTACCAGCACCTCGGGATACCCGTGGATCTGGTCGGCGCGCAGGTTGGAGGTGTACGACGCGCCGGCCGCATCCATCGCCCGCGCGAAGAACTGCACGTCACCGTCGGCCGGGACCAGCAGACACTGCGGCGTGTAGAACGACCAGGCGTCGTAGCCGGTGAGGTAGAAGAGATTCGCGGGATCGCTGACCACGAGCGCACCGAGGCCGCGCTCCGCCAGGACCGCGCGAACCCGGGTCAGCCGGGCGGCATATTCGCTCATCGGATTGTCAACAATCGTTGTCCCGGACCGACTCCTTCATGTCCGGCGAGTTCGAGCGCGGACCACATCGTGACCTGGTTCGCGGTCAGCACCGGCTTGCCGAGCGTGGCCTCCAGCCCGGCGATCACGTCGTACGTGGGCAGGTTGGTGCAGCTGATGAAGATCGCCTCGACCGCGTCGCTGTCGACGCTGCGGACCAGCTCGACCGTGGTCTCGTAGGGGACCGCCCAGATCTGCGCGATCAGACCGAGTCCGGCGGTCGCGACCACCTCGACCCCGGCCTGGGCGAGGAACGCGCTCAGCCCAGCGGTCAGATCGTTGGTGTACGGCGTGACCGTCGCGATCCGGTTGACCCGGAGCCGGCGCAGCGCGAGCAGCAACGCGCCGCTGGTGGTCACTGCGGCCGGCGCCCCGGCGCCGACCATCGCGTCCACGAGGGCGAGTTCACCGGTCAGCCCGCCGACGAAGCTGCCGAATGTGCAGGCGTATGCGACCACGAGCGGACCGACCGGCAGCACGTCGTACGTCGTCCGCGCGATCAACTCCGGATCCGAGATGTGCACGGCCATCTCGACTGTGGCGGCCATCGGCGCGTACGGCGTCCGCGTGACGTGCAGCGTGACGTCGTCGGGCACCCAGCGCCACAGCTCGCGGTCGAGCGCGAAGTCGTACGGCGCGACGACGCCGATCCCGGTCTGCAGCAGCGGCGGCACCACCGCCGGCAGCGGGTGGGTGGAGGGACGCGTGCTCATGCCAGTCAGTGTGCGGTGCGAGGGAGATTGTTGACAATCCTACTAGCGAGTTCCTAGCCTCGATCACGTGCCAGCCCTCCCGCCAGCAAGCACCGAGCGACCCGTGGTCGCGGTGCTCTGTGAGCGCGCGACGGATCGGCCGCCGGGGCTGGACGGGCTGCCGGTCGACTTCCGGTACTGCGCCGCGGACGGGCTGGCCACCGCGGTTCGGGGTGCGCGCGCACTGATGCTCTGGGATTTCTTCTCGACGGCGGTCCGGGATGCTTGGGCGGCGGCGGATGCGCTCGAATGGATCCATGTGACCGCAGCCGGTGTGGACACCTTGCTCTTCGACGAACTGCGCGACTCCGCCGTCGTGGTCACGAACGCGCACGGCGTGTTCGACCGGCCGATCGCCGAGTACGTGCTGGGCGCGGTGATCGCGCACGCCAAGGACAGCCTCCGCAGCTTCGGCCTGCAGCGCGAGCGGCGCTGGCAGCACCGCGAGACCCGGAGCGTCCTGGGGGCGAAGGCGCTGGTCGTGGGGACCGGCGCGATCGGGCGGGAGACGGCCCGGCTGCTGCTCGCGGCCGGGCTGGAGGTCCGGGGTGCCGGACGGATCGCGCGAGGGGGCGACCCGGACTTCGGCACGATCGTTGCCAGTAGCAACCTGCCGGCCGAGGTCGGCTGGGCCGACCATCTCGTGATCGCGGCGCCGTTGACCGCGGCGACCCGCGGACTCGTCGACGCCGCCGTGTTCGCCGCGCTGCGGCCGGGAGCGCACCTGGTGAACATTGCCCGCGGTCCGATTGTCGACGAAACGGCACTGCTCGCCGCTGTCGGCAGTGGACGGATCGCCGCCACGCTCGACGTGTTCGACACCGAGCCGTTGCCGCCGGACCATCCGCTCTGGGACGCGCCGAACGTCACCGTCACCGCGCACATGTCGGGCGACGTGGTCGGCTGGCGCGACACCCTGGCGGCGCAGTTCGCGACCAATGTGCGGCGCTGGCTGGCCGGCGAACCGCTGCTGAACATTGTCGACAAGAAGCTTGGCTACGTTCCGACGGGAGATCGATGACCGAGGCAACCGAGCTGGTCGAGGGCTACCGGACCGGCGCACTGTCGCCCGTCGAGGCGACGCAGCAGGCGCTGGACGCGATCGAGCGGTACGACGACCAGGTCAACGCCTTCGTCCTCGTCGACGCCGAAGGCGCGCTCGCCGCCGCGAAGGAATCGGAGACCCGCTGGCACGCCGGAACCCCGCTCGGGCCCGGCGACGGTGTACCGACGTCCATCAAGGACGCATTGTGGACAAAAGGCTGGCCGACACTGCGCGGCAGCACGATGATCGACCCGGCTGGGCCGTGGGACCAGGACGCGCCGTCCGTCGCCCGGCTGCGCGAGACGGGCGCCGTCATCCTCGGCAAGACGACCACACCGGAGTACTCCTGGAAGGGCGTCACCGACTCCTTCACCTACGGCGCGACCGGCAACCCGTGGGATCCGGCGAGGACATCGGGCGGCTCGAGCGGCGGCTCGGCGACCGCGGTCGGCCTCGGGATGGGTGTGTGGTCGCTCGGCACGGACGGCGGTGGATCCGTGCGGATCCCGGCCGCGTTCACCGGAACGGTCGCGCTGAAACCGACGTACGGGCTGATCCCGCTGTTCCCGCCGAGCGCGTTCGGGACGTTGTCGCACGCCGGGCCGATGACGCGGACCGTGCGCGACGCGGCTGCTCTGCTCGACGTGGTTGCCGGGTTCGACCCGCGTGACTGGTCGGCGATGCCGACACCGGCCCGGTCCTTCCTGGACGGTCTCGACGACGGCGTCGCCGGCCTCCGGATCGGTTTCTCGTCCGATCTTGGTTTTGTTGACAATCATCCGGAGGTCGACGCGCTGGTGCGCGCCGCGGTCGGCGTCCTCGCGGAGCTCGGCGCCGAGGTGACGGAGGTGGATCCCGGGTTCGCGGATCCGATCGACGCGTTCAACGTGCTCTGGTGGTCCGGTGCAGCGAAGGTGCTGTCGGCGCACGCGGTCGACGATCGCGTCGACCCGGGACTGCGCCGGGTCGCCGCGCAGGGGTCGGCTTTCTCGGCGTCGGACTTCCTGGACGCGACCAACGTCCGGATGGAACTCGGGACGCTGATGGGTCGCTTCCACCAGCAGTACGACGTGCTCGTGACGCCGACTCTGCCGATCACCGCGTTCCCGGTCGGCCAGGACGTGCCGGAGGGGTCGTCGTCGCCGGACTGGACCGACTGGACGCCGTACACGTATCCGTTCAACCTCACCCAACAGCCGGCGCTGAGTGTGCCGTGCGGCTTCACGAGCGACCGTCTGCCCGTGGGGTTGCAGGTCGTCGGAGCGCGGCATGCCGATGCGCTGACGTTGCGGGTCGGCCAGGCGTATCAGGCCGCGACCGACTGGCACCGCCGGACCCCGACCTTGGAGGGACGATGAAGCACATTACGGTCAGCCTGGACAAGCGCGGCGTGAGCTGCGTGGCGAAGCTGCTCGACGACGTTGCGCCCCGGACCTGCGCGGCGGTCTGGGATGCGCTGCCGCTGTCGGCGCCGGTGTTCCACGGAAAATACGCGCGGAACGAGATCTACACGCTGGTTCCGGCGTTCGCGTCCGATCCGGGCAAGGAGAACACCACCGTCACGCCGATTCCGGGAGACCTGTGCTGGTTCTCGTTCGACTCCGACGACCTGGGCAATCCCGCCTACGGGTACGAGAACACGACCGGTACCGGTACGACCGGCGCGATCGTCGACCTCGCGGTGTTCTACGGCCGGAACAACCTGCTGATCAACGGCGACCAGGGGTGGGTGCCGGGAAACGTTTTCGGCGCGATCATCGAGAACCTCGACGAGTTCGCCGCCGCCTGCCAGGACCTGTGGATGGGCGGCGCCCGCGGGGAGACGTTGTCGTTCAGCCGGTTGTGAGGGGCTGCTGCAATTCGGTGACCCAGTCGTCCGGGTTCTCCGGGGTCTCGAGGTAGAGCTCGCGGGCCGGCTCGGCGGCGCGCCGGCCGTTGTCGTCGAGCCAACGCGCGAGCGCCTGCCAGGACGGAAGTACCTGATCGATCGGTCCGCGGTGCACGAGCGTCGCTGCCTGCATTGCGGGCAGGTCGATCACCGCGAGGCCGTTGAGGTTGCCGTCGGCATCGACCGCGCCTGGGACCGTCGCACGTACGACGACCTCGTCCTCGGAGCTTTGTGCGTACAGACAGGTCAGCCGGCCGGCGGGGCGGACGTCTGCATCCGGTAGCAGCCGGCCGAGTTCTGCGCAGAGGGGATGGACCACGGGAGTGATGTCGTCGGGCGTGAAGCTGGCCGCCGTCGCGGTCAGTCCGACGAGTCGTACGGCTGGCAGGTCCTTGACCACGACGTCCGCGTTTGGGACGTCGTTCTCGAGGCCGCGCAGGCGTGACTCGACTTGCGCGAGCCGGGCCTGGCTCTCGGCCAGCGTGGTCTCCAGTTGTGCGCGTCGCATGGTGAGCATCGTGCGGAGCTCGGACAGGCTGAGATTGTCGGCAATCATCGTGTTGACCTGGTCGAGGGAGAAGCCGAGGTCCTTGAGTGCGACGATCCGATTCAGGTCGGCGAGCTGGGCGGCCGTGTAACTGCGGTAGCCGGTGGCGGGGTCGACGTACGCGGGGTGCAGCAGGCCGATGGCGTCGTAGTGCCGCAGCATCCGAATCGACACCCGGCCGTGGCGGGCGAACTCACCGATCGCGAACATGACGGCAGTCAACCAGCCAGGAGTTCCGCGAAGGTGATCGCGGTGTCGTCCTCGTGCCATGGGCCGATCACCTGAGCACCGATCGGCAACCCTGCCGGCGTGTGCCCGATCGGCATGCTGAGCGCGGGGTGCCCGGTCAGCGCGGCGTGGGCGATCCAGAAGACCTGCGTTTCGTACGGCAGGCCGTCGATTGTCGACGATCCGTGGGGGAACGCGACCGTGAAGCTGGTCGGGCAGAGGAAGACGTCGACATCCTCGAAGTACCGCTGCCATCGACCACGCGCCGCCATCCGCCGCCGATCCAGCCCGCGCACGTCCTCAAGCGTCAGACCACTCCCGGCCCCGCCGTCCGGGTCACCTTCGGAGTTGGCGTGGAGGGCGAAGAACAGTTCTACCTGGCGGCCGAACTCTTCGGCTTGCTCGGTGGGATCTACGCCGTCCGGCCAGTTGTCGACAATCTTCGCGCCGCTGTGGGCGAGCCGGTCGATCGTGTCGGACAGCGCGTCGCCGACCTCGCCGGTGACCGGGGCCGCGGGGTGGTCCAGGACCACGCCGACGCGATAGTCCGCGAGCCTGTCGTGCCGGGGGCGGGGCAGCGTGTACGAGTACGGCGCCTCGGGGCCGGCGGTGGCGTGGAGGGCGAGCCGTAGGTCGCCGGCGGTGCGGGCAAGTGGTCCGATTGTTGACAAGTTGGGCAGCTCGCTCGGGAGGTACGGCGTACCGGGGACCTGGAAGCCGCGCTGCGGGATCAGGCCGTTCGTGGGTTTGAGTCCGTACACGCCGCAGTACGCCGCCGGCAGGCGGATCGAGCCGACCAAGTCGGAGCCGTACTCCAGATAGGTGAGATCGGCGGCGAGTGCCGCGGCCCCGCCGCCGCTCGATCCGCCCGGCGTCCGAGTGAGATCGGCGGGGTTGTTCGTGCGGCCGTAGATCTCGTTCGCGGTCTGGCCGAAATCGGCGAGCATCGCGTGCACGTTGCTCTTCCCGATGACGATCGCCCCCGCGCGCTGCAGCCGCTCGACGACCGCCGCGTCACGGTCGGCGACGTGCTCAGCGAACGCCGGATTGCCCCACGTGGTGTGCAGACCGGCGACGTCGAAGCACTCCTTGACCGTCATCGGCACACCGTGCAGCGACCCGAGCGGCCCGAGCGATCCGAGCGATCCGCGCGCCGCCACCATCGCGTCGGCCCGATCGGCCGCCGCCAGGGCGTACTCCCGGCGTACCTCGACGACCGCGTTGACCTCCTGGTCGTCCGCGATCCGCGCCAGCAGCTCCTCGGTCACCTCACGCGACGACACCTGACCTGTGCGGATCCGGTCCGCGATCTCTCCTGCAGTCATCATGCGCCCGGTCTACGACCTGACACGGTGTCAGGGTCAACGCCCGACTTCGGCTCCGTTGTGAAAGACCCGCCGGATCCGGCCGTCGAGCGCGGTGCAGTCCAGCTCGGTGCCGTCGAGCAGCACCAGATCAGCACGCTTGCCCACCGCGATCTCGCCGCGGTCGTCCGCGAGACCCAGCAGTCTCGCCGCGCCGATCGTCGCCGCTCGCAGTGCACCCGCATCACCGAGGCCGGCGGCAGCCAGATGCCGCAGCTCCCACAGCACCTCGGTGTGCGGCCGGACCGGGTTGTCGGTGCCCATCGCGATGTTCACCCCCGCGGCGATCGCGAGTCGCATCGATTCGCGGTGAGCCTCCGCGGCGCCGTCCGGTACGGCGGCGGGGTCGGACTGGGTGACGGACAGCGTCGGTACGTACCAGGTCCCTGAGTCCGCCATTGCCTGTACGGCGGATTCGTCCAGGTACGTGCCGTGCTCGATGCTGCCCGCGCCGGCGCGGGCAGCGAGCTCCGCGGCCCGGGCTCCGTGCGCGTGCACCATGACGCGCCGCCCTCCGCGCCGCCGGGCTTCGTCGACGAGCGCGGTCATCTCGTCGTCGGTCAGCTCGAGGTCCGCGAGGCCTTTGCCGATCGCCAGGGATCCGGTGGCGGTCACCTTGATCCAATCCGCACCGGCCCGGATCATCCGCCGGACGACGGCCCGCGCCTCGTCGGCCCCGTTGAAGATCGGGTCCGGCAGCGACGGATCCTCGAAGAAGTCGAGCGGCCCGGTTCGCGGCGCCCAGAGGTCGCCGATTCCGCCGGTCGTCCCCACCTGCCGCAGACTGAGCAGCACCTGCGGCCCGTCTATCCAGCCTTTCTCGACGGCCATCCGTACGCCGGCGTCCGCGCCCCACGCGTCCCGCACAGTAGTGACGCCGAGACCGAGGAGTGTTCGCAGCACCGGTACGGCGGACAGCGGGCGAACGGAGCGCGGCAGCCCGAACGGGTCGATCCGCGTCTGCGCGATGCACAGGTGCGTGTGGCAGTCGATGAACCCGGGAACCAGCAGCCCACCCTCGCAGTCGACCGCCGCGTCACCGTCCGAACCGATCCCGACCTCGACGATCCGCTCACCGGCCAGCACCACATCAGCCCGCCGCACTTCACCGGACGCGACATCGAGAACCGACCCGCCCCGAAGCAGCACCCGGCGCGTCACAGCAACCTCAGCGCGGCCAGCGCGTAGGCGCGTGCCGCGATGACGAGTTCGGCCACGGCGACCGATTCGTCGGCGCGGTGTGCCTGGGTGGTGACCGAACCGGGGCCGAGGACAACCACCGGTACGCCGAGGTCGCGGGCGACGTACCCGCCGTCGCAGGCCGCGGTCCAGCCGGCCAGGGGGAGCGGAGGTCCGCCGGCGTCGAACCGGGCCGCCTCGGTGACCCGGACCAGTTCGTGCTCCTCGGGGGTCTCGAAGGCGGGCATCTCCATCGGCATCGCGAGCTCGACCGTGAGGCCGCGATCCTCCAGATGCAGGGCGGCAATGCGGCGGCCGAGGTCGGCGAGGACCTCGGCGGGGGATTCGCCCGGCAGGAGCCGGCGGTCGGCGACGACCACGCAGTCGGCGGGGACGATCGAGCCGCCGGTGCCGCCGTTGATCTGGCCGACGCTCCAGGTCGCGGGGCCGAGCAGAGGGTGCGGTGCGGCGGCGAGTTCGTGATGCAGGCGTTCGATCTCGGCGACCACGGCAGCCGCGCCGTAGATCGCGTTAGCGCCGCCGTCCGGGTTGCCGGCGTGCGAGGCGCGACCGTGCACCGAGACCTGCAGATACGAGTCGCCGCGCGCCGCGATGATCGTCTGCAGGTCGGTGGGCTCGGCGGTGATGCAGCCGAGGTACCGACGGGACTGGGTGTTGGTGGAGTTGTGTCTCGCCCCTGTCCTTTCCGCTTCAAGTCTATCGAGCGGCGGGCCGGGCGCGGCTGGGTTATCCACAGGCGCGGGCTGGGCGGCTTCGACGTAGGCGCGGATGCCCTTGCCGGTTTCTTCTTCGTCTACGACGGCGAGTAGCTCGACCGGGCCGGTGAGAGTGGCGCCTCGGAGGGCGGCCAACGCGACCAGGGCTGCGGCGAGGCCGCCTTTCATGTCGGAGGCGCCGCGGCCGTAGATCCGGCCGTCACGCAGGAGACCGCCGAAAGGGTCGACTGTCCAGCCGTCGCCGACCGGAACCACATCGGTGTGCCCGAGCAGCAACAGGCCGGGACCGTTGCCCCCGGCAAGCGTGACCGAGACGTTGTCGCGGTCACGCTCGACGGGTGTCGTCCGGACGTCGAGGCCGAGTTCGTGCGCGGCCGCGGCGAGAGCGGCCACGGTGGCGCTCTCCTCGCCGGGCGGATTCTGGCCGGGTGCCCGGAGCAGGTCCTGCGTCACCCGGACCAGCAGGTCCTCGTCGATCCGGTCCAGCACTGTCTGTTCGGCGGGCGTGAGGCTCATGCCCACCAACCATAGGGTCAGCTCCCGGCCAGGTACGCCCGCCAGCCGCCCGCCGCCGTGATGTCCCGCGCCGGGTCCGCGGCATCCGCCGTACAGACGAACCCGAGCACCTGCTGTCCGTCCGACAGTTCCACAGGGCCGATCGCCAGCGGCGGATCGATGGTCGTCGCGAAACCGCCGAGCTCGGTCGCGGGCAGCCTCCACACCTCGACCTCGATCCCTGGACCGTCCGCGCCCGTCAGCGTCCGGGTCAGTCCCGGACGCGGCCCGTCGACGAGGTACATCCGGTACGACGACGCGGTCCGCGCGGCGAACGCCAGCCGTGCACCACGCCGTACCAGCTGGTCGTTGAGCGGCTGGCCGGACAGATGCGCGCCCGCGACCGCGAGCAGAACGTCGCCGTCCGAAGCCGGCACGTCCTCGCCGGTCCACGCGGATGCCAAGTCGATGAGCTTGAGATCATGCCCGGCCGGTGCCAGCAGCTGGATCCCGAACGGCAGACCGTCGGCGCGATCCGGTCCCGGGAACGCCACCGCGCACAGATCGAGGAGGTTGACCATGTTCGTGAACCGGCCGAGGCGGCCGTTCGCGCCGATCGGATCGGCCGCGACCTCCGCCACCGTGGGATGCCCGGGCGTCACCGGTAACAGCAGCGCGTCGAGCTTCGTCCACAGGTGTTCGCTCGCGCGGGCCAGGGCCGCGAGCCGGTCGAAGCCCGCGAACGCGGCGGCCGCGGTCAGCGACGCGCCGCCCCGCACGATCGTTCGCACGGTCGGGTCGACCGCCGGATCGTCGTCCAGCTTGTCCCCGAAGGCGAGCCAGCGCTCGGCCAGCCACGGCCCGGAGTACAGCAGGTCCGCGGCCTCGAGGAGCGGCCGCACATCCACCTTGACGACGTCGCCGAGCCGATGTGCCTCGGCGAGCGTCTCCTGCCAGGCCGCCTCGTGCAGCGGATCCAGGTCGAGCCCGATGTCCGGTACGCCGATCACGCCGCCGAAGCCGCGCCGCCGCCGGGGCAGGTCGGAGGCGCGCCGCGACCACGCGTCGTCCGGGTCGTACGTGGCCATCACCTCGTACGCCGCCCGCGCGGTGGTCACGGTCCTCGCCATGACGGTCACGCAGTCGAGTGACCGGCAGGCCGGTACGACGCCGCGCGCCGAGACCAGCCCGCGGCTCGGTTTGATGCCGACAATCCGATTGAAAGCAGCCGGCACCCGTCCGCTGCCGGCCGTGTCGGTGCCGAGCGCGAAGTCGACCTGACCAGTCGCCACAGCGACGGCACTGCCCGAGCTCGATCCGCCGGACACATGCCGGTCGGAGAAGACCGAGTGGCACGCGCCGTACGGCGATCGCGTGCCGACCAGCCCGGTCGCGTACTGGTCGAGGTTCGTCTTCCCCAGCGGTACGGCGCCGGCCGCGATCAGCTGGTCGACGACGAAGGCGTTGCGCTCCGCTGGACGCGCGTTGCGCGGGTCGCCGGCCGTCGTCGGCACCCCGGCGAGATCGATGTTGTCCTTCAGTGCCATCGTCAGCCCGTTCAGGACCCCGGGGAGCGGTGCGATCGGGTCGACCCGGGTGATCCACTCGTTGTTCATGCACCCCACCGTGCCCTCTCGGCCTCGAACGCGGCGCGCCGTCCGGCCCGCACGGTCGCGATTTCCACAGGTGCCTCCTGCTCGATCTTGCGGACGTCGGCGATCGAGAACGTCGCCGGCGCGGTCTTGAGATCGGCTCGCCCGGCAGCGATCTCGGCCCGCTCGTGGGCGAGTTGCTCCGCGCTCACCGGGACGAATCTGATCAGGTCGAACTGCCGCAGGAGCCAGGGCTGCTCGTCGGCGGGGGACAGCCGCCAGACGGGGACGGTGCGTCCGACCAGCTGGTACCCGCCCGGGCCTTCCATCCCGTACACACACAGGTAGATCCCGCCGATCCCGACCGCGTTCTGCGGCGTCCAGGTCCGGGCCGGGTTGTACTTCGTCGTGACGAGGCGGTGCCGCGGATCGACCGGTACGGCGACCGGTGCGCCGAGGTACACGTCGCCGAGACCGACCACCAGGTACGTCGCGGCCTGCACGATCTCGAACACGTCGTCGCGCGCGCCGAGATCGTTGACCCGGCGGATGAACTCGACGTTGTCCGGGCACCACGGCGCGTCCGGCCGCACCGACGTCGCGTACCGGCGCATCGCCTCGTGCGCCTCGGGGTGGTCGAACGCGATCGGCAGCACGACCTCGCGGGCAGGCAGCACCACGGTCTCGGGATCAGCCAGTCCGGCCGCCAGGAACGCGAGCTGTTCCGCGAGCGAGGTGAGGGCGATCCGGGCTGAGTCGACCGCGACCAGCAGCGACCGCACACCCTCGACGATCTCCGTCACGCCGGCCGGGCGCTCGTTTCGGAGGGCTTGAGCCAGCAGGTGGATCCACACCCGGACGGTGAGATCCAGTTCGGCCGGCCCGGCTTCGACCAGCAGGTGCCGTTCGCCCGCGCATCTGATCGTGTACGCCGGAGTGGTGCCGGCCGGATCGCCTCGGTGCAGTGTGTTCGGGCGTTCGGGTGCAGCGGCCGACGTGGCGACCGCGGTCGGCTCCTGGCGTAGGTCGGTCAGCCAGCGGCGGCGGGCCCGGATCGCTTCGGCGGCCGTCTCCTGGGTCACCGGGACCAGTTGCACGGAATCGCCCGCGCTCAGCTGGCCGAGCATCCACCGGTCGGCCTCGATCACCACGGCCGGTACGACGAAACCGCCCAGCGACGGGCCGTCCTTGCCGACGATCACCGGGGTGTCGCCGGACAGCATGATGCCGCCGACCGGGTACGCCGAATCGTGGACGTTCGACGGATGCAGGCCTGCCTCGCCGCCGTCGGTCCGGGCCCAACCGGGAGTCGGACCGAGCAACCGGACCCCGGTGCGATCGGAGCGATGGTCGACAATCCAGTTGTTGGCGAAGAACGCGTCGACACCGTCTGCGGTGAGATGCTCCGGCGCACCGTGCGGCCCAGGGATGACGCGGATCTGCCACGAGCCGGACATCGACGGCAACTCCACCGACAACGGGGTCAGCAGGTTCTCCCGGCGGCCCAGCGGAATCCGGTCGCCGGCGGCCAGCGGGCGACCGTCGTGTCCGCCGAAGCCGCCGAGGATGAACGTGGACCGGCTCCCGAGCACGCGCGGCACGTCCAGTCCGCCCTGAACGGCCACGTATCCCCGCATCCCGGGACCGTCGAGCGGGCCGACATCCAGCACGGAGCCGGCCGGCCAGCGCACGACCATCCCCGGCCTGATCGGCAGATTGTCGACAGTCGCACGGCGGACCGCGCCGCCGACGCAGATCAGCCGGTCCTCGTCGCATGTCAGCACGGGCCCGGACAGCACGCACTCCAGGCCGGCTGCCGTGTCCGGATTGCCGACCGCAGCGTTCAGCAGGGCGAACGTCAGCTCGTCAGCGGCGCCGGACGGCGGCACGCCGACATCCCACAGCCCCGGCCGCCCGGCGAGATCCTGCACCGTCGTTTGGACACCAGGATTGTTGACAATGATCACGGCCACCGGTCACCACCGGCCCAGCAGCTGGATCGGCGTCGGGTTCCAGCCGTTGCACGGATTGTTGACCTGCGGACAATTGCTGATCAGCGCGAGCAGATCACGGCTCGCGGTGACCTCGACGTACTTACCGGGCGCCGACAGACCGTCCTCGAACGTCAGCCCGCCGCTCGCCGTCACCGGCACGTTCATGAAGAAGTTGATGTTGTGCGTGAGCTGACGCTGACCGATCCCGGCCGCGGCGCCGTACCGCAGGAAGGTCTGCCGGCAGGCGTGCTGGTGCCGCGTGAACTCGCCGTACCGGATGACGTTGCTCTCCTGTGAGCACGCGCCGCCGACGGTGTCGTGCCGGCCGCAGGTGTCGTCGGTGATCACCGCGAGCTCGTCGAGCCGCGTCGACAGCAGCCGTGACCCGGTGGTCAGGAACACCGCCCGCTGCTCGCGGATCGTGTCGAAGGCGGAGTAGCGGTTCTCGATGTCGTGGGCGTCGTAGAACAACGTGTCCACGGCCTGGTTCCCGTGCAGGTCCACGATCCGCAGGCGCCCGCCGGCCGGAACGGTCACCAGGGCGCCGTCGCCCGCCGGTACGACGATGTCGAGGCTAGTGTCGAGCCCTGTGTCGAGCCCTGTGTCGAGGCCGGTTGCCGTCTCGGTCGCGGTCATGCGATCAACTCCCGGGTCAGCCGCAGCGCGCGGATCGCTTCCTCCCGCAGGTCGGGATCCTCGGTGTGTTCCGGCGTCTCGATCTGTACGGCGACACCGACGGCAGGCAGATCGGACAGCGCATGAGCCGCGGTCGACACGAAGACCAGCAGGTCCTGGTCCGCCCGGAGCGTGACGGTGTCACCCGCGCGGGCATGACCCGGGACGAAAGCCAGCGACGCGCGGGTGTCGTCCGCGACGCCGACCTTGCTGAAGAAGTTGATGCAGCCATGCAGATCCGCTGCACCGAAACCCTGCTTCACGAGTTCGAGCAGCAACCGGTCCGGCGCCGCGCCGGTCAGGCAGTCGTGCCAGTCCAGACTCGAGGCCAAGACTGTCGCCAGCGCCAGCCCGCGGTCCGACATCAGCACCATGCCGGGCCTGATGCGCGCCGACATCTGCGCCTTGAGCGTGTCCGGGATGTTCAGCCGGTCCAGACGGTCGGCGCCGATGATCAGCACCGACGCGTTCGCGCCGTCGTCGAGCGCCGTCAGCGTCATGACACGTCCGGCCCGCACCGGCGCCGACCACGCCGCGTCACCGGGGATGTCGTGGGTATGCGTGGCAGTCATGCGCCGGCTCCTTCGACCTCGACAACCGGCGCGGCAGTGCGCACAGGAAGCCCGATCGACGCGTAGTAGGCGCTCCGCTGAGCCCGGAAGGCGAGAAGACCGCCGACGGCGACGACGGTGAGGGTGATCAGCGGAAGGTAGTGCAGGTACCAGCCCTCACCCGCGGGGTCGTAGACCTCGGCGCGCGGCCAGCCGAGATTGATCGCCATCGCGAGTCCGTAGCCGACGGCAACGAAGTTGACGAGCACGCCGAACCGGCCGAGCGAGAACAGCGGCCGCCCGTTCTCGTCCACCCCGGCGGACAACCCGCGCCCGGTCAGGCGGCGTACCAGCAACGGCGCGGTGACCATCAGGTACGCGACGTAGAGCAGCATGATGCAGACGCTCGCCAGACCCAGGAACAGGCCCGCGTTCCCCACGTTGACGACCAGGCAGACACCCGCGAGCACGCCGGGCACCACGGTCGCGGCGACCGGCGTACCGGTCCGCGGCGACACCTCGCGAAGCCGGCGCGACCCCGGCAGCACGTTGTCGCGCGCCATCGAGAAGATCATCCGCGCCGCGGCGGTCTGGATCGCCAACGTGCACACGCACACCGCGAGCGCGACGTCGAGCAGCAGCAGCTTGCCGGGCGTCGTACCCAGCCGGCTCGTCAGCACGTACGGAAGCCCTTGCGTGGCGAGATCTCCGTCGGTCACCGACGGCGCGGCCATCAACGCCGCGACGATCAGGAACGCGCCGCCGATCCCGGACGCGATCACCGCCCGGAGGATCGTCCGCGGCGTCGTCGCGCGCGGCTTGTGCGTCTCCTCCGACAACTCGCCCGCACTGTCGAACCCGACCAGCACGTACGCCGCCATCAGCGCCGACACCAGCAGCGGTACGACGTACCCGGTCGTGCTGTCGAGGTTCGTCGTGTGCAGGACGACGGACGGCCCGCGCTCCGCCTTGCTGGTCAGCAGGACGACGATCAGCACGACGCCGATCAGCTCGCAGGTCACGCCGACCGAGTTGACGACCGCTGTGATGCGCACACTCGTCGCGTTGAGCACCGTCGTCGCGACGAGCAGCAGGCACCCGAGCAGCACGGCGTTCGCGGCGCCGTCCCTCGACGCCAGCGCCGGATCCGTGCCGACCAACTGGAACCCCGGCCAGACCGCGGGCAGCACGACCTGCAGCGCGATCGCGGCCGTGGCCAGCGTGATGATCTGCGCGATCACCATCGTCCAGCCCGCGAACCACCCGACGACCGCACCGCCGAGGCGGCGGGCCCACTGGTAGATCGCGCCGGACAGCGGGTACCGCGCGGCGAGTTCGGCGAAGCACAACGCCACCATCAGCTGACCGGCGAGGACGGCGGGCCAGGTCCAGAAGAACGCCGTGCCGCCGAAGCCGAAGCCCAGACCGAACAGCTGAAAGACGGTGGTGAGGATCGAGACGAACGAGAACCCGGCCGCGAACGACGCGTAGCTGCCGACGCGGCGCGAGAGCTGCTGGGAGTAGCCGAAGCGGCCGAGGTCGCGCGCTCCCAGTTCATCGGTGGTCAGGGTTTCGGGGGGTGCTGACATGTCCGGCCTCCGCTGGATCGGGCCCGGAATGCGCGCACGGCAACCCGGGGCCTTCAAGGCCTCCCGGGCTTTTGTCCCGCCGTGGAACGGTGCCGCCGCACAACGCCGGCGACAGCACCGCCTCCCCTCTCGGACCAGACCTGCCATCGGCTCGACCAGCAGCGGAACCCTAGGGGCGCCCCGCCGTACCGGCGGGTCCTTTCCAGTTCAGGACCCGCCGGTTTCAGCGGTCGTCATCGCGTGTAACGCGGAAGTAAAGGAATCCTCTCACCGGCTTGCGCTGCTGTGAGCGAGCGGAGATCACAGTCCCTGGCGGAACCCGTCGCGCCAGGACGCGTACCCGGGTTGCCACTCGAAGGTCCGCTTGGCGAGGGAGTTGTCGACGCCGCGGATCTCGGTGAACGCCGCCACGCCGACATCGCCGACCGCGAGCCGTCCGAGCCACGCCGGGATGCGCCGCGGGGCCTTGGCGCCGAGGATCTTGGCGAGCTCGGGCAGCCAGACCGCGGCCTGTGCGGGGTCGTCGTCGGCGATCTGGAACACCCCGGTCACGTCGCTCTCGACCGCCTTCACCGTCGCGGCGGCGGCGTCGTCGTAGTGGATGAACGACCAGACCCCGGTGCCGTCGCCGATGATCGGCAGTCGGCGCTTCTGGATCAGCTCCACCATCGAGCCGCCCTTGCCGAGGTCGGCGGTCGGACCGTAGAAGTTCGCGTACCGCAGCGCGACGCCCTCGATCCCTTCGGCGTTCACCGCCGCCGATTCGACGTACTTGATGGCCGCCATCGTCTGCCGCTGGGCGGGCACCGGGTCCGGGTCGAGCGGGTCCGCCTCGGTCTTCGCCGCGGATCCGCCGTGCTGCAGGTTCCAGCCGGCGTACGACTGGACGACGAACCGTCGTACGCCGGCAGCCTTGGCGGCGGCCAGGAGGTTGTCCGTGCCGACCGTTCGCAGCCGGTTCGTCGTCGCGAAGCTGTCGTCGAAATGCTTGAAGTCGATCCCGCCCTTGAGCGCGGTCATCTGGTGTACGACGACCTCGGGCCGGACCGACTCCACGGCCGCGCGCACCGCGGCGGCGTCCAGGCCGTCCGCGAGCACGGCGTCCGCGCCGAACGACCGCACGCCGGCCGCGCCGGACTCGGACCGGGTCATCCCGGTCACCTCGTGCCCGGCCGCGAGCAGCTGCGGCACCAGTGACCGGCCCAGTCCGCCGGTCGCTCCTGCCACCAAAACCTTCATGTCATCCTCCGTCGTCCGTGATTACGACCCGGAGGACACGCGCCGCGTCAGTCCTGTGACATCGGCTCCGAAGAAAGCCGGAACTCGGTCGGGCCGAAGGAGACGTTGAGCCTGCCGTCGACCGTCATCGTGCCGCCGTCGACGCGGCACGTGAGGGTGGCGACGAACGGGGTCTCCACCCAGCGCAAGGTGGCCACGAACGCGGCGCCGTCGCCGTACGCGCTGGTCAGGACGCGCTCGCCGGCTTCCGGAGCGGCGTCGTCGACCGTGCCCGGCGCAGCCTGCTCCTGCCAGTCACCGGCCGCACACCGGATCTCGTGGGTTCTGCCGTCGCCCAGGTCGCTGAACGTGAACGTGCCGGAACCGTCCGCGTCGATCCGGACCGAGGTGAGACCGGCTGGGTTGGCCGCCGCGAAACGGTACGTCCGGCCGTCCCCGGCGGCCGGTGCGGCACCTGCCGGCGGCACCAGCTCCAGCCGCTCGGGCCGGGGGACGACCGGCACCTCCTTGCCCTCGAGTGCGGGCAGCAGGTGCTCCCACACCGTGTTCAGGATCGCCTGCATGTCGGTCGTCGAGCTCGTGATGATCAGCGCCGCGTCGTAGTCCGGGAACACCAGGCAGAACTGACCGAACGCGCCATCACCGCGATACGTGTTGTGGCGGCCGCGCCAGAACTGGAAACCGTAGCCCTGCTTCCAGTCCGGGTTCTCCTCGGTGTCGTTCGGGACCTGCTTCGACGTTGCCGCCTCGAACCACTCGGCCGGGACGAGCTGCTTGCCCTGCCACTCACCGTGCTGCAGCAGCAACTGCCCGAAGGAGGCCAGCGACTCCGTGTTGATGCTCAGGCCCCAGCCGCCGACCGTGATGCCTTCCTTCGACACCTGCCAGGTCGCCTCGGTCGCACCGAGCGGCTCGAACAGCCGCGGCCGGAGGTAGTCGAGCAGGCGCTCGCCGGTGCGCCGCTGCAGGATCGCCGACAGCATGTAGGTCGCGCCGCTGTTGTAGGCGAACACCGTGCCGGGCTCGTGCTCGACCTCGAGGCCGAGGAAGATCTTGACCATCCGGCGGTCCCGACTGAGCGCGTCGACGGTGTCCTTCGAGTGCCCGGTCGTCATCGTCAGCAGATGCCGGACCTTCATCGCGGCCAGGTTGTCGCTGACCGTCTCCGGCAGCTCGTCGGCGTCGAAGAACGAGATCACCTGGTCGTCGAGCGAGAGCAGCCCGGCGTCGATCGCCAGCCCGATGCCCGTCGACGTGAAACTCTTCGACACCGAGAACAACAGGTGCCGGTCGTCGAGCCGGTACGGCGCCCAAGCCTCCTCCAGCACGACCTGGCCGTGCCGCAGCAGCATGACAGTCTGGATCTCCGGCTCGCCCGCGTCCAGCGCCGCGACGAAACTGTCGAGTGCTGCGGTGGTCAAGCCCTGGGCTTCTGGGGTACTCCGTGGAAGTCTGCTCACACCCAAGACGCTATCTTCAGAAACGGACAAATATCAGGTGAGTTCTGCCAAGCGGGCAGCCGTGATCGTCAACCCGGTGAAGGTCGACGGCGACAAGTTCCGCCGCATCGTCGAGACGGCCCTGTCCGAACGGGGCCTCGGCGAGCCGTTGTGGCTGGAGACGACCGAGGACGACGCCGGCGTCACGATGGCCCGGCGCGCGATCGACGAGCAGGTGGACCTGGTGCTGGTCGCCGGGGGCGACGGCACCGTCCGGGTGGTGTGCGCCGAGCTGGCCCGCACCGCGATCCCGGTCGCCGTCCTGCCCGGCGGCACCGGGAACCTGCTCGCCCGCAACCTCGGCATCTCGCTCGACCTCGACGTCGCGCTGACCGAGCTCCTCGACGGCTCCGAGCGGCGGATCGACAGCGTGCTGGTCGAAGGTGACCAGCTGACCACCGACCGGTTCGTCGTGATGGCCGGGCTCGGCCTCGACGCGGCGATCATCGAGGACGCGCCCGACGACCTGAAGAAACGGGTGGGCTGGGCGGCGTACGTCGTGTCGACGCTGAAGAACCTGAACCACCCGTCGGTCCGGGTCACGATCACCGTCGACGACCGGGCGCCGGTCCGCCGGCGGGCGCGCACCGTGGTGATCGGCAACGTCGGCACGCTCCAGGCCAACATCCCGCTGCTGCCGGACGCCGTACCCGACGACGGCACGATCGACGTGGTCGTCCTCGCGCCGCGCCGGATCACGCACTGGCCGCGGCTCGCGCTCGGCCTGGTCGTGAAGTCCTGGCGCGAGCGTCACGTCGAGCGCTTCACCGGCCGGCGCATCCAACTGCGCGCCGACCGGGTGGTACGCCGCCAGCTCGACGGCGACGCGATCGACGAGGGCACGTCGCTGACCGCTGAGGTCGACCCGTCGGCCCTCGTCGTCCGCGTGCCCTAGCGCTGCATCAGTACGGCGACCGTCCGGGCCGGGACGGTCGCTGTGCCCGTCGCGGACGACCAGGTGGTTTGTTTGACGACCGGGTCGGAGCCGGCTGCTTGGACGGGGGACAGGGACAGGTTGGCGCCGGTCAGGCCCGGGACCTGCTGGGTGACCGCGGCGTTGGTGGAGTTGAAGACGACCACGACACCCTTCAGCGACGGGTCGACGTCAGCCCCCACCGTGTCGTCGATACGCATGGTGATGACACCGGGCGTCGTACCGCTCAGCGGGAAGCTCAGCTTCTGGTTGATCAGCGCGGCCGAACCGAGCCGGAACAGCGGCGTCGAGAACCGGAGCTTCAGCAGGTCGGCGGCCGCGGCCGAGGCTGTGGCCACGTCGGTCGCTGACGGCTTCAGCGCCGGGTTGGCCAGCAGCGGCTTCATGTACGGCCACTTGGCCTCGTTGTCGGGTTTCGGCGGCAGCCCGTGGCCGAAGCCGTTGTCGGCGCCGGTCCAGTCGAGCGTGTTGAACCAGTCGCCGGAGTCGTACGAGTTGCGGTCCAGTGACTTGCTGCGCAGCATGTCCGCGCCGGCGTGCCAGAACGACGGCGTCTGCGCCAGTGCGGTCGTGGCCAGCGACAACGTGTTCATCCGGATCCGGTCCGGCATCGGCAGGTCGGTCGGCAGCTTGTACGTCAGCGTGTCCCACAGCGTCTCGTTGTCGTGCGCGTCGACGTACGTGATCACCTCGTCCGGCTGGTCGGCGTACCCAGCCGGCTGGCCGTTGTAGTCGACCTGGTCACCGCGGACGGCCTGTCCGGACTCCGCCGACGTGAAGCTGAACGACCGGAGGTTGGCGGCCAGCCCGAGCTGAACCAGGTCGGTGTCGTGAGCGAGCCGCTTGGCGCGCTCGGCCGGCGTGCCGTTCACCGGGTCGCCGTTGGGGTCGCTCGCCTCGCCGGAGCCGAAGCCCTGGATCCGCGGGTTGTCGTCGAAGGGGCCGCCGCCGCGGACCGCGTCGCGCAGCCGGTCGGAGAAGGTGCCGATCCCGGTGCCGCCGAGGTTGCCCTGCCGCGCCTGGACGAACAGCGCGTCGTCCGCCACCTCGCCGAAGTTCCAGCCCTCGCCGTACAGGTAGATCGACTTGCCGTCGACACCGTCCTTGGCGAGCGTCAGCTTGTCCAGGGCGGCCCGGACCTTCAGCATGTTCGCCTTGGAGTGGTGACCCATCAAGTCGTACCGGAAACCGTCCACGTGGTAGTTGCGCGCCCAGCTCACCGTGCCGTCGACCATGATCTTCTCGGCCATCGCGTGCTCGGTCGCGATGTTGCTGCAGCAGGTCGAGGTCTCGACCTTTCCGGTCGAGTTCAGCCGCTGGTAGTACCCGGGCACGATGCGGTCCAGCACCGACGTCGGGGCCTGGCCGGCGGCCGGGGTGTGGTTGAAGACCTGGTCGAGTACGACGCGCAGACCGGACTTGTGCAGCCCGCCGACCATCGTTCGGAATTCGGAGACCCGGGCCAGGCCGTCCTTCTGCGTGGCGTACGAGCCTTCTGGCGCCAGCCAGTGGAACGGGTCGTAGCCCCAGTTGAAGCCGTCCTTCGCGGCCACTGCTGTCACGCATGCCTGCTGCTGGTCCGAGTCCGCCGGGAGTGCCTTCAGATCACACGCGGGTGTCTGCTGTCCGGTCTCCGGGATGGACGCGATGTCGAAGGTCGGCAGGAGGTGCACCGTGTTCAGCCCTGCTGTCTTGAGGTTGCGCAGATGCTTGGTGCCGTCGCCTTCGTCGGCGAAGGCCAGGTAGGTGCCGCGGTGCGCGGCAGGCACTGTGCTGTCGTTGACGGAGAAGTCACGGACGTGCAGCTCGTAGATCGTGGAGTCGACACCACGGGCGAGCTTCGGAGCGGGGGTCTTGGACCAGAGCGCCGGCTTTCCGGCCGGGTCGTTCAGGTCGACGGCGACGGAGTAGGCCGAGTCCGTGGTCAGGGCAACCGAGTACGGGTCCGTGACGACGTTCGTCTCCACCTTGCCGGTGCTGGGTGCATACACCGTCACCTGATAGCGGTACGGCGCGTTCTTCCACGACGGCCGTCCCACGACGGACCAGGCTCCGTCGTCGCTGCGCCGCATGCGGATCGTGGACGATCCGATCAGCAGCTTCACGTCTTGAGCCGTCGGCGCCCAGAGCGTGAAGGTCGGTGCTACGCCTTGCCACGTGACGCCGTAGGAGCGGGTGGTGGCGCTGCCGTACACATCGTCGAGGACGCCGGGGATCTGGACGCCGGTCGCGTCGAGGAGGCGGCCGGCGTCGTCGTACTGTGCGAGGCCCAGTTGGCCGGTGAGGATCTTCTCGACGTCGGCGTCTTCGAGGCGCAGGGTCGTGTAGCCGGGCTTCACCTCCGCGGTGTCGTACCGCAGTGCGGCCGACGAGCCGCCGATGTCGTTCGCGTCGACCTTCAGCGAGCCTGTGTCCGACCAGTGCAGTCGCCACCGGTACCGCTCCGGGTGCGCGACCGCCGGTACGGCGAGGGTGTCGCGGTCCAGCCAGTACGCCTTCGCCTGGCTCAGGTCCGGCTGTGCGCCGGGCTTGGCCGTCGTCACCGTGAACTGGTGGGTCGCGAGCACGTACGAGAACGTGACGACCAGACCGTCACTCGGCACCGAGACCGGCACGTTGTTCGCCGGGTAGCTCTCGTCCCAGGACAGGTTGTGCGCGACCTTCGCCTCATAGGTGCCCGCCTTCAGCTCGCTGGTGGACCAGGTGTAGGTCCCGTCGCCGTCCTCGTCGGTCAACCAGGGTCGCATGCAGGACGGGTCCCAGTCCGTCGGACAGCCCAGCTCGGTCTGGAACGACCCGGGCGCCGTGATGATCGGCCCCTGTGCAGTGGACGTGACGAAGTGGCGGCCGTGCTCGTAGTAGAAGCTGACGGGCCCGTTCGGCGCGGTGTACGAGATGTTCGCACCGTTCTTGACGCCACCGGCGCCGTAGTTCTCGTCCCAGGTCTTGTTGATGGCCGCCTTGTACGCGTGCTCGCCGGCCGGCAGCGTGTACGTGCCCTTCCAGACCTTGTCCTTCGGGTCCAGCGTCAGCTGAGCCTGGTCGCAGTCCGGCGACCAGTCCGCGGGACAGCCCATCTCGCTGTTGTGGTCACCTGGCACGGACACGTTCGCCGGCTGTACGACGGGACCAGTGCCGCCACCGCCACCACCGGGTGCGGCCGCGTCACCCACCACGCCGTACGAGCCGGAGACGGAGTAGTTACCTGAGATGTCCCGCAGGACGGCGCGGTACTCGAGCAGCGTCCCCTTCGGCAGCCCGGACACGTCCTGGAAGACGCGGTACGGCGCGTTGTCGTCCGCACCGAGCCGCTGCCACGCCGTCGTACCCACGGGCCGATATCCGAACGTCACAGTCGCCGGGGTGTTCGCGGGAACCGCCGCAGCGATCTCAGCGCGCCCACCGACCGTCGCACCGAGCTCCGGCGAGCTCATGTACACGCTGGGAGCCTTGGCGCGGGATGGGACCTTGTTCTGGGCCTGGTAGACCGTCACGGACAGCGGGGCCTGGCTGACGACCACCCTGCCCTCGCGGTCGGTCTTCAGCGCCTTGGACCCGCCGTAGACGGGCTTCAGCCACGTGTTCGAGCCGTACGTCGGTACCGTCGCCGAGGCTGCCGTCGTGGAGTTGTTCGCGACGACCAGGTACTCGACGTTGTCGCTGCCGAGCCGACTGAACGCGTACAGCCCGTTGAACTTGGACGAGTACCGATGTACCTGGCGACCGTCGGACAGTGCCGGGTACTTGGCGCGCAGCTTCGCCAGCCCGGCGATGTGCTGGTACATCGGCGCGTTGACGTCGTACCGGTCCTTGCTGCCGATCGTCGTCGTGCCGGTGCCGTCGACGACCTCGTCGTCCGCGTAGTCGGCGGTTCGGGTCGCGAACATGTCCTGCCGCGCGTCCTTGTCACCGCCAGGGCCGGTGAAGCCCTGCTCGTCCCCGTAGTACACGACCGGCTGGCCGCGCGTCAGGTACATGAGCGAGTGCGCCAGCTCGTCCCGTGCCAGCAACTCGGCGCCGGACGCGCCGCCCTGCTTCAAGAACGTGCCGACGCGGCCCATGTCGTGGTTGCCGAGGAACGTCGGCAGCTCGTACGCGTTCGAGTCCGTGTCGGTGTAGTAGTCGTCGTCGGCGTAGAAGTCCTGCAGCTTGGTGCTCGGGTCGCCCTTCGCGTACGCGACCGCGTTCTGCTGGAATCCGAAGTCGAGCGTGGCCTGCAGCGCGCCCTTGGTCGTGTACGTCGACATGAACTGCGGGTTGGCGTCGAAGACCTCGCCGAACATGAAGAAGTCCTTCGACCCGGCGGACTGCGCGGCGGCCAGGATCTGCGGCGAGAACTTCTGCCAGAACTCGATGTTCACGTGCTTGACGGTGTCGATCCGGAACCCGTCGATACCGAACTCGGCCCACGTCTTGTAGACGTCGATCATCCCGTCGCGGACCCGCGGCTGCTCGGTGAACAGGTCGTCCAGCCCGACGAAGTCGCCGTACTCCGCGCTCTCGCCGGCGAACGTCGAGTCGCCGCGGTTGTGGTACAGCGTCGGGTCGTTCAGCCAGCCCGGCACCTTCACGCTCGCGTCGGCCGGCGTCCTGAAGACCGGGACGTTCGGGAAGCTCACGGCCGCGTCGAGCGGCGGGAACGTGTCGCCCCCGGCGTACTGCTTGTCGTCGAAGACGTTGCCGGCGGCATCCTTGTACGGCGCGGTGGACTTCGGGATGTAGCCGTACTGGCCGGACTGGTACGCGATCACGTCCGCGGTGTGGTTGGTGATGATGTCGAAGAAGACCTTCATGCCCTTGCGGTGCGCGAGGTCGATCAGCCGCTTCATGTCCGCGTTCGTGCCCAGGTGCGGGTCGATCTGGGTGAAGTCGGTGATCCAGTAGCCGTGGTACCCGGCGCTGACATCGGCGCCGGAGCCCTGCACCGGGCGGTTCTTGAACGACGGGGTCAGCCAGATCGATGTCGTCCCCAGAGACTTGATGTAGTCGAGCTTCTGGATCACACCGGTCAGGTCGCCGCCGTGGTAGAAGCCCTTGTCCGTCGGGTCCAGCCCGGTCGTCAGCCGGTCGCCGGTGAGCCCGCCGTTGTCGTTGGACTTGTCACCGTTGGCGAACCGATCCGCCATCAGGAAGTAGAACCGCTCCTTGGTGAGGTCCGGTCGCAGGCTCGGCGTCGCGAGCGCCCGGTCGGCGGCTGTCACGTCCGGTCCGGCGAGATTCACCGGCTTCACCGTGACGACGTGGCTCGTGTCGTCGTAGCTGAACTCCAGCTTGGCCGGACCCTCGATCCGCAGCGGGATGTTCTGGCCGTTGAGGACACCGCCCGCGCCGTAGTTCTCGTCCCAGCTCTTGTTGACCGTGACCTTGAACTCGTACGAGCCCGTCGGTACGTCGAACACCTTCGTGTACGGCGCACTCGCGCCAAGACTGGTCGCGTCACAGCCCGGATCCCAGTCGGCCGCGCACCCGAGCTCACTCTGCAGCGAGCCCGCCACGGTGATCACCCGGTCCGCGGCCACTTGGGCCGGAGCCGGTGCAGCCGTACCCAGTCCGAGTACGACGACCGCGGCCGCCGTAAAACCTGCCGTCCAACGCCTGAACCCGCGCATCACGGTCCCCTCCCCGCCAACTGATCTGCCGGGGACGCTAGCCGCCGCTCTTTACCGTGAGGAGGGCTCGAAGATCACGGTAAGGTCACGAGGTCCGGCAGCGTGGTCTCGATCGGTGTGCGCAGCACTGTCGTCGCGTGCTCGTCGTACGGCGTCGGCTGCGCGTTCAGGATCACCAGCGGCTTCCCGGCGTTCAGTGCGAGGTCACACAGGCCAGCGGCCGGGTAGACCTGCAGCGACGTGCCGACAGCCAGGAACAGGTCTGCTGCCTCGGCGGCCGCGACGGCTCGGTCCAGGACGACCCTCTCGAGGGATTGGCCGAACGAGACCGTGGCGGACTTCAAGATGCCGCCACAGACCTCACACGCCGGATCCTCGTCGCCTGACTCGAGCCGGGGGAGGACGTCGGCCATCGGGATCCGCCGGTCGCACTGCAGACAGTCGACGTACCAGACCGTGCCGTGCAGTTCGTGGACCAGCTCCGGCGAAGAGCCGGCCTTCTGGTGCAGCCCGTCGACGTTCTGCGTGATCAGGCCGGTCAGGCGGCCCTGCCGCTCCAGCTCGACCAGGGCGAGGTGGCCCGGGTTCGGCTGCACTGTCCAGGCCGGCACCGAGAGCCGGTGCTTCCAGGTCGCCACGCGGACCTCGCGACTGGCGACGTACTCGTCGATGTCGAACATCGCCTCTGCCGCCGGGTCCTTCGTCCAGACGCCCTGCGGTCCCCGAAAGTCCGGGATCCCCGACGCCGTCGAGATCCCGGCCCCGGTCAGCACAGCGATGCGGTCAGCTCGGATCACCCTCCGACGGTACCCAGTCCTGAGCCAGGACGGACATCACGACCTCGTCCACCCACTCGCCGTCCCAGAGCAGGGCGTCTCGGAGTACGCCCTCAGTGGTGAAGCCGGCCTTCTCGTAGGCGCGCTGGGCGCGCGGGTTGAAGGCGTAGACGCCCAGGCTGATCCGGTGCAGCTTCAGCTGCTCGATGCCGTAGCCGACGATCAGCCGGGTCGCCTCGGTCCCGAGGCCGCGGCCTCGGCCGGACGGCCCGATCAAGATCCGGAAGTTGCAGCTCTGGTTGTCAGGGTCCCACTCGTTGAGCACGGCCTCACCCACGACGGCTCCTGCGGCCTTGTCGACGATGGCGAGGTCCAGTCGATCGGTCTGGTCCTGGCGGGTCCGGTACCACTCGCGGGCCTTCTCCTCGCCGATCTCGCCGTGGCTGCCGGTCAGGCGAGCGACGTCCGGGTCCGCCATCGCGACGGCGAGTGCCTCGTAGTCACCCTCATCCACAGGTCGCAGGACGACCAGGTCCCCGGACAGGGTCGGCTTGTGCGCGAAGTCGGTCACGCGGCGCAGTGTGTCAGCTGACCCGCCGGACGACGTACTGGTTTTCCCCGGCCGACACCAGCTCCTGGGACCGCATCCGGCACCAGGCGGGGATGTCGGTCGCCGCGGCCGGGTCGTCGGCCAGCACGGTGACCGTGTCGCCGACGGCAACGGTCGGTAGCGTCTTGGCCAATTTGATCACCGGGAGTGGGCAGAGCAGGCCGGTGCAATCCAGGTCCATGTTCACATCCCCACCTCCGCCCGGATCCGCCGCACGATCCCTGGTAGCACTGCACAGAGCCGTTGTACGTCGTCGTGGCTGGTGTCGCGTGCGAGAGAGACCCGGACGTTTCCGTGGGTGAGGACGCCCATCGCCGCGAGTACGTGGGAGGGGCGGAGCGTGCTCGACGTACACGCTGAACCGCTGGAGACGGCGAACCCCTCAGTGTCCAGTGCGGTCACCAGCGCCTCACCGTCCACGTACAGACAGGAGAACGTGAGGATGTGCGGCAGGCGGTCCGCCGGGTCGCCAACAACCTCCACGTCGGGGATGTCAGCCGCCACGCGACGCCGTACCTCGTCGATCCAGGCCCTGTGCTGCTTGTCGAGCTCTTCGGCCTCGGCCAGCCGGGCCTGTAACGCAGCGGCGGCGGCCAGCGTGTTGGGTACGTTCGGGAACCCAGGGGAGAGGCCGTCCTCCCGCTCGTCCAGCGGCCACGCCGGTGCGATCCGCGTGCCCTTCTTCACAGCGAGCAACCCCACACCGGCCGGTCCGCCCCACTTGTGCGCGCTGGCGGCCAGCGCCGACCACCCCTCCGGCAGCGCGTCGTGCCCCACCGACGCCGAGGCGTCCACGAACAGGGGCACGCTGCCACAGGCCTGCGCGAGCGCGGCGATCGGCTGCCTGGTACCGACCTCGTGGTTGGCGGACTGAACCGCAGCCACCGCCACGGCAGGTCGCCGTACCGCGTCCTCGAACGCCTCCTGATCCACCCGGCCCTGAACGTCCACCCCGACCTCGACGCCGTCAGCGCCGGCACTGTGCAGGACAGCAGAGTGCTCGACAGCCGTGTGGACCACTGTGGTCCCGACGCGGCGGCGGGCGGCCTGGAGAGCGGTCAGACCGGCCTGGATCGCCGCCGTCCCCGAGGTGGTCAGGTACAGCTCGTCCGGCCGTACGCCGACCGCCTCGGCAAGCACCGCCCGGGCGTTGTCCAGCAGCAATCTCGCGGTCCGGCCCTCGTGGTGCAGACGCACCGGATCGGCCCATCCGGAATCCACTGCCGAGAGCAACATCTCCCGTGCCGCGGGGTGCATCGGCTCGGCCGACGCGGCGTCCAGATACGTACGCTCGCTCACACGGGAAACGCTAAGCCCTACCTATGCGCAGAGACGCGAAAGGTGTCCAGTAGTGTTTGGTCGTCAGTCTCACTTGGGAAGGGAAAGGCGCCCCGTGGGTTCGAACGGCACGCCCGGAGTGGAGGAGCGACCGGCAGGTTCTGCCGGCGCCACACGGCCGGCGAAGCGTCGCCTGCTGGTCGGCAGTGCAGTGGTGCTGGGCACCCTGCTGCTGACCGGTTGCTCGACGGCGACCACTGAGCAGTGGAAACGACTCGGTCTGCCCGAGGGCGCATCGGACCGGACCGAGGCCATCCGCAGCCTCTGGATCGGGGCCTGGATCGCCGCCCTGATCGTGGGCGTAATGGTCTGGGGCCTGATCCTGTGGGTCGTCGTGCGGTACCGCAAGCGCTCCGACGACGCACCCCGGCAGGTGCGCTACAACCTGCCGCTCGAGGTGCTCTACACCCTGGCGCCGTTCGCGATCATCGGCGTGCTCTTCTTCTACACCGTCGAGCACGGCAACCAGGTCACGAAGATGAGCGCCAATGCGCAGCACACCGTGAACGTGGTGGGCCAGCAGTGGCAGTGGACCTTCAACTACAAGGACATCGTCGACGGGCAGCAGGGCGTCTGGGAGACCGGCACGCTGGACAAGCCCGCGACGCTGTGGCTCCCGGTGAACGAGTCGGTGCACTTCGACCTGACCTCGCCGGACGTCATCCACTCCTTCTGGGTCCCGTCGTTCTACTTCAAGCTCGACGTCATCCCGGGCAAGACGAACAAGTTCGAGCTGACCCCGACCAAGACCGGCACCTTCGCCGGCAAGTGCGCTGAGCTCTGCGGCCTGTACCACAGCCGGATGATCTTCAGCGTCAAGGTGGTCAGCCGCGACGAGTACGACGCACACCTGCGCGAGCTGGCCGCCAAGGGCCAGACCGGCGCCGCAACCGGTGGCGCCGACGCCACCACCATTCCCGGTACAGGGGGCGAGAAGTGACGGACTTCGCCGAGCGCACCGGCGCCATCGGCAGCACCACCGCGCTGCCCCGGCGGCGCACCAAGGGCGAGCTGCTGGTCAAGTACCTGACCACGACCGACCACAAGCTGATCGGGCACATGTACCTGGTCACGTCGTTCGCGTTCTTCCTGATCGGCGGCGTGATGGCGCTGCTGATCCGCGCCGAGCTGGCCAAGCCGGGTCTGCAGATCGTGAACGAAGAGGTCTACAACCAGCTCTTCACGATGCACGGCACGATCATGCTGCTGCTGTTCGCGACGCCGCTGTTCGTCGGCTTCGCGAACGAGATCATGCCGATCCAGATCGGCGCTCCCGATGTGGCGTTCCCGCGGCTGAACATGTTCAGCTACTGGCTGTTCCTGTTCGGCGGCCTGATCACGATCAGCGGCTTCTTCACCCCCGGCGGTGCCGCCGACTTCGGCTGGTTCGCCTACGCCCCGTTGTCGAACGCGGTCCGTTCGCCGGGGATCGGCGGTGACCTGTGGATCATGGGTCTGTGGATGGCCGGCCTGGGCACGATCCTCGGTGCGGTCAACTTCATCACCACGATCATCACGATGCGCGCACCCGGTATGACGATGTTCCGGATGCCGATCTTCACCTGGAACATCCTGGTCACGTCGATCCTCGTCCTGATCGCGTTCCCGATCCTGGCGGCGGCGCTGCTGGTGCTGGAGGCGGACCGAACACTCGGGGCCCACGTCTTCGACGCGGCCAATGGCGGACCAATACTCTGGCAGCATCTGTTCTGGTTCTTCGGCCATCCCGAGGTCTACATCATCGCGTTGCCGTTCTTCGGCATCGTGACCGAGATCCTGCCGGTCTTCAGCCGCAAGCCGGTCTTCGGCTACATCGGTCTGGTCAGCGCGACCCTCGGTATCGCGGTCCTGTCGGTGGCGGTGTGGGCGCACCACATGTTCGTCACCGGTGCGGTGAACCTGCCGTTCTTCTCGTTCATGACGTTCCTGATCGCGGTCCCGACCGGGGTGAAGTTCTTCAACTGGATCGGCACGATCTGGGGCGGCTCGGTGTCGTTCGACACGCCGATGCTGTGGTCGATCGGGTTCCTGACGACCTTCCTGTTCGGCGGTCTGACCGGCGTCATCCTGGCCTCGCCGGCGCTGGACTACCAGCTGTCCGACTCGTACTTCGTGGTCGCGCACTTCCACTACGTCGTGTTCGGCACGGTGGTGTTCGCGATGTTCGCCGGGTTCTATTTCTGGTGGCCGAAGTTCACCGGGCGGATGCTGGACGAGCGGCTGGGCAAGCTGCACTTCTGGCTGCTGTTCGTCGGTTTCCACACCACGTTCCTGGTGCAGCACTGGCTGGGCGTCGAGGGTATGCCGCGGCGCTACGCGTCGTACGGCGCCAACGAGGGCTTCACCACGCTGAACGAGGTGTCCAGCGTCGGCGCCTTCATCCTGGGCGCGTCGATGCTGCCGTTCTTCTACAACATCTACAAGTCCCGCAAGACACCGCCGGTCGGCGTCGACGACCCGTGGGGCTGGGGCCGGTCGCTGGAGTGGGCGACCAGCTCGCCGCCACCGCGGCACAACTTCGTCAAGCTGCCCCGGATCCGCTCGGAGTCCCCGGCGTTCGACCTCCACCACGCCGACGTGGCGCTGGCGGAGTACCCGGACAACCGGGCCGGCGCGGACAACCTGCTGGACGCCGGTGAGGACCAGGGCCGCGTCGAGCACCTGATCGAGCAGACCGACGGAGCCGACGGGACCGAGGGGAAGGACAAGGCGTGAAGGTCGAAGCCTGGGTCTTCGGGATCCTGAGTGTGTTCGTGCTCGTCGTCACGCCGATCTACTGGCTGATGTCAGAGGACCCGACCGGCACCACCGCGCTGGTGATGACGTTCTTCCTGTCGCTGCTGGTGGCGTTCTACCTGAGCGTCACCGCACGCCGGATGGACGCCCGGCCGGAGGACCGCAAGGAAGCGGAGATCGTCGAAGGGGCCGGTGAGCTCGGCTTCTTCCCGCCGCACTCCTGGTGGCCGCTGTGGTGCGCGCTGACGCTGTCGGTGGTCGTCCTCGGCATCGTGTTCGGGTGGTGGCTGTTCATCGCCGGCGTCGGCATCGGCATCGTGACGCTGAGCGGTTTCATCTTCGAGTACTACCGCGGTGACCACGCTCACTAGTTGAGAGTCGTACGAAAAACGCCGTCCGGGAGCGAACCGGACGGCGTTTTCGTGCGTCTTGAGTAGTGCCGCCGGGTACAGAGAGTTGTGGTCCGTACCAGTGAGGTGGCGAGCGGATGCAGGGAAATGTCGCCGCGGCAGGTTACCCTTACCGCGGTTTGACTAAACAGGGGAGAGCTGGGGAATGGTGAGCGGTTCGGTGAGGAAGCACGGCCTTGCCGTGGCGGGTATCTGCGTCCTGCTGCTGGCCGGGACGGCCTGTAGCGACACCAAGGCCGACGGCAGCGGTGGCCAGTCGACGCCCGGTGCGTCGACGTCGCAGAGCAACACGCCAGGTGCCTCGAGCACCCCGGATGCCTCGAGCACTCCGTCGGAGTCCGCTGCTTCGGCCAGCATCGCGGTGGTGCCCGCCAAGGGCGCGACGTCGGTGCAGCCCGACAAGCCGGTGACGGTGACCACCACGGCCGGCAAGCTGACCGCGATCACGCTGAAGGACGACGACGGCGACAAGGTCACCGGCAGCTTCAACACCGACAAGACCCAGTGGACGTCGCAGCCGCAGCTCAAGCCCGGCGCGTCGTACACGGTGAGCGGCTCGGCCGAGGGCACCGACGGCGCCACCGTGCCGATCAGCTCGACCTTCAAGACGCTGAAGGCGTCGAAGAGCCTGAAGGCCTCCGTCGTCCCGCTGAACGGTGAGACCGTCGGCGTCGCGCTGCCGATCCAGATCTTCTGGAACAACCCGGTCAAGGACCGCGCCGCGGTCGAGAAGCGGCTGTCGGTGAAGACGTCGGTCCCGGTCGACGGCAGCTGGCACTGGGTGAACAGCAAGCAGGTCAACTACCGCCCGAAGAACTACTGGCCCGCCGGCACCAAGGTGACGGTGAACATCGACACCCAGGGCGTCAACGCCGGCAACAACACCTGGGGCACCTCCGGCCGGACGATCGCGTTCAGCATTGGCAAGTCGGTGGTCAGCAACGTCAACGTCAAGACCCACACGATGACGGTGACGATCAACGGCAAGCTCGCCCGGACCATCCCGATCACCGCCGGCAAGGACGGCTTCACCACCCGCAGCGGCGTCAAGGTGATCATGGAGAAGTTCACGGTGAAGCGGATGGACGCCGCCACCGTCGGCCTCAAGCCCGGCGACCCCGAGTACTACAACATCCCCGACGTGAAGTGGGCCCAGCGCGTCACCAGCTCCGGCGAGTTCATCCACGGCGCACCGTGGTCGTCCGGCAGCCAGGGCAGCGCCAACGTCAGCCACGGCTGCGTCGGCATGAGCCTCAAGGACGCCCAGTGGTTCTTCAACCAGACCCTCCGCGGCGACCCGGTCATCGTCACCGGCACCACCCGCCACATGGAGCCCGGCAACGGCTGGACCGACTGGAACACCACCTGGGCGGCCTACAAGGCCGGCTCCGCCCTCTCCTGACCCTCTGACCCAACAGCCTCCCCACCGCATGCCCGCGGCCGGGAGGCTGTTGTGTTTCCACCAGCTCCTAGCGCGTGTGTCCTACTCTCGTGGGCATAGCGTCAAATCCCCGGGGTTGCGATGACCGACGCGCTCGTCGAGACCAAGTTCTTCCCGCCCGTGCCACGGGCCGGCCTCGTCGCGCGGGCACGGCTGGACGAAGACCTGACTCGGGGCGGCCGCCTGGTGCTGGTCTCGGCGCCGGCAGGATTCGGCAAGACCACCCTGCTGGGACGGTGGATCGACAACCACGCAGCCTCGACGGGAGCGACAGTCGCGTGGGTCGCCCTCGACGAGGGCGACCGCGAGGCCACGTCGTTCTGGACGTACGTCGTCACCGCCCTGGACCGTGCCGTTCCAGGCGTCGCTGCCAGCGCCCTCCCGCTGCTTCAGGCTGGGCAGACGCCGATCGAGGCAGTGTTGACCGTGGTTCTGAACGAGCTGAGCGTTCGACCCGACGAGGTCATCCTGATCCTGGACGACTATCACTTGGTCGACAGCCTCGGCCTCCGGCAGGCAATGACCTTCCTCCTCGACCATCTGCCTCCGCAACTGCGGCTGATCATCAGCACCCGAGCAGACCCCGGCCTGCCGCTGGCACGCCTGCGCGCACGCGGCGAGCTCCTGGAGATCCGCGCCGCCGACCTTCGCTTCACCCTTGCTGAGGCGGTCAGTTACCTCAATGAGGTGAACGACCTGCGTCTGACCGCCGAGGACATCGCGTCACTCGAGGAGCGCACGGAGGGGTGGGCCGCGGCCCTGCAACTCGCGGTCCTGTCACTTCGCAGTCGCGGCGACGCCGCCGACTTCATCGCCGGATTCGCCGGAGACGATCGCTTCGTCGTCGACTACCTCGTGGAAGAGGTTCTGGACCGCCAGCCCGACACGGTACGGCGGTTTCTGTTGGCGACCTGCATTCTGGACCGTCTCACCGGACCCCTGTGCGATGCGGTGACCGGCGAACACGACGGCAAGGCGATGCTGGAGCGGCTCGACCGCGCCAATCTCTTCCTGGTCCCGCTCGACGACCAGCGACGCTGGTATCGGTATCACCACCTCTTCCGCGACGTCCTCCACGCCCATCTGGTCGACGAGGACATCGACGTCGCAGAGCTCCATCGACGCGCTGCCGACTGGTACCGCGATGCCGGCCGGCCGGAGCCGGCCGTCCGGCACGCGCTCGCGGCCGGTGACGTTGCGCGGGCGGCCGACATGGTCGAGCGCGCCGTACCTAAGCTGCGCAAGAACCGCCAGGAGCGCACCTTGCGCCGCTGGATCGACGAGCTTCCCGATGACGTGGTCCAGCGCCGGCCCGTGCTCGCGATGGGGTTTGTCGGCGCGCTGATGGCCGGCAACGAGTTCGGCGACGTCGAGCGCAGGTTGCGCCACATCGAGCAGTTGTTGAACGGGCCCGAAGAGATCGTGGTCGTCGACGAACTCGAACTCGCCAGGCTGCCTGGCGGCATCGAGCTGTACCGGGCCGCGCTGGCACTGATCGGAGGCGACCGCAGCGGCACCTTGGCGCACGCCCGCTCGGCGGTCGACCGTGCGCCCGAGCACGACCACCTGACCAGGGCTTCGGCCGAGGCGCTGGCCGGAATCGCCTCCTGGACTGCGGGCGACCTCGAGGCCGCACACCGCAGCTACACCGCCGCTGCCGACGGGCTTCACCGGGTCGGGTACGTCGCCGACGTCCTCGGCTGCTCCATCACGCTCGCCGACCTCGAGATCACGCAGGGCAGGCTGCGCGAGGCGCAGCGGTGCCACCGAGCATCTGAGACGTGGCGATCAGTTCGGGGAGCAGTTCGGCCTGCCGCAGAACCCGTACCGATGGCGGGTGGCGATGGCACAGCTCCGCGAGGCCGAGGGTGATCTCGACGCGGCGCTCGGGCTGCTCGCCGAGGCCGAACGGGTGTACATCGGCGACTTCGCGCCGAATGTGCGACCGATCCCGGCACTGCGCGCACGAATGCTGGCTGCGCACGGGGACGTGGCCGCCGCCCTGGAGTGGGCACGCGAGTACGGCGTATCCGTGCACGACGAGGCGTCGTACCTGAGCGAGTACGAGCACGTGACTCTCGTCCGGGTCCTACTCGCGGAGGGATCGCGGCCGCAGGACGCCATCGGGCTGCTCGAGCGACTCATCGCCGTGGCCGCGGACGGCGGTAGGCAGGGCACCCTCATCGAGCTCCTGACGCTCATGGCGCTCGCCCAGCAGGCGACCGGGGACGACAAGGAGGCCCGGGCGGTGCTGGAACGCGCGCTGACTCTGGCCGAGCCCGAAGGCTATGTGCGGGTCTTCTCCAGCCAAGGGCAGCCGATGGCCGAGTTGCTCACTGCCTTGGCCTCTGGCCGGTCGTACGTACGGCGACTCCTGGACGCCTTCCCGGGTGCGGCGGGCGTCCCCGCCTCTCGCGACGGGTTGATCGAGCCGCTGACCGAGCGTGAGCTGGATGTCCTGCGGTTGCTCGCCGGCGATCTCGACGGGCCGTCGATCGCCCGCCGGCTCGTCGTGTCGCTCAACACGGTGCGGACCCACACCAAGAACATCTACGCCAAGCTCGGCGTCAACAACCGCCGTGCTGCGGTCCGCCGGGCGCACCAGCTCAACCTGCTGTCTCAGCGCCGCTGAAGATCATCACCGAGTTCACCAGATGATGTGAGGACCTCTCACCACATCGGCTCCTAGTTTGCGGGTATCGAACAAGAGGAGCGTCCCGTGAACAGCACGCCGCAGTGGTACGAGATCCGCCTCCAGGGGCGCCTCGATCCGCGGTGGTCGGCCTGGTTCGACGGGCTCGTCCTCACCGCCACCACCACCATCAGGGGCCCCGTCGTGGACCAGGCAGCCCTGCACGGGCTGCTGCAACGACTCCGCGACCTCGGCCTTCCCCTCCTCTCGGTCGCCCAGGTGGAGCCCGCTCCGCACGCCAACCACGAAGATCCGCACGACCCGAAGACCGGAGACAGCCATGACCACCACCGCACGACCCACCACAGCGACCAGTGACCCGACCCGCAATCACGCCCGCGCAGCAGGCATCTTCTACCTGCTCACGTTCGCGGCGTCCTTGCCCGCCTTCGCCTTCATCGGCTCGGCAGTCAACCCGGACCTCACCGTCGCCGTCGGGCACGACACCCAGCTCCTGTCGGCCGGCTTCCTGGACTTCGTCAACGCCCTCGCCTGCATCGGCAGCGCCGTGGCCCTGTTCCCGGTCCTGAAGCGTCAGAACCAGTCCCTCGCCCTCGGCTTCGTCACGTCGCGGCTGCTCGAGGCCGCCATCATCATGACCGGCGTCGTCAGCCTGCTCGCGGTCGTCACCCTGAACCAGAACGGCACCAGTACGACGGGAACCAGCCAGGCGCTCGTGGCCGTCCGCGACTGGACGTTCCTGCTCGGTCCGGGCTTCATGGCCAGCATCAACGCCGTACTGCTCGGCACGCTGATGTACCAGTCGCGGCTGGTCCCGCGGATCATCCCCACCCTGGGGCTCGTCGGGGCGCCGCTGCTGTTCACCGCCAACGTCGCGACCGTGTTCGGCCACAACGAGCAGACCTCGGCCATCACGATGCTCGCCACCGTCCCGATCGCCTGCTGGGAGCTCTCGGTCGGCAGCTGGATGGCCTTCAAGGGCTTCAAGCCGGCGCCGGTCACCGCCGGCCTCACCAAGGTCGACTGACTTCCCCGGTGCGGTCCATCGCCGATGGCGGTGGGCCGCATTCGCCTGGCTGATCGCTGATGTGAGGAAACCGGACCGGGTCGGCTGGTCGCCGGCCTGGGCGGCGGGTGCGTCGGCATCCTGATCGTGGCGCTGGCACCGACTATCGCCGTCGTCCTGGTCGGATGGTGCCTCGCGCAACTCGCCCTGAACGCTCTGCTCGCCGCACTGGTGGCCGTCCTGCCGGACCAGGTCCCGGTCAATCAACGCGGTTCGGTCGCGGGTGTCCTCGGCATCGGTCTGCCCGTCGCGTCGGTGACCGCGACCTATCTGGTCCAGTTGTTCACCGGGAATCGGCTCCTGATGTTCCTGGCTCCGTGCGCGATCGGTGGGTTCTTCGTCCTGCTCTTCGCGGTCACCCTGACGGATCGCCGTCTCGACCCGGCCGACAAGCCGCCCTGGTCGGTCCGGGAACTGCTCAGCACCTTCTACTTCAACCCACGCACGAGCCCTGATTTCGCCTGGGCGTTCACCAGCCGGTTCCTGCTGGTGCTGGCCTACGCCTTCCTCGCTACCTACCAGGCCTATTACCTCCTCGACCAGATCGGCAGCCCGGAGGCCGACGTACCGCATCAGATCTTCCTGGGCACCCTCGCCCAGTCCGTCGTCCTGATCGCCGCATCCCTCGTCGGTGGCTACCTCTCGGACCGGACCGGCAGGCGAAAGATCCTCGTCGTCACCGCGTCGATCCTGTACGGCGTCGCGATGTTCGTCATCGCCGTCTCCCACACGTTCGCCGGCTATCTCACCGGCACGGCGATCAGCGGCCTCGGCTTCGGCTTGTACGTCGCAGTCGATCTCGCTCTGGTTGCGGACGTACTCCCCGACCGGGCCACCGCCGCAAAGGACCTGGGAGTTTTCAACATCTCCAGCGCCCTCCCGTTCTTCGTCGCACCCGCCCTCGCGCCGGGCATCTTGGCCCTGGGCAACGGCAGCTACGTCGTCCTCTACACAGCCGCGGGATTGTCCACCACGCTGGGAGCTGCCGCGATCCTCGGTGTGAAGCGGGTCGGGTGACCCCTCCGCAGTCCCTGAGCGCTGTCTCCATCCGAAGGAGCCAGACGCTGGTACGCGGTGTCAGAGGTGTCTGTGGCCGCAGGTGCTGTGCGGGGTCAACGGGCACCGCTGCGCTGCGACGGTCTTATCGGCCGGCCTTGCCGGCATGCGCGTTACCCGCACGGCATCTGATCTCGGTGTCGGCTGCAGTGGTGTCTCGCGGGCGCCGCCTGGTCGCCGACAAGGCAGGCTAGGTTCTCTCCTGCCCTTTGACCACGCAGGCATGCCCGCGGCCGGGAGGTTGTTGTGTTCTGACCTAGCCGGTCGGTGGTCCGGTCAGGGCGAAGTCGGCAGCTTCCTGGAGGACGGCACCGTCCGCCTGCCACTTCGAACGCACGCCATCGGACACCACCTCGCTACCACCGAGCAGCGCGCTGGGCAGTGCGCCCGGTGGCGTGGCGGATGGATGGTTCGGTCTAGGCGCGGCGGCCCGTCGGCGGAAGCGGTGGGGGCGTGCGGGGTCCGCGTCGGCCCAGCTGGGGCGGGCGACGTGGACTTCGCCGTTGGTGATGGTGATGTGCCAGCGGCCCTTGTGTAGGTCGGTGTGGTGCCGACGGCAGAGCAGGGCGAGGTTCGAGACTTTGGTGTGGCCGCCGTCGATCCAGGAGATCAGGTGGTGGGCGTCGCACATGACCGGCGGGGCTCCGCAGACCACGCAGCCGCGGTCGCGGGCCTCCAGGGCGCGGCGCATCGCCGTGGTGACCAGCCGCACGCGGCGGCCGACGTCGAGCGGTTCGGAGTTCGAGCCCAGTACCAGCGGGATGATGTTCGCGTCGCAGGCCAGCCGCCGGATCGTGGCCGCGGACAGCCCGCCGCTGTAGACGGTGCGCCCGACCGCGTCCGCGGTCGCGGCCTTCAGGTCGTCGAAATCGATCGTGACCGTGATAATCGCCTTCGCACCATACCCGGCCACCCGACCACCTGTCCCCGCGGCGCCCGCGACGCCCGCTGTGTTCTCGGTGTCCTCGGCGCTCTCAGCCGCCGAAGCCACGGCTGCGATGTCCCCTGTACCCGCGGTGCGCGCGGCGCCACCTGTACCCGCGGTGTCCTCAGTGCCCGCGGTGTCCTCGGTGCCCGCGGTGCCCGTGGCGGGGCCGGGTGTGGGGCCGGGTGTGGGGCCGGTGGTGGGGCCGGTGGTGTCCCACACGGCGGCGGCGATGCCCAGGGCGCCGGACAGCGCGTCGGCCTGGCGCTTGTCGCGTGGCCGCGGGTCGTGTTCGCCGTCGACGGTCTTGTGCGGGCGGGCACCGGCGTGCACGACCGCGCGCAACAGCTCGGCGTTCTCGTTGGCCAGGAAGCCCTTGAACTTCACGCCGTTGTCCGCGGCCGACAGCGTCAGGGACTCCCGGGCGTAGGCCTTGTGCTCGTCGGGTTCGGGGCCGTCGGAGTCCAGCAGGTCGGCGATCTCCTTCGCGGCCGTGCGCAGCTCACCGGGCGACAGATGACCGGCCAGCCCGACCAGCTGCTCCGCGGCCGCGTCCAGATGCTCCACCGGCACCCGGGAGCGGACCCGGTCCAGCCCGAATACGATCGCGGCCGCCTGCGCCGGCCGCAGCAACCAGCCACCACCACCACCAGCACCAGCACCGCCAGCACCGCCAGCATCGTCGTCGGTCTCCTCGCAGGAGGCAGTGTCCTCGAGGGCGGCCGAGACGGCCGGGTAGTGCGGGGCGGTCTGGGCCAGGCGGAGGGTGCGGCGGGCGGCCGGGGCGTCCAGGCGGTACCGGAACCGCAGCAGTTCGGCGGTGTCGCGGGCGCCGAGCTCTTCGGCGTACCCGGTGGACTCGATCGCGGCGATCACGCTCAACCGGTACGCCTCCCGGCGGGCCAGCTCGGCCTCCAGCTCGTCGAGAGTGGACAGCAGTTCGCTGCCACTCATCGACCACACCGGCCGCTCGCCCAGAAGTTCCATGGCATCGACTCTAGACGGCGCCACCGACAGTTTCCGAGCCGGAATCCCCTTATTTTGTGGGCTTTTCGTGGGCCCACACAGCCCACACCCGCCGCGGACTACGGCTGGGCGTCCTCAGCGGCGTACGAGAGAACGCGCTCGGTGTTCAGCACGATCCAGACGTCGACCCACTTCCAGACATTGGGCCAGCTTCGATCGACAGCTGTGCGCAGGTCGTCGGGGAGGTCGTCGAGCCCGACCAGCTGGGCAGGCCCCTCGGCGATGACGGCGATGTGGCTCTCGTCGTCGTTCTCGGCGACCACCAGCGTCAGCCAGGGGTTGGTCCGCAGGTTGCGAGCGCGGACCGAGCCGCCCACAGCAGGCAGCCAGAAAGCGCTACCGCTGCGGATGTACATCGACATCGACGCGTGCGGCCGCCCGTCCGGCCGGCTGGTGCCGACCACTGCGTACTCACGGCGCCCCAGATAGCTCGTCAACTGCTCGGCGGTGAGCCGGCGCTCCGGCGGATAGGTGCTCGCCGTCGCTGCCGTGGCACGCTCAAAGGTCCGATCCTGCAGCTCTGCCAGTACCTCAGTCATGCCCCAACGCTAGACGCGACGTCAGTTGCGTGCTTATCGATTCCTGACCAGATGCGCCAGTAGCGGCGGAGCGACCTCGTCGGCATGCAGTGCAGGCAGCGAATGGTGGGTTGCAGTGTCGAGCTGTACGACGGTTGCGGCGGGGGAGAGCGTTGTGACTCGGCGGGTGAGGTGGGCGGCGTCCTGGCTCTTGCTGCGGCCGGCGACGAAGACCAGGGGAGTGATGTCGCGCAGTTGGTCGTCGCTGGGGCGTTTGGTGCGGACGAACGGTGTAGACGGCTGCTCCGCGGCCAGACCGGCCAGCTCCAGGACTTGGGGGTCGAGGGGCAGGCCCTGGGTCTCCCAGCGCAAGAACGAGGCGGTCCGCTCGCGGGAGGGGCGCAGCAGGCTCGGCAGCGCTCTGAGGATGTACGGGAGGCGCAGACCGGTCCAGCAGTCCGTCGGGTCGAGGAGAGCCAGGCGCTCGACCCGCTCCGGGTGAGCGATCGCGTACGTGAGCGCGATCCAGGCGCCGTACGAGTGACCACACAGCGCAGCCCGCTCGATGCCGAGGCCGTCGAACGTGGTGGAAAGCCAGCTGTGCAGGTCGTCCGGTGTCTTAGGGGTCCGGCCGGTGTTGGTACTGCGGCCCGCGTCCACGATCAGGTCGACCGCGTACACCCGGTACTGCTCCGCGAGCCGCGGGGCGACCGCGAACCACACCGGCGAGGTCGCGCCGTGACCCGGAAGCAGGACGACGGGCGGCCCGTCCGCAGGGCCGCACGCGTTCACGTGCGTCGTACCGAACTCGTCGGTCAGCTCGAGCTGCTCGACCGGCACGCCCCAGCGGGCGAGCAGATCGTCGTACGCGTCCTGAAAGCTCATGCTGCCGAGAATAGCTCACTCAGTGAGGTAAATTGAACCGTATGCGAGAAGGAGTGACACCGTCCGACCCGGATCGGGCCGCCGCGCTGGACGTGGTGCACTTGCTGCGCGAGGTCGCCCTGCGGCTCGAGCTGGCGGTAGGGGAGTTCGCGCGGACGACCGGCCTGCACGGCACCGACGTCCGGGCGCTCGTACGCCTCCTGGACGCCGAACGCGCCGGAGTGGACGCAACACCAGGATGGCTCGCTCAGCAGCTTGGAATGACCTCTCAAGCGACGACGGCGGTCATCCACCGCCTGGAGGCCGCCGGCCATGTCGAACGCCTCAGAAGCCGCACAGACGGCCGCAGCACCCGTCTCCAGGTCTCGGACAGCGCGGTCGCGCTCGGCTGGCAGTTCTTCGGCCCGCTCCTGGACCGCCTGATCGTCACCACCCAGGGCCTTGGCCCCGACGACCAGACCGTGGTCAAGGAGTACCTGAGCGCGGTCTCGGACGCACTGGGGTAAACGAAAGGGCCCCGGCAGATGCCGGGGCCCTTCGCACTACGTACGACGTCAGGAGCGGTCGCTGGTGACCTCGCGGTACGTCTCGGTGTCCTCCGTCAGCTCGTGGATCTCGTCGGCGTCGTGAGCGTGCTCGTGCGCCTCCTCGAGCTCTTGGGTGGTCGGCTTCTGGACGGCGTCGGCATAGTAGAAGCGGGACAGCGCGGCGCGGGCCTTGTGCAGCGCCCGGCGCGGGGCGCGGACCCCGTTCTCGTCCGTCTCCGGACCGAGCTCGTGCGGCACCACCCGGTCCCGCGCGGTCAGCGAGTACGCCTCGTACGTCGAGATCGGCTGGTGCTTCTCGGTGTACTTGCCGTCCGCGTCGCGCATGATCACGCCGGTCTCCAGACCGTGCATCAGCCGCTCCTGGTCGGCCCGCTGCAGCGAGATCGCCCAGCGGCGCGCGATCCAGAAGCCCAGGATCGGGCCGAGGATTACCGCGAACCGTAGGAACCACGTCACGTTGTTCAGTGAGATGCCGAAGTGGGTGGCGATCAGGTCGTTACCGCCACCGATCCACAGCAGCGCGTAGAAGGTGATGAACGCGACGCCGATACCGGTCCGGGTCGGCACGTCCCGCGGCCGGTCGAGCAGGTGGTGCTCGCGCTTGTCGCCGGTGATCCAGCCCTCGATGAACGGATACAGCGCGACGATCGTGACGAACGCCGGCGGGATGATCAGGGCCGGGATCAGCAGGTTCCAGCTGATCGTGATGCCCCAGAACGTCGACTCGAAGCCCGGGAAGATCCGGACCGAGCCTTCCAGCCAGCCCATGTACCAGTCCGGCTGCGATCCCGCGGTCACCTCGGCCGGGTTGTACGGCCCGTACAGCCAGACCGGGTTGATCTGCATCAGTGCGCCCATCAGCGCGGTGATGCCGAACACCACGAAGAAGAAGCCGCCGGCCTTGGCCGTGTACACCGGGAACAGCGGGTAGCCGACCACGTTCTTCTGCGTCCGGCCGGGGCCGGCGTACTGCGTGTGCTTGTGGTACACGACCAGGAACAGGTGCACCGTGACCAGCGCCAGGATGATGCCCGGTATCAGCAGTACATGGACGATGAAGAACCGGGAGACGAAGTCGTCGCCGGGGAACTCACCGCCGAAGATGAAGAAGTTCATGTACGTGCCGACCACGGGTGACGCCTGGATCATGCCGTTGGTGATCCGCAGACCGGTGCCGGACAGCAGGTCGTCGGGGAGGCCGTAGCCGATGAAGCCCTCGACGATGCCCAGGAACAGCATCCCGAAGCCGATCAGCCAGTTCAGTTCCCGCGGCTTGCGGAACGCGCCGGTGAAGAACATCCGGAGCAGGTGCACCATCATCGCGGCGATGAACAGCACAGCCGCCCAGTGATGGATCTGCCGGACCAGCAGACCGCCGCGGACGTCGAAGGTGATGTCCAGCGTGGAGGCGTAGGCCTCCGACATGTGCAGACCCTTGAGCAGGCTGTACGAACCCTGGTACTCGACCTCGGCCATCGAGGGCTTGAACCAGAACGTCAGGAAGGTGCCGGTCAGGATCAGGATGATGAAGCTGTAGAGCGCGATCTCGCCCAGCATGAAGGACCAGTGGTCGGGGAAGACCTTCCGCAGGTTCTTCTTGCCGATCTTGGCGATGCCGAGGCGATCGTCGACCCACTTGACCGGTCCAGGGAACTCTGTGCTTGTTGACACTGTTGTCACCCTCGTTCGAAGAAGCTCGGGCCGACCGGCTCGTGGAAGCCGCTCTGCGCAACCAGGTAGCCCTCACTGTCCACTGCCAACGGTAGCTGAGGCAGCGGCCGGGCCGCAGGACCGAAAACGACCTTGGCGCCGTCAGCGAGGTCGAAGGTCGACTGGTGGCACGGGCAGAGCACGTGGTGCGTGGTCTGCTCGTACAGGGAGATCGGGCAGCCCACGTGGGTGCAGATCTTCGAGTAGCACAGGATGCCGTCGACGCCCCAGTTCTCCCGGCCCGGTGGGGTGCGGATCTCGCTGGGCTTGATCCGGACCACGATCACCGCGGCCTTGGCCTTGGCGTTCTGGTACTCGACCGGGCTCTCCTCCTGCAGCGGGGCCAGGTTCGCCGGCGCCGCGTTGACCAGCTGGCCGACGACCATGTCGGACGGCTTGATCGGGCGGTCGGTGACGTCGTTGACGACCCGGATGCCCTTCGCCCAGATCGTGTTGTACAGCGCCCGGCCCGGCAGCGGGCCGAGGTCGCGGAGCAGGATGATGGCCGGCAGGCCGAGGACGCCGAGCGCACCGATCAGCGAGTTGCGGATCATCTTGCGCCGGGTGAAGCCGGACTCCGCCGTGCCCTGCTGGAACGCCTCGGTGATCTCGGCGATCTGCTGCGGCGAGGAGTGCGCCGGGTGCCGCTCCTCGGAGATCTCCTCGTCGACCATCAGCTTCTTGGCCCACTGGATCGCGCCCGCCCCGATCAGGAACAGCGCGAGCCCGATGCACAGGCCGATGACCATGTTGTTCGCGTTGCCGGACAGCGGGCCGAACTCGAGGATCGAGTCCCGCGGGATCGCGAAGTACGCCACGCAGGCGCCCAGCACCAGCAGCGTCGCCAGGCCGAACATCGCCGACACCTGGCGCTCGACGCGGTCGGCCGCCTTCGGGTCGATGTCGGTGATCCGCGGCTCGTGCGGCTCCAGGCCGGGGTCCGGGATCGGCTCCGCCACCTCGACGGCGCTGCCGTGCTCGTCCTCCGGCTTCACCGGAAGGTTCTTGTCGTCACTCATTCGCGTCCTCGCTTCGCTGCGGGCGCGAATGAGCGCCGACAGTCGCTGCTGTGCTCATTGGTGAGTTCGCTTCGCTCACTCACTTGCCTTCGCTCCCTTGGCCTTGACGCCCTTGGCGCCGATCCAGACCGCTACGCCCACCAGCAGGCCGATTCCGACGAACCAGCCCCAGAGGCCCTCGGACACCGGGCCGAGCCGGCCCAGTCCGAACCCGCCCGGGTCCTTCTGGGTCTGCAGGGCCTTCAGGTACGCGATGATGTCGCGCTTGTCCTCCGGCTGCATGACCTGGTCGGAGAAGACCGGCATCTGCTGCGGACCGGTCAGCATGGCTTCGTAGATGTGCTTCTCACTGACACCCATCAGCGACGGTGCGTACTTGCCGTTCGGCAGCGCGCCACCGCGACCGGCGAAGTTGTGGCAGGCCGTGCAGTTGGTGCGGAACAGCTCGCCACCGCGGGTGACCTGCTCGTCGGTGGCCTTGCTCACGTCGTACGACTCCGACGCCGGCACCGCGGGACCGGGGGCGAGCGAGGCGACGTACGCGGCCAGGGCCTCGATCTCCTCCTCCGTGTACGCCGGGGCCTTGCGCGGGATCTGCGCGCCCGGCTGCATCGCCGGCATCCGGCCGGTACCGACCTGGAAGTCGACGGCGGCGGCGCCGACGCCGATCAGCGACGGGCCGGCCATCTTGCCCTCGCCGTTCCCGCCGCCCTCGGCGTTCAGGCCGTGGCAGCTGGCGCAGCCGACCGCGAAGAGCTTCTTGCCCTCCTCGATCTGCTGGGACTGGGCCGAGTTGTCCGCCACCGCGTTGTCAGGGGCGAAGGCGGCGTACGCCGAGCCCACTGCCAGGAGGCCGAACAGGAGCACGACGAGGCCGGCGGACCGGTGCCGTCGTCGCGCGGAGAGAAAGCGCGCCGGTGACAAGGAAGGTCTCTTCTCACTCATTTGAGCAGGTAGATGGTCGCGAACAGGGCGATCCAGACCACGTCGACGAAGTGCCAGTAGTACGACACGACGATCGCCGAGACGGCCTGTTCGTGGGTGAACTTACGAGCCATGTACGTCCTGGCCAGGACGAACACGAAGGCGATGAGGCCGCCGGTCACGTGCAGCGCGTGGAACCCGGTGGCCAGGTAGAACACCGAGCCGTAGGCGTTCGAGGAGATCGTCAGACCCTCCTGCACCAGAGCGGTGTACTCGGTCACCTGACCGGCGACGAAGACGGCGCCCATCATGTACGTGAGGATGAACCACTCACGCATGCCCCAGTTGCGCGGGTTCGCCAGCGAGCCGGTACGGCCCACCTTGCCGTGCTCGGCCGCGAAGACGCCGAACTGGCAGGTGAACGACGACGCGACCAGGATCAGCGTGTTCACCGAGGCGAACGGCACGTCCAGGCGCTCGGTCGAGAGCTGCCAGAGCGTCTCCGCCCCAGGGGCGGCGGCAGCGGTCGTCACCGACCGGATCGTGAAGTACGCCGCGAACAGGGCGGCGAAGAACATCAGTTCGCTCGAGAGCCAGACGATCGTGCCGACACTGACCATGCTGGGACGGTCGTGGTGTCCGTGTTCACGAGACGCTGGGAGCGCGGTTGCAGTGGCCACGCGGTCATTATGTCGGTCCCGCTGTTCAGCGCCACGACCACCCCCGTGCATGTCGCCGAACCGTTGTTCCTACTGTGGAAACGTGCTTCCCCTTCACGCCACACCCGGCGACCGGATCGAGCCGCTGACTCCGGTCCGGTTGCTGACGGCATGGACCTTCGAACCGGTGTTACTCGCCGTGATCGTCGTGCTCGGCGCGCTGTACCTGTACGGCGTCCACAAGCTGCGCAAACGCGGCGACAAGTGGTCCCGCGGCCGGACCTTCTCGTTCGTCGGGGTGGGGCTGGGAAGTGCCGTGATCGCCACCCAGTCCGCGCTCGGCACGTACGACACCGTGCTGATCAGCGTGCACATGGTGCAGCACATGATCCTGTCGATGCTGACGCCGCTCGCGCTGGCGCTCGGCGCGCCGGTCACGCTGGCGTTACGGACGCTGCCGCAGCGCCCGCGGAAGTGGTTGCTCTCCGTGTTGCATTCACGGTTCGCGAAGGTGATCTGCTTCCCGCTGATCGGCTTCACGCTGTTCGTCCTGAGCCCGTGGGCGCTCTATTTCAGCGGCTGGTACGACGCGACGCTCCACTCGACCGTGCTGCATGACCTGCTGCACCTGCACTTCATCCTGGTCGGCTCGCTGTTCTTCTGGCCGCTGCTCGGGCTTGACCCGGTGCCCGGCCGGGTGATCTACCCGTTCCGCCTGATCCTGGTGTTCCTCACACTGCCGTTCCACGCCTTCCTAGGCATCACGATCATGTCCGCGAACACGCTGATCGCCGAGGACTGGTACACCAGTTTCGGCCGGTCCTGGCCGCCCTCGCCGTTGCACGACCAGTACATCGCGGGCGGTCTGCTGTGGGGCTCGGGTGACATCGTCGGCGTGGTGTTCTTCGCCGTTCTCTTCGTCCAGTGGGTGCGCGAGTCGCAGCGTGAGGCCCGCCGTGAGGACCGGCGCCTGGACCGCTTGGAGGAACAGGCTCGCCGGGCCGAACAGGCGCCCCGGTAGCATGCGCGGTGTTGTTTGAATGTCCAGTCTTGTTCAGAACACAGCTTGGGATGGATCGATGAGTTCAGAGCGTTCGCTGAAGGTCCTGGTCTACAGCGACGACCGTACGACGCGGGAGTCCGTCCGGCTGGCCCTCGGCAAGCGGCCCGCGGCCGATCTGCCCGAGCTCGAGTACGTCGAGTGCGCCACCGAGCCGGCCGTCATCAAGACCATGGACAAGGGCGGCATCGACCTGGCCATCCTCGACGGCGAGGCCGTTCCGGCCGGCGGCATGGGGATCGCCCGGCAGCTGAAGGACGAGATCTTCCAGTGCCCGCCGGTCCTGGTCATCACGGGCCGTCCGCAGGACGCCTGGCTGGCGACCTGGTCGCGGGCCGAGGGCGCGGTCTCGCACCCGATCGACCCGATCAAGCTGGCCGAGGTCACCGCGCAGCTGCTCCGGCAGCGGCTGGCCAAGCTCCCCGCCACCACCGCCTGACGCACCATGGGGGCTTACACCTGGCCGCAGGTGCTGAACCCGCTGCTGCGGCGTGAGGATCTGGAGGCCACCGCCACGGCGTGGGCGATGGAGCAGATCCTGTCCGGCGCCGCGTCACCCGCGCAGCTCGCCGGGTTCGTGATCGCGCTGCGCTCCAAGGGCGAGACCGTGACCGAGGTCGAGGGCCTGGTCGCCACGATGCGCGACTTCGCCACCCGGATCTCGGTGCCCGGCCGGACGCTGGACGTCGTCGGCACCGGTGGTGACCAAGCCCACACGGTGAACATCAGCACGATGTCCGCGATCGTCGCGGCCGGGGCGGGCGCGAAGGTGCTGAAGCACGGCAACCGCGCGGCCTCGTCGGCCTGCGGCGCGGCGGACGTCCTCGAGGAGCTGGGCATTCCGCTTGACCTGACCGCGGCGCAGGTGGCCGAGGTGGGGGAGCGGGTCGGGATCACGTTCTGCTTCGCTCCGGCGTTCCACCCCGCGCTGCGGCATGCCGCCGTACCGCGGCGGGAGCTCGGGGTGCCCACCACGTTCAACTTCCTCGGCCCGCTCGCGAACCCGGGGGACCCGTCGGCGCAGGCGGTCGGCGTCGGCGACGGCCGGATCGCCGGGCTGATGGCCGGTGTCCTCGCGCGGCGCGGCATCGACGCGCTCGTGTTCCACGGCGACGACGGCCTGGACGAGCTGACCACGCGGACGACGTCACAGGTGTGGACGGTCGGCGGCGGACAGGTCGAGGGACCGGTCACGCTCGACCCGCGGGAGCTGGGCATCGAGCCGGTGGCCGCGGAGGCGTTGAAGGGCGCGGACGCGGCGTACAACGCGAAGGTCGTGCGAGCCCTCGTCGACGGCGAGCCGGGAGCGGTGCGGGACGTCGTACTGCTGAACGCCGGCGCGGCGCTCGCGGCGTACACGCCGGAGGCCGGCACCGTGACGGAGCGGATCCGCAGCGGGATGGACCGCGCGGCCGAGGCGATCGACTCCGGGGCCGCGAAGGACGTGCTGGACCGCTGGATCGCGGCCTGCGCCGAGGTGCGCGGCTAGGGCATGTCTGATAATCCAGCGCCTACTGCGGGGCACTCGGCACGGCATCTCGCCGCACGTGAGCAAAGGCCACGATGCGCCGCATCGAGACC